>NZ_AP017898.1:0-1200000 GCF_003609835.1 Sphingopyxis sp. FD7
CGCCGGCGGCCGCCACATCGACATGATTCGCATCCTTTCGGGCCGCTTGTCCCGGACAGTTGACCTGTGCCCGGCGCAGGCGACGAATCGGCGCGTGGCGGCTGCCCGATACCGGCGCGAGGGGACCAGGGGGCGGCACGGCGTGACAGAGAGCGGCAATCGGCATGAGCAAGATGCAAAAGGTGGAGCAGTGAACGGCGATGCCGCGGCGCTCTGGCCGCGCGTCGCCGAGGGCCTGCGCCGCGACCTTGGCGCCCGCACCTTCGATCATTGGCTGAAGCCCGTGCGCTTCGCCGATTATTGCGCGCTGTCGGGCGTTGTGACGCTCGAGACCGCGAGCCGCTTTTCGGCGAACTGGATCAACGAGCGCTTCGGCGACCGGCTCGAACTCGCGTGGCGGCAGCAACTGCCCTCGGTGCGCGGCGTCAGCGTGCGCGGCGGTGCGGCAGCGGCCGAGCGCGCCGCGACGCTGGCTTCGGCGCCGCTCCCCGCTTTCGATGCGGCGCCCGCCGCCGCGACCAATCCCGCGCTGCTCGGTTTCGACCCGCGCCTGTCGTTCGATCGCTTCGTCGTCGCGCGCTCGAACATTCTGGCCGCCAACGCCGCGCGCCGCATGGCGATGGTCGAGCGGCCGCAGTTCAACCCCCTCTATCTCTGCTCGGGCACCGGGCAGGGCAAGACACATCTTTTGCAAGCGATCGCGCAGGATTATGCCGCATCGCACCCGACCGCGACGATCATCCTGATGTCGGCCGAAAAGTTCATGCTCGAGTTCGTCGGCGCGATGCGCAGCGGCGACATGATGGCGTTCAAGGCGCGGCTGCGCGCCGCCGACCTGTTGCTGCTCGACGATCTGCAATTCGTGATCGGCAAGAATTCGACGCAGGAGGAACTGCTCCACACGATCGACGATCTGATGACCACGCAGCGCCGCCTCGTCGTCACCGCCGACCGTCCGCCGGCGATGCTCGACGGGGTCGAGGCGCGGTTGCTCTCGCGCCTGTCGGGCGGCCTTGTCGCCGATATCGAGGCGCCCGAGGACGATCTGCGCGAACGCATCATCCGCCAGCGGCTCGCCGCGATGCCGATGGTTGAGGTGCCGGGCGACGTCGTCACCTGGCTGGTCAGGCATTTCACGCGCAATATCCGCGAGCTCGAAGGCGCGCTCAACAAACTCCTTGCCTATGCTGCGCTCACCGGTGCGCGCATTGACCTCGCCCTCGCCGAGGACCGGCTCGCCGAAAATGTCCGCTCGGCGCGTCCGCGCATCACGATCGACGAGATCCAGCGCGCGGTGTGCGCGCACTACCGGCTCGACAAGTCGGAGATGAGCTCGAAGCGCCGCGTCCGCGCGGTCGCTCGCCCGCGCCAGGTTGCCATGTATCTGGCCAAGGAACTGACGCCGCGCTCCTACCCCGAAATCGGCCGCCGTTTCGGCGGGCGCGATCATTCGACGGTGATCCACGCGGTGCGCACGGTAGAGGCGCTGCGCGTCGCCGACAGCGAACTCGACGCCGAAATCGCCGCGATCCGGCGCAGTCTCAACAGCTGATCCACAGGCCTGTCCCGGGGTTGTCCGCGGGGTTATCCACAACGCACGGCGGTCGCAGCCGATGGCCGCTCTGGCGTGCGGAGCGGTCGGCGCGGCCCCGGCGCAATCCGTCCAAAGGCCAGGAAAGGTCAGCCTTGTGCGGCGGCCGATTGGCTGCTCGCGGCGCGCAGGTCGCGCGATTGACGCTCCCGTTCCCACGCCGGGCGGCGAGCGCATTGTCCACATTTTGAAAGAGCCGGGATGAAGGCTGGCGCAGCCGGGCCATGTAGGACAGCTTTTTTGTGGCCGGTGTGGGGGTGGGGAGCGGACGTTCGCCTTATTGTTGTACCCCGGCGAAAGCCGGGGCCCAGGGCGCCCAGGAGCAGGCGTTGGCTTATCCCGCTCTGGACCCCGGCTTTCGCCGGGGTACGGCAACGATCGGTCGCTTCCAGACCTTTGTCATCCCGGACTTGATCCGGGATCCACGGCGGCGCTGAAGTCATGGACCCCGGATCGCGTCCGGGGTGACGATGAAAGAGAAGCCCGCCGTTCCGCGGCCCCCGCGCTACTCCTCGACCCGCCCCTCGAACTTCTCGATCACCCAATCCTCGGCCTGCGCGCCGCCGATCCATTCCTGCATGTGCGGATGGCTGATCACCGCCTGCGCATAGGGCAGGGCAAAGCGCGGCAGCGGGATCGAGTAAGTGATGAAGCGCGTTACCACCGGCGCGAACATCATGTCCGCCGCCGACCAGTCGCCGAACAGATAATCGCCTTTGCCGCCGAAGCGCGCGCGCGCCTCGGCCCAGATCTGCAGGATGCGGATCACGTCGGCCTGCACCTCGGGGGTCAGCTCGGCGGCGGGATAGATGCGGCGGATGTTCATGCTGTGCTCGCGGCGCAGCGCCGCAAAGCTCGAGTGCATTTCGGCGGCCATCGATCGCGCCATGGCGCGCGCCGCCATATCCTCGGGCCAATATCCGCGCGTGCCGCCGGTCTTTTCGTTGAGATAGTCGATGATCGCCAGGCTGTCCCACACGACGATGTCGGCGCCGTCCCACAGGATCGGCACCTTGCCCCCCGACGGCGCGAACTCGTCGCCCTCGCGCCGCCGGCTCCATTCCTCATTATAGAGGGGGACGGTGACCTCCTCGAACGGCAGGCCGCTGTGCTTGGCGGCGAGCCAGCCGCGCAGGCTCCAGCTCGAATAGGCCTTGTTGCCGATGAAGAGTTTCATGCCAATCCTCCTCCCTCTCCCTTGACGGGGGCGACGGGTCGTCCGTGTCCCCGGCACGGACTTGGATTGCCGGGGGCAATCCAACCCGTCGCCGGTTGCGCAGACTTGCCAGCTTGCTGGCTAGTCGAAGCTGGGAGAGGGTGATGCGAGCCCGTGGCTCGCGCGGCCCGGCGGGCCGCTTCCCCCTCTCCAGGTTACGGTAGCGGACAAGTCCGCAACCTTCACCATCCTCTCCCGCAAGGGGAGAGGATCGTCTATAATTCCACCGCCTCCAGCACCGCGGTGCGCAGCTCGGCGATCCCCATGCCCTTTTCGCTGCTCGTCGCGATCACTTCGGGGTGCGCGGCGGGGTGCCCCCGCGCCTCCGCCTCGGTCGCCGCATGGACGTCGGCGAGCGCGCTCGCCTTCACCTTGTCGGCCTTGGTCAGCACGAGGCGATAGCTCACCGCCGCTGTGTCGAGCATTTCGAGCACCTCGCGGTCGACGTCCTTGATGCCGTGGCGGCTGTCGATCAGCACCAGCGTGCGTTTCAAGACCTGCCGCCCGCGAAGATAATCGTTGATGAGGAAGCGCCATTTTCTGACGACATCTTTCGGCGCCTTGGCAAAACCATAGCCGGGCATGTCGACGAGCCGGAACACCAGCGGCTCGCCCACGTCGAAATAGTTGAGCTCCTGCGTCCGTCCCGGCGTGACCGAGGTGCGCGCGAGGCCGTTGCGGTTCGTCAGCGCGTTGAGCAGCGACGATTTGCCGACGTTCGACCGGCCCGCAAAGGCAATTTCGGGCACGCTGGGCACAGGCAGATGTTCGAGCGCGGGTGCCGATTTCAGAAAGGCGATCGGCCCTGCAAACAGCTTGCGCGCGCGCTCAGCTCGTTCGGGATCCGCGCCGGGTTCGAGTTCGATCTCGTTCACTTCGCCGGCGCCGCCTTCAACGCCGGGAACTTGCGATACATCCACTGCTGCTGCCCGATCGACAGGATATTGTTGGTGATCCAGTAGAGGAGCAGGCCCGCGGCGAACGGCGCCATGATGAACATGAACAGCCAGGGCATGATCTTGAACACCTGCGCCTGCACCGGGTCGGCGGGGGCGGGGTTCAGGCGGAACTGGAGCCACATCGTCACGCCCAGGATCACCGCGAGCAGCCCGATCGCGAGGATCGACGGCGGGGTGAAGGGGAGCAGGCCAAAGAGATTGAGGATGTGCAGCGGGTCGGGCGCCGACAGATCCTTGATCCACAGGATGAACGGCTGGTGCCGCATCTCGATCGCCAGCATCAGCACCTTGTACAGCGCATAGAAGATGGGGATCTGGATCAGGATCGGCAGACAGCCCGCGAGCGGATTGATCTTCTCGTCCTTATAGAGCTTCATCAACTCCTGCTGCATCCTGGGCTTGTCGTCCTTGTAGCGGTCCTGCAGCGCCTTCATCTTCGGCTGGACGACGCGCATCTGCGCCATCGACGAAAACTGCCGGTTGGCGATCGGGAACATCAGCAGGCGGATGATCAAGGTCAGCGCCATGATCGCGAGGCCGAAATTGCCGAGCTGCAGGAACAGCCAGTGGAGCAGCTTGAAGATCGGCACCTCGAAAAATTCGAACCAGCCCCAGTCGATCGCGTTCGACAGGCGGGTGATGCCCTGGTCGTTCTGATAGGTCTCCAGAATCTCCACTTCCTTCGCGCCGGCGAAGATACGGCTGGTCGCCGTCAGCTGCTGCCCCGGCGCGACCTCAGTAAAGTCACGCGCGAAAAGCGTCTGGTAATTGTTCGCGGCGGGCGAACTGATCGCCGCGGTCACGCGCTCGCCCCTGGCCGGGATGATCGCGGCGAGCCAGTATTTGTCCGTGAAGCCCAGCCAGCCCGCCGAAGCGTAGCGCACGCTGCGGTTCGCGGCTTCCTCGACATCGTCATAATCGACATCGAACACCGACTTGCCGTCGAGATAGCCCGTCGGGCCGACATGGATCGTCCAGCTGTCGACCTCGTGCGGGTCGGTCGGCTTGCCGAGGCGGTCGATCAGCGCAAAGCTGTTCAGCGACACCGGCGCGGTGCCCGCATTCACGACCGTCTGCTTCGCGGTGATCAGATAATTGGCGTCGATGCTATATTCGATGCGGAAGGTCTGGCCCGTGCCGTTCGCCCAGCTCAAGGTCACCGGGCTGGTCGGGGTCAGCTTGCTGCCGTTCGCGGTCCAGACGCTGTTGGCGCCCGGAACCCGGACGCCCTCAGCCGCCCAGCCGAGGCTGGCGAAATAGGCGGCGGGCGTGCCGCCCGGCGCGAACAGGCGCACCGGCGGCGAATCCTTCTTGATCGTCTGGCGATATTTGGTGAGCGTGATGTCGTCGATGCGCGCGCCGGTGAGGTTGATCGAGCCGCGGATCGCCGGGGTTTCGATCGGAATGCGCTGTCCTTCGGCGAGCACGACGTCGACCGGGCGGATCGCCTGCGCAGCCGGGGCGGCGGGCGCGGTGGCCGCCGGGGCAGGCAGCGCGCTCGGCTGACCCTGCGCCACGGGGGCGCTGGCGGGCGCGCCATTGGCGCGGGCGACGGTCCTGGTCACGTCGGGCTGTGCGGGAGTCGGGAAAAACCGCTCGGCGACGAAGTTCCAGCCGATCAGAATCGCCACCGACAACAGGATTGCCGCGATCAGGTTACGCTTGTCGTCCACGCTCTTCGGTCTCTCTTCGTCTCAAAAATGTCGGGGGATGCGGGCACTAAGGCACCGGGTCGTAGCCGTGACCGCCCCAGGGATGGCAGCGCAATAGCCGCTTTGTCGCGATCCAGCCACCCTTGATCGCGCCATAACGCCGAAGCGCGACGATCGCATATTCGCTGCACGACGGCGCATAGCGGCACGTCGGCGGCAGGATGCGCGAGGGCCCCAGCTGCCAGCCGCGCGCGATCAGGATGAGCAGCTTGGCGATCATGCGGGAGGCCTGGAAAACGGCCGAACTTCATTCGCAATCGTCCCTTTTTCGTCACCCCGGACTTGATCCGGGGTCCATGATGCCAAGGCAGGAATGGACCCCGGATCAAGTCCGGGGTGACGATGCGGAGGAGGGGGAGCGATCACGACGCCTTCGCCGCCAGCTTCTTCGCCGCGCGCTTCAATGCGGATTCGAGCTGCTCGCCAAGCTGGGCGAATTCGATGTCGTTGGCGCCTGCACGGCCGATCAGCACATGGTCGGCGCCGGATATTCCCGATTCGGGGAGCAGCGCGCGCGCGAGTTCGCGAAAGCGGCGCTTCATCCGGTTGCGCGTCACCGCGTTTCCGACCTTCTTGCTGACGGTATAGCCGATGCCCAGCGCATCGGCATCGTCGCCGCGCGGACGGACGAGCAGGACGAAGCCGGGCATGGGAAAGCGAAGGCCGCGATTCGCGGCCAGAAACTCGCTGCGTTTGTTAAGCGTTCGCACCAGACGCGCTGGCGGCGAAGCGTCGGTGATCAGGCCGACAGCTTCTTGCGGCCGCGGGCGCGGCGGGCGGCCAGCACCTTGCGGCCGCCGACGGTGGCCTTGCGGGCGCGGAAGCCGTGACGGCGCTTGCGCACGAGGCGGCTCGGTTGATAGGTGCGCTTCATCGCGGTTTTCCCTAGATCTCGTCAAATGCTGCAACAGAAAAGGGCCGCCAAGCGTGGGCGGCCACCGTTGGGGGCGCGGATAAGCAAGAGTCGGCCCAAAGTCAATCGCCATCTGGCGTTTCCGGCGCGCCGCGCGCCCCGCGGCGCGCGGCGCTGACGCGGCGCATCACCCGGTCGGTCCACGCGCCATAGCGGGGATGCCGCCATTTGAAGCGAACATAGACGCGCTTCGCCCACGCGCTGTTCTGAAGGCAGAGCATCAGCCCCAGTGGAAAGACGATCAGAAAGCCGGGGCCGGGCAGCGGGCCGATCACGATGCCGACGATCATCAGCAGCACGCCGAGCGCGAACAGCGCGGTGCGCACCTGCGCATTCGCCCTCAATCGCTGGTAAAGGCTCCGCTTCGCCATGGAGGCGATGTGGGGGAGCGAGCGGCGTGTTACAAGGCTAAAGCAGTTTGGTGTGTGGAGGTTGATGATGGCGAAGGTCGGCTTTGGGGTGGGGAGTGGACGTTCGCCTTATTGTTGTACCCCGGCTTTCGCCGGGGTACGGCAACGATCGGTCGTGAGCTGCCTGCCCGGACGCGGCGGCGCCGATCTTCAATCCAGCGGCACGAACCGCGCCATGTCGGCGCGGGTCAGGTAGCGCACCTCGTCGAACGGCGTCGCATTGGTCAGCGCGTAAAACTCGCGCGCCTTCGCCGCGTCCATGCCCATTTCGCGATAAAGGGCGATATAGTCGGCGTGGACCGGATCGTCGGCGGGATAGTCGTTCGCCTCGCGGCCATATTCGTCGGCCCAGCTGTGGACGCCGAACTCGGCGTCGGGCGCGGCGCGGCGGGTGCGCCCGGCGAGCCACAGTTCGACCGCGCCGGAGCGGACCGATCCGCCGCTCGGCACCACGGTCTCCAGCCCCGCGCGGCGGATCGCCCGTGCAAGGATCAGGTTGGCGTCCTCGTCGAGGCTGCCGGGGCAATCGACCATCTCGATCCGCTTGAGGCCGGGAAAGGCGGCGAGCATCGCCGCGAACTGGCGCGGCGTGGCGGACGTCACATCGCCCGCCATGCGCGCTGTTGCAGCGTCGACAACCGAAAAAGGACCGAAACGCGCCTTCGCCTGCCCCAGCGCAGCGAGCGTGGCGGCAGGCGCATAACGCCGCGTCGCCGCGAACGCGTCTTCCTCGGCCAGCGCGTCGTCGTCGAGGAGCGCCGCGTCCTCGTCGATATAGCCGAGGTCTTCGTCGCCCGCGTCGATATGGGTCCATGTCACCGTCGTCGTGGTGACGACCGTGACCCGCTGTGCCTGCGCGGGCGCGAGCGCCAGCACCGCGGCGAACGCGGTGATGACAAGCGTGCGCAGCAGGGCGGAGGGCAAAACCATGCCCCCGTTCTCGCGCGCCCGCGATGACCAATTGGCAAAGCGGCAGCGTCAGCGCCACGTTAACCGCGATATGGGACGGCGCCCGTCAATCGCGGCCCGACACGTCGAACGGGAAATAGCCGCGATAGGGGCGGGCATCCTCGATGCATCGCGCCACGCTCGGCCGCGCGAGCAGCCGGGCGCGATACGCGCGCACCCGTGCATGGCGCGGATCGATCGGATGAACCCAGTCGGCATAGAAGAGCGCCGGCGCGGCGGCGCAGTCCGCCAGCGAAAAGCCGTGCGACGTTGCCCAGCCGTCGTCGGGCAGCTTGGTCTCGAGCCAGCCATAGGCTTTTTCGAGCAGGTCGCGTGCGCGCTCGACACGGGCAAGATCGGGTTTTTCGGTGATGAAAGGCAGATATTCGGCAACCACGGCCTGAAACCGTGCCTGGAAATGATTGTCGAAGATCCGGTCGAGGAAGCGGACGTCGAGCGCCATTCGCTGGTCGGCGGGGATCAGCTGCGGGTCGGGGATTTTCTGGTCGAGATATTCGATGATGATCGACGATTCGAAAATCGGAACGCCATCGTCGACGATCAGCGGAAACTGCCCGACCGGCCAATGGGATCGCAGTTCGTCATAGTGGGTGAACGGCTCCTCGGTCTCGAGCGCGCGATATTCGAACGCGATGCCCTTTTCATACAGCGCGATCAACGCCTTCCACGCGTAGGAGGAGAAGGGATGGCCATAGAATATCAGCATCGCGTCAACCCTTCACCGCGGCCTCGATCGCCGCGATGTCGATCTTTTTCATCGTCATCATCGCCTCGAACGCGCGCCTCGCAGCCGCCTTGTCGCTGCCCGTCGTCGCTTCGAGCAGGACGCGCGGGGTGATCTGCCAGCTCACGCCCCATTTGTCCTTGCACCAGCCACAGACGCTTTCCTGCCCGCCGTTGGCGACAATCGCGTCCCACAGCCGGTCGGTTTCCTCCTGCGTGTCGGTGTGGACGATGAAGGAAAAAGCCTCGCTATGCTTGAACATCGGCGGGCCGTTGAGGCCGAGGCAGGGCATTCCAAGCAGCGTGAACTCGACCGTCAGCACATCGCCTTCCTTGCCGCCCGGCGTGTCGACGGGGGCGCGGTGAACCGCGCCGACATGGCTGTCGGCAAAGGTTGCGGCATAGAAGCTGGCCGCTTCCTCGGCATCGCCTTCGTACCAGAGGCAGAGGGTCAGGGGGGTCTTGCTCATCGTCACTCTCCTTCATATTGCCGGGTGGGTATTGGGGGGTCAGGATTTGCGCGGGCCGACAAAGCCGATGACGGCGCCCTGCGGGTCGATCGCGTTCATCGCGAACTCGCCGCCGGGGATTTCCATCGGTTCGTTGGTGATCGTCCCGCCGTTCGCGGCGACTGCACCTCGCGCGCGGTCGATGTCGTCGACGCCGATGTAGAAGGTCCACGTCGGGGCGGGGATGCCCTCCATGAGCGGCATCGCCGCGCCGATCATGTCGCCGCCGTGCTGAAGGAAGCGATATTGGCCAAGCTCGCCCATGTCGAGCGCGCCTTCCTGGCCCCA
This sequence comes from Sphingopyxis sp. FD7, assembly GCF_003609835.1. Lineage (NCBI taxonomy): Bacteria > Pseudomonadati > Pseudomonadota > Alphaproteobacteria > Sphingomonadales > Sphingopyxidaceae > Sphingopyxis > Sphingopyxis sp. FD7. Next base: position 9,291 of record NZ_AP017898.1, read on the forward strand.
GCCGAAATGCTTGCGGTAAAAGGCAATGGCGGCGTCGGGATCGCTCGTCGCCAGCTCGTTCCAGCGGACATGCTGGGCCTCGGTCACCGAAAAGGCGTCGGCGGCGGCGTTGTCGGCGCCCGCGGGGGGGATGGGAGCCATCACGTAAAAGACCGCCCCCTGCGGATCGGCGACCATCGCCATGCGCCCGACGGGCAGATCCTTTGCCGGCATGTGCACGGCGCCGCCGTCGGCGGTGATCGCTGCGATCGCGGCATCGACGTCGGGGGTGTAAAGATAGCCGAGCCAGCCCGGCCGCGCGCCGCCGGCGATCATGTCGGCGCTGAGCGTCAGCACGCCGCCGGCGTGGCCGCCGCCGGTGCGGACAATCATCCGGTAATCGACGCCGCCGGGCGCGCCGGGGTCGCTGTGCGCGGCGATCGTCCAGCCGACGACCGCGCCGTAAAAGCGCGCCGCGCCCTCCGGGTCGGGGGTCATCAATTCATACCAGATGAAGCTGCCTGCGGGATTGGTCATCGTCGCTCTCCTTGTCGGAACCCGTGTCCGGAACCCGGCGTCAGCGCCGGTAAAAGCGCAGCGGCCTGGTGTCGGCGCGCGCCATCTGCCCGCGCGCCTCGAGGTCGAGCTGCACGCCCTTTTGCCACCAGCCCGCCTTCGCCCCGCCGGGAAACAGCGCATCGGGGAGCAGCGGCAGCAGCCGTTCCTTGATCTCCGCCGCGGTCAGCCCCGGCGCCTCGGTCGGCACCACCGCCAGCATGGCCGCGCGCATCGCTTCATATTTGGCGCGCTCGACGCGCACGACATGGCCGGGGCTGTTGACGTTCAGCATTTCGACGCGGTCGTCATTCTTCGTCATCGTGCAAATCCTTTCGTTGTTTCGACTTTCGGCGCACGAAACCCCATCGCCGCCCATGCTTTCAAAAGCCGCCACAAGAGCTTGCCCGACGGCGCGGCATGATTGGGAATGTCATCCGGCAGCTCGACACCATCGGGCCGTTCCTTGATCATCGTGCGCATCTCGGTCGCCGGGCGATTCTCAGCCGGAATGCGCGCCGAATAGACGCTCAGCCAATGGCCCTTGGTAAACTCGAGCGCGATCGGCGAATTGCAGCAGCGCGCGACAAAGCGCCGCGTCGGCGAATCGGGCCTCAGCCGATGTTCATCCAGCTGGTCGGTACCCGACAGCCATTCGATCCGATCCTTGCGGACGAGCAGATAAGGGGTACCGCCATCGGCCTCCAGCGTCCTCGGCGCGCCGGGTGGCACATCGAAAGTCTGCCCGGCCGCTTGGCAGCTATGGCAATAACAGGTTACCGCGGCGATCGGCTTGCCCGCCATCGCCAGTGCCACCGTGCCGCACTGGCAGGTTGCGGTGCGGATCCTGGTCGCGTCGTTGCCGCTCATGCCGCCAGCTCCGCCATCGCGGCGGCGATGGTGATCGGCGCCCTGGGCCGCGCATACATGGTGTCGAGAAAGGCGCGGAGCGCCGGCGCATCGTCCAGCAGCATTTCCTCGCGCGCCCAGTCGAGCGTGAAGGCCGCGTTGAAATCGGCGACGGTCAGCCCGTCGCCGACCAGGACGTCGCGCCCCTGCATATGCTGTTCGAGCACCGCGATCATGCGCCGCGCGTCGCGCTTCGCCAGCGCAATCTCGGCTTCCGACCGTTCGTCCGGCGCATAGATGAAATTGTGGAGCGCGATGCGCCACAGCGGCGCCTCGATCTCGGTCATCAGGAAGAACAGCCAGTGGTACATGCGGCCGCGATCTTCGGGCGTCGCGGGGATCAGCCCGCCGCCGGGGAAGCGCTCGCCATATTTGTCGGCGAGATAGAGCTGGATCGCCGCCGATTCGCTGATCACCGTGTCGCCGTCGACGAGCACGGGCAGCTTGGCGGCGGGATTGAGCGCGAGAAACGCGGGCGTCAGCTGCTCGCCCGCGCCGAGATCGATCGGGGCAATTTCGTGTGGCAGGTCCAGCTCGTTGAGCAGCCACATTGCGCGCAAGGCGCGCGTCGGGGGAGTGCCGTAAAGCCTGATCATCTTTCGCTCCTTCAACCCTTCCGGCGCCGACGGCGTGGAGAGGGGGGTCATCCCCGGATGGTGGACGGGCCGCGAGCCGTGCCGGCGCCGCGTTCGTCGGCCCTGTTCGTCAGCCCTCGGAAGTGCCGGCTCCCCAAGGTTTCGCCATGGGGAGGCGGCGGCCGTCACGCTTCGACGATCGGCACGAAGCCGCCATAGATCATGCGCTTGGCATCGAATGGTCGTTCCTCTTCGGGACCGGGGTTCATCCGTTCGTCGGCCATCACCTTTTCCCAGCCCTTGTCGCGCGCTTCCCTGCTCGGCCATTCGACCCAGCTGAACACGACGGTCTCGCCATCCTTTTTGTGCGCGGCGCGGGCATAGTCGGTGACCTCGCCACCGGGCACATCGTCGCCCCAGTTTTCGACGACGCGCGTGGCCCCATGTTCGATGAAAACGTCCGACGCCATTTTCGCCAGCTCGCGATAGCGCTCCTTGTTGGCGTCCGGGACGGGAGCGACGAAACCGTCGACATATCCGGTCGCGCCGCTGCCGCGATCATCGAGGATCGACTCGAAACCGCCGACGATCATCCGCTTGCCGTCGAATGGCATGGTGGCGCCCATTTCCTTCATCCGGGGGTCGGACATGATCTTTTCATTCGCGGCGTCGCGCGCCGCCCGGTCGGGATATTCGAACCAGCTGAACACGACGGTTTCGTCGGGTCTGGCCTGCACCGCGCCCTTGAAGTCGTTGATCTTGCCGTCGGGCACATCATCGCCCCACGCCTCGACCATCCGCCTGACGCCGAACTCTCTGAACAGCGGCGCCGCGTCGGCGGCATGTTTGCGATATGCGTCCTTGTTGGCGGTCGGCACCGCGACCACAAATCCTTCCACATAGGTCATCGTCTCTCTCCTTCGGGGGCAGGAAGTCGTTATCAGGCGGGCGGACCCGCCTCTTCGCTGAATGCGGCAAGCTGCGCGTCGAGCGCACGCTGAAAGGCGGGCCGTGCAAGGCATCGGTCGAGATAGGTCTGAAGCCGCGGCTGCTCGGCGACCAGCCCCGCCTCGACGGCTTCGCGCAGCACGGTCGCCATCGCGATGTCGGCGACGGTGAAGTCGCCCGCCAGATATGGCTTGTCGCCCATCGCGTCGTTCAGGCGGCCGAGTCGGCCGCGGATGAAGGCAATCAGGCCAGGGCGACGCAGTTTCGCCCATTCCTCGTCCTTCGCGAAAATGTCGACATTGCCGAGCTCGAACAGCATCGGTTCGACGCTGTTATAGGCGGCGAACAGCCAGGCGAGCGTGTTCGCCCGGCCCTGCGGATCGCGCGGCATCAACCGTTCGTCCTTTTCGGCGAGGTGGAGCAGGATCGCGCCACTTTCAAACAGGCGGACGCCATTATCGTTGAGCACCGGCACCTGCCCCCATGGCTGGAACAGGAAATGGTCGGCAGGGCGGTTGACCGCGCTGATCAGACGTTCGGCATAATCGAGGTCGATTTCCTCGCACGCCCAGCGCGGGCGCAGGTCGCGGACAAAGCCGCGCGCGAAATCCGGCACCCAGTCGAAGGCGGTGACCTCGATGGCGGCATCGGGATTGATCGGCATGAGGGATTCCTCTCGCTTCTTTCCGGGGATCAGAAGGCCGGCGGCGGCGGCGCCTTGTCGTCGAGAAAAGGCACGACCATCGCAGCGATAACGGGCACCTCGGCCATGATCCCGATGTGCGATGTCGCGGGCAGGATCGCCAGCCGTGCCTTGGGCGCTTCGGTCAGGAAACCCTGCGTCGCCGCCGCGACGTCGCCGCCACCGCGCAGTTTGAAGAGCTCGATCGCATGGTCGAGCGTCACGCCGTCGGCGTCGCCGATGATCACCATCGTCTTGCCGGGGATCGCGCGCACCGCGGCGTCGGACCAGCCAAAGGGCGTGGCGTCGAGTTTCTTGATATTCTCGACGAGTATGGGGAACTTCTCCGGCGCAGGCGACAGTCGTTGATATTCGGTCTCGATGATCGTGTTCGCGAAAAACTCGGGCCTGATCGCCGCAATGCCCGCCAGCACCTCGGGATACCAACCGTCGAGGCGCGAGGTTGCCGAGAGGATGATCTGCTTGCCGACCTTGTCGGGGTGCCGGATCGCCATTGCAATCGCGGCCGACCCGCCCATCGAATAACCGAGCACATCGACCTTTTCGACGCCCAGCTTGCCCAGCACCGCGGCGGCATCGTCGGCCATGCGGTCGTAATCCAGCGGCGTATCGACGCCGCCCGACCGGCCGTGGCCGCGCGCATCGATCGCGATCACCGGCCGCGTCGCGGCAAGCGGCGCGATCAGCGGCCGCATCGCATCGGCCGACATAAAGGCGCCATGCAGAACGAGCAGCGGGGTGCCACCCGCCCCTGGATCGCCATAGAGCTGGTAATGGATGGCGGCGCCGGCAACGTCCACATGACCATGCGCGGAGGCGTTGACGGGCGCCACCGCAGCGGCGGGCGCTTCGGCCGCGGCGCCCTGCGGCATCGCGACGAACGCCAGCGCGGCAATGATTTTGGCGAACGCCGCGCCTGCGGCCAGTCGGGGGAGGGGAGAAAGGCTTATCATTGAACGATCCTCATTCTTGAAAACGGTGACTAGCTTCGTTTGCCTTTGATGAAGGCGACGATCGACATGGCGTGGCCGTGGCCCAGGCCGTAATCGGCCTTGAGCCAGTCGATCACCGCGCTCGCCTTGACGCCGGGCGCCAGGCCCGTGTCGTCGGCGAGGCCTTTCTGGACCGCCTGCGCGGCCAGGGCATCGGGCGATTGCCCCGTTTTGGTCCGAACATTGTCGAGATAGGCCTGAAAGCTCATGCCGCGGCTCCCGCCCGGAACGGAATCATCGCGCGGACCCGCGGATCGCGCAGCCACAGGCCGCCCCACAGCATCACGCCCAGATAGACGCCGAACAATATATGGCTGAACAGCGGGTTGCCGACACGGACCTGCGTGGCGATCGCGCCGCCCAGATAGGCTGTGATCAGGATCGCGCCGAGGATGCTCGTGCGCGGCCAGACATGGAGCAGCGTCGGGATCAGCAGCAGGATCGCCAGCAGATACATGGTGCCGACCTCGAGCGGCCAGCCGAGGTTCGGCGGACTATATTTGATTGCGGTCTCCGGCGACACCAGCTTGAGCCCGGCGTCGAAGAGGAGGAAGAGGATCACCAGGCCGCTGAGCACGCGGCCAAGGATCAGCTGATATTTGGCGGGGACCGCATCGGACATTTTTTCCTCCTCCCTTATGCGCCGATCAGGCGGCCGTTTCGGCGGGTTCGCCGGCGGGAATTGCGGCGGGGTCCATCCACATCACTTCCCAGATATGGCCGTCGGGATCCTCGAAGCTGCGCCCGTACATGAAGTCGCCATATTCCTGCGTCGGCGTGGGGTCGGCGGCGCCGCCCGCTGCGGTCGCGCTGGCGACCAGCGCGTCGACGTCGGCGCGGCTGTCGGCGGAAAGGGCCAGCAGCACCTGCGCGTGGGTGCGCGCATCGGGGATCGTCTTTGGCGTAAAGCTCGCCCATTTTTCATGCGTCAGCAGCATGACATGGATCGCCCCTTCCTCGACCACCATGCAAGCGGCGGTGTCGTCGGTGAAGGCGGGGTTGTTGACCGCACCGATCGCGGCATAAAAGGCCTTCGATCTTTCGAGGTCGGCGACGGGCAGGTTCACGAAAATCATACGGGGCATCGTCATTCTCCTTCTTGGGGGTGTCGAGGTCAGCGCGCTCCGCGCGCCGCGGCAATTACCTGTTGCATCATGCTGCGCCGTTCCGTGCAAAGAGCATGGCGACATAGCGCTTCAGATGGGTGACGCTCTCGCGCGCGATCGCCGGATCGTTCGCCGATTTGGCGAGGATGAACGATCCCTGCAGCACGGCCTGGACGTGGCGGGCAAGGCCGATGGCGGTGACGCCTTCGGGCTTGCCGTGGCGGTCGAACGCCGCTTCGATGTCAGGGACGAGCGCCTCGCAATAGGCGTTGAGGCTGGCTTCGCACGCTTCGCGGATCGCTTCGCTTGTCGCATAGGCTTCCTGCACCATCGTGCCGACGAAGCAGGTATAATCCTCGGTCGGCCCGCCCAGCATCGACAGGCGGAAATCGATATGGCCGAGCAGCCGGTCCAGCGGATCGTCGAGCCGCGTGTGGGGCGGCAGTTCGAACAACGGTCGCGCGCGGTCGGTCCAGCCCTCGGCGGCGGCGACTGCGAGCGCCTCCTTCGACGCGAAATGATGGAAAAAGGCGCCCTTGGTCACGCCCGCAGCCGCGCAGATCTGGTCGACCGTCGTGGCGGCATAGCCCTGACGGCGCACCAGCTGATGCGCAGCGGTGATCAGCGCCGCGCGCGCGCTGCCCCGCGGCGCCCGGCCGCCGGGGGTGCCGCCGCCCGCCTGGGGGACTGCGCGGGCGGCGGCGTCGGGGAGCGCGGGGGAAGTCGGGGGCGTCTGATTCGTCGTCATGCGAATCGACATACCGACTGGTTGGTATGTTGTCAAACGAATGTCGCCCCCACGCGCCGCGGCACTTTTGCCAGCCTCCGAAAAAGACTCGACCTTCCCGTCGCTTCGCCTAAGAAGGCATTGGAACAAAGGGGGCACATCGCGCTGTTCCGGGGGAGCCAATGGTCGCAATCGTCTCAACCGCCGCCTATCTCGGCATCGAGGCCCGCGGGGTCGAGGTGCAGTGCCAGATCACGCCCGGCGTCCCGCGCTTCGTCGTCGTCGGGCTGCCCGACAAGGCGGTCGGCGAAAGCCGCGAGCGCGTCCGCGCCGCGATCGCCGCGATCGGCCTGTCGCTCCCGCCCAAGGTCATCACCGTCAACCTGTCGCCCGCCGATCTGCCCAAGGAAGGCTCGCATTACGACCTGCCGATCGCACTCGCGCTCTTGGGCGCGATGGGGGTGATCGATGCCGAGACGCTGGCGTCATACGTCGTCGTCGGCGAACTCGGCCTCGACGGGCGCGTCGCCGCCTCGCCCGGCGTGCTGCTCGCCGCGCTGCACGCGGGCAGCGTCGAGCGCGGCCTCGTCTGCCCCGCCGCGCAGGGGCCGGAGGCGGCGTGGGCGGGCAATGTCGAGGTCATCGGCGCACCCGATCTTTTGGCGCTGCTCAATCACTTCAAAGGTCATTCGCCGCTGCCGCCGCCGGTGCCGGGCGAGGTCGCGGTGGCGGCGCGCAGCGCCGACCTGTCGCAAGTAAAGGGACAGGAAACCGCCAAGCGTGCGCTGGAAATCGCTGCGGCGGGCGGGCACAATTTGCTGATGTCGGGGCCGCCGGGCGCGGGCAAGTCGCTGATGGCGGCGTGCATGCCCGGCATCCTGCCCGAACTCACCCCCGCCGAAGCGCTCGAGGTGTCGATGATCGCCTCGGTCGCGGGACAGCTCGAAGGCGGGCGGCTTGTCCGTGCGCGGCCATTTCGCGCACCGCATCATTCGGCGTCGATGCCCGCGCTCGTCGGCGGCGGCCTGCGCGTGCGGCCGGGCGAGGTCAGCCTCGCGCATCTCGGCGTGCTGTTCCTCGACGAACTGCCCGAGTTTCAGCGCGGCGTGCTCGATTCGCTCCGCCAGCCGCTCGAAACGGGCGAGGTCAGCGTCGCGCGCGCCAATGCGCATGTCACCTTTCCCGCGCGCGTCCAGCTGGTCGCGGCGATGAACCCGTGCCGCTGTGGCCATCTCGGCGATCCGGCGCTCGCGTGCAGCCGGGCGCCGCGCTGCGCCGCCGATTATCAGGCGAAACTGTCAGGGCCGCTGCTCGATCGCATCGACCTGCACGTCGAGGTGCAGGCGGTGAGCGCCGCCGACCTTGTCCTGCCGCCCCCCGCCGAGGGCAGCGCCGAGGTCGCGGCGCGCGTCGCCGCGGCGCGCGATGTGCAGACCGCACGCTATGCCGGGCACAAGGCGCGCACCAATGCCGAAATCGACGGCGAATTGCTCGAAGCGGTCGCAACGCCCGACGAGGCGGGGCGGAGGCTGCTTGCGCAGGCGGCCGAGGCGATGCGGCTGTCGGCGCGCGGCTATACGCGGATCCTGCGCGTCGCGCGGACGATCGCCGATCTCGGCGGAGCCGAAACGGTGGGGCGCATCCACATCGCCGAAGCGCTGAGCTATCGCCGCCAGGCACCGAAAAACTAGACACTGTTCCAGTCTCACTGAAACAGGCCCTGGGGCTGCGATCGGTCGATCTGGGTCATCATCGACGATCATGTGCAGCATGGCGCACCCCTTCAATTGCATAGCTTTTCCTTTCCGAAGGGCTATCCAAAGCGGCGGCATCGGCGCATAGGCTTGCTGCTATGCACAAAGCGACCGAATCCCCTCCGCGGAGCCTGCCCGGCGACCGTGAAATGGTTGTAATGATGGCGATGGTGATGGCGCTCAACGCGCTCGCGATCGATTCGATGCTGCCCGCGCTCCCGGCAATCGGCGAAGCGCTGGGGGTCGCCGTCGCCAACGATCGCCAATATATCATTTCGGTCTATCTGCTCGGCATCGGTTTCGGCTCGCTTCTCTATGGTCCATTGTCGGATCGCTTTGGGCGCAAGGGCGTGCTCGTCCCCGCCCTTTTCGCCTATCTCGCGCTCTCGATCGGCTGCGGGCTGGCGACAAGCTTTACGATGCTGATCGTGCTGCGTTTCGTGCACGGGCTGGTCAGCGCCGCGCTGGGCGTGATCGTCGTCGCGGTGATCCGCGACCTGTTCGCGGGCGACGCCATGGCGCGGCGGCTGTCGCTGATTTTCCTTGTCTTCATGATCGTGCCGATCATCGCCCCGACGCTCGGCGCCGGGGTCGCGGCGCTTGCGGGCTGGCGCGCGATCTTCATCCTGCTTGCCGTGATGTCGGTGGTGATGCTGGTGTGGCTCCGCCGCCTGCCCGAAACGCTCGACCCCGCCGACGTCCGCCCGCTCGACTTCAGGACGATGGCGGCGGGCTGGGCGACGGTGACGCGGCATCGGCGCGCGGCGGGCTATATGATCGCGTCGGGCACGATGCAGGGCGCGCTCTATGGCTATCTGAACAGCAGCGAACAGATCATCGGCGAGGTGTTCGACGCACGCAGCCTCTTCCCGCTGGTCTTCGCGTGCGTCGCCATCGGCATTGCGATCGCCAATTTTTCGAACGCTGCAATCGTCGAGCGCTTCGGCGCGCGGCGCGTCTCGCAGTCGGCGGTTTTTGCCTTCATGGCGACCTCGATACTGCAGATCGTCGCCGCACTGAGCGGGGTCGAGACCTTGTGGATGTTCACGCTGTTGATGATGGTCAACGTCGGCCTCATCGGCTTCATCGGCAGCAATTTCGGGTCGATCGCGATGGAGGATTTCGGCCATATGGCGGGCGTCGCATCCTCCTATCAGAGCTTTGCCAAGACTTTGCTCGCGGCGACCGTCGGCGCCGTCATCGGCCAGCAATATGACGGCACGACGCTCCCTCTCGCCCATGCCTTCCTCGGCTGCGCGATCGTCGGGCTGGCGCTGGTGCTGTGGGCCGAGCGCGGCAAGCTGTTCACCCGGCCGGGAACCGCGCCCAAAAGCCCCTTCTGACGTTGGGGGGCGCTGAACGGCGGCCTTGGGGTGGATTCCTGCCTTTCCCTTATCCGTCATCCCGGCGAAGGCCGGGATCTCGCCGGTGCGGTAAACCGATAGGGTGAGATCCCGGCCTTCGCCGGGACGACGATAAAGTTGAGGGCAACTACCGGTCGCAAGCCGCCTTCTGTTCGCGCAGAGGCCGCGGAGATCGCAGAGATGAAGCTGCTCATCTCTGCGGCCTCTGCGCGAATCTTATTCAAAACCGCCTACGCGGCCATGGCAGCTTCCGGCGGTCTCCGCTGGATAGCAACCGTCGTCGCGGCAGATACAGCCGTAAAGGAAAGGGGGCCGCAGCCCCCTTTCCCAATTGATCGGCGGTTCGGTCAGTCGAAAGACGGGACGGGCGGAACCGGAGGCGGCGGGGCGTCGGCGTCGTCCTCGTGGACCTCGACGATGCCGCGACCGACGTGGCTCTTGCGGTAACCATAGAGGAAATAGAGCACGAGCCCGATCGTGCCCCATACGGGCAGCACCATCTTCGCGTCGAAAGGCAGGTTTAGGTAAAGGCCGAGCGTGCCGAGGATCGCGAGCGGTGCGACGATCCACACCAGCGGGGTGCGGAACGGCCGGTGGCGCGTCGGATCCTTGACCCGCAGTGCAAGCACCGCGATCGCCACCATGAAGAAGGCGAAGAGCGTGCCCGAGTTCGAAATGTCGGCTAGCTTGCCCACCGGCAGGAAGGCGGCGAAGCAGGCGACGGCGACGCCGGTGATGGCGGTGACGATGTGCGGCGTTTTCCACCGGGGGTGGATCGACGCCAGCTTTTCGGGAAGCAGCCCGTCGCGCGCCATCACGAAGAAGATGCGCGTCTGACCGAACAGCATGATCAGGATCACCGACGGCAGCGCGAGGAAGGCGGCGATGCCGATGGCGTTACCGATCGCCGGATAGCCGATTTCGCGCAGCACATGGGCGAGCGCTTCGCGCGAGCAGACAAGCGGTTCCTGACCCAGCGCGGCGAGCGAGGCGCAGCGTTCGGCGAGCGCGGTCGAGCCGGGCGAAAGGATTTCACCCGCGGGTCCGGTGACCGGCTGCGCACCCATCGTGCCAATCGCCCCCGCGGCGACCAGCAGATAGAAGATGGTGCAGATGCCGAGCGAGGCGATCAGCCCGATCGGCACGTTGCGCTGCGGATTCTTGGTTTCTTCGGCGGCGGTGGAGACGGCGTCGAAGCCGACATAGGCGAAGAAAATCGACGCCGCGGCGCCCACGGCGCCAAGCCCCGCCATCTGTCCGAACCAGCCGTTCGGCATGAAGGGGTCGAAGTTCTGGCCCTTCAGCATCGGCAGCGTCAGCACGATGAACAGCGTGAGCGCGGTGACCTTGATGACCACCAGCACCGCGTTGACGCGCGCGCTTTCGGTCGTCCCGATCATCAGAAGCCACGTCACAAGCAGCGCGATCACCAGTGCCGGCAGGTTGACGATGCCACCCGCATAGGGCCCGACCGTCAGCTCCATCGGCAGGTTTATCCCCGCATTCGCCAATAGTCCGACGAAATAGCCCGACCAGCCGACCGACACCGCCGAGGCCGCGACGGCATATTCGAGGATCAGCGCCCAGCCGACGGTCCAGGCGAGCAGCTCGCCCATCACCGCATAGGTATAGGTGTAGGCGCTGCCCGAAACGGGCACCATCGAGGCGAGCTCCGAATAGCAGAGCGCCGCGACGACGCAGACGAGCCCGGCGATCACGAAGCTCCACATCATGCCCGGCCCGGCCTTCTGCGCGGCTTCGGCGGTCAGCACGAAAATGCCGGTGCCGATGATGGCGCCGATGCCGAGCATGGTGAGCTGAAAGGCACCGAGCGAGCGGTGCAACGACTTTTTCTCGGCGGTGGCCAAGATGGCGTCGAGCGGTTTGACGCGACCAAATATCATGTAATAGTCCCCTTTGGGGCCCGGCGCGGGCCTCTCCTGGCGGGGCAGACTAGCCGCTCCGCGCGTCAGCGCAACTTAATTTCAGGCGTGTGACAGGCGCTTCATCGCACGGTGAAGCGGATGCGGTCGATCGTCCGCCCGCCGGGATCGACGAGCGCGAGCATATGGGCGCCGGGGCGCGGCATGATCTGCTGCCCCGCATCGGCGTCGCCCAATGGTTTCTTGTCGAGAATCAGCCGGTATCCGGCGAGAGATCCGCTGACCGTCACGGCGATGCGTTGCCGATCCGGTGGAATGTCGGGGTCGAGCGCATAGACGCTGCCGCTGACCGGGCTGGTGATGCGCGGGCGACGCGCGGTGGCGGGCGCGGCGGCCATTACGGCCTGCGCGGTGCCGGCCAGGAAAAACTCGCGGCGCGGCGGCTCGCGCGTGCCGGGGAGGGTGATCGGGCGCACTTCGACCCCCGCGGGCATGGCGGGGGGTTTGCCGGGGCGACCCGCGTGGAGCGCGAGCATTACGTCGCGCCACACCGGCGCGGCGCCCGAAGTGCCCGACACGGCGCGCATCGAATCGCCCTCCAGATTGCCGACCCACACCGCGACGGTGAAACGGTCCGACCAGCCGACGCACCAATTGTCGCGCATCCCCTTGGACGTGCCCGTTTTCACGGCGGCCCAGAAAGGAAGGCGCAGCGCGCTGTCGGCGCCGAACGCATCGGCGCGCGCGGAGGCGTCGGCGAGAATGTCGCCGACGATGAAGGCGGCGGCGGGGCTGACGATCTGGCGCGGCGGAACTTGTCGAAGGTGCCGCGCGGGGTGGTAGCGGACGGGGGACCAGTTTCCGAGATTTGCCAATGTTCTAAAGGCGTTGGCTTGTTCGACGAGCGACACTTCGGCTGATCCGAGCGCCAGCGAGTATCCGTAATACTCGCCATCCTCGACGAGCCCGTGGTAGCCGAGCGCCCAGAGGCGGTCGCGGAATTGCTGGACGTCGTCGATGACGAGCGCGCGGACGGCGGGGACGTTGAGCGAGGCGGCGAGCGCGTGGCGGACGCTGACCGGCCCCTTGAAGCTGCGGTCGTAATTTTTGGGGACGTAGAGGCCGGAGGCGGTGTCGAGCTGGACCGGGCTGTCGTCGAGGATCGAGGCGGCGGTGAGCCAGCCATGTTCGATCACCTGCGCATAGAGATGCGGCTTGAGCGTCGATCCCGCCTGCCGCCGCGCATTGGCGCCGTCTACCTGTGCCGCGGTCGATTGGAGGCCGACGCCGCCGACATAGGCGAGCACGTCGCCGGTGGCATTGTCGAGCACGACGACCGCGCCGTCGCGGACGCGGTCTGCGCCGAGTCCGGCGAGCTGGCGGCGCAGCGCGACGATCGCCGCGATCTGGATGCGGCGGTCGATGGTGGTGGCGACGCGCTTGCCGGGTTTGTCGAGCAGGCGGACGGCGAGGTGCGGCGCCAGGCCGGGGTCGGCGCGCGCGGCGTGCTCGCCCGAAACGAGGGTCGCGGCGGCGGCGCGAATCGCCGCGCAATCGCTTGTCGCCGCGATCCGGCACGCGCGGCGGGCGAGCGCGTCGGCGCCCGCGCCGGGGCTGGGGAGGAGGCCCGCGAAGAGCGCGGCGTCGGAGCGGTTCATGTCGGCGGGCGCCTTGCCGAACAGGCCCGCCGCGCCCGCGCCGATCCCCTGCGCCTCGCCGCGCAGGGGCACGAGGTTCAGATAGGCTTCGAGCATCTGCTCGTGCGTCCACGCATCGGCGAGGTGCTGCGCGGCGCGCATCTGGCGCAGCTTGGCGCGCCAGTCGCGCTGCCCCGGCTGCGCGAGGCCGGGGTCGAGGAAGGCGGCGAGCTGCATTGCGAGCGTCGAGGCGCCGCGCGAGCGACTGGCGCGCGCGTCGCTGGTCAGCCGCGCGCGGACGGCGCTGGCGACCGCGAGCCAGTCGACCCCGCCGTGCGACCAGAAGCGGCGGTCCTCGCTTTGGACGACGGCGGTGCGGACGGCGGGGCTGATGTCCTTCAGCGGCACCCAGGCGAGGCGGCGACGCTGAAAATCGACGCGCTCGCTGTCGAGGAGGCGGCCGTCGCGGTCGGTGAGCCAGGCTTCGCTGGGCTGCCAGTCGGCGCGGACGGCGGCGAAGGAAGGCATGGGGGGCGGTTTGGTGGCGAGGTGCGCGGCGGTGGTGAGGATGAGCGCGGCGAGGGCGGCCCATGCGAGGGCGTGGGGCCAGCGGGGTTTGCGGGCGAGGCTAGCCGCGCTTTCCTTGAACATCGTCATGCTGAACTCGTTTCAGCATCCATGGCCTGTATTCTCGTTCGGCGCAGCGCCGAAGGAAAGGTCAGGCCATGGACCCTGAAACAAGTTCAGGGTGACGAGGTTTGAATGCGGGCGGCGTTCCTCCATTCCCGTTCGCATCGAGCCCTTCGACTGCCTTGGCAGGCGCTCAGGATAAACTTCCGGCATAGCCGGAAATCGAGACGCCCATCGGGATGGCGCGCGCCTTCGGGGTGTCTCGACTTCACTCGACACGAACGGAAACAGGAGGCGGTGGCTTGTAGCCATCACGACCCCACATTCGCCACCGTGACCGGCGCGTTCGGCCACTGGCCGCGGATCGCGGGCGAATACATCGCCTCGACGCGCGTCGGGGGCAGGGTGAAGCGGCCCGAGCCATTGAGCCGCACCACATATTCGACCGTGTGGGCGCCCGCGGGCATCCAGCCGAAATAGCCGCGCCAGCTGTCCTTGCCGCGCTCGACATAGCTCGGCTGCGCGCCCGATCCGCCTGCCTGGCTGCCCAGCATTTCAGACTGGCCGCCGAGATTGCCAATGATGGTGGCGCCGGGCGCGACGGGATCGCTGATGACGACCCACGTCCGGCCCGCGGCCGCGACAACCTCGATCCGCACTTTGATGACGTCGCCGCGCGTCAGCCGGTCCTTGTTCGCCGCCTTGACGATGCTGACCGAGCGCTTGATCCGGTAGCCGGCATTGAGCGGTTCCTTCAAAGGCACCGCCGCCTTGACGCTGACGGTGGCCCATGGCGAGCCGGTGCCCTGATGATTGAGGCTCATCGTCGCGGCGTTCAGCGCGACGCGGAGCGGCGACGGCGCTTCGGCGGGAAGCGGCCAGCTTTGCGACGCACTGTTCCCGGCAAGGCCGATGGTGGTGACGCCGGTGATCGCGCTCGCCGGATACAGTTCGGCAAAGCGGCGGACGGTGACCGCGCCCCACGCATTCGCCGGGGTGGTGTCCCAATGCCCCCTGCGCTGGCGCTGCGCGACGCCGACCATCAGCTTGCCCGCGTCATCCTCCCATCCCTTGCGGCCGAGGATAGCTTCGAGCGCCTTGATCGCCATCTCGTCGCCGCTGACCATCATCCACCAGGGCGCGCGCGCATCGTCGACGAGGTCGAGCCGCGTTCCTTCATAGACGAGGCGCTTGCGCAGCTCGGCTTCGGCGGCGGTGCGCAGCGCGGCGGCGTTCCGCACCCCCGGCGTCCGTTCGATCGCGACGAGCCAGTCGGCGAGCGTTCCCGTCGCCATCTCGGCGGGTGCCATGTCGATCGCGGCGACGAGGCGCGCGTTCGACGCATCGGCGCGCGCGAGCGCGGCGAGCGCGGCGATGCGGACGGGGCGAATGTCCCATGGGCCATAGCCGCGGCGCGTCAGCCGCCCCTCGACCACCGCCTGCAGCGCGGCGACCATCTTCGCGCGCGACGCTTCGGGGATGGCAAAGCCGTTCGCCGCGGTCACGCCGAGGACATAGGCGGTGAGCTCGATCGAGCCGGTGAGCCGCTCGTTCGGCCAGTAGCGCAGCAGCCCGTCGTCATCGAGATAGGTCGGCATCGCGCCCGCCAGCGCCTGCCACCGTCCGAGGTCGCCGAGCGCGACCGCGCGCGACGTCTGTTGCTCGAAGCAGCTGTAGGGATAGGCGGCCATATAGTCGCGCACCCCCGCGAGCGGCGGCGCGAGCGTGCCCGCGAGCGCGACGTCGACATATCCGCCGGGCAGCGCGCCCGCGGGAATCGCGATGGGCAAGGTCGTGGTCGGCCCGACGCGGAAGAGGCTGGCGGCCCAGGTTTCGACGGGCACCGCGGGTTCGACGACCTGTTCGAAGACGAGGCGGTCGCGCGCCTTGCCGTCCTTCGTTGCCGCCTCGACGGTCCAGCTCAGCGGCCCCGCCCGATCGGGGGCGGTGATCGCCCAGCTCACCGGCACGGCGCCGCCCGCGGGGATCGTCACCGTCAGCGGCGGCGCGGTCGCGATCGCGGGTGCGATCGTTGCGGTCGCGGTGACTTCCATCGCCTTGTCGGTGCCGTTGCGCAGCGTGAAGCGCGCGTCATAGGCGTCGCCGGTGCGCACCAGTTCGGGAAGCCCGGCAAAGACGCCGAGATCCTGCACGGTGCGGACGGTCGTTTCGCCGGTGCCGAAAAGCTGCGATCCGTCGGTCGCGATCGCGACGAGGCGGAAGCCCGACAGATTGTCGCTGAGCGGCACGTCGATGCTCGCGCGGCCCTTGGCGTCGAGCGGGACGCTGCCCTTCCAGAGCAGCACCGGGCGGAAATCCTCGCGCGTCAGCCCGCTGAGGTCGCCGCCGCCGCCGCCGGGTTCCAGTGCCTTGCGCCCATAATGGCGTTTACCCACGACCTGCATCTGCGCGGTCGAGGTGAGCACGTCGAGCGTGCGGTCGCCCATCATCGCGGCGAGTATGTCCCAGCTTTCGTTGGGGGCGAGCTGGAGCAGCGCTTCATCGACCGCGGCGAAGGCGACATCGGCGTTCTTCGGCGCCTTGCCGCCCGGCGCCTTGACCTCGATGCCGACCTTCGCGGTTTCGCGCACCGCATATTTTTCCTTGTCGGCCTTCACCTTGACGCCGAGCTGATGGCCTTCCCAGCCGACCTTGATGCGCGCGATGCCGATGCGATAGGCGGGCTTGGCGAGGTCGACGAGCGCGGTGGGCGGCGCGCCCTCGCTATTCTCGATCTTGAAACCCACCGCGCGCTTCATCTTGCGGAACCAGCTTTCCTGACCCGTCACGCGGCCACGCACCGCCATCACCGAGACATAGACGTCGGGGGCGTAGGTGGCGGGGAGCTTGACCTGCACGACGGGATTGGTGCCTTTGAGCGGCACCACGAAGCTCGACAGCACCCCTTCGCGTTCGACGGTGACGAGCGCGGTCGCTTCGCGGAAGGGCATTCGCACCTGAAAGCGCGCGGTGTCGCCCGCGGCGTAGCGCGGCGCTTCGGCGATCACATCCATGCGGTCGCCATTGTCGCCGCCGAACCACCATTCGTCGTCGCCCGCGAGCCAGACCGAGCGCACCGCGCGCGCTTCGTTGCCGTCGGCGTCGCGCGTCGTCGCCACGACGGTGACTTCGCCCGACACGCCGGGCGCCATCGCGCAGCTGGCGCGGCCGAGCGTGTCGGTCGTCGCGGCGCAGCTTGCCGACAGCTTCGCGGTGCGCATCTGGTTGTCATAGGCATAGAAACCGCCGATCAGGCGGCGGCGCGCGGTGATGATCTGGCGGCTGTAGAGCGCGACATCGACGCGCTGGCCGCGGATCGGCTTGCCGTCGAGATCGAGCGCGATGAAATTGAGGCGGAGGTCATCGTCGCGCATCATCCAGCCGTCGGTCTTGAGCCCGAGCCGCACGGCGGAGGGATAAAGGGTGATGCGGCGGCTCGCCGTCAGCGTTTCGCCATTGGCATCTTCGTAATCCATTTCGGCGGCCATCATCGTCGGCTCGGTGATCGGCTGGTCGACGACGACGCTGGTGGTCGCGGTGCCGTCGGCGCCGAGCGTCAGCGGCACTGAGCGCGCGAGCGGCAGCTCGCCGCCCGGTTCCTCGCCGCTGTCGTCGAGCTGGACGACGCCTTCCTTGACCGGGCGGCCGTCGAAATCCCAGTCGCGATAATCCGCTGGCGGCGACCAGGCGGCGCGGAAACTGGTGCGCAGTTCAACGGGGATGCCGGGTGCGGGACCGCCCGACAAATAGCCGACGAACAGGCTGAGCGGCACCGCGGCGGGGCGCACGAGCGAGCCCTTGGGGCCGGTGATCGCCGCCTTCATCGTCGGCAGGCGATATTCGTCGACGCGCACGCTCTGGCCCGTCCAGATGCTCTTGTCCTCGCCATCCTTGTCCTTGGTGACGAAGACCAGTTCATAATCGCCCATCGGCGCGGATTGCGGGACGTTCCACACGCTCTCGCCGCTGCCGGTGGCTGTAATCGCGAAGGGCATTTCGAACTCGGTGTCCGATCCGCGGTGGACGAGGCGGAGCTTGCCCGCCATCGGTTCGGGGGTACGAAAGCCGAGGCCGACGGGGCGGCGCAGCACATGCTTCATATGCACCGTCTCGCCCGCCTTTACGAGCGCGCGGTCGAAGATGGTGTGGAGGATGTCCTCGCGCTCGGACCAGCCATAGGGGAGGTCGAAATCATAGGGGCGGATGCCGTCGCCCCAGTCGGTGAGGGTGAAGCTGAAATCGTCGCCGCTGCGCGCGCTGACCATCAGCGCATGGCCTTCGCTGTTCGCGGGATCGGCGTCCTTTTCGCAGCTCGAATAGGTTTCGGGCTGCGGCAGGCCCGAGGGAAAGGCGAGGCGGCCGGCCTTGTCGGCGGTGCCGCGCGCGAGCAGGCGGCCGGTGCAGCTGTCGGAAACGCGGATCTCGGCGCCTGCGACGGGCTTGCCGGTGGCGAGCGAGGTGACCCAGGCCAGCGAGCCGTCGCGGCCCCATTTGAAATGCACCGCCATGTCGGTGACGAGCGCGGCGGTCGCGACATAGCGCGTCGCCTTGCGGCCGAGCAGCGCGGCGCCAAGCTCGGGGCTGGCGACCTCGACGACATGGAATCCCTTTTCGGCGAGCGGGATGCCGATAACCTCGAATGCCTTGCCGCCCGCGGGCGGGGTGAGCTGCATATCGCGGCGTTCGCCACCCGCAGGCGCGCCGTCGAACACCGATCGGGTGCCGGTGTAGTTGACGGTGATCGCCTTGCCGCGCGCGTCCTTTTCCTCGCGATAGTCGCTGTCGTCGGCGTCCTCGACGCGGCGAAGCCAGCGCGCGACCGCGGCATCGTCGTCGCCGATGCGCAGCGTTGCGGCGGGCATTTTGAGATTCTTCTGGACGAGCGCGGCTTCGACGCCGCGTACGGTGACGGGCAGCACGCCGCCCTCGCTCGCCTCCAATATGCCGAATTCGGCGGCGAATTTGACCAGCGGCGGGGTGCGGTCGATGTGGAATGTGAGCGGAAAGTTCGACGCGTTGAGCAGCGGTCGGCCGCTCTGGTCGGCGACGCCCGCCGGCAGGATCAGCGTCGCGTCGACATTTTGCGGCAACGGCCCGGCGAAACGCACCTGCGTCAGATGCGGGTCGCCCCGGTCGTCGTCGTCGACCCTGGCGGCGATCGTCTTTCCATCGGCGGTGGTGAGCCTGGCCGCGAGCGCCGTGTCGCGTGCGACAGGCGCGGTGAAGCGCAGCACGACGTCCTTGATCGGGTTACAGCCCGCCTGCGGATTGACGCGGCTGCACGCCATTTTGGCGGTGAAGGCGGGGCGCACCTCATAATCGAAGCGCTGGTCGCGCCCGGCGGTGCGGCCGGGCACGCCTGCCTGGGCGATGCGCGCGTCCCAGACGAGCGCCATGTCGCGCCCCGGCGGCAGCGGGCGGCGGCATTTGACGGCGACGATGCGGCCCAGCGCAGCGTCGCGCTCGGCGCCGGCGGCGGGTAGGCGCTGCGGCAGTCCGGCGTCATAGGTGAAGGACTGGCGCGACCAGTTGGCGTCGCCGAGTCCGGTGAGGATGTCGGCTGCGGTCGCGCGCGGCAGCACGTCGAGCGGGATCTTCTCGCCGATGCCGTCGACGGCGCAATAGCCGTAGCGGCCGACCGAGGCGCGGTCGGCGGCGACGTTGGTGGCGACGAGGAAGACCTGCTCCTCCTCGATCCCGCCGCCGATCCCGCCCGCGAGCACGGCGCGCGCCGAGGGGCCGCCGGTGTCGATCGCAAAGCGGTCGTTGCCCGCGACCGCGACGCCGCGCGCGGTAACGAGGCCGCTCCGCAGCTCGACATGACAGCGAAGCCCGCCGGGGAGCGGCGCGTCGAACTCCAGCACCCAGGTGCGCGTGTCGACCCAGCGGGCGGTCGACGGGCGTTTGCAGTCGTTGGTTGCGGGGGCCGCCGCGCGGGGGTCGCCGAGCGCGACCATGTCTTCGGAAAAGCGCAAGGTGAAGCGGGTGATCGTGCCGTCGCCGGTGCCGCTGCTGCCCGGCGTCGCGAGGATGACCTGCGGAACGGTATCGGCGGCGGTCGCGGCCATCGCGAGGCTGAGCGGGACTAGCAGCGCCAGCTTCGCCTTGCCGGCAAGGCGTTCTCCCAGCTCGCGCCAACCGATTTTCATCGCACCGTCTCCCCGCCTTGACCCGCGCCGCTATCCTGCTGGAAACAGGGGCGGCTGTCCACCCGCCGCCGCGTACCGGGAACGCTTAGCCGCGGTTCGGGAAAAGGCTGTGACCGCGATCATAGACAAACATGATCGTCGCCCCTGCCTGCGCGGGGGCGATGGGCTATCTGGCGAGCATCGGGCCGAGCGGGCGGCCGGCGAAGATATGGACGTGGAGGTGCGGCACCTCCTGATGGCTGTCGGGGCCGACATTGGCGAGCAGGCGGTAACCGGGGGCGACGAGCCCCGCGTCGCGCGCGACCTGGCCCACGGCGCGGACGAAGCCCGCGATCTCGGCGTCGCTGCCGCGCGCGGAGAAATCGTCCCAGCTGACATAGGCGCCCTTGGGGATCACGAGGATGTGCAGCGGCGCCTGCGGGTTGATGTCGTGGAAGGCGAGCGCATATTCGTCCTCGTACACGGTCTTCGCGGGCAGTTCGCCGCGCAGGATGCGCGCGAAGATGTTGCTGTCGTCATAGGGGAGGGTGGCGTCGATCGGCATGGGGCGCTCCTATGGCTGGCGGCTGGCTTTTTCGGCGTGGCCCGAAGTGCCGTGGCGGCGGTCGAGTTCGGCGGCGATGGCGTCCCAGGTCAGGCCGCGTTCGGCGAGCAGAATCGAGAGGTGGAAGACAAGGTCGCTCGCCTCGCCGACCAGCGCTGGATCGTCCTCGCTGACCGCGGCGATCACCGCCTCGACGGCTTCTTCGCCAAGTTTCTGCGCGATCTTGCCGCGACCTTTCGCGGCGAGGCTCGCGACATAGGAAAGCTCTGCCTCGCCCGCGGCGAGCCGGTCGTGGATGACCGCTTCGAGCCGTCCCAGCGTTTCGCCCATTGCCTTGCTCATCGCGCCGCTCCTTTCGGCGCCGTGCCTACCCCCGCTGCGCCATGCGGGCAAGCGCACAGCGCGCGTCAGAACTTTATCGCCGCGTAAACCATATCGAAACCGCTCGCGCCTAGGTTCGCGAACGCCGGGGGGCGTCATCAACTTTCCAGAGTCGGAACCGGACCATGAGATCGGGCCTCAACCCCCAGCTGTTTTTCGCCGCGACGGCGTCGACCATCGCGCTGATCGCATCGCCCGCCACCGCGCAGAGCCAGGACGACGACGCGATCGTCGTCACCGGGTCGCGGATCGCGAAGAGCGAGTTCACCAGCGCCGATCCGATCCAGATCATCGACCCCGAAGCCGCAAAGCAGCAAGGGCAGGTCGAGCTGGTCGGCGTGCTGCGATCCGCGCCTGCCGCGCAGGGGTCGATCCAGATCAGCTCCGCAATCTCGAACCGTTTTGTCGCCAATGGCGGCAATGACGTGCAGTCGCTGTCGCTGCGCGGCCTTGGCGCCGAACGCACGCTGGTGCTCATCAACGGCCGCCGCGCAGGGCCCGCGGGGATTCGCGGCGCGGTCGCGCCCTTCGACCTCAATGTGCTGCCGCTGTCGGTGGTCCGGCAGGTCGAGCTGCTCAAGACCGGTGCCTCGTCGATCTATGGGTCGGATGCGGTGGCCGGGGTGGTCAATATATTGACCCGCGACGACCTGAACGGCTTTGAAGGCGGGGGTTTTTCGTCGGTCACCGAGCATGGCGGCGGCGAAAGCCATGGCGCCGACGCAAGCTTTGGCAAGACGTTCGGCCGTGGCCATTTTTTTGCGACGGTCGATGTCTTCCGCCAGCAGAATCTGACGCGCCGCGACCGCGATTTCCTTTTCTGTTCGGAGGAATATCTGAAGCGCGAAGCCGATGGCAGCCGCGCCGACATCGTCGATTTCCGCACCGGGCAGCCCGCGTGCAGCAGCGCGCTGGGCAACGCCATCGTGTTCGCCGATTTTTCGGGCGTCGACCAAAATGGCTTTCCGACCTTTGGCCCCGGGCTGATCGCGCCGAACGGGCGGGCGATTTTTGCCGGCCAATATGGCGCCGAGTTCGCTGCCGTCGGCATCCCGATCAATGCCTATAATCCGATCGGCGTATTCGGCCCCACCGATTTCTTCGGGGTCAATTTCGACGGGCCTTCGACGGGAGCGCTCAACCAGTTCGAGCCGGCCGAACAGGATATGGATGTGTTTTCGTCCGTCAGCCGGGTGAGCGTCTTTGCCGATGGCGCATATGAGGTGAGCGATGGCGTCACCGCCTATGGCGAGTTTCTGTTCAGCAACCGCAAGTCGCACAATAATGGGTTTCAACGGATCGAGCTCGACCAGTTCACCGGCGCGTCCTTCCTGCCGATGTTTCTGTGCGATCCGACGCAGTTCAATTGCGATCCCGGCGACCCCGGCGATCCGCTCAACGCCGAGTTCGGCGGCAACATCATCCTGCGCCCGCGGGTGATCGTGACGTCGCAGAGCGAGGCCGACGTCGATTATTATCGCGGCGTGCTGGGGTTGCGCGGCGACCTTGGCGCGGGGTGGAAGTGGGATGTCCACGGCCAGCACAGCCGCTCGGACGCGGGCTATACGCAGGATGTCCTCTATCGGGACGCGCTGGCGTCGCAGACCTTGCGCACGCGCTCGTGCGTCGGGACGGTGACCGCGATCCGCGGCGCGGACTGCATCGACATCGACTTTACCGATCCGCGCGTGCTCCGCGGCGACCTCACGGCGGAGGAACGCGCCTTCCTGACGGGGCGCGAGACGGGGCGGACCTTGTTCGAGCAAAGCTCGGCCGAGGCGCTGCTGACGGGCAAGCTGTTCGACCTGCCCGCCGGTCCGGTGGGTGCGGCGTTCGGTGCGACGATCCGCCGCGACGAAATCAATGACACGCCGGGCGACGCGACGCGCGCGGGCAATGTCGCCAACTTCACCACTTCGGGAATCACCGCGGGGCGCACCGTGTCGAAGGAGGTTTTCGGCGAGGTCGAACTGCCGCTGCTCGAAGGCGTGCCGATGATCGAGCGGCTGACGCTGTCGGGCGCGGCGCGCTACACGCATGTCGAGGCGACGCGCCGCGACGGCGTGTCCGACCGCTTCAGCGACACGACGTGGAAGGTCGGCGCCGACTGGGCGGTGACCGGCTGGCTGCGCCTGCGCGGCACCTGGGGCACCTCGTTCCGCGCGCCCGCCCTGTTCGAGCTGTTCCTTGAGGATCAGACGGGTTTCCTCGGCCAGGCCGCGATCGACCCGTGCATCCAGACCGCGGCGCGGCTGGCGGCGGGGGCGATCAGCCAGCGCGTCTTCGACAATTGCGCGGCCGACGGCATCGCGCCCGACTATGCCGGGGGGATCGGCCCCGCGACGATCGTGTCGGGGGGCGGCATCGGCCGGCTGAAGCCTGAAAGCTCGACCGCAAAGACGGTCTCGCTCATCCTGACCCCCGATGTGTCGGGGGCGCTGTGGGGCGGGCTGCGCACGCGGCTGGCTGTCGATTATTTCGACATCAAGGTTCGGCAAGAGATCACCTTGCTGGGCGCGGGCAATATCCTGTCGGGCTGTTATGATTCGGAACTTTTCCCCGACGAGCCGCTGTGCGCGTTGTTTACGCGGGCGACCGCTGGCCCCGACGCGCAGAGCGTCGCGTCGGTCACCGACCGCTATGTCAATATCAGCCGCCAGCGGAATCGCGGCGTCGACCTGTCGCTCGCCCTCGATCAGGATCTGGGCAGGCTGGGCTCGCTGGCGTTCCGCGCGCAGATGACGTGGCAGGTCGAGGACAAGGTCGCGCTGTTCCCCGGCACGACCATCGACGACAATGGCACGATCGGCAATCCGAAATGGGTCGGCGATTTCACGCTCGGCTGGACGAAGGACCAATGGACGCTTTTCTATGGCCTCGACGTCACCGGCGCGGCGTCGAACAGGGCGGAACTGCTGCGTGCGCAGGGCGGCGATCCGTGCCGCACGTCGAGCTTCCGCCCCGGCGGGCGCTTCTGCCCCGATGTGAGCGTGCCCGCGACCTTCTATCATTCGCTTTCGCTGAGCCGCGATGTCGCCGAGCGGTTCCGCATCACGCTGGGGATCGCCAACCTGTTCGACACCCCGCCGCCGCGGGTGTCGACCGTGGTGACCGCAACGCCGCCGGTGATCGGTCAGGCGCCAGCGTTCGGGACGCAATATGATTATCTGGGGCGGCGGATGTTCCTGAACGTGCGGGGACGGTTGTAGCAAGGGCGAAACTTCGGGGGGAGGGTGACGGGATAGAGGTCCGCCTCCGACCGCGGCCGGTCGTTCTGCGTACCGGCGATGATGGTCCGTCGCGAACCGGCCAGACCTTACCCCGCTCCGCCCCCCGCAAATGGCAGGATGGCCCGATAGGCCTCGATCCCCGGTGCGCCGCCGACGACCGCGCCCTCGGTCAGCAGCCAGTAATGGCGCACAATCTCCGCCTGCTGTTCGAGGCCATAGCGGGTGAGCGGCCAGCCGGGTTTCAGGGTGTAGCTGTAGGTTGCGAACGGGTGGCGCATCAGCACCAGATACCAGCGGCCGCGTGTCTGCGCCTGCCACACATGCGTCATTTCGTGGATGAACAGCCCTTTGAGTCGCTGCGATGCGACGCTGAAATCGTCGCAGTAAAGGTCGCCGTGCGGGTTGAAATGCAGGTGGCCCATCGGCGCCATGACGATGTGGCGCGGCTGGAAGAAAGCCCATTTATGATGGTTCACGCGCACGCGGTCATAGGCGATCGCGTCACCGAACACGCGGCGCGCGAGCGCAATTTCGCCGGTCGTCAGAGGTCGGGAGGAGCGCGACATCAAATCCCCGTCATTGCGAGCGAAGCGAAGCAATCTCCAGCCGTCGGCCATGATTGACGACCGCGCACTGGAGATTGCTTCGTCGCTTCGCTCCTCGCAATGACAGCATCGGGATGCAGCATGATCCTACTTCGTGGCCGCGTCCGGCGTCGCCTTTTCGTCGCCATGCCCCATCGCATCATGATCCATCGCCGCTTCGCCGCCCGCGGCGCCCTCGGCGGGCTTGATCACCATGTCGAACAGGATGCGTTCATTATTGTTGTTGGTGAAGACGAACGCCATCGGCAGCTTGCCCGCGCGCACCGCGGCGCCGTTGATGCCCCAGATCATCAGATGCTTGCCGCCCTGTTTGAAGACGAGTTCGCCCTTCGCGGGCACCAGCGCGCGGTCGAGCGGCTTCATCACCATCATTCCGTTTTCGCGCACGCTTTCGTGCATCTCGACCCGCTGCGCGAGGTCGGCGGTCACCGCGACCAGTTCGACGTCGCGCGGGCCGCCCTCGACGCGGAAATAGCCGACCGCGGGGCGATCGGGCGTCGCCCCCATCACGACATGGCCGCTGACGACATTGAGCTGCTGACCCGCGCCCAGATTTTCGCCGCAGCCCGTCAGGCTGAGCGAGACGGCGGCAAGGGTGGCAAGAGCGAAGGGTTTCATTTCGGGAGGACTCCGTAAAAGCGCGACATTTTCGTATCCCCGATAAGCCTTCAAAGCCCTTGTGCCAAGGATTAGCGCACCTATATCGCGCCCATGAACCCCCAAGGGACTCCACTGACGGCGTGCCTTTTCAGGGCGCCGAAGAAGCAACAAGGACGAGTATAAATGGCCAAAGTGATCGGGATCGACCTCGGCACCACGAACAGCTGCGTCGCGGTGATGGAAGGCGGCAAGCCCAAGGTTATCGAAAATGTCGAAGGCACGCGCACGACGCCCTCGATCGTCGCCTTTGCCAAGGACGGCGAGCGGCTGATCGGCCAGCCGGCGAAGCGCCAGGCGGTGACCAACCCCGAAAACACCATCTTTGCGGTGAAGCGCCTGATCGGCCGCCGCTTCGACGATCCCATGACCAAGAAGGACATGGAGCTCGTCCCCTATTCGATCGTCAAGGGATCGAACGGCGATGCGTGGGTCAAGGCGGGCGGCGAGGATTATTCGCCCTCGCAGATCAGCGCCTTCATCCTTCAGAAGATGAAGGAAACCGCCGAAGCCTATCTGGGTGAAAAGGTGGAGCAGGCGGTGATCACCGTCCCCGCTTACTTCAACGACGCGCAGCGCCAGGCGACCAAGGACGCGGGCAAGATCGCGGGCCTCGAAGTGCTGCGCATCATCAACGAGCCGACCGCGGCCGCGCTCGCCTATGGCCTCGACAAGTCGGAGAACAAGACGATCGCCGTCTATGACCTTGGCGGCGGCACCTTCGACATTTCGATCCTCGAGGTCGGCGACGGCGTGTTCGAGGTGAAATCGACCAACGGCGACACCTTTCTGGGCGGTGAAGATTTCGACAGCAAGCTCGTCGAGTTCCTCGCCGACACTTTCAAGAAGGATGAAGGCATCGACCTGCGCGGCGACAAACTGGCTTTGCAGCGGCTGAAGGAAGCCGCCGAAAAGGCGAAGATCGAACTGTCGTCGGCCGCGACGACCGAAGTGAACCTGCCCTTCATCACCGCCGACGCCAACGGGCCGAAGCACCTCGTCAAGACGATCACGCGCGCCGACCTCGAACGCCTTGTCGAGGATCTCGTCAAGCGCACGCTCGAACCGTGCAAGAAAGCGATCAAGGACGCCGGGGTCAGCGCCAAGGACATCGACGAGGTCGTGCTGGTCGGCGGCATGACGCGGATGCCGCGGGTGCGCGAAGTCGTGAAGGATTTCTTTGGCAAGGAACCGCACACCGGCGTCAACCCCGACGAAGTCGTCGCGATCGGCGCGGCGATCCAGGCGGGCGTGCTGCAGGGCGACGTCAAGGACGTGCTGCTGCTCGACGTGACGCCGCTCTCGCTTGGCATCGAGACGCTGGGCGGCATCATGACCAAGATGATCGACCGCAACACGACGATCCCGACCAAGAAGAGCCAGGTCTATTCGACCGCCGACGACAATCAGTCGGCGGTGACGATCCGCGTGTTCCAGGGCGAGCGCGAAATGGCGGCAGACAACAAGCTGCTCGGCCAGTTCGACCTGGTCGGCATCCCGCCCGCCCCGCGCGGCGTTCCGCAGATCGAGGTGACGTTCGACATCGACGCCAACGGCATCGTGTCGGTCCACGCCAAGGACAAGGGCACCGGCAAGGAACAGCAGATCAAGATTCAGGCTTCGGGCGGCCTCAGCGACGCCGATATCGAACAGATGGTCAAGGACGCCGAGCAGTTCGCCGAAGAGGACAAGAAGCGCCGCGAGGCGGCCGAGGCGAAGAACAATGCCGAGAGCCTCGTGCACACGACCGAACGCCAGCTCGCCGAACATGGCGACAAGGTGGACGGCGCGCTGAAGTCCGAGATCGAGGCCGCGATCGCCGAAACCAAGACCGCGATCGAGGGTGGCGACGCCGCTGCGATGACCGAAAAGGCGGGCGCGTTGGCGCAGGTCGCGATGAAGCTGGGCCAGGCGATCTATGAAAAGGAACAGCAGGCCGCGGCATCGCCCGACGCCGACGCCGGCGAGAGCAAGGCCGACGAAGATGTCGTCGATGCCGAATTCTCCGAAGTCGAAGACGACAAGAAATAAGGATGATCTTCACCCGTCATGCCGGCGAAAGCTGGCATCGCTCTCGGCAAGGCACCGCCGGACCGGCAGCGACCCCGGCTTTCGCTGGGGTGACGGGTTGAAGAAGGGGCTTTGAAGCATGTCGCTCGACATCGATTATTACGAATTGCTCGAATGCGATCGCAGCGCCGACGAAGCGACGCTGAAGGCAAGCTATCGCAAGCTGGCGATGAAATATCACCCCGACAAGAATCCGGGGTGCAAGGACAGCGAAGCGCGCTTCAAGGCGATCAGCGAGGCCTATGACTGCCTGCGCGATCCCCAGAAACGTGCGGCCTACGACCGCTTCGGCAAGGCCGGCGTGAATGGCGGCGGCGGGTTCGGCGGCGGGCATGGCGCCGATTTCGGTGACATTGGCGATATTTTCGAATCGATTTTCGGTTCGGCGTTCGGCGGCGCGCGGCAGCAGCGTGGCCCGGCGCGCGGCGCCGACCTGCGTTACGACATGGAGATCCGGCTCGAGGACGCCTTCACCGGCGTAACGCGTGAGATCGAGGTCGATGTCGCCACGCGTTGCGACGCTTGCGACGGATCGGGGGCGAAGCCCGGCACGCGCACGCATCGCTGTTCGACCTGCGGCGGCCATGGCAAGGTGCGCGCGCAGCAGGGCTTTTTCATGGTCGAGCGCACCTGCCCGGCGTGTCAGGGCGCGGGCGAGGTCATCGCCGACCCGTGCGGGCAGTGTCATGGCGAGGGCCGCGTCGACCGGCGCAAGCGGCTCACCGTCACCATCCCGCCGGGGGTCGACGAAGGGACGCGCATCCGCCTGTCGGGCGAGGGCGAAAGCGGCGCACGCGGCGCGGCGCCGGGCGACCTCTACATCTTCCTCCACATGGCGCGGCACAAGGTCTTCGAGCGCGAGGGCACGACCTTGTTCACGCGCGCGCCGATCAGTTTCACGACCGCGGCGCTCGGAGGCTGCATCACCATTCCGGGGCTCGACGGCCGCAAGCACGACATCGCGATCCCGGCGGGAATCCAATCGGGCAAGCAACTTCGCCAGCGCGGCGCGGGGATGCCGGTGCTCAATGGCCGCGGTCACGGCGACCTCGTGATCCAAATCGATGTCGAGACTCCGACGCGGCTGACCGCAAAGCAAAAGGAGTTGTTGCAAGCGTTCCGGGAGACCGAAACCGGCGAGGAATGCCCGGCAAGCCAGGGTTTTTTCGGTCGCATCAAGGATATGTGGGACGAGTTGACCGATTGATCGGCAGCGGGGCGCATTCCGGGTAGCCGCCATGGCGCGGGGCGCGGGGCTGGACAAGCCGACGCCGCTCTGGTGAAGCACGCGCATGGCCGAGGTCAAACTGCATCCCGACTGGATCGCCCGCATCGGCGGCGAGTTTGCGCAGCCCTATATGGCGGCGCTCAAGCAATTCCTTGCCGACGAGCGCGCCAAGGGCAAGACCATCTATCCGCGACCGCGCGACTGGTTCGCGGCGCTCGACGCGACGCCGCCGGGGCAGGTGCGCGTCGTGATCCTGGGCCAAGACCCCTATCACGGGCCGGGGCAGGCGCATGGGCTTTGTTTCTCCGTTCAGCCCGGCGTGCGCGTGCCACCGAGCCTCGTCAACATCTATAAGGAATTGCGCAGCGATCTGGGCATCGCGCCCGCGCCGCACGGCCATCTGGCGCATTGGGCGCGGCAGGGCGTGCTGCTGCTCAACAATTGCCTGACGGTCGAGGCGGGACAGCCGGCGTCGCATCAGGGCAAGGGGTGGGAGAAGTTCACCGACGCCGCGGTCGCCGCGGTCGCCGCCGATCGGGCGCCCAAGGTGTTCATCCTGTGGGGCAGCCATGCGCAGAAGAAGGCGGCAAATGTGCCGGGGCTGGGGGCGGGAAGCCCGCACCTGATCCTGCGCGCGCCGCACCCCTCGCCGCTGTCGGCGCACAACGGCTTTTTCGGGTCGCGGCCGTTCAGCCAGGCCAATGCCTTCCTCGAGGCGCAGGGTCGCGGCGCGATCGACTGGCGCTTGCCCGACAGTCCCGACGCATGAGCCGGGCCGGGTGAGCCTGCTCGCCGATCCGGTGACGCTGGTGGTGCTGATCGCCGCGGTGATCCTGCTTGGGATGGCGAAGGGCGGGCTCGCAGGCGTCGGCGCGCTCGCGACGCCGCTCGCCGCACTGGTGCTGCCGCCCGCGACCGCGGCGGCGCTGCTGTTGCCGATCCTGATCGTCCAGGATGTCATCAGCGTCTGGTCTTTCCGCAAGACGTGGGACGGGTGGATCATCGGCTGGATGCTGCCGGGCGCGGCGGTGGGAATCCTGGCGGGCTACGCTTATGCCGAGCGGGTGAACGAGGCACGGCTGATGGCGGCGCTGGGCGCGATCACGCTCGCCTTCGGCCTCTATCGCCTGTGGGTCGAGCGCGGCGGGCGGATCGTCGCCGCATCGCGCTCGCCGGGCTGGGTCGGGACGATCTTTGGCGCCGTCATGGGGCTGACGAGCCAGATCGCCCACGCGGGCGGGCCGCCGTTCCAGATGTGGGTGACGCCGCGCAAGCTGCCGCACCTGAGCTTCATCGGGACGAGCGCGATCCTGTTCGCCATCGTCAACTGGATGAAGGTGCCCGCCTATCTGGCGCTCGGGGCCTTTCCGCATGAGGTGGTCGTCGCGGCGCTGCTGCTGATGCCGCTCGCGATCGTCTCGACGCTGCTCACGGTGCGCTGGATGAAGGCGATGCAGCCCGAACGCTTTTATGCGCTCATCTATGGGCTGATGGTGCTGCTTGGCGCGAAGCTGCTCTGGGACGGGCTTGGCGGATGAGCGTGCCCGTCATCCTTGTCGATGCCGACGCCTGCCCGGTGAAGGAGGAAATCTATCGCGTCGCGTGGCGGCACGGGGCCAGGGTCAAGGTCGTGAGCAACAGCCGGCTGCGTGTGCCCGACCACCCGCTGATCGAGCGGGTGGTGGTGTCGGACGGCTTCGATGCCGCCGACGACTGGATCGCCGAAGCAGCCGACGCGCAGAGCATCGTCGTCACCGCCGACATATTGCTCGCCGATCGCGCGCTGAAAGCGGGTGCGAGCGTCCTTGCGCACAATGGCAAGCCCTTCACGCCGGCGTCGATCGGCCCCGCGATCGCGACGCGCGCCATCATGGCCGACCTGCGCGCCGGGATGGGTGAGGGGTTGGGCGGGCCGCCGCCCTTTTCAAAGGCCGATCGCTCGCGATTTTTGCAGGCGCTCGACGCGGCGCTGGTGCGGATCAAGCGGCAAGCGTAATTTTCTTTCCTTCAATTTGAGTCGCTTGCGACTATTTTTGACGCGAGTGACGGCGATCACCGCGGAGCGTGGGGGCGTGCGGCACAAGCGGTGCATCGGGGCCGACCCGAACCCGTTTTGAAAGGAATGACCATGACCAGGAAGCTGATCCTCGCCCCCGCCCTCGCGCTCGGCCTTGCGCTGACGGCGACCCCCGCCATGGCCCAGTCGGCGCAGCCCGCGCAGGGCGGCATGGTGATCGCGTCGAATCCGATCCAGATACTGATCGGCCTGCTGCTCCCCGCAGTGCAGAAGGTTCGCGACGCCGCGTCGCGCTGATTCGATCCGATCCTTGGCATTTGGTCCGGCTCGTCGGACCGGACACCGGCCCTTCCGCCGTCGCGACCCCGGCGGGAGGGCTGTTTGCGCGGGCGCGGCTTGACCGCGCGGCGCGGGCGCGACATGCTTCGCCCATGGCGCAGCGCTATGCGAGCTTTGCCGATTTCTGGCCCTTTTACCTGCGCGAGCACAGCAAGGCCTCGACGCGCGCCTTGCATTATGTCGGGACCAGTCTCGTCGTCGCGATTGCGGTGGGCGTGGTGCTGTCCGGGCGGTGGGGTTGGCTGATCGCGCTGCCGCTCGCAGGTTATGCCTTTGCGTGGGTCGCGCATTTCGCGGTCGAGAAGAACCGGCCGGCCACCTTCACCTATCCGCTATGGAGCCTCGCCGCTGATTTCAGGATGTGGGCGCTGTGGCTGACCGGGCGGCTCGGCCCCGAACTCGACCGCGCGGGAGTGGCGCGGCGGAATTGACAAGCGTAAGCGAAAAGGCGCGCTGATCCCAGCCAAGGAGACATTGCCATGACCGTCAACCGCGCATCCGCCCGCTACGAAGGCTTCGGCAAGGAGGGCAGAGGGTCGATCACGACCCGATCGGGCGTGCTCGAGGAGCAGCCCTATGGCTTTGGCACGCGCTTCGAGGGGCAGCCGGGGACGAACCCCGAGGAGCTGATCGCCGCGGCGCACGCCGCCTGCTTCACCATGGCGCTTTCCTTCGGGCTCGCGCGCGCGGGCTATTCGGGCGACACGCTGGAGACGAGCGCGGCGGTGACGCTGGAGCAGCAGGACGGCGGCTTTACGATCACCAGGTCGGCGCTGACGTTGACCGCCAAAGTGCCGGGGATTGGTGCCGAAGAGTTTGCGGCGCTCGCCGCCGAGGCCGAAAAAAATTGCCCGGTGTCGAAGCTGCTCAACTGCGAAATCACGCTCGAGCATCGACTTGAGAGTTAGACCCTGTTTCAGCAAGATCGAAGCGACGCGCCCAGCGCGGCTCGCTGGAGGATCTCGTCGCTTCGATCTTGCTGAAACAGGGTCTGGGTGCACCGGGCGGCGATAAGCGCTTGATCTCAACCGTGCTTGAGCTTTCATAAGATGCTCCATTGATTCGCAATGGAGCCCCGATCATGCTGCACCAACCCACCGCCGCCGCGTCCGATTCCGTCCATGCCGGGGACGAAACGGCCCCCGACGCCTTTCTGGCACGCTATCTGGCGCGGATCGGCTATCGCGGCGCGCTCGCGCCGACGCTCGACGTTCTTGCGGCGTTGCAGGCGGCGCATATCGCGGCGATCCCGTTCGAGGCGATCGACGCGCTGACCGGCGCCGGGGTCGACATCGGCGCGGCGGCGGTCGAGGCCAAGCTGATCGGCCAGCGGCGCGGCGGCTATTGTTTCGAGCAGAACGGCCTGTTCCTGCGCGCGCTGCGCGCGATCGGCTTTGAGGCCGAGGGACTGATCGGCCGGGTGCGCTGGATGCTGCCCGACGATGCGCCGCCGACGCCGCGGTCGCATATGGTGGTGCGCGTGAAGATCGACGGCCGCGCCTGGCTCGCCGACGTCGGTTTTGGCGCCGCGGTGCCGCCGCAGCCGCTGGCGATGGACGACGAGGCGCCGCAGCCGACGCGCCACGAAAGCTATCGCATCGTCCGCCAGGGCGCCGAATGGCAGGTCGCGGCGCTGATCGAAAGCGAATGGCGGACGCTCTATCGGATCGAGGACGCGCCGCCCCCGGCGATCGATTATGAGGTCGGCAACTGGTACACTTCGGCGCATCCCGATTCGCATTTCCGCCACCAGCTGATCGCCGCGCGGACGAGTGCCGAGGCGCGCTATGGCCTTCGCGACAACCGGCTGACGGTGCGGCTGGCCGACGGGCGGATCGACCGCCGTTACCTGACCGCCGACGAGATCGAACGCGTGCTGGCGGAGATTTTCCTGCTGCCCGTCGCGCGCCACTGGCGCCCGGCGATCGAGCGTGCCGCGACCGCCGAAATCGCCGGATAGCAGCGGCGATGACGACGGCGGCGATTTGCGCTATGTCCGATGCGGGAGGGCTTCATCATGCAGCACATGATTCCGCCGCGCGTGCGGCCGGCGACGCGCCCCGTGCGTTCATGGGCGTTCGATAGCGCGGGGTGGGACGATTTCCCGCTGCGCCGCGACGATATTGTCATTTCGACCTATCCCAAATGCGGGACGACGTGGATGCAGCGCATCGTCGGGATGCTGGTCTTTGGCAGCCCCGCGCCCTTTCCCGTCCAGGATAGCTCGCCCTGGCCCGATTTCCGCCTGATGCCGCTCGAGGCGACGATGGCGCTCGCCGAGGGGCAGACGCACCGCCGCTTCATCAAATCGCACCTGCCGTTCGACGCCCTTCCGGTGCATGAGAGCCTGATCCGAAATTAAGTTGAGTGGTGCCAGCGGGTTAGCTTGACGCGAGCCCAAGTCGCTGATTCACGGGGTTTTGCAACAAACTTCGGGAGTTCAACGATGTGGACCGACACCACCCGGGCGCAGTATGCCCGTGCCGACCTGGCTTTGCCAAGCGATTTGACCGATGCGGAATGGGCCGTGCTGGAGCCGTTACTTCCGGGCCCTTGCTGTGTAGGGCGACCGCGCAAATGGCCGCTGCGGCGGATCATCGAGGCGATCCTGTATCTGCTGCGCGGTGGGCTGCCCTGGCGGATGTTGCCGCCCTGCTTTCCTCCGGTCTCGACGGTGCGGCGCTGGTTCTATCTGTGGCGCGACAATGGTCTGTGGCTCTCGCTCAATCACGCCCTGCTGCTGATCGGGCGGGAAGCCCTCGGGCGCGAGGCTTCTCCGAGCGCTGGGGTCATCGACAGCCAAAGCGTGAAAACCACGGAAAGCGGCGGGCCTTGCGGCTATGACGCAGGCAAGAAGATCAAGGGCCGCAAGCGACACATCGTGACCGACACCGAGGGCAATCTCGTTCATGCCGTGATCCACACCGCTGACGTGCAGGATCGCGATGGCGCGCCGTTTGTTCTGGCCGAGATCATCCGCCGTCACCCTTGGCTCAGGCACATCTTCGCCGATGGCGGCTATGCTGGCGACAAGCTTCGCCAGGCGCTGCGCAAGATCGGGAAGTGGACGGTCGAGATCATCAAGCGATCCGACCATGCCAAGGGCTTCGAGGTCCTGCCCAGACGCTGGGTGGTCGAGCGGACCTTTGCGTGGCTCGGTCGCAACCGCCGCCTCGCCAAAGACTTCGAGCAGACCATCGCATCGGCAACCGCGTGGCTGTTCATCGCCTCAATTCAGCTCTTCGTCCGCCGTATCGCAAGAGCATGAAATCTATCGCGATAATTTTGAATCAGACTCTGAGGGAATCAAATATATCCATGTCGCCCGCGACGGCCGCGACGCCGCCATGTCCTTTTTCAATCACAAGGCCAATTATACGGCGGAGGCGGTCGAGCTGATCGGCGGCATCGTGCGGAGCGATCCCAAGTTCGGCTATACGCCGCGGCTCGTGCCAAGCGACCCGGCGACGCATTTCCACGACTGGCTGGTCGGCGACGAGGATGCGCTGGGCGATCCCGGCGCGTCCTTTTTCACGATGGAAAAGAGTTTCTGGGACGCGCGGAGCGACCCGAATCTGCTGCTCGTCCACTATAACGACCTCAAGGCCGACCGGATGGGCGAGATGCGGCGCATCGCCGACTTTCTGGACATCGCGGTTCCCGACGACATCTGGCCCGATCTGGTCGCCGCGGCGGGGTTCGACGCGATGAAGGCGGCCGCCGACGCGCTGCTCCCCGCCGCGGGCGACATCTGGGAGGGCGGCGGGCGGACCTTCCTGCACAAGGGAACCAACGGGCGCTGGCGCGAGCTTTACGCCCCCGACGATCTGGCGCTTTACGATGCGCGCGTCGCCGCCGAATTCACCCCCGGCCTCGCCGCGTGGGTCGAAAAGGGCCGACTGGCCACGACCGATCCCCGCGACGCCCCCGACTGAGGGGGTCAGCATCATGGCGCTGCCGCGGCGCCCGCGCGGTCGGGCGACCAGGGCAGGGGTTCGAGCGTGCGGTCCGATATCGCATCGACGAAGCGGCCATGCCGCGCGCCCGTCTCGCGCTTGATCGCGGCCCATTCCTCGTCGGCCATGAAGGCCGCCCACGCCGCCTTCATCGCGGCGGCGTCGGGCCAGTCGAGCAGATAGACGAACTCGACCTTGCCCTCATGCTCGCTGCGCCAGATCGCGCGCACCGCAAAGCCGTGGCGCGCCATGATGCGTAGCGCATGATCGCGAAACCGATCGTGAAACACGCCCTCGTTGGTGCGCGGGATTTCGTAGATGCGCAGCTGTTGCAGCGGGGCGGGCGGCGTCGGCGGCGCGGCCTCTGCGGCGGCGGCCGTGGGAGCGAGCGCGAGCAGCGCGGCGAGGGTGAGGGTGCGGATGGGGGAGGGCATGGGGGTTCTCCGTTTCTTGTTCCCGTCATCCCGGCAAAGGCCGGGATCTCGACCTCGCATCGCAACGCACCGGCGAGATCCCGGCCTGCGCCGGCATGACGAACCTAAAAATTCAGTCGATGATGACGTCCTTCCCTTCCGCCTTCAGCCTGGCAAGGCCGTTTTTCATCGCTTGCAGCACGTCGGGCGGGTGCGGGGTCCAGCTTTCGAGCTCGCCGACGATGCGCAGCGGCGCGCCGTCTCCATGGTTGCTCGCGCGGCCCGGGTGGAGCAGGTCGCCGACGGCAAGGTCGGCGCGGGTGCCGTGATAGAAGATCGCGCCCGCATCGGGGCCGGTGGGGGTGGTGTCCGTCATTCCGTCGGCTTTGCCTTAACTTGTCAAACTTGTCACCTCCGGGCCCATGAAATCAGTCACTTGGGTCCGCGCCATCGCCGTCGTCGGCAGCCGGGCCGGGCAGGCGCAGCGGGGCGGGGGGCGGCGGGTCGTCGGCGGGCGCGCCGATCCGCGCGAGCGCATCGGCCAGCCGAGCTTCGGCGGGGTCGCCGTGCGCTGGCGCGGCGTCGCCATTCGCGTCGCCGGGCCCCGCGGCGCCAAAGCGATGGGGGTCGAGCGCGCGCATCAGGAACATCGCGAGCCGTTCGGGATATTCGCGCCGCTCGCCCACCTGTTCGCCCTTGTAGAATATGGGGACCGGCACACCGTGGACCGCGCGCGCCGGCGCGGCGTCGACCAGCCGCCGCATCCCGCAATCGATCGCGGCATCCCACGCATGGCGGAAGGCATGGGCATCGGGGCGGCGGCGGAGGTTATAGGCCGATGTCGCCGACAGCCCGACGCTCGCCACCGCCTCGGTCACGCAGGCCGATGCGGCGAGCGCCTCGATGAACTTGCGCTGGCGGTCGGGGGTCCAGCCGCTGCTGCGGCGGCGCTGAAGCTGCGCGGGGGTGAAGGAGGACAGCGCGGCGGTCAGGCTTTGCGGCGCCAGGCCTTGCAAAGCCGGACCACGCGGCCGCGCGGGGCGAGCATGGGGTTTGGGCTGGGTCATCGAACAGGATGAAGCATGGCGATGCGATGTAGGAAAGGGGTTTTTGCGGGAGGCCGCGTAGTGGCGGCTTTTCGACGATTGGACGACATTTCGCCGCAGCTCTGGTAAAACCCTGTTTCGCATTGTCGGCATCGGTCGCGCGAAGATGGTGGGGGAGAGGCGGGATGATGGAGAGTTTCGGGGCACTGGTCGGCTGGGGCCATCATGACGCGGGCGACCGCATCATGCTCCGGCTGGAAAGCGTGCAAACTTCGGAAGCGGCCAGGGCGCACGACCCCGACCTGTTCCGGTTCCTGATGACCAAGCAGCAAGCGGCGATCCTGGGCCATTATCTGGTCCGCATTTCCGGCCAGTCGCCGGTCGTTCCCGGAAAGCGGGGCTGGTTTCGGCGATACTTTGGCTGACGGGGTGCCCACCATCGCTGCGCGACAGGGAGGATATTTCCATTGTCGTCACCCCGGACTTGATCCGGGGTCCATGACTTCAGCGCCGCCGTGGATCCCGGATCAAGTCCGGGATGACGAAGGTGGGTTACGTTCCCGTTCAGCCTGCAACCCCGCGCAGTCGCCAGCGGCCGTGTTCGACATGGGTGGTTTTGCCGACGATGCTTTCGGTCAGGATGATTTCATCGACCGTCCAGCCGATCGGCGGGATCTTCTGGGCATTCAGGCGGTCGCCGCGATAGTTGATCGTGATGTGCGGTTCGGGGGTGGTGCCGTCCATGATCGGCGCTTTTTCGCGCAGCAGATGGTTGACCAGCGCCTTCTGTAACGCCCGCGCTTCGGTTAGCGGCTCGCGCGTGCGCAGCGTCACCGCCTTGCGGTTCTCGATCCGGTCGAAGCGAAGCGGGAAGGGGGGCGCGACGAAGCTGTCCAGCGCGGCGATGGTCGCGGGCAGCCACTCGGGCGGGGCGTAGTGGAGGTCGTAGAGCGAGATGAGCGTGACATGGAGGAGATCGGGGCCGCGCCCGGGATCGTTGCGCGGCAGCGCGACGATCGCCGCCTGCACCTCCGGCGGCGGCTTGGCCATGACGTAGAGGGGGTTTCGGGGGCGCATGGGTGGGAGTGGTTACGCTGATCGAGCTTCATCTTCGCCGCGCTGGAGTAACGCCACGAGAGGAGTGTTGATGAAATAGACGTTCCTTCCCGACTGATGTTTCACTAGCAAGTCGGCCTCCGCTAGTTGATCGAGATATTTTGCGGCGGTTTGTCGAGACACACCTAACTCGCTGACGATGTAGTCAATCCGCGTGTAGGGATGTCGGAACAAATTATTGAGCAAGTCCTGCGAATAGATTTTTCCATGCTCTGAACGGATTCGCTGTTTGTAGTCGGCCATGAGGGCGCGAATGTCGGCAACAAGGTCGATCGTCTGAGCCGCCGTTTTAGCTACTGCCGTGAGCATATATACGAGCCAAGGCTCCCATTCGCCGGTGTCTCTCACCGACTGCAGCAACCGGTAATAGTCCGCTTTGTTGGCGGTGATGTATCGGCTGAGGTAGAGGATCGGGATGTCGAGCAAGCGCTGCTGCGTGAGGTAAAGCACGTTGATGATACGCCCCAATCGACCGTTGCCGTCCGGAAAGGGGTGAATGCTCTCGAACTGATGGTGGATAATGGCCATTCGGACCAGCGGATCGAGATGCTTATATTCATCGCTGTTGATGAATTTTTCCAGCGCCGTCATGTGCGCTATAACTTCAGCTCCCGTCTGCGGCGGAATATAGACGATTTCTTTCGTCTGGTCGTTTTTGAGCGCGGTTCCGGGCGTGTTGCGAAATCCGCCGTCGGTGCGCTTTAAAACCTGAAACATCGCGACGATTATATTGTTGGTTAGGAGGCCCTGCTTATCACGCATCTCTACGAGTCCCAAACGCAAGGCGTCCCGGTAGAGGGCGACCTCCTTTGCTGCAGGGGAGGAAGGGATTTCGGGAAAAAGGGTTGCCTGAAAGAGTTCGTCCTGTGTGGTGACGATATTTTCGATCTCTGAACTCGCTTTGGCCTCTTGCAACGAGAGCGTGTCGATGAGGATACCCTGATTAGGGATCGTAGCTGCACGTCCTTTGAGCTCGGCGAGGAAGCGGTGCGCAATGGCTGCCACCTTTAGGACGGCCTTGCTTTCCAACTCGCCGGGAGGTGGCAGGTCCGGGATGGCATAGGTTGATGTCAGCATAATGCAGCCTGCATATGGATTAGCGATTTCGCTAACATATCGCGAAAACGTGTTAACGAAAGAGTATTTTTATAACACGTCTCAAATCGCGGTGACAGATACATTAACCCCTATCCCTCTGGTCTGCTTACGTCGGGCGCGTGACCATATTCTGAGTAGAGTTCGAGCAGCCGCTCGGGGCTGATGCCGTCTTGCTGGGCAATCGTCAGGTCGTGGGCGTCGTCGTCCAGGCTGATCGCCGGCCTTTGCCTGCCCAGCTGCGGATAGACCCAGCAGCCTTGATTGAGCGTTTCGGGAAAACCCTTGAGGCTGTTCGCGAACCAGCCCCACCACGGCCCCATGTCGCTGTATTTGCCGTCGTCGAAGCCATCGACGTAGCGGTCGAAATTCTCGCGCGAGAGGGTCGACCAGACGCCGTAGCCGAATTTTTCGGCCATTCCGTGGACAGGGATGTCGAAGACGCAGCGGACGAAGAAATGTTCGCCGCCGATCACGCAGAAATCCTCGGACAGGAAATCGCCGTCGAGGCGTAGCGCACTGTTGGGTTCAAGCTCTTCCGCCTTGCCCCAATGATCGGGGGCCAGCGAGGCGATGTCGAACATGCCTTCATGATCGACATCGCAGTTCGCGCATTTCCAGCGGGCGGATTGCAGGATTTCGAGAGCGGACGGTTTGCGCCGTCCGAACAGTTTGCCGAACAAGCCGCCTCCGCTCATCAGTCGTGTTCGCGCCCGCCGGAGCCGAGATAGAGTTCGCGGCCCGATTCCTCATAGACTTCGCTCATCTGCGCCATGCCTTTTTCAGCTTCCTCGACGGCGATGAAGCCTTCGGCATCCTGATTTTGCAGCTTCGCAAACTCCCGCACTTCCTGGCTGATCTTCATCGAACAGAATTTCGGGCCGCACATGCTGCAGAAATGCGCGGTCTTGGCGCCCTCGGCGGGGAGCGTCTGGTCGTGATATTGCTCCGCCGTGTCGGGGTCGAGGCTCAGGTTGAACTGGTCGCGCCAGCGGAACTCGAACCTTGCTTTCGATAGCGCATCGTCGCGGACCTTGGCGGCGGGGTGGCCCTTGGCGAGATCGGCGGCGTGCGCGGCGAGCTTGTAGGTGACGACGCCGACCTTCACATCGTCGCGGTCGGGCAGGCCCAGATGCTCCTTGGGCGTGACGTAGCAGAGCATCGCGGTGCCGTACCAGCCGATCATCGCGGCGCCGATGCCGCTGGTGATATGGTCGTAGCCCGGCGCGATGTCGGTGGTGAGCGGCCCGAGGGTATAGAAGGGCGCCTCGCCGCAGGCCGCCAGCTGCTTGTCCATATTCTCCTTGATCTTGTGCATCGGGACGTGGCCCGGCCCCTCGATCATCACCTGTACATCCTGCGCCCAGGCGCGCTTGGTGAGCTCGCCGAGCGTGTAGAGCTCGGCGAACTGCGCCTCGTCGTTGGCGTCGGCGATGCTGCCGGGGCGGAGGCCGTCGCCGAGGGAGTAGGCGATGTCATAGGCCTTCATGATCTCGGTAATCTCGTCGAAGCGTTCGTAGAGGAAACTTTCCTTGTGATGCGCGAGGCACCATTTCGCCATGATGCTGCCGCCGCGGCTGACGATGCCGGTGACACGGCTAGCGGCGAGCGGGACGTAGGGCAGGCGCACGCCCGCGTGGATGGTGAAATAATCGACGCCCTGCTCGGCCTGTTCGATCAGCGTGTCGCGGAAAATCTCCCACGTCAGCTCCTCGGCGATGCCGCCGACCTTTTCGAGCGCCTGATAGATGGGGACGGTGCCGATCGGCACCGGCGAGTTGCGGATGATCCATTCGCGCGTGTCGTGGATGTTGCGCCCGGTCGACAGGTCCATGACGGTGTCGGCGCCCCAGCGGATCGACCAGACCATCTTGTCGACTTCGGACGCGACATCGGATGCGACCGCGCTGTTGCCGATATTGGCGTTGATCTTGACGAGGAAGTTGCGGCCGATCGCCATCGGCTCGCTTTCGGGGTGGTTGATGTTGCTGGGGATGATCGCGCGGCCGCGCGCCACCTCGTCGCGGACGAATTCGGGGGTGACATAGTCGGGGATGCTCGCGCCCCAGTCCTGCCCGTCCCTCACATATTCGGCGAGGCGTTCGCGACCGAGATTTTCGCGGGTGGCGACATATTCCATCTCGGGCGTGATGATGCCGCGGCGGGCATAGTGCATCTGGCTGACGTTGGCGCCGGGCTTGGCGCGGAGCACCTGCTTCTTGACGTTCGGGAAGGCGGGGACGCCGCCGCTGCGGTCGGGGCCGAGCTGGCCGTTGTCCTCGGGGCGAACCTCGCGCTGGGTGACTTCCTCGACGTCGCCGCGGCCGCGGATCCAGTCGCGGCGGAGTTCGGGAAGGCCCTTTGCGATGTCGATCGTCGCACTGGGGTCGGTATAAGGCCCGCTGGTGTCATAGACGCGCACCGGCGGCTCGCCCGACGAGGGTTCGAGCAGGATTTCGCGCATCGCGACGCGGATGCCGCTGCCGGTGGGCGAGGCGACATGAATCTTGCGGCTGCCCCTGATGGGTCCGGTGGTGACGCCGATCGGTTCGGCTTGCGTCTTGTCGAGGCGGGAATCGATGTCGGCCATGTCTGTTCGCTCCATAGGTTCGGAGCGAGAACGGATTTCCTGCGTGGAATACCGGCCCTCCCTCCGCCGGTATTACCCGGATCAGGTTCAACGGGTCGCGGTCTATTCCGCTCTCAACCTGCGTTTGCGCGACAGGCTCCCCGGGGATGGAGGGGTTATAGGGGGCGCCGCGGGTGCTGTCCATGGCGATGCCGATGCCGCGGTGGTAAGGCGCGACGGAGAGGAAGCGATTCATGCGGATCATGGTGGCGGCTTTGGCGGTGGCGCTGGTGGCGGCAAGTCCCGCGGCGACGGTCGACGATCTCGGCTGGCTCGCGGGCGACTGGGTCAGCGAGGCGGGCGAACGCTGGACCGAGGAGCGCTGGACGCCCCCGCGCGCCGGGCTGATGCTGGGGGTGAGCCGGTCGGGGCGCGGCGAGGAATTGCGCGAATATGAGTATATCCGCATCAGCCGGGGCGACGACGGCGCGATCGCCTATATCGCGATGCCGCGGGGCGGGGCGCCGGTGGCGTTCCGGCTGGCGCGGCACCATGGCAACAGCGCGACGTTCGAGAATGCCGCGCACGATTATCCGCAGCGCATCGCCTATGTCCGCGACGGCGACACGCTGACCGCAACGATCTCGGCGATCGACGGGTCGAAGCCGCGCCGCTGGACCTATCGACGGCGCTGACGGACGCGGGGCATCATGGCGGACAGGACGGGGCGGCTCTTCGCGATCATCGACAGTCTGCGCCGGCGGCGGCGGCCGGTGACGGCCGAGGCGCTGGCGGAAGAGCAGGGCGTGTCGGTGCGCACGCTCTATCGCGACATCCAGGCGCTGATCGCGCTCGGCGCCCCGATCGAGGGCGCGGCGGGGGTCGGCTATATGCTGCGCGCGGGATTTTTCCTGCCGCCGCTGATGTTCACCGCCGAGGAACTGGAGGCGCTGGTGCTGGGCGCGCGCTGGGTCGAGGCGCGGCAGGACGGCGACCTGTCGCGCGCCGCGGGGCTGGCGCTCGCCAAGATCGCGGCGGCGAGCCCCGATGACTTGAAGCAGCGAATCGACGAGGCGGGGCTGTGGCCGGTCAGCCGCCGCTGGCGCGAGAAGGATGCGCCCCTGCTTGCGACGGTGCGCGCGGCGATGCGGTCCGAAAAGACGCTGCATATCGACTATGCCGACGAACAGGGGCGGACGAGCGAACGCGCGATC
This sequence comes from Sphingopyxis sp. FD7, assembly GCF_003609835.1. Classification (NCBI taxonomy): domain Bacteria; kingdom Pseudomonadati; phylum Pseudomonadota; class Alphaproteobacteria; order Sphingomonadales; family Sphingopyxidaceae; genus Sphingopyxis; species Sphingopyxis sp. FD7. The sequence goes on from NZ_AP017898.1 coordinate 51,682, forward strand.
TGGCCCGCGGCGCTCGCCTATTATGAGGACAAGCAGGTCATCGCCGCGTGGTGCCTGCTGCGGCAGGATTTTCGCAGTTTTCGCATCGACCGGATCGCTGCGGCGCGGATCGGCGACGGGCGCTTCGGGCGGCGGCGCGCCGTGCTGATGGCCGACTGGTGGCGCCAGAAGGGGTGGGACGACGCCTCCTGACATCTTCTGTCAGGGGGCTTCGCTACATCGCTTCGGGTGAAGGCGGCCGGAGCCGCCACCAACCGGAGGACAGGAAATGCTGAAGACCCATCATGGTTCGTGCCACTGCGGCGCCGTCCGGTTCGAGGCCGACATCGACCTCGAAGCGGGCACGGGCAAATGCAATTGCTCGATCTGCACCAAGAAGAGGAACTGGAGCGCGCAGATCAAGCCCGAGGCTTTCCGGCTGCTGAGCGATCCGGCGGCGCTTTCCGACTATCGGTTCGGGTCGGGGAGCGTACATCATGTCTTTTGCCGGACGTGCGGGGTGTCGCCCTTTGGCCATGGCTATGTCGAGGAGATCGGCGGCGCCTATTATTCGGTGGCGATCGCGTGCCTCGACGATCTGACCCCGGCCGAAATGGCGGCGCTGCCGGTAACCCATATGGACGGCGCAGGGAATAACTGGTGGAACCCGCCCGAGGTCACCGCGCATATGTGAGCGGGCAGGCAGCGGGATGGCCGTGAAGCCTTCCCGTCGCGGCGCGGCTGCGATGGATTGCGCCAGCGGCTCCCGCACCCCAAGGGTTTCGCTGCGTCAGAAGCTCAGCTCGTCATAGATTCTGGAAAGGTCGTGCCCCCACGCATCCTCGTAGCGGTCGAGCAGGTCGTGCGCGGGGGACTTGCCGCTTTTGGCGATGCGGCGGAGCGGTTCGAGGAAGCCGACCTCGTTGTCGCCCATCGAATTGACCTCGCCGCGCGCGGCGAGGCCCGACGCCGCGATGTCGAGAACGCGGTGCGCCAGCTGTCCCAGGGTGCCGCCGCCGGGGGCCGGGGCGTCGAGTCCGTCGCGCGGCACCGCGTCGCGCAGCGCCTGTTGCTCCTCGATGCTCCAGCCCTTGACCAGATCCCAGGCGGCGTCGAGCGCGCTCTGGTCATAGAGGAGGCCGACCCAGAGCGCGGGGAGCGCGCAGATACGGTTCCACGGGCCGCCATCGGCGCCGCGCATTTCGAGGAAGCTTTTGAGGCGCACTTCGGGAAAGGCGGTCGAGAGATGGTCGGTCCAGTCGGAGAGGCGCGGCAGCTCGCCGGGGAGCGCGGGCAGCTCGCCCCTCAGAAAGTCGCGGAAGCTCTGTCCGGCGGCATCGATATATTTGCCGTCGCGGAAGACGAAATACATCGGGACGTCGAGCATATAGTCGACATAGCGCTCGTAACCGAAGCCATCCTCGAACACGAAAGGCAGCATGCCGGTGCGTGCGGGATCGGTGTCGGTCCAGATATGGCTGCGGTACGACATATAGCCGTTGGGCCGCCCCTCGGTGAAAGGCGATGAGGCGAAAAGCGCGGTCGCGAGCGGCTGGAGCGCGAGCGACACGCGGAACTTCTGCACCATGTCGGCCTCGCTCGCATAGTCGAGGTTGGTCTGGATCGTGCAGGTGCGCAGCATCATGTCGAGCCCGAGGCCGCCGACGCGCGGCATGTGCTCGAGCATGATCTTGTAGCGCCCCTTGGGCATGATCGGCAGTTCGTCGCGCGTCTTGTCGGGCCACATGCCGAGCCCGAGGAAGCCGAGCCCGAGTTCGGCGCCGACCTCTTTCACCTGCTTCAGATGCCGCCCGGTCTCGGCGCAGGTCTGGTGCAGATTTTCGAGCGGCGCGCCCGACAGTTCGAGCTGCCCCGCGGGTTCGAGACTGACGGTGCCGTCGCTGCCCGCCAGCGCGATAACCTTGCCGCCCTCGATCACCGGCTCCCAGCCGAAGCGGGTGAGCGCCATCAGGAGGTCGTGGATGCCGCCGGGTTCGTCATAGGAAGGCGCGCGGTGATCGCTCACGCGGTAGACGAACTTTTCATGCTCGGTGCCGATGCGCCAGCGCTCTTTGGGTTTTTCACCCTGGGCCATGGGGGCCGCGAGCTGGTCGCGGTTTTCGATGACGGGATCGTGGCGGTCCGAGGCGGTGCGCGTGCTCATGCCCGGCATTTAGACTATCCGGTATAGAATGCAATCGGCGCTGTGCGGGTCAGTCGATGGTGACGGTGAAGGCGATCGCCATCGCGCCGCCGGGGGCCAGCGTCGCCGTGCTCGCGGCGATGGCGCTCCCCGCGATCGAGGCGCCGAAGGGGTCGCTTTCGTCGCCGCCGCTGGCGTTGTCGTCCTCGGCCGTCGTCGCGGCGGCGCAGCTCGCGCCGCTGCGCAGCGAGGCGGGAACGAAGGTCGTGCCCGCGGGCAGCGCGTCGGCGATGGCGATGCCGGTCGCGGTGCCGCTGCCGTTGTTGGTGACGAGGATGCAATAGCGCATTGTCGCGCCGGGAATGGCTTTCGGGTTGGTCGTCCCGTTCACCGGATCGCCGACGACGCTGCTCGTCTTGGCGATGGTGAGATTGGCGGTAGGGCGGCAGAAGAGGATGTCGTGGATCGCCATGCCCTGCTGCCCCGGATTGGCGGGGGCGAGGGCGTGGCTGCCATAGTCGATGACGATCGTGTCGACCGGCGCGGTGAAGGTGACGGTGATATTGCCGTTGCCGCTGGCGTCGGTCGACAGCACGTCGCCATAGGCGCTGTTGCCGATGACATAATTGGCGGTGCCGTTGGTCAGCACCGGCGTGACGGGCGCGCCATTATAGCTGCCGGTGACGGTGACGCGGTCGGCGAACTGGCCCGCGGCATAATCGACATCGAACAGGCGGAACTGCGCGCCGGGCACCGCGGTCGGCAGGCTGATCGTCGTGGCGACGCTGCCCGCCTGGCTGGTGAAATCGACGAGCTGGAAGATCGAAAATTGTGCAGGCGTCAATCCGCCGGTGACGACATTCTGCCGCGTCGGCGACTGGCCGCCATAGGTGGCGTTGGAAAGGAAGGCGCCGCCGCTGACCGCGATGCCGATGCTGGCGGTGCCGATCGCGGTGAGCGCCGGGCTGGCGCTCGTCGTGCCCGCGCTCCAGCCGATCGCGTCCCAGTCGAGGGTCGTCGTGCCGACCGGACACACGAGCGTCGGCGGCGTGCCCGCGACGCGCGTGCCCGACACGGTGAAGCTCGCGCTGTCGCTGTCGTCCTCGCCCGCCGCGCCATTGCCCGGGACCGAATCGGGGTCGAAGGCCGAGGAGGCGCTGATCTCGGCGCTGTTGGTCACGCTCGCGCCCGCGCTCGCGGCGACGGTGCCACTGATCGTCAGCGTGCGCGTGACGCCGGGCGGCACGCTGCCGACGGTCCAGACGCCCGTGCTGCTGCTGTAGCTGCCGAACCCCGACGCGGCGGTGAAGGTGAAGCCGGCCGGGAGCGTGTCCTGCACGGTGACGCCCGTTGCGGTCAGCGTCGAACCGCCTGCATTGGTGACGCTCAGCACATAGTCGATGCTGGCGCCCGATGCCGGGGCCGCATTGCTCACCGACTTGGTCAGCGACAGGTCGGCATAAGGCGAAAGCGGCACGGTGGTGAGAATGAGGTCGGCGCGCGTGAAGGCACCGCTGTCGCCGTTCAGCGAATCGCAGATGGAAAGCCGCCACGTCCCGGCCGATGCCTGGCCGTTGAACGCGGCGAGCGCGCTCTGCGGCGCGAAGGTCCGCTGATAGGGCGGGGCGGCGGCGGTCGAATCGGTCGCGTTGTGCGTCGTGATGCTCGCGGCGGCGCTATCGTCGAACAGGGTGTTGAGATTGTCCGCCGACGCGCCGACATTGGTGATGAGATCGACCACCGTGCCCGCGGGCGAGGTCAGCGTCGCGCGAATATCGCCCCGGTAGGTGTGCGTGAACTGGACGCCGATATTGACGTCGCTCACCTGGGCATTCGCGGCGACCGTGAAGTTGCGCACCATCGGCGTGGCGCAGGGGGTCGCGCTTTCGCTGATCGCGCCGGTAGTGGTGTTGCTGTAGCTGGTGGTCGTCTGTGCGGTGACGGGATTGCTGGCGAGCGTCAACGCCAGCCAGACGAGCATGATACAGGCTCGCACAGACTGCAAACACTGGCCCCCACGCCAGCGGTATCGGCTCTGGTCCCGCCGCTGCATGGCGGCCTTATGGCGGCGGGATAGCTAATATCGGGTTAAAATCGGGGGGTTAAGGGCAATTCTGTGCGGGGGCGGGACAGTTTGGGTGCCTGGGAGCGGGCGTGAAAGCGATGCCGTGAACGGCTGGAAGCGACCGGAACGGATCATCGCCGTTTCGTCAATCCGTTCGCATCGAGCGAAGTCGAGATGCCCGTCGGGCCCGGCCTGGCGCCGATTGGTGTCTGGACTTCGACCAAAGGTCGACGTTCATCCTGAGCGCCTGCAAGGCAGTCGAAGGGCTCGACACGAACGGAAAGAGGGGAAGGTCTGAAACCGGCCGATCGTTGCCGTACCCCGGCGAAAGCCGGGGTCCAGAGCGGGATGAGCCAACGCCTGCTCCTGGGCGCCCTGGACCCCGGCTTTCGCCGGGGTACAACAATAAGGCGAACGTCCACTCCCCACCCCGAAGCGGGCGCGCCGTCCCGCGTTGACCTTACGCCCCGCCGGTCCAGTCCCCATGCTGCGCCATCCACAGGCTGACCGCTGCGATGGCGGCGGTTTCGGCGCGGAGGATGCGGGGGCCGAGCGACAGGCTTTGGACCGCGGGGTGCGCGGCCAGCAGCGTGCGCTCGCGGTCCGTGAAGCCGCCCTCGGGGCCGGTGAGGATCGCGGCGGGGGCGGGGGCGGCGAGATGCGCGAGCGGCACGCCGCCCGCTTCATCGGCGAAGAGCAGCGCGCGCCCGGCGGGCCAGTCCTTCAGCAACTGCGGCAGCCTGACCGGGTCGGCGAGCGCAGGAAGGGCGGTGCGGCCGCATTGTTCGCACGCTTCGATGATCTGCGCCGCCAGCCTGTCCTGTTTGACGCGCTCGACGATCGTGCGTTCGGTCATTACTGGCTGGAGCCGCGCGACGCCCAGCTCGGTCGCCTTTTCGATGATCCAGTCGAGCCGCGCCTTCTTGACCGGCGCGAAGCAGAGCCAGAGGTCGGGCACCGCTTCGATCTCGCGCATGTGGCGGTCGATGCGCAGCGTGACCGAACGTTTGGCGGCCTCGGCGACGACCGCCAGCCACTCGCCGCTGCGGTTGTCGAACAGCCGCACCGGATCGCCCGGCCTCAGTCGCATCACGCCGAGCAGATAGTGGGCGGCGGCGCCGTCGATCACGGGCGCGCTGTCCGCGCCGAGCGGCCGGTCGACGAACAGGCGGGGGGTGCTGGCGGGCGGCCAGGCAGGAGTCGCGGGCATGGGCGCGCGATACCAGAGCAGGGCGATTTGTGCATCTTTTGCCGCCGCGCGCGGCGATCTGTCCCGATACGGGCCAGAAGCGCCGATTCGACCCGCCCCGCCGCCGCTCGATTAGCATTTTGGTAAGCAGTCACGCCCTAGGTGCGAGATTACCAGCGGCACATCGGTTGGGGAGTGCCGCGGGCCGAAGAGGGGTTAGACCATGCGAGGGACCTGGATCGGCCGGCTGCGCGCCGGCGCCAAATCGCTCATAAGCGACCGGCGCGGCAACGCCTTCATGCTGACCGCCGCGGCGATCATCCCGGTGATCGGCTTTGTCGGGTCGGCGGTCGACATCGGCCGCGCCTATATGACGCAGCTGCGCCTGCAGCAGGCGTGCGACGCCGGCGTGCTCGCCGGGCGGCGCGCGATGGCGGGCGGCAGCTATGACGAAGCGGCAGAGGCCGAAGCGAACAAGATGTTCAACTTCAACTTCCCCGAAGCCAAATATGGCGCGTCGGGCATTCTCTTTTCGTCGCAGGCCGTCAATGCCTCCGACGTCGCGGGGCAGGCCTCGGCGGTGCTGCCGACCGAGCTGATGTTCATGTTCGGCAAGGACGAGTTCCGCCTGTCGGCCAATTGCACGGCGAAGCTCGAAATATCGAACGTCGATGTGATGCTCGTGCTCGACGTGACGGGGTCGATGGCGCAAACCAATGCGGGCGACTCGGTCAACCGCATCACCGCGCTCAAAGACGCGACGATGGACTTTTTCGACACGCTGACCAATGCCGATGTCGGCGACGGGCGGCTGCGCTTCGGCGTCGTGCCCTATAGCTCGACCGCCAATGTCGGGCAGATCATTCTCGCGAAGAATCCGGCGTGGCTGGCCGACACGGTCACGCTACCCTCGCGTACGCCGATCTTCCGCGAGGAATATACCGAGACGGGAACCGAGACGAGCGACGACTATACCGACAGTCCGACGACATATTCGTCGACCTGGACCAATGACGGCACCGTATCGGCCAGCAACAGCGCGGCCTGCGCCGCACTGACGCCACCGGCCAACACCACACCGTCGCCCAGCGGATCGCCGGATTACAACCAGACGGGCCAATATGTCGACGGCGACACGCGCGTTACGACCTATGACACCGTTCAGACATATACGTTTCGCACCTATCGTTACGTCTGGTCCAGCAATCGCTGCCGCAGACAGTATCGCAACGGCTATTTCACGCGCACCTATACGACGACGGTGACCGAAACAAAGACCGATGTTTTCGACAACAAATATACCTATGAGGATCGGGTTTTCGATGTCAGCGGGGTGAAGGGCGGCTCGCCGATCGTCACCGACACCGGCGATTCGGGAGTCAGCATCAGCCACAACTGGGGCGGGTGCCTGATGGAGCGGGCCACGGTCGCTTTCGATTCCGACGACACGGCGCCGTCGGACGCGCTCGACATGGATATCGACCTGGTGCCCGATGCCGACGCCGATACGCAATGGCGGATTCTGATTCCCGAGATCGCCTTTCCACGGGCGCGTCATCCCCAATATGCGCCGTCGAGCAGCGATCCGCTGACGGTCAATGTGTTCAACAGCGACGGCACGCGAAACATCACGTCGGATACCAGCTCGAACGGTCGCTGGCAGCGCTACTCCAGATATTGGGGCAGCGGCTGGGGCGTATGCCCGGCCGCCGCGATGAAGCTGACGACGATGACGGCTTCCGACCGCGCGACCTTCAACACCTATGTCCAGTCGCTGCAACCGCTGGGCGGCACCTATCACGACGCCGGCATGGTCTGGGGCGCGCGGCTGCTGTCGCCGACCGGCCTGTTCGCCGACGAAAATGCGACGGCGCCGAACGATCGTCCGATCAGCCGCCATATCGTGTTCATGACCGACGGCGCGATGGCGCCGAATATGGGGAACCTGACCTTTCAGGGTTATGAGTATTTGATGCACCGCGTTGGCGGGACGAGCGATACCGACCTGCGCGACCGCCACAACAACCGCTTCACGCAATTGTGCCGCGGCGCGCGTCAGCGCGGGATCACCATCTGGGTCGTCTCCTTCGGGGTCGGCAGCAACGACAGCCTGAACAGCTGCGCCTCGTCGGGACAGGCGTTCGAGGCCGACAATGCCGCCGAGCTCAACGAGCAGTTCCAGGCGATCGCGCGCCAGATTTCCAAGCTGAGGCTGGCGCAATGACCCGCGTGAACCCCCTCTTCCGGCGCCTGGTGCGCCGCCTGCGGCAGAGCGAGCGCGGCACCGCCTTCATCGAGTTCGCCTTCACCGCGCCGGTGTTCCTGCTCGTCCTGCTCGGCATTTTCGATTATTGCTGGCAGATGTACGCGCAGCAGGTGTTGCAGGGGGTGGTGGCCAAGGCCGGGCGCGACGCGACGCTCGAAGGCTTCGCCGCCGACCAGAGCGCGCTCGACGCACGGGTCGAGGCGCAGGTGAAAAAGGTGTTCGCGAACGCCGCCGTGACCTTCAATCGTCGCGTTTTCGACGATTACAGCGACATCCGGCCGCTGCGCTGGGTCGATTCGAACGGCAATGGCATCCAGGATCCGTCGCCCGAGGATTGCTGGGAAGACGGCGGGCGTCAGGGCAATGGCGGCGCCGACGACGTCGTCCAATATACGGTCTCGATGCGATTCGACCGCGTGCTGCCCGTGTGGCGAATGCTGGGGCAGCCGCAATATACGACGCTGAGTTCGACGACGCTGCTGCGCAACCAGCCCTTTGCCGCGGGCGGCGAGGTCGAGGCGGAGATATGCGGATGACCGGCCCGTTTGCTTTCGGCCGCCGGGCGCGCCGCGCCGCGCGGCGGCTGGCGCGGAACGCGCGCGCCGCGGTGATGCTCGAAATGGCGTTCGCAATCCCCTTTCTGATCCTCGTCGGCTTTGGCGGGCTGGAAATCGCGAATCTGACGCTGGCGCACACGCGCGTCAGCCAGCTGGGGCTCAACACCGCGGACAATGCCGCGCGTATCGCCGCGGGCAGCAACCTGACCCAGCCGCAGATCCGCGAGGTCGACATCAATGAGGTATTCGCAGGCGCGGCGCGGCAGGTGGCGGGGATGGGGTTCGAGGACAACGGCCGCATCATCCTGTCGAGCCTTCAGCGCAACGACGACGGCGGGCAGACGATCAAGTGGCAGCGCTGTTTCGGCAATCTGGAGGTCGCCTCGGCCTATGGCGTCGAAGGAACCGGCGCGACCGGCACCGACTTTCCCGGCATGGGCCCGGCGGGCCGCGAAGTGACGGCGGCGGCGGGCACCGCCATCATGTTCGTCGAAGTCACTTATGAATATCAACCGCTGCTGTTCGGCGCCTGGTTGGGGCCGCAGACCATTCGATCGACCGCCGCCTTCAACATCCGCGAAGCGCGCGACCTGTCGGGCGTAAAGCCGCCGGGCGATCCTGCCACCTGTGACTGATCGGCCATTTATTCGCGCGCGCGCGCCTGCTATCGCGCGCGCAGCGATGACTGCCACCCACCCACCCGACAGCCAGCTTCGCGGCCTCGTCGCATGGCTTCCCGCCGCGGCGCGGCCCTATGCGCTGCTCGCACGCTTCGACCGGCCGATCGGCTGGTGGCTGCTCTACTGGCCATGCGCGTTCGGCGTCGCGCTGGGCGGCGGCGCGGTCAGCCACTGGCCGCTGCTGCTCTGGCTGCTGCTCGGCGCGATCGCGATGCGCGGGGCGGGGTGCGTCTATAACGACATCGTCGACCGCGATCTTGACGCGAAGATCGCGCGCACCGCGTCGCGCCCGGTGGCGAGCGGCGCGGTGTCGGTGCGGAACGCCGGGGTGTGGACGGTGCTGCTCGCGCTCGTCGGGTTGCTCGTGCTCGTCCAGCTGCCGCGCCCGGCGCAGATCGTCGCGCTGGCGAGCCTGATCCTCGTCGCCGCCTATCCCTTCATGAAGCGCATCACCTGGTGGCCGCAGGCGTGGCTGGGGCTGGTGTTCAGCTGGGGGGCGCTCGTCGCCTGGGTCGCGGTGGGCGGGGCGCAGGGGATGGCGCTGCCCCTGCTCTATGCCGGCTGCATCGCATGGGTGATCGGATATGACACCATCTATGCGCTGCAGGACATCGAGGACGATATGCTCGTCGGCGTCAAATCGAGCGCGCGCGCGATGGGCGGGCAGGTGAAGGCCGGGGTCGCGCTCTGCTATGCCGCGGCGCTTGGGCTCTGGGGCGGCGCGCTGTGCGCGGTGCGCCCCGACCCGCTCGTGCTGGTCGCGCTGGTTCCGGCGGCGGTGCAGCTGACGGGGCAGGTGGTGACGCTCGATGTGGCGAGCGGCGAGGATGCGCTGGCAAAGTTCCGCAGCAACCGCTTCGCCGGGCTGCTGGTGTTCGCGGCAATGCTGGTGGTGGGGACGGCGCCCTGATCATTCGGCCGCGAGCAGTTCCTCGGCGCCGCCGAGGTCGACCGAGACGAGGCGGCTGACGCCGCGTTCGATCATCGTCACGCCGAACAGGCGGTGCATCCGCGCCATCGTCACCGCATTGTGGGTGACGATCAGGTAGCGGGTGTTCGTCTCGCGCGCCATGCGGTCGAGCAGGTCGCAGAAGCGCTCTATATTGGCGTCGTCCAATGGCGCGTCGACCTCGTCGAGGACGCAGATCGGCGCGGGGTTGGTGAGGAAGAGGCCGAAGATCAGCGCCACGGCCGTAAGCGCCTGCTCGCCGCCCGACAGCAGGGTCAGCGTGCCGAGGCGCTTGCCCGGCGGCTGCGCCATGATTTCGAGCCCGGCTTCGAGCGGATCGTCCGAATCGACAAGCTCGAGATGCGCCTGCCCGCCGTTGAACAGCGTCGTGAAGAGCCGCTGGAAATGCGTGTTCACCGTCTCGAACGCCGCGAGCAGGCGGACCCGGCCCTCGCGGTTCAGATTGCCGATCGAACCGCGCAGCCGATGCACCGCCTGCGTCAGCTCCTCGATCTCGGCGGCGTTCTTTTCGCGCTCGGCATCGAGTTCGGCGAGCTCGTCGGCAGCGACGAGGTTGACCGGACCCAGCCGCTCGCGGTCGGCGACCAGCCGGTCGTGCGCGGCCGATTCGGTACTGGCGTCGCCGACGCTGTCGCCCGCGAACCCGGCCTTTTGCGGGAGAAGCGGCGGCGGGCATTCAAAACGCTCGCCCGACAGCCGCCCCATTTCGATCCGGCGGAGTTCGGCATTTTCGGAGCGCGCGACGGCGCCGGCGCGCGCCTCGCGCGCGGCGGCGACGCGCTCGCGGATCGCATTGAGGGCGGTTTCGGCTTCGCGGAGCGCGGCTTCGGCGGCGCGTTCCCGCGCTTCGGCGGCGGCGACTTTTTCGCGCAAGCCTGCCTGCTCGGCCTCGGCGGCGGCGCGCTGTTCGGCGAGGCGCGCGGGGGCGTCGGCGAGCGTGGCGGCCTCGGCGGCGAGCGCGTCGGCGCGCTTGTCCATTTCGGTGACGCGGTGCGCGGCCTCGCCCGCGCGGGCTTTCCAGCTCTTGATCTCGGCGCCGACGACCGCCTGGCGTTCGCTGAGCGCGGCGAGCGTGCGGTCGTGCGCGGCGAGCGCCTCGCGCGCCGATTGGGCGTCGCCGCGCGCGCGGTCGGCGGCCTGTTCCTCGGCATCGAGCGCGGTGCGCGCGAGCGCCTCGTCGGGGAGCGCGGCGAGCGCGGCTTCTTGCGCCGCGAGCTGTTCGTCGGCATCCTTCGCCATGTCGGCGATTTCGGCGAGGCGGCGGTCGAGCAGCGCCGCGGCATCGCGGTGCCGGTCGAGCGCGGCCTGTGCCTGGTCGGCGGCGCGCAGCGCGGTGCGGCGCGCCTCGTCGGCGTCGGCGAGCGCCTTGCGCGCGGCGGCCGCGGCTTCGGTCAGCGCGGCTGCCTTGGCGGCGGTGGCCTCGCGGCGGTCGCGAAGTTCCTGGACGCCGAGTTCGACCGCGGGACGCTGCGCCGCAAGCTCGTCGAGGCGGTTGCGGCGTTGCAGCCGCTCGGTGGCGGTGGCGCCGTCGCCGCGGGTCACGAAGCCGTCCCAGCGCCGCATGACGCCGTCCAGCGTGACGAGCCGCTGGCCGACCGCGAGCGGCTGGCCGTCATCGGTTTCAGCGACCGCGACCTGCGCGAGGCGGCGCGCGAGCGCGGCGGGCGCCTGGACATGATCGGCGAGCGGCGTGGTTCCGGCGGGCAGCGCGGGATCGTCGCCGGTTGCGGTGGCGCCGGTCCAGCTGCGCGCGGCGGCGGGGTCGGTACCGGCGTCGAGATCGTCGCCGAGCGCCGCGGCGAGCGCGGCCTCGTAACCCGGCCGGGCACGAAGCCGGTCGAGGATGCGGTCGTCGTCGCTGCACGCGGCGGCGAGCGCGCGTTCGAGCGTTGCGGCTTCGCCGTCGAGCGCGGCGAGCGCGGCCCGCGCTTCGGCAAAGCCCGATTCGATCCCCGCGAGTTCGGCGGCGGTCGCTTCGCGGTCGGCTTCGGCATCGTGCAGTGCCCGTTCGGCGGCGGTGATCGCGGCTTCGGCGGCTTCGGCGCCCGCCACGCTTTCGGCATGGGTCGCGGCGAGCGCGGCGCTGTCGCCCAGCGCGGCCAGCTCGGCCTCGACGCGCGCCTTGTCGGCGGCGATGCGGCGCACTGCCGCCTCGGCGCTGTCGCGCGCCGATAGCGCGATACGGCGGTCGGCGGCCTCGCTCGCGGCCCTGGCGCGCGCCTGCGCGAGCGCGACCTCGGCATCGCGAAGGCGCGCCTGCGCGGCGAGATGGGCCTCGGCGAGCGCCGCCTTGCCCGCGTCGTGCGCGGCGATGTCCCGCGCCAGCGATTTGGTTTCGGCGTCGAGCGCGGTGAGCGCGGCATGGGCCTCGCGCGCGAGTTCGCCCTCGTGCGCGCGGTCGGCCTCGATCCGCCGTTGCTGCGCCGCGAGGTCTTCGAGCCGCTGGAGCGCGGCGCGCTCCTCGCCCTGCAAGCGCAGCTGTGTCGCGGTCGCCTCGGCGAGCGCGCCCTGCTGCGCCTGCGCGTCTTTGCGCGCCGCGGCAACGCGGGTCGCAACCTCGGCCTGCGCCTTGGAGAGTGTTTCGAGTTCGTCCTGCGCGGCTTTCACCGCGGCTTCGGCGGCGTCGGCGTCGCGGCGCGCCTGATCGGCGGCTTCGGCGGCGTCGCGCCAGCGCGCGTAGATCAGCCGCCCCTCGGCGATGCGGATGTCGTCCGAGAGCTTTTTATATTTCTCCGCCGCGCGCGCCTGTCGCCGCAGCGCATTCGCGCGCAGATCCATGTCGGCGACGATTTCGGACAGGCGCGCGAGGTTCGTTTCGGTCGCGCGCAGTTTCTGCTCGGCATCCTTGCGGCGGACGTGCAGCCCCGCGATGCCCGCCGCCTCCTCCAGCATCGCGCGGCGGTCGGTCGGCTTGGCGGCGATGACATTGGCGATCTTGCCCTGGCTGACGAGCGCCGGGCTGTGCGCGCCGGTCGCGGCGTCGGCGAAGATCAGCGCGACATCCCTGGCGCGCACGTCGCGGCCGTTGGCGCGATAGGCGCTGCCCGCGCCGCGTTCGATGCGGCGGATGATTTCGAGCTCGTCGCCGTCGCGCTCGTCGGCCAGGCCCGCGACGAGCGCGCCTTCGGTATCGCAATGCAGCGCGACCTCCGCAAAGTCGCGCGCCGGGCGCGACGAGGTGCCCGCGAAGATGACATCCTCCATGCCGCCGCCGCGCATCGACTTGGGGCTCGATTCGCCCATCACCCAGCGGATTGCTTCCAAAAGGTTCGACTTGCCGCAGCCATTGGGGCCGACAACCCCCGTCAGACCGGGCTCGATGCGGAGTTCAGTGGGTTCGACGAAGCTTTTGAAACCGGTGAGGCGCAGCCGCTTTATCTGCACGGAAAGGCCCCGCGCAGGTCATCGAATCGGAGCTGGTGCAACCTGATCGTCACATATCCCCCATGGAGCCGTCATGCCGCGCGGTGGGGGGAGTCGCAAGACTTCTCATTCCGTCATCCCGGCGAAGCGCGGGATCTCGCCGGCGCGTAAAGCCGATAGCGTGCGATCCCGGCCTTCGCCGGGATGACGAGGAAGGGCTGGGATCGAACGATCCTCCCTGTCGCGAAGCGATGGGGAGGTGGCAGCCCGGAGAGCTGACGGAGGGGCTATGACGCAACGTCGCCGCCCCTCCACCATCCGCTTCGTGGACGCTCCCCCTCCCCACGGCTGCGCCGCAGCGAGGATCAATTCGGATCAGCGCGCGCCCATCGTGCGCAGGCGGTCGCGCAGCGGGCCCCAGGAGGCGATGCCTTCGGCGACCTGGCCGTTGATGACAAAGGTGGGCGTGCCGGTGATCTGATATTTCTCGATGCCCGCGTTGGTGCCTTTTTCGACGGCTTCGACATTTTCGACCTTGCCGAGACACTGCTGGATCGTTGTCGCGGGCACACCGCGCTGCTGATAGAATTGGTCGATCCCCCAGGCTTTCGCGAGCGCGGTGAAGCGCTGCCCCGGCGGCAGCTGCATCGCCGCTTCGACCCCAGGCTGCGGCTTTGACGCGCCCGCGATGAAGGCTTCATGTTCGAGGAAGGTCGCGTCGGCGAGGGGGAAGAAACGGTCGGTGCCGGCGCATTTGACGATCGCGCCGGCGATCGCGTCGATCGGGTGGAGCATGAAGGGCGTCAGCTTGTACGACACGCGCCCGGTGTCGACGAAATCGCGCTTCAGCTCTTCGTGCGAATCCTTGGCGAACTGCGCGCAGTGGCCGCAGGTGAAGGCGCCGAACTCTTCCAGTTTGATCGGCGCTTCGGGGTTGCCCATGACGACGCCGTCGCCATCGACGCGGACGACCTGTGACCAGCTCTTGCCTTCGGGCGGCGCGACCTTGGCGATCACGTCCTGCTCCTTGGCCGGGTCGGCGGTGCCGCCGCCGCAACTGGCGAGCGCGAGCGCGCCGAGCGAGGACAAAAGGGCGATACGAAGCGATGCGGTCATATATTCGTCTCCACGGGATCGGGAATGCAGGGTTTCTACGCAGCCTTGAGCGCGGCGTCGAGTTTCGATTTGAGCGCGGGCCAGGCGACGACGTCGGCGCGCTGGCCATTGATGAAAAAGCTCGGCGTGCCGGTGACGCGGTCGGCGCCGCGGCCGATGTTGGTCATGCCCGTGAGTTCGGCCTGCGCGACTTCGCTGTCCAGCGCGGCGTCGAGTTGCGCCTGCGCGTAGCCGCGCGCGCGCATCAGCGCGGCGAGGCCGGTATCGGCGGCGATCCGGCGCGCGCGCTGCGCCACGCTGCCCTCGAACCAGCTGGACTTTTGCGCGTCGGTGGCTTTCTGAACCCTGGCGATGAAGGTCGGGAATGCGGCAAAGATCGCCTGATGATTGCCGACAAAGGCGCTGGCGCCGCCGACGCGCGCGAGCAGCGCCGCGGTCATGTCGACCGGATCGCGCACCAGGTTGCGATATTCGAAGAGGACAAGGCCGCGGTCGATATAGTGCGTCCTGAGCGGGAGCGACGCCGCCGTCGCGAAATCGGCGCAGACGTGGCAGGTATAGCTGAAATACTCGATCAGCCGCAGCCTGGCCGAAGGATTGCCGACACTATAGGCGCCGATCGGGCTGGTCGTCACCGTCCGCGACCAGGCGGCGGGCCTGGCGGGCGTGGCGGCAATCAGCGTGATCGCGGCGCCCGAGAGTGCGGCGATCGCGCCGCGGCGGTCAAACAGGTCGTCATTGAAAGCGGACATGGTCGGCGGCGCTCTTTCCTAACTGATCTTGGGAAGCCGCGGCGGCGTCGCGAGGCCCGCGGCCATGCGCTCGAGCACGGTGCGCAGTTCCGGGTCGCCGATGTCGCGCAGGCTGTCCCCCAGTTCGGCGGGTACGGGTTTCAGCATGGCCGGCGGCTGAACGGGGGCGGCGGGGGTGACCTGTCCGTGCGCCATGCGGACGGTGGCGATCGCGGCATAGCCGAAGAAGCGGTTGACCGCGGCGATGATGTCGGGCGCGACATGCTGGAGCATCGGCGCGTGCGCGCCGCTGATCGTCAGGTGCAGCGTCCCGCCCGCCTTTTGCCCCGCGGGAAAGCGGATCATCGCGGGCTGGGTGACGTCGGCGAGGCGGTCGCCGACGATCTCGCGCCAGCGGCTGACCACCGACGACTGGATGAAGCCGAACTTGCGAAAGGCGGTGCGGCCGATTTCGGGGACGAGGTCGGAAATCGCGCGCGCCTCGCCGCCGCGCGGGCGCTCGTAGCGGCGCACGGGCGCCTTGGCGGGCTTTGCGCCGCCTTTGGCGCCGCCCTTTGCCTTCGCCTTTTTGGCGGGCGCCTCGTCTCCGGTGGCTTTCGTCATGCCCGACGCCATGCCATAGGCGGGGGGTGAGCGTCCAGACTATCGCAGACATCGACAGCCTCGCGCCCCGGCTGCTCGGCTGGTACGACCGTTCGGCGCGCGTGCTGCCGTGGCGGATCGCGCCGGGCAGCGCATCGGTCCCCGACCCCTATCGCGTCTGGCTCGCCGAAGTCATGCTGCAACAAACGACCGTCGCCGCGGTCGCGGACTATTTCGCGCGCTTTACGCAGCGCTGGCCGACCGTCGCCGATCTGGCGGCGGCGGAGGACGCCGAGGTCATGGCGGCGTGGGCGGGGCTTGGCTATTATGCCCGCGCGCGCAACCTGATCGCCTGCGCGCGCGCGGTCGTTGCCGATCATGGCGGGCGCTTTCCCGACAGCGAGGCGGGGCTGCGCGCGCTGCCGGGCATCGGCGACTATACCGCCGCGGCGGTCGCGGCGATCGCGTTCGGCCGCCCGGCGGTCGTCGTCGACGCCAATATCGAGCGCGTGATCGCGCGCCACCGACTGATCGCAACGCCGCTGCCGGGGGCCAAGCGCGCGATTCGCGGCGCGCTGGCGCCGCTGGTTCCGGGCGATCGGCCGGGCGATTTTGCGCAGGCGCTGATGGATCTCGGCGCGACCATCTGTACGCCGCGCGCGCCCGCGTGCGATCGCTGCCCGATCGCCGCCGACTGCCGCGCGCGCGGGCGCGCCGACGTCGAGCGATTGCCGGTGAAGCCGCCGAAGAAGGCGAAGCCGCGCCGCCACGGGATCGCGCATTGGATCGAACGCGACGGCGCGATCTGGCTGGTGCGGCGGCCGGGCAGAGGAATGCTCGGCGGGATGCGCGCGCTGCCCGGCGGCGAGTGGACCGATGCGCCGCCCGCCGAATCCGAACGCGCCGAATCGGGGATCGTCCGCGTCGACCATGGCTTTACCCATTTCGACCTGACGCTGGCGCTGGTGCGCGGCGAAACGACCGATGCCGCAGCGGAAGGCGAATGGTGGCCGATCTCGGACCTTGACGCCGCGGGGCTGCCGACGCTCTATCGCAAGCTGGTGGTCAGGATGCTGGAGAGAGACGCATGAACATGATGGTGACGCGCCGGGCGTTGATGGGCGGAATGGCGCTGGGCGGCGCCGCGGCGCTGCTGCCGCGCGCCGCATGGGCCTGGCGCGCCGACGGCGAGGCGCTTTATCCCGCGACGAGCGCGTTCATCCGGGGTTTCGTCGAGCGCCGCGAACTCACCGGAACGCTCGCCGCAATCGGCAAGGGACAGGAGGCGCCGCTGTTCATCGGCGCGGGGGTGCAGTCGAACGGGTCGCCGACGCCGGTCGGCCCCGACACGATCTGGCGCCTCTATTCGATGACCAAGCCGGTGACGGGCATCGCCGCGATGCTGCTGATCGAGGATGGCAAGATGCGGCTCGACCAGCCGATTGCCGACTTTCTGCCCGCCTTTGCCAATATGAAGGTGCAGAACACGCCCGACGGGTCGCTCACCGACGTGCGCCCCGCGAAGGGTCCGATCACGGTGCGTCAGCTGCTCACCCACACCGCGGGGCTGGGCTATAATATCATCCAGAAGGGGCCGATCAAAAAGGCGTATGACGATGCGGGCATCGTCGGCGGGCAGGCGAGCCGCCTGCCGATCCCCGGCCTTGCGCCCGTCACCCCCGCGCCGAGCCTGGCGGCGATGGCCGACCGGCTGGCCGAGCTGCCGCTCGTATACGAGCCGGGGACGAAATGGAGCTATTCGATCAGCCTCGATCTTCTGGGGCGGGTGATCGAGGTCGTGTCGGGACAGGCGTTCGACGCCTTTCTGAAGGCGCGGCTGTTCGATCCTCTGGGCATGACGAGCACGGGGTTCATGGTCGCGGCGAAGGACGTGCCGCGCTTCACGAGCAATTATGCGCCGTTCAGCGGCGCGCTCATCCCCTTCGATCCCGCGGCAAGCTCGATCTATCTCGACCCGCCCCCCTATCCGTTCGGCGGCGGCGGCCTCGTGTCGAGCGCGCGCGATTACGACCGCTTCCTCGCGATGCTGCTCGGCGAGGGCGAAACGGGCGGCGTGCGCGTGATGAAGCCCGAAACCGCGCGGCTCGCGATGTCGAACCTGATCGACGACAGCGTCGACCGCAAGGGGACGTTCATCGACGGGCAGGGCTTTGGCGCGGGCGGGCGCGTGTCGCTGCCGACGTCGCCCGGCGGCGAAGGCATTTTCGGCTGGGCGGGCGCCGCGGGGACGATCGGGTTCGTCCACCGGGGGCTCGGCTATCGCGCCGCGGGCTATACGCAGATCATGCCGCCCGATGCGGTGCCCTTTCAGGCCAAGTTCGGCGAGACCTTCTTCAAGGACGTCGTCGCCTGATGCCCCTGCCGCTCGGCTTCACCGGCGCGCGGCTCGACCGCGCCGACCAGCTTCGCGTCAATGAGGCGTCTTTTGCCGCCGCGCTCGCCGATCCGCGCGCGACCTGCCTCGCGCTCGACGGGATCGATTTCGTGCCGGGCGAAGGGGGCGGGCTGCTGTGGGAGCCGCTCGACCCCGCCGACGAGCGCGCGCCGATCCTGCTCGGCATCGACGATACGGGCGCGCCGCGCTTCGTGCGCGAGGCGGCGGCGGGGGTGCGCGTCGATGCGCGGTCGCGCACGGTGATGCGGCTGCTGCCGTTGCTGTCGACCGAGGAAGCGGCGCTGTATGGGGGCGCGCGCAGCCTGGTCGACTGGCACGCGCGGCATCGGTTCTGCGCGGCGTGCGGCGCGCCGACCGCGCTGTTCCGCGGCGGCTGGGGGCGGCGGTGCGGCGCGTGCGATGCCGAACATTTCCCGCGCGTCGACCCGGTGGTGATCATGCTCGCCGAATATGAGGACCGCGTGCTCGTCGGGCGCCAGGGCGGCTTTCCGCCGGGCTTTTTCTCGGCGCTCGCGGGCTTCGTCGAGCCCGGCGAATCGCTGGAGGAGGCCGTTGCGCGCGAATTGTTCGAGGAGGCGGGCATCCATGTGTCCGAGGTCACCTATGTGGCGAGCCAGCCCTGGCCCTTTCCCTCGTCGCTGATGATCGGCTGCCGCGCGGTGGCGACGGGCGCGGCATTGACGCTCGATACGGCCGAGATCGAGGCGGCGATGTGGGTCGACCGCGCCGAAGTCTGCGCCGCGCTGGCGGGCGACATGGGCGCGAGCTTTCTGGCGCCGCCGCCGCTGGCGATCGCGCGCTATCTGCTGGAGGATTGGGTAGGGTAGCGGGATTGGCGACGGTTTTGGGGTGGATTCCTGCCTTTCCCTTATCCGTCATCCCGGCGCAGGCCGGGATCTCGCCGGTGCGGCAAACCGATAGGGTGAGATCCCGGCCTTCGCCGGGATGACGATAAAGTTGAGGGCAACTACCGGTCGCTTCCGGACTTTGCGAGTTACAGTCCTCCCTGTCGCGTAGCGATGGGGAGGTGGCAGCGCGAAGCGCTGACGGAGGGGCTTTGGCGCCGGCGTCGCGGCCCCTCCACCACCGCTTCGCGGCGGTCCCCCTCCCCATGGCTCCGCCACAGGGAGGATATCAGGTCCGCAATCGGTCGTTGGCGGCCATAGCGGCCAACGATCGTTATGATGGCAAATGCCTAGCCCCGCTTGCCGGTGATCCGGCTGATTTCCTTCGCCACCATCGCCTCGACCAGCGCGGGCAGGTTGGCGTCGAGCCATTCTTTCAGCATCGGGCGCAGCGCGTCGAGCACGACCTCTTCCATCGTGCGGCCCCCGGCGGCGGGGGCGGCGGTGGTCGCGGCGGCGACCGCGGGCGCGACCACGGCGGTCAGCGCCTCGAGCGACTGGCGCGCGGCGTCGGCGCTTGCTTCGGACACCAGTTCGTCGCTGTCGGCGGCGTCAGCATCGGCGCGATCATCGCGATCCTGCAGGTCGAGGATGTCGTCGGCTTCGGGGACGCGAATCTCGCGCGCGGCGCCGGGCGCCTCGTCGCGGGCGATGACGCGCCGAATCGACGACAAAATGTCTTCCATCGACGGTTCCCGCGACATATCGCCCATATAGACCCCCTAAACCATCGCGCTTACCGGATGGTTAACGCTTCCCTTACCGATCGGGGGCGTATTTTGCCAAGCCTTATTGTGGCGCAGGCGCGGGCGGGCCTTCGGGAACGGCGGCGTCGGCGGCGGGCACCGCGCGCGTGTCGGTCGCGACCTGCTGCGGTTCGGGATCGTCGGCCCAGTCCCAGAGCTGACCCTTCACCCGGCGATAATTGACCTCGGGATCGTAGAGCGCGCCGCCCTCGATCCCCAGGTCGCGCGCCTCCGCCTTGCCCATCGCGGCGAGGAGCGAGAAGGCGGCGACGTAGGAATTGCGCTGCGCCGAGACGAGCTGGACCTGCGTGTTCAGATATTCCTGTTCGGCGTTCAGAATGTCGAGGATCGAGCGCGTGCCGACGCTGTTCTCGGCGCGCACGCCCTCGAGCGAGAGCGCGTTCGCGCCGACCGCCTGCCGCGTCGCGGCGATGATGCGCTCGTTCGCCTGCCACGCGGCATAGGCGCCGCGCGTCTGGGCGATCACGCCGCGTTCGACCTCGACATATTGTTCGATCGCCTGGCTGCTGCGCGACTGAGCCTGCCGCACCTGCGCCGAGCGGCGGCCGCCGGTGAAGATCGGCAAGGTGACCTCGACCCCCGCCGCCGCGCTCGATGTTTCCTGCGTCAGGCTGACGCCGGGGACGCCGCTGTTCAGCGAGCCGAGGAAATTATTGTAACCGCCGCTGAGGATCGCCGACACCTTGGGCGCGCGGCTCGACCTGGCGGTGCCGATGTCGGCGCGCGACGCCTTGACCTGCTCACTCGCGGCCTCGATGTCGGGGTTGCTGTCGAGCGCGATCGCGACCGCCTCTTCGGCGGTGGCGGGCAGGTTGGGGAGCGGGGGCGGCGGCTCGAGATCGACCGGCGCTTCGCCGACGAGGCGGATATAGGCTTCGCGGCTGGCGATCAGATTGGCTTCGGCGGTCCTGAGGTCGCCCTCGGCGAGCGCCAGCCGCGCCTCCGACTGCGCGACGTCGGTGCGGGTGAGGTCGCCGATTTCAAAGCGGTCGCTCGTCGCCTGCAAATTGGTGCGCAGCACCGCGACATTTTTCTGGTTGAGCTGGACGATCGCCTGGTCGCGGATGACGTCCATATAGGCGCCGACGACCTGCGAAAAAATGCTCGCCTCGGTCGCGCGCAGATTGGCCTGCCCCGCCTCGACGCGATGTTTCGCCGCGCGCACCGCGTTGCGCACCGCGCCGCCCTGATAGATCGGGACGCTCAGCCGTCCGCCCATCGTAATCGAGCGCGCGGGCGAGCTGAAATTATTGCCGGGGATGATCAGATTTTCTTCATAGCTTGCCTGCGTGCCGATTTCGGGCAGGCCGAAGCTTTTTTCGATCGGGACATTTTCGTCGGTCGCACGCTGGCCCGCGCGCGCCGCGGTCAGCGTCGGGTTGTTTTCATACGCCTTGGCGAGCGCCCCCTGCAGGGTTTCGGCCTCCGCCGCCATCGGCAGCATCAGCGCGCTCGCGGCGAGGCCGGCAAGCCAGCGGGCACGACGAGGGGACGGTTTCTTGTCGCTATCGGTCATCGTGATGTCAGCCTGAAACAAGGAGGGGGAGGGGCGGCTCAGAAGCGGAAGCCGGTTGGCGCGGCGAAGCCGGGCAGCGGCGCGACGTCCATGTCGGCAAAGCTGCGCAGCGCGACCACGCCGCCCGCCTTGACGCCTTGAACAAGCCGCGTGACCGCGCCCTCGCGCCGCGCGGCGACGATGCGGCCGCCCTCGGCGAGCTGCGCGGCGAGCGCGTCGGGCAGGATTTCGATCGCGCCGTCGATGATGATGCGGTCATAGGGGGCGGCGTCGGGCGCGCCCGCGGCGAGCGGCCCCTCGATCCAGCGGACGTTCGCGTCGGCGGTCGCCGGTTTTGCGATCGCGACCAGCGCGGGCGCTTCCTCGACCGCATGAACTTCGGCGCCGAGGGCCGCGAGCAGCGCCGCGGTATAGCCGGTCGCGCCGCCGACGAGCAGCACGCGCATTCCCGGACGGATGGCGGCGGCGACAAGCATCCGCCCGGTGACGAGCGGGGGATTGAGCATCCGTCCGTCGCCCAGCGCGATCGCGCGGTCCATATAGGCGACGCTGGAAAGCGCCGCGGGCACATGCGCCTCGCGCGGCACCGCGCCCATCGCCGTCACGACCGCGGGGTCGATGACGTCGTTTGTCCTGAGTTGGCTGTCGATCATGGCGGCGCGCATCTCCGCCGCGGTGATTTCGCTAAACCTGGTCGCCATCAGCCTTGTTCCGATTCCCTGGAGCCTTGATCCTTTGCGCCCGCTCTAGCCGAAGCGATGCTGTATTGCAACAATAATACAGCACGGCGGTCCGCTGCCGCGCGCATAGCCCGGCGGAGGGGATGCGCCAACCCCGCATCGCGCTGCGGCGGGCGCAAGACGATCGGCCCAACAATCGGATTGCCAGTGCCGGGCGAAACGGCTAGGGGCGCTCACTCCACGCATATCATGCGCCTGAGGCCCGATGGCGGAGTGGTGACGCAGCGGACTGCAAATCCGTATACGCCGGTTCGATTCCGGCTCGGGCCTCCAACATCATTCACCGTGATTTCCGGCTTGTCGCCCGCCTGACGGCGCGGCGACCCTATGCGTTTTTCCGTGGTCGCCGCCGGGAGCGCGGCCGTGCCGCGCCTGTCATCGCTTTGACCATGAACTGCCGCGCGACTGTCTCCGAACTGACGGCTCGGTGTCAGAATGCTCGACTAGCTGCCGCGCACCGAAGCTTGTCAAAGGGGTCTGTCACCATGTCGTTTTCCAGCCGCCATTTCCTTGTCGTCGGGGCCAGCCTCGCCGCGATTGCCGCCACGTCGCCGGCGATCGCCGCCGATGCGGCCGATGCGGCCGAAGCCGACACCATCGTCGTCACCGGAACGCGCGCCACCTACAATAATGCCGCGGCGACCGAAACGATGATCGCCGAGCAGCCGCCGCTCGTCTCGGTGCTGGGCGTCATCGACACGCTGCCCGGCGTGCAGGTGCAGGAAGGCGACGCCTTCGGCTTCGACGACTGGTCGACCACCGTGGCTGTGCGCGGCTTTCAGACCAATTTGAACCAGCAACAGGTCGGCATCACCGTCGACGGGCTGCCCAACGGCGGGTCGGGTTATGGCGGCGGGTCGAAGGCCAACCGCTTCATCGACACGATGAACCTGCGCACCGTCGAAGTGTCGCAGGGGACGGCCGACATCGGCTCTTTGTCGAACGAAGCGCTCGGCGGCACGCTCAACTTCGTGACATCGGACCCCTTGGAGGAAATGCGGCTGCGCGTGTCCGGCTCGGTCGGCGATTTCGAGGCGAGCCGCATCTACGCCCGGTTCGATACGGGTTCGATTCTGGGCGGGCAGGCGCGCGCCTGGTTCTCCTATTCGCGGCAGGAAGCGACCGACTGGATCGAGGGGTCGGCGCAGAACCGGCGCGACCATTTCGCAGCGAAGTTCGTGCTCGATACGCCCGTGCGGATCACCGGCTATGCCAGCTATGACGACGCGCATGAGGATAATTACGACCAGGTCTATTCGGCCGAACAATTCCGCCTGTTCCCCGAAACCGACGGGCTGGTCGGCGTGTGGACCGGCATTCCCTATCAGGATCAGGCCTATCGCCGCGCCTGGTCGACGCTGCGCAAGAATGTCTTCGCATATCTGAAGGCCGAAACGACGATCGCCGATGCGCTCGATCTGCGCGCTTCGGTCTATTATCACGACATGTCGGGACGCGGCGACTGGGTGCCGCAATATGTCGCCAATGTCATCGCCGATGGCGCGGGCAATCCCGAAAGCGAATTGGCGGGCGGGCTTGCGAAGGGCGGCGCGCCGGCGGGGCTCATCTATTTCGTCGACGCCAATGGCGTCGCACTCAGCCCGATCGCGGGCTGCGTCGGGTCGGTGCCCTATCCCTATGGCGGCACCACCAACCCCGTCTATGATCCCGCCTGCTACGCGCCCGGCGCGATCGGCGCGCAATCCTATCGCCACACCCATTATCGCAAGGACCGCATCGGCGGCGCCGCCGAAGCCGCGTGGACCGCGGATTTCGGCGGCGGCGAGAACAAGCTGCGCGGCGGCATCTGGTACGAGGATACGCGCCGCAGCGAATGGCGCGACTGGCACAATGTCCTCGACACGAGTGTCGGCCCCGACTTCGATCCCGCGCCCTACTGGATCCAGTACAGCCGCAAATATCCGCAGGACACGTTCAAATGGTATGTCGAGGACAGCCTGACCTTCGGGCCGGTGACGGTCAATGTCGGCGCCAAGCAGTTCATCAACAATATCGACCGCATCGACCTGTTCGGCGAAACGCCCAATGCGCGGATCGAATCGACGTCCGACGTGCTCTTTTCGGGCGGCATCCAGATCGAGCCGATGGCGGGGCTCAACCTGTTCGGCGGCTATGCCGAGAACTTCAAGGCGCTGAGCGACGCGGTGCTCGAGTTCAGCAACGCCGACTTTTCCGAACTCCAGCCCGAAACCGCGGAGAATTGGGAAGCGGGCGTGCGTTACCAGAGCCGGTCGTTCAATGCGTCGGCGACCTGGTTCAAGAGCAGATTTTCCAATCAGGTGATCTTCGTGTCCAACTCGACCGAAGCGGGCAATGACTATCTGGGCGAAGGCGACGGCAAATTCTTCAACGCCGGCGGCATCGATTCGCAGGGTTTCGAGCTGCTCGCCAACGTCCGCCCGGCGCAGGGCCTGAACCTCTACGCCGCCTATACCTATATCGACGCCACATATCGCGGCACCGGCAATGCGGTGCTCGACGCGGAACAGGGCGTGACGCCGGGCAATCGCGTCGCGGGCATTCCCAGAGATATGTGGGTGCTGTCGGGCCATTATGAAACAGGCCCGTTCCGCATCGGCCTGACCGGCAAATATACCGGCGACCGCTTCGTCAACGCCGACAACAGCTGGGAAGCGAAGCATTATTTCCTGACCGACTTCAGCATCGGGATGCGCGGCGAGGCGCTCACCGACTGGTTGCAGGCGCTCGATTTCAGCCTGACGATCAACAATCTGACCGACGAGGATTATCTGGGCGGCATTTCAGGCAATGCGGCGTGGATCGGCGCGCCGCGCTCGATGATCTTCACCGTGACCGCCGATTTCTGATCGGAAGTGGCGGCGGGCGGGGCCGATCCGGCGTCGCCCGCCTGCCACCGCGATCGGCGGGCCCGAATGACAGGGACGATCAGCGCATGACCAGCCATTTTCACCGCGCCGAAATCGCGCGCCGCGCGCTCCTCTGTGGCATGGTCGGCGGCGCGGCGCTGGCCGCGATGCCGCGCGGGCTGCTGGCCCATGCCGCGCCCGCCAACCCGACCTTTCGCTATGGCGTCGCGAGCGGTGATCCCGACGCGACCAGCGTCGTGCTGTGGACGCATGTAACGGCAAAGGATCGCGCCGAGGTCGCGTGGGAATTGAGCGCGACGCCCGATTTCGCCGACGTCGTGCAATCGGGCACGATGACGACCGATGCCGGGCGCGACCATACGGTCAAGCTGCTCGTGCGCGGCCTCGCGCCGGGCGGGGTCTATTATTACCGTTTCCGGCTGGGCGAGGCGGTCTCGCCCGTGGGCCGCGCGCGGACGTTGCCCGAAGGGCGGCTCGACCGACTGGGGATCGCGCTCGCCTCCTGCTCCAACTTCGCCTTCGGCTTTTTCAACGCCTATGACGCGATCGCGCGCGACCCTGCCATCGACTACGTGCTCCACACCGGCGACTATATCTATGAATATGGCGGCGACGACAGCTGGGGCGATGCGGTCGCGCGCAGCATCGGCCGCGTCCATGCGCCGACGCACGAGATCGTTTCGCTCGCCGACTATCGGATGCGCCATGCGCAGTACAAGACCGACGCCGGGGCGCAGGCGATGCACGCGAACCACACGCTGCTGGCGTGCTGGGACGACCATGAAAGCACGAACAACCCGTGGACCGGCGGCGCGCAGAACCATCAGGCGGCGACCGAGGGCGACTGGGCAGCGCGCCGCGCGGCGTCTATCCAGGCCTATTATGAATGGATGCCGGTGCGCGAGCCCGAATGGCTGGCGCAGCCGGGGCGCACGCGCGCCGACTTCTGGCGCGCCTATCGCTTCGGCGACCTTGCGCTGCTCCACACGCTCGAAACGCGCCACAGCGCGCGGGCGCGGCAGATCGAATATGCCGATCATGCCGCCGCGATCACCGACGCGGCATCGGCCGAGCGGTTTCGCCGCGAGGTGCTCGGCGCGCCGGGCCGCGCGATGCTGTCGGCCGAACTCGAAGCCGATCTGGAGGCCGCGCTCGCGCAGTCGGTCGCCGACGGACAGCCGTGGCGGATCATCGGGTCGCCGATGGTGATCGCGCGCGTCGAGGTGCCCGATGTCGCCAAGCTCGGCATCCTGCCCGACCCCTTCGCCAGGCTGGCCGCCGCCACGCCCGCCGAGCGCGCCAGGCTCGCGGCCGACCCCGCGGTTGCGCTGGCGTGGAAGGGGCGCTTCAACCTGCCCGACTATACTGATGCGTGGGGCGGCTATCCCTGGGCGCGCGAGCGGCTCTATGACCTGTCGCGGCGCGCGGGGGCGGGCGATCTCATATTCCTGTCGGGGGACAGCCACAGCTTCTGGGCCAATCGCCTGGCCGACGCGGCGGGACGCCCGGCGGGGATCGAGTTTGGGACCGCGGGCATATCCTCGCCCGGCGACTTTGTCGAAAGCGGCTTCGACGACGCCACCTCGCGCGCGCTGGACCTAGCCTATGCCGCGCATATCCCCGAGGTCGTGTGGACCGACAATATGCACCAGGGCTATGTGCGCGTCGAACTTGCCCGCGACCGCGGCGTCGCCAGCTTCATTGCCGTCGATACGGTGCTTTCGCCCGATTATCGCACCTCGGTGCTGAAGCGCGTGCCGTTCGCGCGCGACGGCGGGCAGATCCGGTTGGCGTAAGGCGCCCGTCGGGCCGCCGGTCGACCTGCGGCTCGGCTGAACCGGCGCCCCCGCTGGACTTTTTGTGACGGCTATATTATATACCAGTCGTTATGAAAGTTGACACTGGCGCCAGCGCTGATTCGCAAGCCGTCCCGCACAAGGGACGCCCGCGCGAGTTCTGCGTCGATGCGGCGCTGGCCGCGGCACTGCGTGTCTTCTGGTCGAAAGGCTATGAAGGCGCGTCGATGGCCGACCTCACCGAAGCGATGGGGATCACCAAGCCGAGCCTTTATGCCGCCTTCGGCAACAAGGAAGCGCTCTTCAACAAGGCGCTCGACCTTTATGAGCGCGAAAAGCTCGACTATATGCAGGCCGCGCTCGCCGCGCCGACCGCGCGCGGTGTCGCCGAGCGGCTGATGCGCGGCGCGCTCGACATGTATACCTGCCCCGAAAACCCCAACGGCTGCCTCGGCGTGATCGCTTCGGTCGCGTGCGGGGCGGAGGCCGAGTGCATCCGCCAGGCCGTGCTCGAACGCGGCGCGGCGGCGAAGCGCGCCATGCTCGACCGGCTGGTGCGCGCGAAGGAAGAGGGGGATTTTCCCGAAGATACCGACCCCGAGGGGCTCGCTGCTTTCCTGATGGCGGTGAATCAGGGCATGTCGGTGCAGGCGGGTGCCGGCGCGACGCGCGCCGAGCTGGAACGGCTGGTGGAAACCAGCCTCAAATTGTGGCCGGGGCGCTGAGCGGGGCATTTGTTCGCCGGAAGCGGGCGTCCGTGTTTCGGGTAAGGGCCCTGAAAGAATTATTTTTACTGCCCGGTACAGAATGCGCTTGACGCGGCGCAACATAGATTATATACCAACCAGTATACAAAGATAGGCTCTCCCCCCGGAGCGGCCGTCGTGTGACAGGATCATGCGGCGGCCGGATCCATCGACAGCATGAATCAATCCCGGGAGCGGGCTCGACCCGGCCGGGCGCCGATGGCGTTCGACCCAAGTAAACAGGGCCCGGCGCGCGCATTTTTCGGTGCGGGCGCCGGACGGGGCGGCCGTCCTCTGCCAAGAGGGTCGTCTGCATATGAGGACCGCAATCGCAACGCGGCGGAAGCAGCGCTTCCGGCGACGGGTTTCTGCGCCCCCTTTCCATGGCCGGGGTGCGGCAACCGAACCGAACGAAGAGAAGAGGGCATAAGATGACCGTCCACACCCCGATCGAAAAGCTCGACCCCGCCGATGCGAAGGTCCGCCGCGAACTCAAGACGCTGCTCCGCCCCGCGCGCGGCCGCCGTGTGGCGTGGATCGGCGCGTTTCTGGTGCTGGTCGCCGGCGCCTGGTGGCTGCTGCGCGACGGCGCACCACAGGCGGCGGCAGCGCCCGCTCCGGTGCTGACCGTCGCCGCGCCGCTCGCGCGCGACGTGACCCTGTGGGACGAATATATCGGCCGTTTCGAGGCGTCGAAGGCGGTCGAGGTGCGTCCGCGCGTGTCGGGCGCGATCACGGCAATTCACTTTACCGATGGCCAGATCGTCCGGCAGGGCCAGCCGCTCTTCACCATCGACCCGCGCTCCTATCGCGCCGCGCTCGCCGAAGCGCGCGCCGCGGCGGCGAGCGCGCGCAGCGACCTGGCGCTCGCCCGGCTTGAACTCGACCGCGCGAGCCGCCTGGTCGATATCGAGGCGGTGTCGCAGAGCGAGATCGACCGGCTGCGCGCGCGGGTCAACGCCGCGACCGCGGCGCTCGCAGCAGCCGAGGCGCGCATCGCCCAGCGCGCGCTCGATGTCGAGTTCACCACCGTCCGTGCCCCCTTGAGCGGCCGCATTTCGGACCGCCAGATCGACGCGGGCAACCTCGTGTCGGCGGGCGATGCCGGCGGCACCTTGCTGACGACGATCAACGCGCTCGATCCGATCTATTTCACCTTCCAGGGGTCCGAGGCGCTGTTCCTCAAGACCAAGCGCGAGGGCGGCGACAAGGGCGCGGCGGTCGAAGTGCGCTTGCAGGACGAAAGCGATTATCGCTGGAGGGGCCGCCTCGACTTCACCGACAATGGCCTCGATCCGCGGTCGGGCACGATCCGCGCGCGCGCGAGCTTCGCCAATCGCGAGATGTTCCTGACCCCCGGCATGTTCGGCAACATGCGTCTGTCGACCGGCCGGACGACGCGCGCGCTGCTGGTCCCCGCCGCCGCGGTGCAGACCGACCAGGCGCGCAAGATCGTCTATGTCGTCGGCCAGGACGGCATGGTCGCGGCGAAGCCGGTCGAGATCGGCCCCGAGGTCGATGGTCTGCGCGTTATCCGGTCGGGGCTGGCGCCGACCGACCGCGTCGTCATCAACGGATATCAGTTCGCGCGCCCCGGCACCAAGGCCGAGACCAAGGCGGGCAAGATCGTCGCGGCGGCGCCCAAGCAGGCGGCGGCCGGGACGAACGAGCCGGTGTCGGCGCAGGCGACCTTTGCGCGGTGACCTTTCTCCCCTCCCGCTTGCGGGAGGGGTCGGGGGTGGGCCAGCTCCGTCTCAATGGCCCACCCCGCTGCGACTAGCGAGCAAAGCTCGCAAGTCTCGCTGCCCCTCCCGCAGGCGGGAGGGGTGACCGAAACAGTTTACAGACAGGGGCTCTCCCATGCGCCTATCCCGCTTCTTCATCGACCGGCCGATCTTTGCGGCGGTGATCGCCGTCATCATCACCATCGTCGGCGCGGTCGCCTATATCGGCCTGCCCGTCTCGCAGTATCCCGACATTGTCCCGCCGACGGTGACGGTGACCGCCACCTATCCGGGCGCGTCGGCCGAAACCGTCGCCGACACGGTGGCGGCGCCGATCGAGCAGGAAATCAACGGTGTCGATAACATGCTCTATATGAGCAGCCAGTCGACCGGCGACGGCGTCGTGACGATTACCGTGACCTTCAAGATCGGCACCGACCTCGATGCCGCGCAGGTATTGGTGCAAAACCGCGTCGCGATCGCGACCCCGCGCCTCCCCGAAACGGTGCAGCGACTGGGGGTGGTGACGCGCAAGACCTCGCCCGACTTCCTGATGGTCGTGAACCTCGTCTCCCCCGACAAGTCGCTCGATCGCGCCTATATTTCCAATTATGCGCTGACCCAGCTGCGCGATCGCCTCTCCCGCATCGACGGCGTCGGCGACGTGCGCCTGTTCGGCGCGCGCGACTATGCGATGCGCGTGTGGATCGACCCCGGCCGCGCCGCCGCGCTCGACCTGACCGCGGGCGAGATCGTCGCGGCGCTGCGGCGCGAAAATGTGCAGGTCGCCGCGGGGACGCTCGGTCAGCCTCCCTATGCGGGCGGCAGCGATTTCCAGCTCAACGTCGAAACGCAGGGGCGCCTCTCGGACCCCAAGGATTTCGCCAATATCGTCATCCGCAGCGATGCCGACGGGCGTCAGGTCCGCGTGTCCGACGTCGCGCGCGTCGAACTGGGCGCGTCGGATTACAACAGCAACACCTATCTGTCGGGTGATCCCACCGTCATCATGGCGGTGTTCCAGCGCCCCGGATCGAACGCGCTCGCCGCGGCGCAAGCGGTTGAGGCCGAAATGGCGGCGTCGTCGAAAGATTTTCCCAAAGGCCTCGAATATCGGGTCATCTATAACCCCACCGAGTTCATCGCCCAGTCGATCGACGCGGTGATGACGACCCTGCTCGAAGCCGTCGTGCTCGTCGTCATCGTCATCCTCGTCTTCCTGCAGAAATGGCGCGCGGCGATCATTCCGGTGCTGGCGATCCCCGTGTCGCTGATCGGCACCTTCGCGGTGCTCGCAGGCGTCGGCTACAGCCTCAACAATCTGTCGCTGTTCGGGCTCGTCCTCGCGATCGGCATCGTCGTCGACGACGCGATCGTCGTCGTCGAGAATGTCGAACGCAATCTGGAGAAGGGCATGAGCGCGCTCGAAGCCGCGCGCACGTCGATGGACGAGGTGTCGGCGGCGCTCGTCGCCATCGTGCTCGTGCTCTGCGCGGTGTTCGTGCCGACCCTGTTCCTCACCGGCCTGTCGGGCGCCTTTTACCAGCAGTTCGCGGTGACGATCTCGACCGCGACGATCATCTCGCTGATCCTTTCGCTCACTTTGTCGCCCGCGCTCGCGGCGATCCTGCTGCGCGGCCATTCGGCGCCGGTGCAGGAGGGCAGGGGGATGCGGATGCTGCGCCGCGCGGGCGATGCGTTCAATCGCGGCTTCGAGCGGATGAGCGACGGCTATGCGCGGCTCACCGCCCGGCTGGTGCGCGCGCCCAAGAAGATGATGGTCAGCTATGCGGGGCTGATCGCGGCGACCGCGGGGCTGTTCTGGGCGACGCCGACGGGCTTCATCCCGGCGCAGGACCAGGGCTATTTCCTCGTCGCTCTCAAGCTGCCCTCGGGCGCTTCGGTCGAGCGCACCGACGCGGTGCTGCAAAAGGTCGCGGCGCGCGTGCTGCCGGTCGAGGGCGTGCTGGGGTCGGTGATGCTCGCGGGCTTCGACGGGCCGTCGCAGACGCTCGCGCCCAATTCGGCCGCCGCCTATTTCCCGCTCAAATCCTTCGAGGAAAGGAAGAAGCTCGGCGTCAAGTTCGAGGACATCATGGCCGAAGCGCAGAAGCGCACCGCGGATATTACCGAAGCGCAGATCGTCGTGATCCCGCCGCCCCTCATTCAGGGGATCGGCTCGGCCGGCGGTTACCGGATGATCGTGCAGGATCGCGGCGGCCATGGCTATGCGGCGCTCGCGAACGAAACGAACGCGCTGATCGGCAAGGCGAACCAGACCCCCGGCCTCGCCCATGTCTTCACCTTTTTCGACCCCACCAATCCGCGCGTCTTTGCCGACGTCGACCGCGCGAAGGCGAATGCGCTGGGCGTTTCGCCCGAGCGGGTGTTCGAGGCATTGCAGGTCTATCTGGGATCGGCGTTCGTCAACGATTTCAACCTGCTCGGCCGCACCTATCGCGTCACCGCGCAGGCCGACGCGCCTTATCGCCAGAGCGTCGCCGACATCGCGAACCTGCGCACGCGGTCGGACAGCGGCGCGATGGTGCCGATCGGGTCGGTCGCCAATTTCGAGGACCGCACGGGGCCGTATCGCGTCACGCGCTACAATCTGTTCCCCGCGGTCGAGATCGACGGCGACACCGCGCCCGGATCGTCGTCGGGCGCGTCGCTGACGACGATGGAAAAGATCGCGTCGGAAACGCTGCCCGCGGGTTATGGCACCGAATGGACGGGCATCGCCTTTCAGCAGAAGGCGGCCGCGAACACCGCGGGGATCGTCTTCGCGCTCGCGGTGCTGTTCGTCTTCCTCGTGCTCGCGGCGCAGTATGAGAGCCTGGTGCTGCCGCTCGCGATCATCCTGATCGTGCCGATGTGCCTGCTCGCGGCGATGATCGGCGTGAACCTGCGCGGCATGGACAATAATGTGCTGACGCAGATCGGGCTGGTCGTGCTGATCGCGCTCGCCGCGAAGAATGCGATCCTGATCGTGGAGTTCGCGAAGCAGGCCGAGGAACAGGACGGGCTGTCGCCGATCGACGCCGCGGTGCGCGCCGCGCGCGACCGCCTGCGCCCGATCCTGATGACGAGCTTTGCCTTCATCCTCGGCGCGGTGCCGCTGCTGATCGCGAGCGGGGCGGGGGCGGAGCTGCGCCAGGCGCTCGGCACTGCGGTGTTCTTCGGGATGCTGGGGGTGACGGCGTTCGGCCTCATCTTCACGCCGACCTTCTATGTCGTCTGCCGCGCGCTCGGCGACTGGTTCGCTGCGCGGAAACGCGGGTCGGGCGTGCGCGGCTCGGCGCTGCCCGTGCCGGCGGAATAAGGAGAAAGATCATGATGCTCCGCAATCTTGTCACCGCCGCGTCGGCGCTCGCGCTCGCCGCCTGCGCCGTCGGCCCCGATTACAAGGCGCCGCAGTCGGCGTCGGCGCCCTCCGCCACGGGGCCGTTCGTCGCGGCGAACAGCCCCGCGATGTCGCTCGATCCGGTCGCCGCCGACTGGTGGCGCCTCTATGACGATCCCGTGCTCGACGGGCTCGTCGTCGATGCGCTCGCCAGCAACACCGACGTCCGCGTCGCGGTCGCCAGTATCGCCCGCGCGCGCGCGGCGCTGCGCGGGGCGCGCGCCGACCGGCTGCCGCAGGGGCAAATCGGCGCGGGCGCCAATTACGGCCGCAGCCCCGAAGGCCAGCGCCTGCCCGGCGCGCCCCAAGAGGATTGGGCGGTCGATGTCGGCATCAACGTCGCTTACGAGGTCGACCTGTTCGGCCGCGTCGGCCGTTCGGTCGAGGCGGCGCGCGGCGATGTCGCGGCGGCCGAGGCCGACGCCGAGGCGGTGCGCGTAATCGTCGCCGCCGACACGACTCAAGCTTACGCAGACGCCGCCTCCAGCGCGGCGCGGCTCGCCGTCGCGCGGCGGATTGTCGAGTTGCTGGACCAGCAGGTGAAGCTCACCGAGCGCCGCAAGGAGGTCGGGATGGCGACCGGGCTCGATCTGGCGCGCATCACGACGCTGCGCGACCAGCGCGCGGCGGACATTCCGGCTATCGAGGCCGAGCGGCAGGCGGCGTTGTTCCGCCTCGCGACTCTGACCGGTCGCGTTCCCGCTGCGCTCCCTCCCATCGCGGCGGACCGCAACATCAGCCTCGAGATCACCGATCCCATCCCGGTCGGTGATGGGGCGGCGCTGCTCAAGCGTCGTCCCGATATTCGCGCCGCCGAGCGCCGCCTCGCCGCCGACACCGCGCGCATCGGCGTTGCGACCGCGGACCTGTATCCGCGCGTCACGCTCGGCGGATCGGCCGGGTCCACCGGCACGGGCTTTGGCGATATTTTCGGCGGCGGGCCGCTGCGCTGGCTGCTCGGGCCGCTGCTCAGCTGGGCCTTCCCCAACCAGGAACCCGCGCGCGCCCGCATTGCCGCCGCCGAAGCCGATGCGCAGGCGTCGCTCGCAGCATTTGACGGCACGGTGTTGCGCGCGCTGGAGGAGACCGAGACGGCGCTGTCCTCCTATGCGCGTTCGCTCGAACAACGCCAGTCGCTGCGCGCGGCGCGCGACCAGGCCGAACGCGCCGCGCGGATCGTGCGCGCCAAGCGGGTAGAGGGTGCATCGGACTCGCTCGAATGGCTCGACGCCGAGCGGACCTTTGCCGAGACCGAGGCCGTGCTCGCGGCGCAGGACGCGCAGATTTCGCGGCGGCAGATCGCGCTGTTCCGCGCGCTCGCGGGTGGCTGGTCGAGTTAGAGCTGGGCTCGCTTGAATCGTCATCCCGGCGAAGGCCGAGATCTCGCCCTCGCATTCTGACGCACCGGCGAGATCCCGGCCTTCGCCGGGATGAACGAGGCAGAGAGAAGGAGGTGCTGCGCCCCACCGCCATCCCACCATCGTTTACGCCGCTTTTACCAGTCCCGGTGCATAGGATTCACCGATATTTGTGGCTGGGGATAAATGATGGACAGCATGCGCGGACTGCTTTCGGGCAGCCACGGCCAGGATGACGAGGCGGTCGAGGCGCCCGCGGCTGTCGGCGTCGACGAACGGCGGATGCAGGTGCGCGCCTATAATTACTGGGCCTCGCTGCTTGCCGACCGCGCCTATCCGTCGGTCGAGGATCTCGACCTTGAAAACGCCGATTTCGGTCCGCATGCGGTGCTGCTCGATTTCACCCAGGGCATCGACAATCCCGGTATCGCCTTCCTGGGCGAGCGGCTGCGCGACGAGTCGCAGATCGACGAGAATGTCCATTATATCAGCCAGATACCGGGCCGCTCGCTGCTGTCGCGGCTGACCGACCATTATCTGCAGATCATCGCCAACCGCGCGCCCATCGGCTTCGAGGCCGAGTTCGAGAGCGATCGCGGCGTGACGATCATGTATCGCGGCATATTGCTGCCCCTGTCGTCCGACGACGATACGATCGATTTCATCATGGGCGTGATCAACTGGAAGGAAGCGGCTCCCGCCGAACAGGAAGCGGAGTTGCAGCTGTCGGTCGAACAGGCGCTGCGTAGCGCCGCGCCGCTGACCGCGCCGGTGCCGGTGTGGGCCGATGGCCCCGACTCGCTGCACTTCGACGAGGATTTCGGCGCCGATGCCGCGCCGGGGTTTGCCGTGCTGGGCGACGGCGCCGACCTGTTCGGCGACGCCGACCGCACCGACGACGCCGTCGATGAGTCCGCCGATCCCGGTCCAGAAGCCGAACTGGCCGACTGGCTGGCGCTGGCGCGCGAGACCGCCGAGCGGGCGATCGCCGCCGACAGTCGCAGCCGCAGTGCATTGTATCGGGCGGTCGGCCAGGCATGGGACTTCGCGCTCGCGGCCGAAGAACGGCCCGAGGCTTTTGCCGCGCTGCTCGACGATGCGGGACTGAAGCCACAGGCGCGCGCGCCGATGACGCCGGTGGTCAAGCTGGTCTTTGGCGCCGCCTATGACAAGACACGGCTGGCCGAATATGCCTGCGCATTGGCCCATGCGAAGGACGAGGGTATCGCGCGCGGCGAACTTGCCGCCTATCTCGACCGTTATCCCGGCGGGCTGAAAGGGCTGGTCAAGGACGCGCGCGCGCGGCGCAGGCCGGTCAAGGCGAAAGTTTCGGTCGACGCGCGGCTTGAAACCTTGCGCAGCGCGCAGCCCGCCGTGATTCTGGAACATGATGCGGGCGACGCCGAATTCGTCGTGCTCATCGCGCGCGCGATGCCGGGCGGTCATGTCGGCATCGTCGCCAAGGCGGCCGACGACCCGGCATTGGTGGCGAAGCTTGCCGGGAAGGCGATCGCGATCACCGCTGGCGGCTGACCGGCCTCGCGCAACAGACAACCCGAAAGTTGAAATATTTTTACGTGAGCGCGCGAACGAGGCCTTGAGCCGCGCGCGCCACAGGCGCATAGGGGGCGGCAGCGAACGGACCCCCGCCGATCGTCGGCTGGGTTCCCCCTTTTTGGTTCGGGATGCTGCACCTTATGCCCAAGACTCTGTCCGACACGCCGGAAACGGACACGCCGACCACCCCCGTCAAAATCCCCGCGAAAATCGCCGCCGCCTATCTGGGCGCGCTCGAAGGCAGCGCGCTCCCCGGCGAGGGCGACGACATGAACCGCGCGGCGCTCGCCGAGGCGAGCCAGTTCGCCGCGCGCGCGGCGCTCGATCGCGCCGCCGGGACGCCGTCGCTGCTGCTCGAGCCGATCGCCGCCGACGGCCCCGACCGCCGGATGCGGCTTGCCATCATCAACGACGACATGCCTTTTCTTGTCGATTCGACGTCGCAGGTCGTCGCGGCGCAGGGGCTGGTCGTCCATCGCATCCTTCACCCCGTCATCGCGGTGAAGCGCGATGCGAAGGGTCATTTGCAGGAAGCCGGAGCGGGCGACATACGCGAGTCGGTCATCTATATCGAGCTGGAGCGCGGCGACGCGCGCGCGCGGCGGCGTCTGCTCGACGCGATCGAGGCGGCGCTGCGCGACGTGCGCGCGGCGGTGCGCGACTGGCGCGCGATGCGCGCCGCGATGCTGGCCGACGCCGCGATGCGGCTCGAAGGCGAGGGCGCCGAACTGCTGCGTTGGTTCGAGAGCGGATTCATGACGCAGCTCGGCCACGAATGGCGCACCCGCGACGGCCGGATGCACGAACCGCTGGGGATCAGCGAGAGCGCCGACAGCGAGCTGCTGTCGCCCGCGGCGCTCGACGCCGCCTTCGCCTGGTTCGATGCCCAGCTGCATTCGGGCGGCGCGCCCGCGCCGCTGCTGATCAAGTCGAACCGCCTTTCGGCCGTGCATCGCCGCGTTCTGCTCGACCTCATCATCGTCCCCGAAATCAAGGGCCAGACCGTGGAGCGGCTGTCGATCCATGCGGGGCTGTGGACAAGCCAGGCGCTGTCGACGCCGCCCGCGAAGGTGCCGGTGCTGCGCGCGCAGCTCGACGCGCTGATGACGAAATTCGGTTTCGATCCCGCGGGCCATGCGGGCAAGGCGCTCGCGCACGCGCTGACTGCGCTGCCGCACGACCTGCTCATCGCTTTCGATGCGGCGTCGCTCGAAGAGCTTGTGCTCACGTCGATGTCGATCACCGACCGCCCGCGGCCGAAGCTGGTGACGGTGCGCAGCGCGCTCGGCCGCCATCTCTTCGCCTTCGTCTGGTTGCCGCGCGACGAGGTTTCGACCGGCCGCCGCATCGCGGTCGAGGCGATGCTGGTGCGCGAAGCGAAGGCGGGCGTGATCGGCTGGACGATGGTGCTCGAGGATGGCGGTGCGGCGCTGCTGCGCTACACGCTCGACCTGCGCAGCGGCGGCGTCGTTCCCGATACCGACGCGCTCAACGCGCAGCTCGAACAAATGGTCCGCGGCTGGCAGCCCGAGGTCGAGGCGGCGCTCGCGCGGCGCGGCGATCCGGGGCGTGCCGCGGCGCTCGCGGCACGCTTTGCGCCTGCCTTCCCGCCCAATTATCGCAATCTCTACAATCCCGAAGAGGCGGCGCGCGACATCGCGCGGCTGCGCGATCTCGATGCCGCGAACCCGCGCAGCGTCCGGCTGGCGAAAAAGAGCCTCGACGGCGACGATCGGCTGCGGCTCAAAGTCTATAGCGCGGTCGGCCCGCTGGCGCTGTCCGACGTCGTGCCGGCGCTCGAACATTTCGGATTCGAGGTGCTCGAGGAAATCCCGACCGCGCTCGGCGCGACGCGCGCGCCGGGCGGCGAGGACGACGACCGGCCGATCGTGATTCACGATTTCACGCTGCGCCTGCCCGCCAATGTCGAGGAAAAGGCGTTGCTTCCCTTCGCGGCGACGATCGAAGGCGCGATCGCCGCGGTGCTGGACGGCCGCGCCGAAAATGATGCGTTCAACCAGCTGGTGCTCACCAACCAGACCGATCCGGGGGCGATCGTCTGGCTGCGCGCCTGGTTCCGTTACCTGCGGCAGGGCGGGTCGGCCTATGGCATGGACACGGTGGTCAGCGCGCTGCGCCACGCCCCGCAACTGACCGCGGCGCTGATCGACCGCTTCCGCGCGCTCCACGATCCCAAGGCGCACGACGCCGCGCGCGCCGCGGCGCTCGATGCCGAGATTCAGGCGGGCTTCGCGGGCATCAAGTCGATCGACGAGGATCGCATCCTCCGACTCTTCCATGCGGTGATCGGCGCGACGCTGCGCACCAACGCCTTTGCCCCCGCCGCCGAAGAGGCGCTGGCGTTCAAGATCGACAGCGCGCAGATCCCCGGCCTTCCCAAGCCGCTGCCGTGGCGCGAGGTCTGGGTCTATTCGCCGCGCGTCGAGGGCGTTCACCTGCGCGCCGGCCCGGTCGCGCGCGGTGGTCTCCGCTGGTCCGACCGCCGCGACGACTTCCGCACCGAAATCCTGGGGCTGATGAAGGCGCAGCGCGTCAAGAACGCCGTCATCGTGCCGACCGGCGCCAAGGGCGGTTTCTATCCCAAGGCGCTGCCCGACGTGTCGCTCGACCGCGATGCCTGGTTCGCCGAAGGCACCGAATGCTATCGCATCTTCATTCGCTCCTTGCTGTCGATCACCGATAATCTGGTCGCGGGCAAGGTCGTGCACCCCAAACATGTCGTGACCCGCGACGGCGACGACCCCTATTTCGTCGTTGCCGCCGACAAGGGCACGGCGACCTTCTCCGACGTCGCCAACGGCCTCGCGATGGAGCGCGACTTCTGGCTCGGCGATGCCTTCGCGAGCGGCGGATCGAAGGGCTATGACCACAAGGCGATGGGCATCACCGCCAAGGGCGCGTGGATTTCGGTGCAGCGCCACTTCGCCGAAATGGGCATCGATGTGCAGAGCGATTGCGTTCGCGTCGTCGGCTGTGGCGACATGTCGGGCGACGTGTTCGGCAATGGCATGCTGCTCAGCAAGGCGATC
The DNA here is from genome assembly GCF_003609835.1 of Sphingopyxis sp. FD7. NCBI lineage: Bacteria > Pseudomonadati > Pseudomonadota > Alphaproteobacteria > Sphingomonadales > Sphingopyxidaceae > Sphingopyxis > Sphingopyxis sp. FD7. Next base: position 90,192 of record NZ_AP017898.1, read on the forward strand.
AAGCTTTGCGCCGCCTTCGACCATCGCCACATCTTCCTCGACCCCGATCCCGATCCGGCGAAAAGCTGGAAGGAACGCGAGCGGATGTTTGGCCTGCCGCGATCGAGCTGGGACGATTATGACAAGAGACTGATCTCGAAGGGCGGCGGCGTCTTTCCGCGCAGCCAGAAGAGCATTCCCCTCAGCCCCGAAGTGCAGGCATTGCTCGGCCTGTCGGCGAGCGAAATCGACCCAAGTTCGCTGATCTCGGCGATCCTGAAGGCGCCGGTCGACCTCTTGTGGTTCGGCGGCATCGGCACCTATGTGAAGGCGGCGAGCCAGAATAATGCCGAGGTCGGCGATCCCGCGAACGACGCGCTGCGCGTCGATGCCGAGGATCTGCGCGTGAAGGCCGTGGGCGAAGGCGCGAATCTCGGCGTCACGCAGGCGGCGCGCATCGCCTTTTCGGCGAAGGGCGGGCGGATCAACACCGACTTCATCGACAATAGCGCGGGCGTCGATTGTTCGGATAATGAGGTCAATATCAAGATCGCGCTCAATCGCGAGATGGCGGAAGGGCGGCTGTCGCAGGACGACCGCGACGCGCTGCTCCTGCGCATGACCGACGATGTGTCGGCGCTCGTTCTCGAAGATAATCGCCTCCAGGCGCTCGCGCTGTCGATCGCCGAAAAGGGCGGATCGGCGGCGGTGCCGTCGCTGGTGCGGATCATGGAGACGTTCGAGGCATCGGGGCGGCTCGACCGCAAGGTCGAAGGGCTCGCCGCGAACGACGAACTGCTGCGCCGCGCCGCCGAAGGGCGCGGGCTGACGCGCCCCGAACTCGCCGTGCTGCTGTCGACGGCCAAGCTGGCCTTGCAGGATGCGATCGAGGCGAGCGATCTGCCCGACGATCCCGCGCTGGCGAGCGACCTTGCCGCGGCCTTCCCCCAGGAGATGCAGCGCGATTTCGCGGGCGCGATCGCCGATCATCAGCTCCGCCGCGAAATCATCGCGACCAAGGTGGCGAACCGCATCGTCAACCGCATGGGCATCGTCCACCCGTTCGAACTGGTCGAAGAGGAAGGCTGCGCGCTCGGCGACGTTGCGGCAGCGTTCGTCGCGGTCGAACGGCTGCTGGGAATGCCCGCGATCTGGAGCGAGCTTGACGCGGCAAAGATCGACGAGGGCATCCGCCTGTCGCTCTTTTCGCAGGCGGCGGCGGCGATGGCGTCGCAAATGGCCGACCTGCTGCGCGTGACGCAGTCGCTGTCGCGCCCCGGCCCGGTCGTCGCGCGGCTTGAACCGGGGGTGGACCGTCTCAACGCCAGCGTCGACGGGCTGCTCAGCCCGTCGGTGCGGCGCCAGTGGGAGATGCTGACGCAGCAGCTGCTCGACGCCGGCGCGCCCGAGGCGCTGACGTCGGCGGTCGTGCGGTTGTTCAAGACCGACGGCGCGATCGGCATCGTCGACCTGGCCGAACGGCGCGGCGACGACGAGGTCGCGGTGACGCACGCCTTCACCCACCTGGGCGAAGCGCTGGGGCTCGACTGGGCGCAGACGCTGGCGGCGCATATGAGCCCCGCCGACCCGTGGGAACGGCTGCTGGTCAACAGCCTGGCGCGCGATTTTCAGCAGATGCGGCTGGGCTTCCTCGGCGGGCTGCCCAAGGGCGACCTCGACGCGGCGGTGACCAAATGGCTGGCCGACCATGCGCCGCGCGTCGAACAGTTCCGCGCGACGGTCGACCGCGCGCGGATGATTCCCAACCCCAATGGCGCGATGCTGTCGCATATCGCGGGGCAGGCGCGGGGGCTTCTGGCGCGGTAGGATTTCGTCATTGCGAGCGACGCGAAGCAATCTCCAGCCGACGGCCTTTCACGACCGATAGCTGGAGATTGCCGCGTCGCCCCGGATCAAGTCCGGGGCTCCTCGCAATGACGTTTTTTTTAGAAGGCGACCCTTGTTCATGCCCTATCAGCCCCGCGTTGCCATCCTTGTCCCGGCGCCCGACTATGCGGAGAAATGGCAGCCCGCCTTTGCGCGCAAGGCGGCGGCGCTGACCGCCGCGGGTCTTACCGTCGAGCAGCGCGTGTGGACCGATCCGGGCGATCTGGCGGGGCATGAACTGATCCTGCCGCTCTTCGCCTGGGGTTATCAGCGCGACGTCGCGCGCTGGTATGGCCTGCTCGACCGTCTCGCGGCCGAGGGAGTGCCGGTGGTCAATCCGGTGCCGGTGCTGCGCTGGAACAGCGACAAGGCCTATCTCGCCGACCTGGCGGCAAAGGGCGTCGCGGTGGTGCCGACGGTCGAGGCAGCGGCGCTCGATGCCGCGGCGCTGGCCGATGCGCGCAACGCGCTCGGCGTCGATGAGGTCGTGATAAAGCCCGCGATTTCGGGCGGCGCCGATGGCACGCACCGGATCGCGCCGGGCGCGCCGATTCCCGCCGATGCGCTGGGCCAGCGCCGCCTCGTCCAGCCCTTGATGCCTGGGATCCTGACCGAAGGCGAATTTTCGCTCTTCTTCTTCGGCGGCCGTTTCAGCCATGCGATCGTCAAGCGCCCCGCGGCGGGCGACTTTCGCGTGCAGGAACAGTTTGGCGGGCGCGAGACGGCGTGGGAGGCCAATGACGCGGCGCGCACGCTCGCCGCGATGGCGCTGGCCGCCGTTCCGGTGCCGCCCGTCTACGCGCGCGTCGATATGGTCGGCGACGCGGCGGGGCGCCTGCATGTAATGGAGCTTGAACTGATCGAGCCGTCGCTGTTCCTTCATCACGCGCCCGACAAGGGCGCGGCGTTCGCGCAGGCGGTTTACGCTGCGCTCTGATCGGCGCGGCGATGCCACAGCCATTGCCGGATCGCCGAGGTCAGGTTCGGCGGATCGCCCGCTTCCATGCGTTCGACGTCGATGCGCGCGACGAGTGCGTTGACGGGCAGCGCCTGCCGCGCGGCTTCGGCTTCGAGCGCGGCCCAGAAGACGGGTTCGAGGCTGATCGAGGTGGGGTGGCCGGCGATGGTCACCGAGCGTTTGACGGGCGGGTGGTAGGAGGCGGCTTCATCGGCCATTTGAATATCCGTTCGCATCGAGCGAAGTCGAGATGCCGACGAAGTCGGCGCCGAGGGTGGGAGCGACGGCAAAGCCGCCGCTTGCCGTCAGACGGGTTCGGCGATCTTTCGGATCGCCGCCCCGCTGGCCGTGCCGGGCCGTGGCTGCGCCACCGGTTGCCAGCTCGTCGTTCGCTGACGCGAACGCCTTCGCTAGCGCCCTCGGCCCGTCAGTACATATGCTGCCCACCATTGATCGACATCGTCGACCCGGTGATGAACCCCGCATCCTCGCTGCACAGGAAAGCGACGCCGCGTGCAATTTCATGCGCCTGGCCCAAACGCCCGACGGGAATCTTCGCGACGATCTTTTCGAGCACCTGCGGCGGAACCGCGGCGACCATATCGGTGTCGATATAGCCCGGCGCGATCGCATTCACCGTCACGCCCTTCTTGGCGCCTTCCTGCGCCAGCGCCTTGGTGAAGCCGTGAATGCCCGATTTGGCGGCGGCATAATTGACCTGGCCATACTGGCCCGCCTGCCCGTTGATCGAGCCGATGTTGACGATGCGCCCCCAGCCACGCTCGACCATGCCAGGGAAACAGGCTTTCGCCATGTTGAAGCAACCGCCGAGGTTGATGCGCATCACATCGTGCCAGTCATCATAGCTCATCCGCGCGAGGGTGCCGTCGCGGGTGATGCCGGCGTTGTTGACGACGATGTCGATCGGGCCGACCTCGGCCGCGACCCGCGCGCAGCCGTCGAGGCATGCCTGATGGTCGCCGACGTCCCATTTATAGGTCCTGATTCCGGTGCGTTCGGTAAAGGCGCGCGCCTTTTCGTCATTGCCGGCATAGTTGGCGACGACGGTCACGCCCTGTTCCTGAAGCTTCAGCGAAATGGCTTCGCCGATCCCGCGGCTGCCGCCGGTGACGATTGCTATGCGTGCCATCGATCATCTCTCCCACAGATTTGAATCGATGATTAGGGCGCGGCGACGCGGCCTGCAAGTTGACCGGAACGTCAATCGCAAAGCTATTCAGCGAACTAGGATACTGACCCTAGCTGCGCCCGCGCTTTCGCAAAGTCGCCGATCGCCAGGTCGGCCTTGTCGATGGTCACGAGCAGCGCCTGACCGTCGCCGAAACGGCGGCTCATTAAGCCGCTTGTTGGCAGCGCGAGCAGGATGGGTTCGCCGTCGCGCTCGCCGCCCACGCTTGCCATTTCGCGCGCGGCGAGGCGCTGCCAGAGCGGCTCGAAATAGGCGCGGGCCGGGGCCGACAGATTGGCGGGATCGGCGCACCAGGCATGTTTCGCGCGGTCGAAGAGCATCGTCCGATAATCGCCTACCCAAAGGTCGGCGTCGGCGCGGTGCGTCGTCAGCGGCAGCGTCTCCAGCTCGAAGGTTTCGCTGCCATCGGCGGCCGTCTTGCGTGCGATCACCGCCCACGGGATCGCGTGGAGCGCCGCCATCACCGCGGTGGCATCGCCGGGCGAAAAGGGATCGCGCACCGCGCTGTCGTGGATGATGCCGACGATCTCGGCCGCGCGTCCGCGCGCCTCCCGGTTGATTGCGACGCAGCGCGCGATCACGTCGGCCGAAGCGGCATCGCAGTCGGCCGCGGGCTCGGTCAAAAGCCGACCCAGCCGCGATTCGAGAATCGCCGCCATCGCGGTCAGGCTGCCCCAGTCGAAGGGATGGAAAGCGGGATCGGCGATGTCGTAGCCTTGGGTGTCGAGGTCGTCCGCCATGTCGCTCGCGAGCGGGTCGCCGACGCCCGCTTCGACCAGATCGACCGGCCATTGCGGAAAGGCGCGCACGGCAAAAGAAGCAAGGTCGCCCCCGGCAAGGTCGCCATAGGGGCCGAACCACCCCTCGCCAAGGTTGAGCGCATAGGGCGGCGCGAGCGGCGCTCCGGGCTCGCCGACATGGAGCACGCGCACCTCGGGCCGGTGGCGATGGATGAAGAAGGCGAGCGCGCCATGGCGCGGCCCCAGTCCGCCCCACAGGTCGCGCGGCAGGTCGGCGCAGCCGATCTGGGCGAGGAAATCGGCGGGCTGATCGTCGATCAGCGGCCAGGCCATGCCCGTCGCCAGCCGCGGGCGCCCGCCGAGCCAGCTGCGCGTCGAAATGGCGTCGCGCGGCGGAATCTGCGGGACGAGGCGCAGCGTCACCGCCGCGGCGCCTGCATCGACGAGTGCCTCGGCCGCAATCTTTTCGGCCTCCGCCCTTCTCGTTTGCGATGCGGCTTCGGGCGCGGTCGCGTCGGCGATCGCCTCGACGGGCGTTTCGGTTTCAAAGCTTCCGTCGGGCATCAGGTCGCGCGGCGGCTCGAGCGGCGCCTTGCCGCTGACCCGTGCGAGGCGTGCCGGCGCGATTTCGACGTCGGCGACTTCGGGCGTCTTGCGCGGCAGTTTGGGCCGACGGGTTTCGCGCGGCGCTCGCGGGGCGGGCGGCGATGTGACGGGGCGGCGCGCGCGCCAGATCGCAAGGGCGAGCGCAATGCAGAGCAGCATCGCGCCTGCGAACATCAGGGCGGCCAGCTCGACCTCGTTCATCGCATCACTCCACAGACGGGCGCCGCCGCGCCGGATCGGCGCCACGATGGAGCATTTTAACCGGTTGCCCTAAACAGTTGGTAAGCAGCCGGAGCGTCAGATCCAGCCCGCCAGCTCGCGGCGCACGAGCGCTTCGATCATCGTCATGCCGGGCGCGTCGGCGTTGAGGCAGGGGAGGTAGGCGAATTGCCGCCCGCCCGCCGCCATGAACTGTTCCCTGCCGCGGATCGCCAGTTCTTCGAGCGTTTCGAGGCAATCGGCGGCAAAGCCGGGCGCGAAGATGGCGACGCTCTTTCCTGCCTTTGCCAAGGCTTCGAGCTGCACGTCGGTCGCGGGCTCGAGCCATTTGGCGCGGCCGAAGCGCGACTGGAACGCGACCCCGACCGGGCGACCGAGCGCCTCCGAGAGCAGCCGCGCGGTCTTTTGGCACTGGCAATGATAGGGATCGCCGAGACGCAGCGTGCGTTCGGGCATTCCGTGAAAGCTGGCGAGCAGCATGTCGGGCGCGAAATCGAGCGCGGCGAGTCCCGCCTCGACCGAGGTTTTGAGCGCGCCGAGATAGGCTGGATCGTCGGCATAGGGCGGCAGGAACCGCAGCGTCGGCTGCCAGCGCAGCGTCTTCAGATGGTCGGCGGCGGCATCGACGACGGTCGCGGTCGTCGCGGCGCAATAATGCGGATAGAGGGGGGCGATCAGGATGCGGCGACACCCTGCGTCGGTCAGCGCGTCGATCGCGCGGCCGATGGCCGGTTCGCCGTAACGCATCGCATAGGCGACCTCGACGCCGTCGCCGAGCGCGGCTTGCAGCGCCGCCGTCTGCGCGCGGGTGATGGCGGCGAGCGGCGAGCCGTCCTCGGTCCATATCTGCGCATAGGCATGAGCCGATTTTTTCGGCCGCGTTGTCAGGATGATGCCGCGCAGGATCGGCTGCCACAGGATCGGCGGGATTTCGACGACGCGCCGGTCGGACAGGAATTGCCCCAGATAGCGGCGCACCGACGGTGGATCGGGCGCGTCGGGGGTGCCGAGGTTGACGAGCAGGACGCCGACGCGCGGGGCGACGACGGGCGGATGATCGGGGGGCAGGGTCATAATGGTTGCGCCGAAAGGGGGATGCGGCGGATGCGGCGGCCGGTCGCGGCGAACATCGCATTGGCGATCGCGGGGGCGACGACGGGCACGGCGATTTCGCCGAGGCCGCCGGGTTCGCGGTCGCTGTCGACGAACTCGACGAGGATTTCGGGCGTCTGCGACAGGCGCGGCAGGCCGAGCTGGCCAAGCTTGCGCGCGGTCGCGAGGCCGCCCGCATAATCGGTCGTCGCGCCGACCGCGGCGGCGAGGCCGAAGATCAGCCCGCCCTCGATCTGTTGCCGCGCGATCGCCGGATTGACGAGGCGCCCCGCATCGACGACCGCGACCAGTTGTTCGACCTGAAGCCCCCGGTCGCTTTGCCGCGCGGTCGCCATCAGCGCGATGTGGCTGCCGCGCATCGTGTGGCAGGCAAGGCCCTGCGCGCTGCCGGGCAAGCCGCCTTCCCAGCCGCCAAGGCTGGTCGCGGTGAGCAGGCAGCGCGCGAGCAGCGGCGCGTCGCCGAGCATCGCCATGCGATAGGATAGCGGGTCGGACCCCGCGCGCGCCGCCAGTTCGTCGACGAAGCATTCGGTGAAAAAGGCGGTATAGCTGTCGGCATTGCCGCGCCAGCGGCCCGTGGGCAGGCCGATGTCCGCGGGGCAATGATCGACCGCGTGGTGCGGAATGGCGTAGCGCGTCGCCGCGCCCTCGACCGCGGCGGCGTCGGCGCGGCCGACGGCGGCGCGCTGCGCGACGTCGGCGGGCAGATTGTCGAACAGCCGCGCGCGCACCTCATGGTTGGTCGAAGGGACGGCGATACGCGTGACGAGCGCGTCGATCCCGCCCGCGGCGTTGAGCGTCGCGGTCAGCCTGGCGCGCGCCGGCGCGCGGGGCGGCAGGCGCATGATCTCTTCGGCGCGCGACCAGGCGAGCTGGACCGGGCGTTTGATTTGAAGCGCGATGATCGCCGCCTGCACCGCGACGCTGTGATCGAGGCAGGCGTCGAACGAGCCGCCCGCCATCATCGGGAAGAGGGTGACGTCGGCGACAGGCAAGCCGGTGGCGCGCGCGACCGCGTCGCGACACTGCGTCGGCGCCTGCGTCGCGACCCACAGCCGCAGCCCGCCACCGTCGGGCGCGGCGGTCGCGCTGCGCGTTTCGACGGGGGCGTGGAGCGCGGGGGCAGCGGCATATTCGGCGGCAATGCGCGTGCGTCCCTCCATCGCTTCGGCGACGTCGCCCTCGCGGTGGATGCGATAGCCATCGGCCTTCAGCGCGGCCTTCAGCGCCTTGTCGATGCGATCGGTCGAAATCGGCGTACCCTGGGTCTCGAACACCGGCGCGAAACGGTCGAGCGCGCGATTTGCCGCCCACCAGTTGCGCGCCACCGCCGCGACCCAGCGGTCGTGCGTCACGACATGGAGCAGGCCGGGTGCGGCGAACCCCGCGTCGCGGTCGATACTCTTCAGCCGCGTCGCGCCGAGCGGGCCCTGGCGGATCGCGGCGAAGACCATGTCGGGCAGGCGGATGTCGGCGGCATAATTTGCCGAACCGTCGACCTTTGCGGGCAGGTCGAGCCGCGTCAGTTCCTTGCCATAGAGCGGATCGGCGGCCGACGCGCGGTAGACGGGCTGCGCGGGCGGTTCGAGCGTTGCTGCGGCGGCGGCGACCTCGGCAAAGCGCAGTCGCTTCTGGCCATGGAGGACGAAGCCGTCCTGCGTGTCGCACTCCTGCCAGTCGGCGTCCCAGCGATCGGCCGCGGCCATCATCAGCAGCGCGCGCGCCTGCGCCGCGGCGGCGCGGCACGGTTCCTCGAACATCCGCACCGATGACGAATTGGCGGTCAGCATCACTGCATTACGCACCGCCCATTCGCGGCGCACCCAGCGGCGCACGTCGGCGACGAAATCGGGCACGCCCGCGCGCGGGGTAAAGACCGCGCTATCTTCGTCGACCAGCAGCGTGTTGGCGTAAAGCGGGCTGATCGGCGCGCTTTCGACCGCGATCGTGCGCCAGTCAGCGCCGAGTTCGTCGGCCATGATCTGCGGCAGCAGGGTCGTGACGCCCTGGCCCATTTCGCATTGCGGGACGATCGCGCTGATATGCCCGTCGTCGCCGATTTTCAGAAAGGCGTTGAAGACATGTTCGCCGGGCGCGGCGGTCAGGTTCGGCGGGTAGTCGCGCGGCCACAGGCCCCACGCGATCGCGAGGCCGCCCGCGGCGGTCGCGCCGACGAGCATCTGGCGGCGGCTGACCTGCGGCAGCCGCGATTTGCGCTTTCCAACCGTGTCGCGAATGCCCGCCATCGCCGACGCTGATAAGCGGGGCGATGCGGCGAGGCAAAGGCTTTTGGCGAATTGATCCTCCCTGTGGCGAAGCCATGGGGAGGTGGCAGCGCGAAGCGCTGACGGAGGGGCTATGGCGCTACCTTTGCGGCCCCTCCACCACTCGCTGCGCGAGCGGTCCCCCTCCCCATGGCCTGCGGCCACAGGGAGGATTATTCCTACCAGCCCCAGGGTGCAGGCGGCGGGGCGACCGGCTGGCGGTAATCGAAGGTCGCGCGGAAATCGCGGCCTTCGCGGCTCAGCCCATAGGTAAAAGCGTCGGCGGTCGTTTCGATCGACCAGATGTTGCTGTTCGAAACGCTCCGCCCTGTGCGGGTGAAAAGCGCGATCGATTCGGCATCGACGGGGAAGGTCTGGCGCGTCGCGGTGCCGGGTTCGGACGTGTCGCCGCCGTACATCGTCAGCTCGTCCTTGCTGCCGTCGGCGTGGCGATGGTCGTGCTTGAGGCGCAGCCCGGTGGCCGTCCGCGTGACGATCCAGGTGCGCGAGCGGTCCCAGCCGCCGTCGGGGCCGAGCCCCGCGATATGGAAGGGGATTTCGATCCGGTCGGGGGAGCAGCGGCGGACGTGCATGACCATCGCCTTGCCGCGCATGTCGGCATCGATGCCCTGATCGCTCGCGAGCTTGCCAGCATAGGCCTGTCCACAGCGCGCGGCGAGCGCGGCGAAGAAGGCGTCCTGCGGATCGGTCGCGGCAGGGGTGGTGGCGCAGCCGGCAAGCAGCGCGACGGCGGCGATGGCAAGGATCGATTTCATTTCAAAAGCCCGAGCCGCGGAATCTCGATCTTGGGGCAGCGATCCATCACCACGATCAACCCGGCGGCGTCGGCGCGCTTTGCCGCGGCCTCGTTGATCACCCCCAGCTGCATCCACACCGCCTTTGCGCCATGGACGATCGCTTCGTCGACCGCGGCGCCCGCGTCGTCGCTGTTACGAAATATGTCGACGATCTCGGCGGGCGGCTCGACATCGGCGAGCGTAGCGACGACCGGCGCGCCGTGGATCGTCTTGCCCGCGTGGCCGGGGTTGACCGCGATCACATTATGACCCTGCGCGATCAGGAAGGCGAGCACCCCGTTCGACGGCCGCGCGGGGTCGGGCGAGGCGCCGACCACCGCGATGCGGCGCGGCTGGCCCAGAAGCTCGCGGATCTCGCCTTCGTCGTTGATCGCCATCATTTGTCCTTTCGTGCGTTCAGCCAGTCGGCGACTTTCGCCGCTATCGCGTGAAATGGTTCGCCGGCCGGGTCGGTTCCCGCCGCCGGGGGCACGCCGCCGTCGCTTGCAAGGCGGATCCCCATCGACAGCGGCACGCGGCCGAGAAAGTCGATCTGCATGGTTCTGGCCGCCGCCTCGGCGCCGCCGCTGCCGAACGGATCGCTCACCTCGCCGCAATGCGGGCAGGCGTAACCCGCCATATTTTCGACGAGCCCGATGATCGGCACCTCGGCCTGCTGGAACAGGCTGATCGCGCGCGTCGTGTCCATCAGCGCCAGATCCTGGGGGGTCGAGACGATCACCGCGCCCGCGGGCTTGTGCTTCTGGATCATCGTCAGCTGGACGTCGCCGGTCCCCGGCGGCAGGTCGACGACGAGGGTGTCGACGTCGCCCCAGCTCGCATCGACCAGCTGTTCGAGCGCGCGCCCCGCCATCGGGCCGCGCCACGCGATCGCCTGCCCCGGCTGCGCGATCTGTCCGGTCGACAGCATCGGCACGCCATAGGCGCTCTGGACGGGGGCGAGTTTCGACCCGCGCGCTTCGGGTTTCACATGCTCGCTGTCCATCAGACGGGGTTGCGAAGGCCCATAGATGTCGGCATCGACCAGCCCGACCTTGATCCCCAGCCGCCGCAGCGCCACCGCGAGGTTCGCAGCGAGCGTCGATTTGCCGACGCCGCCCTTGCCGCTGCCGACCGCGATGATCGTCATCGCCTTTCTCTCGGCGGTCATCGCGACGCGCACCTCGTTCACGCCGGGCTGTTCGAGCAGGCCTGCGCGCAGCTTGTCCTCGAGCGGTTTGCGTTCGTCGGCGGCAAGTCCGGTGACATCGAGGACGATGGCGAGCGTGCCTTGTTCATCGAGGAAGCGCAGACCTGATGTGCGGCCGCCGCTGAGGTCGGCGGCAATGCTGGCGAGGGGGGCAGTGTCGGTCATGTCTGCGCCGAAATAGGGGAGCGCGCGCGCTTTGCCAGCCATTTTCGCGCGCACCCCCTGTTAATCGCGCGCGCCGCCCCTATAAAAGCAATATGAACGACCAGATTGAAGGCAGCATGGGGCGCCGCACCCTTCGGGGATTGCGGCAATTTTTCGATTCGATCAGCCTGATGGCCAACAGTCCGTGGGGCAGCGGTCCCGGCAAGGGCGAGGATGACAACGGCAAGGGCAGCGGCGACGGCAAGCGTCCGGGTCCGCGCAACCCCTGGATCACGCCCGACCCCGCCGACCAGCGCCGCGGCGCGAAGCCGCGCGGCCCCTCGGCGCTCGACGAGTTGCTGCGCAAGGGACGCGGCGGCTTCGGCGGCGGCGGTTCGGGCGGCGGCGGCTTCGATCTTGCCGATTCGGGGCGCATCTGGAAATGGGCGATCGTCGCGGTTCTCGCGCTGTGGCTCTTCTTTTCCTCCTTTCATATCGTGCCGCCGGAAAAGGAAGGCGTGGTCACGCGGCTCGGCAGCTATGCGCGCACCGTCGGCCCCGGCGTCAAACTGACCTGGCCGGCGCCGATCGAACGCATCCGCATGGAGGATGTCCGCGCGATCCGCACGATGGCGATCGGATCGCCCAACGCGACCGACGAGAATTTCGTGCTGACGCGCGACCAGAGCATCGTCGACCTGGCTTATGAGGTCCGCTGGTCGGTGCGCAGTCCGGAACTTTTCTTCTTTCAGCTCGCCAATCCCGAAGACACGATCCGCGAGGTCGCCGAAAGCGCGATGCGCGCGACGGTCGCCAATTTCGATCTGGTGCAGGCGATCGGCCCCGGCCGCGTCGAGATCGAGGCGCAGGTGCAGCGGCGGATGCAGGCGCTGCTCGACGAATATCGCGCGGGCGTGACGATCCAGGGCATCGCGATACGCCAGGCCGACCCGCCGAGTCAGGTCGACGAAGCGTTCAAGGAAGTCACCGCGGCGCGGCAGGAGCGCGAAGCGGCGATCAACCTGGCCCGCGCCTATCAGCAGCAGGTGCTTGAGCGCGCGCGGGGCGACACCGCGGCGTTCGACCAGATTTACGAACAATATCGACTGGCGCCGGACGTGACGCGCCAGCGGCTTTATTATGAAACGATGGAGGCCGTGTTGTCGAACGTCGACAAGACGATTGTCGAAGCGCGCGGGGTGACCCCCTATCTGCCGCTCAATGAGGTGCAGAAACGGCTGCGCGCGCCCGAAGCCGCGACGAAGGGAGGCGAGTGATGTTCTCCTCGCTTTTCCGCAATCCCGTGCGCCTGCTGGTTGGCGTCGTTGCGTTGCTGGTGCTGCTGTCGATGACAGTGTCGATCGTGCCCGAGGACCGGCAGGCGGTCGTGCTGCGCGTGGGCGAAGTCTATGGCACCAAGAACGCCTATAAGCCCGGCGAGCAATTCGGCCGGTCGGGCGCGGGGCTGCTCTTCACCCTGCCCTTTGCCGATACGGTGCAGCTGATCGACAAGCGCATCCTGGGCATCAATATGGAACGCCAGCAGGTGCTCTCGACCGACCAGCAGCGGTTGCAGGTCGACGCCTTCGCGCGCTTTCGCATCACCAACCCGGTGCGCATGTACACCGCGATCCGCACTGAGGAACGCCTGCAGCAGCAGCTCGCGACGATCCTGGGTTCGTCGCTGCGCAACGAGCTTGGCAAGCGGACCTTTGCCACCTTGCTGTCGGCGGAGCGCGGCGCGGTGATGGACAATATCCAGGTTGCGCTCAATCGCGAGGCGCAGAAATATGGCGCCGAGATCATCGACGTCAGGATCAAGCGCGCCGACCTGCCCGAAGGCGCGACGCTCGAAGCCGCGTACAACCGGATGCGCACCGCGCGGCAGCAGGAGGCGATTTCGATCCGCGCCGAGGGGCAGAAGGAAGCGCAGATCATCCGCGGCAGCGCCGACGGCGAAGCGGCGCGCATCTATGCCGCCAGCTTTGGCAAGGATCCCGAGTTCTACGATTTCTATCGCGCGATGCAAAGCTATCGGCAGACCTTCCTCGGCGAAAACAACCAGGGCGGAACGTCGATCATCCTGTCGCCCGACAATGAATATCTGAAACGGTTCAGCGGCGGTTGATTGCGGCCGCAGCGCCGATGAACGGAACTTGTCGCGCTTGTTCATGTTCAATTGGCGTTCAGCCGCCCCGCCGCAGAGACCGGCGGCCGGGGTCAAGAGTTTACCTAGACGAAGAGGATTTCCGATCGTGCGTTACGTATATGGCATCACTTCGGCCTTGCTGGCGGGTGGCACCGCGCTGGCGCTGGTCACCCAGTCGCCCGTCGGCGCGCAGGTCGCGCAGAACGAACAGAGCGAGATGGCGCGTGTCGTTCCGCGCGCCGGCGCTCCCGACAGCTTCGCCGATCTCGTCGAACAATTGCAGCCCGCGGTCGTCAATATCTCGACGCGGCAGGAGGTGACGCTCGGCGTCCGGCTCAACCCCTTTGCGGGCACGCGCGAGCCGATCACGCAGGAGCAGCAGGGCGGCGGATCGGGTTTCCTCATTTCGTCGGACGGCTATATCGTCACCAACAACCATGTGATTTCGGGCGGCCCGCGCGGCGAGGCGGTGAATGAAGTCACCGTGACGCTCACCAACCAGCGCGAATATAAGGCCAAGATCGTCGGCCGCGATGCGGCGTCGGACCTTGCATTGCTCAAGATCGACGCATCGGGCCTGCCCTTTGTCAAATTTGCCCAGGGCAGCCCGGCGCGCGTCGGCGACTGGGTGGTCGCGATCGGCAACCCGCTCGGCCTCGGCTCGACGGTGACCGCGGGGATCATCTCGGCGGTGCAGCGCAACATCGGCCAGGGCGGCGCCTATGACCGCTATATCCAGACCGATACCGCGATCAACCGGGGCAATTCGGGCGGTCCGCTGTTCGATCTTCAGGGCAATGTCGTCGGCATCAACAATATGCTGATCTCGCCCGTCGGCGCGAACATCGGCGTCAATTTCGCAATTCCCGCCGAAGCCGCGATCCCCGTGATCGAGGCGCTGCGCGCGGGCGAGCGTCCGCAGCGCGGCTATCTGGGCATCGGCATCGTTCCGGTGACCGAGGATATGGCGGCCGCGCTCGGCCTGCCCAAGGACCGCGGCGAGTTCGTGCAGCGCGTCGAACCCGGCGAAGCGGGCGAGAAGGCCGGGCTGAAGCGCGGCGACGTGGTGCTGAAGGTCAACGGCAGGGATGTGACGCCGCAGCAGACCTTGTCCTATATCGTCGCCAACACCAAGCCGGGCACGCGCATCCCGCTCGAGGTTATTCGCGACGGGCGAACGATGACGCTCAACGCCGTCGTCGGCACGCGCCCACCCGAAGAACAGCTCGCCGGGGACAATTTCGACCCCGAAGAGGAACAGACGATGCCGGAGGATCCCTCCGGCGCGGCCGACGAGGCGATCCAGAACAGCCTGGGCATGGCGGTGCAGCCGCTGACCCCGGCAATCGCGCGCGCCGTCGGCATCGACCCCGACAGCAAGGGACTGGTGATCGGCGCCGTTTCGGGCAGCAGCGATGCGGGCCGCAAGGGGCTGCGCCGCGGCGACGCGATCCTGAGCGCCAACCGCACGCCGGTCACCTCGGCGGAGGCGCTGGCGAAGGTCATCGCCGATGCGAAGAAGGCGGGCCGCGATGCGGTGCTGCTCGAAATCCTGCGTCGCGGCGGACCGTCGGCCTTCATCGCGATCCGCATCAAATAGTCGCGCCGCGCGCGCAACGGGACAAGGAGCGCTGCCGCGGCAGCGCCCCTTTTTCTTTGCGCTGCCGCGCATATGTTCCTATTATGTTCATATGATCGAGTCGGGAGGGATGGCGATGATCGGATATGTGACGCTTGGGACGAACGACCTCGCGCGTGCGGCGGTGTTTTACGACGCCATCGCCACCGAGCTGGATACGCCGCGGATGATGGAATATGAAGGTTTCATCGCCTGGGGCAAGCCCGGTGGCGCGGCGGGCATCGGCCTGACCAGGCCGTTCGACGGCAATCCGGCGAGCGTCGGCAACGGCGTGATGGTGGCCTTGCAGGCGAAGGACAAGGACCAGGTCCACCGGCTTTACGACATCGCGCTCGCCAACGGCGGGACGTGCGAGGGCCCGCCGGGACCGCGCGGCGAAGGATTTTACGCCGCCTATTTCCGCGATCCCGATGGCAACAAGCTCAACGCCTTCATCATGGGATGAGCGGCGAGGCCTGATGGCGGGGGCTGGCAAGGGATTTGCCGCCGTGCCCCTGCCTTCGCCGGGGCACGGATATGGGGTTGGGTTAAGCTGAAACCCTGCCATTCCACTTTCGTCATCCCGGCCTTCGCCGGGATCTCGCCGGTGCGTCAGGCCGATAGGGTGAGATCCCGGCCTTCGCCGGGATGACGTTCCACTCGAGAAACGATTAGAGCAAATTGCGCGAAATCTGAATCATCCGCCTCCCCGAGCCCTTCGACTGCCCTGGCAGGCGCTCAGGATAAACTTCGACCTTTGGTCGAAGTCGAGACACCCCTCGGCATCGCGCAACGTCGATGGGTGTCTCGACTTCGCTCGACACGAACGGGAAGATGGCTCTGATTAAACGCGCGCTGCTCTAAAGCAGGTCGAGGCTGCCCAGTTCGAGCGCCTGGCGCGCCGGGCGCTCGGCCATCAGCGCGAACATTTCGTCGCCGCGCGGCGTGCGCTCGACGCTCATCGAGGCGAAGACCGCCATGAAATAGCCGCTGAGCGCGCCGACGCGATAATCGGTCCATAACGCATCAGGATCGGGCGCTATGCCGCGCGCCCGAAGCGCGGCGATCCACTGGTCGAACGCCGGCCGGTCGGCGGCGGCGCGCTCGGCCGGATCGGCGATGCTGGTGCCGACGAGATAGGCCAGGTCGGCGGCGCCGCTGCCGCGCCCCAGCGTCTGCCAGTCGACGAGCCAGCAGGCCTGGCCGTCCGGCGCGAACAGGATATTGTCGATGCGCAGGTCGCCGTGGACGATCGTGCGCGCGGCGGGTTCGCGCGCGAGATAGCAGTCGAGCCGCTGGACGATTCCGGCGCCGAGGTCCAGCACCGCGGGCGCGAGCCGCGCCGCATAGCGTTCGCGAAACCCGGCATAAAGCTGCGGGAACAGCGCGCGCACCACATCGCCATTGTCGCGCGCGAGCCAGGGCAGCGTGCCCAGCCGCGGGTCGTTCCAGAGCAGGGCGTGCAGCGCCGCCGCCGCGTCGATGCAGGGGACGAGCCCGGCGGCGTCGATACCCGCGAGCTGATCGCCCTGCCGGGCGGGCGCGAGGTCGGCGAGAATGAGGATGAAATCGACACCATCGCCCGCAATTTCGGCATGATGGCAATGCGGCGCCGCGACACCGCTGTCCGCCGCGAGTTCGCGATACCAGCTGACTTCCTTGACATAGGTGCCGGTCAGCCGCGCGATATGGCGGCTCGCTTCGTCGTGGCTCGGACATTTGGCGATTACGCTCGTCGGGCCGAGCACATCGTCCGCCCAGTCGAGCGTCAGGCGGAAGCTGTCGCACATCTGCCCCGTGCCGACCTTGGCCGCGGTAAAGCCCCGGAGCTGGCCGGGATGCCCCAGCACCGCGCCGAGCCAGTCGGGCGTCATCGCGCCGGGCGCGGTCGGAAAGCTCAAGGCGCGGGGTCCATCAGCCCCGACAGGCCGGTCGGCGCGTGCGGCCCGACGAACAATTGTTCGAGCACGCCGGTGCCGCGGTGGAGCGTGCCGCCATCGGAAAGGTCGGCGGTGACGAGCGCCTGAATATGCATCGCGAGCGGATTGGCCCAGCGGCGCTCCTCGGCAGTGAGCGCGTCGTGCGAAACGACGACATCCGGGCCATGATCCAGCCCATGGCCCCAGACGGGGTGCGTATAGCCGAGCCCGCTCATCGCAAAGACGGGGCCGGTCGGGGTCAAGGTCAGCCGCCGGTCGCCGCCGAGGTCGGCGGACAGGTCGGCGATGCGCCGCGTTCCGGGCTGCCAGCTGATTGCAAAGCGCGCGGCGTCGAAATGCGTCTCGGTCCCCTTGTCGGTCACGATGACGGCGCGGCGGTTCCACGGCGCGCCAGCGGCATCGTCGTTGCTGTGAAAGAACAGCGAGCGGTCGGCGAAATTGCACGGCGTCCACAGCCAGAAGAATTGCGCGAAATTGCCCCCCGGTGGTGGCTGCGGTTCGCTTGCGCCGACCGGGCGGATGCCCCAGCTGCGGTCGCGTGTGCCCGTCCAGCCATCGGCGACATCGACGCGCTGGCCGCCGACCGACAGCCAGCCCGACCAGCGGCCGTTCTGCGTCATGCGCGTATAGTCCATGAACAGCCGCGTGCCGTTGCGGCGCGTGAAGCGCGGTTCCTCGATCGGGAAATGGCGTCCGACGAAGCGCAGCTCGCCCGCCAGGGAGCCATCGTTCGCCGCGATGTCCAGCGTCACACTTTCGAGCGGCACGTCGATTGTGATCGCAATCGGCCCGACCGAGAGGTCGAGCCGCTCGCCGCCCGACCGCCGACTGGCGCGAAGATTATGCTGCACCCCGTCGATGACGACGCAAAAGCTGGCGTCGACAATGCCGAGCTGCGGATAAAAGCCCATCGCCGCGGCGAAAAAGACCGACCCGTCGGGCGCATAGCCGTTGAAGAAATAGCGGTCGTAGAAATTGCGGTCGGTGCCCGCGAACGCGATCGGCTCGGCGCGCTGGTGCAGCGGGAAATCGTCGCCCTTGGTCAGCATCGTTCCTCATCCCGTTTTTCGTTGCAACCTAACGGGACGGGCGCGCGCGTCAATGCACCGGCGGATCGACGGGCGGGACGGCGTGGACGGGCGCGACGGGTTCGCCGGGATCGCGCGGCGGCAGCGCGTCGGCCGGGATGTCGGTAATCTGCATGTCGGGGGTCGGCACGTCGGCCAGGTTACGCACGCGCACCGACAGCGCGCGGCCCCTGACCAGCAGGTCGTTGAAGCTTGGCGGGGTCGAACGGATGCGCTGCGACAGCGTCCCGGCGCCGATCATGCGGATCGGCCCGCCCGCGGTCTGTTTCACCAGGTCGAAAGCATCATGGACGTGGCCGGTCAGCACCGCCGCGACGCCGCGCTTTGCCAAGGCCGCCAGCGCGCGCTCGCCGCCGCGGGTCAGCGCGCGGCCTTTCGTGCCCGCCTCGACCAGCGGATGATGCGCGGTGACGAGTGGCATGGCGCCGGGGGGCAGCGCGTCGATCGCGGCGAGCGTGCGGGCGAGCGCCTTGTCGGTCACCCATCCTTTCGACCAGTCGAGCCGCCACTGCGCGCGCGCGGTGGTCTTGAGCGACACGATCGCCAGGCCGGGCAGGTCGATTTCGCGCTCGACGAGCCGTTCGATGCGGCGGATACGGCGATAGGGATGAAAGAAGCGCGCGACCGGATTGAAATAGGGCAGGTCGTGGTTGCCGACCTCGACCGTCACGGGCACGTCGAGCGTTTCGATCCAGTCGCACGCCGCGGCAAACTCATGCGCGCGCGCGCGCATCGTGAGGTCGCCGGTGATGAGGACCGCGTCGGGGCGCTCGGCGCGGACGCAGTCGGTAAACCAGTCGAGCGCCGCCGGGTCTTCGAGCCCGAAATGCAGGTCGCTGATATGAAAGAGCCGTGTCATGCCGTCGCGATGAAATCGACCGTGCTCGTGCCGAGCGCGAAGCGCGCGGGCGATTCCGTTTCCTTGAGTTCGCCGTCATATTCGAGGCTGATCGGCGCGTCGCTTTCGAGGATGATCGTGTCGCCGGTCGCGACGTGCTCGCTCGGCCCGTCGCGAAAATCGCCGCCGAGCCAGGCGAGGCCGTGGCGGAGCACATCGGCGGAGCCTTCGGCGACGATGCCGTCGGCGCGGATGCCGTGCGGGGTGGGGGTCAGGATGATCGCGGGCCAGTCGCGGTCCTGACCCGCGATGCGCACGCCGGGCGCGTTCATCATCGCGTCGAGCGCCTCGGGCGCCGCGCGGCTCGCCTCGATCAGCCCGTCCTGCCGCATCGTTTCGCGCACTTCGGCCCAGCGCGTCGCGGGGCCGGCGACGATGGTGATGAAGGCGTCGCCGTCTTTTGAACGGAGCATCGGCACCGGGCGTCGGTGGCCTTTGCCCCGCAGCACGTCCGCCAATATGTCGGGCGCGTCGCGGTCGCCATGGAGCGCCTTCGACAGGAGGTTGAGCGTGCCGCCGGGCAGCGGCAGGATCGCGCCGTCCCACCCCGCCGCACCGCCTGCCGCCGCGTTGATCGTGCCGTCGCCGGTCCAGACGATCAACAGGTCGATCTCGCGCCGCGAAAGCGCGTCGGCGTCGGGGATCGCGTCATCGGGCAGCGCAAAGGTCGCGGCGAGCGGCGCGCCCTGTTCGCGGCAGACCGCCCCGATCGCTTCGAGGACGGCTTCGTCGTGGCTGCCGCTGTGGCTGTTGCAGACAAGGGCGGGGCGGGAAAAGGGGCGAGTCATCGCCTTCTTCTACGCGCGAGCGGACAAAAGGTCGCGCGCCGCGCCAATGTTACGCGCTTGTGACGCGCCGCGCGGCGCTGTAGGGCGCGGCGGGATGGCGGCGCGGCTTTTCAAGGGACGGCGATTGATCAAGATCCTCTTCGTGCTGCTGCTGCTCGTGCTGCTGTTCGGCGGTGGCGCCAGGATGATCGCCGCGGGCGGCGCGAAATCGCTCAACCTGGCCGACCGGCTGCTGGGGCAGGGCGATGGCGCGCGGCTGCTGATCGCCGACCAGCCCTATGGCCGCGGGCCGCGCCAGTCGCTCGACATCTGGGTGCCGGGCAGCCTGCGCGAAGGCGACCGGCTGCCCGTCGTGGTCTTTTTCTATGGCGGCGGCTGGAACAGCGGCGAGCGCGGCCATTATGGTTTCGCGGGACGCGCGCTCGCGCGGCAGGGCTTTGTCGTCGTCATCCCCGACTACCGGCTGGTGCCGAAGGCGCATTGGCCCGATTTTCTGGAAGACAGCGCCGCGGCGGTCGCGTGGACGCATGAGCATATCGCGAAGCTCGGCGGCGATCCCGACCGGATCGCGCTGATGGGGCATTCGGCGGGCGCCTATAATGCCGCGATGCTTGCGCTCGACCCGCAATGGTTGCGCGCGGCAAAGAGCGATCCCGCGATCATCCGCGGCGTCGCGGGCCTTGCCGGGCCTTATGACTTCCTGCCGCTCGAAAAGGGCGGCCGCGCCGACAAGGCGATGGGCAAGGTTCGGCCGATCGAGCGGACGCAGCCGATCCACTTCGCGCGCGGCGACGCGCCGCCGCTGTGGCTTGCGAGCGGCGACGAGGATGATGTGGTGCGCCCGCGCAACAGCCAGAACCTCACCGCTGCGATCGAGCGCGCGGGCGGGTCGGCGACGCTGCGCATCTATCCCGGCGTCGGCCACACCGGGATCGTCATGGCGCTCGCCGCGCCCTTTCGCAGCCGCGGGCCGGTGCTCGACGAAGCGAGCGATTTCCTGCGCGGGGTGACCGCGCGCCGCATCGCGCCGGTGGGCGCCGCGCGATGAGCGGCCCGATCGCGGCGATCGTCCTCGCCGGCAGCCGCCCCGGCCCCGACCCGCTGCTGAGCGGCACGGGCGTATCCACCAAGGCGCTGCTGCCCGTCGCGGGGCGGCCGATGCTCGTCCATGTCGTGACCGCGCTGCGCGCCGCGCCCGAGGTGGGGGCGATCACCCTATTGGCGCAGGACAGCGCCGCGCTCGCCGCCGAACCCGGCCTCGCGGGCATCGCCGATCTGCATTTTGCGGACTCGGGACAGGGGATCAGCAGCTCGCTCGCCGCCGCCTTGCCGCCGGGCGACGAGCCGCTGCTCGTCACCACCGCCGACAATGTGCTGCTCACCCCGGCGATGGTCGCCGAGTTTTTGCGCGGCGCGGCGGACAGCGACGTCGCAGTCGCGATGGTCGAGCGCAACCTGCTGCTGGCGCGCTATCCCGAATCGCGGCGCACCTGGCTCAAGTTCCGCGGCGGCTGCTGGTCGGGCGCGAACCTCTTTCGCCTGCGCGGGCGGCGGGTGCTGCCGCTGCTCGATTTCTGGGGGCGGATCGAGCGCGACCGCAAGAAGGGGCTGAAGATCGTTGCGGCGTTCGGCCCCTGGCTGCTCCTCGGTGCGCTGCTGCGCCTCTTCACCATCCAGCAGGGCGTCGCGCGGGCGGGGCGGCGCTTTGGCCTTGCGGCAAAGGTCGTGCCGATGAGCGAGCCTGAAGCGTGCATCGACGCCGACAAGCCCGGCGACATCGAACTGATCGAAGCGATATTTGCCGCACGGGGCGAAGCGGCTATAGGGCGGCGGCCATGACCATCACCAAAGCCATCATCCTGTCGGCCGGGCAAGGATCGCGTCTGCTGCCGCTGACCCGCGACATCCCCAAATGCCTGATCGAACTGGGCGGCCGCAGCCTGATCAGCTGGCAGGTCGCGGCGCTCGTCGCGAACGGGATCAGGGACATCGTCGTCGTCACGGGTTTCCGCACCGAGCGCGTCGAGGATCATGCGCTCCAGCTTTATCGCGACACCGGCGCGCGCATCCGCACGCTGTTCAACCCATTCTTTCAGGTCGCCGACAATCTGGGCACCTGCTGGATCGCGCGCGAGGAGATGGACCGCGACTTCATCATTCTGAATGGCGATACGATCGTTTCGGACGAGATCGTGGCAAAGCTGATCGAGGGTGCGAAGGAACCGATCACCGTCACGGTCGATGTCAAAGCCGACTATGACGACGATGATATGAAGGTGAACCTCGATGCCGAGGGGCGGCTGCACCAGATCGGCAAAAGGTTGCTGCCCCCCGATACCAACGCCGAATCGATCGGGATGCTGGCCTTTACCGGCGACGGCCCGTCGATCTTTCGCAACCAGGTCGACCAGATGATGCGCACGCCCGACGGGGTCGAGCGCTGGTATCTGCGCGCGATCGACATCATCGCCAAGGGCAACCGCGTCGGCACGGTGTCGATCGAAGGGCTGGAATGGCAGGAAGTCGACTTCCCGCAGGATGTCGAGGCCGCCGAGGCGCTCACCGCGAAATGGGCCGCCGAAGGCCGCTACGCGAAATAGGGTTTGAGCCAGCCGGTGAGCGCGGCGATCTGGCTTTCATCGAGCTTTACCGCTTGCGCCAGATCGGGCTGTCCCGGCCAGCCTGCGTCGGGGACGGTCAATCCCGCGCCGCTGCGTTCGCCGTCATAGCGGGGCAGGACGTGGAAATGAACGTGCGGGTCGACCATCATCAGCATCAGATAATTGATCTTCGCATAGCCGACGGCTTGGCGCAGCGCCTTTTCGATGGCGGCGGTGGCCGTCTTGAGTTCTGCGTGCGCTTCGTCGGGAAGGTCGCCGAACGCCGTCGCGTCTGATTTCGCCGCGAGCACCAGCGCGCCAAGCGTGGGCTGCGCGGGGCGCAGCAGCACGACCCAATGCACATAGTCGGCGATCAAAGTCGCGGGGTGGCCGAATTTTTCGATCGTGGCGTTCATGCGCCCTCCATCCAGCTGACGATCGTTTTGCCCGCGCGCCGCGCCGCATAGGCCTGCACCAGCTGCACGGCATGGACGAGCAGCGAGATGACCGTCCACCATGCCACCGCGATCAGCCCGATGTCGGGGCGCCCGGCGAGGGTGGCGAAGAACAGGATCGCGAAATTGGGGTTGCGCCGCGCGGTGATCAGGCGAAACTGACTGTCGAACCGGCGCCAGACATGGACGTCCATGCCGAAATCCTTGATGAACAATCCCTCGATCACGCGCTGAAGGATATAGCCCGCGACGATGGCAATCATCACGATCAGGAAGGTCTGATCGGGCAGCGCAAGGCCCCAGGCGCCAAGCCCGACGCCCCAGAAATACCACCAGAAGGGCGGGTGAATGAGGTCGACGCCATGGTCCGCGACATTGCCCCATTTCGACGATGTGATCGTGCAGCGCGCGAGCTTTCCATCGACCGTGTCGAGCACCATGAAGATGAAAGCCGCCAGCATCCCTTCCCAATACTGGCCTTGCGCAAAGAGCCAGGTCGCATAGATGCACAGCGCCGCGCCGATCGCGGTCACCATGTTCGGCGTCATGCCGATGCTCGCCGCCCCGCGCGTCAGCCACAGCGCGAGTTCGGGCCAGAGATATTTGGTGAGCGCGTCGGTCACGCCCTTATAGGCGCCGAAATAGCTCTTCCGCTCGATCGCGCGCCGCGTTTCGGGGGTCAGCGGCTGAATGAAGGGGCAGTCGAGCTTGCGGAGCTGGCGATTATAGATTTGCGGATTGCCCTGATAGTCGATGATCGACAGCGTGCCGCGGTTGGCGGCAATGTCGCCCGGCGTCATGCCGCCGACCAGATGCGCCATCACCAGCGCGTCGCCGTCCATCACCACCGTGCCGGGAAGCGCGGCGACATGCCGCAGCCACACGGGATCGAAGACATAGGCCAGATTGACGTAAAGCCGCGCGCCCGATGGCCCCGCCGCCTCCGGCAGCCCTTCGGCGCGCGCCAGTCGGCGCAGGCGTTCGGCGTTGGTCATGCCCCAGATCGGGGTCGGATTGTCGCCGATCGGCGTCAGCGCGGGGAGAGAATGATCGTCGGTCATCCGCCGCTCTTATCCTGCCCCGCGTCCATTGCAAGGAAGCGCAGGATCGCTTCGGCGCCGCGCGCCGCCGCGCCCGTGGGATCGCCGCCGATCGATTCGGCGAGGCGCGCGCGCTGGGCATCGGCATAGCGCGGATGGCGGCCGGGGGCGGCGTCGAGCGCGGCGGGCAGCTCGGCGAGGTCGTCGACGACATCGCCCAGCGTCCAGAAGAGATAATCGGGATCGTCCACCCAATCGACCCGGTGGGCGTTGAGGAAGATGCACGGGCGCGGCGTCGCCAGAAACTCGTACACCTGGCTGCTGACGTCGCCGAGATAGAGGTCGGCGCCGCTGGTATAGCTCATGTCGAACAGGCGTTCGGAGCCGAGGTCGATATGGATTCGGCCCGGAACGCCAAGCCGCTCCACCTCGACGCGCTCGGCGTCGCTCGCGTCGGCGAACAGGCGGACGTGCGGCGCGACGACCAGGTTATAGCGATCCTGCGCCGCGAACCAGTCGATGATCGCGCGCCCGAACCGGTCCCACGACGACAGGTCGCGCCGGAAATGCGGTGCGTAGAGGATGGTCGGCCGGCCATTGTCGAAGATCGGCGTTCGCGACGTTTGCAGGCGGCGCATCAGGTCGAGCTTCACATAGCCGGTAACCGCATAATGGCCGGGGCGGATCGTCCCCGCCTCGATCATCCGCGTCTCGCTCTTTTCGCCCGCGACGAGTGCGAAATCGAAATGGCGATCGCGCGCATCGAAGGTGATCGCCCGGTCGCCCGCGCCGTGCGGCGTGAAGATGAGGCGCGTCCGGCGCGGCAGGAAATGGCGGATGGTTGTCGTCGTCCGCTCGGGGACGACGATCGCATCGAAACGGCGGAGGAAGGAAAGCGCGCCCATCAGGGTCGGCAGGCGCGGATTGCGGAACAGGCCGCGCGCGCGAAGCCAGCGCGCGATGCCCTTTTGCCCGAGCAGCGTGATTTGCGGCGCAAATCCCGGATAGGCGAGCATGACCTGCTGCACGACAGGCAGATGATCTTCGCTCGCCACCGCGACCTCGACGGGCTGACCCTGCGCGGCCATTTCGGCGGCGATGGGCAGCGCGTGGAACAGATGGTGCGGCTCGCCGATGAAGAGGAAGAGGATGCGCATCAACGAACCTCCGTTGACGCCGCTGCGGCGGCATCCTCGAAATCGGCGACCTGCCAGCCATGCTTCGCCGCCAGCCGCGCGACCTTGTCGCCGCGCCCGACGAGCCAGGCCTCGCGCGCGAGCGCAAAGGTCGGCGCGTCGCTGACATGGTCCGAATAGGCGCGGATATGGGCGCCCTCGCACCCGTTGGCGGCGAGCCATTCGGCGACGCGCCGCGCCTTTTCGGCGCCATAGCAATTGGGTCCGTCGAGCGCGGGTAGCCAGTTTCCGGCAGCGTCGCGGCGATGGCGCGAGGCAATGACGGCGTCGAAGCCGAGCGCGTCGGCGATCGCGCGCGCGTAAAATTCGGGCGCCGCGGTCGCCATCAGCAGCCGGAAGCCCGCGGCGCGGTCGCGCGCGATGCAGGCGGCGGCGCCCGGCGGCACGTCGCGCGGCACGCGCCACGCCGCGAACCGCGTCGCGAGCCGCTCGGCGCGCGTCTGCGCAATGGTGCGGCCGAGCATCAGGCGGATCGCCGCGGGCTTGAACCGGTCGCGGCCATAAAGGCCGAGGGCATAGCCGATCATCAGCGCCGCGAGCGCGGGGAGCAGCAGCAACCGCCACGGCGCCTCGCGCCGCGCCGCCCACAGCAGGAACAGCGTGAAGGTCGGCGTGCGCAGCACGGTGCGGTCGAGGTCGTAGACCGCGACGCGGAGCGGGGTGTCGGTCATCGGTCGGCGGGTCCGATCAGGCGAAGGCGGCGCGCGGTCTTGCCGAGCGAGGCGCGGTCGGGAAGCGGCAGCGCAAGGCGCAGCGCCAGCCAGATCGCGGCGGCGGCGATGACCAGCAGCAAGGGCAGCGCGACCGGGTCGGGAAGCAGGTCGGCGAGCATCGCGGCAAATCCCGCGATGATCGTGATGCCGATCCCGCGCACTGCCACCGCCGGAAACTGCGCATCGAAGGGATGCAGCCGCTCGACCGCGGCGAGTTGCAGCGTCGGGATCGCGGCCATCACGACCAGCCCGATCGCGGTCGCCAGCGTCACGCCGGTCAGCGGGTCGATATGGCCGACCATCAGCCATCCGGCGGCGACGGCGACGGCAACCCCGATGACGCTGGCGGTGAGCTGGTGGCGAAAGGCGGCGACGACCTGCAGCACCGGCGCCGAGATGCCGAGCACCGCCTCGGCCGCGCGCGCGAAGAGCAGGATGACGAGCGCCGCCTGCGCCGCCTGCGCCTGATCGCCGAACAGGCTGAGCAGCGACGCGCTGCCCGCGGCGAGCACGGCGGCGAGCGGCAGCGCGATCGCCGCGATCAGCCGCGTCGCATAGGCATAGATGTCGGCGACCTGGCGCCGGTCGCGGCGCTCGGCGCTCGCGGCGAGCGGCGCCATCACATAGGTGAAGGCGATGCGCACCAGCTGCACGACGCTCGACAGCTTGCGCGCGATGGTGAAGAGGCCCGCCGCCGCCGCGCCCGCCGCGCCGGGGAGCAGCATGTTGAGGATCAGCGCGGGCGCGTCGCCGAACAGCCGCGTGATGACGTTCGACGGCAGGATCGACAGCCCCGCCCAGAAAGTGTCGCGCGATGTCCGTCCGGCCCATGGACCGCGCCAGAGATCGGCAAAGCTATATTGCCTGGCGAGCAGGCGGACCGACAGCGCGGCAGTGATGCCAAGCGAGCAGAGATGCGCGATGAACAGGCCCTTGAGACCGAGGCCGCCGGCAAAGAAGAGGCCCGCGAAGACGAGGCGCAGCAATTGTTCCCACACGATCCGCAGGCGGATTTCGGCGCCGAACACCATGCGCGCGCGCAGCGCCGAGGTCGCGATTTCGACGAAGGCCCAGAGCGGCAGCGCCCAGACGAAAATCCTGATCGCCGGAATGACCAGCTCGCGATCCTTTGCCGCGACATTCAGAAGCGGCCCCAGTTCGGCAGCGAATATCGAAATCAGCGCGGCGACGAGGATACACGGTCCGACGCCGAAGATCATCGCGGTGCGCAGCGCCGCCGCCGCCTCGGCGTCGCTTGCCGATTGCGGGACGGTGCGCTGCATCGCACTGGTCATGCCGAGGTCGAAGATATTTTCGATGAGGTTCACCGCCGCCCACAGCACGGCGTAGAGGCCATAGCCCGCAAGGCCGAACATCAGGACATAGAGCGGCTGCGCGACGATCTCGACTACCGCGCCCAGGCGCGCGAGCACCGTCGTGCCGAGCCCGCGCGCGACGCTGCGGCTGGTGACGGCGGGGTGATCGGCGGCTTCGCTCATCGCAGCGCACCTAAGCAGTATTCATGGGAAAGAAAAGCCGTGTGCCCCAGCGAAGGCGGGGGCCCGTCACCCGTTGGTGCTATTGGAAACCCGCCGGAGATGGATCCCCGCCTTCGCGGGGATACGCTTTGCAAGGATGGGGCTAAATCCCCCACCACCCCCTTGTCGACTCTGCCAATCGGGTCTAGGCAGCGCGCGATTGCATAGGGAAGACTGCGATATGGCCCAATTTGTCCTGCCCAAGAACAGCCGTCCGCAAAAGGGCGGCAAGGTCCACACGGTCGAAGGCGCCACCAACGTCAAAAGATTCAAGGTCTATCGCTACGACCCCGACAAGGGGCAGAACCCGCATTTCGACACGTTCGAGATCGACACCGATAAATGCGGCCCGATGGTGCTCGACGCGCTCATCAAGATGAAGAGCGAGCAGGATGCGACGCTGACCTTCCGCCGCTCGTGCCGCGAGGGCATCTGCGGCAGCTGTTCGATGAACATGAACGGCAAGAACGGCCTCGCCTGCACCACCGCGATCGAGGATCTGAAGGGCGACATCACGATCACCCCGCTGCCGTCGATGGACGTCATCAAGGATCTGGTCCCCGACTTCACCCATTTCTATGCGCAATATGCGTCGATCGAACCCTGGCTGAAGACCAAGACGACGACGCCGAGCGGCAAGGAGCGGCTGCAATCGCCCGCCGAACGCGAAAAGCTCGACGGGCTTTACGAGTGCATTCTGTGCGCCTGCTGCTCGACGAGCTGCCCCAGCTATTGGTGGAACAGCGACAAGTTCCTTGGCCCCGCGATCCTGCTCCAGGCGTATCGCTGGCTCGCCGACAGCCGCGACGAGATGACCGGCGAGCGGCTCGACGAGCTGGAAGATCCCTTCCGCCTCTATCGCTGTCACACGATCATGAACTGCGCCAATGCGTGTCCCAAGGGCCTCAGCCCCGCGCGCGCGATCGCCGAGATCAAGAAGCTCGAGGCCGAGCGGCAGGTTTGATGTTGGCTGACGCCAACGGCGGCACCGACCCGCTCCCCCACCCGGCCTCCCGCAGTGTATCCTGGAATGGGAGGCCGGTTGGGGGAGCGGGCCGGTGCCGTTTCGCTTTTGCGAAAGGCGAAAAGTGAACGACGGCATCGAGGAACCGAAGCGCCGCGACCATTTCAGCGCCGAGGAACTGGACGGCGGCTGGGTCAGCTGGAATCTGAAAGACCCGACGCGCTTCAACGCCTTTATCGAACCGCTGACCGTGCGCGTCGAAGCGCCGACACCCGACGGGCGCCCGCGCGCGCGGGTGCGCATGATCCCCGAACGCAAGCACAGCAATCTGGGCGACAATGTCCATGGCGCGGTCAGCCTCGCGCTCGTCGACATCGCGCTGTTCGCGGCCTCGCACCAGTTCGGTTCGCTCAACGCGGGCCATTCGGTGACGCTCGATCTGTCGACGCAGTTCGTCGGTGCGGGGCGCGTCGACGAACCTCTGGATGCGGTGGTCGAACTGGTGCGCGAGACGGGGCGGCTGATCTTCCTGCGCGGCCTCGTCGTGCAGGGCGCGGATGACAGCCATATTGTGCTGAGCTTTGCCGGGACGATCCGCAAGGCGAGCAAATGACCACCGTGCTTGCGGCCTATGACGCGCTCGTCGCGGCGGGCGAGCTTCGCCCCGATCCCGAACAGCGCGCGGCCGCCGCGCGGCTCGATCGCTTGCAGGCGGAGCTGGAGGCGGTGCCGAGGCGCGGCAGCCTGCTCTGGCGCCTCGCCGGTCGCAAGCCCGAGGCGCTGCGCGGCGTCTATTTGTGGGGCGCGGTCGGGCGCGGCAAATCAATGCTGATGGATCTGTTCTGCGACCAGCTGGCGATCGAGCGGAAGCGGCGTGTCCATTTCCACGCCTTCATGCTCGACGTCCATGCCCGGATGCGCGAGGTCAGGAAAAGCGAGAGCGGCGATCCCATCCCGCTCGTCGCCGAGGCGCTGGCGGAGAATGTCCGCTGCCTCGCCTTCGACGAGATGGTGGTGAACAACAGCGCCGACGCGATGATTCTCTCGCGGCTGTTCACCGCGCTGATCGACCGGGGGGTGACGATGGTTGCGACCTCGAACCGCCCGCCAAAGGATCTCTACAAGGATGGGCTCAACCGCGAGCATTTCCTGCCTTTCATCGCGCTCGTCGAGGACCGGCTCGACGTGATGGGGCTCAACGGCCCGACCGATTACCGCCGCGACCGGCTCGGCGACGGGGCGCGCTGGTTCGTGCCCGCCGATGACGCGGCGAGCGCGGCGCTGTCGGCAGCCTTCTTCCGCCTCACCGACTATCCACCCGAAGACCGCGCGCATGTCCCGTCGCTCGACCTCGACGTCGGCGGCGGCCGGACGCTGCATGTGCCGAAGGCGCTGAAGGGCGTGGCGGTCTTTTCGTTCAAGCGATTGTGCGGCGAGGCGCGCGGCGCCGCCGATTATCTCGCGGTGGCGCGGCATTTTCATACCGTCATCATCGTCGGTATCCCGCGCATGGGGCCGGAAAATCGTAACGAGGCGGCGCGCTTCGTGACGCTGATCGACGCGCTCTATGAATATAAGGTCAAGCTGCTCGCGAGCGCGGCGGCGATGCCCGATGCGCTCTATGTCGCGGGCGACGGCGCGTTCGAGTTCGAGCGCACCGCGAGCCGCCTCGCCGAAATGCAGTCCGACGACTATCTGGCGCTAGGCCATGGCCAGCAGGATGCCCCCGGCAATCTTTCCCCAGCGTGACGTGTTGGCGGTGACATAGGCGAGGCTGCGGACATAGCGTACCTCATGCGCGAGATGGCCCGCCGCCTGCTGGGCGGTGCGGCGCAATGTCCGCATGGGGCGCGGTTCGGGTGGCCTGATCGATCCCGGCCGCGCGGGCGGCGGGGGCAGATCGGTGAAACCGCCGCTGGTCACGCGGTCGTCTTCGGCGACCGCCTGGCACAGCGCCTCCATACGCGCGATAGCCAGCCGATTGGCAACGGCGCGGTCGCGGCTCAACAGCTCGAAACTGTGGCTGAAGGCCGAGAACTGGATCGCGCCGCTGTCGGCCGCATGGCCGAGCGCATCGCGCATTTCCTCTTCGGACATGGCGCACAGCTGCGCCGGGCGAAAGCTGTCGGCGCGGTCCATCAGCCCGCTGACCGGCACTTCGCACACGCCATGATGCATCCGCATCCCGATATTGCCGCGGTCGAGCGCGATGTCGCAGCCATGGCCGACATAGGCGCCGTTGAAACTGCTGTCATAGGCGAAGCCCAGCGCGGCGAGCGCGCGCAGCGTGTCGTCGTTGGCGCCGAAATTGCCCGCGCGAAAGGCGACCGGATCGGGCGCGCCGGCGCGCACCAGCATGTCCGCGGCCAAACCGATCAGCTTTTTCTGCGCGGCGAGCGGGAAGTCGCCGATGTTGCGCCCGGTCAGCCGCCCGACCGGATTGAAGCGCGCGAAGGCGAGCCATTCGGTGTGGATGTGGAGCTGCACCTCGTGCCCGCGCGCGACGATCGGTGCGACGATGTCGCGGACGATCGACGGCCCGTGGACGAGCGCGGGCATCGGATCGACGAAAAACACGCCCTTGAGGCCGTATCTTTCGAGCATGTCCATCTGGAAGACGATGCCGAAATCCCCGTCGCGGCAGCGGCCGAGGATTGAGCTTTCAAAATTGGCGCGCGCGTCCTGGCCGCGTTGATAGAGGCCCGCCGACAATTCGGTGTCGAAGCTGATGATGGCACGCGTCATCGCACGCGCGTAACAAAGCGGGGATAAGGGAGGGTTAATCCGTCGCTACGGGTTCCGCGGACCATGGCGGCCCATCGCGATCGGCAAACCCCTCGGCGCATCATTAAAAGATATTGCGAACTATTAGCAAAAAAAGGCAGGAAATCGAGCTTTTCCCGGTTGTTTCATCGACGGAATCGGCGTAGGGGCGTCGCCAGTCTTGGGACCGGCAGCGGAGCTTTGGCCCGTGCTCCCGCCGGTCTGTGAACCAATTGCCGGGCTTGCCAGAAGGGAGTGCCGCGCGCCATGGGACGCAAGAAGATCGCATTGATCGGAGCCGGGAATATCGGCGGAACACTGGCGCTGCTCGCCGCGCAGAAGGAACTCGGCGACATTGTCCTGTTCGACGTCGTCGAAGGCGTGCCGCAGGGCAAGGCGCTCGACCTGTCGCAGGTCGGCCCGATAGCGGGCTTCGATGCAAAGATCACCGGCTCGAACGATTACAAGGACATCGCGGGCGCCGACGTCATCATCGTCACCGCGGGGGTCGCGCGCAAGCCGGGCATGAGCCGCGACGACCTGCTCGGCATCAACCTCAAGGTCATGAAGGCGGTGGGCGAAGGCATCAAGGCGAACGCCCCCGACGCCTTCGTCATCTGCATCACCAATCCGCTCGACGCCATGGTCTGGGCGCTGCGTGAATTCTCGGGCCTGCCGCACAACAAGGTCGTCGGCATGGCGGGCGTGCTCGATTCGGCGCGCTTCAGCCACTTCATCGCCGACGAATTCGACGTATCGGTGAAGGATGTGAACACCTTCGTGCTCGGTGGCCATGGCGACACCATGGTTCCCGTCGTTCGCTATTCGACCGTCAACGGCATCCCCGTTCCCGACCTCGTCAAGATGGGCCTGTCGAGCCAGGACAAGATCGACGCGATCGTCAAGCGCACCCGCGGCGGCGGCGGCGAAATCGTCGCGCTGCTCGGCACCGGCTCGGCCTTCTATGCGCCCGCAGCATCGGGCATCGCGATGGCCGAAGCATACCTCGGCGACCAGAAGCGCATCCTGCCCTGCGCCGCTTACGTTGACGGCCAGTACGGCGTCGACGGCCTTTACGTTGGCGTGCCGGTGATGATCGGTGCGGGCGGTGTCGAAAAGATCGTCGAGATCGAACTCGATGCCGAAGACAAGGCGGGCCTGCAGGTCTCGGTCGACGCGGTCAAGGAACTGCTCGATGCGTGCAAGGCGCTGGATCCCAGCCTCGCCTGATGGACCTGTTCCTGCTCCTTGGCATCCTGATCGGGGCGCCGATCCTCGTGGTCGGCGGCATCCAGTATCTGATTTTCAAGTTGGCAGGTGGCATGGCGCTTAGGGTGGTGTGCGCGATTGCGGCATCCTATTGCGCCTTTGTCCTGATTTCCGCGTACGGCGCTCCGCCGCTCCTTGGAAACAAGGCTGCGTACGCCGGGGTCGCAGATGGCGTCACAGCGATACTCCTTCTGGAATGTCTCGCGATTTTGCTCTGGCCTTTGGCGCGGCGCTTTTTTGGTTTGAATATGGCCGCTGAAACGCGGCGCGCGGCTGAGGCCGAACAGACGATAGGAATTAGTAAATGAGCATCCTCATCGACAAGAATACCAAGGTCATCACCCAAGGGATGACCGGTGCCACCGGCACCTTCCACACCGAACAGGCGCTGGCTTACGGCACGCAGATGGTCGGCGGCGTGACGCCGGGCAAGGGCGGGACGACGCACATCGGTCTGCCGATGTTCAACACCGTCGAGGAAGCGAAACATGCGACCGGCGCGACCGCGTCGGTCATCTATGTGCCGCCGCCGTTCGCCGCGGATTCGATCCTCGAGGCGATCGACGCCGAGATCGAGCTGATCGTGTGCATCACCGAGGGCATTCCGGTGCTCGACATGGTCAAGGTGAAACGCGCGCTGTCGGGATCGAAGTCGCGGCTGATCGGGCCGAACTGCCCCGGCGTGCTGACCCCCGACGAATGCAAGATCGGCATCATGCCCGGCAACATCTTCAAAAAGGGCAGCGTCGGCGTCGTCTCGCGCTCGGGCACGCTGACCTATGAAGCGGTGTTCCAGACCTCGAACGTCGGGCTGGGTCAGACCACCGCGGTCGGCATCGGCGGCGACCCGGTCAACGGCACCAATTTCATCGACGTGCTCGAACTCTTCCTTGCCGATGACGAAACCAAGTCGATCATCATGATCGGCGAGATCGGCGGCGACGCCGAGGAACAGGCGGCGCAGTTCCTGATCGATGAAGCGAAGCGCGGCCGCAAGAAGCCGATGGCGGGCTTCATCGCGGGCCGCACCGCGCCTCCGGGCCGCCGCATGGGCCATGCCGGCGCGATCGTGTCGGGCGGCAAGGGCGACGCCGAAAGCAAGATCGCGGCGATGGAAGCCGCCGGCATCAGGGTGTCGGCGAGCCCGTCCGAACTCGGCACGACGCTGGCCGAAGTGCTGAAAGAGCGCGTTTGATTGTTGAGCCGTCCTCTCTTTCATGTTCCCCCTTTTCTTTCGTGTTCCCCCGCGAAGGCGGGGGTCCATGAGAGGTTGCAATGGGCCCCCGCCTTCGCGGGGACACACGGACGGGAAGTTTGGGAATGGTTCGACCCGGCTATGTCTACATCATGGCCAGCCGGAGAAACGGGACCATCTATATCGGCGTAACGGGTGATCTGTCGCAGCGGGTCTGGCAACATCGCGAAGGCGTGATCGAGGGCTTTACAAAGGAATATGGCTGCAAGCTGCTGGTCTGGTTCGAAGCGTTTGAGAGCATATATGACGCCCGGCAGTTTGAAGCGCGAATGAAAAAATGGAACCGGGCGTGGAAGATCAGCCGCATCGAGGAGCGCAATCCCGAATGGGCCGACTTGTTTGAAACGCTAGTTTGATCTGGTTTGTGTTCCCCCGCGAAAGCTGGGGGCCACGAAAGGGCGCAATGAGCCCCCGCCTTCGCGGGGGAATACGGATAGATTAGGCCCCTGCCTTCGCATGGGCACTGCGAGTGTGAGATTATGAACCTCGAGAGACAAAGCTTCGACATCGACGAGCCGCAGGCCGGCCCCAGCTGGGCGCCGAAGAACTGGCCGCTGATCGACAGCGACGATTTGACCGCCGCGCTCGATCCGCAGCAGATGCAGGTCGCGGTGAAGGCGGCGGCGGCGAAGGCGGGTGCGCCCTTGTCGAATGCGGAGGTCGAGCGCGCGGCGAATGATTCGATCCGCGCGATGATGCTGATCCGCACCTATCGCGTACGCGGCCACCTTGCCGCGACGCTCGATCCGCTGGGGCTCAGCCAGCGCGAGCTGCCCGCCGACCTCACTCCCGAGTATCATGGTTTCGTCGGCGCCGATCTCGACCGGCCGATCTGGCTCGGCGGCGCGCTGGGGCTGGAAAAGGCGACGGTGCGCGAGATTGTCGCGATTTTGCAGGCCAATTATTGCGGCCATGTCGGCCTTGAATATATGCACATTTCCGACGTCGAGGAGCGGCGCTTCCTGCAGGAGCGGATGGAGGGCGCCGACAAGAGCGTCGAGTTCACCAGGGAAGGCAAGCAGGCGATCCTCAAGAAGGTGATCGAGGCCGAGGAGTGGGAGAAGTTCCTCGCGCGCAAATATGTCGGCACCAAGCGTTTCGGGCTCGACGGCGGCGAAGCGATGATCCCCGCGATGGAAGCGATCATCAAATATGGCGGCCAATATGGCGTCAAGGAAATCGTCTATGGCATGGCGCACCGCGGGCGGCTCAACATGCTCGCGAACGTCATGGCGAAACCCTATCAGGTGATCTTCCACGAATTTGCCGGCGGCAGCGCGAACCCCGACGACATCGGCGGGTCGGGCGACGTCAAATATCACCTCGGCACCTCGACCGACCGTGAGTTCGACGGCATTTCGGTGCATATGTCGCTCGTCCCCAACCCCTCGCACCTCGAGGCGGTCGATCCCGTCGTGCTCGGCAAGGTGCGCGCGCAGCAGGTGGTGCGCGACGACCTCGTCAAGCATGAACAGGTGCTGCCCGTGCTCATCCACGGCGACGCGGCCTTCGCGGGGCAGGGGATCGTCTGGGAATGCCTCGGTTTCTCGGGCATTCGGGGCTATAATACCGGCGGGTGCATCCATTTCATCGTCAATAACCAGATCGGTTTTACAACCAGCCCGCAGTTTGCCAGATCGTCTCCCTATCCGTCGGACGTCGCCAAGGGCGTGCAGGCGCCGATCCTGCACGTCAACGGCGACGATCCCGAGGCGGTGACCTTTGCGTGCAAGCTCGCGATCGATTTCCGCCAGCAGTTCAAGCGCGACGTCGTGATCGACATGTGGTGCTATCGCCGCTTCGGCCATAACGAAGGCGACGAGCCTTCGTTCACCCAGCCGCTGATGTACGAGCGCATCCGCAAGCATCCGCCGGTGTCGCAGCTCTGCGCCGCGAAGCTGGAGGCCGAAGGCGTGATCGAGCCGGGCTGGGCCGATGCGCGCCGCGCCGAATTCGTCGCGCGGCTCGAAAGCGATTTCGAGGCGGCGAAAAGCTACAAGCCGAACAAGGCCGACTGGTTCGCGGGCCGCTGGTCGGGGCTGTATGCGCCCACCGACCCCGAAAATGCGCGCCGCAACATCGCGACCGGGGTGACCGAAAAGCTGTTCGATTCGATCGGCCGCACGCTGACGACGATCCCCGCCGATGTCGAGGTCCACAAGACGCTGCGCCGCGTGATCGACGCGCGCGCCGCGATGTTCGCCGACAAGGAGGATGGCGAGGTGTTCGACTGGGCGACCGCCGAGAGCCTCGCCTTTGGCACCCTGCTCAGCGAAGGCTATCAGGTGCGCCTGTCGGGGCAGGATTCGGGGCGCGGCACCTTCAGCCAGCGCCACGCCGTATGGGTCGACCAGAAGAGCGAAGAAAAATATGTGCCGCTGACCACCGTGCCGCACGGCCGGTTCGAGGTGCTCGACAGCCCTCTTAGCGAATATGGCGTGCTCGGCTTTGAATATGGCTATGCGATGGCCGATCCGAAAAGCCTTGTTCTGTGGGAAGCGCAGTTCGGCGACTTCGCCAACGGCGCGCAGATCATGATCGACCAGTTCGTCGCCGCGGGCGAAGCCAAGTGGCTGCGCGCCAACGGGCTCGTGATGCTGCTGCCGCACGGATATGAAGGGCAGGGACCGGAGCATAGCTCGGCGCGCCTCGAACGCTTCCTGCAACTGTGCGCGGGCGACAATATCCAGGTGTGCAACATTTCGACCCCGTCGAATTATTTCCACGTCCTGCGCCGCCAGATGCTGCGCCCGTTCCGCAAGCCGCTGATCATCATGACGCCCAAGTCGCTGCTGCGGCACAAGCTGGCGGTGTCGCGGCGCAGCGACTTCATCGGCGACGCGCATTTCCGCCGCATCATGTCGGACCGCACCCCGCCCGCTGACGCCGACATCAAGCGCGTCGTGCTGTGTTCGGGCAAGGTCGGTTACGACCTGATGGAAGCGCGCGATGCCGCCGGCCTGACCGACACGACGGTGATCCGCATCGAGCAGCTCTATCCCTTCCCCGGCGAGGCCCTGGCCATTCGGTTGAAGCGGATGCCGAAGCTGGAAGATGTCGTCTGGGCGCAGGAAGAGCCGCGCAACAACGGCGCCTGGTTCTTTGTGGGCGAGCTGATCGAGGAAGCGCTGGCCGAGGCGGGCAAGAAGGGGATGCGTCCGCGCTATGCCGGCCGTGCCTCCGCCGCCTCGCCCGCGACCGGCCTGATGAGCCGCCACCAGACTGAACAATCGGCGCTCGTCGCCGACGCGCTCGGTCTGTCGGTACGGGCGGAAATCAGGCGAGCGAAAAACAAGGCGTAGAATAATAGGGTGTGCCCCTGCGAAGGCAGGGGCCCATCTCCCACCCTTTGATGATGCGCCCCTGCCTTCGCAGGGGCACGGAAAGAGAAGAAGCGATGAGCACCGAAGTCAAAGTTCCCACGCTGGGCGAAAGCGTTACCGAAGCGACGATCGGCGAATGGCTGAAACAGCCCGGCGAAGCGGTCGCGCTCGACGAGCCGATCGCCAGCCTCGAAACCGACAAGGTCGCGGTCGAAGTGCCCTCGCCGGTCGCGGGCGTGATGGGGCAGCAGCTGGCCGCGGTCGGCGATACGGTGAACGTCGGCGCGGTGATCGCGACGGTCGAAGCGGGCGGCGCGGCCGCGGCACCCACGCCGGCGAAGGCCGAGGCGGCGGCGCATGTTCCCCACGCGACCGCGCCCGGCGCGGGCGAAGGTGTCGATACGGTCGCGACCATGTCGCCCGCGGTGCGCCGCCTCGTGCTCGAACACGGACTCGACCCGACGAAGATCAAGGGCACGGGCAAGGACGGTCGGCTGACCAAGGAAGATGTGCTTGCCGCGGCGAATGCCGCGCCCGAAGCCGCACCCGCTTCGACCCCCGCAGCGGCGCCTGCCGCCAGCGGCGCGCCCGGCCGCCAGGAAGAGCGCGTCAAGATGACCCGCCTGCGCCAGACGATCGCCAAGCGGCTGAAATCGGCGCAGGACACCGCGGCGATGCTGACGACCTTCAACGACGTCGACATGTCGGCGGTGATCGAGGCGCGCGCGCGGTACAAGGATCTCTTTGAAAAGAAGCATGGCGTCCGCCTCGGCTTCATGGGCTTCTTCACCAAGGCCGCGTGCCTGGCGCTGAAGGATATTCCGGCGGTCAACGGCCGGATCGACGGCGACGAGATCGTCTATAATAATTATATGGACATCTCGGTCGCGGTGAGCGGCCCCAGCGGCCTGGTCGTGCCGGTGATCCGCAATGCCGAGGCGCTTAGCTTTGCCGAGATCGAAAAGACGATCGGCGATTTCGGCAAGCGCGCCAAGGAGGGCACGCTGACCATGGACGACATGGCGGGCGGCACCTTCACCATCTCGAACGGCGGCGTGTTCGGCAGCCTGATGTCGACCCCGATCATCAACCCGCCGCAGTCGGCGGTGCTGGGCCTCCACCGCATCGACGAACGCCCGGTCGTCGTGAACGGCGAGATCGTCATCCGCCCGATGATGTATCTGGCGCTGAGCTATGACCACCGCCTGATCGACGGGCGCGAGGCGGTGACCTTCCTCAAGACGATCAAGGAAGCGATCGAGGATCCGACGCGGTTGCTGATTGATCTGTGATGACATGTGCTCCTGCGAACGCAGGAGATATTTGAGCTGTTCTCCTGCGAACGCAGGAGTCCAGGGTGGAGAGCAATGACGGCGCAACCAAACCCTGGGTTCCTGCTTCCGCAGGAACACGGAAGTGCGATATGACTCGGCCGGGCTATCTCTATCTGATGGCTAGTGCGCGGAACGGCACGTTATATCTTGGGGTTACCAGCGATCTGCTGGCGCGAGTGTGGCAGCATCGCAATGAGGTGGTGGAAAGTTTCACCAAGAAATATGGCTGCCACACGCTGGTCTGGTACGAAGCGTTCGACGATATTCAGCAAGCGCGTAAGCGCGAACTGCAAATGAAGAAATGGAAGCGGGCGTGGAAAATTGAGCTGATCGAACGCGATAATCCGCAATGGCTGGATTTGTTCGACAGGCTCTCTCTTTGACGCCCTGGGTTCCTGCTTTCGCAGGAACGCATATGGAGTGAGTTATGGCTGATTACGACTATGACGTCCTTGTCATCGGTGCCGGTCCCGGCGGTTATGTCGCGGCGATCCGCGCGGCGCAGCTGGGGCTCAGGACCGCGTGCGCCGAAGGGCGCGCGACGCTGGGCGGCACCTGCCTCAACGTCGGCTGCATCCCGTCGAAGGCGATGCTGCATGCGTCGGAATATTATGAGGCGGCGGCGGGCGGTGCAATGGCGGCGATGGGCATCAAGGTGAAGCCCGAGCTCGACCTTGGCGCGATGCACGGCCAGCGCAAGGATGCGGTGAAGGGGCTGACCGGCGGTATCGAGTTCCTGTTCAAGAAGAACAAGGTCGACTGGCTGAAGGGCTATGCGCAGTTCACTTCGAAAGACAGTGTTGAGGTCGCGGGCAAGACCTATCGCGCCAAGAATATCATCATCGCGACCGGCTCGTCGGTGACCCCGCTGCCGGGTGTCGAAGTCGATAACGACAAGCAGGTGATCGTCGATTCGACCGGCGCGCTCGAGCTTGCCAAGGTGCCGGGCCATATGGTCGTGATCGGCGGTGGGGTGATCGGGCTGGAGCTTGGCAGCGTGTGGCGCCGCCTGGGCGCCAAGGTCACCTGCGTCGAGTTTCTCGACCAGATCCTGCCGGGCATGGACGGCGACGTGCGCAAGGAAGCCAACAAGATCTTCAAGAAGCAGGGCATCGAGTTCAAGCTGAAGACCAAGGTGACGAAGGCCGAAGTGAAGGGCAAGAAGGCGGTGCTGACGCTCGAACCCGCGGCGGGCGGCGCGGCCGAAACGCTGGAAGCCGACGTGGTGCTCGTGTCGATCGGGCGGCGGCCGAACACCGACGGCCTCGCGCTCGACAAGGCGGGGCTGACGGTCAACCAGCGCGGGCAGATCGAGATCGACCATGATTTCCGCACGAGCGTTCCCGGCATCTGGGCGATCGGCGACGTCGTGCCGGGCCCGATGCTCGCGCACAAGGCCGAGGACGAGGGCATCGCCTGCGCCGAGAATATCGCTGGGCAGACGGGCATCGTGAACCACGACGTCATCCCCTCGGTCGTCTATACCTGGCCCGAAATCGCCGGCGTCGGGCTGACCGAGGAGCAGGCCGTTGAGAAGGCGGGCGGGGAAAAGGGCGAGGTGAAGGTCGGCAAGTTCCCGATGCTCGCGAACAGCCGCGCCAAGACCAACCACGAACCCGACGGCTTTGTGAAAGTGATCGCCGACGCCAGGACCGACCGCGTGCTCGGCGTATGGTGCATTGCGAGCGTCGCGGGCACGATGATCGCGCAGGCGGCGCAGGCGATGGAGTTC
Organism: Sphingopyxis sp. FD7; assembly: GCF_003609835.1. Lineage (NCBI taxonomy): Bacteria > Pseudomonadati > Pseudomonadota > Alphaproteobacteria > Sphingomonadales > Sphingopyxidaceae > Sphingopyxis > Sphingopyxis sp. FD7. The sequence continues at coordinate 129,982 of NZ_AP017898.1, forward strand.
GGCGCGACGTCCGAAGACATCGCCTATACCTGCCACGCGCATCCGACGCACAGCGAGGCGATCAAGGAAGCCGCGATGGCGGTGACGGGCAAGCCGATCCACATCTGACGCGAACATAAGAGGGAGGGATTCATGGCGAAGTACGGTCTCTGGGCAGCGGCTTCGCTGGCGCTCTCGCTCGCCGCGACGGGCGCGCAGGCGGCGCCCGACATGGGCGCGGCCCAGGCGCGGCTGACCGCGCTGCTGGACAGGAATTATCCGGCGCTCGAGGCACTCTACAAGGATCTGCACCAGCATCCCGAACTCGGGATGCAGGAGGTGCGGACCGCGGGCCTGTTGGCGCAGCATCTGCGCGATGCGGGCTTTACCGTGACCGAGAAGGTCGGCGGCACCGGCGTCGTCTGCATCCTCAAAAATGGCGAAGGTCCGACGATCCTCGTGCGCGCCGACATGGATGCGCTGCCGATGGAGGAGAAGACGGGGCTTGTCTGGGCGAGCAAGGCGCGCGCGACCTATGAGGGCAAGGATGTGCCCGTGATGCACGCCTGCGGCCACGACACGCATGTCGCCTATCTGGTCGGGGTCGCACAGGCACTGAGCGCGATGCGCGACAGCTGGGCGGGAACGGTGATGCTGATCGGCCAGCCCGCCGAGGAACCATTGAGCGGCGCGCGCGCGATGCTCGACGATGGGCTGTTCACGCGCTTTCCCAAGCCCGACTTCGGCTTTGCCGCGCATGTCACCAACCTGCCCGCCGGTGTCGTCGCGATCAAGGCAGGGCCGTCCTCGTCGGCGTCGGACAGCTATGCCATCACCTTTCACGGGCGCGGCGGCCACGGCTCCATGCCCGCGGCGACGATCGACCCGATCCCCATCGCCGCGCGCTTCGTCACCGACGCGCAGGTGGTCATCAGCCGCGAAAAGGATCCGGCGGCGTTCGGCGTGCTGACCATCGGCGCGATCAACGCGGGCAGCGCGCCCAACATCATTCCCGACCAGGCCGAAGTGAAGGTCAACCTCCGCTCGCAGTCGCCCGAAGTGCGCAAGCTGCTCCGCGACGGCACCGCGCGCGTCGCGAGGTCGGCGGCGGCGATGGGGGGCGCGCCCGAACCGACGATCCGTTACCTCGGCGGCACGGGCGTAATGACGAATGACGAGGCGATGGCGAAAGCCGCGACCGACGTGCTCGCACCGGCTTTTGGCAAGGGGCTGGTCTTTGCCCCCGCCGACGCGACGCCAATGTCCGGAAGCGAGGATTATTCGGAGTTCGTCGATGCCGGCGTGCCGTCGCTCTTTTTCGGGATCGGCGGCTATGACCCCGCCGTGCTCGCCGCGCTCAAGGCCAGGGGCGAACCCGCGCCGACCAATCATTCGCCCTTTTTCGCGCCCAAGGCCGAACCGGCGATCCGGGGCGCCGTAACCGCGATCACGCTGTCGATCATCGGCGGCGTGCGCCCGGCGGCCAAATAGGTTTCGGCCTTGTTCGAGCTCGACAATGCGCTGATCGTCCGACTGCTCGACCTCATCGGCATCGGCGTCTTTGCGCTGTCGGGCGCGCTGATGGCGGTGCGGCTGCGGCAGACGCTGGTGACCGCGGCCTTCTTTGCGCTCGTCACCGGGGTCGGCGGGGGCAGCGTGCGCGACCTGCTGATCGGCGCGCCGGTCTTCTGGGTGCAGGATGGCGCCATCGCCGCGGTGTGCATCGCGATCGCGCTGATCGTGTGGGTGACGCCCGAACGCTGGTGGCAGGGGCAATTGCTCGAATGGGCCGACGCGGTGGGGCTTGCCGCCTATGCCGTGTTCGGCACGGCCAAGGCGCTGGCGTGGGGCGTGCCGCCCGTCCCGGCGCTGCTGATGGGGGTCATCACCGGATGCGTAGGCGGGACGATCCGCGACATATTGGCGGGCGTGCCGTCGATCATCGTGCGCCCCGAAGTCTATGTGACCGCCGCGGCGCTCGCGTCGGGGCTGTTCCTGCTGCTGATCTGGCTGGGCACAGGCACGCCGGTGGCTGCGATCGTCGGCGCGCTTGCGGGCTTTGCGCTGCGCGGCGCGGCGATCCACTGGTCGCTCGCGCTCCCCGCCTATCGCGGTCCCAGGGTCTAGCTTGACGTGCGCGTCAACCGCGCCATGATGCGGGAAACAGGACAGGGGATTTCCGCAGCATGACAACAGAGCAAGCGGCCGTGAACGGCATCGACATCACCTATGAGGACAAGGGGCCGAAGGATGCGCCCGCGATCCTGATGGTGATGGGGCTGGGCGGACAATTGACGCTGTGGCCCGACGAGTTCGTCGCGGCGCTCAACGATCGCGGTTTCCGTACCATCCGCTACGACAATCGCGACGTCGGCCTGTCGACGCGCTTCGACGCGGCGGGGGTGCCGAACCTCAAATGGATGTTCGTCAAGGCGGCGATCGGCCTGCCGGTGCGCCCCGCCTATACGCTCGCCGACATGGCCGCCGACGGCATCGGCCTGCTCGATCATCTGGGCATCGGCCGGGCGCATGTCGTCGGCGTGTCGATGGGCGGGATGATCGCGCAGCATATCGCCGCGCGCCATCCCGATCGCCTGCTGTCGCTGACCTCGATCATGTCGACCACGGGCAACCGCCGCCTGCCGCGCGCGCGCAAGGAAGCGATGCAGGCGCTCGCCAACCGGCCGATGAGTGGCGACAGGGAGGCGCTCATCGCCTATTCGGTGAACGCGGCGCGGGTGATCGGCAGTCCCGGCTATCCGCCCGACGAGGAACGGCTCCAGCGCCGCGTCCGCACCGATTTCGAGCGCGGCTGGTATCCGCCGGGCTTTGCGCGCCAGATGGCGGCGATCGTAGCCGACGGCGACCGGCGGCCGATGCTGCGGACGATCAAGGCGCCGACGCTGGTGATCCATGGCGAGGATGACCCGCTCGTCCCGCTGGCGGGCGGGCGCGATACGGCAAATAATATCGCGGGGGCGCGGTTGATGACGGTCCCCGGCATGGGGCACGACCTGCCGCTCGCGCTGGTCGATACGCTCGCCGATGCGATCGCGGGGCATATCGGCGAGGTGGCTACCGTCGCAGCATAGCAGCGTCATGGAATTATCCGTGTCCCCGCGAAGGCGGGGATCCATCTCCTGACAGTTCGCAATCGCACCGACGGGTGATGGGCCCCCGCCTTCGCGGGGGGCACGCGGCCTATCTACCTTTTTATTTCAACAGCAGCGCCAGCGTCGCAAGAAAACCCTGCGCCTCGCGCTTGTCCGGCCGCGGCACGGCGGGCAGATAGGCGCGGCAGTCGAGACAGGCCGCCTGGATCGACCCCGCCCGCGCGAGCATCGTCAGATCCTGCACCAGCCGCCGTTCGGCAAGCTGGCGATTCATCGCCGCGATACCGAACCAGCCGCGCGGCAGCGCCGCGGCTTCCTCGTCCCCGGCGCCCGTCAAGTTGGCGAGCATCTTGGAAAATTCGCTCGGTTCTTCCTCGAAATATCTGGCGTGGAAATCGCCCTCGACCCTGGCGAGCTTCGCCGCCGCGGCGAGCGCATCGGGGAGGCCGCCGAACTGGTCGACAAGGCCCAGCTGGCGCGCGGTGCCGCCCGCCCACACGCGCCCCTCGGCGATCGGCAGGATCTTGTCGAGCGGCTGCTTGCGGCTTTTGGCGACCAGCCCGGTGAAGCGCGCATAGACATCCTCGACGCTCGCCTGCGCCAGCGCGTTGAACTCCGCGTTCACCCCGCCCAGTATGTCGGGCTGGCCCGACAGCGGCGTCGTTGCGATGCCGTCGGCGTTGACGCCGATCTTCGCCAGCGCCTGATCGAAACTGGGTATGATGCCGAACACGCCGATCGACCCGGTGATCGTTTCGGGTTCGGCAAAGATGCGGTCGGCGGGGGTGGAGATCCAATAGCCGCCCGACGCCGCGACATTCGCCATCGAGACAACGACGGGCAGCTTCCTGGCCTTGGCGGCGAGCAGCGCCTGGCGGATTTCTTCCGACGCCAGCACCGATCCGCCGGGCGAATCGACGCGCAGGACGATCGCCTTGACGCCGCTGTCGGTCGCGGCGTCGAGGATATGCTCGGCGATCGTCGCGCCGCCCGCGAGGCCGGTCGGCGCCTCACCATCGACGATCTCGCCGACGACGGGGACGACCGCGATCGCGCTGCCCTTTTCTTCGGGCGGGTTCGCGGCGACCCAGTTTTCGAGGGGGATGGCGTTAAACTCCCACGGCTTGCCCTCGTCGGTCGCGCCGCTGATCTCGGCGACGCGGCGGCTGAACGCCATGCGGCTGCCAAGCTTGTCGACGAGGCCCGCGTCGAGCGAGGCTTTCGACAGATCATTGCCCGCCGCGCGCACGGCGCCGGGGGTGTCGGCGATATAGGCGTCGAGCTTGGCCGCCGGGCGGGCTTTCTTCACATCGGCCAGCCAATTGTCCCACAGGACACCGGCGTAAGCGAGGTTGGCCTCTTTCGCTTCGGGCGACTGATCGCTGCGGAGGAAAGGTTCGACCGCGCTTTTGAAGGTGCCGACGCGATAGATGTTCGCGGTGATGCCGAGGCGATCCATCAGCCCCTTGTAATAGAGGCGCGACCCGCCCGGTCCCGCGATCGCGACGCCGCCGATGCTGTCGGCCCAGATTTCGCTCGCGTGGGCGGCGATCTGATAGCTGTCGGTGGTATAGGCGGTGGCAAAGGCGAGCACCGGTTTTTTCTTCGCGCGCACCTTGTCGACCGCCGCGCCGATTTCGGCGAGCGAAACCTGCCCGCCGCCAAGAAAGCGGTCGAGGTCGAGCACGACCGAGGTGATCCGCTTGTCCGCCGCCGCGGTTTCGAGCGCGTGGACGACATCGCGCGTGCGGATTTCCTTGATCTGCGGTCCACCCGACAGCGCCGCGAAGGGGTCGGTTTCGGCCGGCTGTTCGCTGACGATGCCGTCAAGCTCGATCAGCAGCGCGCCCTCGCTGACCGGCAGGCCCGCATTGGGGCGCCCCGCGAGCAGCCCGAAGAGCGCAACGAAGAAAAGCAGCAGGAAAATCAGCGCCAGCGCATCCTTGATTCCGACAAGCAGGTTCCAGACCTTGCGCGGGAAGCTGGTCGTGGTGCGCGGCTTGTCCTCGCCCGGCAGCGGGCGGCGGACGGGGATGGCCCAGGGGCCGGCGGGATCGTTGGGCGCGGTCGCGGTGCTGTCGGTCATCGGTCAAATCTAGGGATGCGCCCGGTCGTTGGCAATGCACGCTTCGACGGGCGGGCGATGGGAGCGCATGGGCGGCCGATATTCCCTCAATCCGTCATCCCGGCCTTCGCCGGGATGACGATTGGGTTGTGGCGGTGTCGTCGGGATCGGGGTCGGGCATCAAAGCCAGCCTTCGCGGCGATACCAGCGCACCGTTTCGGCGAGCGCCTCGTCGGTGTCCTGTTCGGGGCGCCAGATCGTCGCGGGCGGGCGCGCGCCCTCGGTGACCACCCAGTCGGGATGCGCGATATAGCGGGCGCGGTCGGGGGTCAGCTTGGCGCGGTCGCGGCGCACGAACCGATCGATCCGCCCGCCGGCCCTGAGCAGCAGCGCGGGGGTCGCGAGCGTCGGCACATGGGCGCGGCCGACCGCGCGGCCGATCGCGCGGGCGAAGCCGCGGTGCGACCAGCCGCCCGGCGTGCCGTCGTCGGGTTCATAGACCTCGCCGATGCTCGCCCTGTCGTCGGCGGCGAGCGCGACGAGCAGGCGGGCGAGATCGCCCACATAGATCGCCGACATTCTTCCCCTGGGAGGCAGCAGCGCGATGCCGCGGCGGACCATGCGGAACAGGTCGAGCATTTCGGTATCGCCGGGACCGAACACCGCGGGCGGGCGCACAATCGTCCAGTCGAGCCCGCTGTCCCGAACGACCACCTCGGCGCGTTCTTTCGACCAGCCATAGTCGGAAAGGCCAGGTTCGCGCGCCGCGAGCGAGGAGACATGGATGAAGCGCGACACACCGGCATCGCGCGCGGCGTCGACGACGTTCGCGGTTGCGGCGGCATTGCCCGCCTCGAAAGCGGCGCGGTCGGGTGCGTTGACGACGCCTGCGATGTGCAGCACGACGTCGGCGCCCGCCGCCATTTCGGCAAGACTGTCGGTCCGGTCGAGCGCACCCGCGATCCAGGTCACGCCCTCGCGCGCGGGCTGCGGGCGGCGGGTGAGCGCGCGGACGTGCCAGCCCGCCTCGATGGCGCGGCGGAGCGTCGCGCCGCCGACAAAGCCGGTCGCGCCGGTCATGGCGAGGGTGGCGTGCGTCATAATCTGATGCCTTTTGCTTCGTCATGCTGAACTTGTTTCAGCATCCATGGCCCGCCTTCTCGTTCAACGCGGCGCAGGCCGAACGGGCTGGCCATGGATGCTGAAACAAGTTCAGGGTGACGAGGAAATGGACGGCAGCCCTCGCTCACAGCAGCACCATATGGTCGCGGTGGACCATCGCGCTGCGCGGCGCATAGCCGAGCGCGGCCTCCTGCGCCTCGCGGCCGAGGCCGAGGATCGCGGCGGCGTCGGCGGCGGGATATTCGGACAGGCCGCGCGCGACGACGCGCCCGTCGGGTCCGGCGATGTCGAGGATGGCGCCGCGCGCGAACTGGCCCGACACGGCGGTCACCCCGGCGGCGAGCAGGCTGGCGCCGCCTTTGAGCGCCTTGAGCGCGCCCGCGTCGATCGTCAGCCGCCCTTCGGCGGTCAGCCCGCCCGCAAGCCACGCCTTGCGCGCGCTCGCGCCCTTTTCGGCGATGAACAGGCTGTGCCGCGCCACGGTCGACAGCGGCCGGTCGATGCGGCCCGACGCGATGGCGAGGTGCGCGCCCGCGGCGTTGGCGATGCGCGCGGCGGCGATTTTCGACACCATGCCGCCCGACCCCATGCCCGACGCCGACCCGGCATCGGCCATCGCCTCGATCTTCGCGTCGATCCGCCCGATCCGCGCGATGTGGACGGCTCCCGGCTGCGCCGGGTTGCGGTCATAGAGGCCGTCGATGTCGGACAGCAGGATGACGCCGCGCGCCGCCGCGGCCTGCGCGACGCGCGCGGCGAGCCGGTCGTTGTCGCCGAAGCGGATCTCCTCGGTCGCGACGCTGTCATTCTCGTTGATGATCGGCACGACGCCCAGGCTGAGCAGTCGGTCGAGCGTCGCGGCGGCGTTGAGATAGCGGCGGCGATGTTCGAGGTCGCCGAGCGTCACCAGCATCTGCGCGGCGGTCAATCCTTCGGCGCCGAGAACCTCGGCCCACACCTGGCTGAGCGCGATCTGCCCCGTCGCGGCGGCGGCCTGTGCGTCCTCCAGGCTCGCGCGGCCGCCCTTGGCAAGCCCCAGCCGTCGTGCGCCGAGCGCGATCGCGCCCGAAGAGACGACCGCGACCTGTTGCCCGGCGCGCGTGCGCCCCGCAATGTCGGCGGCGATGCCCGCGAGCCAGTCGCGCCGCACCGCGCCATCGGGATCGACGAGCAGCGCCGACCCGATCTTGACGATCAGCCGCGGGCAGGAGGCAGGCGGAAACAGGCTCATGCCGCCGCCGATAGCGCGGCGGCGGCCCCGCGCCAATGCGAATGTCGATTGGCGCGCGCGGAAGGCTGGACGCGGCGCGCGCCGTCCCATAGGTCTTGCGCGTGGAGGGGACCATGCAACCCCATATGACCGCCGCCGAGGTGCGGCATTTTGAATTGCAGCTGGCGGGGCTGGGCTCGCTGCTCGAGTTCGGCTGCGGCGGCAGCACGCTCGTCGCGGCGCGACAGGTGCGGCGCATCGTCAGCGTCGACAGCGACCCCGCCTGGCTCGCGCGTGTGCAGGCGGAGATCGCGCGCGAGGCGGTGGAGTTCACGCCCGTCCCTATCGATATCGGGCCGGTCGGCGAATGGGGCTATCCGGTCGATGAAAGCCGCCTGCGTGACTGGCCGCGCTATCACATGCAGGTCTGGCGCGGCATGGGGGGCAGCCCCGACGCGGTGCTGATCGACGGGCGTTTTCGCGTCGCCTGCCTGCTCCAGGCGATCATCCACTGCAAACCCGACTGCATCCTGCTGTTCCACGATTTCGCCGACCGGCCGCATTATCATGCCGTGCTGCGCCACGTGGACGTGCTCACGCGCGTCGATACGCTGGCGGTCATGCGCGTGAAACGGCGGGTCGATGGCAAGGCGGTGCTGCACGACCTGTTCGACCATTTCCTTGTCCCCGATTGACCGCGCGCGTCGGCTTGGGCACATCCCGCCGATGCCAACCATCGCTCCCGTTGTCGAAACCGATCGCCTGCGCCTGCGCCCCGGACGCCTTGCCGACAAGGACCGGCACATCGCGATGTGGGCCGACGCGCGCGTCACGCGCTTCATCGGCGGCGAACCGCGCGCGCCCGACGTCAGCTGGGGCAAGTTCCTGAGCGCGGCGGGACTGTGGCCGGTGATGGGTTTCGGTTACTGGGTGTTCGCCGACCGCGCGAGCGATGCGCTGATCGGCATGGGCGGCCTCAGCTATTTCGGCCGCGGCATTGCCGAGCTCGAAGGCGTGCCCGAAGCGGGCTGGGCGTTCGATGCCGACCATTGGGGCGCGGGCTATGCGACCGAGGCGATGACCGCCGTGCTCGGCTGGGCGGACGCGCACCTCGACGTATCCGATGTGCGCTGCATCATCGACCACGGCCATGCGGCGTCGGAACGGGTCGCGGCGAAGCTGGGGTTCCGGCACATCGGCGACAGCGACGCGCTGGGGCATGTGACGGCGATTTATTCGCGGCCGCGCGGAGGGTAGTCCGGCAAAGGGAAAAGCTGCGTGCTCCCGCGAAGGCGGGAGCCCGTCTCCGATCGGTGCCATTTGGAACCGGCAGGAGATGGGCCCCCGCCTTCGCGGGGACGCACGGCTTGATTTATCGGGGCTAAGCCGGCTCCACCACCAAGACGCCGCCGTCGGCGCTCACCACCCGCACCTTGCTGCCCTCGGCGGCGTCGGGGCCGCGCACGGGCCATTCGCCGTCGCCGACCCTGGCGCGGCCACGGCCGTCCTCGATCGCTTTCGTGACGGTGAGCACCTCACCGACCAGGCGGCTGCCGCGCTGGTTCAGATTGGGATCGGTAGTGGTGATCGGGTTCGCCTTCAGCCAGCGGCGCCCGCCATAGAGCGCGACGAACGACAGCACCGCAAAGATGCCGAGCTGGAGCGGGACGCTGAGCGGCACGATCCACGCGATGACGCCGGTGACGACCGCCGCGGCGCCGATCCAGATGAGGAAAAAGCCCGGCGCGACGATTTCGGCGGCGGCGAGCAGAACGCCGAGCGACAGCCACGCCCAATGCGGTTCCATATTGGTGAGCCAGCCGAGCATGTCAGGCTCCCGGCTTGCGTTCGAGCGCGTCGCGGGCGAGTTCGCCGATGCCGCCCAGGGTGCCGATCAGCTGCGTCGCCTCGACCGGGAACAGGATCGTCTTGCTGTTCGGGCTCGTCGCGAACTGGCTCACCGCCTCGACATATTTCTGCGCGACGAAATAGTTGATCGCCTGGGCATTGCCGCTGGCGATCGCGTCGCTGACCATCTGCGTCGCCTTGGCTTCGGCCTCGGCTTCGCGCTCGCGCGCCTCGGCGTCACGAAAGGCGGCCTCGCGGCGGCCCTCGGCCTGCAAAATCTGGCCCTGCTTCTCGCCCTCGGCGCGCAGGATTTCGGAGGCGCGCAGCCCTTCGGCCTCGAGGATCGCGGCGCGCTTTTCGCGTTCGGCCTTCATCTGGCGGGCCATGGCGTTTGAAATGTCGGCGGGCGGGCGGATGTCCTTGATTTCGACGCGGGTGATCTTGACCCCCCACGGCGTCGTCGCATCGTCGACGACGTGCAGCAGCCGCGCGTTGATCTCGTCGCGCTTCGACAGCGTTTCGTCGAGGTCCATCGACCCCATGACGGTGCGCAGGTTCGTCGTCGTCAGGTTCATGATCGACAGATACAGGTCGCTGACTTCATAGGCGGCCTTGGCGGCGTCGAGCACCTGGAAGAAGACCACCCCGTCGACCGCGACCATTGCATTGTCCTTGGTGATGATCTCCTGCCCCGGAATGTCGAGCACCTGCTCCATCATGTTGACCTTGCGCCCGACGCGGTCGAAGATCGGCATGATGAAGTTGAGCCCCGGCTGCGCGGTGTGCGTGTAGCGGCCGAAGCGTTCGATCGTATAGGCGAAGCCCTGCCGCACGGGCGTCAGCGCCCAGATCAGGAACACCAGCGCCAGGACCACCAGTGCGAGTGCGAATTCCATCGATCATCCCCTCTTGCAAAATTGCGCCTTTGCAAACCCGCCTTCCTTATTGCGGCAATGGCGCGGCTGCGCCACAGAAAAGCGCATGACCGACTTCGCCCCGCGCTCGCTGCTCTATGTTCCGGGATCGAACGCCCGCGCGCTCGAAAAGGCGGCGGGTCTGGCCGCCGACATGCTGATTATCGACCTCGAGGATGCGGTGCCCGCCGATCGCAAGGACGCGGCGCGCGACGCGATGTGCGCGGCGGTGATCGCGGGCTATCCCGGCAAGCGCATCGCGGTGCGGATCAACGGCGCGGGGAGCGCGCATCAGGCGGCGGACATCAACGCGCTTGCCGCACTGCCGCTCGACGCGGTCGTGCTGCCCAAGGTCGACGCCGCCGCCGACCTCGCCCCGGCGCGCGGGCTCGGTCTGCCGATGCTGGCGATGATCGAGACGCCGACCGCCATCTATGCCGCGCGCGAGATCGCGGCGGACAGCGCAGTCGCCGGGCTGATCGCGGGGCTCAACGACCTTGCGCACGAATTGAAACTGCCGGACGGCACCGACCGTGGCGCGATGAGCCATGCGATTCAGGCGATCGTGCTTGCGGCGCGCGCGGGCGGCGTCTGGTGTTTTGACGGCGTTTACAACGCGATCGACGATGCCGCGGGTTTCGCCGCCGAAGCCGCCGAGGCGCGGCGGCTCGGCTTCGACGGCAAGACGCTGATCCACCCGTCGCAGGTTGATCCGTGCAACGCCGCCTTCGCGCCGACAGCGCGGGAGATTGCGGCGGCCGAGGCGCTGATCGCCGCGGCAACCGGCGGCGCGCAGCGGCACGAGGGCCGGATGATCGAGGATATGCACGTCGCCGCGGCGCGTGCGCTGCTGGCGCGGGCGGGGCGCGCCTGACCCTCCCCTCCCGCTTGCGGGAGGGGTCGGGGGTGGGCCAGCAGCGGCGCAGATGCCCACCCCGCTGCGAGTAGCGAGCAAGCTCGCAACTCTCGCTGCCCCTCCCGCCAGCGGGAGGGGAGGCCGCCGTTCGTCGTTCGACGAACCGCCTTGCCTACGTGCGGCCGCCATGCCATCGGCGCGACCATGCAGACGATCAAGTTTCGCGCCGCGATTGTGGCTGTCGCCCTGGCTGCTTTCGCCGCCGTCCCCACTGTCCATGCCAGATCCGCCGATGCCCCGGTCACCGAAGCCGACCTCGCCGCGCATATCCGCACGCTGGCCGGCGATGCGTTCGAGGGGCGCGCGCCGGGCACCGATGGCGAGGATCGCACGATTGCCTATATCGTCGGCGAATGGGCGAAGGCGGGGCTGGAAGCCGTGCCGGGCAGCGCGACGCCGTGGCTCCAGCCGGTGCCCTTTGTCGAGACGCAGGCGCTGAGCGGCACCGCGATGTTCAAGGTGAACGGCCGCGATTTCGCGCTCGGCGATGACGGCATCGTCGTGACCGGGCGCGATGCGTCGGTGGCGCTCGCGAGCCTTCCCGCGGTCTTCGTCGGCTATGGCATCGACGGCGCGGGGCAGGTCAACGCCGACGTCAAGGGCAAGCTCGCGATCATGCTGTTCGACAATGCGCCCTTTGGCGAAGCGCTGCCGCGCTATCGCGAGCGGCGCCAGATGCTCGCCGATGCGGGCGCGAGCGCGGTGCTGGTGATCGCGACCGACGCGGTGCCGTGGGACGCGCTGCGCGAAAGCGTCGGCAGCAAATCCATGCGCCTTGCCAGCGCCAAGGCGGGCGCGCCGGTGAGCGGCTTTCTCTCACCCGAAGCCGCCGACGCGCTGTTCAAGGCCGCGGGGCAGGATGGCGCCGCGCTGCGCGAGGCGGCCAAGGCGGCGGACTATCAGGGCGCCGTGCTGCCGGTGACGGCGGACTTCACCACGGCGTCGACGGTCCGTTTCTTTGCGAGCCACAATGTCATTGCCAGGCTGCCCGGCGCACGGCCCGACGGCAAGGCGGTGCTCTTTCTCGGCCATTGGGATCATCTCGGCATCTGCGCGCCCGAGGGCGCGGCCGACCGCATCTGCAATGGCGCGGTCGACAATGCGAGCGGGATCGCGGTGCTGATCGAGGTGGCGAAGCGGCTGGGCAGGGGCGCGCGCCCCGACCGCGACATCTATTTCCTGGCGACGACGGCGGAGGAGAAGGGTCTGCTCGGCGCGCGCTGGTTTGCCGATCATCCCGTCGTTCCGCTGTCCGACATCACCGTCGCACTCAACGTCGACACGATCGCGATCTCGCCGCGCGGCACGCCGGTCGCGACGATCGGGCGCGGCAAGCCCGCCTATGACGCGGTGGTGCGCGAGGTCGCGACGACACTCGGCCGCACGCTCGACGCGGATGGCGAGGCCGATGCCTTCATCCAGCGGCAGGATGGCTGGGCGCTCGGCGCGAAAGGCGTCACCTCGCTGATGGTCGGCGGCAGCTTTTCGGACATGGCGCTGCTCGAAGCCTTTTTGTCAGGCAATTATCACCGCGCGGGGGACAATTTCTCCGACCAGATCCCGCTCGGCGGCGCGGCCGAGGATGCCGACCTGCATGTCGCGCTGGGACGGGCGTTTGCCGATACGAAGCGGTGGGCGGTTAAGTAGCTCTTCTAGAGCGTCATTGCGAGGAGCCGGAGGCGACGCGGCAATCTCCAGCCCTCGACCTCACGCAAAGGTCGAGGGCTGGAGATTGCTTCGCTTCGCTCGCAATGACGAGAATGGCGTTAAGCCGCCTGCTTCGCGCGATCCGCCATTTCCTGATTGAGCATTTCGGCCAGCAGGAAGGCCAGTTCGAGCGACTGCCCCGCGTTGAGGCGCGGGTCGCAATGCGTGTGATAGCGGTCGGCGAGGTCCATCTGCGTCACGTCCATCGCGCCGCCGGTGCATTCGGTGACATTCTGGCCGGTCATTTCGATATGGATGCCGCCGCCATGCGTGCCCTCGGCGCGGTGGACGGCGAAGAAGCCGCGCACTTCGGCGAGGATGCGCTCGAACGGCCGCGTCTTGTAGCCGGTCGAGGTCTTGATGACATTGCCGTGCATCGGGTCGCACGACCAGACGACGGGATGGCCCGATTCCTTCACCGCGCGCACGAGCCTGGGCAGATGCGCCTCGATCTTGTCGTGGCCGTAACGCGTGATGAGCGTCATGCGGCCCGGCACATGATTGGGGTTGAGCGTGTCGAGCAGGCGCAGCAGCGCGTCGGGTTCGAGGCTCGGCCCGCACTTCATGCCGATGGGATTGCCGATGCCGCGCAGAAACTCGATATGCGCCGACCCCTCGAAACGGGTGCGGTCGCCGACCCACAGGAAATGGCCCGACGTGTCGTACCAGCCGCCGGTCAGGCTGTCCTGCCGGGTCAGCGCCTGCTCATAGGGGAGCAGCAGCGCTTCATGGCTGGTGTAGAAGCTGGTGCCCTTGATCTGCGGCACCGTTTCGGGCGTCACGCCGCACGCTTCCATGAAAGCGAGCGCTTCGGAAATGCGCGCGGCGGTTTCCTGATATTTCTTGGCCCACGGGCTGCGGTCCATGAAATCGTGCGTCCAGGCGTTGACCTGATGCAGATTGGCATAGCCGCCGCCCGCGAAGGCGCGCAGCAGGTTGAGCGTCGCCGCCGACTGGTTATAGGCCTTGACCATGCGCGCGGGGTCGGGCTCGCGGCCGTCGGCATCGAACGCGATGTCGTTGATGATGTCGCCGCGATAGCTTGGCAGCGACACGCCGCTCACTTCCTCCATATCCGCTGAACGCGGCTTGGCGAACTGGCCCGCCATGCGGCCGAGCTTCACCACCGGCATTTTCGATGCGAAGGTCAGCACGACCGCCATCTGAAGCAGGACGCGAAAGGTGTCGCGGATATTGTTCGGATGGAACTCGGCAAAGCTTTCGGCGCAGTCGCCGCCTTGCAGCAGAAAGGCCTTGCCCTCCGCGACGCGCGCGAGTTCGCTCGTCAATTCGCGCGCTTCGCCCGCAAAAACGAGCGGGGGATAGCCCGCAAGCTCGCGCTCGGCGGCCGCGAGCGCTTCGCCGTCGCGATAGGTGGGCAGCTGGCGGGCCTCGTGCGTGCGCCAGCTATGCGGTTGCCAGTTTTTCGTCATCTGCCTGTCATTTCATCTTCGAATCATGCGCCCCATGGCGCGAATGCCCCGCCGGTGCAATGTTTGCCGGGCGCGCGAGGCCGAAAATTAGCATTATCGTGACCTTTGCGCACCTATGCTTTTCTTAGGGCCAGGGAACTGATAGTTTATTGCAGGCTTGGCGCGGTGGCGGCGCGATCCAAGGGACAGGGCTATCGACAACGTCATTCACCCAATGGCCCGATCGCGGGCCGGGATGCGAGCGATTGGCTATGGCGAGTTTCGACTCCGCGTGGTTCCTTTACGGGGCGTTGCTGCTCCTTCTGGCGACAAGCTTTGTCGTACGCATCGACTATGCGCGCATCGGGCTGGCCGCGGCGGCGTTCGTCGCGCTGCCGCTCACCCTCTTTCGCGCCGCCGACCCCGGCTACAGCCTGCTCGTGCTCGCGATCCTCGTGGTCAATATCGGCATTCTCGCGCGGCTGTGGCTGCGCGGGACGAAAGTGCGCTTCTCGCCCGAGGATGAGGAGTTGCGGCGGCGGCATTTTCCGGGGCTGGGCGCACACGCCGCGCGCGGGCTGATCGATCAGGGGCACTGGATTTCGGCGAAGCGCGGCGAGGTGCTGATCCGCGAGAATCAGGCGGCGCCCAGCCTTTTCTATCTCGCCGACGGCCAAGCGACGATTCTGTGCGACGGCGCCGAGGTCGGGCGCCTCGCCGACGGCGAGCTGATCGGCGAGGCGACGGTGCTCGATGGATCGCACGCGACGGGGACGGTCGTGCTCGCCAGCAATGCGCGGCTGTGGTTCGTCCCCGCGGCGGCGCTGCGCGCCTATCTCGCGGCCAACCCCGGTATCGCGGCCGAACTGCACGAAGGCTTCGCCCGCGCGCTGCGCGGCAAGCTGGCGAACGCCAACACGCGCATCGCCGACCGCGCGCCCGCTTCCTCGGCATCGGCTGCTTGAGCCTCGAATCTGCAACGCGCTGCTGCTAATCACGCGTCCATGGCGATGATTCTTTATGGCATTCCCAATTGCGACACGGTGAAAAAGGCGCGGCGCTGGCTCGACGATCGCGGCGTCGCATACCGATTTCATGATTTCCGCAAGGACGGGCTGGACCCTGACCGCCTGCAAGGCTGGATCGATGCCGTCGGTTGGGAAAAGCTGCTCAACAAGGGCGGCACGACCTTTCGCAAATTGCCCGATGAAGCCAGGGTCGGACTGGATGCCGCTTCGGCCAGGGCGTTGATGCTCGAACAACCGGCGATGATCCGGCGGCCGGTCGTCGAGACCGCGAATGGAATCAGCGTCGGTTTTTCCGCCGACGACTGGCAGGCGCGCTTTGCGGCATGATGCGCGCGCTTGCGGCCATGCTGGCCTTGATGCTGTCCGCCGGCTGCTCGGCTGATCCGGTGATGGCGGAGCCCACGCTCGACGGTAAGCCGCCCATCGTCATCGCGCATCGCGGCGCGTCGGGCGAGCGGCCCGAACATACGCTGGCGAGCTACAGGCTGGCGATCGAACAGGGCGCCGATTTCATCGAGCCCGATCTCGTGCTCACGCGCGACGGCGTCCTCGTCGCGCGTCACGAGAACGAGATTTCGGAAACCACCGACGTCGCGGATCGTCCCGAGTTTGCCGATCGCAAGGCGACGAAGATGATCGACGGCAAAGAGGTGACCGGCTGGTTCACCGAGGATTTCACGCTCGCCGAGCTCAAGACGCTGCGCGCGAAGGAACGGCTGCCGCAGCTGCGCGGGACGGCGTTCGACGGGCGGTTCGAGGTGCCGACCTTCGAGGAGATATTGACGCTGCTCGCCGAGGCGAACCGCGGACGCAGCGTGCCGGTCGGCGTCTATCCGGAGACCAAGCATCCGAGCTATTTCGCGTCGATCGGCCTGCCGCACGACGCGCCCTTGCTCGCGCTGCTCGATCGATTCGGCTATCGCGGACGCAGCGCGCCGGTGTTCATCCAGAGCTTCGAGGTCGGCAATCTGATGGACCTGCGCGCGAAGAGCGACCTGCCGTTGATCCAGCTCGTCGATGCGAGCGGCGGCCCCGCCGACCGGCCCGATACGAGCTATGCCGCCATGACGTCGCCTGCGGGACTCAGAATGATCGCCGCCTATGCCGACGGCATCGGACCCAACAAGACGATGATCATCCCGCGCGGCGCTCTGGGATCACTGGGCGAGCCGACGAATTTGGTTCGCGATGCGCACGCCGCGGGGCTCAAGGTCCATCCATGGACGTTCCGCCGGGAGAATTATTTCCTGCCGCTCGGCAACAAGGGCGGGGTCAATCCCGCGGGCCACGGCGACCTGGGCGGCGAGATCGAGGCCTATCTTGCCACCGGTATCGACGGGCTGTTCAGCGACAATGTGCGCGAAGCGGTGGCGGCGCGGACGGGACGTTGATTTTTCGAGCGTTTGGCTTCGGCTGAAACCGGCCCTCGATTTCACCGTCGTCCAGGACTTGATGCGGAACCGATCGCAGCGCCGACGTCATGGATCCCGGATCGGGTCACGGATGACGAAGGTTGGCAGCCTTCGCTCCCCTTCCGAAAAACGCCGCAAGCCCGACCCGACGCCCCCGGGGAGGTGGCGCGGGCCGGGCCGCGCGGCCGCGCTGGCTCAGCCCTGACCGTCCTTCCACTGGAACACGGCTTCGAGCGGCTTTCCAAAGACGCGCGCGATGCGGAAGGCGACTTCGAGCGAGGGAGAATATTTGCCCTGCTCGATCGCGGCGATCGTCTGCCGCGTCACCCCCACGCGCTCGCCAAGTTCGGCCTGCGTCATTTCACCGGCCAGGAAACGCAGCGTGCGAATATCGTTGTCGAAGGGCGGCTTAGCCATGCCAGCCCCTCCGGTAGCTCATCAGGACGACCACGCTGTTCACCAGTTCGGCAAGCACGATCGCGAGCAGGCCGCAATTCGCCAGCGCCGCGCCGCTTTCCACGAAGGGCATGTAGACGCCGACGACCATCATGCCGACCAGCAGGACATAATAAGCGGCGGCGGCTCCGCGTCGACGGATCGCGCGATCGCGCTCGTCGGCGCGCGCGCGCTCCGATTTCGGTGCCTGCGCCGACAGGATGATCGTGCCGACGATGACCGTGACGGCGTGGGCCACGGCGACCGATCCGAAGAGCCACAGCATCGGAAACACCTCGCGTCCGGCGGGATGCCCGGAGAGGAGAAGCCCGAAATAGAGGGTGTAGGCCGCGGCCATCGCGATGACGTTCAGCCAGGCGGTCTTTTCGCGGAAGTTCATGGGCAGCTCTCCGGGTTCGGCGCCGGCGAGCCGCCGCGCGGATTCGAGGATCGCGGGCGACATGGTTCAATAGCCCCGGCGATAGAGGTAGAGCTGGGCGCCGATCCGCACGAGTTCGGCAACAACGACGATCGCGAGCAACAGGTTGAGCTGCTGCGCCTGGCTGACTCCGCTGAAAATCAGGAAGATATTGATCCAGATGCCGACGACGAGCGGATAATAGGCGTAGTGCGTCCCGCGCACATGAAAGCTGCGGTCGCGTTCGTCCTCCTTCAGCTCGACTTCGCCGGGACTCCGGAACGCCAGCACGGCGGTCGCGATCGACATCGACGCGATGATCGCGATCGTCGCCGGAATGATCATTCCCACCGATGCCCACACGCCCGCCGGGCTGGCGACGAGGTGCCAGGGATAGGCGAGGAAATACCAGCCAAAGGCGGCCGCCATCGACACCAGCGCTACCCAGTGGATCTTTTCACGAAACGCCATTTCCAACTCCATGTCAGGTGATATGAACTCAATGTTCGATATTTTTAACATTAAGTCAAGAATAATCGACATGACTGGGCTTTGCCGCTTTCGCCGCGGCGCGTTACCGGCTAAGCCCCGGCGCCATGTCCACGCTCCCCAAAACGCTCACCCTCGACACCTCCACGAGCCGCGCGAATCCGACGCCGCAGCCGATGAAGCGGCTGACGGTGCCGCGCATCCGCCAGCGCAAAGGCGGCGAGCCGATCGTGATGCTCACCGCCTATACGGTGCGCATGGCGCAGTTGCTCGACCCGCATTGCGACATGCTGCTCGTCGGCGATTCGCTCGCGCAGGTGATCTATGGCCTGCCGCACACGGTCGGGGTGACGATGGAGATGATGGCGCTGCACGGCGCCGCGGTGGTGCGCGGCAGCTACCACGCCGCAGTGATCGTCGACATGCCCTTCGGCAGCTATGAAGGCAGTCCCGAGCAGGCGTTCGACAATGCCGCGCGGCTGCTCAAGGAAACGGGCGCCGCGGCGGTGAAGGTCGAGGGCGGCAAGGTTCTCGCCCCGACGATCGAGTTTCTGACCCAGCGCGGCATCCCGGTGATGGGCCATGTCGGCCTGACGCCGCAGGCGGTGAACATCCTCGGCGGCTATGGCGTGCGCGGCAAGAGCGAGGAAGAGGCCCGCTCGATCGTCGAGGATGCGGTCGCGGTGGCGCAGGCGGGCGCCTTTTCGATCGTGATCGAGGGGGTGCTCGAATCGATCGCGATCGAGATCACGAACAAGGTCGCCTGCCCGACGATCGGCATCGGCGCATCGGCGCAGTGCGACGGCCAGGTGCTCGTCACCGACGATATGCTGGGCATGTTCGAGCGCGTCCCGAAATTCGTCAAACGCTATCAGGACATGGCGGGCGTCGTCAGCGGCGCGGTGCAGGATTATGCGGGTGAAGTCAGATCCCGTTCATTCCCGACCGAGGATCAGATTTACGCCGGTTGATTGACCCCGCGTGTCCACAAGTGAAACGCTTGGCCTTTCCCCGTGCCGTCGCTAAGGAAGCGGGCCGGCCTCGCGCCGTCACGAAGTTTACGGAGGTTTGATTGGCCCTGAGCCCGACGAATGACGCCGCGCTGTTGCAGGAAGTCGATGAAGCCGTTCGCAAGGATCGGCTCGACACGATCATGCAGCGCTATGGCCGCTGGATCATCGGCGGCGTGCTGGCGATCCTGCTGGCCTTTGGCGGCTATCTTTACTGGAACCACCGGCAGGAGGTCGCGCGCGGCGAACAGGCCGAACAGCTGATCGCGGCGCTCGACAAGCTTCAGACCAACCAGCCGCGCGCCGCGGCGAGCGAACTGGAGAAGATCGCTGCCGAAGGCACCCCGGCCTATCGCGCCGCGGCGCTTATGCAGCAGGCGAATATCAAGGCCGGTGCGGGCGACCTCAAGGCCGCCGCCGCGCTGATGGCCAAGATCGTCGCCGATACCGAGGTCGATCGGTCGCTTCGCGACCTCGCGCTCATTCGCCAGACGGCGTTCGAATATGACACGCTGAAGCCCGAGGCGGTGATCGCGCGGATGAAGCCGATCGTCGATGCCAGGGATCCCGCGTCGAGCTGGTTCGCCAGCGCCGCCGAATTGTCGGCGAGCGCGCATTACCGGCTCGGCCAGTTCGACCAGGCGGGCGCGCTCTATGGCCGGATCGCCAAATTGCCCGACCTTACCCGGTCGCTGCAATCGCGTTCGGTCCAGATGGCGGGGATGCTGGGCGTCGATGCCGTCGCCGACCGCGCCGCCGACAGCGTCGCCGCCGAGCAGAAAGGCGCGGCGTCCGCCGCCCCGAAGACTGAGGAAGCCAAATAATATGCGGACTGCGCGTTTCGGACTATATGCGGCGCTGCTGGCGCTGCCGCTGGCGGGTTGCGGGGTGTTCAAGGGCGATGGCGGGCCGAGGACACCGACGATCGGCAATCGTGTCTCGATCCTGTCGAACGACAACAGCGTCAAGGTCGATCCGGCGACGGCGGCGATCGCCGTTGTGCTGCCCGATCCGGTCGTGAACGCCGCCTGGGCGCAATCGGGCGGCAATGCGGCAAAATCCATGGGGCACCCCGCGCTCGGCGCGGCGCGGACGAAGCTCTGGGAAGCGAATATCGCGGGCAGCACGAACAAGCAGCGCCTCGCTTCGTCGCCGGTGGTTGCCGACAACCGCCTGTTCGTCGTCGATACCGACGCGGTCGTTTCGGCCTTTGCGGCCGACACGGGGGCAAGGCTGTGGAGCGTCGCGATCGGCAGCACGGGCAAGGATTTCAAGGATTCGCTGTTCGGTGGCGGGGCGAGCGTCGATGGCAATGTCGTCTATGCGACCAGCGGCGTTGGCGACGTCGCGGCGCTCAACGCGGCCGACGGGTCGGTGCTGTGGAAGGTGCGGCCCGCCGGGCCACTGCGCGGCGCGCCGACGGTGGCGTTCGGCGGCGTCTATGTGATCAGCCAGGACAACCAGATTTTTGCGCTGAATGCCGCCGATGGCGCCGTCCAGTGGCAGGCGACGGCGTCGCTGGAGGCGGGCAGCGTGTTCGGCGCGGCGTCGCCCGCGGCGGGGCAGGGCACGATCGTCGCGGGCTTCTCGTCGGGCGAGGTGCAGGCCTATCGTTACGAGAATGGCCGCGACCTGTGGGAAGATGCGCTGGCGCGCACTTCGATGGCGCTGTCGGTGTCGACGCTCACCGACGTCGATGCCGATCCGGTGATCGACCGCGGCCGCGTGTTCGCGCTCGGCCAGGGTGGCCGCATGGCGAGTTACGAGCTGGTCACCGGCCAGCGCAGCTGGGAAATCTCGATCGCCGGCATTTCGACGCCCTATGTGGTCGGGGAATGGGTCTATGCGATGACCGACGACGGCAAATTGCTGTGCGTCGCGCGGTCGAGCGGCAAGGTGCGCTGGCTCCAGCAGCTCGCGCGCTTCCGCGTCGAGACCGAGAAGAAAAAGAAGGATCCGATCCGCTGGACGGGGCCGATCCTCGCGGGTGGGCGCCTGATCGCGGTGAACAGCGAAGGCACGCTGGCGGAGTTTTCGCCGACCGACGGATCGCTGCTCGCATCGACCGAGTTCAAAACCTCGCTGTCGCAGCCGCCGATCGTCGCGAACAACATCCTCTACATCCTCGCCGACGACGGGACGATCACGGCCTGGCGTTGATAGAAATATCGCCGCTATTAGTCCGTCTCCCCGAGCGAAGACGAGGGGCTCGTTCGAGCGGAGCGAGAACCGCAGGTGTCGCAGCCTCGACTTCGCTCGGCATGGCCCCTCGTCTTCGCTCGGGGAGACGGACCTGTTTGTCGTTTTGTGTTCTAAGATAAGGATAATCTGATGTCGCGACATGCGACGATCGCCATTGTCGGCCGTCCCAATGTGGGTAAATCGACGCTGTTCAACCGGCTCGTCGGCAAGCGGCTCGCGCTTGTCGACGACCAGCCGGGGGTGACGCGCGACCGGCGCGAGGGCGACGGCAAGCTGCTCGGTCTCGAGTTCCGCATCGTCGACACCGCGGGGTTCGAGGATCAGGATGCGGCGACGCTGCCCGGCCGGATGCGTGTCCAGACCGAAAAGGCGGTCCGCGAGGCCGACGCCGCGCTGTTCCTGATCGACGCGCGCGCCGGGGTGACGCCGCTCGACGAGGAAATTGCGCGCTGGCTGCGCAGCGAGGACACGCCGATCATCCTCTGCGCGAACAAGGCCGAAGGCAAGCAGGGCGAGGCGGGGCTGATGGAGGCCTGGTCGCTCGGTTTCGACACGGTGCTCGCGCTCAGCGCCGAACATGGCGAGGGGCTGGTCGAACTGTTCGACGCGCTGCGCCCGGTCGTCGAGCCCTTCATGGATGCCGAGGCCGAAGCGGCGGACGATGCGGAGGAAGAGGCGCTTGGCCCGATGAAGCTCGCGATCGTCGGCCGCCCCAATGCGGGCAAATCGACGCTCATCAACCGGATGATCGGCGAGGACCGGCTGATCACGGGCCCCGAGGCGGGGATCACGCGCGATTCGATCCGCGTCGACTGGCGGTGGGAACAGGATGGCGAGGTCCACGAAATCCAGCTGTTCGACACCGCGGGAATGCGCAAGCGCGCGAAGGTGCAGGACAAGCTGGAAAAGCTCTCGGTCGCCGATGCGCTGCACGCGGTCGATTTCGCCGAGGTCGTCGTGCTGCTGCTCGACGCGACCAAGGGGCTGGAGGCGCAGGATCTGCGCATCGCCGACCGGGTGCTCCAGGAAGGCCGCGCGCTGATCGTCGCGCTCAACAAATGGGACATCGCCGAAGACCCCTCGGCGCTGTTCAACGGCGTGCGCACCGCCCTCGATGACGGGCTTGCCCAGGTGAAGGGCGTGCCGGTGCTCAGCATTTCGGGCGCGACCGGCAAGGGGATCGACACGCTCGTCCGCGTCGCGTTCGAACAGCGCGCGATCTGGACGAACCGCGTCCCGACGGCCCGGCTCAACCGCTGGTTCGAGGGCGCGGTGACCGCGAATCCGCCGCCGGCGCCGGGCGGCAAGCGCATCAAGCTGCGTTACATCACGCAGGCGCGCACGCGTCCGCCCACCTTCGTCGTCTTCGGATCGCGCACCGACGCGCTGCCCGGCAGCTATGAACGCTATCTGGTCAACGGGATGCGCAAGGAACTGGGGTTTCAGGGCGTGCCGGTGCGGCTCAATTTCCGCAATTCGCGCAATCCCTATGACGAATGACGCAGTGGTGCGGCTGGTCGACGCGCGCGGGATGCGCTGTCCCTGGCCCGCGCTGCGCCTCGCGCGCGCGATGCGCGAGGCGGAGGCGGTGCTGCTGATCGCCGACGACCCCAATGCGGGCCGCGAGATCGCGGCGCTCGCTGCCGAGCATGGCTGGGCGGTGGCTGACGAGAGCGCCGACGCGGGCGAGGGACGCTGGCGCGTTCGCCGCTGACCCAAAATGGGGCGGCTTCGGCCGGCTGGCGCGCGGTTCGTAACCTCTTTTTTACCGACTTTGGGGCATGGATCGGCCGGGACCACGACCGATCTGAACACCAAGGGACGAAAGCATTGGACGAAATCCTGGTCGATTGGGACGAGTTTCGCGCGACGCGCACCCAATTGGGGGCGGCTTTTGTGCGCATTCTCGGCTATTTTCGCGAGGACGGCACCAAATCGGTCGCCGCGATCGAAGAGGCGATGCGCGCGCGCGATCCGCGCGGGCTGGTCATGCCCGCGCACACGCTGAAGAGCGAAGCGCGCCAGTTCGGCGGCGAAAAGCTCGGCGCGCTGGCCGAAGACATCGAAATGTTCGCGCGCCATTGCGTCGAAAGCCAGACGAGCCCCGAGGAATATCTGCCGCGCGTGGTCGCGCTGCGCCCGCTGTTCGAGCAAACGCTCGCCGCGCTTGAACGCGAAGCCAATCCCCTCGTCCAGCGACGCCCCGCCGCTTTCGGTCGCGCCGTCGGTTATTGACCGCCGCGCCGTTTCAGCCCGGAAAGCGCTTTCGCATCGGCTGCACCTGCCAACGCGACAGGCTGCGCCACAGCCATTCGAGCGGGCCATATTGATGACGATCGAGCCAGGGTTTTGACCAGAGCAGCATCGCCGCCCACATGCCGAAGCAGAAAAGATAGAGCGGCAGGCGGCCGATACTGCCGAACAGACCAAGCCCATAGCCGTAAAAGATCGTCGTCATCACGACCGAGGTGACGAGATAATTGGTGAAGGCCATGCGCCCCGCCGCAGCAAGCCGCGCGCGCACGGCGTTGCTCGCCGCGGTCCTGATGAGCAGCATGATGAGCGCCGCCCAGCCGATCGTCATCAGCGTGTCGAAGGGCACCGACAGCGCGATCGTCGCGCCGAACACCGACACCGCGTCATAACCGGTGCGCATCTGATAGAGGGCGAGTCCGACGAGTGGCGCCGCCGCGACCAGGAAGCAGGCGATCGCCCATTTGCGATAGCGCGCCGCTTCCCATTCGCCGGTCAGCATATGCGATTTGAACAGCGCCATGCCGATCAGCATCAGCCCGATCGTTTCCCACAGGAACAGGCCGAGGAAGAAGAGCGGGTCGCCCGCCATTTCGCCGGTGCGATGTGCGACGATGCTGGCATAGCTGCCGAGATAAAGCGCCTTCTCCTCGGCATAGACGGGGGTGGACGGGCCCATGTCGGCGTTCATCTGTCGCAACGCCTCCTGCATCGCGGCGGCGGCATCGGGGGGCAGCGCGCCGGCCTGCGCCATCGCCATCATCGCCCAGAGGATCGTGTGCAGGCCGATGCCGACGAGGAAAAAGGGGATCGCCCAGAGCAGCAGCGCGCGCGCCGACAGGTTGCGGAACAGAAAGAGGATCAGCCCACAGATGGCATAAAGGAACAAGATGTCGCCGAACCAGATGAGGTAGAAATGCGCAAGGCCGAAGATCGCGAGCCAGAACATGCGCGAATAATGCGCACCCGCCGCGCTGCGCCCCGCCGTGGCGGCGCTGTCGATCACCAGCAGCGTGCTCGCCCCGAACAGCATCGAGAACAGGCCGCGCATCTTCGAATCGACGAAAACGAAGTTGAAGAACCAGGTCGCGACATCGCTGCCGGTCGGCGGTCCCCCGGCGGCGGGGTTGCCATAGGCCGGAAAGGGCAGCGCAAAGGCGACGATGTTCATGGCGAGGATGCCCATCACCGCGACTCCGCGGATCGCGTCGAGGCTTTCGTATCGCGTCGTCATTCCCCGGTTCATCGCCTTTTCCCCTCCAGCTTCCGCGCCGCGTCAAAGCCAGCTGCTGATCTGTTCCAGCGGTTTCTTGCGCGTCGCGTGAACGGGCACCGTCGCGTCGGCCGCCGGATGCCCCGCGACGACGAGCATCAGCGGCTTTTCGTCGGCCGGGCGGCCGCAGATGTCGCGCAGAAAGCCCATCGGCGACGGTGTGTGCGTCAAGGTCGCAAGCCCGGCGCCGTGGAGCGCGGTGAGCAGCAGGCCGCACGCGATGCCGACGCTTTCGGTGACATAATAATTCTGCCGCGCCTCGCCCGGCTCGATCCCGCCGCGCCGCTGTCCGAACACGACGATCAGCCATGGCGCGATGTCGAGAAAGGCCTTGTCCTCGTCGGTGCCGAGCGGGGCAAGCGCTTCGAGCCATTCCCGCCCGGCGCGGCTCGCGTAGAATTCGCGCTCCTCGGCCTCGGCGGCGAGGCGGATGCGGTGCTTGATGTCGGGCGAGGAAACCGCTGCGAAATGCCAGGGCTGGTGGTTGGCGCCGCTCGGCGCGGTGCCCGCGGCGGCGATCGCGGCTTCGATCACTTCGCGCGGCACCGGTGCGTCGCTGAACATCCGGCACGTCCGCCGCGTCGCGACATGGTCGCGAAATGCCTCCGCCGCGGCGATCCGCGCGGCGTCGGTCATCGCGGGCGGCGCGCTATAGGGGACCGTCGGATGCGCTTTCATGGCGCCGGTCTATCGGCGATCGGACGATCGCGCCAGCGCTGTTTGCGCGCTATTGGCGCGGGCGGGCCCCGCATCGGGAACGCACGGCGCCGCCACCGGAGCGCTCGACCTCGCCTTGCCTGTGTTGCTGCGGCGATCGGCATGATAAGCTCGCGCCGGCATCCGGCGGTCAGCGAACGGGGGGACGGGATTGGCGATCAGGGTCACGCTCGATACGGCGCCGCCGCCGCAACCATCGCTGCCGATCGCGATCGTCGGGCGCGCCGTGACGGGGGCCTTTCTGGGTCTTGTCGCCCTCTTCGCGCTGGCCTGTCTGATCGTCATTCCCTGGTGGCTGATCGGCCTTGCGATTCCGGCCCTCGACTATGATGCCGCGCTCACGCGCTGGGGTCACGACCGCGACAGCAGCTTCGCGGCTCTGCCCTGGGTCTGGGCGGCTGCGGCAGGGGTCGTGATCGGCCTGTACCATCTGTCGCTCCAGCGCCGCTGGCGGGCATCGCACAGCCAGCGCACGATGCGCGACATGACGCGCGCGGTAGCCAGGGCCGCCGGCAGGGACAGTCGGCGTGTGCGGCGGAGCCGCTGGTTGTTCGCTGCGGCGCTGCTCTGGATTCCGGCGATCCTCCTGTCGAAACCGGTCTGGGGCGAGTGGCTGGGCATGGGTGCCGACGGGCGGCTGCCCGATCCATGGATCGGCATCATGGTCGCGATCACATGTCTCGGCCCCGTCCCGCTTGCGGCGCTCGCCGTTTTTGCCGACGCACGCGCGACGCCGGCGCGGCGGCAGGCCGTGTCGGCGGTCGCGCGCGTGGCCATGGCCTATGGACCCTTTCTGTTGTTCGCGGCGCTGCTTGCCGCGGCGATCGCCGGGGGTGCCGCCGTCGGCGGAGGCGACGCGGCGGGGCGGTCGTCGTGGCAGGCCGACTATGGCCCGCCGCTGGTGCTGGGCGGAATCGTCCTGCTCTACTGGCTTTCCATCCGCACCAGCGGCGCGCTCGAACGCCGCTATGCGTCGCGGCTCGCGGCCTGGGCGCTGCCGCGCGTCGACGAGGAAAGGCGCGGCGACCGGCGGGCGCCCGTGGTCTATCTCCGCTCCTTCGGCGACGATTTCGCCCTGGTGGTGGCGAGCGAGGAGGGCGAACGCCGCCGCGTGACGCGCCTTGAGACACTGCTCGCCGACGACGCGCGACGATTTGGACCCGTCATCGCGATCGGCGAGCCGGGCTATCTGCCGGTCGAGGGCGCGGCGCGCGCCTATTTCGCCGACGACGCCTGGCAGAATGCCGTGCGCTGCTGGATCGACGAGGCCGCTTTCGTCCTTGTCGTCGCAGGCTATACGAGCGGGGTCAGCTGGGAGCTGGAAACCGTGATCGCACGCGGCCATGCCGCGAAGCTGATCGTCGTCTTTCCGCCCGACCCCGATCATTTTTCGGCGCGATGGGCATGGCTGCGCGAACGCGCCCATGCCAGTCGCATTGCGCGGCTGCCCGCCCGCCCCGTCGAGGGGACGATGCTCGCCTGTCTCGACCGTTATGGCGAAATCCTGCTTCTGACCGCCGCCGAACCCGACGTGCGGCGATACCGCAGCGCGCTTGTGATCGCATTGGCGGAGATATTCGCGGTCTGACTCGCCCTCTATTGACATTTGTGTCAGTAATGCTATCTCGACGGCGCAAGGATTCGCTACAGAGGTTCGCATGACCAGTCTCCCGCTCTCCCATCCCGACCGCATCGACGGCGGTTTTCGTCCGCTCAAGGCGTGGCGCCATTTCCGCCAGCTCATCGCGGACAAGGAAGATACCGAACAGGTGTTCCACATCATCGAATCGCTGCGCGACAAGCGCTTCGGCAAGGCGGCGGAGGCCTTTTTCGCCACCGCGGAGGGGCGCAAGCAGCTTGCCGAGCGGCCCTGTCTGCCCGCGATGCTCGACGACCATGACACGCTGCGCAAACTGCCCGAGGGCAGTGTCGGGCGCGCCTATGTCGACTTCATGGAGCGCGAGGGGCTGACCGCGCAGGGGCTGGTCGACGAGTTCGACAAGTTTCGCCGCGGCCAGCCGCGCTATGACGATATGCTGGAGCTTTACGGCAACCGGCTGCGCGACACGCACGACCTGTTCCATATTCTCACCGGCTATGGCCGCGACGCGCTCGGTGAACAGTGCGTGCTCGCCTTTTCCTACAGCCAGACCCCGAGCTGGGGGACGCTGTTCATCGCCTGGGCCGGCGCGCGCGAAATCCGCAAGGGGTTCGGCACCCGCTATCCCATTTATGGCGCGGTGCGTGAAGGGCAGCGCATCGGCCGCGCCGCGCAGCAGATCGCGCACCAGGATATCGCGGCGCTGCTCGCCGAACCGCTCGACGCCGCGCGGCGGCGGCTCGGCATCGCGGAGCCCAGGCTTTACAAACAGGTCCACGCGATGATGCGCGCCGACGGCATCGACCCCTATGACCTGCTGGGGAAAAAGGCGGCCGAAGCGGCGTCGGCGCCCGCGCCGCTCGCGCAGGCGGCCTGACCGGTCAGTCGCTGGCGCGCAGCCGCGCGATCAGCGCCCGCGCAGCGGCGGGGTTGCGGACCTTGGCGCCGGCGATGAAGAAGAGGAAGAGGTCGCGGCCGCCCGCGGCCCAGTCGCGCGCGCGCTGTGTCCAATGGTCGAGCGCCGCCGCATCATAGCCGGTCTCCACCTCCTCGCGGCTGCGCTGGAGGCGTGCATAGGTGAAGTCGGCGGTCTGCTCGTCGATGCACGGAAACTCGTCGCTGTCGGCGTAAACGACCGCCATGTTGCGCGCCCGCAGAAGGTCGAGGAAAGCGGGATCGCGGAAGCTTTCGTGCCGCACCTCGATCGCGTGGCGCAGCGGCACACCGTCCTGGGCTTCGGGAAGCATGTCGAGGAAGGCCGCGAAATCGTCGCGCTCGAACATTTTCGTGGCCATGAATTGCCACAGGATCGGGCCGAGCCGGTCGCCGAGCCGCGTCAGCCCCTGCGTCAGAAACTTCTCGACCGAGGCCGCGCCCTCGGCCAGCACCTTGCGGTTGGTGCAAAAACGTGACGCCTTGACGCTGAACCTGAAGCCATCGGGGACCGACGCGGCCCAATTGGCAAAGCTTTCGGGCTTCTGGCTGCCATAATAGGTGCCGTTGATCTCGATGCCGGTCAGATGCTGGCCGGCATATTCAAGTTCGCGCTTCTGCGGATGTTTGGGCGGATAGAAAGTGCCGCGCCATGGTTCGAAGGTCCAGCCGCCGATGCCGATATGGATGCTCATGGGGTTCACTCCTCCACCCGAAAGCCCTGCCTCGTCATTGCGAGGAGCCGAAGGCGACGCGGCAATCTCCAGCCATCGTCATTGGTGGACGGTCGCTGGAGATTGCTTCGCTACGCTCGCAATGACGATTTAGGCCAGCGCCGCGTCGGCGCCCATCAGCTTCGGGAAGAAGCCTTCGTGCGCCTCGCGCAGCTCCGCCAGCGTCACCTGATGATCGCTCTCGGGCAGCTCGAAGACGATGCGATCCTTGATCGTGCGGCCGAGCGGGTCGACCGGCACGTCGGCGCGGTTCGCGGCATCGAGGAAATCGGCAAGGCAGGTGTCGCAGACGGTGACGAGATAGACTCCCTGATCCTCGCCGAAGAAGCTCTCTGCAATCCCGAACGGCTGTTCCTCGCTGACCAGCACGCCGATGTTCGATGCGAGCGCCATTTCGGCGAGCGCGACGGCGACGCCGCCATCGGAGACGTCGTGGCAGGCGGTGATCCAGCCCTTGTTGATGCTCTTGCGGATGAAATCGCCGGTGCGCTTTTCGGCGCGCAGATCGACAGGCGGCGGCGGGCCTTCCTCGCGGCCGTGGATCTCGCGCAGCCAGATCGACTGGCCAAGATGGCCCATGCGTTCGCCGACCGCGAGAATGATGTCGCCCGTGCGCTTGAAACCGATGCCGACCGCCCTGGTCAGATCGTCGATCACGCCGACGCCGCCGATCGCGGGGGTGGGCAGGATCGCGCTGCCGCCGCCGGTCGCCTTGCTCTCATTATAGAGGCTGACATTGCCCGACACGATCGGATAGTCGAGCGCGCGGCACGCCTCTGCCATGCCTTCCAGGCAGCCGACGATCTGCCCCATGATTTCGGGGCGCTGCGGATTGGCGAAATTGAGGCAGTTGGTGATCGCGAGCGGCGTTGCGCCGACCGCGCTGATGTTGCGCCACGTCTCCGCGACCGCTTGGCGACCGCCCTCGACCGGGTCGGCGTAGCAATAGCGCGGGGTGCAGTCGGTCGACATGGCGAGCGCGCGGTTCGTCCCGTGGATGCGGACGAGCGCGGCGTCGCCGCCCGTCTGCACCGTGTCGGCGCCGACCTGGCTGTCATACTGCTCCCAGATCCAGCGGCGGCTGGCGATGTCGGGGGTGCCCATCAAGGCCTTGAGGTCGGCGGCGACATCCTTCGTTTCGGGCACATCGGTCAGCGGCGCCTGCTTCGGCGTCGGGACGTGCGGCCGGTCATAGAGCGGCGCGTCGTCGGCGAGCGGGGCGAGCGGAATGTCGCAGACGATTTGCCCATGATGTTCGAGCACCATGCGCCCGGTATCGGTGACGGTGCCGATGACCGCGAAGTCGAGCTCCCATTTCTCGAAGATCGCCTTCGCAAACTCTTCCTTGCCGGGTTTCAGGACCATGAGCATGCGTTCCTGGCTTTCGGACAGCATCATCTCATAAGCGGTCATGCCGGTTTCGCGCTGCGGCACGTCGTCCATCCTGAGGTGGATGCCGACACCGCCCTTCGACGCCATCTCGACCGACGAGCTGGTCAGCCCCGCGGCGCCCATGTCCTGGATCGCGACGATCGCGTCCGACGCCATCAGCTCGAGGCACGCCTCGATCAGCAGCTTTTCGGTAAAGGGGTCGCCGACCTGCACCGTCGGGCGCTTTTCCTCTGCATCCTCGCCGAAGTCGGCCGACGCCATCGTCGCGCCGTGGATGCCGTCGCGGCCGGTTTTCGAGCCGACATAGACGATCGGATTGCCGACGCCCGATGCGGCCGAATAGAAGATCCTGTCCTGTTCGGCGACGCCGACGGTCATCGCGTTGACCAGGATATTGCCGTCATAGGCCTTGTGGAAATTGACCTCGCCGCCGACCGTCGGCACGCCGACGCAATTGCCATAGCCGCCGATGCCGTGGACGACGCCGGCGATCAGGTGGCGCATCTTCGGATGGTCGGGACGGCCAAAGCGCAGCGCGTTGAGATTGGCGACCGGGCGCGCGCCCATGGTGAACACGTCGCGCAGGATGCCGCCGACGCCCGTGGCCGCGCCCTGATAGGGCTCGATGTAGCTCGGATGGTTGTGGCTCTCCATCTTGAAGATGGCGGCGAGCTTCTTGCCGTCCGGCCCTTCGCCGATGTCGATCACACCGGCATTCTCGCCGGGGCCGCAGATCACCCACGGGGCCTCGGTCGGCAGTTTCTTGAGGTGAATGCGCGAGCTCTTGTAGCTGCAATGCTCGGACCACATGACCGAGAAGATGCCGAGTTCGACGAGATTCGGCTCGCGCCCGATCGCGGCGACGATGCGCTCATATTCTTGCGGAGAAAGCCCGTGCTCGGCGACGATTTCGGGGGTGATGGCGGGCGCTGGCTGAGTCATGGCGCGCCTTTAGCGGCGCGCGCGCGAAACGAACAGACCCCATATCGCCTTTTTGGGCGACGGGGGCCTGCCGTCGGAGAGCGATGTCAGCGCGAAGCGAGCCTGGTCTTGTCGGTCTTCAGCGGCTCGACCTCGCGAAGCGGGAAACTCACCTGCTGCGACCCCACGGTGCCGCGAACGCGATGCGCGCCGACGCGGAGCACGAACGGCTTGCCGGTGCGTTCCTCGATACCCTTGATCACGCGCGTGCCGCCGACCTGGGTGACGGTGTAGCTATAGGTGGCGCCGTCGTGCTGGAAACGCTTGACCGTTTCGTCCTTCGCCAGCGCAGCGGTGGGCGCCAGCGCGAGCAGGCCGAGGGCGGGGAGGATGATGGTTTTCATGGTGCAAGTCCTTGTCGATGGAACAAAACTTGCCTTCGAGCCCCTCTCTTCTTGTGCGGTGCAACATGGCTCGCGCGGTGCGCCGAGGCAATTGCAAAAAGCGGAATCGCGATTGCGCGGAGGGGCCTCTGCGCAAATTATCCGGAGGGCGGCATCCGACCGGTTGCGGACGCGGCGCTCCTCCCCGGAACGGGGAGGGGGAGCATCGAAGGTGGTGGAGGGGCACTATCGGTCGAACGCGGCCTGTGCGGGCCCGTACCCCTCCACCATGCTTCGCATGGTTCCCCTCCCCCTGCGGGGGAGGATCGGCCGGAATCCACTCCATACCGGCCACCAAAAACGGTGTCCTACATGGCCCGGCTGTGCCAGCCTTCATCCCGGCTCTTTCAAATGTGGACAAAGCGCTCGCCGCCCGGCGTGAAAACAGGGGATCAACCGCGCGCGGCCTGCGCGCCGGGCGCGGCCAATCGGCGGTCGCACAAGGCTGACCTTTCCTGACCTTTGGGCCGATTGCGCCGGGCCGCGCCGACCGCTCCGCGCCCGGAAACGGACGTGGCTGCAACACGAGCAGGGACGACCGGATCGACAGCGATCGTCGGGGGCGACGACTCGCCGCCCTTGACCGAGAGGGGGCGAAGAGGCCAAAGCAGCGGTATGACGGACACCCCCGCAACCGCTGCCCTTCCCGATATCGCCGCCCTGTCATTCGAGGCCGCGATGGGCGAGCTTGAAACGATCGTCCGGCGGCTCGAAAGCGGCGACGTCAGCCTCGAGGAATCGGTCAGCCTCTATGAACGCGGCCACGCGCTGCGCAGCCATTGCGAGGCGCGGCTCGCCGCGGCGCAGGCACGGATCGAGCAGGTCAGCCTGGCCGCCGATGGTCGGCCGGCGGGAACCACGCCTTTCGGCGAGGACTGAGCGGGCGTGGCGTCGGCAGGCGGCGACAATGCGCGCGGCGCCGCGCTGCTCCGCGCGACCCAGGCCGAAGTCGCCGAGGGGATCGACGCGCTGTTCGACAAATTGCTTGCCGTCCCCGCCGACCCGCGCGGGCCGCTGTACGAAGCGATGCGCTATGCGGCGATCGCGGGGGGCAAGAGATTGCGTCCTCTGCTCGTGCGCGCCGCCGGCGATCTGTTCCACGTCGACCGCGCGCTGACGCTGCGCGTCGGCGCCGCGGTCGAGGCAATGCACGTCTATTCGCTGATTCACGACGATCTGCCGTGCATGGACGATGACGATATGCGCCGCGGCAAGCCTACGGTGCACAGGGCATATGACGAAGCGACCGCGGTGCTCGCGGGCGATTCGCTTCACGCGCTGGCCTTTGAATGGCTGTGCGACCCGGCGACGAGCGCCGATCCCTTCGTGCGCGGCGAGCTGTGCTGCGAACTCGCGCGCGCCGCGGGTCCGGCAGGCATGGCGGGCGGGCAGATGATGGACCTTGCCGCCGAGACGGCGGATTTCGACCTGCCGACGGTGACGCGGCTGCAACAGCTCAAGACCGGCGCGCTGATCGCCTTTTCGGTCGAGGCGGGAGCGATCCTGGCGCGCATCCCCGTCGAGGGCCGCCGACCGCTGCGCGGCTATGCGCGCGACATCGGCCTCGCGTTCCAGATCGCCGACGACATCATGGATGTCGAGGGCGACGAGGCGTTGGCGGGCAAGGCGCTGCACAAGGATGAAGCCGCGGGCAAGGCGACCTTCGTGACGCTGATGGGGCTCGAACGCGCGCGCGACCAGGCGACGTTGCTCGTCGAACAGGCGATCGCTCATCTCGGCGGCTTCGGCGAGGAAGCGGCGCTGCTCCGCGCGATCGCGCGCTATGTCGTGGAAAGGGACCGATAATGCGGGTGGGGGTTTATCCGGGGACGTTCGATCCGATCACGCTCGGCCATATGGACATCATCCGGCGCGGGGCCAAGCTGGTCGACCGGCTGGTGATCGGGGTGACGACCAACATCACCAAATCGCCGATGTTCGACGATGACGAACGCATAGCGATGGTGAAACGCGAGGTCGCGTCGATCGAGGGCGACATTCATGTCGTCGGTTTCAACTCGCTGCTGATGGACTTTGCGACGCGCGAGGGTGCGACCGTCATCGTCCGGGGGCTGCGCGCGGTCGCCGACTTCGAATATGAATATCAGATGGCGGGCATGAACCAACAGCTCAACGACCGCATCGAAACGGTCTTCCTGATGGCCGACGTCTGCTTGCAGCCCATCGCTTCGCGGCTGGTCAAGGAAATCGCGATCTTCGGCGGCGAGATCCACAAGTTCGTGACGCCTGCTGTCTGCGACGCGGTTGTCGCGCGCATCGCCGAACGCGGATTGCGCCAGGGCGAAGGTTGACGCCAATCATTGAGCGTTCATATTTTTCCCGCTAGGGGAGCGCCCGACGGGGCGCATATTCCGATTATCCAAGAGGCCGATCCAGCATGACATTTTTCTTCCGCCCCATGATTCTCACGGCGATGGCGTTCGGTCTGGCGACTGCGGCGGTGGCGCAGGACGCGTCGCCGCCCGCCACGACGGGCGAGGCAGCGCCTGCGGCGGAAGCACCCGCGGCCCCGGCGATGACTCCCGACCAATATCTGAACAACCCCGAATATATGCTCAACCTCGACCTTTCGACCGGCGGCCGCGTGGTGATCCAGCTCTATCCCCATGTCGCGCCGAACCATGTCGAGCGCGTGAAGCAGCTCGCGCGCGCGGGCTTTTATGACGGCGTCAAGTTTCACCGCGTGATCGACGGCTTCATGGCGCAGGCGGGCGATCCGACCGCGACGGGGCAGGGCGGATCGCAGCTTCCCGACCTCAAGGCCGAGTTCAATGCGGTTCCGCACCTGCGCGGCACGGTGTCGATGGCGCGCGCGCAGAGCGAGGACAGCGCGAACAGCCAGTTCTTCATCATGTTCCAGCCGCGCTTCTCGCTCGACCGTCGCTACACCGTCTTCGGCCGCGTGGTGTCGGGGATGCAATATGTCGATGCGATCCAGAAGGGTGAGCCGCCGGAAGTGATGTCGCGCATGGTCCAGGTGTCGGTCGCCGCCGACAACAAGCCGGTCCCGCCCGCCTCGATGCTCACCGAAGCGCAGCCCGCGGCGCCCGCCGAGGTGACCGTCGACGATCTCAACGCGCCGATCGCGCAATAATCGCGGAAGGGCGCGCGAACCGCCATGCGCGTCGACGCCTTCGATTTCGATCTGCCCAGCGAGCGCATCGCGCTGCGCCCCGCTCGTCCGCGCGACGCGGCGCGGATGCTGGTTGTCGATGGCCGCGCAATCGTCGATGCCGGGGTACGCGACCTGCCGCAATGGCTGCGGCCCGGCGACTGCCTGGTGTTCAACGACACGCGCGTGATTCCGGCGCAGCTCGAAGGGCAGCGCGGCGAGGCGAAGATTGGCGCGACCCTGCACAAGCGCATCGACCTGCGCCGCTGGCAGGCGTTTGTGCGCAACGCCAAGCGGCTGCGCGTCGGCGAGACGGTCGATTTCGGTTCGGGAGTCGCCGCGCTGGCCGAGGAGCGGCTCGCCGACGGCAGCTTCGTCCTCGCCTTTGCCGGCGATGAGCCGGTCGAGCTGCTGCTCGAACGCGCGGGGACGATGCCGCTGCCGCCCTATATCGCCGGCAAGCGCGGCGCCGACGAGGCTGACCGCACCGATTACCAGACGATGTTCGCGCGCGAAGATGGCGCGGTCGCGGCGCCGACCGCGGCGCTGCATTTCACCCCCGAACTGCTTGCGGCGTTGGCGGCGGCCGGGATCGCGACCGAGACGCTGACCCTCCATGTCGGCGCAGGCACCTTCCTGCCGGTCAAGGCCGACGACACCGACGATCATGTCATGCACGCCGAATGGGGGCGGATCGACGCTGCCACCGCGGCGCGGCTCAATGCCGTGCGCGCCGCGGGCGGCCGGGTGATCGCGGTCGGAACGACCAGCCTGCGCCTGCTCGAAAGCGCCACCCGCGACGATGGCACCATCGCACCCTTCGCGGGCGACACGTCGATTTTCATCACCCCCGGCTATCGCTTCAAGGCGATCGACGGGCTGATGACCAATTTCCACCTGCCGCGCTCGACGCTCTTCATGCTGGTGAGCGCGCTGATGGGGCTGGAGACGATGCAGGCGGCCTATGCCCATGCAATCGCCGCCGAATATCGCTTCTACAGCTATGGCGATGCGAGCCTTCTCCTGCCGCCTCAAAGCGACCGTTCGGCGTAGATTGCCATCGCCTCGGCGATGAACTCGGGACAGCCCGGCAATGTGCCGTCGTCATATGTCGCGCGAAACTCGGGATTTTCGACGTAAAAGCGGCCGAGTCCCGCAAAGGCCGCCGCATCGGGGGTCCAACTGTGCGAAACCCAGCGATAGTGCCGGTCGGTGACGGCCTGCACTGCGTCGGACCCCGGAGCGGCGCCGCTGCGAAACAGGCGCGTGAAAGCGTCGCGGATCTCCTCCATCTCGCGGCGGAGCCCGCCGACCTGCTCCTTCGTCAGCGCGCGCGCCCTTTCCCGGGCCGCGGCGACGGCCTCCTTGCCCCAGAAGGCCTCGGCCTCGCGTTCCCAACGTTCGCGCGTTTCGGGTGCGATTCCGGCATAATAGTCATTGTCTTCCATCGCTTCATTCCTTTCCAGTGATGCGATCGTGCGATCGATGGTCTGGATGAGGCCCTGATATTGCGCGATCCGGCGCTGAAGCGCGGCGCGGTGCCCGCGCAGCGCGGCGAGCAGGTCGAAGGCGGGATCGTCGAGCACCGCGCCAATCTCCGCCAGCGGCATACCGAGCTCGCGGTAAAAGAGGATTTGCTGGAGCCGCAGCAGTTCCTCTTTCCCATAATAGCGATAGCCGTTGGCGCCCACATGCGCGGGCCTGAGCAGGCCCACCGCATCATAATGATGCAGCGTTCGGACGCTGATCCCCGCGGCTTTGGCCAGCTGCTTGACGTTCGCACATGCTGTCTCCTCATCACGCGCCACCCTATCGGGGATGACGCTGCGTGAGGGTCAAGCGCGTTTTGAAGGCTGGGACCGATCGACATTCAGCTCTGGCGGTCTGCAAATGGCGGCCTTCCGCGCTTCCGCTTCTCACGTGCAAAAAAAACACGCTCGCTCCGTCTCGCCTTCAACCTTACTGAAACAGGGTCTAGATTTCGACGGTGATCCGCACCCGGTCGACGCCGATGCCGGCCGCGCGGGCAATTTGCTGCTTGGCGCGGGCGATGACCGTGCCGAGCGTTTCGCTGCCGTCGATGCCGAGCAGTTCGGAAATCTCGACGCCCAGCGCCTCGGACAACGCTTCCAGTCGGCCGGCCTTGGGCCGCGCCTTGTCGAGTTCCCAGGCCGAGATCGACGGTTCGCTGACGCCGAGCTGCGCGGCAAGCTGTTCCTGCGTCAACTCGCGCGCGACGCGCAGCCGCTGGAGGCGGCTCCCGAAGGTTTCGATCGACGTTGGCGCGCCCGCGTCGGTGGCCTGGGCGTCGGCGTCGACGACGACACTGCGCAGCTGCGCGGCACTCAGCGTCGCGGGCGAAATTGGCATGTCGAACTGGCATCCCGCGAGCCGCGCGCTCGTCCATATCACTCTCGCCGCGGTTTTCCCGCTGTGCGGCAGGTTGACTTCGATTTCCTCGCCGACATCGAGCGCGGCCTCGCTTTCGACCAGCATTCCGGTAGCGGATATATTGTGGACGAGTCCCTCGATCTCGGCGCCGGTCGCTTTCGACCCATGGAGCGGCAGGCGCAACTGGCGCCGCGAGGCGCGCCCCTTGCCGACCGTGCGTGGGGTCTCGTTGAGAAATATCTTCATCGCCATCGTGCATCCATCGCGACCGCGGCCTTAACATCTTGCTTCGGCACAGGGTTAATTCGGCGCGCCGAGCCGACAGGAAAAGGCGGCAGGATAACCGGTCCACACGGCCGCAAACTTTCCTTCCTGTCGCGTTTTGGAACAAACACTTAGATATTTACTCTCTGGCAAGGGATTCTCGGCATAGCGGCCGGACTGGGGATCAGACCGAAGAGTTTATCTGATGGACATGCCATCGCGGATAGCGCCGGAGGAGCAGGGGGATCACGGCGCCGACGAGGGCCCGCGCGGTTTTTTCGGCCGGATCGGGTCGCGCGCAGCGCGACCGCGCGGCGACGCCGCGGCGAACCTGCAAACGCGCGAGGCGCTGCTCCTCCTCCAGAATTACGAGGAAAGCGGGCGCGGCTGGTTCTGGTCGACGGATACTGACGGACGCCTGACTTATATCACCGATCCGGTCGCGCGGACGATGGGACGTTCGGCGACGGCGCTGCTCGGCACCCCCTTTACGGATTTGTTCCTGGCCGCCGACAGTCATGGCGAGCGTCAGCGCACCCTGCCTTTCCTGCTCACGCGCCAGTCGAAGTTCGACGACCTGCCGCTCTGCGGCGCGTTCGAGGGCGACGATCGCTGGTGGGCGATATCGGGGCGGCCGCAATATGATGCCGACGGCAAGTTCACGGGCTATCGGGGCAGCGGCACCGACATCACCGTGCAGCGCCGTTCCGCCGAGGATGCGTCGCGGCTCGCGCTCTATGATTCGCTGACCGGTCTCGCCAACCGCTTCAACATCTCGAAAAAGCTCGACGCGACGCTTGCCGCCTTTGCGCAGCAACAGCGCCCGTGCGCGATCATGCTGCTCGATCTCGATCGTTTCAAACAGGTCAACGATACGCTCGGTCACCCGGCGGGCGACGCGCTGCT
Organism: Sphingopyxis sp. FD7; assembly: GCF_003609835.1. Lineage (NCBI taxonomy): Bacteria > Pseudomonadati > Pseudomonadota > Alphaproteobacteria > Sphingomonadales > Sphingopyxidaceae > Sphingopyxis > Sphingopyxis sp. FD7. The sequence goes on from NZ_AP017898.1 coordinate 168,222, forward strand.
CAAACAGGTGGCCGAACGGCTGCTCAAGATCGTCGGCGACAGGGAAATGGTCAGCCGTCTCGGCGGCGACGAGTTCCAGATCATCCTTCCCGACGTGGAGGATCGCGGCAAGCTGGGCGACATGGCGGCCGACATCATCGCCAGCCTGTCGCAACCCTATTCGGTGGACGGCAGCCGCTGCATCATCGGCGCGTCCGTCGGCGTCGCGATCGCGCCGTTCGACGGGCAGAGCAGCGACGATCTGGTCCGCAATGCCGACCTCGCGCTCTATGCCGCCAAGGGCAATGGCCGCGGGCGTTTCGCCTTTTATTCGAGTGACCTGCATCGGGCGGCCGAGGACCGACGGGTGCTCGAGGAAGATCTGCGCGATGCGCTGGCGCGCGGAGAGATTGCGCTCGCTTACCAGCCGGTCGTCAACACGAGGACGAACATGGTCACCGGGGTCGAGGCGCTGATCCGCTGGATGCACCGCGACCGCGGCGCGATATCGCCCGCGCTGTTCATCCCGATCGCCGAAGAGGCCAACCTCATCTGGCCGCTCGGCGAATGGGTGCTGAGGAAGGCGTGCGAGGATGCCGCAAGCTGGCCTGCCGCGATGCGCGTGGCAGTCAATGTTTCGCCGATCCAGTTCGCGAACCCCGAACTGCCCAGGATCGTCGCGAAGGCGCTTGCGGCGAGCGGATTGTCGCCCGACCGGCTCGAACTCGAGATCACCGAAAGCGTCTTCCTTGGCGACACCGCAGAAACCAACCGGATGTTCAACGCGCTGAAGGGCCTGGGCGTGCGGCTTGCGCTCGACGATTTCGGCACCGGCTATTCGTCGCTCGGCTACCTGCAATCGGCGCCGTTCGACAAGATCAAGATCGACCAGAGTTTCGTGCGCGGCGCGACCGAAAAAGGGTCACGCAACGGCGCGATCATCGCGGCGATCGTCGCGCTGGCCGAGGCGCTCGATATGGAAACCACCGCCGAGGGCATCGAATCGCTCGATCAGCTCGAACTCGTTCGCAAGCTCAACGTCAGCCATGTGCAGGGCTATGTCTACAGCAAGCCGGTGGCGTCGGCCGACCTCGTCCGCCATGGCGAAGAAGGGACGTGGACGATCAGGCCGTCCGGCCCCGCGCGCCAGCGCAACGGCCGTTTTTCGATGTTCCGCAAGGTAACGGCGATTCACGACAATCATCGCTATCCGGTCGTCATCCGCAACCTGTCGGCGACCGGCGCCTTCATCGAGGGCATATTGGACGTCCCCATCGGCACGCGCTTCGTGATTGATTTCGGCGAGGGGCAGCTCGTCACCGCGACAGTGCGCCGGTCGACGAAGCATCAGCAGGGGATCGAGTTCGAGCAGACGATGGTGAGCGACGGCAATGGCGGGCTTTGCACCCGCCACCGCGTCTCGCCTTATCTGATCGCGGCCGCGACGCAGCAGACGAGCGCGCTCGCGCTGCCGGCCTTCGCGACGACGAGCGACTGGAAAGCCGCCTGAGACCGGAACCGGACGCGCGGCGCTTCGTTCTGTCTTCGACCCGATCAACGGACGGAGACCATAATGGCTGAAACCAAAATCTTCGCGCGGCTGAAGGCCGACCACGACCGCCACCGCGAATTGCTCGACCGCATCGACGCGACAAAGGGCGACAGCGACGAGCGCCGCACGCTGTTCGAGGCGTTCCGCGTCGAGGTGACGGCGCACGCCGCGTCGGAGGAAATGTCGCTCTATGCGACGATGCTCGCCGACCCCGACCTGCGCGACGAGGCGCAGCACAGCGTTGCCGAGCACAAGGAGATCGAGGATTTCCTGACCGAATTATATGAGATGGATTTTGCGTCGAGCGGCTGGCTGACGCGCTTCCGCACGATGAAGGATCGCTATCTCCACCATATCGACGAGGAGGAAGAGGACATGTTCCCCGCGGCTGAGAAGGAACTGTCCGACGCGCGGAAGAAGGAACTAATCGAGATATTCGAGAAGGAGAAGCCGAAGGAGAAGGCCAAGGCGGCCGCCGAGGAACCGTCGAGCGAACACGCGCGGGATTAGTCGATCCAATCCTCCCTGTCGCGCAGCGATGGGGAGGTGGCAGCGCGAAGCGCTGACGGAGGGGCAATAACGCGACGTCGTCGCCCCTCCGCCACCGCCTGCGGCGGCGGTCCCCCTCCCCATGGCTTTCGCCACAGGGAGGATTGCCTGACCTCGACTTTCGCGCACAGCCCCGCCATAGGCGCGCGCCATGACGACAAGATTCGCCTTTTCCATTGCCGCGACCGACGGCGCCGCGCGCACCGGCACGATTAGGATGCGGCGCGGCGAAATCCGCACTCCGGCCTTCATGCCCGTCGGCACCGCCGCAACGGTGAAGGCGATGCGCCCGGCCGAGGTGCGCGCGGCGGGCGCCGACATCATCCTCGGCAACACCTATCATCTGATGCTGCGCCCCGGGGCCGAGCGCATGGCGCGGCTCGGCGGGCTTCACGCCTTCATGGGCTGGGACCGCCCGATCCTGACCGACAGCGGCGGTTATCAGGTGATGAGCCTGTCGGCGCTGACCAAGCAGAGCGAAGAGGGCGTCGCGTTCAAGAGCCACCTTGACGGCTCGCGCCACTTGCTCACCCCCGAACGCTCGATGGAAATCCAGCGCCTGCTCGGCAGCGACATCGTGATGGCTTTCGACGAATGCCCGCCCGCCGGGGTCGACGCCCGGCGCGCCGAGGCGAGCATGGAGCGCTCGATGCGCTGGGCCGCGCGCAGCCGCGCGGGTTTCGACGCGGGCGAGGATCATGCCGCCCGCGCGGCCTTGTTCGGCATCCAGCAGGGATCGCTCGACGAGAAATTGCGCGCGCGCTCGGCGGCCGCACTCATCGACATCGGCTTCGACGGCTATGCGATCGGCGGGCTTGCGGTGGGCGAGGGGCAGGAAGCGATGTTCGGCGTGCTCGACTTCGCGCCCGCCCAGCTGCCCGCGGACAAGCCGCGCTACCTGATGGGCGTCGGCAAGCCCGACGATCTGGTGGGCGCGGTCGCGCGCGGGGTCGACATGTTCGATTGCGTGCTGCCGACGCGGTCGGGACGCAACGGCCAAGCCTTTACCTGGGACGGTCCGCTCAATATCCGCAATGCGAAGTTCGCGGAGGATCGAGGTCCGCTCGATGCGTCATGCGGCTGTCCGGTGTGCACGACCTGGTCGCGCGCCTATCTGCATCATCTCGTCCGCGCGGGCGAAATGCTCGGCGCGATGCTGATGACGCAGCATAATATCCATTTCTATCAGGATCTGATGCAGGCGATGCGCGATGCCATCGCCGTCGGCGGCTTCGCTTCCTTTCAGTCCGAATTCGCCGGGCGCTATCGCCGGGTCTGATCAGTCGAGTTTGCCGAGCAGATCGAGCAGCGATTGCGGAATCGCCTCCTCGACTGTCGATTCATAGGCCCGGCGCAGGGCGCCATTGACGTCCGGCCCCTTCATGGACGGTTTTTTACCGGCGCCCTTCCCGGCTGTCTCGCCACGCGGCGACCCGGTTTTAGGCGTCATTATAAATGCATCCGCTCGACATGGGGCCTTTTGCTAACGGCGCGCGCGCCAAAGAGCAATGGCGCGTTTGTTTCTTTCCCATGAAACCATTTTCGCGCTAAATCGTTCCCGCAAGTTGAAATATGTCGGATGCGCGCGGGGGTTGGGCCTTCCATCTGTCCCTGTTTCGGACGATCTGTCCGCGGCCTGCGCGGCTTTCAGGAGGTAATTTATGTCATTGGGTCAGTCGATTGCGCCGCATCTTCCCTATCTGCGACGCTATGGCCGGTCCATTTCCGGAAGCCAGCAGAACGGCGATGCGCTTGTGGCCCGGATGCTCGAAACGCTTGTCGCGCATCCCGATGCGATCGATCCCGATGGCGATCTGCGCATCCAGCTATACCGGATGGTGCATGACAATTTCGGCCTGATGGCCGATCGGGCGGTGCCCGAGGGCGAGGCGGAGCGGAGCGACATGGCCATCGCCGACGCGCGGCTGCGTCGCATTCCCTCGCTCGCGCGGCAGGCCTTGCTGCTCACCGCGGTCGAGGGTTTCAGCGTCGAGGACACCGGCCGGATCATCGGCCGCGACGCCGACGCGGTGCGCGCGCTGATCCACGATGCGACCGACGAAATCGACCGCCAGACGCGTGCGCGCATCCTGATTATCGAGGATGAACCGATCATCGCGATGGACATCGAAATGATCGTTCGCGACCTGGGCCACGATGTCGTCGCCGTCGCGACCACCCACACCGAAGCGGTCGCAGAGGCACAGAAGCATCAGCCGGGCCTCGTCCTCGCCGACATCCAGCTCGCCGACAACAGCTCGGGGATCGAAGCGGTGCAGGAAATCCTGTCGGACGTGAAACTGCCCGTCATTTTCATCACCGCCTTTCCCGAACGGCTGCTCACCGGCGACCGCCCCGAACCGGCCTTCCTGCTTACCAAGCCCTATCAGCCCGCGACGCTGCGCGCGGCGATTTCGCAGGTGCTGTTCTTCGACGAAAGCACGGTTCCGGCCTGATGTCTTCGTCATTGCGACCCCGGCCTTCGCCGAGGTCGCTCTGACGGGGTAGGGGTTGCTACCTCCTCGGGGGCGGGCGATAGCGGCTTTCGATGACCATCCTCGACGCTTCCACGCGCCAGTCCGCACTCGACCGGCTCACCGCGCACGCGCCGTTTCTGGCGCGGCTTGCCCAGCTCAATCCCGACGATGTCGCGCGCTTCCTGGCCGACGGCACCGATGCCGCGCTCGCCGCGGTGGCGCCGCCCGCGATCGACGACGATATCATGCGCACGCTTCGCCAGTGGCGCGGGCGGATCGCGCTGCTGCTCGCGCTCGGCGACCTGTCGGGCGAGCATGACGTCGCCGCGACGACACGCCTCCTGTCCGATTTCGCCGACCGCGCCTGCGATACCGCGCTCGCCGCGGCCTTTGCCGAGCGCGTGCCCGATGCCGAACCGCGCGGGCTGTCGGTGATCGCATTGGGCAAGCTCGGCAGCCACGAACTCAACTATTCGTCGGACATCGACCCGATCCTGATCTTTGACCCCGAAACGCTGCCGCGCCGATCGCGCGACGACCCTGATGAGGCGGCGGTGCGGATCGCGCGGCGGATGGTGGAGATTTTGTCGGCGCGCACCGCCGACGGCCATGTGCTGCGCGTCGACCTGCGCCTCCGCCCGCATCCCGAAGTGACGCCGATCGTGCTGCCCGAAAGCGCCGCCATCTCCTATTATGAGTCCGAAGCGCTCGCGTGGGAGCAGGCGGCGTTCATCCGCAGCCGCGCCTCGGCGGGCGATCGCGCGCTGGGGGCGCATTTCCTGTCGGCGATCCAGCCCTTCATCTGGCGCCGCAGCCTCGATTTCCGCCAGCTCAAGGAAATCGGCGCGATGAGCGACCGCATCCGCGACCATTTTGCGCAGGGGCAGGCGTTCGGCCCGGGTTATGACCTGAAACGCGGGCGCGGCGGCATCCGCGAGATCGAGTTTTTCGCGCAGGTCCACCAGCTCATCTATGGCGGGCGCGACCCGTCGCTGCGCGCGCCCGCGACGGTCGATGCGCTCGCGGCGCTCGCGGCGGCGGGACGGATCGAGGGCGAGGTCGCGGCGCGGTTGTCGGACCATTATGCGACGCTCCGCCGGATCGAGCATCGGCTCCAGATGGTCGAGGACCAGCAGACGCATAGCCTGCCGGTGCAGACGGCGGCGCTGGACGGCGTTGCGCGCCTCGATGGGTTGGCCGACGGCGCCGCGCTGCTCGCCGCGCTCGAACCTGTCAGCGCGGATGTCGCCGCCTGTTACGACCGGCTGGTCGTCGAACGCGCGGCGACGACCGGCCTGCCGCGCGACGACGATGCGCTGGCAGGCCACCTGACCGCAGCGGGGTTCGACCCGCCCGACGCGGCGCTGCGCACGATCGCCGAGTGGCGCGGCGGCAAGCTGCGCGCGCTGCGCAGCGCGGCGGCGCTCGAGGCGCTGGAGACGGTGCTCCCCGAACTCGTCCGCGCGATCGGCGCCGCGCCCGACCCGCAGGCGACGCTGCTGCGCTTCGACAAGCTCGTCGCGGGGCTGCCGAGCGCGGTGGGCTTTTTTCACCTGCTCGCGGCGCAGCCCGAACTGGCGAAGATCGCGACGCGCATCCTCTCGCTCGCGCCAACGCTCGCCGACGCGCTCGGCGCGCGCGTCGAACTGATCGAGGGGCTGATCGACAAGCGCGCCTTCGAGGCGCCCGCGACCAAGGCCGACCTGCTCGCCGAATGGGCGCCGGGCCTCGCCGGACTCGATTATGAACGCTTGCTCGACCGCGTGCGCGACCGCGTCGGCGAGCGGCGCTTTGCTTATGGCGTCCAGCTGATCGCCGGGGCGAACGACCCGCTCGCCATCGCCTGCGGCTATTCGGAACTGGCCGAAGCGGCGCTGCAAGTGCTCGCCGACGCGACCGTCGCCGAATTTGTCGAGGCGCACGGGCGGGTGCCGGGGAGCGAGCTGGTCGTGCTCGCGCTCGGGCGGCTCGGCGGGCGCGCGCTCACCCACGCCTCCGACCTCGACCTCATCTATCTTTTCACCGGCGATCATCTCGCCGAATCGGACGGGCCGCGTCCCCTGGGCGCGACGACCTATTACAACCGCCTCGCGCAGCGCGTGACCGCGGCGATGTCGGTGCCGACCGCGGCGGGCAAGCTCTATGACGTCGATACGCGGCTGCGTCCGCAAGGCGCGCAGGGGCCGCTCGTCGTCACGCTCGACAGCTTCGCGCGCTACCAGCGCGAGGAGGCGTGGACGTGGGAGCATATGGCGCTGCTGCGCGCGCGGCCGGTCTATGGGTCGGACGCCGCGCGCGCCGAACTGCAACGCATCATCGACGATCTGCTCGCCGCGCCGCGCGACCGCGATGCCGTGGCGAGCGACGCGGCGGCGATGCGCGACAGGATCGCCGCGCACAAGCCACCGCAGGGGCCGCTCGACATCAAGGGCGGCTCCGGCGGGCTTGTCGATCTGGAGTTCGCGATGCAGGTGATTCAGCTCGCGACCGGGCGCTGCCACGATCCCAATATCGGGTCGGCGCTCGCCTGCATGAAGGTCGAGGGGCTGGCGCCACCGGCCATCTGCGACGCGCACGGCCTGCTCGCGCGGATGCTCGTGATGTTGCGCCTCACCGCGCCCGACGGGGAACCCGCCACCGCGGCCGCGCGTCAGCTCGTCGCCAGCCAGTGCGGCGAACCCGGCTGGCCGCAGCTGCTTGCCGCGCACGACGCGGCGCGGCAGGAGATTGCGACCTGGTGGGCCTCGATTCGGCCCGCCGCCCCCGCTGAGCAGGAGAAACAGCCATGATCGCGATCGGCGACCCCATCCCCGATGTGAAACTTCTCGATGCCGACGGCGCGGCGATCGACCTTGCCGCGATGAAAGGCGCGCCGCTGGTCGTCTATTTCTATCCGAAGGCCGATACGCCGGGATGCACCACCGAGGCGCAGGATTTCACGCGGCTCGCGCCCGACTTTGCGCATCTGAACGCGCAGGTGCTCGCTGTCTCGCGCGACGCGCCCGCAAAGCTCTGCAAGTTCCGCGACAAATATGGGCTGACCGTGCGCCTCGCTTCCGATGAGGACGGCGCGGTATGCGAAGCCTTTGGCACCTGGGTCGAAAAGCAGAATTACGGCCGCACCTATATGGGCATCGAACGCTCGACCTTCCTGTTCGACCGTGACGGCACGCTGGCGAAAGAGTGGCGCAAGGTGCGCGTGAAGGGCCATGCCGACGCGGTGCTGGGGGCGGCGAAGGCGCTTTGATGACCAGCCTCGGCGAAGCCGCGCGCGCGGTGCTGCTGACCGCCGACCCGCATGGCAAGCGCCGCGCGGCGCGCAGCCTGGCGCGCGCCTGGCGGCGCGGCGAGCTTGCGCACCGCTGCGACGTGGCGATGCCCGACCGGCCCGCCTGGCCCGCGCGGCCCGAACTGCTCGCGCCCGCGCAGATGCCGCGCCGCCGCAAGGGCGGGTCGCAGCGCGGGCGCATCGCGATGCTCCACGCGCTCGCGCATATCGAATTCGTCGCGATCGATCTGGCCGTCGATCTGGTGGGGCGCTTCGGCGGCGCATTTCCGCGCGGCTTCGTCGACGACTGGATCGGTGTTGCCGCCGACGAGGCGATGCACTTTGCGCTGCTCGACCGGCGGCTGCGCCAGCTCGGCAGCTTTTACGGCGATTTGCCCGCGCACGCCGGATTGTGGGAAGCGGCCGAGGCGACGCACGACGATGCCCTCGCGCGGCTCGCGATCGTGCCGATGGTGCTGGAAGCGCGCGGGCTCGACGTCACACCGGCGACGGTCGATCGCCTCCGCGCCGTCGGCGATGAGGCCTCGGCACGGATTTTATCGCGTATTTACAGTGATGAAATCCGCCATGTGCGCGCGGGCACAGACTGGTTCCGGCAAAAGTGCGACGAAATGGGATTCAACGCCGTCGAAACGTGGCAGGCGCTCGTAAAATCGCGGTTTCGGGGGGCTTTGAAGCCACCGTTCAACGACTCGGCGCGTGCTCGCGCCGGTTTAACGCAAGAATACTACGCCGTTATTGCTTCCTAAGGATCGGAACAGCACACAGGCTTCCGCGGGGGATGAGCAATCATCCAGAGCAGAGTTACCGGCACCAGGGCCCAGTTTCGGGCTTTGGCGACATGGCAAACGCGGGGTCGTTGTTTTGACTAACATTCTACTGGCGCAAAAGTTGCACCGAGTCGCAATTTTCTGTGCAGCAGCCTGTTTCGTAACGGCCACCCCGGCCGTTCACGCCGCCGAAACCAGCGCTGATGCTGGCATCGTCGTTCCCGACGAACCCGATGACGACAGCTTCGCCGTCGGCGCGCCCTCGGTCGGCGAGGACAGCGAGGCGCGCGCGATCTTTCAGGCGTGGAAGCGTCTCGACACCGGGCTGACGGCCTCGATCGGCGTGGCGGTGCCCTCGCGCCGTCCGATCGACCAGATGTCGCTCTCCTCCTCGTACGGGATGCGCGTGCATCCGATCACCGGCAAGGTCGCGCGCCACAACGGCATCGACATTCCGGCGCCGCACGGCACCCCGATCTACGCCACCGCCGACGGCATCGTCGGCCGCGCCCAGCGCCTCGGCGGCTATGGCAATTATGTCGAAATCGAACATGGCAATGCGATCCAGACGCGCTACGGCCATATGTCCTCCTACATCGTGCGCCCCGGGCAGCAGGTGAAGAAGGGCGAAATCATCGGTTACGTCGGCTCGACGGGCCGCTCGACCGGCAACCACCTCCATTATGAAGTCCGCATCGAAGGCGCGCCGGTCAACCCGATGCCCTTCGTTCGTTCGGACCAGATGGCGATCGCCGCGATCACCGGCAAGAATGTCGCGATGGGCGGACCCGAATAAGAATCCAAAAAAAGAGCTTTCCTGGGTCGGAGAGGAGGGGCGCGCCGCGGCTGATGCCGGGGCGCCCTTTTCTTTTGGGCGCGACGCCCTATCTTGCCGCCATGGCCACGCAGATTTCCGACATCACCCTGTCGCCCGCCGCTGCGGCGCGCGTCCGCTGGATTGCCGACCGCAAGGGTGAGGCGCAGGCGGCGCTGCGCCTGTCGGTCGACGGCGGCGGTTGTTCGGGATTCACCTATCGCTTCGGCCTCGCCGAAAGCATCGACGCCGATGACATCGTCACCGAAACCGACGGGGTGAAGCTGGTCGTCGATCCGGTCAGCATCGACCTGGTGCGCGGCTGCACCGTCGATTTCGTCGATTCGCTCGGCGGATCGTCCTTCAAGGTCGAAAATCCCAACGCGGCCTCAGGCTGCGGCTGCGGGTCCAGTTTCGCGATTTAGTGCCCGCCGCTCTTTTCTGGTCATGCTGAACTTGTTTCAGCATCCATGACCTGAGCGTCCGTCCCACGCTGCGCTGAAGGAGGCGACGGGCCATGGACCCTGAAACAAGTTCAGGGTGACGAAGGGGCTGTGATCGGCGTCGGCTTGCTGGCATAGGGGCGGGCATGAAAATCGCGACCTTCAATATCAACGGGATCAAGGCCCGCCTGCCGCGCCTCGTCGAATGGCTCGAGGAAACGCAGCCCGACGTCGCCTGCCTGCAGGAACTGAAATCGAGCGACGAGACGATGCCGACCAAGGAGATCGAGGCGGCGGGCTATGGCTTCCTCTATCACGGCCAAAAGGGTTTCAACGGCGTCGCGATCCTCGCGAGAGGCGCCGATCCCGTCGAGGTGCAGCGCGGCCTGGCGGGCGAGGAGGAGGACGAGCAGTCGCGTTATCTGGAGGCCGACGTTCACGGCATCCGCGTCGCGTCAATATATCTTCCCAACGGCAATCCGCAGCCGGGGCCGAAATTCGATTACAAGCTGCGCTGGATGGCGCGGCTGCGCGAAAGGGCGAAGGCGCTGCTCGCCGCCGAAATCCCGACGATCCTGACCGGCGACTACAACGTCATCCCGCACGACGACGATGTCTGGGATTCCCGCGCGATGGCGACCGACGCGCTGATGCAGCCCGAATCGCGCGACGCTTATTTTCGTCTGCTCGGCGACGGTTGGACCGACGCGCTGCGCAGCCGTCATCCGGCGGGGCATGTCTGGACCTATTGGGACTATCAGGCGGGGGCGTGGCAGCGCGACCACGGGTTCCGCATCGATCATCTGCTGCTCAGCCCGGCGCTTGCCGACCGGCTGGTCGATGCGGGCGTCGACAAGGATCATCGCGGCCGGGAAAAGGCGAGCGATCACGCGCCGACCTGGGTGCGGCTGTCCTGACCCTCAGGTCAGCATCTTGTCGTAAATCTGATACACGCGGTTGACGCGGGCATTGATCGCGGCGGCGACCGCGTTCATCCCCTGATTGTCGTCGAGCACCCAGCCGATGTCGCCCTCTTCGGCGCCATAATCGCGCACCGCGTCGCGGCGGATGAACTCGATCATCATAAAGGCCAGCGTGCTCGCCATTCGGCTGTTCTGCAATTTCTTGACCACGCCCATCAACGGCACGCGCAGGCGCCGACTCCTGGGTTTGCGCAGCCACCAGAGCAGCCGCGCCCAGTTGAAGGGCAGCAGCGATCCGTCCATGTCGATGAGCAGCTGGTTGATGTCGGGCAGCACGATCATGAAGGCCACCGGCTCGCCGTCGAGTTCGGCGACGCGGATCAGATCCTCGAAGACAATGTCCTTCAGCTTTTTGCCGATATAGGCGATCTCGCTGTCGGTGAGCGGCACGAAACCCCAATTGTCCGACCAGGCATCGTTGAGGATGCCCATGATCAGCCGCGCTTCGGCGTCGAACTGCCGTTTGTCGACGCGGCGGATGCGGATGCGCTCATTCTTCTCGCCCGCGGCGACGATGCGGTTCACCAGCGGTGGAAAGCCGTCGGCGATGTCGACCGCGAAGTTTCTGAGCTGCTTGACCGGATGATATCCAGCGGCCTCGATCCAGCCGCGATAGAGCGGGCTGTTGTGGCCGAGCATGATCGTCGGCGGTGTCTCGAACCCCTCGATCAGCAGGCCGGGTTCGTCCCAGATCGAAATCGACAGCGGGCCGAGCGCGCGCGTCATGCCTTGTGCGCGCAGCCAGTCCTCGGCCGCGGCGATCAGCGCCGCGGCGCTCGCTTCATCCTCGGCTTCGATCAACCCCCAATTGCCCGTGCCCGGACCCATGCCCTGTTCCACCGGCTGTGCGAGCGCGAGCTCGTCGATATGCGCCGAAATGCGTCCGACGGTGCGGCCATTGCGGCGCGCAAGGAAAAACTGCGCCTTGCCATGCTCGAACCACGGATTCTTGCCGGGGGTAAGCAGGCCGTAGACCTCCCCCTTCAGCGGCGGCACCCACGCGGGATCGCCGCGATTGAGCCGAAAGGCCAGCTCGACGAACTCGCGCAGGTCGTTCTTGTCCTTGACCGGATGGATCGTGACCGGGCCTTGGTTGTGCGCGCGCATACTGGTTTCCTGAAAAGACGACATTATATTTGACGCGAGGCATTAGGGCATCAAAAGCGCGCTGGCGACCCGCATTCGGCCATTTTGCTGCCACGAAGCTATGGTTCTGGACCCGCTATGACGACGATCAATCCCCCCGCCGATCGGGTCGCGACACCCTTCGCGCCGTCGATGCCCTCGACGCCCAAATCGGCCATCACGGACGATATGGCGATGATCCGCGCGGCGTCGGAACTGACGCGCGACCTCGTGCAGCCTTCGCCAAGCATCTACTGGACCGACTTTCTCGCCTCGACCGTCATCGGCTATGCCGGCATCGCGGCGGCGATCCTCGCGCCGTCGATCGCATGGACGCTGCTTGCCGCGGCGATTGCCGTCGTCGCGCTGTATCGCGCGGGCAGTTTTATCCACGAACTCACGCATATCCGCAAGAATGCGCTGCCGGGCTTCCGTTTCGCGTGGAACCTGCTCGTCGGCGTGCCGCTGCTGATCCCCTCCTTCATGTATGAAGGCATCCACAGCCTGCACCACAACCGCACCAAATATGGCACGGTCGAGGATCCCGAATATCTGCCGCTCGCATTGATGAAGCCGTGGACGGTGCCGCTGTTCGTCGTCGCCGCGGCCTTTGCGCCGATTGCGCTCGTCTTTCGCTATGCGGTGCTGACCCCGCTGTCGTTGCTGATCCCGCCGCTGCGCCGGATCGTCGTCGAACGCTATTCGGGGATGATCATCAACCCGCTGTTTCGCCGCAAGCCGCCCGAGGGCGCGTTCCGCCGCATGTGGGCGTGGCAGGAAGGCGGCGCCTGGGCCTGGTCGACCCTGCTGATCGCCGCGGGCGTCTTCGGCTGGGTGGCGCTGCGCGCGCTCGCCATCTTTGGCGCAATTGCCGCGGCGACCCTGGTGCTCAACCAGATTCGCACTTTGGTGGCGCATCTGTGGGAAAATGACGGCGAGGTGCTGACCGTGACCGGCCAGTTCCTCGACAGCGTCAATGTGCCCCCGCCGGGGCTGCTGCCCGAACTGTGGGCCCCGGTGGGCCTGCGCTATCATGCGCTCCACCATCTGCTGCCCGGCGTCCCCTATCACGCGCTCGCCGAAGCGCACCGCCGCCTGAAGGACGCGCTGCCCGCCGATTCGCAATATCATGGCGCCAATTACGACAGCCTGCCGAAGCTGGTAGCGAATCTGGTCGCGGGTTCGGCGCGGGGCAAGGCGGCCTGATATTGTCTTGCCGACGGCGTGTCCGCTTTGGGGTGGGGAGTGGACGGAAGCGATCCTCCCCGGCACGGGGAGGGGGACCATGCTTCGCATGGTCCCCCTCCCCCGTTGGGGGAGGATCGGCAACGGCCGCTTCCGGCCGCAATCAGCCCTATTCCTCGGTCCTGATCAAAATCATCTCACCAATCAGCGCGAACAATATGAACGGCCCCCACGCCGCCAGGAACGGCGAATACGCCCCCAGATCGCCCATCGCGAGAGCGAAATTGTCGGCGACGAAATAGGCGAAGCCCAGCGCCATGCCGATGATCGCGCGCACGAACAGCTTGCCTGATCGCGCCAGCCCGAACGCCGCGACCGCGCCCAGGAGCGGCATCAATATCGCCGACAGCGGCCCCGAAATCTTGTGCCACAGCACGCCTTTCAGCGCCTCGACCGGGCGCCCCGCGGCTTCGAGGTCGTCGATCGCGGCCTTCAGCTTCAGAAAGGGCAGTTCGTCGCCATCGACCTGCGCCAGCGTGAACTGGTCGGGGCGCACATCGCGCGCCGCAATGATCGTGCCCAGCGGCGCGAGCGTCCCCGACCGGCGCTCAAAGCGCCGCGCGTTCGTCATTTCCCAGCCGCCGCCGGGCAGCGCGCGCGCGCTGTCGGCCGACAGCATCGACGACAGCACGCCGCCGGTGCGTTCATAGATGGTGACGCCGCGCAGCACGACTGCTGCGCCCGCAGTCTCGACCGTTTCGGCGTTGATCAGATCGTCGCCGTCGCGCACCCAGATGTTGCTGCGCACCCCGCTGTCGGCGGGGACGCGCCGATATTCGACCTTCTGCCACGCGCTGAGCGCCGCGGTCGAACGCGTGACGATGCGTTCGTTGAAGGCAAAGCTGATCCCGGCAACCAGCAGCGCGGCGAGGAACAGCGGCGCCAGCACCTGATGCGCCGACATGCCCGCGGCCTTCATCGCGACGACCTCGCTGTTCTGGTTGAGCGTCACCATCGTCAATATCGTGCCGAGCAGCACCGAAAAGGGCAGGAAAGTCTCGATGATCTGCGGCATCCGCATCCCGACATAGCGCCACACGTCGCTGTCGCTATTGCCCGCGACCGCCAGGATCTTGCCGCTTTCGCCGAGCAGGTCGAGCGTTTGCAGAATCAGGACGAGCGCGAAGAGGATCGCAAAGGTGCGGAACAGGAACAGCCGCCCGACATAGAGCGCCATGGTGCGCGAGGGGAAAAAATGAAGCTGGTGCATCAGCCCGGCCTTTGCTCGCGCTGGAACAGACGGATCAGACTGCGGAGCCGCCCGGCACCCTTCGCCGCGACCCGCTCGAGCGCGCCGATCGGCTGGCCGCCCGGAACATGGGCGATCGTATAATACATCCAGATCGCGAGCGCCGCGAAGAGGAGGAAGGGCACCCAGAGCGCGATCAGCGGATCGACCGCGCCGCGCGCGCCCAGATCCTCGGCATATTGGTTGATCTTGTGCTGGGTGACGAGCAGCACGATCGACAGGAAGACGCCGAGCGAGGAGGTCGACCGTTTCGGCGGCACCGCCAGCGCGACCGCGATCAGCGGAATGAGGAACATCGACATCACCTCGACGATGCGGAAGTGGAAATTGGCGCGCGATTCGAGCCGCGTCTGTTCGCTCTGGCTGCTGTCCTTGCCCGCGACGAACAGCTCGGGGATCGTCATTTCGCGATCGGCGCCGCCGCGCAGGCGGAACGCCTCGATCTTGGGCAACGGGATCGGCAGGTCGTGATTGTCGAAGGTCAGCACGCGCGGAACCGCGAACTTGGGCGATTCGTGGATCAGCACCCCCTGCGACAGCCTGAGGATGATCGTTTCGGGATCGTCGGTGGCCAGGAACTGCCCGCGCGACGCCGTCGCCGACACGCGCTGGCCGTCGCGCTGCTCGCCGCGCACGAAAATGCCGCGCAAGCTGCGGCCCTCATTATAGCTCTCCTCGATGCGCAGCGTCATCCGGTCGCCCAGCCTGGTGAACTCGCCGACCTTGATCGACGCGCCGAGCGCGCCCGAGCGCAGTTCGAACTGCAGGCCTTCATAGGCGTAGCGGGCATAGGGCTGAATGAAGCCGACGATCGCCAGGTTGAGCGCGGCGAGCGCGACGGCGTAGACATAGGGCATTCGCATCAGCCGCCCGAAACTCATGCCGACGCCTTTCAGCACGTCGAGCTCGCTCGACGTCGCAAGCCTTCGGAAAGCCAGGAGAATCCCCAGCATCAGCCCGATCGGAATGCCGAGCGAAAGATATTCGGGAATCAGGTTCGCGAGCATCCGCCACACGACGCTGACCGGCCCGCCCTCGGTCGCGACGAAATCGAACAGCCGCAGCATCTTTTCGAGCACGAGCAGCATCGCCGACAGCACAAGCGTACCGAGCATGGGGAAAAAGATGAGCCGCGCGATGTAGCGGTCGATGGCAGGCAGCTTATTCAATCTTTCGTCGCCCCATCACCATGTTTTGGCCGCAAATGTTTCCCATATGCCGATTCAAGGGCGACAGGGACCCATGTCGGCGTGCGCCGTGCGTGCGCGGACGTGGCTATAGCCTCTGGAGGTTTTGAGGTCATGTCGAAATTTGTATCGGGCCTGATTGCCGTCGCTCTGTTGGCGGCGGGGTCCACGGCGCATGCCATGGGCCGGGTGATCCCGAACGATCTCGCTAATTGCCGCAGCGGACCGTCGACGCTGGTTCAGATCAACGGAATCAAGGCGTCGAGCGGCAAGATTCGCGTGCAAAGCTATCGCGGAACGTCGACCGACTGGCTGGAAAAGGGCCGCTGGCTGGCGCGTATTGAGGTGCCGGCGCGCGCCGGATCGATGACCGTTTGCGTCCCCCTGCCCGAAGCGGGGGTCTACGGTATCGCCGTGCGGCACGACGTCAACGGCAATGGCAAGACCGACATCAGCAAGGATGGCGGCGGCATGTCGAACAATCCGAGCATCAACATCTTCAACCTCGGCAAGCCGAGCTACAAGAAGACGGCCTTTTCGGTTGGCGATGCGCCGCGGACCATCTCGATCACGATGAAGTATATGTGAACCGCCGATGGCCAGTGTCGCGCTCCTCTCGAATCCTCGCTCGACGGGCAACCGCTCGCAATTGCCGCGGGTTCGCGAGTTTTGCGCGGCGCACCCCGACATCTTCCACTATGAGGTGGAGGACGTCGAACAGATCGGCGAGGCGATCCGCACGATCGCCATGGTGTCCCCGCGCGTCGTTGCGATCAACGGCGGCGACGGCACGGTGCAGGCGGCGTTGACCGAGCTTTATTCGGGCGGTCATTTCGGCGGTTCGCCGCCACCGGTCGCGGTGCTGCCCAACGGCAAGACCAATTTGATCGCGCTCGACCTCGGCGCCGAGGGCGACCCGATCAAGGCGCTCCAGCGCGTGCTCGATCTTGTCCAGGCGGGCGAGATCGACGACCATGTGATCGAGCGCCAGCTTATCGCGCTCGACGGCGGCGGCAACAGCCGCCCGGTGCTCGGCATGTTCCTCGGCGGCGCCTATCTCGCCGACGTCATGCTCTATTGCCGCAACCGTATCTATCCGCTCGGCCTGCCCAACGGCATTTCGCATTTCCTCGCGGCGATCCTCGGACTGTTCGCGATCGTCTTCGGCATCGGCGGCGGGCGCCTGCCGCCCAAGCCCGAACCGATGACGGTGTCGCTCGTCCGACAGGGCGAGTTCAAGGGCAAATTCTCGCTGCTCATCGTCACGACGCTCGAAAAACTGCTGCTCAGTATCCGCACCAGCGACAGCCATGGCAGCAACGGCCATATGAAGCTGCTCGCGACCGACAGCAATGTCGGCGCGCTGCTGAGAATGCTCGGTGCGACCTGGCGTGGCACGCTCGGGCAAAAGCAGCTCGCCGGCGTGCATTTTCAGCAAGGCGACGAGATACGGATCGAGGGCGAGCGGTCGAACGTGATCCTCGACGGCGAGATTTTCGAGGCCAGGAGCGGTGCGCCGATCATCCTCACCTCGACGCAGCCGGTTCCCTTCCTGCGTCTCGCCGCCTGACCCTAGATGACCCGCCTGACCGATCTCGTCCGCGAAGAGCTGGCGGTTCCCGTCGATCCGCGCGTGACCGCGATGGCCGCCGCGATCGCCGAGCGCTATCCCGGCAGCGCGCGCGCGGTGCTGTTTTACGGCAGCTGCCTGCGCGAAAGCGTGCTCGACGGCTTGATGCTCGATTTCTACCTGATTGTGTCGGATTATGGCGACGCCTATCCGAAACGCTGGATGGCGGCCGCGAACCGGCTGATCCCCCCCAACGTCTTTCCTTTTCAGCACGGCGGGTTGATCGCCAAATATGCGGTGCTGAGCGAAGCCGATTTCCACCGCCTGAACGGGCCGGAGACGCGCAACGTGTCGGTATGGGCGCGTTTTGCACAACCTTCGCGGCTCGTCTGGGCGGTCGACGATACCGCTCGCGATCGCGCCGTCGCGGCGGTGGCGCGCGCCGCACCCGCCTTGCTTGCGGCCGCGGGGCGACAGGCGGGCGAAGCGCCGCTCGACTGGTGGCGCCGCGCCTTTCGTCTCACTTATTCGGTTGAGCTGCGCGCCGAGCGAAGCGGCCGCGGGCAATCGGTCGTCGATGCCGATACTGCCCGTTACGAGCGCTTCAGCGCGCCTGCCATTGCTGCGATTCCACCCGGAGCGCGGAGCGGTGGCTGGCGGCGGCGGCGGATCGAGGGCAAGCTCATCAGTATCGCGCGCCTTGCCAAGGCCAGCCTGACCTATGCTGGCGGGATTGATTATCTGGCGTGGAAGATCAACCGGCACGCGGGGACGAAGATCGAGATCAAGCCCTGGCAGCGCCGCTGGCCGCTCTTCGCCGCGCTGACGCTCGTGCCGCGTCTGATCCGGGGCGGCGCGATCCGGTAGCGATGGCGACCAGCCTGTAATAACCCGTGCGTCCCCGCGAAGGCGGGGGCCATCCTCTGCCGGTTCGATTTTGCGCCGTCCGGCGATGGATCCCCGCGTTCGCGGGGATATATTCTGATCTCATCCGATCGCGATCGAGAAGCGACCTCAGCTCGCGAGCCGCTGCCGCGCCGACCGTGCCTCGCCGCAGCGTCGGATCGCCTGGTCGAGCGCCGACAGGGTGAAGGGCTTGCGCAACACGTCATGGTCGCCGAACGCCGCGACCTCGCTTGCATCGCCGGCATAGCCGGTGACGAACAGCACTGACAGGCCGGGCCAGCGCAGCTTCAGCCGCGCGACCAGTTCGGGGCCGGTGAGTTCGGGCATCAGAACGTCGGTCAGGATCAGGTCGAACCCGGCCTGCCCCTCGTTGAGCCGCGCCTCGACCAGCGCCTCGGCCTCCAGCGGATTATCGCACGCAACGGCGCGGTGGCCCAGTTCGCGCACCGCGTCGACCGTCGCGGCGAGCACGCGCGCATCGTCCTCGACCACCAATATGGTCAGTGCATCGGCGGGGATCGCTTCGGCCTCTTTCTCGCCCGGCGCCTCGTCGTCGGCGACACCGGGCACGGCGCTGGCGATGGGCAGCAGCATCGCGACGGTCGTGCCTTCGCCTTCGGTCGACGCGATCTGCACCTCGCCGCCTGACTGGCGGCAGAAGGCAAAGACCTGGCTCATGCCGAGCCCCGTGCCCTGGCCCGCGGGTTTGGTCGTATAGAAGGGGTCGAATACGCGCTCCAGCACATCGGGCGTCATGCCGCAGCCGGTGTCGATCACCTCGACCGCCAGCGTCTGTGCGCCCTCCTTGTGCGTGCCGCGCGTGCGGATCGTCAGCGACCCGTGGCCGTTCATCGCGTCGCGCGCATTGACGGCCAGGTTGAGCAGTGCATTTTCAAACTGCTGCCGGTCGATCCAGCACGCCAGCGTCGCGGCATCGAGGTCGAGCGCCAGCGCGATGCGATCGCCGATCGTGCGCTCGATCAGCGGCGCGAAGCGGCCGATCGATTCGTCGATCGCGGTCATTTCGGGGCGCGCGGGTTCGGCGCGGGCAAAAGCGAGCAGCCGCCGTGTCAGGTCGGCGGCGCGATTGGCGCCGTCGAGCGCGTTGGAGAGGTGCCGCTGCGCCTTTTCGGGCTCGCCGGGCAGCCAGCGCTCGGCGAGTTCGAGTCCGCCGACGACGACTGCGAGCATATTGTTGAAGTCGTGCGCAATGCCGCCGGTCAGCTGGCCGACCGCCTCCATCTTCTGCGCCTGACGCAGCTGCGCCTCGGCGGCTTCGCGTTCGGCCATTTCGCTGCGCAGCGCGATATTCGCCTGTTCGAGCTCGGCGGTGCGCGCCTCGACCGCGGCTTCGAGCTGCATCGCGCGCTCGCTTTCCGCCGCCTGTTCGCGCCGCGCCAGTCGTCGTTCACCCTGCACGCGGATCAGCGAGAAGGTCGCGCCGATCGCGAGCACTGCCGCTGCCGCGCCAAGCAGCGAAAAGAGCAGCATCGCCTGATCGAGGCTCGCGCGGTCGGCGGCGGCGATACGATTGCGCTCGCGCAGCAGCGCGCGCTCGTTGGTGATGATCTGCGTCAGCAGCTTGTCGATCTTGGCCAGCCCGTCGCCCTGGCCCGCGGCATAATATTTGGAGATGGCGGCGACGGTCTGGTTGTAGTTGGCGCTGAGCGCGGCGTCGCCGAGCTGCGCGCCGCGACTGTCCATTTCCCGCGTCAACTGCGCGACGAGTCGGCTCTGCGCGGGATTGTCGCGGACATTGCGTTCGAGCTGGGCCAGATATTGACGCGCGCGGCCCCATTGTTGCTCATAGATACGTCCATCCGCCTTTTGCAGGCCGACGGCAAAGCGCCCCAGCGCGGCTTCGGCGCGCGCGAGCGCGGCATCGACCGACCGCGTCTGCGCGATCACCTCGAGGCTCTGCGCCTGCCAGCCGAGCGAGCGGTCATAATCGTTGTTGGCGCGCGCCAGCAGCAGCACGAGCGCGGTCACGACCCCCGCGAGGATCGTCGCCACACCGACCGTCAGCCCAAAGCGTATCCGCTCGCGCCGCCCGTCGGTTTCGCTGTCATGATCCCGCTCGAACACCGGCCTGTCTTACCGGACAAGCGCCCGGCCGCAAAGCCGCGAAGCCGCCGTCGCCCGTCCGGGCGCTCGGTTCGCCGCGAAAAGGAATCCGCTGATCGGAGGGTGCGCGCGGTTCAGCCGATGATTCCCGTGCGCTTGCCCGCGCGTTCGAAGCGCGACAGGATTTCACCGACCTGTTCGGTCGAATGTTCGGCGCAGAGCGAGCAGCGGAGCAGGGTCATGCCCGCCGGGGTCGCGGGCGGGCGCGCCAGATTGACGTAAAGCCCTTCCTCCAGCAGTGCCTCCCACATCATCGCGCCGCGCTCCAGGTCGGGCATGATGACGGCGATGATCGCCGACTGCGGCGCGTCGGTGCCGAGCGTGAAGCCCAGATCGCGCAGCCCGCGGTGCAGCGCCTTGCTGTTCTCCCACAGATGCGCGCGCTTGTTGCTCCCAAGCATCAGCTTGCGGATGCTCGTCGCGGCGGTCGCGACGACGCTCGGTGGCAAGGAGGCGGTGAAGACATAGGGGCGGCAGACGAGCCGCAGAATCTCGAACTTCGGGTGGTTCGACACGCAAAAGCCGCCGACGGTGCCGACGCTCTTGCTGAAGGTGCCGATGATGAAATCGACATCGTCGATGACACCCTGCGCCTCCGCCACCCCGCGCCCATGCTCGCCGATGAAGCCCATCGAATGCGCTTCGTCGACCAGCACCATCGCGCCATTTTCCTTGGAGACGCGGACCATCTCTTTCAGCGGCGCAACGTCGCCGAGCATCGAATAGACGCCTTCGAGCACGACCAGCTTGCCCGCTTCGGGCGGCAGGCGCTTCAGCCTTTTTTCGAGCGCCTCGACGTCATTGTGACGGAAGGCGACGATTTCAGCGTCGCCCATCTTGCACCCGTCATAGATCGACGCGTGGCTGTCGATGTCGAGGATGACATAGTCGCCCTTGCCCGCAATGGTGCTGATGATGCCGAGGTTCGCCTGATATCCAGTCGAAAACACCATGGCGTGATCCATGGCGTAAAACTCTTTCAGCGCCTCCTCGCACTCCTTGTGACCCTGATAGGTGCCGTTGAGCACGCGGCTGCCGGTGGTGCCGCTGCCGAATTTGGCGAGCGCATCCTTGCCCGCGGCGACGACGTCGTCGTCGAACGTCATGCCCATATAATTATAGGTGCCGAGCAGGATCGTCTCGCGCCCGTTGCAGATCGCGACGGTGGGCGACAGCACTTTTTCCATCACCAGGCTGAACGGATCGGTGACGCCGGTGGCGAGCAGCGCCTCGCGCTGCTGGATCAGCGGGTCGAATTTGGAGAAAAGGTCGGTCATATCAATCGTCCAAGAACCGTTCGCATCGAGCGAAGTCGAGATGTTCCTCGATCATGCGCTATCCCGAGGGGCGTCGCGACTTCGCTCGATGCGAACGGGAAGATGGGGGATCAGCCTTGCAGCTTCGCCACGGCCGCGACCAGCTGGCCGACATTCTCGATCTCGGCCTGCTGGTTCATGCTGATGATGATATCGAACGTGTCTTCGACTTCGGCGACGAAATCCATTACCGTCAGGCTGTCCCATTCGAGGTCGCCGGCAAAGGTTGTCGCGTCGGTCAGTTCGACGCCCTTTTTGTTGAAGGGGGCGATCAGGCCGTAAATCTGGTCGGTAAGGGCGGTGCTCATCGGGTGCGTCCCATCAAGGAAAAGAATGCGCGCGGGAATGGCGCGATGATGCGCGCTTGGCAAGCGATTGCGGCGGGAACAGGGCAGCATCTTGCCGACAATCGCGCGCTGTGCCATCGCTGTCGCGGGTCCGAAGACAAAGGGGCAGGGCGATGCCAGACGATCCGAAGCCCGAACCGGGCGCGGCCTTTCCGCCCAACGCTGTGCATCTGGTGCGCACGACGCAGCAGATCACGATGCAATTGTCGCAGATGGCCGACCAGAAAGCGTCGATCCTGATGGGCGCGACCTTCGTGGTATTCACGCTGGCGATCGGACAGGCGCGTGCCGGGGCGGGGGCGCTGGCGATGCCGCTCACCATTCTTGCGACCTTTTCCTTCCTCTCGGCGCTGCTCGCCGTGTCGGCGGTGCTGCCGCGCGTCGGAAAGGCGCCGCCCGTCGTCTACAAGGACGGCAAGGACCACAGCAATATCCTCTTCTTCGGCCGCTTTTCGCAGATGGACGAGGATGAATATATCGCCGCGGTCAAGGCGCGGCTGCGCAGCGAGGAAGACATCTACGAAACGATGCTGCGCGACACCTATCAGAATGGCATGGTGCTCGCGCGGCGCAAATATCGCTATCTTGCCTATGCCTACCGCCTGTTCGTGGTCGGACTGACGCTGACCTTCGTGGCGTTCGGGGTGGAGATGGCGGGTATGTGGGGCGGGTGAGATAACTTCGTCATTGCGAGAACCCCGGACTTGATCCGGGGGGCGAAGCGATCTCCAGCCATCGTCCGGGAGCTACGCAAGCTGGAGATTGCTTCGCTGCGCTCGCAATGACGCCTGCGGATGCGAGCGCGATAAGCGCCATGACGATTGGGTGGCCGCTGTGGCCTTTCTGCCACCCTTGCCGACAATTGGCGCGGGCGCCGACGGCAACCTATTGAACCGTAACAATCGCGCGCTTATCCGGGACGGCTATGCTGCACCAGCCGACCTCTCCCCCCGTGCATCCGTTGCAGGGTTTGCGCGCCGAGTTTCGTGCGACGCTGGCGCTTGCCTGGCCGCTCGTCCTCACCAACCTGACGATGTCGCTGATCGGCGCGACCGACGTGCTGATGGTCGGGCGGCTGGGGCCGACCGAGCTGGCGGCCTCGTCGCTCGGCTTCAATCTGGCGATGCTGCTCGGCATTTTCGGTATGGGGCTGGTGATGGGGGCGTCGCCGCTGATGGCCAGCGAGATCGGGCGCCGCGCCAATTCGGTGCGCGACATCCGCCGCACCTTTCGGCAGACCTTGTGGCTCGTCGCCGTCGTCGCGGTGCCGATGCTCGTCACCCTTTGGAACACCGGCACGATCCTCGATCTGCTCGGACAGGACCGGGGGCTCGCCGCGCTCGCGCAGGATTATGTCCGCGCCTATATGTGGTCGATCCCGCTCTTCCTGGCGACGCTGGCGTTCCGCAACTTCCTCGCCGCGCTCGAACGGCCGATGTGGTCGCTGATCGTCGGCGTCGTCGGTGTGCTGGGCAACATCCTGTTCAACTATGCGCTGATCTTCGGCAAGTTGGGGATGCCCGCGCTCGGCATCGTTGGTGCAGGCGTCGGCAGCGTGCTGACCAATATGCTGATGCTGCTGCTGATGGTCGGCGTCGTCTATCGCGACCGGCAGTTCCGCCGCTATCACCTGCTCGGTCGCTGGTGGCGCAGCGACTGGCCGCGCTTTGTCCAGATGACGCGCATCGGCACGCCGATCGCGATCAGCCACGCGTTCGAGGCGGGGGTCTTTTCGGCCGCGGTGATGCTGATGGGCTGGATTTCGACCGCCGCGGTCGCGGCGCATGCGGTGGCGCTGCAACTCGCCTCGCTGACCTTCATGGTCCCGATGGGGCTGGCGCAGGCGGCGACGGTGCGCGTCGGTATCGGCTATGGCCGCACCGATGCCGGTCACATCCGGCGCGCAGGCTGGACCAGCTTTGCCATGGGCACGGGTTTCATGGCGGCGATGGCGCTGATCATGCTTGCGATGCCCGAAACGCTCGCCGGCCTGTTCATCGACCGCACCAACCCCGCCAATGCCGAAGTCGCCGAGCTTGCCGTCAGCTTCCTGATCATCGCCGCGCTGTTCCAGGTCGCCGACGGGGCGCAGGTTGTCGCGCAGGGGATGCTGCGCGGGCTCCACGACACTTTTGTTCCGATGCTGTTCGCGCTGTTCGGTTACTGGGTGATCGGCATCGGCGTCGGCGCCTGGCTGGCGTTCGAGCGCGACTGGGGCGGCGTTGGCATCTGGACCGGCCTCGCGACGGGTCTTGGCATCGTCGCGGTGCTGATGCTGACCCGCTGGATGCAGCGCGAGCGACTGGGACTGGTGCACGTGGCGGCGCCCTTGCGCGAGGTCGTTCCGGCCCCCATCTGACGGCTGCCTCGTGGCGTCGAGAATTTTCGCGTCCCTGACTTGACGCTGTCACACCCCCGGCCCATATGGCCGCCTGTTAGCACTCTCCGATAGTGAGTGCTAAGCGACATCCATTGCACTATTGGAGGGAAATCCATGCAATTTCGTCCGCTGCACGACCGTGTGCTCGTCCGCCGTATCGAAGCCGAGGAAAAGACGGCCGGCGGCATCATCATCCCCGACACCGCCAAGGAAAAGCCGCAGGAAGGTGAAGTTGTCTCGGTCGGCACCGGTGCCCGCGCCGACGACGGCAAGGTGACGCCGCTCGACGTCAAGGCCGGCGACCGCATCCTGTTCGGCAAATGGTCGGGCACCGAAGTCAAGGTCGACGGCGAAGAGCTGCTGATCATGAAGGAATCGGACATCCTCGGCGTCATCGCCTGATGTTTCCGTCGTCCCGGCGAAAGCCGGGACCGCTACCGGCCTTGAACCCGGTTCGAGGTCCAGAACGATCCCGGCTTTCGCCGGGATGACGATCTAGAGTGAAGTTGCGCAGTTTTCTGCGCCTTTGAAAGGAATGAGCCAATGGCTGCCAAGGACGTTAAATTTTCGCGCGACGCGCGCGAGCGTATCCTGAAGGGTGTCGACATTCTCGCCGACGCCGTCAAGGTCACCCTCGGCCCCAAGGGTCGCAACGTCGTGATCGACAAGAGCTTCGGCGCCCCCCGCATCACCAAGGACGGCGTCAGCGTCGCCAAGGAAATCGAACTCAAGGACAAGTTCGAGAATATGGGCGCGCAGATGCTGCGCGAAGTCGCCAGCAAGGCGAACGACAAGGCCGGCGACGGCACCACCACCGCGACCGTGCTCGCCCAGGCGATCGTGCGCGAAGGCATGAAGTCGGTCGCCGCCGGCATGAACCCGATGGACCTGAAGCGCGGCATCGACCTCGCGGTCACCAAGGTCGTCGAAGATCTGAAGGCGCGTTCGACCCCGGTTTCGGGCTCGTCGGAAATCGCGCAGGTCGGCATCATTTCGGCCAACGGCGACACCGAAGTCGGTGAAAAGATCGCCGAAGCGATGGAAAAGGTCGGCAAGGAAGGCGTGATCACCGTCGAGGAAGCCAAGGGTCTCGAGTTCGAGCTCGACGTTGTCGAAGGCATGCAGTTCGACCGCGGCTATCTGTCGCCCTATTTCATCACCAATCCGGAAAAGATGATCGTCGAACTGACCGATCCCTATATCCTGATCTTCGAAAAGAAGCTGTCGAACCTCCAGTCGATGCTGCCGATCCTCGAAGCCGTGGTGCAGTCGGGCCGTCCGCTGCTGATCATCGCCGAGGACATCGAAGGCGAAGCCCTCGCGACCCTCGTCGTCAACCGCCTGCGCGGCGGCCTCAAGGTGGCTGCGGTCAAGGCGCCGGGCTTCGGCGATCGCCGCAAGGCGATGCTGCAGGACATCGCGATCCTGACCAAGGGCGAAATGATCAGCGAAGATCTGGGCATCAAGCTCGAAAACGTCACGCTGAACATGCTTGGTCAGGCGAAGCGCGTCACGATCGACAAGGACAACACCACCATCGTCGACGGTGCGGGTGATGCCGAAGCGATCAAGGGCCGTGTCGAACAGATTCGCGCGCAGATCGAAACCACGACCAGCGATTATGACCGCGAAAAGCTGCAGGAACGTCTGGCGAAGCTCGCCGGCGGTGTTGCGGTGATCAAGGTCGGCGGCGCGACCGAGGTTGAGGTGAAGGAGCGCAAGGACCGCGTCGACGATGCGCTGCACGCGACCCGCGCCGCGGTCGAAGAAGGCATCGTCCCCGGTGGCGGCACCGCGCTGCTGTACGCGACGAAGGCGCTCGAAGGGCTGAAGGGCGCCAACGACGACCAGACCCGCGGTATCGACATCGTCCGCAAGGCGATCGAGACCCCGCTGCGCCAGATCGCGGCCAATGCCGGTCACGACGGTGCGGTTGTCGCCGGCAATCTGCTGCGCGAAAACGACCAGGATCAGGGCTTCAACGCCGCGACCGACACCTATGAAAATCTGAAGGCCGCCGGCGTGATCGACCCGACCAAGGTTGTCCGCACCGCGCTTCAGGACGCCGCGTCGGTGTCGGGCCTGCTCATCACCACCGAAGCGGCGGTGAGCGAGCTGCCCGAAGACAAGCCGGCGATGCCGATGGGCGGCGGCGGCATGGGCGGCATGGGCGGCATGGACTTCTAAAGTCCTGGCCGTTCGGCGCTCAGCCAACCGAAAGCGGGCCGGGGGAGCAATCCTCCGGCCCCTTTTTCGTCGCCCTGTGTCCCTGCGAAGGCCGCCGCTGTTCCGTCATTGCCTGTTCAGCCCAAGCCGCATAGCTAGACGGGGATGATGTTCGTCCTCGCCATCGCGCTTGCGCTGCTCGCCGATCCGCCGGCCGAGGCCATTTCGCCGCCGCCGGTCGAACGCTGTGGCTACCGCATCATCCAATCCCTTCCGCACGACCCGTCATCCTTCACCCAGGGCCTGTTCTGGCACGACGGGCATCTTTATGAGGCGACGGGGCAGTATGGCCGGTCGCGCGTCGCACGGCTCGACCTCCAGACCGGCAGGGCGCTCGCCGAAACGCCGTTTCCGCCCGACCAGTTTGGCGAAGGCATCACCCGCTGGGGCGACCAGATTATCGGCGTGACGTGGAAAAGCGGCGTCGGCCACCGCTGGCGGATCAGGGATCTGAAGCCGCTCGGCACCTTCCGTTATGCGGGCGAGGGGTGGGGGCTGACGATGGTTGGTGACGATCTGGTGCTTAGCGACGGAACGCCGCAGCTGCGCTTTCTGGACCCGACGACGATGGCCGAACGGCGCCGCGTCACCGTGCGCTTCGCCGGGCGTCCGGTCGCGATGATCAACGAGCTGGAGACGATCGACAATCAGGTCTGGGCGAATATCTGGATGACCGATTTCATCGTCCGCATCGACCCTGTAAGCGGCGACGTCGCGGCACTTGTCGATCTTTCGGGTCTGAAGGCCGACGCCGGGGTGCGAGGCACCGACAGCGTGCTCAACGGCATCGCCTGGGACGCCAAGGCAAAACGGCTCTTCGTCACCGGCAAATACTGGCCGAAGCTTTACGAAATCGCGCTTGCCGATTGCCGCTAGCTGCGGAGCGCCGCCTCCATCCGCGCCGCGGCGGCATCATAGACGCGCGTTTTCAACCCCGCGGTCACCGCGGCAGGGGCAGTGTCGGGATGGCCGCCGACGAAGGGCGGCGCGGGATCATATTCGATCGCGAGCTGGATCGCCTGCGCGACGGCATCGCCCTTCATCCGTGCGATCAGGGTCAGCGCGCAATCGAGTCCCGACGTAACGCCGCCACTCGTTACGATTTTTCCATCCTCGACGACACGGCCGGGTTGATGCGCGGCGCCGACGAGCGGCAACAAATGGGTATAGGCCCAATGCGTCGTCGCGCGCTTGCCCGCGAGCAGCCCCGCGCGCCCGAGCAGGAAAGCGCCCGTGCAGACGCTTGTGACCCAGGCGGCGCCTGCTGCCTGCCGAACGATGAAATCGATCGTCGCGGCGTCGCCCAGCGCATCGGCAACGCCATGGCCGCCCGGAACGCACAAGATGTCGGCTTGCGGCGCGGAGGCGAAATCATGCGTCGGCACGATGGCAAAGCCGCTGTCGGTCGCAAGGGGATCGAGCGTAGCGGCGGCGCCTGCGACCACTGCCCCCGGCATCCGGCTGAGCGCCTGCGCGGGCGCGGTAAAATCCAGTTGGGTGATGCCGGGAAACAGCAGGAAGATGATGGTGGTTGCGGAATTGCCGGTCATCGGATGGTCCTTGGCCGATCGTGGATCACCCAGGCGTGCGCCTTAAGGTCGATAGCGCCTGCTCTGCTTCCCGATGGGACTCCATCTGCAAGCGCCAGCTGCGGAGCTCGCAAGCCTAGCGCGGTGACGGGGCGGCGAGAAGTCTATTTGTCGCCGCCGGTCTCGGCCGCCTCCTCCGCCGGGTCGCCGCGGTCGCGGCTTTCGAGCATTGCCGCCGCATCGTCGAGCGCCCTGGCTTCGCTGACTGTCACCCCGCCGGGTCCGGGTTCATTCTCGGTGCGGCTGCAACCCGAGACAAAGCTGGCCAAGGCCAGGGCCATGATGCTCATCGCTTTTTTTCGCATCGCTCTCCTCCCATGAGAAAGGGCTCCACCCTTGCCGAGTGGAGCCCCATATCAGCCCGAAGGCGAAGCGGCGACTTATTGCTTGTCGTTGGCTTCGGCCTTGGCGGTTTCTTCGGCAATCTTGTCGCCCGCCGCTTCGGCGGCGTCGCCGGCGGCGTTCACCGTGCCTTCGATGGCGTTGCCGGCATCGTCGGCGGCTTCGGCGGTCGCGGCGGCGGCGTCGGCGGCGCCTTCGGCCATCGCGTCACCCGCGGCTTCGACATCTTCACCCGCCGAAGCAGCGGTATCGGCGGCGGCGTCCTGCGTCTGTTCCGAGCAGGCGGCGAGGCTGAAGGCCGCGGCGGCCATCGAAGCGATAATCATCTTGCGCATGGGTTTCCTTTCGAATGCAATGGCCACCGGGGCCATGGGGTGAGACCTAACGACCGATCCGCAGCTTGGCAACCACGCTGCTGAACGGTGCCAACAGCCACGACATGGCCTGAATGAATAAGGGGGGCGTCGGCAAACCGACACCCCCCTTTCGTTGACAGGCCGATAAAGCCGGAAAGAAATTACTTCTTGGCTTCTTCCATCGCGCCCTTGGCGGCGTCGGTGGCTTCCTTGGCCGCGTCAGCCGCTTCGGCAGCCTTGTCGGCAGCCGTGGCGGCGTCACCAGCAGCGGCGGCATCGCCGGCGGCGTCGGCGGCGGCAGCGGCGTCGCCCGCAGCGGCGGTCGCGTCGGCAGCGCCTTCGGCCGCTTCCATCGCGCCGTCTGCCGCGCCTTCGACGGTCGCGGCGGCGTCATCGGTGGCAGCTGCGTCGTCGGCAGCCTTTTCGGCGCAAGCGGCAAGGCCGAGCGAAGCGGCGAGGACGAGTGACAGCGTGATCGATTTCTTCATGTGGGAATACCCCTCTCAATTGAACTGACCGACCGGCACAGGAACGGATCGATCCCGAAAATTGCCAATCGCGCGAAGAATTACCGCCTCGCCAAAAGGCGTGCAATGGCCTTTTTGTCTCGTTCCCCGCCTTTCATCGTAATCGGCCGATGGGCTGCGCCCGCGCCGCGGAAATCGCGGGATGCGACTTGGTTGACCAGATATAAAGAAAGCTTTATATGACAGTCCATGAGCGAGCTGATCGACATTTTTCGTGCTCTGGCTGACCCGACCCGCCTGCGAGTCGTGGCGCTGCTCCGCGAGATGGAGCTGGCGATCGGCGAGCTGGCGATCGTGCTCGACCAGAGCCAGCCGCGCGTTTCGCGCCACGTTCGTATCCTTGTCGAAGCCGGGATCGTCGAGCGGCGACGCGAGGGGAGCTGGGTCTTCTTGCGGATCGTCAGCGAAGGGCCCGTTGCCGAAGCGATCGCGCAAGCCGATAAATGGCCTTTTTCGCCGCGCGAGAGGCGCGTGATCGCGCACGATGCGCGGCGGTTGGCGGCGGTGCGCGCCGAGCGCGCGGCGGCAGCCGAACGCTATTTCGCCGAACATGCCGCCGAATGGGACGCGATCCGTTCGCGCCATGTCGCCGAAAGCGAGGTCGAGGCGGCGATGCTGGCGATGATGCACAACCGTCGCCTGGGTCACCTGCTCGACATCGGGACGGGAACCGGGCGGATGGCGGAGATTTTCGCGCCGACTGCGCGCCGCATCACCGCGCTCGACCGCAGTCCCGAGATGCTGCGCATCGCACGCGCCAAGCTCGAACGGCAGTCGGTTCCGGTCGACCTGCTTCAGGGCGACTTTCTGGAATTGCCCGTGGCCGACGCGAGTATCGACAGCATCGTCATCCACCAGGCGCTGCATTTTGCGCACGAGCCCGATCGCGTGATCGCCGAGGCCAGCCGGGTGCTGCGCGGCGGTGGCCATTTGCTGATCGTCGATTTCGCGCCGCATGAGGATGAGGAATTGCGCACCCTCGCCGCGCACGCGCGCCTTGGTTTTTCGGACGCGCAGATCCGCGGCTGGTTTGCTTCGGCGGGCCTGTTGCTCGAAACGACACAGACGCTCGAAGGCGGGAAGCTCGCCGTCAAGCTGTGGCTTGGCCGCCGCCGGAGCGATCAGGATCAACCCCCCGTCAGCGATGGCGGACAAAGTAAAAGGCTCGCCGCATGACCTCGAACCTCGACGCGCTGGCGGAGGCGCGCCGCGCCGCGGCGTCGCCGCTTTTTGCCAATCTGGACGGCGATGTCGGCGTCAGCTTCGAGTTTTTCCCGCCAAAGTCGGCGAAGATGGAGGCGCAGCTGTGGGAAACGTTCCGCACGCTCGAACCGCTTGACCCCAGCTTCGTGTCGGTCACCTATGGCGCTGGGGGATCGACGCGCGAGCGCACCCATGCGACGGTCGCGCGCATCGCAGCGGAAAGCCGCGTGCCGGCCGCGGCGCACCTGACCTGCGTTGAGGCGTCGCGCGCCGAAATCGACGCTGTCGCGCGCGCTTATTGGGATGCGGGCGTGCGCCATATCGTTGCGCTGCGCGGCGACATGCCGGGCGGCGAGCCTTACCGCGCACACCCCAACGGCTATGCCAATGCGGTGGAGCTCGTCGCCGGGTTGAAGGCGATTGCGCCGTTCGACATCTCGGTCGCCGCCTATCCCGAAGTGCATCCCGACGCCGATTGTCCGCAGGCCGACCTCGACAATCTGAAACGCAAGCTCGATGCGGGCGCCAACCGCGCGATCACGCAATTCTTCTTTTCGCCCGACAGCTTTTTGCGGTTTCGCGACAGCGCGGCGGCGGCGGGGATCGACGCGCCGATCATCCCCGGCATCCTGCCCGTCTCGAACGTGTCGCAAACGCGGCGGATGGCCGACATGTGCGGCACCGCGATCCCGGCGTGGATGGTGTCGCTGTTCGACGGGCTCGACGACCATCCCGCGGCACGGCAGCTCGTTGCGGCGACGATCGCCGCCGAAATGTGCCGCCGCCTCTATGCGGGCGGCGTGCGCGACTTCCATTTCTACACTCTCAACCGCGCCGAGCTCAGCTATGCCATCTGCCACTTGCTGGGGCTGCGGCCGGTATCGACCCGGAAGGATCAGGCAGCATGACCAGCGCAAGAGAAGCTCTCGCCGCCGCCGCAAAGGAACGCATCCTGCTCACCGACGGCGGTTGGGGCACGCAGATCCAGACCCGCAAGCTGGACGAGAGCGATTATGCCGGATCGCTGGGCCTCGGCCATGACCAGAAGGGTAACAACGACATCCTCGCGCTGACGCGGCAGGATGTGGTCACCGCGATCGGCGAGGCCTATCTCGCGGCGGGGTCCGACATCGTATCGACCAACACTTTCAGCGCCAATCGCATCAGCCAGGCCGACTATGGCGCCGAGGCGCTGGTCGCCGACATCAACCACGAAAGCGCGCGACTGGGGCGCGAGGCCGCCGACAGGTTTGCGGCGCTCGACGGCCGCCGTCGCTTCGTTGCCGGCGCCGTGGGGCCGACGAACAAGACGCTGTCGCTGTCGCCCGACGTCAATAATCCGGGCTTTCGCGAGATTGACTTCGACGAATTGAAGGACGTCTATCTGGAACAGGTGGTCGCGCTTGCCCAGGGCGGTGCCGATTTCATCCTGATCGAAACAATCTTCGACACGCTCAATGCCAAGGCCGGCATCGCCGCGACGCTCGAAGCCGAAGCGAAGGTCGGGCGCGAACTGCCGTTGATGATTTCGA
This sequence comes from Sphingopyxis sp. FD7, assembly GCF_003609835.1. Classification (NCBI taxonomy): domain Bacteria; kingdom Pseudomonadati; phylum Pseudomonadota; class Alphaproteobacteria; order Sphingomonadales; family Sphingopyxidaceae; genus Sphingopyxis; species Sphingopyxis sp. FD7. Next base: position 200,302 of record NZ_AP017898.1, read on the forward strand.
TGACGCTGACCGACCTCAGCGGCCGCAATCTGTCGGGGCATACGGTCGAGGCTTTCTGGTATGCCGTCCGTCACGCGAAGCCGTTGACGATCGGCCTCAACTGTTCGTTCGGCGCGGCGCAGCTGCGCCCGCATGTGAAGGTCTTGTCCGATCTCGCCGACGCGCTTGTGATGGTCTATCCTAACGCGGGCCTCCCCAACGAACTCGGCGAATATGACGAGCTGCCCGAAACGACCGCGGGCCTGGTGCGCGAATGGGCCGAGCGCGGGCAGGTGAACATTCTCGGTGGCTGTTGCGGTTCGACGCCTGAGCATATTGCGGCGATGGCAAGGGCGATCGAGGGATTGGCGCCGCGACAGCTTCCCGACGTGCCGGTGCGCACGCGCCTCGCGGGGCTGGAGCCATTCACCATGGCGGCTTGATTGATCCTCCCCGCTCGCGGGGAGGTGGCAGCGCGCAGCGCTGACGGAGGGGGTTCTCGGTCAGCAGCCAAGGCTTTTTCACGAGAGCCCCCTCCACCACTGCTTTGCGGCGGTCCCCCTCCCCACAAGCGGGGAGGATCAGGAAGATAAATGACCGAAACCAACGCCTCCTCCACCTTCGTCAATATCGGCGAACGCACCAATGTCACGGGCTCGGCCGCGTTCAAGAGGCTCGTCCTCGCGGGCGATTATGCCGCGGCGGTCGAGGTCGCGCGCCAGCAGGTCGAAAATGGCGCGCAGGTGATCGACGTCAACATGGACGAAGGGCTGCTCGACGCCGAACATGCGATGACGACCTTTTTGAAGCTCATCGCCGCCGAGCCGGACATCGCGCGCGTGCCGGTGATGATCGACAGCTCGAAATGGAGCGTGATCGAGGCGGGCCTCAAATGCGTTCCGGGCAAGCCGATCGTCAATTCGATCAGCATGAAGGAAGGCGAGGCGCAGTTCCTCGATCATGCGAAGAAGTGCATGGCCTATGGCGCCGCGGTCGTCGTGATGGCGTTCGACGAGGTCGGACAGGCCGATACCAAAGACCGCAAGGTCGAGATTTGCGAGCGCGCCTACAAGCTGCTCATGTCCATCGGTTTCCCGCCCGAGGACATCATCTTCGACCCCAATATCTTCGCGGTCGCGACGGGGATCGAAGAGCATGACAATTATGCGGTCGATTTCATCGAAGCGGTAAAGGAAATCCGCGTCCGCTGTCCGCACGCGCATTTTTCGGGCGGCCTGTCCAATCTGTCGTTCAGCTTTCGCGGCAACGAGACGGTGCGCCGCGCGATGCACAGCGTCTTTCTTTATCACGCCATCCCGGCGGGACTCGACATGGCGATCGTCAACGCGGGGCAGCTCGACGTCTATGACACCATCGACCCCGAATTGCGGAACGCCTGCGAGGATGTCATCCTCAATCGCAAGGTCGAGGGAGAGGCCGAAAGCCCGACCGAACGGCTGATCGCGCTCGCCGAACGCTATAAGGGAACGAATGCCGCGCAGGAAAAGGCGGCCGAGGAATGGCGCGGCTGGCCGGTCGCCAAGCGCCTCGAACATGCGCTGGTCAAGGGGATTGACGCGCATATCGTCGAGGACACCGAAGAGATGCGCCTCGCCATGGACCGCCCGATCGACGTGATCGAAGGGCCGCTCATGGACGGGATGAACGTCGTCGGCGACCTGTTCGGGTCAGGCAAGATGTTCCTGCCGCAGGTGGTCAAATCGGCGCGCGTGATGAAAAAGGCGGTCGCGCACCTGCTGCCCTTTATCGAGGCGGCGAAGGAGCCGGGCGCGAAGGGCAAGGGCAAGGTCGTGATGGCGACCGTCAAGGGCGACGTCCACGACATCGGCAAGAATATCGTCGGCGTCGTGCTCCAGTGCAACGGCTTCGAGATCGTCGACCTGGGCGTGATGGTGCCGTGGACCAGGATATTGGAGGCGGCGAACGAGAATGACGCCGACATGATCGGCCTCAGCGGCCTCATCACCCCTTCGCTCGACGAGATGGTGACGGTGGCCGAGGAAATGCAGCGCGCGGGAATGACGATGCCGCTGCTGATCGGCGGCGCGACGACCTCGAAAGTCCACACCGCGCTGCGCATCGACCCTGCCTATGAGGGGCCGGTGCTCCACGTCCTCGACGCGAGCCGCGCGGTCGGGGTCGCGACCGCGCTGGTCAGCGACACGGGCCGCGATGACTATGTGAAAGGGTATAAGGACGATTATGCCCATGTCCGCGACGTGCGCGCGGGCAAGGGGCAAAGCGTCCTCCACACGATCGAGGAAGCGCGCGCCAATTATTACGACGCCTATTTGAGCGACAAGCCCGCGCCGCCGCTTGAGCCCGGCTTGCACCGCTTCGACGACTGGTCGCTTGAAGATCTCCGCGACTATATCGACTGGACGCCCTTTTTCCGCGCCTGGGAATTGCACGGCACCTGGCCGTCGATCCTCGACGACGAGGTGGTCGGCGAAACCGCCCAGGCGCTCAAGGTCGATGCCGATGCGATGCTCGACCGCATCATTGGCGAAAAATGGCTGACCGCGCGCGGCGTCTGCGCCCTTTGGCCGTGCGCGCGGCACGGCGACGATGTCGTCATCCACCTCGCCGAGGAGGAGCGTCATGTCACGCTCCCCTTCCTGCGCCAACAGATCAAGAAAAGCCGCGACCGCGCGAATATGTGTCTCGCCGATTTCATCGACCCGGCGGGAGACTGGATCGGCGGCTTTGCGGTCGGCATCCACGGGATCGAGCCGCATTCGGAGCGGTTCCGTGCTGACAAGGATGATTATTCGGACATTTTGCTGAAAGCACTCGCCGACCGTTTCGCCGAAGCCTTTGCCGAGCGGCTGCACCAGCATGTCCGCACGACGCTGTGGGGCTATGCGCCGGGGGAGCAGCTGACCAACGAGGCGCTGATCAGGGAGGAATATCGCGGCATCCGTCCGGCGCCGGGCTATCCGGCCTGTCCCGATCACAGTTTGAAACCGATCCTGTTCGACCTGCTTGACGCCGGCGAGAATGCCGGGCTGGTACTGACCGAAAGTTTTGCGATGCTGCCGACCGCGGCGGTCAGCGGCTTTTATTTCGGCCATCCCGAAAGCCAGTATTTCGGCGTCGCGCGGATCGGCAGCGACCAGCTCGAGGATTATGCGCGGCGGCGCGGGGTCAACCTGGAGACTGCGAGGCGCTGGTTGCGGCCGAATCTGGATTAAATATATCTCGTCACCCTGAACTTGTTTCAGGGTCCATGGCCCGACCTGTCCTTAGCCGCCGCGCTTGTTGATAGCGCAGGCCATGAATGCTGAAACGAGTTCAGCATGACGAAGGTTTTAATGTTCGCCCGACCTCCTGTCCGACAACAGGACACGCTAGGGATTAACCAGCTTCGCCAACGACTACCGCCGCATAAACCGCTATAGCCCGCCCATGCTCAAGTCGCTCCTTCGTCGGCCCTTGCTGCCGCTGCTCGCCCTGCCGCTGCTCCTTGCGCCTGCACCGCTGCCCGCACAGACCGGCGGCGCGCCCTACAACATCGACGGTCGGGGTTTTTCGCGATTGCAGGATGCGGTCGATGCGATCGGCGAGGGTGAGGGGACGATAAGCATCGCACCCGGCTATCATCGCGACTGCGCCGTCCAGACGGCAGGGCGGATCGCCTTCGTCGCCGTCGAACCAGGCCGCGCGATTTTCGACGGCGTGACGTGCGAGGGCAAGGCGGCGCTGGTGCTGCGCGGCGCGGGCGCGCGTGTCGATGGTCTCGTGTTCCAGAATATGCGCGTTCCCGACGGCAATGGCGCGGGGATCCGGCTCGAACGGAGTGACCTTGATGTCGCGAACAGCCTGTTCCGCAACAGCGAGGAAGGCATATTGACTGCCGACGACGCGGACGCCGCGCTGACCATCGACCGTTCGACCTTTTCGCGGCTCGGCCGCTGCGACCGCGGTTTGAGCTGCGCGCACAGCGTCTACACCGGCATCTATGGCCGCGTGACCGTCACCCGCACACGGTTTGAAAAGGGCAGCGGCGGCCATTATCTGAAGACGCGTGCGATCGCGGTCGACGTCAGCGACAACAGCTTCGACGATACGCAGGGAACCGGCACCAACTATATGATCGACCTGCCGTCGGGGTCGGTGGGACGGATCGCAAACAATCTGTTCGTGCAGGGGCGCGACAAGGAAAATTATTCGGCCTTCATCGCGGTCGCCGCCGAAGAACGAAAGAATCCCTCACGCGGCCTTGTCATCGAAGCCAATCGGGCGAGCCTCCCCGCGGGGTTGGGCCGCCGATCGGTGTTTGTCGCCGACTGGAGCGGCGAGGCGCTGGCGATCGGCGCGAACGAGCTGGGCGCGGGGCTGACGCGCTTCGAGAAAAGATAACGCGCGCTCTCGACACGAACGGAATAGAGGTAGCTTCTAAGCTTCCCCGCGCGTTTCGATCAGCGACGCCGCCAGCGCCTCAGCGGGGGTCTTGCCGCCCCACAGCACGAACTGGAACACCGGATAAAAGCGCTCGCATTCGTCGATCGCGCTTTCGACGAGCGTTTCGGTGAGGTCGAGCGGCAGCGCGGCGTCGGCGCCGAGCAGCATTCCGTGGCGATAAAGGATCGTGCCGCTGTTCGACCACAGCTCGAAATGGCCGAGCCACAGCTGCTCGTTGATCATCGCCAGCGCCTCGTGCGCGACGGCGCGCTTGTCCTCGACGACGCGAATGTCGGGAAAGGCGAGAAGCTGGATCACGCCGTCGTCGGCGCGCCACACCGCGCGCAGTTCATAGGTCGTCCAGCTGCCCTGCGCGGTCGCGACGATCTCATCCTCGCCCACCATCTCATGCGGCCAGTCGTGCGCCGCGAAATAGGAGGCGAGCATGTCCATCGGCGCCGCGTCCTGGCCGTCGTCGTCTTCGTAAATATCGTCACTCATGGCGCCGCCCTAGCTGTTCTGGGGCAAGGTTGCGAGTCTGCAAGTCACCACCAGGCGTCATCCCGGCCAAGGTCGGGATCTCGACGGTGCTGCCGAACGCGAGGTCGAGACCCCGGCCTTCGCCGGGGTGACGATTATTTTTTCGGGGCGGCCCTGGGTTTCGCGGGAGGCTTGGGAGCGGGTTTCGCGGCCGCAGGCTTCGCCGCGGTCTTTGCCGCCACCGGCTTCGCCGCGGCTTCCAGCTTGTCGAGCCGGGCCTTCAGCGCTTCGGCTTCGGCGCGCGCGGTCGCCGCCATCTGTTTAACTGCCTCGAACTCTTCGCGGCCGACGAAATCCATGCGCCCGACAAACTCCTTGGCGCGCTCGCGCATCGCGGCCTCGGCCTCGCGCCCGGCGCCCGCCACCGTTCCGGCAATGCCGTTCACCATCTTGGCGAGGTCGTCGAAAAAGCGGTTTTCGCTCTGCATGTCTGATATTCCTTCATCGGGGACAGACCCCAGTTGTCCCTTGCGCCTTCAACCTATCTGGGTGCTGGCGGCGGCGGGGACAAGGGTTTCGGCGTCGGGATTGCGCTGGTCGATCTGGAAATTGAGGATCGCGGCAAAGCTGAGCCAGGCCATATAGGGGACGAGCAGCCATGCCGCGGCCTTGCGGATCGGCGCAAAGGCAAAGGCAGTCGCGATGGTGACCATCAGGATGAAGATGATGAGGTAGAGCGCCTTCGTTACTTCATGCTGGCCGAAGAAGAGCGGCGACCAGGCGAAATTGGCGATCAGCTGGACGAAGAAGAGCAGCAGCGCGAAGCCGCGCCCTTTTGCGCCGCGCGCGTGCAGGATCATCGCGAGCGAAAGGCCGAGCAGGATGTAGAGGATCGGCCAGACGGCCGCGAACACCCAGCCCGGCGGCGTGATCGCCGGCAGGTCGAGCGCCGCGAACCAGCGATTGTCATAGCCGCTGTTCGCAAGGATGCCCATCAGGCTGCCGATCAGTACGATGGCGGGCACGGTGACCAGCGCCCAGCGGAGGTAGGACATGCGAAGCTGGCCCGGCGTTGCGATTTCGGTCATGTCGGCATTATCCCCCACCCGCGAATCCGTTGCATTTGTGTCGCGATCGTGTGGCGCATCGTCAAGTCGTTCGCCTGGTCGCAGCGATCAGAAACTCGACATTGCCTTCGGGTCCGGTGATCGGGCTTTCGACAAGGTCGGCGACGTCCCAGCCTTCACCAGTCAACCAGTCCTGCACTTCGGCGCAGACGCGCGCATGGACGGCCGCGTCGCGCACGACGCCCTTCTTGCCGACCTCGTGGCGCGCGGCCTCGAACTGCGGCTTGATCAGCGCGACGAGACGCGCGCCGGGCGGCGCGAAAGACATCGGCACCGGCAGCACCTTCGCCAGCGCGATGAAGCTCGCGTCGCAGACGATCAGGTCGACGGGTTCGGGGATATGGTCGGCGGTCAGGATGCGCGCGCTCGTCTGCTCGTGGACGATCACGCGATCATCCTGTCGCAGTTTCCATGCGAGCTGGTTGGTCCCCGAATCCACGGCGTAAACCCGCGCAGCGCCGCGGCTCAGCAGCACGTCGGTGAAGCCGCCGGTCGATGAGCCGACGTCGATCGCGACCATGCCGCCCACGTCCCAACCCAGATGGGTGAGCGCATGGTCGAGCTTGATCCCGCCGCGCGACACCCACGGATGGTCGCGGCCCTTGACGCTCACCTCGGCGTCGGCGGCGATCTGCTGTCCAGCCTTGTCGATCTTTCGGTCGCCGATGAACGCCCGTCCCGCGAGGATCAGCGCCTGCGCGCGCGTCCGGCTTTCGGCAAGCCCGCGGTCGACGAGCAACTGATCGGCGCGCTGCTTGGCCATCACATTTCCCCCGTCATTGCGAGGAGCCGAAGGCGACGCGGCAATCTCCAGCTATCGTTGGCCCAAGCCGATAGCTGGAGATCGCTTCGCTCCGCTCGCAATGACGAACCTGATATCATTTCTTTTCGGCTATTTCGGTGAGCATCCCCGGCGTCAATATCTGCGGCAATATCTCGGGTTTGTCAGAGCCGGGCGCATACCAGAGGTAAAGCGGCACGCTGTTGCGGCCATGTTCGGCGAGCGTGCGCGTGATGACAGGATCGCCGTTCGTCCAGTCGCCGACCAGCGTGACGACGCCCGCCCTGACAAATGCCTTCTGCACCGCCTCGCGATTGATCGCGCCCGCCTCGTTCGCCTTGCACGACAGGCACCAGTCGGCGGTGAAATAGACGAAGACGGGCTTGCCCGTGGCGCGCGCCCTCGCGAGCACTTCGGGAGAGAAAGTCGAGCCGGCGCCCTCGGCGGTCCGTTCGGCCTTCGCGACTTCGGCGACGGTCGCGCCGAGGCTGACGGTGAAGAGAAGGCCGGAGGCGACCAGCAGCCATGATCGCCGGTCGCCGCGCTGGACCGCACCATAGTGGATGAGCAGCACGAGCGCCATGGCGACGGCCACGGCGGGCCACACAAGCTGCTCGCCGCCGCCGAGCTGGCGCCATAAAAGCCAGATCAGCGCGAATGCAGTCAGTCCCATCGGCAGCGCCATCCAGCGCCGAAACCTGCTCATCCACGGCCCCGGCTTCGGCAACCGATTTCGGAGCGCGGGGGCAAAGCCGATCGCAAGGAAAGGCAGGGCCAGCCCCAGCCCCAGGCCCCCAAAGATCGGCAGCGCCGCCCAGGCGGGCAGCGCCAGCGTCGCGCCGAGCGCCGCGCCGAGCAGCGGCCCGCTGCACGGCGTCGCGACGAAGGCGGCGAGCGCGCCGGTCCAGAAGCCGCCCGCCGCGCCGCCCCGATCCGCGAGCGCCTGTCCGCCGCCGATCGAGGGCAATTCATAAAATCCCAGCAGGTTGAGCGTGATCGCGAGCGCAAGGATCAGCAGCGCGAGCACGCTGACCGGATGCTGGAGCTGGAACGCCCAGCCGACCTGCTCGCCCGCCGCGCGCAATGCGAGCAAAGCGCCGCCGAGCAGCAGGGCGGTGACGACGGCACCCGCGGTATAGGCCAGCGCCTCGATCCTGGCCGTTTGCGCGGCGCCGCCCGACCGCGCGAGGCTCAGCGCCTTCAGGCTCAGGATCGGAAAGACGCAGGGCATGAGATTGAGAATCAGCCCGCCCAGAATCGCGCCGCCGAGCGCGGTCCAGAACAGGCGCATGTCGATACCCACGCTGCGGGTCGCGATCACATCCCCGGCGGGGGGCACGGCGCCCGGCGCAAGCGTCAGCGACAGGCCGCGCCCGTCGCCGGTCCTCAGCAGCGCCGCCACCGGCCCCTCGCGCGTCCCCTTGGCGCGCGCCTCGACGATGATGCGGTCGCCATTGCGGCTGATGCGCTGCGGCGCGGCATAGTCGATCACATCCTGCGTCTCGACGAACAGGTGCGGCTTTTCGATCGCCACGCTGGCGGGTAGGGGGATCGCGAAACGGACATGGTCGCCGCGCCGTTCCCATCTGCCCTGCCGGTCGAGCGGCTGGGGCAGGAGCGCCCGCCAGGCGTCGAAGCGCGCGCGCGTTTCGGCGGAAATCCTTCCGTCGCCCGCTTTCAAACCGACCGAGATCACCGCCTTTTCGGGGACGCACACCTTGTCGGTGCAGGCGAGCCAGTTGGCGACCCCCGACAGGGTGAGATCGGTTCCCGGCGCGACCGAGCGGTCGACGCTGAGTTCGGCGAGCAAGGCATAGGGATGTTCATAGACATGGTTCATCATGCCAAAGAGGATCAGCGCGTCGGGGACGGGATAACGAAAGGGCGCGATGGTCACACCGTCGGGCAGGTTCCAGTCAACCGTCAGCCCGAAGCCCGCGTCGCCGCCATTGACCCAATAGCCGTGCCACGGCTTTTCGGGTGTCATCGTCAGCGCGAGCGTCGTCATGCCGCCGGGCGCGGGCGCTGCCGATTCGGCGACCAGCCGCGGCGTGATGTTCGTCGCCTGCGCGTACGCGGGACCGGTGGCCAGCCACAGCGCGGCAAGCAAGGCGGCGAGCGCCCATCCGATGCGTGTCACAAAAGCCTCACTCGCCAATTTCATGCTCCGTCCGCGGCCGTTCGCTTTCCGAAGGCTTGCCATATAGGCGGCTTTCGTCGAGAGGACAGCCCGCGCTGACACCCACCCGACGGAGATACCGCCCGTGAAGCTCAAATATCCGATCGCCGCCCTGATGGGCGCGCTGTGCCTCGCCGGCGCCGGACCCGCGGCCGCGCAGGAGGCTCCGTCGGCCGCAGCCACCGCGACCGCCGCGACCTCGGCGCCCAAGCTGCTCGTCGTGATCGCGGTCGACCAGTTTTCGGCCGACCTCTTCGCCGAATATCGCGGCCGCTTCCAGGGCGGCCTGGCGCGGCTCGCGTCGGGCGTCGTCTTTCCTTCGGCCTATCAGGCGCATGGCGCGACGGAGACCTGCCCCGGCCATTCGACGATCCTGACCGGCAGCCACCCCGCGCGTACCGGCGTGGTCGCGAACAATTATTTCGACCTGTCGGTCGCGCGCGCCGACAAGCGCATCTATTGCGCCGAGGATGAGACGGTGCCGGGCACGAGCTCGGGCGGCGGCCAATATGCGCCGTCGGTGAAGCATCTGCTCGTCCCGACGCTGGGCGACCTGATGAAGGCGCGCGACCCGCAGGCGCAGGTCGTGTCGGTCGCCGGCAAGGACCGGGCCGCGATCATGATGGGCGGGCACCGCGCCGACGAGACGCTGTGGCTCGCGCCCACCGGCCTCACCAGCTATCGCGGGACCGCGCTGTCGCCGACCGCCCAGCGTGCGGGCACGGCGATCGCCGCGGCGATCAACCAGCCGCGCGGGCCGCTCACGCTGCCCGCCGAATGCGCGGCGCAGGACATCGCCATTCCGCTCGCCAATGGCGCCTCGGTCGGCACGGGGCGCATGGCGCGCGACGCCGGCGACTTCCGCCGCTTCATGGCGTCGCCCGAAGCCGACGGCGCGGTGCTCGCGGCCGCCGCGGCACTGCGCCAGGCGCGCCGGATGGGCGAGGGGAGCGGCACCGATCTGCTGATTGTCGGCCTGTCGGCGACTGATTATGTTGGTCACGGGACGGGCACCGAGGGCAGCGAGATGTGCCTGCAACTCGCGGGGCTCGACCGCGAGCTGGGCGACTTCTTCGCGCGCCTCGACGCGGCGGGAATCGACTATGCCGTCGCGCTGACCGCCGATCATGGCGGCCACGACCTGCCCGAACGCAACCGCCAGAATGCCTGGCCCGACGCGCAGCGCGTCGACAAGGCGCTCGACCCCGAAGCGCTCGGCCAGGAGGTCGCCCGAAAGCTCGGCCTGTCGCAGCCTTTGCTTTATGGCGAGGGCGGGGATTATTATCTGTCGAAGGCGCTGACCCAGGCGCAGCGCAAGGCGGCGCTAGCCGAAATCCTGCCGCGCCTGCGCGCGCATCCGCAGGTCGAGCTGGTCGCGACGCGCGAGGAACTCGCGGCGCATCCCATCGCGAGGCGCGCCCCGGATATGTGGAGCGTGATGGATCGGCTGCGCGCCTCATTTCACCCCGATCGTTCGGGCGACTTCATCATCGCGCTGAAGGCCCGCGTCACCCCGATTGCCGAACCGGGTATCGGCTATGTCGCGACGCACGGGTCGGTGTGGGATTACGACCGCCGCGTGCCGATGATCTTCTGGCGCAAGGGGCTTGCCGGTTTTGAACAGCCCAATGCCGTGATGACCGTCGACATTCTGCCGACGCTCGCGGCGCTGATCGGCCTGCCGGTCGATATGGGCACCATCGATGGCCGCTGCCTCGACCTGATTTCGGGTCCGGGCAGCAGTTGCCAAAAGTGAAGAGAATAAGGGACGATGACGCGTAATTTGAAGGGTTTTGACGGCCGGATGCTGCTGGTCGGGTGTGGGAACATGGCGGGCGCAATGCTCGATCGCTGGCTGAAGGCGGGGCTCGACGCCGCGGGGGTGGCGATTGTCGATCCCGTTGCTGCGCCGCGTGAAGGAGTCCCCCGATTCGCCTCGCTCGCCGAATGGCGCGCCGCGGGCGGTACAGCCGACTGGATCATGCTCGGCATGAAGCCGCAGCAGCTTGGCGAAGTGGCGGGCGACCTTGCCGATGTCGTCACCGGCGGCACGCACCTGCTCTCGATCCTCGCCGGCGTTTCGCTCGCCGACCTTGCCGCGCGCTTTCCGGCCGCGAAGGCACAGGTGCGTATCCTTCCCAACCTCGCCGCGCGCATCGGCGCGGGCGTGTCGGCGGTGGCGAGCAGCGGCGATGCCGACATGGCGGCTGTCACCGCACTGCTCGACCCGCTCGGCACCGTCGTCGCGCTGGCCGACGATTCGACGATGGACCTCGTTACCGCCTTTACCGGCAGCGGTCCGGCATTCGTCTTTCGCCTGATCGAATCCTATGCGGCAGCGGGCGAGCGGCTGGGACTGCCCGCCGAGGATGCGCTGAAACTTGCGACCGCGACCTTCGGCGGCGCCACCGCGCTGCTCGCCGACAGCGGCGAAAGGCCCGGCGCGCTCATCGCCCAGGTCGCCAGCAAGGGCGGCACGACGCAGGCGGGACTCGACGTGCTCGACAGCGACGGCCAGCTCGCCGCGCTGCTCACCAATGTGCTGCGCGCGGCGCGCGATCGCGGGCGCGAGCTTGCCGACCTTGCGCGCGGCGAGGGCTGATAGCGTCGCCCCCGCCTTCGCCGGGGCGACGCTATTCGCTCAGCCCGCATCCTTTCCCAGCATCGCGATACGCCGGCGGTCGGCCGCGGGGACCAGCGCCTCGCTGACCTGCCAGAACCCCGTCACCGCCTGTTGCCCCGCGTGCGTATAGGCGCGGCTCATCGCATCGCGCATCGCGCCGAACAGCTCGCGTTCGACGGCGCGCCCCGCGTCGGTCAGGCGCAGTTCCTTGGCCCGCCGGTCGCGATTGCCAGGCCGCGTCGCCACCAGGCTGCGCGCCTCCAGTTCCTTCACCACGCGCCCCAGCGACTGCTTGGTGATGCCGAGCAGCGCCAGCAGATCCGAAATCGTCAGGCCCGGCTGGCGCGCGATGAAGTAAAGCGCGCGATAATGCGCGCGTCCCAGCTCCTTTTCGGCGAGCCGCGCGTCGATGGAGCGCCATAGCGAGGCATGGGCAAAGAACAGAAACTCGATGCCGCGACGCACCTCTTCCTCGCGCAAGAAAAGGGCAGAGGCGGCGGGCACTTGTGAAAGAAAATTGTCATCCGGCATGGTCGCTACCGTTGCGCGCCGCGCCTGTCTTTGGCAAGAGGCGCGCTCCATAAACCGCCAGCAACAGGTGTTCTTGATGTCCGCTCCCGCCTTCGCCCGTCTGCCCCACCCCAATCCCGTGGCCGACGACGTGCGCGCGGCGGCGATCGCCGATCCGGCGTTCGGGCGGGTTTTCACCGATCATATGGTGTCGATCCGCTATACCGAGGGGCAGGGCTGGCACGAGGCGCAAGTGATGCCGCGCGGGCCGCTGACGCTCGATCCGGCGACCGCCGTGCTGCATTATGCCCAGGAAATCTTTGAAGGGCTGAAGGCCTACCGGCTCGACGACGGGTCGATGGCGCTGTTCCGCGTCGAAGCCAATGCCGCGCGCTTCAACGCCAGCGCGCGCCGCATGGCGATGGCCGAGCTGCCCGAAGAGCTGTTCATCGCGGCGGTCAAGGAAGCCGTCGCCGCCGACGCCCGCTGGTTTCCCCCCGTCGATGGCGGCGCGCTCTATCTGCGCCCCTTCATGTTCGCCAGCGAGGTGTTCCTGGGGGTCAAGCCCGCCTCCGAATATCGCTTCCTCGTCATCACATCGCCGGTGGGCAATTACTTCAAGTCGGGCGCGCCGGCGATCTCGCTCTGGGTGTCGGAGGATTATACCCGCGCGGCGCCGGGCGGCACGGGTGCGGCGAAATGCGGCGGCAACTATGCCGCGAGCCTGATCGCGCAGCGCGAGGCGATCGCCAAGGGCCACGACCAGGTCGTCTTCCTCGACGCCGCCGAGCATCGCTGGATCGAGGAACTGGGCGGCATGAACATGTTCTTCGCCTTCAATGACGGCAGCCTCGTGACGCCGCCGCTGACCGGCACGATCCTGCCCGGCATCACCCGCGACGCGATCATCACGCTGGCGAAGGACGCGGGGTTGACGGTGCGCGAGGAGCCCTATGCGATCGACCAGTGGCAGGCCGATGCGGAAAGCGGTCGCCTGACCGAAAGCTTCGCCTGCGGCACCGCGGCGGTGGTCACCCCGGTCGGCAAGGTGACGCGCGGCGATGCGAGCTTCACCATCGGCGCTGGCGGCCCCGGACAGGTCACCGAAATGCTCAAGGGCAGGCTCGTCGACATCCAGCGCGGCCGCGCCGCCGACCCTCATGGCTGGGTCACCCGGATCTGACGCACGCCGCCTTGCCATTGATGGCGCGGACGCTATAGACGCGCTCGCACCGGCCGTTGGGGCGTAGCCAAGCGGTAAGGCAGCGGTTTTTGGTACCGCCATGCGCAGGTTCGAATCCTGCCGCCCCAGCCAGCCGGTGTCGTCTCCTCCCTTCGCCTCGGCGCCTAAGCCTCCACCAGCGCGTGATATTCGGCTTCGGCGAGGAAGCGTTCGGCGTCGAGCGCGGCCATGCAGCCCATGCCCGCGGCGGTGACGGCCTGGCGATAGATTTTGTCGGTGACGTCGCCCGCGGCGAAGACGCCGGGGATCGCGGTCAGCGAGGTGCCGGGGGTCACCTGAAGATAGCCGTCGTCGTCGAGCGGCAGCTTGCCCTTGAACAATTCGGTCGCGGGGCTGTGGCCGATCGCGACAAAGCCGCCGTCGGTCGGCTCGTGGCTCGCCGCGCCGGTGACGGTGTCGATCAGGTCGACGCCGACGAGTCCCGACACGCCCTCGCCCGCGACGAAGCGTTCGACCTGCTTGTTCCATAATATCTTGATCTTCGGATTGGCGAAGAGGCGGTCCTGCAGGATCTTTTCGGCGCGCAGCGAATCGCGGCGATGGATCAGCGTCACATCGTCGCTGTGGTTGGTGAGGTAGAGCGCCTCCTCGACCGCGGTGTTGCCGCCGCCGATGACGACGACCTTCTTGCCGCGATAGAAAAAGCCGTCGCAAGTGGCACAGGCCGACACGCCCTTGCCGCCGAGTTCCTGTTCGCCGGGGACGCCGAGCCATTTCGCCTGCGCACCCGTCGCGATGACGAGCGTTTCGGCGAGATAGACGTCGCCGCCGTCGCCGGTCAGGCGGAACGGGCGCTGCGACAGGTCGACATCGACGATCGTGTCCCAGATCATCGTCGTGCCGACGTGGGTCGCCTGTGCGGTCATCTGTTCCATCAGCCACGGGCCCTGGATCACCTCGGCGAAACCGGGATAATTTTCGACGTCGGTGGTGATCGTCAGCTGCCCGCCGGGTTGCAGCCCCTGCACGACGATCGGCATCATCCCCGCGCGCGCGGCATAGATGGCGGCCGACAGACCGGCGGGGCCGGAGCCGAGGATGAGCATTTTCGTGTGATGGGTGCTGGGCATGACGATCCTGTTTCTGTGCGAATGACGGCGATTGCGATACCCCATATCCGTTCGCATCGAGCAAAGTCGAGATGCCCCCGAAGGGCTCGACACGAACGGGAAGACGGGATTCGTGACAGGCACAAATGGGTGTTGCCAAGCGCGCTGGCAAGGGACAGGCTTCGAGCCGAGGGGAGAGAGACAATGGCAAGCTGGTGGGACAGACACGGCCTTCCGCGCCTGATCAAATGCGCCTGTTCGCAGGGGCAGATCATGAAGTTGAGGAGCGAGGTCGTGCCGCACGCGCGCGGCCATGTGCTCGAGCTCGGCTGCGGCGGCGGAATCAACATGGAGTTTTACCATCCCGACCGCATTGCGAGTTTCACCGGGCTCGACCCCTCGCCCGAACTGCTGGCGATGAGCCGCGCGGCGGCGGCGCGATGCGGCATCGCGGCCGACATCCGCGGCGGCGCGGGAGAGGCGATGCCGTTCGACAATGCGCGTTTCGATACGGTCGTCACCACCTTCACCCTTTGCTCGGTTACAGACCAGGCCGCCGTGCTCGCCGAAATCCGCCGCGTCCTGAAACCCGGCGGGACCGCATTGTTCCTCGAACATGGCGGGGCGCCCGACAGTGGGGTCGCGAAATGGCAGCGGCGGATCGAGCCGGTGTGGAAGCGCATCGGCGGCAATTGCCACCTGACGCGCCCGATCGGCGACGCCTATGCGGCGGCAGGCTTTGCGGTCGAGCGGCGGGGCGCCGCCTATATGCCCAGGACGCCGCGGCCGTTCGGCTGGGTCGAATATGGCGCAGCGCGGGTCGCGGGGTAGGGTGGGGCGGCGACGTCGGCGCCATGGCCCCTCCGCCAGCGGCTTGCGCCGCTGCCACCTCCCCATCATAAGTCGATGGGGGATGACGATTGAACAAAGCTTCGCTTTCGGTCGTCAGCTGGCTGCTCTCGCCTTGCGGGGCGGTTTGGTTTGCCATCAGCTGCTCGCCGATTTGCGCGTTTTTACGCCCTCCGCCCCGGCATCGTTCGCAGGCTGCGGCAGCCCGAAAAAGGCACGTCGCGCGATTTCGCCGGCCTTGCGCAGCGGGGCGACATCGGCGGCGCGCACGGCCTGCCACGCGGCCTCTTCGTCGGGATCGAGCGTGCGTTCATAATCCTCGTCGCCGAACGCGCCTTCCTCGATGCCGGTGAAATCGTCGGGCGGCGGGAAGTTGGTGCGCAGCTCGCCCGTCTCGGCGTCGGCCCAGACGGTCATCGCCGCGGCTTCCTCCTCGGGGGTCGGTTCGGCGTCGAGGTCGCTTTCGGAATCGGCGGAAAACAGCGCAACTTCATTCGCGATTCCACTATCGCGCCAGAGGCTCGCGAGCGGGTTGGCGCGATTGTCGCGCCCGGCCAGCCAGAGCGCGAGCGCGGCGCCGAGGCCGTCCGGAGCCTCGTCGGCATCCTTCGCGCCATCGCGCGCCGCCGCGGCGGCGTCGAACAGCGACAGAAAGCCCGGCCAGTCGCCCGCGATCACCTGCGCGAGCATTTCTTCACCCGCCCGCGCGCGCACCTCGACCATGCGGTCGAGCCGCGCGAGCATCGCGAGGCCGAGGCGGCTGTCGATGCGGCGGCGTTTGACGAAGCTGCGATCCTCCTCGCGCATCACCGTGCTCGTCTCGTCATGCCCCCAGATCGCGCGATCGAGCAGCTCGTCGACGAGCCGCCCCCGCGCGATCAGCACCGCCGCCGCGCAGCCGAGCCGGAACGCCGCGCCGTGCGGCCGCTGCTTGAGCTGATAGACGGCGGAGGGCGACATGCCGACCTTGGCCGCGGAAATCTTCACCGAGCCGTTGGTGGCGAAGGCTTCGAGAAAGTCGCGCTGGAGCCGCGGCGTCCAGTGGTAGCTGCCGGGGGCGGGGATCGCGGCGGGATCAAAAGCGGTGTCGTCCATGGGTTCGTCCTTCGGGTTGGGTGAAACCGTCAGAATGAACCATATGGGTTAGATGTAGGAAAGGGGTTTTTGCGGCGGCGTTTCCTATATGGCAGCTGGCGACCGGTAGTTGCCCTCAACTTTATCGTCATCCCGGCGCAGGCCGGGATCTCACCCTATCGGTTTACCGCACCGGCGAGATCCCGGCCTGCGCCGGGATGACGGATAAGGGAAAGGCAGGAATCCACCCCAAAGCGGGCGAGCGCGGCGTCTGAATCTAATCCTTTTCACCCACCTCGATCAGCCCGTGCCCGACGCTCACCCGTTCGTCGAAGACGAAGCAGCTGCCGTGCCAGCGGCTTTCGGACGCGGGCACCTGGTCGAGATAGGCAAGGATGCCGCCTTTCAGGTGGACGACGTCCTCAATGCCTTCGCGGCGCAGGAAGGCGGTCGATTTTTCGCAGCGGATGCCGCCGGTGCAGAACATCGCGATTCGCTTGCCCGCGAAGCGCTCCGCATTGGCGCGCCACCAGTCGGGGAAGTCGCCGAAGCTTTGCGTGCCGGGATCGACCGCGCCCGCAAAACTGCCATAGCCGACCTCGAACGCATTGCGCGTGTCGATAAGCACGGTGTCCGGGTCATCGACGAGCGCATTCCAGTCGGCAGGGTCGACCGTGGGCGCGGCGTGGCGCGCGGGGTCGAGCCCCGGCACCTTCATCGTCACGATTTCCTTCTTCAGCCGCACTTTGAGCCGCCCGAAAGGCATCGCGGCGGCGGTCGAGTATTTGACGTCGAGCGCCGCGCAGCCGGGGAGCGCGCGGATATGGGCGATCACCGCGGCGATGCCGGAGTCGGGGCCGGCGATCGTGCCATTGATCCCTTCGCGCGCGAGGAGCAGCGTGCCCCTGATGGCTTCGGCGGCGCACAGGTCGAGCAGCGGCTGGCGCAGCGCGGCGGGGTCATCGAAGGAGGCGAAGCGATAGAGGGCGGCGACAGTGACGGTCATGGCCCTGTCCCTAGACAAAAGCCGTGCCGAAGGAAATGTCGCCGCCCCCGCGATGCGACCGCGCCGACGATGCCGCTTTTTTGGGCAGCGAATTCGCTCGAATGCCCACCTCTTGGGCAGTGCCGCAATATCCTGTCGCAAAACTTGCAGAAAGCGCGCGATTCGCCAATTGGCACGGCTCTTGATTGGTGCAAGATGACGGGGCCTCGCAGCGACTCAGGGCTTGAGAACCGGACCAGGCTGGCCTGATCCGGCTTTGACTGCGAGCGAAGAGACAGACCCAGTGGGGGACGAGACGCGTGAAGAAGATTGAGGCGATCATCAAGCCGTTCAAGCTCGACGAGGTGAAGGAAGCGCTGCACGAAGTCGGCGTCAGCGGGATCACCGTCACCGAAGCCAAGGGCTTCGGGCGGCAAAAGGGCCATACCGAACTCTATCGCGGCGCCGAATATGTCGTCGATTTCCTGCCCAAGGTGAAGCTGGAGGTGATCGTCGAGGATTCGATGGCCGAGCGCGTCGTCGAGGCGATCGCCGCCGCCGCGCAGACCGGCCGCATCGGCGACGGCAAGATTTTCGTCATCCCGGTCGAAACCGCGCTGCGCATCCGCACCGGCGAACGCAACGAGGACGCGCTCTAGGATATGGTCGCCTCCGTCCAGATAATATCCCTGTTTCCCCGCCTTCGCGGGGACACGCCGTAATTACCAGTTTCAGCCAGACCCCGGCACCAGCCGGTCATCATCGCAAGAAGGAAGTTAAATCATGGCTACGAAGCCCAAGGACATCATCGCGCGGATCAAGGAAAACGACATCGAGTGGGTCGATCTGCGCTTCACCGACCCCAAGGGCAAGTGGCAGCATCTGACGATGTGCGCCGGGGTGATCGACGAGGACGCGCTCGAGGACGGGCTGATGTTCGATGGCTCGTCGATCGAGGGCTGGAAGGCGATCAACGAAAGCGACATGATCCTGAAGCCCGACCTCGACGCCGTCTATGACGATCCTTTCTCGGCGACGCCGATGCTGGTGATCTTCTGCGACATCGTCGAGCCGTCGACCGGCGAAGGCTATAGCCGCGACCCGCGCACGACCGCGAAGCGCGCCGAGGCCTATCTCGCGTCGAGCGGCATCGGCGACACCGCCTATGTCGGCCCCGAGGCCGAATTCTTCATGTTCGACGATGTCCGGTTCGAAAGCGGATACAACAAGTCGGGGTTCGAGATCGACGATATCGAGCTGCCGACCAATTCGGGCCGCAGCTATGAGGGCGGCAACCTGGCGCACCGCCCGCGCGCCAAGGGCGGCTATTTCCCCGTTGCGCCGGTCGACAGCGCGGTCGACATCCGCGCCGAGATGGTCTCGACGATGCTCGAAATGGGTCTGCCGTGCGACAAGCATCACCATGAGGTCGCCGCGGCGCAGCACGAGCTGGGCCTGACCTTCGGCACGCTGACGCAGACCGCCGACCGCATGCAGATCTATAAATATGTCGTGCACCAGGTCGCGCACGCCTATGGCAAGACCGCGACCTTCATGCCCAAGCCGATCAAGGACGATAACGGATCGGGGATGCACACCCACATCTCGATCTGGGAAAAGGGCAAGCCGCTTTTTGCGGGCAATGGCTATGCCGGCCTTTCGGACATGTGCCTCTATTTCATCGGCGGCGTCATCAAGCACGCCAAGGCATTGAATGCCTTCACCAACCCGACGACGAACAGCTACAAGCGGCTCGTTCCGGGGTTTGAGGCGCCGGTGCTGCTCGCCTATTCGAGCCGCAACCGGTCGGCCTCGTGCCGCATTCCCTATGGTGCGGGCGCCAAGGCGAAGCGCGTCGAGTTCCGTTTCCCCGACGCGATGGCGAACCCCTATCTCTGCTATTCGGCGCTGCTGATGGCGGGGCTGGACGGCATCCAGAACAAGATCCACCCCGGCGAGGCGATGGACAAGAATCTCTATGATTTGCCGCCCGAAGAGCTGAGCGAAGTGCCGACCGTGTGCGGCTCGCTTCGCGAAGCGCTCGACAGCCTGATGGCCGACCACGACTTCCTCCTGAAGGGCGACGTGTTCAGCAAGGACCAGATCGAGGCCTATGTCGAGCTGAAGTGGAACGAAGTCTATCGCTTCGAGCAGACGCCGAGCCCGGTCGAGTTCGACATGTATTACAGCGCCTGATCGGTACGCGGGTCAGCGACGCTGGCAAAGGGCGTCCGGTTCGGGGGAACCGGGCGCCCTTTTTGATGGTCGTTGACGTGGCAGGTAGTTGCGCGCGGCCCGCCGTCTGCGCCATGATGAGCCCGTCGAGGCGACAGGTGAAGGATATGGCGGTGATGATGCGATTGGCGGCTCCGCTGCTGCTGTTCCTCGTCGCGGCGTGCGATTCATCGGTCGGTCCCGCCGCGACCAGGGCAACGCCCGCAGGCTATCGCGAGGCGGCGGCGGCGTTCGACGCGGCGATCGCGGCGAAGGACGAGGCGGCGTTGCGACGGCTGATCGCCGACGATTTCCTGTGGGTGCGCGGCAGCGGCGCGACGGGCGACAAGGCGGCGTTCATCGCCGCGCTCGCCGCGCCGTCGATCCGCATCGAACCCTTTGAGCCCGCCGAGCCGCGCTGGATCACCAGCAGCGACAGCGCGCTGCTCGCCGCGACCAACACGCTGCGCGGCGTCGCCGAGGGCGAGCCGTTCGTCGACCGGCACCGTTTTGCCGATCACTGGTTGTGGCGTGGCGACAAGTGGCAGCTCGTCTATGCGCAAGTCACTCGGGCGCCCGAAGCGGATGTTGGCGGGGCCGATTGAGCAAACGCGGCGCCAAACAGCATCTGCGGGCCGTCGCGATCGCGCATAGGCTCGCCAGGCGCAGCGACAGCGGCGGAGACGCTTACGTCTTTGTTAAATAGTGCGGATTATCCCCTTGTCGGCTGTCCAAGGGGGCCCGACCATGATTCGTAACCCGATTCTGATTGCCGCGCTGCTGGCTTCGGCCGCATGTGGCAAGGTCAACGAACTCACCAACCAGACCCGAACGGTGGCGGCGCCGCGCGAGGAGGTCTTTGCCAGGATGTTCGGCGACGGGAGCGCTTTCAGCGGCCTGCCGCTGGTGACCAATGGCGGTTCGACGCGGCTGTACGAACTTGTCGTGCAAAAGGGCGAGCCGGGTTTCGAGAAAATGGCGCCGAAACAGCGGCCCGACGCCTATAAGGTAAAAATTGCCGTCGCGATGGAAATCCCGCGCGAGGCGCACCTGATCTACAATGTCGACGATGGCGCGCTCCAGACGGGTCTCCGGTTCACCTTCGACGAGCTGACGCCCGACCGCACCCGCGTGACCTTTGCCGTCGACGATCTGACGGGCGCGGGATCGGACGGGCTGACCGTCAACCGTTCGGCGCTGCACCGCGTCGCGCGCGATGCGCTGCGCCGTCTCGACGAGTTCGACGAGGCCGAGGCACCCGCCTGACGCGGCCAGTCGACCCCGGCTATGGTAAATGGGGGGAGGTTGCGGCCTCGCTCCGGTGATGGCAGTTTCGCGCGCGGGTGGGCCCGATCGCGAAAGGCTGGTTGCCAATGCCGAAGCATATATTCGCCGTCCTTTTGCCGCTGTTGTTGCTGGCTTCGTGCGGGGGCGGGGGCGGCGGCGATACGCCCCCGCCCGCGGCCAATGCCCCGCCCGCCTTCACCTCGCTCCAGACCGCCAGCGTTGTCGAGAATACGACCAGCGCCTATCAGGCGGCCGCCAGCGATCCCGACGGCGACGCGCTGACCTTCAGCATCGACGGCGGCGCTGACGCGGCGCGTTTTGCGATCACGGGCGCGGGAGCGCTGCGGTTCAACGCCGCGCCCGATTTCGACCTGCCTGGAGATGCCGATACCGACAATGTCTATGCGGTGGTGTTGCGCGTCAGCGACGGCCGGGCGAGCGTGACGCAGGCGGTCAACATCACCGTCACCAACAGCCGCGAAGGCATAGCGGTCGCGCGCGTTGGCACCGGGTTCAATCAGCCGCTTTACGTCGCGGCGATCCCCGGCGACGCCCGTGTCTATGTCGTCGAAAAGGGCGGCGACGTCTATCGCTTCGATCCTGCCGACGGCAGCCGGACGCGCGTGCTCGACATCACCGACATTTCGACCAGCGGCGAACGCGGGTTGCTCGGCCTCGCTCCCTATCCCGATCATGCGGCATCGCAGCGGCTGTTCGCGGTCGCGACCGGCACGAACGGCAATGTCCAGGTGCGGCGCTATACGCTGGGCCGACCCGACAGTTCGACGAGCTATGACCTGGTGCTGGACATTCCGCACCCCGGCTTCGACAATCATAACGGCGGCTGGATCGGTTTCGGCCCGGACGGCCATGTCTATGTCGCCGTCGGCGACGGCGGGGGCGGGGGTGACCCCAACAACAATGCGCAAAACCGCAATGTGCAGCTCGGCAAGATCCTGCGCTTTGCCGTCGGGGCGGGGGGCGACAGCTATGCCCCGGCGCCGGGCAACCCGTTCCTCTCGGGCGGGGGCGACCCCTATGTCTTTGCGTTCGGCCTGCGCAACCCGTTCCGTGCCTCCTTTTCGGGATCGACGCTGCTGATCGGCGATGTCGGGCAGAATGCGGTCGAGGAAATCGACATGGTGACGACGGCGCAGCCGGGGCGCAATTTCGGCTGGCGCTTTCTGGAGGGGACGCAGCCCTTTTCGGGAACGGCGCCCGCCGGGCTGACGCCGCCCGTCGCCGAATATGGCCATGGCAGCGGGGCGCGGCAGGGGCGTTCGGTCACCGGCGGCTATGTCTATCGCGGGCCGGTCGCGTCGCTCGCGGGCCAATATGTCTTCGGCGATTTCGTGTCGGGCAATATCTGGACGGTGCCCTTTGCCGACCTTGTGGTCGGCCAGACCCTGCCCGCGTCGCGTTTCGCCGTCCGCAACGAGGATTTCGCGCCCGACACGGGGACGATCGGCAACATCGCCTCCTTTGGCGAGGACAGCGCGGGCAATCTTTTCATCGTCAGCATCGGCGGCGATATCTTCATGGTGCGGCCGGGCTGACGCTTTGCGTCGGCCGCCGGTCACCGGCTGCCGCCTTGCCGCGCCTTCCGCCGGAAAAGCGGCGACCCGGCCCTTTTCGCGGTTGGCCACGCTTGATTCATCGGCCACAGTGGTTAGGTAGCAATCCGAGACCGATTCACCGCCGATGGGAGACAGAAAATGAGCACCGAAACGCATCTCAAGCAACATTATATCGGCGGCCGGTGGGTCGATTCGAAGGGCGGCAGGCTCCATGACGTCGTCAATCCCGCGACCGAGGAAGCGGCCTCGACCGTCGTGCTGGGCACCGCCGCCGACGTCGACGACGCGGTGGCCGCGGCGCGCGAGGCCTTCAAGAGCTTTTCGCAGACGACGCGCGAGGAACGGCTGGACCTTTTGAACCGCATCGTCGAGGAATATAAGAAGCGTGGGCCGGACCTCGCCAAATCGATGGCGGCCGAAATGGGCGCGCCGGTCAGCTTTGCGGGCACGGCGCAGGTCGGCGCCGGTATCGGCGGCTTCCTCGGCACGATCGCCGCGCTCAAGGATTTCAGCTTCAGCGAACAACATGGCGCGAACAAGGTCGTCTACGAACCGATCGGCGTCGTCGGCATGATCACCCCATGGAACTGGCCGCTCAACCAGATTGCGCTGAAGGTCGCGCCGGCGCTCGCCGCGGGCAACACGATGATCCTGAAACCGTCGGAGGAATGCCCCGGCAACGCCGTGATCTTTGCCGAGATTCTCGACGCCGCGGGCGTGCCGCCGGGCGTGTTCAATCTGGTCCAGGGCGACGGCCCGACCGTCGGCCACGCGATCAGCGCGCATCCGGGGATCGAGATGGTGAGCTTCACCGGATCGACGCGCGCGGGCATCCTCGTCGCCAAGGCCGCCGCCGATACGGTGAAGCGCGTGCATCAGGAACTGGGCGGCAAGTCGCCGAACATCGTCCTGCCCGACGCCGACCTGGAAACGGTGCTGCCGCCGACGGTGCAGGGCGTGCTCGTCAACACCGGGCAAAGCTGCATCGCGCCGACGCGCATCCTGGTCCAGAAGGAGCGCGAGGCCGAAGCGGTGGGCGTCATCAAGGCGATGTTCGATGGCACGCAAGTGGGCGATCCGATGAGCGAGGGCGGCCATATCGGCCCCGTCGTCAACAAGGCGCAGTTCGACAAGATCCAGGGGCTGATCCAGTCGGCGATCGACGAAGGCGCACGCCTCGAAACGGGCGGCACCGGCCTGCCGTCGAACGTCAATCGCGGCTATTATGTCAAGCCGACGGTCTTTTCGGGCGTCACGCCCAACATGCGGATCGCGAGGGAGGAGATTTTCGGGCCGGTCGCGACGGTCATGGCCTATGACACGCTCGACGAGGCGGTCGAGATCGCCAACGACACCGAATATGGCCTGTCGGCGGTCGTGTCGGGCGACCCCGCAAAGGCCGCCGAAATCGCCCCGAAGCTGCGCGCCGGCATGGTCGCGGTGAACAGCTGGGGTCCGGGGCCGGGCGCGCCCTTCGGCGGTTACAAGGCATCGGGCAACGGCCGCGAAGGCGGGCTGTTCGGGCTGAAGGACTTTATGGAAGTGAAGGCGATCAGCGGGATTCCGGCTTAGCTCGCTTACGCCCTCCCCTTCAGGGGAGGGTAGCGAGGCCTGGCTGCTTGCTGCCTAGTCGCAGCGGGTGGGGGCCAGCGGCCTTGCAGAAGGCCGCTGGCCCCCACCCCAACCCAGTGTCGGGTAAACCGTCCCCCGGACGGTTCAGGTCATGCCGGGGGCATGACCGACCTGACACTCCTGAAGGGGAGGGGCTTTTGATTCTTGCCCGCACCCGCTATGCGCCCCGGCATGACCACCCGTTCCCCGCTCGCCCCTGCAACCTTCCCCGACCTTCCCGAGATCGCCGGGGTGACGCGCCGCGTCGCGCGGGCGCGTTACAAGGACTGGGACCGCTGCGACCTGACTTTCATCGAGCTGGCGCCCGGCACCGCGGTTGCGGGGGTGTTCACGCGCAACGTCTGCTGCTCGTCCGAAGTCGAGCTGGGGCGCGAACAGGTGAAGGGCGGCGCCGCGCGCGCGCTGATCGTCAATGCGGGCAACAGCAATGCCTTCACCGGCTATCGCGGGCGCGAGGCGGTCGAGGCGATCATGGCGCAGGTCGCGGACCATCTCGGTTGCGATGCCAGCGAGGTCTTCGTCAGCTCGACCGGGGTGATCGGCGTGCCGTTGCCGAAAGACAAGGCGCGCGCGGGCGTGGCGGCGGCGCTGACCGCCAAACCCTGTTCGTGGGAAGCGGCGGCCGAAACGATCGGCACCACCGACACCTTTGCCAAGGGATCGACCGCCAGCGCCATCGTTGGCGACCGGACCGTCCATGTCGCGGGAATCGTCAAGGGATCGGGGATGATCGCACCCGACATGGCGACCATGCTCGGCTATATCTTTACCGACGCCGCGGTGGCGCCCGCGCTGTTGCAGGCGATGCTGAGCGAGGCGACCGGCGGGACGTTCAATTCGATTACCGTCGACAGCGACACTTCGACCAGCGACACGGTGCTGCTCTTTGCGACCGGGCAGGCGGGCAATGCGTTGCTCGCTACCCGCGACGACCCCGGCGCCGACGCGCTTTATGCGGCGATCCGGGGGGTCGCGCTTGACCTCGCGCATCAGGTGGTGCGCGACGGCGAAGGCGCGTCAAAGTTCATCGAGGTGCAGGTGACCGGCGCGGTGAGCGACGACAGCGCCAGGCGCGTCGCGCTGTCCATCGCCAATTCGCCGCTGGTCAAGACCGCGATCGCGGGCGAGGACGCGAACTGGGGCCGCGTCGTGATGGCGGTGGGCAAGGCGGGCGAACCCGCCGACCGCGACCGCCTGGCGATCCGTTTCGGCGACCATTGGGTGGCGAAGGACGGGCTGCCCGTCGACGGTTATGACGAGGCGCCGGTCGCCGCGCACCTCAAAGGCCAGGACGTCCGCATCGGCGCCGACCTGGGCCTCGGCGATGGCCGCGCGACGGTGTGGACGTGCGACCTGACGCATGGCTATATCAGCATCAACGCGGACTATCGCAGCTGATCAGCCGAGCGCCGGCCCCAGATCGTTATTCTCTTCGATCCGCAACATTCTGATATCCCGAACCGATGGCTGGAACCAGTTGAACTGACGTTTCAGCTCCTGAACGGCGAGGACGCAATCAACGGCCGTCACATTCTCGTTGCCGAAGTAGGTCGATCCCTGCTGCCAGTCGAATCCCCGCACTTCGAGAACCCGCCGCACGTCGGCATAGGCGTTCCGCCAAGACGCATTGGGGTAGGTTTGTTCGAGCGTAGTGGTATCGAGGTCAAAAACGATCGCATACATGCTGGTTCCCCCTCCCGCACGACGCGGGCCAAACCGATTATGTCCGATTGGCACGTTCATGGGGAGGAGAAGTAACCGGAATGAACCGATTAGACCAGAGCGCTTTCGAGCCAGCCCTTGAGCGCGCTTTTCGGCGCCGCGCCGACCTTGGTGTCGGCGACCTCGCCGTTCTTGAACAGGATCATCGTCGGGATGCCGCGCACCCCATATTTGCTCGGCGCGTCGGGATGGTCGTCGATGTTGAGCTTGGCGATGACGACCTTGCCCGCGAGCTCGTCCGAAATCTCTTCGAGCGCGGGGCCGATCATCTTGCAGGGACCGCACCATTCGGCCCAGAAATCGACAAGCACGGGGGTGTCGCTGTCGAGCACATCCGCCTGGAAGCTCGCGTCGGTGATGGCTTTGGTACCCATGGTCTGAACTCCTGAAACTCGGTCGAGGCCAAGCTAAGGCGTCGACGCGTCCGGCTCAAGGGCCGAGCCCGGCAAATTCGCCTTGGTTGCCAGCAAGCCGGGCTTGTGCGCGTCGAGCAGTGCGTCACCGAGCGCAATCAGCCGCGGCGCCGCGGTATAGAGCAGCGCCGCCGCGACGTTCCGCCCCGGAAAAATCACCCGCAGCGCATCGCGATACGCCGCCATCTGGCGCAGATAGGCGGGCTGGACCTCGGCCGCGCTTCCGGGGACGTGGCGCCCGGTCTTGAAGTCGATCACCGTCACGGCATCGGCGGTGACCAGCAGCCGGTCGACGATTCCGGCGACCACGACCCCATCGACGACGGCCGACAGCGGCACTTCGGCGAGCGATCCCGGCCCGAACAGCGGCGCGTGCGCGGGATCGTCCAGCACCGCCAGCACTTCGTCGATCATCGCCGCGCGCGCGCGCTCGTCCAGCGACGACGCCTGCGCGGCCAGCCAGCGCAGCGCCGCGGCGCGGCGACGATCGGGGGCGACGGGCGGCAACCGCTCGAACAGCGCGTGGAGCAGCAGGCCGCGCGTCACTGCGGCGGCGCGCTCCCCCCCCTGCGGCGGCGCGGTGACATCATCCTCGCCCAGCGCCGACGGGGCGAGCGGGCGCGGCGGACGCGCCTCATCGGGAGCCATGCGGTGCAGCCAATCGGGCAGGGGCGCCGCCCCGCGCGCCGCCGCTTTCGCCTTTTTCGCCTGCGGCGCCCAGCGCCCGGCGTTGACGCGGTGAACGCGGCGGCGGCCCCAGATGGCGCCGCCATCTTCCCAGTCGCGCCCCAGCCGGTCGAGCGCGCCCGATACCGCGCTATGCCAGCTCGACTCGGGAACGCTGCGCTCGGCGGTCCTGGTCACGCCGGCGACCACCAGAATCTCTTCGGCGCGGGTCATCGCGACATAGAAGAGTCGCCAATGCTCCTCGTCCGCCGCCGCCCTGGCCCTGGCATGGGCATCGGCCAGCGCGCCGTGCCGCTCGTCGGCGCCGACCGGATAGACGGGCAGTTTTTCCCACGCCGCGACATCGACGGTGAAGGGGCGATGGCCAAAGGCCGCGTCGTCGGTCGCATCGGCGAGGATCACGATCGGCGCCTGCAAACCTTTCGAGCCGTGGACGGTCATCACGCGCACGACGTCGCTGCGCGCCTCGGTCTGGCGCTTGATGTCGGCGGCGCTGCCCTCGATCTCGGCGAGGAAACCGAGCAGCGAGACGGTCTTGCGCGACTCGAACGCCAGCGCCTGATTCAGCAGCTCGTCGATCGGGTCGCGCGCCTCGCGCCCCAGCCGCGCGTAAAGCTTGCGCCGTCCGTCGATCGGGCCGGAGAGGATGGTTTCGAGGAAGCGGAACGGCGTCGTATAGTCGGCCATCGCGAGCAATCG
Organism: Sphingopyxis sp. FD7; assembly: GCF_003609835.1. NCBI lineage: Bacteria > Pseudomonadati > Pseudomonadota > Alphaproteobacteria > Sphingomonadales > Sphingopyxidaceae > Sphingopyxis > Sphingopyxis sp. FD7. The sequence goes on from NZ_AP017898.1 coordinate 227,837, forward strand.
GCCGAGCGCCTCCATCGTCGCGGGCGGCATGGCGTCGCGATGCGCGCGCAGATGCGCCCACAGCGAGGTGCGGCCGCGATCCCGCGTGCGATCATATAGTTCGTCCTGTGTCCAGCCGATCAGCGGCGACACGAGCAGCGCGGCGAGGTTGAGGTCGTCGTGCGGCTGTACCGCAAAGCGCATCGCCGCCATCAGATCCTGCACGCCGAGCGGCTGCGTCAATGCGAAGCGGTCGACCCCCGCGACGGGGACATGCAGCGCCTGCAAACGCGCGACGATCCGCGCCGCCAGATCGCGACGGCGGCGCACGAGGATCATCACGTCGCCCGGCGCGACGGGGCGGCCGTCCTTGCCGTTCGCGATCCAGTCCTGCACTTCGGCGGCGATCGCCTTTGCGAGCCGCATGCTCGCGGGATCGCGCGCGGGTGCGGTGGCATGGCCGCCATCCCCGGCCGCGTCGTCGGCCTCCTCGGCCGCGTCCAGCGCCTTGCCGACCGGCAGCGGCTCCCACAGCTCGACCTGCCCGGCGTGCGCGTCGCGGTAGGGACGGTGCGGCGGCTCCTTTCCGTCGAGCCCCATCAGCGCGGCGCCGCCCGCCGCGAGCCAGGCATCGGCGACCTCGAGCACCGCGGGGGTCGACCGATAGTTGGAAATCAGATCGACCGCCTCGAAATCCTGCCCCGCGCGTTCGCCAAGCGCATGAAAAAGGTCGCGTGCGCTGGCAAAGGCCCTGGGATCGGTGCCCTGAAAGCCAAAGATCGCCTGTTTTCGGTCGCCGACGGTGAACAGGGTGCGCGCGCGTTCGATGTCGTCGCCGTGCACCGCGAAAAACTCTTCGGCGAGCGACAGGACGATTCCCCATTGGCGCATGTTCGTGTCCTGCGCCTCGTCGACCAATATATGATCGGTGCGCTGGTCGAGCTTGAAGCGCACCCATTCGCCAAAGCCGCTGACGCGCAGCAGCGAACTCGCAAGGGTGATGAGGTCGTCGAAATCGGCAAGCCCCTGGTCGCGCTTGGCGAGCGCATAGGCTTCGGCGAAGCGGCCGCCAAGCTTCCACGCCGCCGCCAGCTCGTCGGCGACGCGCATCGCCGTCGCGGTCCCGCGCAGCGCCGACGCCGCCTCGACAATCCGCACCGCGCTGTCGACGCAGTCGGTCATCCGGCCCTTGTCGCCCGCGAAATCGGCACTCAGATTGCCCTTGCCGGTCAGGAAACAACCGATGAGTTCGTCCAGCATCGCGGCGCGCGCCGCCGCATCGCCCATCATCCAGCCGACCATGACGTCCGAACAGGCGAGCCCGGTCTTCGTCCCCCACGCAGCGCCGCTCGCCGCCACCGCCTTGATATCCGCGTCGGCGATCGCGCCCCCGGCAAGCTGGTCGATCGTCCACGCATCGGGCTCGCCGCCGGGCAGGTCAAAGGCGGCGCGCAGATCGTGCGCCGCAGGCGGCAGCAGCGCCCCCGGCCCCCCGAACACCGACGCGCAGCGCGACAGAAAGCCGATCGCCGCGTCGGGGCCGAGCCGCTGCGCCAGCGCGGCGGCCGCCGCGCGCAGCGCCGCCTGCTCCTCGCCCGGCGCGTCGAGCAGGTCGCCGAGCACCCGTCGCTGAAGCGCGCCCGCCTCATCCTCCTCGATCGCGCGAAAGCCGGGAAGCAGCTTTGCCTCGAGGGGAAAGCTCGCAAGCAGCGTCTGGCAGAAACTGTGGATCGTCTGGACGCGGATCGCGCCGCCGGGGCTGTCGATCACGGTCGCGAACAGGGCGCGCGCGCGGGCGATCAGCGCGGGCACGCCCTCGTCATAGCCGAGCAGGTTGAGGTCGATGCCGAGCGCCTGGAGGTCGAGCCGCAAATCGCGTTCGTCCATCCGCACCCACATCGCCAGCCGTTCGTGGATGCGATGCGCCATTTCGGCGGCGCCCGCCCTGGTGAAGGTGATGCACAGGATCGCCTCGGGCGATACGCCATCGAGCAGCAGACGCAGCACGCGCGCCGACAGCACCTGCGTCTTGCCCGTCCCCGCCGACGCGCCGAGCCAGACGTGGCGCGCGGGATCGGCGGCGGCGCGCTGATGCGGATCGAGCGTCGCGAGCGGCGCGGGGCGGGTCATATATCATCCTCGCCGCGCCCGAACCATTCGTCGCGGCGCATCAGCTGGTCGTAATCGCCGTAAGTCGAGCTGTCCCCCGGCGCAAAGGGCGCATCGCCGAACAGAAATCGCCGGGCCAGATCGGCGAGCGCGCCGGCGGCATGATCGACCGCCTCCGCAGCGCTTTTGAGGTCGCTGCGCGGGCCATAGGTCGATGAGATCCGGCCCGCGCCGCCCGCCTTGCGGTCGGGCCGCAGGCTCCAATACTCCAGGGCGGCGACGTCGGCCGCATCGACCCCCTTCATCCCACCCCGCCGCGCGATCAGGCCAAGCAGTCCGAGCTGGTTGTCGAGCCTGTCGAACGCCGCCCTGGCGCTCGGCGCTCCGCCCGTCTTGTAATCGACGATCGCGAGGCGTCCGTCGGGCATCCGGTCGACGCGGTCGGCCTTGCCGCTGAGCGTGACGCCATCGAGCGCGATCTCGCCCCACGCCTCGGCCTTCAGCGCGGTGCGGCCCTCGGCCTCGATCAGTTGCCGCGCCGCCCAGCGCAGCGCGGGTTCGATGCGCGGCAGCCAGAAGGCGCGCGCGATCGCGTCGAGCGCGGGATCGTCGCGCAGCGCCGCCAGTTCGGCCTCGAACGCCGCCGCGCCCGCCCCCGCGCGCACCCATCGTTCAAACAGCGCATGGACCCGCGTGCCGCGCCAGCGTGGATCGGGCGCGGCGCTGAGCGGTGCGAGCGGCGACAGGCCGAGAATCTGGTTGGCATAATAGGCAAAGGGATCGCGGGCGAGCCGGTCCACCGCGGTGACGCTGATCCGCCGCGGGCGCCGGTCGGCGGGCGGCGCGGGGCGGGGCTTTGCGACCGGCTGCGCCGCACCCGCGGGCAGGTCGATGCGCGCGGCGAGCTCGGTCAGCGGCACGCCGTCCGGCGCGGGCTGCGGAAGTTCGCCCGCCAGCGCCGCCAGCCGCAGCCAGAAGCGCGAGGCGACCGCCGGGTCGCCGCCGCTGCGCAAAGCGCGCGTCACGACGATTTCGCCCGCCCCCAGCGCCCCGGCGAAATCGTGCGCCGCCATTCCCTGCTGCCGCTCGGCGGCGGGCAGGCCTATCAGGCGGCGAATGCCGGGCGCGAGCCAGGGGTCGGGCTGCGTCGCGGGTGGCCATCGCCCTTCGTCAAGGCCGCCAAGGATCATCAGGTCGGCGCGCTGGAGCCGTGCTTCGAGCAGCCCCCAGATGAACAGCCGGGGGTGCCCACCATAGGGCGGGCGGACGCTCGCCTCGCCGAGCAACTGGCCGAGCATGGCGGGAAAATCGGCGGGGTCGATGCGCGCCGGACCCGCGCCGCGCGCGAGCGCCCAGCGGTCGAACAGCTCGGCGAGCGTCCGCCCCGCCGGCCCCGTCCACACCGCCTCGCCGGTCAGCCATTCGAGCCCCTCTCGCAACGCCGAAAGCAGGCAATCGGGCGCCACCGGCGGTCCCGCGAAGGGCGCGAGCATGGGAGCGAAGGCCGCGCTTATGTCCTGCCACCACGGCGTCAGTTCGGCGGCGAGCGCATGACCGCGCGCGTCGCGATCGGCGGCGAGCGTAGCGATCCGCGCCGACACGCCCGCCCAGCCAGGTGCGAGCCCCGGTTCGCGCAGCAGCAGATCGAGCCGCCGCACCGCGTCGAGCCAGGCGGTGCGCCCTTCGCCCTTGCGGACGAGCGGGTGCGCGAGCAGCGCGATCAGCGCAACCGGATCGAAATCCGCCGCCAGTTCGGCGAGCAGCAGCGCAAGCGCGCCGGGTGGCGTGCGCGCCAGCGGCTGGCCCGCGCTGTCGTCGACGGCGATCCCCCAGCGCGCGAGCGCGGCGGCGACGCGCTCGGCCAGCGCGCGGTCAGGCGTGACCAGCGCCGCGGTGCGCCCCGGCGTTTCGATCGCGTGGCGCATCAGCAGCGCGATCCCCTGCGCCTCCTGCGCGTCGTCGGCAAAGGTCGCGCCCGCGATCCCGGCGGTCGCGGGCTTGAGGTCGCCCGCCGCCTGCCACTGCGCGGTATAGTCGGCGGGCGCGAAGAGCAGCGAAACGAAGGGCGTGCGCGCCTCCGGGCCGTCGAAGGGCGAGGACGCCTCCCATCCGGCAACCTCTTCGCGCGCAACGCCCATGCGGTCGAGCAGCAGCTTCAGATGATATTGCGGATGCGTTTCCAGCGGGCGCGCCGCATGGTCGGCATCGCGTCCGGTTGGACCCAGCGCGTCCCATTCCGCCGTCGCCATGGCGGTGTCGAGGCCGGGGAGCACGACCATGCCGCGCGCCATGTCGGCGACGGCGCGCAGCAGCCGCGCGACCGCGGGCGCAGCGGTTGTGACACCCGCCGCGACGACGAAAGGCGCGGGCGGCGCCGCTCGCCATGCGGCCGCCACGCGGTCGAGCAGCGCATTGCGACGCGCGGCGCGGTCGATATGTCCCGTCGCCGCGAGCACATCGGGCCAATGATCGACGAGCAGCCGCAGCCGCGCGAGCGAAGCGCGCCAATGGTCGGCAAAGGCGCCGAGGTCGAGGTCGACGAGCGCCGACGCCGGAATCTCCTCATAATGAAGCTGGTCGATCACGCGCGCCAGGCCGCCCGCGAGCTGAAAGGCGGCGGCCCCCGTCACCGGCGGTTCGCCGTCCGGCGTGTATCGCTCGATCAGTTCGGCGAGCAGCAGGCGCCGCCGCAGCGGCTCGATCGCGGGTGGCAGCGGCGCTTCGATGTCGATCGCATCGAGCGCGACCGCCACTGATTCGTCAAGGTCGGCGTCGCCGATCACGACCAGCCGCGGCATCAGCAGCCCCGCGCCGCCTGCGCGGACGAAGGCGGCCTGCACCGCACTGCGTGCGCGGTTGCTCGGCAGCAGTATGATGCCTTCGGCCAGCCCCAGCGCACTGCCCGCAAAGCGGTCGATCAGACCGGCGGCGAGCGCGTCCGCGAAGGCCCGGTGGACGGGAATGGAAAAGAGGGTGGGGTGGCTTGATGCAGCCATTTTATTCCCTCGTCTTTCCGGCGAAGGCCGGGATCGCGCCCTCCCGCCTCGACGTAGCGGCGAGTTCCCGGCCTTCGCCGGGATGGCGGATTGGATCAAACCTCACTCAACGCCGCTTCGGTCGGCGCGATCGCTGCCGGTGTGCCGACGTCGAACCATTGCCCCATGTGCGACAGACCGTAAAGCCGCCCCGCCGCGATCGCGCGGTCCCACAATATGTTGGTCGAAAAGGGGCCTTCGGGTGCGTCGTCCAGCAAGCGCCGCGAAATCAGCTGGATACCGGTATAGACGAAGGGCGCGATCCGCCCCGGCTTGCGCCGCGACAGCCGACCCGCGGGGTCCATGTGGAAATCGCCGCGCCCGCGATGTCCCGTCGCGCTCGCCTGCCGGACGACGAGCAGCAGCGCGTCCATCCGCTCGCCGTCCCAGTGGCGCGCGAGGTGGCGGATGCTGTCCTGCGGCCCGTCGGTCCAGATATTGTCGCTGTTGACGACCAGGATCGGATCGCCGGTGAGCAGCGGCAGCGCCTTGACCATGCCGCCGCCGGTTTCGAGCAGCTGCGCGCGCTCGTCCGACACGGCGATGGTGAAGCGGCGCTGCTGCTTGGCGAGATGCGCCTCCAGCGCATCGGCGAGATAATGGACGTTGACGACGACATGGCCGATCCCCGCCGCTTCGATCCGGTCGAGGCTGTGGTCGATCAGCGGCTTGCCGGCGACGCGCACCAGCGGCTTGGGCCGCGTCGCGGTCAAGGGGCGCATTCTTTTGCCGAGCCCGGCCGCCAGCACCATCGCGCTTTCGATCGTCGCCGTCACGTCCATGCCTCCGCCCGCTTTGCAGCGGGAATATGGGCGTCGAACCATTGCCGGACGGGGACAAGCGCCGGATGCGCAAGGTCGCGTTCGAGCAGCCCCCACATGCGCGGCTGGAACTGGCGGTAATGCGGCTTGTTGTCGCGTTTCCACAGGCGGACGAAGACGCCCAGAATGCGCGTGTTGCGCTGCGCCGCGAGTGCCCAATAGGCATCCTCGATCTTGCGTCCCGTCGCCGCCTGGTAGCGCGCGAGCATCGCCGCCTCGACCGCCGGGTCGACGTCGCGCCGCGCATCTTCGAGCACCGAGGCGAGGTCATAGGCGGGGTGGCCGACGAGCGCGTCCTGAAAATCGAGCAGGCCGTAATGCGCCAGCCCGTCCTGCCCGGCGATGAGCATGATATTTTCGGCATGAAAATCGCGCAGCACAGTGACGCGCGGCTGACCGTCCGTCTCCACCGGCATCAGCGCCGCCTGCCACGCGGCGCGGAAGGCATCGCGGTCGATGGCGATGTCCAGCGCCGGGCAATACCAGTCGGCGAACAGCATCACCTCGCCCAGCCATTGCTCCAGTCCGTGCACGGGCAGCCCCGGCATCGGCGGTTGCGCATGGAGATGGACCAGCAGGTCGGTGACGCCGCTATAATAAGCGGTTTCGCGGTCCAGCGCGGCATCGACCGTCTCGCGCAGCCGCACGTCGCCGAAATCCTCGATCAGCAACAGGCCGGCTTCCAGGTCGCGCGCAAGGATCGTCGGCGCGTTCAGCCCCGCGGCGCAGAGATATTCGGCCACCGCGATGAAAGGCCGCGGATCCTCGTGCGGCGGCGGCGCGTCCATCAGCACCGCGCGCCGTTCGCCATCGACGACCCGGAAATAGCGGCGGAAGGATGCGTCGCCCGCGAGCGGCAGGATGCGGGCATCGCCCCAGCCATGCGCCGCAAGGAAGGCGGGCGCATGGGCGGGCGGAATCATCGGAGCGGCCATCGCGCCTCCCAAGCGGGCGGCACTGTCGCTGTCAAGACGCGCGCGTCGCCTGCGCCCGAAATCGCCAGCGCGAGCGCATCCTGCCAGCCGTCGCTGCCCAGCCGCTCGGGCCATTCGATCAGCAGCGCGCCGTCGTACAGATAATCGTCGAGGCCGAGTTCGATCAGCTCGCCCGGTTCCTCGATCCGGTAAAGATCGACATGCGCGATGGGCAGGTCGACCTCGGGCGGCGCATAGGGCTGGACGATCGCAAAGGTCGGGCTGGGCGCTTCGCCCGCAAGCCCGCGCGCCTTCAGCATCGCGCGCGCCAGCGTCGTCTTGCCCGCGCCGAGGTCGCCCGACAGCAGCACGACGTCGCCGGGCGCGAGCGCGCCGCCGATCGCCGCGCCGATGGCGTCGGCCTGGTCGAGATTATAGGGACGGCGGAATTGCATGGCCGTGTCGGGGTTGATTCGCGCAGAGGGGCAGAGATCGCGGAGATTTTTGGTTCACGCGGAGACGCGGAGACGCGGAGAAGATCCGGGCCGACAGGCCCATCAACCTCTCGAATGCCGAACCTTGGAGCGATGTCGGAAAAGGGAAGCCGCTTCGCGGAAAGCACAATTTCTCCGCGTCTCCGCGTCTCCGCGTGAATCTTTTTTTCTCTGCGCGCTCTGCGCCTCTGCGCGAATCGTCCATCGTCACGCCCCGCGCGGCAGGCTGACGCGCACCAGCGTGCCCTGTCCCGCCTCGCTCACCACTTCCATCGTCCCGCCATGCGCCGCGACGAGCTGGCGCGCGAGGGCGAGGCCGATGCCGCCGGTGTCGGTGCCCGCCTGCTGTCCCCTGGCGACCGCGGCGGCGGTTTCGGGCATTCCGGGGCCGTTGTCGGAGACGATGATGTCGATCCCGCGCTTGTCGCCGTCGGCGTGCAGCAGCACGCGGCCGCCCGATTTGCGCGCCGGCGCGGTGAAGCGCACCGCATTGTCGAGCAACCCGGCGACGAGGCGCGCGAGCCGCGGCGCGTCGCCTTCGATGACGCCAAGGTCGGCGGCGATGTTGCCCACCAGCTCGACCTTCTCGGCGTCGGCGAAGGGGCGTGTGGCCTGCAGCGCCTTGTCGAGCAGCGCGCGGACGTCGACCGGCGCGCGCTCGATCGCCAGCGTCCCCGCCTCGCCTTGCGCGAGGTCGAGCACATTGTCGATCTGGCGGCCGAGCACGGCGACCGAATCCATGATCGCATCGACATAGGCGCGCTGCTGGTCGTCGAGCTTGCCCGCATAGCCCGCCTGCAACATCTCGCCGAAACCCCCGATCGAGGTCAGCGGCGTGCGCAGTTCGTAACTCATCCGCGACAGGAAAGCGGTCTTGGCCTTGTCGGCCGCTTCCAGTGCCTCGTTGCGTTCGCGCAGCGCGCCTTCCATCTTCCGGCTCGCGGTGATGTCCAGCATGATAAGCAGCGCATTGCCGTCGGGCAGCGGGATCGACGCGAAGTCGAAATGGCGCCCGTCGGCAAAGCGGATCTCGCCGACGCGCTGCTGGCGTTCGAGCGTCGCGGCGCGGATCACTTCCTGAACGATGCTGATCTGGTTCGGTTTGGCGAGCCGGTCGGCGAGACCGCCCATCAGCACATCGACGCGGGGGTGCGCCGCAAGCGTCGGTTCATCGACACCCCACAGACGGCGGAAGCGCTGGTTCCAGAGGTGGAGGCGGCCATCCGGGGCAAAGACCGCGACCGCTTCGAACAGATTGTCGAAGGTGGCGGTGCGCACGCGCAGCAGCGTATCGCGCGCGCCCGCGAGCTGGACCTGCTCGGTCTTGTCCTCGGCGATCAGCAGCAGTCCGCCGTCGGGGGTCGGCTGCGCGACGACGTGCAGGTGGGTGCCGTCGCGCAGGCGCCAGTCCTCCTCGCTTGCCTCGGCCCGCGCAAACCAGTCGACATGCGCCTGCCGCCATTCGGGATAGTCGCGCACCTCGGGCGTCCGGCCGCGCTCGCGCCATGCGTCGAGCAGTCGCGCGAACGGCCGCGCTTCCGCCACATCTTCCGTCTCGAGTCCGAACAGGCGGCGAAAGGGCAGGTTGGCGAAGGCGAGGCCCTGATCGGGGCCGAATTGCGCGACCGCGGCCGACAGCCGGTCGAGCAGGTCGCGCTGCGTATCGACGAAGCGGCGGTGCGCGCCGCGCTCGCTTTCCAGTTCCTGAATGTCGATCGCATAGCCCGCAATGCCGATCATGCGCCCACCCTCGGGGGTCAGCGGCACATCGACGACGCGCATGATCCGCCGCTCGCCCTCGATCGTCACCGGGATGGTGCGCATCTGCGCGGCCCCCGCTGCGCGCGCGGCGTCGGCGGCGTCGGTCGCGCTCACCCCCGCGACCGTTTCGCACAGCTCGATCCCGCCGTCGATCACCGCGGCGGCGCTCTTCGCCTCGACCGCGCGGACATAGGCGGCGTTGACGAGCGCGAGCTGCAGGTCGGTGTCCCGGAACCACATGGGGAAGGGCGCCGCCTCGATCAGCCCCGACAAGGCCTCGAACGCCGCCAGCGCCTCGTCGCGTTCGGCGCGGGCATGGGCGAGCGCCTGCTGTCCCTCGGTCGCGTCGCTGAGCCACAGGAGCACGCTGCCGGCCCCGCCGACCGCCTGCGGCGCTGCGGCGCCCTGGACGATGATCGTGCGATGGCTGCCTTCGGGTTTCAGGCTGAGCTGAAAGGGCTTTGCGCCGCGCTGTGCGCCGAGGATCGCCTGGCGCAGCATGTCGTGACTTGCCGCGTCGAGCCCGTTGCCGATCCCGCGCAGTTCGTCGAAATTGCGCGGGCCGCGTTCGAGCCCCAGCCAGCGACCCAGTCGTTCGCTCGCCTCGATCCGCCAGTCGGCGCGAACGATCACCGGAAGCTGTGGCGACGCTTCGACCAGACTCGCAAGCCGTTCGGCCTGCCCGGCGACGAACGCCGAGCGCCGCTGCATCGCAATCCCGCGCAAAGTCGCCCACAATCCGGCGAGCAACCACAGCGCCGCGAACAGGCCGAGGGCGAAGAGCAGCGTCGGGGAAAGCGTACCGCTCATCCCGCCTTATATCCTTGCTTATCCGGCTTCGCTGCACGCATGATCGCCAGCCCTAAAGGCGATGGAGTCATGTTTCAATCGGATGTCGTCGCGGATCGGCGCGCCGCATCATCCGATGGGCGCGCCGTCCAAGGTTTTTCTGATCGAAGAGACCAAGTCTCCGCCCACCATCGTCATCCCCGCCTTCGCCGGGATGACGGAATGGAATCAATAGCGGTAATGGTCGGGCTTGAACGGGCCTTCGACCGGCACGCCGATATAGTCGGCCTGTTTCTGCGTCAGCCGGGTGAGCTTTACGCCCAGCTTTTCGAGGTGGAGCGCGGCGACCTTTTCGTCGAGATGCTTGGGCAGGACATAGACGTCATTCTTGTACTGATCGCTGCGGGTCCACAGTTCGATCTGCGCGAGCGTCTGGTTGGTGAAGCTCGCCGACATCACGAAACTCGGATGGCCCGTCGCGTTGCCCAGGTTCACCAGGCGGCCCTTTGACAGGATGATGATCTGCTTGCCGTCGGGAAACTCGACCAGGTCGACCTGCGGCTTCACTTCGGTCCATTTGTAATTGGCGAGCGCCGCGATCTGGATCTCGCTGTCGAAATGGCCGATGTTGCAGACGATCGCCATATTCTTCATCGCCGCCATATGTTCGGCGGTGATGACGTCGGCGTTGCCCGTCGCGGTGACGAAGATGTCCGAGCGTTTGACGGCCTCGTCCATCGTCACGACCTCGAAACCCTCCATCGCCGCCTGCAACGCGCAGATCGGGTCGATTTCGGTGACGAGCACGCGCGCGCCACCGTTGCGGAGGCTCTGCGCGCTGCCCTTGCCGACGTCGCCGAAGCCGGCGACGGTCGCGACCTTGCCCGCGAGCATCACGTCGGTGCCGCGGCGGATCGCGTCGACCAGCGATTCCTTGCAGCCGTAAAGATTGTCGAACTTCGACTTGGTGACGCTGTCGTTGACGTTGATCGCGGGGAAGGGCAGCTCGCCCTTCCTGGCGATGTGATAGAGGCGGTGGACGCCGGTGGTCGTTTCTTCCGACACGCCCTTGATCGCCTTGACCGTCCGTGTGAGATAGCCCGGCCTGGCGGCGATGAACGCTTTGAGCGCACGCTGCATCTCGACCTCTTCCTCATTTTCGGGCGCGGGCATCGTCTCGCCGGCTTCGAGCTTTGCGCCCCACAGCGCGAACATTGTCGCGTCGCCGCCGTCGTCGAGAATCAGGTTCGCGGTCTGGCCGTCGCCGTCCTTTTCCCAGTCGAAGATGCGGCCGACATAATCCCAATAGTCGGCGAGGCTTTCCCCTTTCACCGCGAACACGGGCACGCCCGACGCGGCGATCGCGGCGGCGGCATGATCCTGTGTGGAAAAGATGTTGCAGGTGGCCCAGCGCACTTCGGCGCCAAGCGCGGTGAGCGTCTCGATCAGCACCGCGGTCTGGATCGTCATGTGCAGCGATCCGGTGATGCGCGCACCCTTCAGCGGCTGCGCCGCGCCATATTCGGCGCGCAGCGCCATCAGGCCCGGCATTTCGGTTTCGGCGATGTCGATTTCCTTGCGCCCGAAATCGGCAAGTCCGATGTCGGCAATCACATAATCGCGGGTGTCGGCGGCGAGAGTGGCCACGGGGGATTCTCCATATTGGCTGAACGACCGCAGGCGAGCGGCCACGAAAACCGTGTAATTTTCTTGCGCGCTCTAGCCGAAAGCGCGCCGCTGATCAAATATAAACTTTTCTTTATATCGCAAGCCCGGCACCGCCCGGCGATGGACGCCGGGCACGCGAATCGGCGCGCGACAGGAAGGCCGCGCGTAAAAAAATTATTCCGGCCGCAATTGTGACAGTCCGCGCCGCACTTTTGTGACACGGAGTCGTAAAGTCCAAGATTCTGAAAATATTGACTTATAATGCGCCTAGCGATGAGCATAATTCGCTATTATGACAACAGTGTTACAAGCGACCGAAAACATTGACTTTTCATGTCCTGCGCGAGAAAATCAGCGAAAGTTTTTGGGGAGATAGTCGAGATGAAAAAAATCCTGCCGCCGCTGATCGCGCTGGCTTTCGCAAGCCCGGCCGCGGCGCAATCAATCGTGGTCGTCACCGCGCCGCAAACCGATTCGCAGGTGCTGCCGGTTGCCTATGCCGAGCTGAAGGCCGGCGAAAATCAGGCCGCAGTCGACAAGCTGACCGGCGAATCCACGCTCGACAAGCGCGATCCGTCGCGCCTCATCAATCTTGGCACTGCCTATGCCCGGCTGGGCCGCACCGCCGAGGCCGCCGCCGCCTATGACGCGGCGATCGGCAGTCCGATCCGCTACGATGTCGAACTGGCGAGCGGTCGCTATGTCGATTCGCGCTGGGCGGCGCGGATGGCGCTCGCCAATCTGGAACAGGGTCGGCCGCTGCTCGCGCTCGCGCGGTAACAAACATCGTCGCCCCCGCGCAGGCGGGGGCCGCTGCCGACGCAGTGCGAAGCCTCAAGCCTCGCCGCCCTCGGTTGTCAGCAGGCGGGCGTCCACTCCCGCCTCGGCAAACGCCGCCTGCCATCGTTTGGCGGGCGGCGTGTCGAACAACAAGCGGTCGCTGCCCGGCGTGACGTGCCAGCCGTGGCGCACCATTTCGCCCTCCAGCTGCCCCGGCGACCATCCCGCATAGCCCAGCGCGACGAGCCAGCGCGAAGGGCCGCGATCCTCGCCGATCGCGCGCAATATGTCGTGCGAACTCGACACCATCCAGCGATCGGCGACCTGCACCGCGCCTTCGCCGCCCCAGTCGCGGCTGTGGAGGACGAAACCGCGCGACGGTTCGACCGGACCACCCAGAAAAACCGGCTGGTCGAGTGGCGCCTGATGCGCGATTCCGAGTTGGTCGAGCACCGCGCCGACGGTCATCCCTTCGATCGGGTCGGCAATGCCGATCCCCATCGCCCCGTCCTGGTCATGGCTGATCATCGCGATCACCGAATGTTCGAAGCGGGGATCGCCGATCCCGGGCAGCGCAAGCAGCAGCTGGCCGGTGAACCAGGCGGGGGCGGTTTCCATGACGCCATCATGCCGCGTGGGGGCAGGGCGGTCCAGTAGCTTTGGGGCGTGGGTGTCAGCGTTGGGGTGGAGAGCGGACGTTCTCATATCCGTCATCCCGGCGAAGGCCGGGATCTCGCCCTATCGGTTTACCGCACCGGCGAGATCCCGGCCTTCGCCGGGATGACGATAGAGTTGAGGTCAGCAATCGGCCGAAACCAGACGTTCCGTCCAAATTCCCTTGCCGCACCCCCACCATCCTTGACTCGTGCGCCGCTCGCCCCAATGTCTCGCCGACCCGAATCCCCTCGAGCGAAAAGGATGCCACGATGACGATCCAGCCCGGCGACAAGCTGCCCGACGCCACCTTTGTGAAGGTGACCGAAAATGGTCCCGAACAGGTCAGCAGCGCCGATTATTTCAAGGGCCGCAAGGTCGCGCTTTTCTCGGTCCCCGGCGCCTTCACCCCGACCTGCTCGGCGAAGCATCTGCCCGGATTCGTCGAAAAGGCGGACGAGCTGAAAGCGAAGGGCGTCGACGAAATCGCCTGCACGGCGGTCAACGACGCCTTTGTGATGGGGGCATGGAGCAAGAGCGCCAATGCCGGTGACGCCGTGACGATGCTCGCCGACGGCAACGGCGCCTTTGCCGAAGCCGTGGGCCTGACGATGGACGGCACCGCCTTTGGCATGGGCAAGCGCGGCCAGCGTTTCTCGATGATCGTCAACGACGGCGTCGTCGAACAGCTGAACGTCGAAGCGCCCGGCGAGTTCAAGGTGTCGAGCGCCGATCATATGCTGGAACAGCTGTAAAACCCAAATCCTCCCTGTGGCGAAGCCATGGGGAGGATCGGGCTGCCCTCTTCCCTTTTGTCACAATTTCGTGCAACAGCGTCGCGATGACATCCAGATCATCGCAAGAAACCGCCGATCCCGCCGCGCGCGTCGACGCCATCATCGCCGAGCTTCAAACCGCGTTCCGCGCGTCGGTCGCCAACCTCAAATCCGCCATCGCCGCCTATGTCCGCGATCGCAGCCTGCCGCCCGCCGACGCCGCGGCGACGGGGCTGTTCGACTATCCGGCGATCCGCCTGACGACGACGGGCGAGCAGCGCGAGGGGCAGGCGGGGCATAATCTCTCCTTCGGCCGCTTCGAGCGCGCGGGCACATTCGTCACCACGGTGACGCGCCCCGACCTGTTTGCCGATTATCTGCGCGAACAGCTGATGCTGCTCGCGCGCCATTATGACGTCGAGATCGAGGTGACGCGGACGGGGCAACAGATTCCCTTTCCCTATGTGCTCGATGCCAGCGACGGGTCCGACATGGGCGGGGTCACCCCGCTCGAACTCGCACGCCATTTTCCGACGACCGAACTCGCCGATATCGGCGACGAACTCGCCGACGGGCTGTTCGGGCTCGATCCGACCGAGCCGCAACCGCTCGCGCTATTCGATGCGCTGCGCACCGATTTCAGTCTCGCACGCCTGCGCCACTATACCGGCACCGCGCCCGAGCATTTCCAGCGCTATATCCTCTTCACCAACTATCATCGCTATGTCGACGAATTCGTCGCCTGGGCGGGCGCGCAGGTGGGGCAGGGGCGCTATACCGCGCTCGCGGGCGCCGCGGGGCTCTATGTCGACCAGCCGGGGGTGAATGCGAGCGCGCTCGTCGCCGACAGCGCGTGGCGGCGGCACCAGATGCCCGCCTATCATTTGATCGCGCCCGATGGCGGCGGCATCACGCTCGTCAACATCGGCGTCGGCCCGTCGAACGCCAAGACGATCTGCGACCATCTCGCCGTGCTGCGGCCCGAAGCCTGGCTGATGATCGGCCACTGCGGCGGGCTGCGTCCCAGCCAGCGGATCGGCGACTATGTGCTCGCGCACGCCTATCTGCGCGACGATCATATCCTCGACGGCGTGCTGCCGCCCGAAATCCCTATCCCGCCGATCGCCGAAGTGCAGCAGGCGCTGGCGAGCGCCGCCGAAAGCGTGTCGGGAACCAGCGGCGCCGACCTCAAGAAGCGGATGCGCACGGGCACCGTCGTCACCACCGACGACCGCAACTGGGAATTGCGCTACACCGACTCGGCGCTGCGCTTTTCGCAGTCGCGCGCGATCGGCATCGACATGGAAAGCGCCACCATCGCCGCGCAGGGCTATCGCTTCCGCGTGCCCTATGGCACCTTGCTGTGCGTTAGCGACAAGCCGCTCCACGGCGAGCTCAAGCTGCCCGGACAGGCGAACCGCTTTTACGAGGAAGCGATCGCCGCGCATCTCCAGATCGGCATCCGCGCGTGCGAAACGATGCGCGACGAAGGCGCCAAGCTGCACAGTCGCAAATTGCGCGCGTTCAACGAGCCGCCGTTCAGATGAGCGGCGGGGGCAATGAACCGTCGTTCCGTTAACCATAAAGCAAGCCTGTCATCGTAATTTCACATGCGCTGCCGCTTTTCCCTTGCGGTGCGGCGACGGCATCGCCACCTTGTATTCCCAAGGGGGCCGCTCTCCCCGGCCTGGTCCCCGCAAGGAGATAGACCCATGCCGTCCTTTTCGGAGAGCCTCGAAAAGACCCTGCACAACGCGCTGAAGGCCGCTTCGGAGCGTCACCATGAATATGCGACGCTCGAACATCTGCTCTTCGCGCTGATCGACGACGATCATGCCGCCGAAGTGATGCGCGCGTGCGGCGTCGCGCTCGGCGACCTGCAATCGGCCGTCGTTCATTATCTCGACACCGAACTCGACAGTTTGAAGGTCGAGGGGCACAGCGACCCTTCGCCGACGAGCGGTTTCCAGCGCGTCGTCCAGCGCGCGATCCTGCACGTCCAGTCGTCGGGCAAGGATGAGGTGACGGGCGCCAACGTCCTCGTCGCGCTCTTCTCCGAACGCGAAAGCTATGCCGTCTATTTCCTTCAGCAGCAGGATCTGACGCGCCTCGACGCCGTCTCCTATTTGAGCCACGGCGTCGGCAAGGGCGGCAAGCCCGCCGCGCAGGCCGAACCCGAGGAAAAGGAGGAGGCGAAGGACAAGGACAGCGGCGGCAAGAACAAGAAGGAAACCGCGCTCGACCAGTTCACCGTCAACCTCAACGAAAAGGCGAAGACGGGCAAGGTCGACCCGCTGATCGGCCGCAGCGCCGAGGTCGATCGCACGATCCAGATCCTCTGTCGCCGCAGCAAGAACAACCCGCTCTACGTCGGCGATCCCGGCGTCGGCAAGACCGCGATCGCCGAAGGGCTCGCGCGCAAGATCGTCGAGGGCGACGTGCCCGAAGTGCTGCTGCCCGCGGTCATATATTCGCTCGACATGGGTGCGCTGCTCGCGGGCACGCGCTATCGCGGCGATTTTGAGGAGCGGCTGAAACAGGTCGTGACCGAACTCGAAGCATTGCCCCACGCAATCCTGTTTATCGACGAGATCCACACCGTCATCGGCGCGGGCGCGACGTCGGGCGGCGCGATGGATGCGTCGAACCTCCTGAAGCCGGCTTTGTCGGGCGGCGTGATCCGCTGCATCGGTTCGACGACCTACAAGGAGTTCCGCAACCATTTCGAAAAGGACCGCGCGCTGCTTCGCCGCTTCCAGAAGATCGACGTGATCGAGCCGAGCCTTGAGGACACCAAGAAGATCCTCGCGGGGCTGCGCAGTGCGTTCGAGGCGCACCATCAGGTGCGCTACACGCCCGATGCGATCAACGCCGCCGTCGACCTCTCGGCGCGCTACATCAACGACCGCAAGCTGCCCGACAAGGCGATCGACGTGATCGACGAGGTCGGCGCGATGCAGATGCTCGTCGCCCCGTCGAAGCGCAAGAAGACGATCACCGCGAAGGAGATCGAGGCCGTGATCGCGACGATGGCGCGTATCCCGCCCAAGTCGGTCTCGACCGACGACAAGGCGGTGCTCGCGAGCCTCGAGACCGATCTGAAGCGCGTCGTTTTCGGCCAGAACACGGCGATCGAGGTGCTGTCGTCGGCGATCAAGCTGTCGCGCGCGGGCCTGCGCGATCCCGAAAAGCCGATCGGCAATTATCTGTTCAGCGGTCCCACCGGGGTCGGCAAGACCGAAGTGGCGAAGCAGCTCGCGTCGATCATGGGCATCCCGCTCCAGCGTTTCGACATGTCGGAATATATGGAGCGCCACAGCGTCTCGCGCCTGATTGGTGCGCCTCCGGGCTATGTCGGTTACGATCAGGGCGGGCTGCTCACCGACGCGATCGATCAGAATCCGCATTGCGTGCTGCTGCTCGACGAGATCGAAAAGGCGCATCCCGACCTGTTCAACATCCTGCTTCAGGTGATGGATAATGGCCGTTTGACCGACCATCACGGCAAGACGGTCGATTTCCGCAACGTCATCCTCATTATGACCACCAATGCGGGCGCGAGCGACATGGCGCGCGAGTCGATCGGCTTCGGTCAGCAGACGCGCGAGGATGCGCAGGAAGAGGCGGTGAAGCGCATGTTCACTCCCGAGTTCCGCAACCGCCTCGATGCGATCGTGCCCTTCGGCTATCTGCCGCCCGAGGTCGTCGCGCGCGTGGTGGACAAGTTCATCCTCGAACTCGAATTGCAGCTCGCCGACCGCAATGTCCATATCCAGCTCGACGATGCGGCGCGCGAATGGCTGACCGGCAAGGGCTACGACAAGCTCTATGGCGCGCGTCCGATGGGCCGGTTGATCCAGGAAAAGATCAAGCAGCCGCTTGCGGAGGAACTCTTGTTCGGCAAGCTGGTCCACGGCGGCGAGGTCAAGGTGAAGATGAAGACCGGCGAGGATGCCCATGTCGGCAATCCGCTGGCCTTTGAAATCACGCCCGCGGCGCCCAAGGGCGCCAGGGGCAAGGCGAAGGCGAAGCCCGAAAAGACCGTCGAATAGCGCGCGCCTTTTCGAGAGGACCGAAAACAATCCGTGTGTCCCCGCGAAGGCGGGGCCCCAGCACCGGTTGCTTCAACCTTGCTCAGACGGGAGATGGGCACCCGCCTGCGCGGGTGCGCACTGAATGATGACTGTCGGCGCCGGGCGCTTACCCCGCCTCGGCCCTGAGCGCCTTGCGATCGAGCTTGCCGATCATCGTCTTGGGCAGCGTGTCCCGCACCTCGACCGCGATCACCCGTTCATGTTTGCCGAGCTGTGGGTTGAGCCAGGCGGCGAGCGCCTCGCCCGTCACCTCGAAACCCTCCTCCAGCGTCACGAAGGCCTTGGGCGCCTCGCCGCGATAGGCGTCGGGCACACCGAGCACGATTGCTTCCTTGACCGCGGGGTGCTCATAGAGATGCGCCTCGATCACGCTCGGATAGACTTTGAAGCCGCCGACCGCGATCATGTCCTTCAGCCGGTCGACGATGCGGATATAGCCGCCCTCCTCGATCACCGCGACATCGCCGGTGCGCAGCCAGCCGTCGGCGGTGAAGCTGTCCTTGTCGGCATCGGGGCGGTTCCAATAGCCCTGCATGACCTGCGGGCCTTTCACGGCCAGCTCGCCGGGCTCGCCGTCGGGAGCGTCTTTCGACGGATCTTCCTTGTCGAGCAGGCGAATGTGCGTCGCGGGAAGCGGCTGGCCGATCGTGCCGGGCCGGACCGGGCCGTCATAGGGGTTGGTCGCGACGACCCCCGAGCTTTCGGTGAGGCCATAGCCTTCGACCAGCGATGCGCCCGTTGCCGCGACAAACTTCTCGCGCAGCTCGGCGGGCATCGGCGCGCCGCCCGAGATGCACACGCGCAGCGAGGAAAAATCGGTGCGCGCGAGGTCGGGATGGTCGAGCAGCGCCTGATACATGGTCGGCACGCCGGGGAGCGCCGTCGTCTTTGTCCGGCCAATCGCCGCCAGCGCCTGTTTGGCGTCGAAACGCGGCAGCATGGTGATCGACCCGCCGTTGAGCACCGTGCGGTTGAGCACGCAGGTGTTGGCAAAGACGTGGAAGAAGGGGAGGACGCCGAGAATGCGATCCTCCGCGTCATGGTCGGGGTCGATCGCATTCACCTGCCGCGCGTTGGCGGTGAGGTTCTGATGCGTCAGCTTTGCGCCTTTCGGCGTCCCCGTCGTGCCGCCGGTATATTGGATCAGCGCGATGTCTTTTTCGGGATCAATGGCGACCGGCTCGGGCCGCCCGTCATTGTCGGTGAGCGCCGAGAAGCGGATGACGCGCCGATCGCCGGGCAGCGGCGCGACCTCGCGGCGCTTGAACAGGCGATAAAGCAGCGACTTGGTTCGCGGCAGGCCGCCCGCGACCGACCCGACGATCAGCCGCTTGAGGCTCGATCCGTCGAGCACTTTCAGCGCCGTCGGCAACAATGCCGCGGCGCTCAGCGTGAACAGCGTATCGGTGCCTGAATCCTCGACCTGCGCTTCCAGCTCGGCGACGGTGTAGAGCGGCGAGAAGTTCACGACCGTCGCGCCCGCCATCAGCGCGCCATAATAGGCCGCGACATAATGGGGCACATTGGGAAGGAAGAGGCCGACGCGGCTGCCCTTGCCCAGCCCCAGCTGCTGAAGCCCGCGCGCGACGCGCGCGGCGCCGCGTGCAACCTCGGCATAGCCGAACTGCCGCCCCATGAAGTCGAGCATCGGCGCATCGCCCCTTCGCGCCACGCTCGCCGCGAGCATGTCGGGCAGCGACAGCGGCGCGAAGCTCTGGTCCCAGTCGGTGGGGTGATGATATTCGGTCGACCAGGAAAAAGGGCTGTCCATGGGGGGTGGCGATCCTCTCGAGTGTTTTCTTACACTAAGGTCAGCAGGACGCGATTGGCAACCGCGCTTGCTTGCCGCGCGCCGCGGGGGAGGCTAGGCAGCACAGATCGTCTTTCTCAGGGGCCTTGCCATGCCGCTATCGCGTTTCGCCGTTCCGACTTTGCTCATTGCCTTTGCGCTCGCCGCGCCGACGGCTGCCCGGGACAAGGAGTCGCCCGTGGCGCCGGCGCAGATTCGCGAACTCTATGCCTGTCGCGACATCGCCGACGCCGCCCAGCGGCTCGCCTGCTTCGACCGCGAGGTCGGCGAACTCGCCGCGGCCGATGCGGCGCGCGAGATCACCTTCACCGACCGCGAAACCGCGCGCAAGGCGCGCCGCGGCCTGTTCGGCTTTTCCTTTCCCAAACTCGGCGGCCTGTTCGGCGGCGACGAGGATGAGATCAGGGAGATCGAAACCACGATCCGCGCGGTCAGCATGAACCGGTCGGGCCTGTACACGCTGGTGATGGACGACGATGCGGTGTGGACGCAGATCGACACCACACGGCTGCCGCGTCAACCCAGGCCGGGGCAGAAAGTGAAGATCAAGACCGCGAGCATGGGCAGCTATTTCGCGACGATCGACGGCGGCCGCACGATCCGCATGAAGCGCGACCGCTGATTGCAGCCGGACAGGGCGCGATGCACGCGGGGCGGGATGGCGCACAGGATAGCCTTTCCGGGGCCGGATAGCCGGCCCTTCGTGCTGCTCGACGACGCGCGCGCCGACGGAGCGGCGTCGGCGCGGCTGTTCGTCGATCCGGTCGAGGTGCTGACCGCGGCAACGGCCGCCGACGTGCCCGCGCTGCTTGCGAAGCTGGAAACAGCGGTGGCACGCGGCCTCCACGCCGCGGGCTTCCTTACCTATGAGGCGGGGAAGGGGCTCGCGCCCGCCTGGCGCGGCGCGGTTGGCGGCGCGGCCGGGACCATGCCGCTGGGCTGGTTCGGCCTGTTCGCCGAAGTGCGGCGAATAGACGCCAGCGAGGTCGAGCGGCTGCTGCCCGATCCGGCATCGGCGTGGGTCGGCCGGGTTGCGCCGCGGATCGCGCGCGCCGACTATCTCGCCGCGGTCGAGGCGGTGCTCGCCTTTATCCGTGCGGGCGACATCTATCAGGCGAACCTGACCTTCCGCGCCGACGTGCCGGTGGCGGGCGACCCGCTCGCCGTTTATGCGCGGCTGCGGCGAACGGCGCGTGCAGGATATGGCGGCTTTATCTGGACGGGCGAACAGGCGATCGCGTCGCTTTCGCCCGAACTCTTCTTTGCGCTGCGCGGCCATGAGGTGATCGCGCGGCCGATGAAGGGGACCGCGGCCCGGCACGCCGATGCAGCGGCCGATGCAGCGGCGGCGCGCGCGCTCGCCGACGACCCCAAGCAGCGCGCCGAAAATCTGATGATCGTCGATCTCATCCGCAATGATCTGTCGCGCGTTGCGGAACCGGGGTCGGTCGCGGTGCCCGATCTGTTTCGCGTCGAAAGCTTCCCCACCATCCACCAGCTTGTGTCCGACGTCAGCGCGCGCCTGCCCGCGGGTGCCGGGGCCGTCGACGTGCTGCGCGCCGCCTTTCCCTGCGGGTCGATAACCGGCGCGCCCAAGGTGCGCGCGATGGAAATCATCGACGCGCTGGAGGCCGAGCCGCGCGGTCTCTACACGGGGTCGATCGGCTTCATCGAGCCGGATGGCGATGCCGCGTTCAACGTCGCGATCCGCACGCTCGTCTTTCCGCCTGCCGACGCGCAAGGCGGGTTGCAGGACGCGGCGTCATGCGCCACGCTGGGCCTGGGATCGGGAATCGTCGCCGACAGCGTGCCGGGCGAGGAATGGCGCGAATGTCTGGCCAAGGGGGAATTTGTGGGCGCAGCGGGCGAGAGCTTCGACCTCATTGAAACGATGTTTTTCGATCCCGTGGACGGGATCCAGCGCCTTGAGGGGCATCTGGCGCGGATGAAGGCGAGCGCGGCGGCGCTCGGCTTTTCCTTCGATCGCCACGGCGCGCGCAACAGCCTGCAATCGGCGACCTTCCGCCTGCGCAGCACAGCGCGGGTGCGGATGCGGCTTGCGCCGTCGGGCGCGCTCGCGGTCGAGGTGTCGCCGCTGCCGCGCCTCTCCGAGTTGCCGGTGTCCGTGGCGGTGCGCCCGGCGCCGATGCGGCCGGGCGATTTCCGCGTGGCGCACAAGACGAGCCTGCGCGCGCCCTATGACATCGCGCGGCAGGACAGCGGCGCCGCCGAAGTCGTCTTCGTCGACGAGCCGGGCTTTGTGACCGAAGGGAGCTGGAGCAACATTTTCGTCGAACGCGACGGTGTGCTGCTCACCCCGCCGCTCGCGCTCGGACTGCTTCCCGGCGTGCTGCGCGGCGAACTCATCGACAAGGGGCGCGCGGTCGAATCGCATTTGCGCCTTGCCGACCTGTCGGACGGCTTTTTCCTCGGCAACAGCCTGCGCGGGCTGGTGCCGGCGCGGCTCGCCGCGCCTGCCGACGATGCGAACCGCTGAATCGCGCAACGCATAGGAAATTATCGCGCCGCCGCCTTGCGATTTGCGAACGGAGGCTTTAGGCGCGGCCGCGCGCAATTTCCCGTCAGTCCGCTCGCGAAGGAAGACCTCTCCATGTCGCTGAAGCCGCATATCTCCGCCGCCCTCGGGCGCATCCAGCCTTCCGCCACGCTCGCGATGACCGCGCGCGTCGCGAAGCTGAAGGCCGACGGCGTCGATGTCATCGGCCTGTCGGCGGGCGAGCCCGATTTCGACACGCCCGATTTCGTCAAGGAAGCGGCGATCGAGGCGATCCGCGCGGGACAGACCAAATATACGCTTGTCGACGGCACGGTGGCGCTCAAGGAAGCGATCCGCGGCAAGTTCCGCCGCGACAATGACCTCGACTATGGGCTCGACCAGATCAGCGTCAATGTCGGCGGCAAGCACACTTTGTTCAACGCGCTTGTCGCGACGGTGGACAAGGGCGACGAGGTCATCATTCCCGCGCCCTATTGGGTAAGCTATCCCGACATCGTCGCCTTTGCGGGCGGCACGCCCGTCTTTGTCGCTGCGTCGGCGGCCCAGCATTACAAGATCACGCCCGAACAGCTCGACGCCGCGATCACCCCCAGGACGCGCTGGGTGATCTTCAACTCGCCATCGAACCCGTCGGGCGCCGCCTATTCACCGGAGGAACTCGACGCGATCGGCGAGGTGATCCGGCGCCATCCGCACGTCATGGTGATGACCGACGACATGTACGAGCATGTCTGGTACGCCGATTTCGCCTTTGCGACGATCGCGCAGCGTTGTCCCGACCTGATCGACCGTATTCTCACGGTGAATGGCTGTTCCAAGGCCTATGCGATGACCGGCTGGCGCATCGGCTATGCGGGCGGCCCGGCCTGGCTCATCAAGGCGATGGGCAAGCTTCAGTCGCAGTCGACCTCGAACCCCTGCTCGATCGCGCAGGCCGCCGCCGCCGCCGCGCTCGGCGGGCCGCAGCAGTTCCTCGACGATCGCAACGCCGCGTTCCGCAAGCGCCGCGACATGGTCGTCGCGATGCTCAACGACGCGCCGGGGCTGAGCTGCCCCGTCCCCGACGGCGCCTTTTACGTCTATCCCGACGCTTCGGGCTGCATGGGCAAGACAACCCCGTCGGGCCAGCTGATCGACAGCGACGAGGCGCTGATCGACTATTTCCTCGATTCGGCGCGCGTCGCCGCGGTGCATGGCGCGGCCTTCGGCCTGTCGCCGGCGTTCCGCGTTTCCTATGCGACGTCTGAAACAGTGCTGAAGGAAGCGTGCGTGCGCATCCAGCAGGCGTGCGCCGCGCTTAGCTGAAGCCCTTTTTGTCATCCCGGCGAAGGCCGGGATCTCACCCTGTCGGCCTGACGCACCGGCGAGATCCCGGCCTTCGCCGGGATGACGAGAAATGTGCAAGATAATTTTATACCGACCGGTCTTGAAGTCGCGCGGCCTGGACCTATCTGGACCTGAACGACGATTAAGCGCCCGGTTCACCGGATGGTAAGCGATCGCGGCTACAGTGATTCCACTCACTGCACGGATGATCGGGGCGCGTCATATCGTCGGTGTAACCAGGGCGGCCACGGCCGCGAAACAGATATAATGACACGAGGCTCCCATGCTCTCCATGCTCCGCTCCGACTGGTTTCTGACCATGCTCGCCGGCTTTGCGATCGGCGCGACCTATATCGTGCTGAGCCAGCCGGCGCTGCCAATTCCCGCATAATGCCGCGGCGCGGCCGCCCGCTGCTGCGCGCGCTCATGGCGCTCGCATCGGCGGCGCTGCTCGCGCAATGCGCGCCCGCGCAGGCCGAAAATGTCGTCAAGCTCCCCGCCGCGCTGACCGATCCCGCCGTGCCCGCGAAGCGCGCGACCGCGGTGCTCGCGGGCGGATGCTTCTGGGGCGTCGAGGGCGTCTTTGCGCATGTGAAGGGCGTGATCTCGGTCGAATCGGGCTATCATGGCGGCAGCGCCGCGACCGCGCGATACGAGCTGACGCACGACGGCACATCGGGCCACGCCGAGGCGGTGCGCATCGTCTATGATCCCTCGCAGGTCAGCTATGGCACCCTCCTGCGCATCCTCTTTTCGGTGATCGCCGACCCGACGCTCAAGGACCGGCAGGGCCCCGACGTCGGTTCGCAATATCGCGCCGCGATCGTCCCGCTCGATGCGATGCAGCGCCAGGTCGCGACCGCCTATCTGGCGCAGATCGACCGTGGCGGATATTTCGCGAGGCCGGTGATCGTGCCGATCGAGCGCTACAAGCGCTTCTATCGGGCCGAGCCGAACCATCAGGATTTCATGCGCCGCCATCCGCGCAACCCATATATCGTCCGCTGGGATGCGCCCAAGCTGGCGGCGTTCAAACGGCTCTTTCCCGACAGGGTGCGCGCGACGCCCGCGCCTTGACGCGCCGACCCCCATGGTTCCACAATTGGTCGCGGCGAAAGAATCGTTCGTCGCAAATCGCTGGTCCGGCGCGGATCGCTGCGCGACCAACGGAGCAACCAAAGGGGTCGGGGACATAGACAGGTCGCGTGCGCGGGGTTCGAATGAAGATTGAGTTTTCCGGCAGGCCGCTCCTCGCGATGACGATGAGCGCCGCGGTGCTCGCCGGCTGCGTCAGCAGCGCCGCGGTCATCCCGCTACCGCGCGCGCAGGCGCCGGCCCCGCAGCAGCCGCAATCGCCGCCGCAGGCAGTGCGCGGGCCGTCCGGGTCGGTGACGGTGCCGATCGGCCAGCCGGTTCCGTCGGCCATGCCGCGCCCCGCCGGACCGCTCGATCCCGGCTTTCGCCGCGCCCCCGCCGGATTGCAGGATCGTATCCATGCCTTGTGGCGCGCCTTTCCGGGCAAGACGGGAATCGCCGTGCAGCGGATCGACGGCGAATGGACCTTGTCGCATCGCGGCGGCGAGCTGTTTCCGCAGCAGAGCGTCTCGAAGCTGTGGGTGGCGCTGGCCGTGCTCGACGCGGTCGATCAGGGGCGGTTGACGCTCGATCAGCGCGTTCGTATCGGGCCGGAAGATCTGACGCTTTTCTATCAGCCGATCGCATCGCGCGTCCGCGCCGAAGGGTCGGTGACGATGAGCGTCCGCGAACTCATCGAAATTGCGATCACGCAGAGCGACAATACCGCAAACGACAGTCTGCTGCGTACCGTTGGCGGCCCCGACGCGGTGCGTCGTTTCATTGCAAAGAAGGATCTGGGCGCGATTCGCTTCGGTCCCGGCGAGCGGCTGCTCCAGGCGGGGACCGCGGGGCTGAAGTGGCAGCAGGCCTATTCGGTCGGGCGCGCCTTTCAACAGGCGCGCGCCGCGCTGCCCGATGCGACGCGGCGCGCGGCGCGCAACGCCTATCTCGCCAATCCGCCCGATGGCGCCAGCCCGGCGGCGATCGCGAACGCGCTGACGCGGCTCGCGCGCGGCGCGCTGCTGTCGCCCGAATCGACCGAATATCTGCTGGGGGTGATGAGCCGGACCAAGAGCGGCCCGCGGCGCCTGAAGGCCGGACTGCCCCCCGACTGGAAGTTCCTGCACAAGACGGGCACGGGACAGGATTACAAGGGCGCGACCGCGGGTTACAACGACATCGGCATCGCCACCGCCCCGGATGGAACGCGCTATGCCATCGTCGTGCTGCTCGGTGACACGAGCGCACCGGTGCCCGCGCGCATGGAATTGATGCAGGCGGTGTCGCGCGCCGTCGCCGAATATCACGGCAAATGACGCGGCCATGAAAAGCGCCATGCTGCCGGTCGCCGCACTGGCATGTCTCCTGTCGGCCTGTGCGACGCCCGAAGCGCGGTTGCGCACGGGGCTCAACAATGCCGGACTGTCGAAAGCGATGTCGGCGTGCATGGCCGAACGCATGGTCGACCGGCTGTCGCTGCCCCAGCTCCGCCGCCTTGCCGCGCTCGGCAGCCTCAGGGACAAGCATATCGCCGACCTGTCGCTGTCGCAGTTCCTGCACAAGGTACGCGCGCTCAAGGATCCGGAGATATTGGCGGTGTCGACCAGTTCGGCCGCGATCTGTGCGATGCGGTAGCCCGTTGTCGCCGGGATCACGGGATGGAAAGATGACCGGTTTCCCGCGAAAGAATCTCTTGGCGCGGCAGGGGTAGCCTTGCCGCGCAACTTGGCTTATGCGGCGCCAAACTTCTCCCTCGTCACAGAGTCGAAAGGCCCGGCAGACCTCATGAACATTCACGAATATCAGGCGAAAGAACTGCTCGCGAAATTTGGCGTCGCCGTGCCCAAGGGCATCGCCGCGATGAGCGTCGAGGAAGCCGTCGCGGCGGCGAAGCAGCTCCCCGGCCCGCTCTATGTGGTGAAGTCGCAGATCCACGCGGGCGGCCGCGGCAAGGGCAAGTTCAAGGAGCTCGGCCCCGACGCCAAGGGCGGCGTGCGCCTCGCCAAGAGCATCGAGGAAGTCGAGAGCCATGCGAAGGAAATGCTCGGCAACACGCTGGTGACGATCCAGACCGGTGAAGCCGGCAAGCAGGTCAACCGGCTCTACATCACCGACGGCGCCGACATCAAAAAGGAATATTATCTCGCGCTGCTCGTCGATCGCGCGTCGAGCCGCATTGCCGTCGTCGCCTCGACCGAGGGGGGGATGGACATCGAAACCGTCGCGCACAACACGCCCGACAAGATCCACACGATCACCATCGACCCCGCGACGGGACTGATGCCGCACCACGGCCGCAGCGTCGCCGCGGCGCTGGAACTCGAAGGCGACCTCGCCAAACAGGCGGCGAAGGTGCTGACCGGCCTCTACAACGCCTTCCTCGCGACCGACGCCGAGCAGATCGAGATCAACCCGCTCGCCGTCTGCGAAGGCGCGAACGGCGACGAACTGCTCGTCCTCGACGCCAAGCTCGGATTCGACGGCAATGCGATGTTCCGCCACAAGGATATTGCCGAGCTGCGCGACCTCACCGAAGAAGACCCGGCCGAGGTCGAGGCGTCGGAATATGACCTCGCCTACATCAAGCTCGACGGCAACATCGGCTGCATGGTGAACGGCGCGGGCCTCGCGATGGCGACGATGGACATCATCAAGCTCAATGGCGCTTTCCCCGCCAACTTCCTCGACGTCGGCGGCGGCGCGTCGAAGGAAAAGGTGACGGCGGCGTTCAAGATCATCCTGAAAGACCCGGCGGTCGAGGGCATTCTCGTCAACATCTTCGGCGGCATCATGAAGTGCGACATCATCGCCGAGGGCATCGTCGCCGCGGCGAAGGAAGTGAATCTTTCGGTCCCGCTCGTCGTCCGCCTCGAAGGCACGAACGTCCAGCAGGGCAAGGACATCCTCGCGGGTTCGGGCCTGCCGATCGTCGCGGCCAACGACCTGGGCGACGCGGCGAAGAAGATTGTGGCGGAGGTCGCCAAGGCGGCGTGATAATAACTCCTCTCCCGCAGGCGGGAGAGGATAGGAAGACTTGGCAGCTTGCTGCCTAGTCGACTTGGTGTGGGCCTGCGGCGTCGCATGTGCCCACTCCGCTGCGACTAGCGGGACAAGCCCGCAAGTCTCGCTGCCTCTCCCGCCTGCGGGAGAGGTGGGACTGCTGGTTGACGTTTACGTAAACGCCAATTATGGCGCAGTGCACAATTTGCTTGAGAGGAGCTTTGAGCCCATGAAAATCCTCGTCCCCGTGAAGCGGGTGCTCGATTACAACGTCAAGCCGCGGGTGAAGGCCGACGGCACGGGCGTCGACCTCGCCAATGTGAAAATGTCGATGAACCCGTTCGACGAGATCGCGGTCGAAGAAGCGATTCGCCTCAAGGAAAAGGGCGTCGCGACCGAGATCGTCGCGGTCAGCGTCGGCCCGGCGAAGGCGCAGGAAACGCTGCGCACCGCGCTCGCGATGGGCGCCGACCGCGCGATCCTCGTCCAGACCGACGACGAGGTCGAGCCGCTCGCGATCGCCAAGATCCTCAAAGCCATCGCCGACGCCGAAACCCCCGGCCTGGTCATCCTCGGCAAGCAGGCGATCGACGGCGACAACAACCAGACCGGCCAGATGCTCGCAGCCTTGACCGGCTGGGCGCAGGGCACCTTTGCCAGCGCCGTGAACGTCGAGGGCGACCATGTCAGCGTGACGCGCGAAGTCGACGGCGGGCTCGAGACGGTGAAGCTCAAGCTTCCCGCGATCGTCACCACCGACCTGCGCCTGAACGAGCCGCGCTACGCCAGCTTGCCGAACATCATGAAGGCGAAGTCGAAGCCGCTCGATACCAGGACCCCCGCCGATTACGGCGTCGACACCACGCCGCGCGTCAAGACGCTCAGGGTTTCCGAACCGCCCGTCCGCTCGGCCGGTGTCAAGGTCGCCGACGTCGATGAACTGGTCGCCAAGCTGAAAGCCATGGGCGTCCACAGCTAATCTACCCCCGTTCGTGTCGAGCGAAGTCGAGACACCCATCGGGAAAGCGCAAGGTCGAGGGGCATCTCGACTTCGCTCGATGCGAACGGCAAGGGATAAAGGATCAAGGTTATGAAAACTCTGGTTTGGGTCGAACATGACGGCAGCGCCGTCAAGGATGCCACGCTCGCCGCGGTGACCGCCGCATCGAAGCTCGGCGAAGTCCACCTGCTCGTCGCGGGCGAGGGCGTCGACGGCGTCGCCAAGGCCGCGTCGGAAATCGCGGGTGTGGGCAAGGTCCATGTCGCCGACAACGCCGCCTTCGCGCACAACCTGCCCGAAAATGTCGCGCCGCTCGTCGCCGAGCTGATGGCGAGCCACGACGCCTTCGTCGCGCCCGCCACCACGACCGGCAAGAATATCGCGCCGCGTGTCGCCGCGCTGCTCGACGTCATGCAGATTTCGGACATTCTTTCGGTCGAGGGGCCCAAGAGCTTCACCCGCCCCATCTATGCCGGCAACGCCATCGCAACCGTCGAATCGAGCGACGCGAAGCTGGTCCTGACCGTGCGCGGCACCGCGTTTGAAAAGGCGGCGACGTCGGGCGGTTCGGGCGCGGTCGAAGCCGTTTCGGCGGGCAGCGACGCGGGTATCTCGAGCTTTGTCGGCGCCGAAATCGCCAAGTCGGAGCGCCCCGAACTCACTTCGGCCAAGGTGATCGTCTCCGGCGGCCGCGCGCTGGGGTCGAGCGAGAAATATGAAGAGGTCATCGTGCCGCTCGCCGACAAGCTCGGCGCCGCGCTCGGCGCCAGCCGCGCCGCGGTCGACGCGGGCTATGTCCCCAACGATTACCAGGTCGGCCAGACCGGCAAGATCGTCGCGCCGGAGGTCTATTTTGCCATTGGCATTTCGGGCGCAATTCAGCATCTTGCGGGCATGAAGGACTCGAAAACCATCGTCGCGATCAACAAGGATGAGGACGCGCCGATCTTTCAGGTCGCCGACCTCGGCCTTGTCGCTGACCTGTTCAGCGCGGTGCCCGAGCTTACGGCCAAGATCTGACGCGCCGCGCCATGGCCGGCCATCATCCTGGCGTGCCGGGCCTCGGCGATGCACCGTTCAACGCCGGTGGTCGCCGTTCGGCACGCCCGGGGGCCGGCCGCGAGGTCGATGACGACGACAATGGCGTCGGCGACGATCACGGCCGCGCGCTGGTGCTGGCCAGCGTCGCGCGCGATGCGCGGCTCAACAAGAAGTTCCTGCTGCTGATCACGCTGTCGGCGGCGATCGCGACGCTCGGGCTGTTGCAAAGCTCGGCCGCCGTCGTGATCGGCGCGATGCTCGTGTCGCCGCTGCTCGGCCCGATCATGGGCATCGGCTTCGGCCTCGCGACGCTCGAAAGCAACCTCATCAAACGCTCGCTGGTAACGATGGCGGCGGGCATGGCGGTCGCGATCCTTGTCGCGATGTTCATCATCTGGCTGTCGCCGATCCGCGACGTCACCCCCGAACTGCGCGCGCGGACCCAGCCGACCTTGCTCGACCTGGGCGTCGCGGTCGTCGGCGGCATCGCGGGCGTCTATGCGATCATGCGCAAGCTGTCGGGGGTGATGGTCGGCGTGGCGATCGCGACGGCGCTGGTGCCGCCGCTCTCGACGATCGGCTTTGGCCTCGCGACGGGGCGTTTCGACTTTGCCGTCGGCGCGGCGCTGCTGTTCCTCACCAACACGCTCGCCATCGCCTTTGCCGCGACGACGGTGGCGCGGTTCAACCGTTTCGGCCCGTCGCTGACGCCGCAACATACGGCAATGCAGGTGGCGGGGATCGTCGTCACGCTGGGCATATTGTCGATCCCGCTTGCGCTCACGCTCAACAATCTGGCCGGCGAGGTGCGCGCGCGCTCGGTGGTGCAGGCCGAATTGCGGAGCCTGCTCGACGAAAGCGACCGCGTCGACAGCATGAATGTGCGCATGGAACGCGACGCCGTGGCGGTCGACGGCGTGGTGCTCGTCGATCGCTATGCCGCCAAACTCGACAGTGAACTTGCGGCGCGCATCCGCAAGGCGCTCGACCGCGACGCGCGTGTCAGCATCGTCCAGCTCCGGCAACAGACCAACGCCGCGGTGCAGGTGGAGGAACAGCTCAACCGCCGTCTCGCGACGCTCGAACAACGCGAGGAGGATGCGCGCGCGATTCTCGCTGGCCTCACCGTCGGCGAACTCGTGCGCCGCGACCGCGTGCTGATCGACGCGCAGGCGCGCCGCGTCGTCGTCCAGCGCGACCGCGAGGCCGAGGGCGAACAGGTCGCCGCCGCGGTCGACCGCATCATGGCCGCGGTGCAGGCCATGCATCCGCGCTGGCTTGTCCAGAACGGCGACCTGACCGCCGCCGAGGCGCCCGATCCAAGCGCGGCGCAACCCGCGCCGGAAGCGCCATAGACAGCCTGCGGGCAGCCCCGCGTCCGCGGGCCGCCTTCTTTGCGTATACGTATACCCTATGGCGGTCCGGCGCGATTGGTTTCAATTGCGAGGCTCAAGATGGGAAAGCCCACGCGTCGGAGAGGAGCCTCAAGGACATTCGCGTCCCCGGTCCGACACGCGGTCGTCACCGCCCGTCTGTGCCAGGGGAGCCTTTTATGACCATGCCGACCAGCCTTCGTCGCGGCGCCAGCGCCATCGCGATGGGCCTTGCCTTGACCGCCATCCTGCCTGTTGCCGCGATGGCGCAGGACGCCGATCCCGCCGAAGCGGGCGCCGACGAGGAGATCGTCGTTTCGGGCTTCCGCGCCAGCCTCGAAAGCGCCGTCGGCGCGAAGAAGGAGCGCGACCAGATCGTCGAATCGATTTCGGCCGAAGATATCGGCAAGCTGCCCGACGCCTCGATCGCCGAATCGATCGCGCGCCTGCCGGGCCTGACGTCGCAGCGCGTCTCCGGCCGGTCGAACTCGATCTCGATCCGCGGCTTCGCGCCCGACTTTTCGACGACTTTGCTCAACGGCCGCGAACAGACCTCGACGGGGGACAATCGCGCCGTCGAATATGACCAATATCCCAGCGAAGTGATCAACCAGGTGCTCGTCTACAAGACGCCGATGGCGTCGATCGTCGGGCAGGGGCTTTCGGGCACCGTCGACCTGCGCACCATCCGCCCGCTCGAATATGGCAAGCGCGTCATCTCGATCGGCGCGCGCGGCAGCCTCGCCGACCTCGGCAAGCTCAATGCGGGGTCGAAAAAATATGGTTATCGCGTCAACGGCGTGTTCGTCGACCAGTTTGCGAACGATACATTGGGTGTCGCGCTGTCGGCGAGCTATGTCGACGAACCCTATCAGATCCAGGAGTTCAACGCCTGGGGCTATGCGGGCAATGGCACCGCCGCCAGCCCGGTGGTGATCGGCGGGTCGAAAAGCTATGCTACCTCGACCCAGCTCACGCGCCTCGGCCTTCAGGGCACGCTCCAGTGGCAGCCGCACCCCAATTTCACCTCGACGCTCGATGCCTTTTATTCCGACTTCAAGGATGACCAGATCAAGCGCGGGATCGAATTGCCGCTCGCCTTCGGCGGCGCCGGGGTCAATGTCACCGACATCGACGACAGCGGCGAGTTCGTCTTTGCCCGCGCGGGCACGTTCACCAATGTCGAGGGCGTCGTGCGCAACGACGTGTTCGAACGCAAGGCCAAGCTCTACAGCTTTGGCTGGAACAACCGCTGGGAAGGCGACGACGGCTGGAATGTCACCGCCGACATCAGCCTGTCGAAGACCGACCGCAACGAGCTGATCTTTGAAAGCAACGCCGGCACCGGTCGCGGCGGCGGCGTGGGCGCGGTCGACACCATCGGTTTCCGCAGCGACCGCAACGGCACCGTGTTCAGCCCGACGCTCAACTATGGCGATTATGGTCTCATCCAGCTCACCAGCCCGCTCGGCTGGGGCGGCGACCAGACGAGCGTCGACGGTCGCCGTATCCTTGGCGGTCAGGACGGCTATTACAACAACCGCATCATCGAGGACGAGCTGTGGCAATATCGCGTCGAAGTCGAACGCGAGCTCGAAGGCTTTTTCCGCTCGGTCCAGTTCGGCGTCAACTACACCGACCGCTCGAAGAGCCTCGTTCCCGACGAAGCCTTTGTCGGGCTTGTCGCCAATACCGACGGGCTGACCAGCGTGCCGGTGCCCGAACAGTTCCGCCTGGGCACCACCAACCTCGAATATCTCGGGCTCGGTCCGGTCATCAGCTACGACCCGCGCGACCTGCTTGCCGCTGGTCTCTATCAGCTGGTGCCGAACCCCTATGGCGACGTGGTCGTAAAGGCCTATGACGTCAGCGAAAAATTGATGACGACCTATGTTCAGGCGAACATCGACCACGAAATGGGGTCGTCGCTGCTGACCGGCAACATCGGCGTGCAGGCCATCTTCACCGACCAGAATTCGAACGGCGCGAGTGCGTCCTTCATCGGCACCAACCCCAACGAATCGCCCAATATCCAGGGCATTCCGCAGCGTCGCAGCAGCGACTATGTCGACGTGCTGCCCAGCCTGAACCTGTCGCTGCGCACGGCGAGCGATTTCGTGATCCGCTTCAGCGCGGCGCGCGAGATCATCCGCCCGCGGCTCGACGACATGCGCGCCTCGCTGAGCTATGGGACGACGGTGGGCGATCCGGGCGGCATGACCTGTCCCCCCGGCCGCCTGTGCGCGGTCGTGCGCGGCGGAGCGGGCAATCCGGATCTGCGTCCCTGGCGCGCCAACGCCGTCGACCTGACCTTCGAGAAATATTTCGGGTCGAAGGGCTATCTGGCGCTCCAGCTCTTCTACAAGGATCTGAAGAGCTATATCTATAATCAGGACATTCCGTTCGACTTCACCGGCTACCCGATCGCGCCCGTGGGCAATGACGCGAACGGCAACCCGATCATCGTCAATTACATGGGCACCGTGAACGCGCCGATCAACGGCGAGGGCGGCGAGCTTTATGGCGCCGAAGTCGCGGGCACGCTGCCCTTCGGCGAACTGGTCGGCGCGCTCGACGGCTTCGGCGTAACGGGCGGCGCTTCCTATACCAAGACGAAGATCGCGCCGACCCCCGGCGCGCCGGCCGAGGACATCCCCGGCTATTCCAAATGGGTCGCGAACGGCACCATCTTCTTTGAAAAATGGGGCTTCAACGCGCGCGCCAGCGCACGTTACCGGTCGAGCTTCGTTGGCGAACTGTCGGGCTTCGGCGGCAATCGTGTGCGCCGCCGCGCGCGGCCGGAGACGATCATCGACGCGCAGATCGGCTATGACTTCCAGCCGGGCAGCGCGCTCGAAGGCCTGTCGATCTTTGTTCAGGGTCAGAATCTGACCGACGAACCCTTCGTCACCGACGATCCGCGCGATGCGCGCGCGGTGATCGATTATCAGATTTACGGCCGCCGCTTCCTCGCGGGCGCGACCTTCAAATTCTGATCCTTCCCGATGGGGGCGGCGATGTCCTGCCGCCCCCATCATCCAGTTGCATAAAGAGGCGATGGCCGATCAAATGAGCCCCATGCGGATCATCATCATCGGCGGCGGGACGGCAGGCTGGATGGCCGCGGCCTGTTTCATCCGCTTCCTGCCTCCCGGCTGGTCGGTGACGCTGGTCGAATCGGACGCGATCGGCACCGTTGGCGTGGGGGAGGCGACGATCCCGCAGATCCGCCTGTTCAACCAGGCGCTCGGCATCGACGAGGACGAGTTCCTTACCGCGACGCAAGGCACGATCAAGCTCGGCATCGAGTTCGCGGACTGGACGCGCCCCGGTCACCGCTACATGCACGCCTTCGGCGCGGTCGGGCGCGGGCTCGGCCTGCTCGAGTTTCAGCATTATTGGCTCCGCGCGCGCGCGGCGGGGGTCGCGGGCGAGCTGGGCGCCTATTCGCTCAACGAATGCGCGGCGCGCGCGCGGCGGATGCAGCGCGGCGCGCCGCGCACCTCGCCACATCTCGCCGAAATGCCCTATGCCTTTCATTTCGACGCCGCGCTTTACGCCGCCTATCTGCGTCGCCGCGCCGAGGCGGGGGGCGCGCAGCGGGTCGAGGGCAAGGTTGTCGACGTTCGTATGGAGGGCGATAGCGGGAACGTCGCCGGGATCACCCTGGAGGATGGCCGCCGCATCGACGGCGACCTCTTCATCGACTGTTCGGGATTCCGTGGCCTGCTGATCGAAGGCGCGCTCGCGACCGGCTATGACGACTGGTCGCACTGGCTCATCAACGACCGCGCGATCGCGGTGCCGTGCGCGCACGGCGATACGCCGCAGCTGCCCTGGACCGGCGCCACGGCGCGCGACGCGGGCTGGCAATGGCGCATCCCGCTCCAGCATCGTATCGGCAACGGCTATGTCTATTCGTCGCACCATATCACCGACGAAGACGCCGAGCGGACGCTGCTCGCCCATCTCGACGGCGTGCCGCAAGCCGCACCCAACCGGCTGCGCTTCGTCAGCGGCAAGCGGCGCAAGCTGTGGAACCGCAACGTCGTCGCGCTCGGCCTCGCGAGCGGCTTCATGGAACCGCTCGAATCGACGAGCATCCACCTTGTTCAGTCGGGTATTTCGCGGCTTTTGAAGATGCTGCCCGTCGGCGCGGCCGACCCTGCGGTCGCCGCCGAATATAATCGCCAGAGCGATTTCGAGTGGGAACGCATCCGCGACTTCCTCATCCTGCACTTCAAGGCGACCGAGCGGCGCGACACGCCCTATTGGCGGGACCGCGCCGCGATGCCGATCCCCGATACGCTGGCCGCCAAGATCGAGCAGTTCCGCGCGCAGGGACTGATCTTTCGCGAGCATGAGGAATTGTTCACCGAATCGGGCTGGCTCCAGGTGCTCGTCGGGCAGGGGGTCGAACCGCGCGCCTGGCACCCGCTTGCCCACGGGATCGGCGAGGGCGACCTCGCCAAATATATGGCGGGGATTTCGCTGATGATCGAACGCGAGGTGGCGACAATGCAAAGCTATGACGATTTCCTTGCCGCGACGCGGCCGGCCGCGGGGGTCGCGGCATGATGCGCCGTCTCGCCGCGCTGGCGCTGCTCTTCGCGCCGCTCCCCGCCGCCGCCGACGAGGCGGAGCTGCGCGCGCGTCCGGCAAGCGACGAGGTCATCTATTTCGTCCTTCCCGACCGTTTTGAAAATGGCGATGCGAAGAACGACCGTGGCGGGTTGAGGGGCGATCGCCTCCAGACGGGATACGACCCCGCCGCGAAGGGCTTTTTCCACGGCGGCGACCTGGCGGGGCTGACGAAGCGGCTGGACTATATCCAGGGGCTCGGCGCCACCGCGATCTGGTTCGCGCCGATTTTCAAGAACAAGCCGGTGCAGGGCGCGCCGGGGCAGGAAAGCGCGGGCTATCATGGCTATTGGGTGACCGACTTCACGCAGGTCGACCCGCATTTCGGCACCAATGAAGAGTTCAAGGCCTTTGTCGATGCCGCCCACGCGCGGGGGATGAAGGTCTATATGGACATCATCGCCAACCACACCGCCGACGTCATCACCTATAAGGAAGGCGCGGCCCAGGATTTCCGTTACCGCAGCCTCGCCGATTATCCCTGGTCGCGTCGCGGCGGCATCGACGGTCCGGCGATCAACGCCGGTTTTGCGGGTGACGAGGACGCGAGTGCGGAGAATTGGGCGCGGCTCACCGATCCCGCCTTCGCCTACACCCCCGTGGTGCCGAAGGGCGAGGAGCGGGTGAAGGTGCCCGCCTGGCTCAACGACCCCATCTATTACCATAATCGCGGCAACAGCGACTGGGTCGGCGAGTCCGCCCTTTATGGCGATTTTGCCGGACTCGACGATCTTGCGACCGAAAATCCGCGCGTGGTGCAGGGCTTCATCGACATCTTCGGCCGCTGGATCGACGAATTCGGCATCGACGGCTTTCGCATCGACACCGCCAAGCATGTGAACCCGGAGTTCTGGCGCGCCTTTGTCCCCGCGATGCAGGCGCGGGCCAAGGCGCGCGGCATTCCCCATTTCCACATTTTCGGCGAAGTCTATATCGACGGCGTCGATCCGGGGTCGCTCGCCGCCTATACGCACAGCGCGGATCTGCCCGCGGTGCTCGATTTCAGCTTCGCGCGCGCGGTGATCGACAGCGTCAGCGGCACGAAGGGCACCGACCTGTTCGCGCGCCTGTTCGACGGCGACGTGCTTTACAAGGGCGGCGCCGAGGCGGCGCTCCAGCTGCCGACCTTCCTCGGCAATCATGACATGGGGCGCTTCGCGATGTTCGTGAAGCAGGCGAATCCGCAAGCGGACGATGCCGAACTGCTCGCGCGGACGATGCTCGGCCATGCGATGCTGCTGACGCTGCGCGGGGTGCCGACCATCTATTATGGCGACGAACAGGGCTTCGTCTCCGACGGCCACGACCAGCTCGCGCGCGAGGATATGTTCGCCTCAAAGGTCGCCGTCTATAACGACAACGACCTCATCGGCACCGATGCGACCACCGCCGACGCCAATTTCGACACCGCGCACCCGCTCTATCGGCATATCGCGAAGCTCGCGGTGATCCGCCGGAGCACCCCGGCACTGACGCGCGGGCCGACGAAGCTGCGCGCCTTCTCCGACAAGCCCGGCCTGCTCGCGGTTTCGCGATTCGACCCCGACACGGGGCGTGAGGTGGTGCTCGCCTATAATACGTCTGCGGCGCCATTGTCGGCGACCATCGCCGTGGATATGAAAAGCGCGGGCTTCACCGCGCTCCATGGTGATTGTCCGGCGCGCCCCGCGGCGCCGGGCAGCCTCCGTCTCTCTCTCCCCGCCTTCGGCACGCTTGTCTGCCAGGCCAGCGAATAAGCGACCATAGCGTGACACCCAACCAGCCCCTCGTTCAGGACCAGCCCGAATCCGTCGCGGATGCCGATACGCCGTGGTGGAAGGGCGCGGCGATCTATCAGGTCTATCCGCGCAGCTTTGCCGATTCGAACGGCGACGGCGTCGGCGATCTTGCGGGCATCACCGCGCGGCTCGACCATATCGCCTCGCTCGGCGTCGATGCGATCTGGCTGTCGCCCTTCTATCCCTCGCCGATGGACGATTTCGGTTACGACATCGCCGATTATTGCGGCGTCGATCCGATCTTCGGCACGCTTGCCGATTTCGATGCGCTGGTGGCGCGCGCGCATGCGCTGGGGCTGAAGGTCACGACCGACCTCGTCTTCGCGCACACCTCCGACCAGCACGCCTGGTTCGCGCAGAGCCGCGCGAGCAAGGATAATGACCGCGCCGACTGGTATGTCTGGGCCGATGCGCGGGCGGACGGTTCGCCGCCGACCAACTGGCAGTCGGTGTTCGGCGGCCCGGCATGGACGTGGGACGCGCGCCGCGGCCAATATTATATGCATAATTTCCTGAGCACGCAGCCGCAGCTCAACGTCCACAACCGCGATGTGCAGGACGCGCTGCTCGATGTCGTGCGCTTCTGGCTCGACCGCGGCGTCGACGGCTTTCGCATCGACGCGATCAATTTCGCGATGCACGACCCCGAATTGCGCGACAATCCGCCCGCGCCGCCGTCGAACAAGGTGCGCACGCGTCCCTTCGATTTTCAGCAGAAAATCTATAACCAGTCGCACCCCGACATCGCGCTCTTCCTCGAACGCATCCGCGCGCTCACCGACGAGCGCGAGGGGCGCTTCACCGTCGCCGAGGTCGGCGGCGACGACGCGCTGCGCGAGATGAAGCTGTTCACCGCGGGCGATCGCCGGCTCAACAGCGCCTATGGCTTCGACTTTCTCTACGCCGAGCGGCTGACGCCGCAACTGGTGCGCGAAGCGGCCGAGGCCTGGCCCGACGCGCCGGGGGTCGGCTGGCCGAGCTGGGCGTTCGAGAATCACGACGCGCCGCGCGCGGTGTCGCGCTGGACGCCCGACGGCGTCGACCGCGGTGCCTTTGCGCGCATGAAGATGGCGCTGCTCTGCGCGCTGCGCGGCAATATCATCCTCTATAATGGCGAGGAACTGGGGCTCGACCAGGTCGATATTCCCTTCGATCAGGTCAAGGATCCCGAAGCGCGCAAGAACTGGCCGCTCACCCTGTCGCGCGACGGCGCGCGCACCCCGCTGCCCTGGACGGCGGCGGCCGCGAACGCGGGCTTTTCGGACGCCGACCCGTGGCTGCCGCTCGGTCCCGCGCACCGCGACCTGGCCGTCGACCGCCAGGACGATGATCCGGCGTCGCTGCTCAACCTCACCCGCCGCCTCGTCGCGCTGCGCGCCGCGCACCCTGCGCTGCGCCTCGGCGGCAACGCGAACTGGGTGGCCGAGGGCGACCTGCTCGCTTTCGACCGTGTCGCCGGCGACCAGCGCATTCGCTGTCTCTTCAACCTCGGCGGCGACCCGATCGACATTTCGGCGCTCGCGCGTGGCGGCGCGCCGCTCATCGCGCTGGGTGGCGCCGACACCGTGCACTTGCCCCCC
The DNA here is from genome assembly GCF_003609835.1 of Sphingopyxis sp. FD7. Classification (NCBI taxonomy): domain Bacteria; kingdom Pseudomonadati; phylum Pseudomonadota; class Alphaproteobacteria; order Sphingomonadales; family Sphingopyxidaceae; genus Sphingopyxis; species Sphingopyxis sp. FD7. Next base: position 266,855 of record NZ_AP017898.1, read on the forward strand.
TGCGGCGCGCTCTGGCTCAAAATGGAAGGATGATCATGCTCCGTCTCGCTCCCCTCGCTCTTCTCGCCGCCGCCGCAGCGCCCGCCACCGCGCAGCAGGCGCCCGCACCGGTCACCGCCACCTCGCCCGACGGCAACCTCGTCCTGACCGTCGCGACCGACAATGATGCGCGCCCGATCTGGTCGCTGTCGCGCAAGGGCAAGCTGCTGATTGCGCCGTCGAAGCTCGGCTTCATCATGACCGATCGCGTCGGCCTTCAGCGCGGTTTCAAAATCGAGGGCAGCGAAACCGCGAGCGCCGATACGCGCTGGGAACAGCCATGGGGCGAGCGCCGCTTCGTGCGCGACCATCATAATGAACTGCTCGTCCGTTTCCGCCAGCATGAAAGCTGGGGCGGCCATGCGATGAACCTGCGCTTCCGCCTGTTCGACGACGGCATCGGCTTTCGTTACGAGCTGCCCGAGCAGGAGGGCCTCAAGACCGCGAAGATCGCCGACGAGATCACCGAGTTCGACATCGCGCCCGAAGGGACGGCGTGGTGGATCGCGGGCGGCGAGTGGAACCGCTATGAACAAGTCTATCAGCAGACGCCGATCGACGCGGTATCGACCGCGCACACGCCGATCACGATGCGCCTCGCCGACGGCACGCACCTGGCCTTTCACGAAGCCGCGCTCGTCGACTATGCCGGCATGTGGCTGAAGCGGATCGAAGGGCGCAAGTTCCGCGCGACGCTCGCGCCCGCATCGCGCGGGCCGCGCGTCGTGCGCGACCTGCCGTTCGCGACGCCGTGGCGCACGATCCGCATCACCGATGACGCCGCCGGGCTGGTCGAAAGCGACCTCGAACTCAACCTCAACGAACCGAACAAACTGGGCGATGTCAGCTGGGTCAAGCCGATGAAATATATCGGCATCTGGTGGGGCATGATACGCGGTCCGTGGAGCTGGGCCGAAGGGCCGAACCATGGCGCGACGACCGAACGCACCAAGCAATATATCGACTTCGCCGCCAGGCACGGCTTCGGCGGCGTGCTCGTCGAGGGCTGGAACAAGGGCTGGAACAGCAACTGGTTCGGCCATGGCGACGAATATAGCTTTACCCAGGCCTATCCCGATTTCGACCTGAAAGCCGTCACCGACTATGCCCGCAAGAAAGGCGTGACCTTGATCGGCCACCACGAAACCGGCGGCAATATCGCGGTCTATGAAGCGCAGCTCGACGACGCGATGAAGCTTTACGGCCAGCTGGGCGTGAAAGCGGTCAAGACGGGCTATGTCGCCGACGCGGGCGGCATCATCGCGCCGGGCGCGACGCCGGGCGAAAAGGTGATGGAATGGCACGACGGCCAGCGACAGGTGCAGCATCACCAAAAAGTCGTCGAGACGGCGGCGAAATATAAGGTCGCCGTGAACCCGCACGAGCCGGTGAAGGACACCGGCCTTCGCCGCACATACCCCAACTGGGTCGCGCGCGAAGGCGCCCGCGGCATGGAATATAATGCCTGGGGCGCCTTCGCCAACGGCCCCGACCATGAACCCACGCTCGTCTACACGCGGATGCTGTCGGGGCCGATGGACTATACGCCGGGGGTGTTCAGCCTGAAGGGGGCTGAGGATGTGCCGATGACGTCGACGCTCGCGAAGCAGCTCGGCCTTTATCTCGCCATCTATTCGCCCATCCAGATGGCGGCCGACTTCATCGAAAACCTCGAAGCGCATCCGCGCGAGCTCGCTTTCGTCAAGCAGGTGCCGACCGACTGGGCCGAAAGCCGCCTGATCGCGGGCGCGGTCGGCGACTATGCGATTTTCGCGCGCAAGGACCGGGGCAGCGCCGACTGGTATGTCGGCGGGGTCAACGACGGCACCGCACGCACGTTGACGCTGTCGTTCGATTTCCTCGAACCCGGCAAGACCTATACGGCGACGATCTGGAAGGACGGCGAAGGCGCGACCTATCTGACCGACGCGCGCCGCAACATCGCCTATGACACGGTCAGGGTGAAAAAGGGCGACACCTACAAGCTCTGGCTCGCCCCCGGCGGCGGCGCGGCGATGCGGATCGCGCCGGGCCGGTAAGGCGGCGCAGGGCCACTGCGTCCCATCATGCCATCGTCCCGGCGAAGGCCCGAATCCGGCTCTCGCGCCCCACGGCAATGGCGAGGGTCCGGTCCGTGCCGGGATGACGATCCTGTCAGAATTGGATACTGACCCTAATCTTGTGCGGGAGCCGCGCTGGCCCGCTTCCACCCCATTGACTCGGCGATATATTGGCATAGTAAATGCCATATCCCTTGGGGGTGGGAGTGATGGCAGTATGCTGGAGGACCACTAGGCCGCGTCGCTTGGGCGGGTTCCGGCGTGCTGCCATCATCGCGCTGGCCTGTCTGCTGGGGACCACATCGGGTCAGGCGCAGCCGCGATCCGCGTCGCCGCGCCAGCCCAATATCGTGATCCTCCTCGCCGACGACTGGGGCTTTTCGGACGTCGGCGCCTTTGGTTCCGAAATCGCGACGCCGCATATCGACGCGCTGGCGCGCGCGGGGATGCGCTTTTCCAATTTCCACGTCGCGGGCTCCTGCTCGCCGACGCGCGCGATGCTCCAGACGGGGGTGATGAACCACCGCAATGGGCTGGGCAACATGCCCGAGACGATCCCCGACGAGCATCGGGGCAAGCCGGGTTACGACACGGTGATGAACCTGCGCGTCGTGACGATCGCACAGTTGATGAAGGCGGCGGGATATCGCACCTACCTCACCGGCAAATGGCATCTGGGCAGCGACGCGAAGCGCCTGCCGCACGCGCGCGGATATGACCGCGCGTTCAGCCTCGCCGATGCGGGCGCCGACAATTTCGAGCAAAGGCCGATCGAGGGGCTGTACGACAAGGCGAACTGGACCGAGAACGGCAAGCCCGCGACCCTGCCCAAGGATTATTATTCGTCGACCTTCGTCGTCGAAAAGATGATCGATTATATCGAGACGGACCGCCAGAGCGGCAAACCCTTCCTCGCCTCGATCAACTTCCTCGCCAACCATATCCCGGTGCAGGCGCCCGACAGCGACATTGCGCGCTATGCGGCGATGTACAGGGAGGGGTGGACGGCGCTGCGCGCGGCGCGCGCGCGGCGCGCGGCGGCGCTCGGCATCGTGCCCGCGGGCATGCCGATGGTGACGATGCCGACGACGCGCGACTGGCAGAAACTTGATGATGACGAGCGCGCGGCAGCGGTGCGCGTGATGCAGGCCTATGGCGGCATGGCGACCGCGATGGACCGCGAGATCGGGCGGCTGGTCGCGCATCTCAAGACCACGGGCGATTACGACAATACGATCTTTGTCTTCCTGTCCGACAATGGCGCCGAGCCGACCAATCCCTTTGCCAGCCTGCGCAATCGGCTGTTTCTGGACATGCAATATGATCTTGCGACCGACAATATCGGGCGGCGGGGCAGTTTTTCGGCGATCGGAGCCAGCTGGGCGAGCGCGGCGGCGGCGCCCTTGTCGGGGTATAAGTTCAGCGCGACCGAGGGCGGGCTGCGCGTCCCGCTGATCATCGCCTGGCCGGGGCATGGCGCGATTCAAGCGGGCGCGATCAGCGACGGGCTGGCGCATGTCACCGACCTCTTGCCCACGCTCGCCGAGCTGGCGGACGTGCCGCTGCACGATGGGCAATGGCAGGGACGGAGCGTCGAGCCGATCACGGGGCGCAGCCTGGTGCCGATGCTGGAAGGCGGGGCGGGCAGCGTCCATGGCGACGCGCCGCTCGGTTATGAATTGTCGGGCAATGCCGCGCTGTTTCGCGGCGATTACAAGCTGGTGCGCAACCTGCCGCCGACCGGCGACGGCCAATGGCGGCTCTATCATCTCAGGACCGATCCCGGCGAGACGCGCGACCTGTCGGCGGCGATGCCTGATCGTTTCGCCGCGATGATGGCCGACTACCGCGCCTATGCGAAGGCGAACGGCGTGCTCGACATGCCCGCGGGCTATACGGCCGACGAGCAGATCAACCGTTATGCGTGGGAGCAGCAGGGGCGCAAACGCGCGATCAAGGCCGCGCTGTGGCTGGGCGGCGGGTTGATCGTGCTGGCGTTGCTGCTGTGGGGCCGGCGGCGGCGTGCGCGGGGGTAGTGTTGGTGCGGATGTGGGCTGCCCTGGGCGGCGGGCGGTAGGCTGAATGGTTGAGGCTGTTGGCGGTTTTGGGGTGGATTCCGGCCGATCCTCCCCCGCAGGGGGAGGAGCGCCGCGTCCGCAACCGGTCGCTTTCCGCCACTCCCGTCGTCACTACGGCGCGGGCCTACCCCTTCGGCGCCGGGCGCTTCGTGTCGATCAGGCGGAAGCCGATATGGTCGGTCCCCAGGCTGCGTTCCTGGAACTGGCGCGCGGCGGGGCGATAGCGGGCGCAATAATTGGCGGCGCACAGGAAGCTGCCGCCCTTGATGACATTGCGCTCGCTGCCCGCCGCGCTCGTCGTCCATTCCCAGACATTGCCGATCAGGTCGTGGACGCCATGCGCATCCGCCGGAAAGCAGGCGACCGGCGCGCGCCCGGTGAAGCCATCGGTGCCGAGGTCGCGGAAGGGAAAGCTGCCCTGATAAAAATTGGCGCGCGGCTTGCCGTCCCTGCCGACCGGAACATTGCGGTCGGCGCCGCCGGTCGCCGCGGCGAGCTCCCATTGCTCCTCGCTCGGCAGCGCCTTGCCCTTCCATTTCGCGAAGGCGAGCGCGTCCTCATAGCCCACCTGCACGACCGGATCGCGGTCGCGCCCGTCGATATTCGTCGCGGGCCCCGCCGGGTGGCGCCACTCGGCGCCGACGACCCAGCGCCACCAGTTCGGATTGCCGTCGGTCGGGGCGGTGAAGACCGCCGAGCCGGGAATGAGCATGTCGGGCGGCGCGCCGGGGAGCGGCGGCGGGTCTTGCTCGGCGAGCGTCTTGTAACCCGTCGCGCGGACGAACTCGGCGAACTCGGCGTTGGTCACCTCATGCGTCGCCATCCAGAAGCCCGCGACGGCCACCTCGCGCGGTGGCCCCTCTTCGGGCAGCCGCGCGTCGGCGCCCATGGTGAAGGTCGCGCCAGGGATCCAGACATAATCCTGTGCCGGCATCGCGGGGCATTCGGGGGGGCTGGCTTCGGCCAGCGGCGGCGCGGCCTCGTCGCCGCACGCGGCGAGCGTGCCCGGCAGAAGCAGCGCAAGCAGCGCGGCGGCGCGGGTCATTCGTCGGCCACCGTCGCCAGCAGCGCCTCGACCATATGCCCGATCACTTCGCCCGCTTCCTCGGCGGGCAGGCCCTGGTCGTGGCGCAGCGTGCGCCATGTGTGAAAGGAGAGCGCCGCGCACAGCGCCTCGACGCTGATGCGGTCGGTGAGTACGGAACCGGGGAGCAGGCGCAGGATCAGCTCGCGTTCGAGCATCACGACGCGGCTATATTGCCCCATCAGGAAGGGCGACTGATAACGTTTGATGTTCGCGGCGAGGCGGAAGGGCAAAGTCGTTTCAAAGACGCGGATACGGCGGCGGACGAGCTCGCGGACATTGGCGCGCCACGGCTGGTCGGGATAGGGCGCCATGATGATCGGCATCACGCGGTCGGTAACCGTCGCGGTGATCTCCGAATAGAGCGCGTCCATATCGTCGAAATGGCGGAACACGGTGCGCAGGCCGATGCCCGCTTCCTCGGCGACGCGCGCCGCGCTCGGCGACAAATCGCCCGCGACAATCAGCTCCATCATCGCCTCGACGATGCGCTTGTGGCTCGACCGGCTCCGCGCGCGGCGCCCGTCGATCCGCTCGGCGCCGCCGCGCGCCGCTTCCGATTTCCTCACCCCGATCGTCATCGCATTCCTCGCTGGCCCAGCGCGCCGCCGACGTCAAACGATCTTGCGCGTCGGTGAATATAATGACACATATAGTGTCAATAGTTCCATGGCAAGCCGAAGCCGCGAGCGGGAGGACTGGACGTGACGAAAAAATGGCTCGTTTTGGGCGCCCTGACGCTGGCAGCGGGCGGCGGCTATTGGGCTTATGACGCGAACAAATACCGCATCCCCGGCATCGTGCAGGACTGGCGCGACCCGGTGCAGCCGAACCGGGCGATCGCGTGGCAGCAGGGGCCGGCGGCGGCGCCGGAGGGCGAGCGACCGCCGAACATCATCCTGATCGTCGCCGATGACCTGGGTTATAACGACATCAGCCTGAATGGCGGCGGCGTTGCGGGGATCGTCCAGACGCCGAACATCGACGCGCTGGCGCGCGAGGGGGTCCATTTCACCACCGCCTATGCCGCGAACGCGACCTGCTCGCCTTCGCGCGCGGCGATGATGACGGGGCGCTATCCGACGCGCTTCGGGTTCGAGTTCACCGCGGTGCCGATCGAGTTCGCCGAAAATCTGGCGCATGGCGAGGGCGTCGGGCCGCACCGCGCGATCTTTCACGACGAGCTGGTGACCCCCGACATCCCGCCCTATCCGCAGATGGGCGTGCCCGTGAGCGAGGTGACGATCGCCGAGGCGGTGAAGGCGGCGGGCTATCACACGCTGCACATCGGCAAATGGCATCTGGGCGAAGCGCCCGAGCTTCAGCCGCAGCGTCAGGGTTTCGATGAAAGCCTTGCGGTGCTCGCGGGCGCGGCGATGTTCCTGCCTGAGGACGATCGCGATGCGGTCAACGCCAGGCTGCCGTGGGATCCGATCGACCGTTTCCTCTGGGCGAATCTGCGTCATGCGGTGACCTTCAACGGCAGCCGACGCTTCGCCGCGAAGGGGCATATGACCGACTATTTCGCCGACGAGGCGATCAGGGCGATCGAGGCGAACCGCAATCGGCCGTTCTTCCTCTATCTGGCCTTCACCGCGCCGCACACGCCGCTTCAGGCGACGCGCGCCGATTATGACAAGCTCGCGGCGATCAAGGACCACAAGACGCGCGTTTATGGCGCGATGATCGCGCAGATGGACCGGCGAATCGGCGACGTGATGGCCAAGCTGAAAGACGCCGGGATCGACGACAATACGCTCGTCATCTTCACCAGCGACAATGGCGGCGCCTGGTATAACGGGATGCCGGGGCTGAACGCGCCGTTTCGCGGCTGGAAGGCGACTTTCTTCGAGGGCGGCATCCGCGCGCCCCTGTTCATGCGCTGGCCCGCGCGCATCGCGCCGGGGACCGTGCGCGCCGACATGACCGGGCATCTCGACATCTTTGCCACCATCGCCGGGGCGGCGGGGGCGGCGTCGCCCGAAGGCCGGACGATCGACAGCGAGGATATATTGGCCGGACCCGCGCGGCGGCCTGCGATGTTCTGGCGCTCGGGCGATTATCGTGCGGTGCGCGCGGGCGACTGGAAATTGCAGGTGACCAGGCGGCCCGAACGGGCGCGCCTCTATAATCTTGCCGCCGATCCGACCGAACGGACCGACCTGTCGGCGCGCGAACCCGCGCGCGTCGCCGCGCTGCGCGCGATGATCGAAGCGCAGAACAAGGGCATGGCCAGGCCGATCTGGCCGGGGCTGGTCGAAGGGCCGGTGCGCGTCGACGTGCCGCTCAACGCGCCGTGGCGGGACGGGCAGGATTATATCTATTGGACCAATTGATCGCTGTGTCCGTCCCGAAATCCCCTGGCTAAATCGTCATCCCGGCCTTCGCCGGGATGACGAGGGGAGTGGGGTTGCGTTTCGGTTCGCCCAATCCACGCCTAGCCGCTTGTGAAACAAGGCCGCCGCGCGTTAAGGGACGGGGATGGCACAGCGACCGGGGTCCAATGGCGGCGGCAACGCGCGCCCGACGATGGCGGACATCGCGAACGAACTCGGCCTGGCCAAGATCACCGTGTCGCGCGCGTTGTCGAACCCCGCGAGCGTCAAGGAAAGCACGCGGCGCCTGGTCCGCGAGACCGCCGAGCGCATGGGATACCGGCTCAACGTATCGGCGCGCAACCTCAGGCAACAGCGCACACGCACGATCGCGGTGGTGATCGAAATGACGCCGTCGCACGAACGGTTGATGAGCGAGCCTTACCCGCTGCTGCTGCTCGGCGGCATCCTGCAGGAACTGACCGCGGCGGGGCAGAATATGGTGCTGACGACGATCGACCTGTTCATCGCGGCGCCACCGTCGGCCGACGGCGTGATCCTGCTGGGGCAGGGGGTGCACGACGATGCCGCCGCGATGGTCGAGGCGACGGGGCTGCCCTATGTCGTGTGGGGCGCCGAACATGGCCCGCCGGGGCGCATCGTCGTCGGCAGCGACAATCGCGAGGGCGGACGGCTCGCGGCCGAGCATCTGCTCGGCCGCGGGTGTCGGAGGCTCCTGTTCCTCGGCGATGCCGAACATGGCGAGGCCGAGGACCGGCTGCGCGGGTTCGAGGCGCGCATCGCGGCGTCGGACGCGGCGATCGTCGGCAATATCCCCTGCGCCTTCACCCTCACCGCGGGACGCGCGGCGGTAGAGCCGCTGCTCGACGCGCGGGGGCTCGATTTCGACGGCATTTTCGCCGCGAGCGACGCGATCGCGATGGGCGCGATCGAGGCGTTGCAGGCGCGCGGGCATAAAGTGCCGGGCGACGTCTCGGTCGTCGGCTTCGACGATTCGCCGGGCGCCGCGCTCTTCTCGCCGCCGCTTACGAGCATCCGGCAGGACTGGGCGTTCGGCGGCGAGTTGCTCGCGCAGAAGGTGCTCGCCAAGGTGGCGGGCCAGCCCGTCGAGTCGCGCGCGATGCCGGTGTCGCTGGTCACGCGCGAAAGCTGAAACAAAGGGATTTTTCCGTTCGTCGATACGGCTTTCCCGCAAAATGGTATCGATACCTTGACATCGATACCATTTTGCGGGAAAGCAGGCTGAGGAGCGAGGGGCCGCGATGCCTTCGCCATGGGTGAGGATTGAAGTGGCGACCAGCGGACAATCTCTGGAATCGATGCGGCTCGTCCGGCGCGGCGCGGCGGCGGAGGGAGCGAGTGCGCGGGCGCTGTTCGCGCTTGCCAACGGGCTGGTCGGGGTCGAAGGCGTGGCCGACGAATGCGCCGCGGCGCCCTCTGCCTATCTGCCCGACGCCTATATCCGCCGCCCGATCACCTATCATGAAAGCTTCCCCGGCTATGCGACCGCGACCGACACGCGCCTCGCCTGTCCCGGCCCGGTGCTGCTGCGGCTCGCGATCGACGGGCAGGCGATCGATTTCGCCGCCGCCGAGCTGCTCGACAGCGAAAGCGCGCTCGACCTCGCGAGCGGGCAGTTGCAGCGCCGCGCGCGCTGGCGGCTGGCGAGCGGGCGGACGCTGGAGATTGCCGCCGAGCGGATCGTGCCGCTGGACGGAGGCGCGATCGTTGCCTCCCGCCTGCATATCCGCCCCGTCGATTTCGGCGGCGCCGTCGCGGTGTCGCTGACCTATGGTTTCGACAGCGCCGCGCTTCACGAAGGCGATGCCGACGATCCGCGCATTTCGGGGCGCCTGCGCGCCGCGTGGCGCATGATTCCCCCCCTGCCGGGCGATACCCCTTCGGTCACCCGGTTCGCGCAGGGTGCCGTCGAGCTTGCCTATCGCCAGCATGTCACCTGTCCGCAAGCGGCGGTTGCCGCGACCGAGGCGGGGCATGTCGTGCGCGGCGATCTGGTCGCCGGCGGCGCCCTGACGATCGACCGGGTGGTCGCGCTGGCCGCGGCCCGCGGCCACCCGGTCGATGTGACCGCGCTGGACGATGGTGCGACGGACTTTGACGAACTCGTCGAGCGCCAGCGCGCTGCGGTGCAGCGATTATGGGACAGCGCCGACCTCGCGATCGCGGGCGACGACGAACTCGCGGCGGCGCTGCGCTTCGACCTGTTCCAGCTCCACCAGTCGGCGAGCCGCGATGCCAGCCACAGCATCGGCGCCAAGGGGCTGACCGGCGAGGGTTATGAGGGCCATTATTTCTGGGACGCCGAAACCTTCATGCTGCCGGTGCTGGCGTTGCAGGCGCCCGAAAGGGCGCGGACGCTGATCGCCTACCGGATCGGCAAGCTGGGCGCCGCGCGCGCCCATGCCCGCGCGATCGGCCATCGGCAGGGCGCGCTCTATCCGTGGCGGACGATCGGCGGCGACGAATGTTCGTCGCACTATCCGACGGGATCGGCGCAATATCACATCAATGGCGACATCGCCTATGCGCTCGCGCTTTACGTGGCGGCGACGGGCGACGAGACATTGCGCGCCGAGGCGGCGGACATGCTGTTCGAGACGGCGCGCATCTGGATGGAGATCGGCGCCTTCGACCCGCGCCGCGGCGGCGCTTTCTGCATCCATGGCGTCACCGGCCCCGACGAGTATTCGGCGCTGGTCGACAATGATTTCTACACCAACGCGATCGCGCGCCGCCATCTGTCCTACGCCGCCGAGACCGCCGACTGGCTGGACGTGCGCGGCGATCTGGCGGCGGTGGCGGAGCGGATCGGGCTCGATGCGGCGGAGGTCGCCGAATGGCGCCGCGCCGCCGCGGCGATGTGGCTGCCCGTCGATGCCGAACTCGGCATCAATCCGCAGGACGATGCTTTCCTCGGTCGCCCCGAGCTGCCGGGGCTGGCGGCGCGGGACGGCCACGGCCCGCTGCTCATGCGCTATCACCCGATGATCCTCTTTCGCCACCAGGTCGCGAAGCAGGGCAATGTCGTGCAGGCGATGGCGATGGACCTTGTCGCCATGCCGATCGCGCAGCAGCGGCGCAATCTCGATTATTATGCGCGCGTCACGACGCATGATTCGACGCTGTCGTCGGTGTCCTTTGCGATAACGGCCGCACGGCTGGGCGACGAGGCGGCGGCGATGGGCTTCATGCGCGAATGCGCGCTCGTCGATCTGGAGGATCGCCACGGCAACACGTCGCACGGGCTGCACATGGCGGCGCTCGCGGGCAGCTGGCTGGTGCTGGCCGAGGGATGGGGCGGGCTGCGCCTCGACGGCGCACGGCCCGCCTTCCGGCCGCAGCTTCCGGCGGCGTGGACGGGCTACCGCTTCCGCCTGCAATGGCGGGGCAGCACGGTCGAGGTCGCGGTCGATGGGGCGGGGGCGACCTATCGCCTGCTGTCGGGCGCGCCATTGGGCATCACCGACCATGGCCGCGCGCTGACCGTCGGCGCCGATCCGGTCTTTGCGTCGCGCCCGGCGTTGAAGGGCGTGATCTTCGACCTCGACGGCGTGCTCACCGACACGGCGGAGGATCATTATCAGGCGTGGCAGGCGCTCGCCGACGCGCACGGACTGCGCTTCGATCGCGAGGCGAACCATGCGCTGAAAGGGGTCGATCGCGCCGGATCGCTGCGGCTGATCCTCGAACATTCGGGCAAGGCGGTCGAGCCGCCGAAGTTCGAGGCGATGCTGGCGGAGAAAAACGCCGCCTATGTCGCGCGGCTCAGGGGCTATTCGCCCGCCAATCTGTTCGACGGGGTGGAGCGACTGTTCGCCGACCTGCGCGCGGCGGGGCTGAAGATCGGCCTCGCCTCGGCCAGCCGTAACGCGCGCGACGTCGTGGCGCGGCTCGGCATCGCCGATGCGTTCGATTTCATCGCCGACGCGGGCGCGGTCGCGAGCCCCAAGCCCGCGCCAGATATTTTCCTGGCCTGTGCCGACGGCATGGGCCTGTCCCCGGACCAGTGCATCGGAATCGAAGATGCGCGCGCCGGAATAGCGGCCATCCATGCGGCGGGCATGGTGGCCATAGGCATCGGGCCTGAAGAGGCGCTGCCCGACGCCGACGTCCACGTCCCCGCCATCGGCGACCTCACGCTCGGCCAGATCCTGTCGGCAGAACAGGAAAGGGCCGCGCGCGGGCGCCGGACAAGCAGAACAGCCAATGCGGAGGATATGCCATGTTGAAGACCACCCACCTGCTGTCGTCGATCGCGCTTTTCGCGCTGCCGATGGCCGCGCACGCCCAGGAAGCGCCTCTCGACGATGCGGCGAGTGCCGACGAGGAAATCGTCGTCACCGGCACCGCCGGCGGCGGCATCAGCCGCCAGGACGCGGCGTTCGCGATCACCAGCATCAATGCCGAGGCGATCGAGCGCGCGGCGCCGAACAGCACCGCCGACCTGTTCAAGGTCATCCCCGGCGTGTCGGCCGAAAGTTCGGGCGGCCAGAATGGCGCCAACATCTTCGTGCGCGGCTATCCGTCGGGCGGCGACGCCGAATTCGTCACGCTGACGGTGCAGGGCGTGCCCTTTTTCTCGCCGCCGACCTTGTCCTTCCTCGAAAACACCCAGCTCATCCGCATCGACGAGACGATCGAGCGCGTCGAGGCGGTGCGTGGCGGCACCGGCGCGCTGTTCGGCAACGGCCAGCCCGGCCTGACCGTCAACTTCGTCCAGAAAGAGGGCGGGCGCGATTTCGAGGGACTGGTGAAGGCGAGCATCACCGATTATGGCGACCTGCGCGGCGACATGCTGCTGTCGGGGCCGCTCGGCGAATCGACCAGCTTCATGATCGGCGGCTATTATGCGAGCGGCAACGGCATTCGCGATCCGCGCTTCACCGCCGAAAAGGGCGGACAGATCACCGCCAACGTCCGGCACGACATGGACCGCGGCTCGATCCTCGTCTTTGCGCGCTACCTCAACGATCGCGGCCAGTGGCTGCTGCCGATCCCGGTGGTCCGCGACGGCGACAAGGTGCGCCGGTTCGGCAATATCGACCCCGGCACCGGCGTGCTCGCCGGCCCCGAAACGCGATTGAGCCTGCTGCCCGACGGCACGCGCGCCGACCTCGCCGACGGGCGCGGCGCCGATCTCATCAACCTCGGCACCAATTTCGACTATGAGATCGGCGACGGGCTGCAACTGCGCTATCGCGCCAGCTATTTGAAGGGCGATGCCGACACGACCGGCCTTGTTCCCGCCAGCACCGCGACGAGCGCCGACGCCTATGCCGCCTCGCTCGGCAGCACGATCGGCAGCCTCACCTATGTCAACGGGGGGCAGGCGGTCGCGGGCAGCCAGCAGGTGATCCGCGCGGGCACCTGGATCGTGCGCAAGCAGATCGAGGATTTCACCAACGACCTCGCGGTCGAATGGGACAGCGGGACCAACAAGTTCACCGTCGGCGCCTATTATTCGGACTTCTCGTCGAACGACCAGTGGAACCTTGGCAACGTCCAGTTGCTCACCGCCGAAACGAATGCGCGGCTGCTCAACCTCGTGCTTGCGAACGGGCAGGTCGCGACCGACCGCGGTTTCACGCAGGGCAGTTTCTTCAATGTCAATGCCGCCTATGACGGGCGCGAATATGCCTTTTATGCGGTCGACGAGTTTCAGGTGACGCCCGAACTGCGGCTCGACGCGGGCATCCGCTACCAGCATTACAAGGCGAGCGGGACGCTGGAGAATAATGATTTCGGCGTGAACGTCGACGGCGATCCCGATACGCTGTACGACAATGGCACCGCGGTGCTCAACGGCACCTTCCGCAACATCGCCTATAAAAAGGGCGCATGGTCGTGGACGGTCGGCGCCAATTACGACATTTCCTCGTCGGTCGGCGTCTATGCGCGCTACAACCGCGGCAACACCAACCCCTTCTTCGACAATCTGCGCGACGGGATTTTCGTGTCGCCGCGCGTCGACAATTATGAAGGCGGGGTGAAGGTCCGCACCGACCTCGTGTCGCTTTACGCCACCTTGTTCCACACGCGGTTCAAGGGGCTGTCGACGACGGTCATCACCGATGGCGCGCCGATCGCGTCGGTCGGCGGCGCGCGCAGCACGGGGGTCGAACTCGAAGGGCAGATCCGCCCGGTCGACAATTTCTCGATCGCCTTTTCGGGCACCTGGCTCGATGCGAAATATCGCGATTTCTTTGCCGATGGCGGGGCGACCGACCTGTCGGGCAACCGCGTGCAGCGCCAGCCCAAGTGGCAGTGGCGCGTGACCCCGGCCTATGACATCCCGTTCGGGAACGACGGCAAGGTCTCGCTCTATTCGACCTTCACCTATGTCGGCGACCGTTTCTCCGACACCGCGAATGTCCAGACGCTGCCCAATTATTTCAAGATCGACGCGGGGATCAGCGTCGATGTGAACCGGGCATTGAGCTTTGCGGTGACCGCGGACAATCTGACCGACGAGGTCGGGCTGACCGAAGGCGATCCGCGCCAGCTCGGCGGCGGTAGTCAGGTTGTGAACGCCCGCCCGATCCTGGGCCGGTCGTTCCGCTTCAGCGCGGCGTATCGCTTCTGAGTTCATCCCTCCCTGGGTGGCCGCAGCCTCTTTGCGGCCACCCCTCTTTTTTGGGGCGTTTGTGAAGCAGGTGGATGCTTTTATTTACGTGTCACCCTGAACTTGTTTCAGGGTCCATGGCCCGCCGACTCCTTCGGCGCAGCGCGGGATTGGAGGGCGGGCCATGGATGCTGAAACAAGTTCAGGGTGACGAGGAGTAAACTGGGCGTTCGACTGTCCGCCGCTTGATTTGCCCCCGATACATCCGTCCCCTTTCGCCTAAGGACGCATCATGGCCCGCACCCGACTGATCGCCGCGCTGATCCTGACCTATATCGCCTTTGCGATGCTGCTCAACAGCGTCGGGACGGTGATCCTCCAGTCGATTTCGAGCTTTGACGTCAGCAAGCCGCAGGCGAGCACGCTCGAAGGATTCAAGGACATCACCATCGCGCTCGTGTCCTTTGCGACGGCGAGCTATCTGGCGCGGATCGGCCTTCGCACCGCGCTGATCGGCGCGCTGCTGCTCGCCATCGCCGGCTGTCTGGTGATGCCGATGCTGGGCAGCTTCGGCGCGGCGCAGCTGCATTTCGCGATGGTCGGCGCCGCTTTTGCCGTCGCCAAGGTCGCGGTCTATTCGATGATCGGCTTTGTCACGACGGGGCCGCGCCAGCACGCGAGCCTGACCAGCCTGATCGAAGGCATGTTCATGGTCGGCGTGCTCGCCTCCTATTGGGTGTTCAGCGCGTTCATCGACCCCGCCGGGCTGCGCTGGCTGAACGCTTACTGGGTGCTCGCGGGCATCGTCGCGCTGGCGCTCGCGCTGCTGCTCTCGGCGCGCGTCGACGAGGCACCGACGGGCGAGGAGGCCGGAGTGCCCGAGGCGGCGCCCTTCCGCGCGATGCTGCGCCTCGCGGCGTTGCCGCTGGTGCTCGTTTTCGTGCTCTGCGCCTTTGTCTTCGTCGTCATCGAACAGGGGATCGGCACCTGGCTGCCGACCTTCAACAACGAGGTGCTGCACCTGCCCGCGCAGACGAGCGTGCAGGCGGCGAGCCTGTTCGCGGCGTGCATCGCGCTCGGGCGCTTCGGTGCCGGGGCGGTGATGGCGCGTTTCGACTGGTATCCGGTGCTCAATGCCTGCCTGATCCTGCTCGCGGCGCTCATCATCCTCGTCCTGCCGCTCGCCGACGGGCTGTCGCCGCGGCCGATCGCGGGATGGCGCGACGCGCCCGCCGCCGCCTTCCTGTTCCCGCTCATCGGCTTTGCGCTCGCGCCGATCTATCCGACGATCGTCTCGGTGATGCTGAGCGCGATGCCGGGCCGCCAGCACCCGCCGCTGATGGGGCTGGTCGTCGTCTTTTCGGCGCTCGGCGGCACGACCGGGTCGGTGATCACCGGCCAGCTCTTCGCGCATCTCGACGGGCGCACCGCCTTCACGCTGATGCTCGTGCCGACCGCGATCCTCGGTATCGGCCTCTATCTGCTGCGGCGGCAGATCGGGGCAAAAGACGCCGCGAGGTAATTGGCGGCGGCGCACGGCTGTGGCAGGGGGCGACTGCCACTGCCCACGGAGACATCATGCGCACCCTGCTCCTTTCGCTCGCCCTGCTCACCCCCTTCGCATCGGCCGCCGCCGCGAACGACGACGTCATCGACACCCACGTCCACCTATGGAACGGCGAGGAATCGCTCGCCGAATATCGCGCCAAGCTCAAGGCCGCGGGGCTGTCGGTCGAGCGGTTCGGCGCGATGTGGTTCGGTGGCCCGAATCAGGCGCGCGCGGGCAATCCCGCCGACATCAGCGCGCGCAACGATGCGCTGATCGCGCTCGCCAAAGACCATCCCGACATGATCCCGATCGCGACGGTCCACCCCTATGACGGCGAGGCGGCGCTGGCCGAAGTGACGCGCGTTGCCGCGCGCGGCGTCAAGCTGCTGAAAATCCATCCGCACACGCAGGGATTCGACGCCGCCGACCCGCGCGTGCTCGCGCTGGTCCAACATGCGGGCGTGGCGGGGATGGTCGTGTTGCTCGACAATGCCGGCATCGTGCCCGCCGACAATGAAAAGCTGTTCAACCTCGCGCTTGCGGCGCCGAAGACCAGGTTCATCTTTGCGCATATGGGCGGGCTGGGGTTCCGTTTCTGGAACATCCTGGCGCTCGCGCGCACGGCCGAGGGGCTGTTCGGCGAGAATATCTATTTCGACATTTCAGCGAGCGTCATCCTCGCCGCCGATTCGCCGATCGAGGACGAATATGTCTGGACGATCCGTAATGTCGGTATCGACCAGGTGCTGATCGCGTCGGATTATCCGCAGATTTCGCTCGCGAAGACGCTTGAGGCGTTCGACAAGCTGGACCTCACCGAAGAAGAGCGCGCAAAGATCCGGTCGGGCAACGCGAAGCGGCTGCTGGGGCTTTAGGAAGCGATGCCCCGTCCCCGACATCGAGACGTGGGAGAGCGGGCGACGGGGCCCGCGCGCTTAAGCAAGGCGCGGATGCCCCGGCGATGAACGAGCGGGCCTAACCCGCCCAGATCTTTGCATAAAGCATCGCCATCTCGTCCGCATCGGGAACGCGCGGATTGTTCGCGGGCGAACCCGAGGCGATGGCCTGCGTGCACATCGTCGGGATCAGCGCATCCCATCGCGCGGCGTCGATGCCCCATGCTGCGGGGCCCGGCACCTCCAGTTCGCGGTTGAGCACCGCCAGCTCCTCGACCAGCCGCGCCACCGCCGCCTGATCGCCCTCGGCGTCGTCGGCGACGCCCATCGCGCGCGCGCAGTCGGCGTAGCGGGGAAGCGCGGCGGGCGCCGACCAGGCGGTGACCGTCGGCAGCAGCATCGCGTTCGACAGGCCGTGGGGCACATGGAAGTGCGCGCCGATCGGCCGGCTCATCCCGTGGACGAGCGCGACCGAGCTGTTGGAGAAAGCCATCCCCGCCTGCGTCGCGCCCAGCATCATCGCCTCGCGCGCCGCGGCGTCCATCGGGTCGGCGCACACACGGCGAAGGTTCGGCGCAATCGCACGCATCGCGAGCAGCGCCATGCCGTCGCTGAACGGATTGGCGCGGCGCGAGACATAGGCCTCGATCGCGTGCGTCAGCGAATCGATCCCCGTATCGGCGGTAAGGCGCTTCGGTTTGGTAAAGGTCAGCTCATAATCCACGAGCGCGGCGACGGGCAGATAGGCGAGGCCGGGGCAGAGCATCTTTTCGTCGGTCGCATCGTCGGTGATGATCGTGAAGCGCGTCGCTTCCGACCCGGTGCCCGCGGTCGTCGGGATCGCGATCACCGGCAGGCCGGCTATGTCCTGAACATGCGGCGCCTTGTAATCGGCCATCGCGCCGCCATGGGCCGCGAGCAGCGCGATCGCCTTGGCGCTGTCGAGCGGGCTGCCGCCGCCGAAACCGACGACGCAATCGTGACGGCCTTCCTTGAGGAAGGTCACGCCCCTGTCGATCGAGACGGTGGTAGGGTCGGGCACGGTGTCGGCGAACACGCGCGCGCCGATTCCGGCCGCCGCGAGAAGACCGGTCAGTTCATCGACGCGGCCGCTGCGCAGCAGCCAGGCGTCGGTGACGATCAGCGGGCGCGACAGGCCCAATGTTTCCAGCACCTCGGCCAGCTGTTTCGACGCGCCGCCGCCGACGCGGAGGATGCGGGGAAGGGCAATGTGCGCGATGCTCAACGGACGATCTCCTGACAAGGCGGTCTTACGTCGTGGGGCGCAGGGCGGAAATCCCTATTGTGCGCGCTTGCCGATCGTCCGTGCGAAGAGGTCGAGCGCGGCGGTGATCGCGGCGCGATGCGCTGCGGCGGGTCGGCGCTGGTGCGCGCAGAAAGGGAGCGGGTCCGGCGACCCCGCGGCGCAGGTGGTCAGGAAATCATAGTGCCCGGCGTCCGGCACGATCTGATGATGCGCGCGGGGCAGCCGCGCCGCGGCGACGAGGCCATTGGTGGTGTTGGGCGCCACACGGTCGGCGCCGCCGAGGATGAAGCGCGCCTCGGCGTCGATGGTGGCGAGGCTGGCGGGATCGAACGCCTGCACGATCGCGGGTGCCATGACGAGCAGCGCGCGGATCCGGGGGTGCGGCGGTGCGGCGGCGACCTCCGCCAGCCGGGCGCGGGCCGGGGCACCGTCCAGAATCGCCAGCACGTCTTCGATGGCAACCGCATATTCGATCTGCGGGCGGCAGACGCCGTCGTCGGGGTTGGCCGCGCAGAAGCGGCGCAGCCGTTCGGGGTCGACGCGCGCGCCCGCGAGCGCGAGCGCGGTGAAGCCGCCCGCCGAAAAGCCCGCGGCGGCGACGCGGTCGGGGTCGAGCAGCGGGCCAAGCTCGGCGTCGGCGGCGACATGGTCATAGGCACGCCGCAGATCGCCGGGGCGTTCAAAGAAAAGCGCGGCGCCCGCCCTGGTCATCGGATCGAGCCCGTTGTTGCCGGGATGGTCGACGCCGATCACGACATAACCCGCCTCGGCCATTGCGGCGGCGAACCAGTCCATCGCGACCGCTGCGCCACCGAAACCGTGCGAGAGGAGGATGACGCCGCGACGTCCCCCGGCGACGGACGGCGCGGTTCCGGCGCCGTCATCGCCTGCGGCAGGATACCAGACGGTGATGCGCAGCCGCGTGCTGCCATCGGCGCTGCGTATCGCCGCCGACGGATGATCGGCAATCATCAACCGCTGTCCGATCACTGGCCCGGCCCACGTCGCCGGGGCAGCGCACAGCAGCAGAAACAGGACAGCGAGGCGCAGCGGTGCGCGAAGCCCGATCATCACCTGTCCTTTCTCAGCGCGCACCCATGACCATTTTCGCCCTATGGATCGATTACCTGGCGCGTCATGGCGCGGTCAAATGAGCTTGAGCGCCGTGGCGCGGCACGCCGCCATCGCCGGGCTGGCGCACCCCATCGTCGCCGCGATGCTGCGCAACCGCCGCTCGACCTCCGCTTCGGCGAGCGCGAGCCTTTGTCCGATCCCGTCGATCGAATAGCCGGCCGCAAAAAAAGCGAGCATGTCGCGGTCGGCCGCTGCGAGACGGACCGGATCGTTGACCGGCAGCGCGGGTGTGCCCAGCCGGGCAAGCCGGTCGAGCAGCGCGGTTGCGACGAGGGTGACGGCGGTGCGCGTCGCAAGGTCGGTATCGATCGGCCCTGCCCAGGCCGACAGCGCGCGCACCGAGCCGTCGCCCATCTGAACCGGCATGACAAAGCCATCGGCGATCTGAAAATCCTGTGCCTCGTCGAGGATGCGGCGCTGGAGCGGCGAAAGCAGGCCAGGTGGAATGTCGCTCCAGAAAAAGCCGGCCGATGCGGCAGCGGTGGCGCGGATCAGATAATCATGGTTGCGATAGCCGTTCACTTCATTGTGACGAAGCCAGCCGATCGCGGGCCGCCCGTCGGCGTCGCGCGTCACCTCCCAGCCATGGGGGCCGCGCCGCAGCGTGCCGGTCATAAAATGGGCGATACCGTTCGCCGCGAGGAAGCGCGCGGCAATGTCGACGGCGGCCGCCGCGCCGCCGGCGCCCGCAATCGCCACCGCGGTCTCGAAGGCGGCCAAAGCCAGCGACGCCGCTTCGGCGGCGGTGGCCGCTGCGGCGGCCGGCGCGATCGTTGGGGCAAATCCCGCAGCGAGCAGCATCGCGTTGCGTTCGGCGGGCGCCAGCGCGAGCGCATCGGCGATACGCGCGACCATGTCGGCGCTCGGGCGCGCGCGGCCCTTTTCGAGAAAGCCGAGGTGGCGCGGCGAAATGCCCATGTCGAGCGCCAGGTTCATCTGCGAACGTCCGTCGCGTTTGCGATGCTGGCGCAGCAGCGCGGGAAAGCCGGTCGGGCACGGGCGGTCTGCGGCAAGGGAAAGCGAGAATGCCATGGCGCTGCACTTCGTCGTCGGTCGGAACGCGCTTCACAGCCTAATTGGGGATCGGCAATTTATCCAGCGCTATGCGAAACATTATTACGCCTACCTGCGAGGTAGTCGACCGGAACGCCCTTGGGTCACATAGGCGGCACCCATGACCAGCCGCCTCGGGCCCATGCTGAAGGCCATTCGTGAACGCGCGGGCATCGCGCAGCTCGAACTTTCGCTGCGCATGAATGTATCGCAACGACATATCAGCTTCGTCGAAAGCGGCCGCTCGCGCCCGAGTCGCGACCTGATTGAAGCGTGGCTGGGCGAAGCGGACGCGCCGCCTTCGCTGCGCAATGCGGTGCTGCTGGCGGCGGGATATGCGCCTGCATCGCCCGACGTTTCGCCGTGCGACCCGAGGCTGGCGGTCGCGATCGCGGCGCTCGACCGCACGCTCGACCTGCACGAACCCTATCCCGGCCTGGTTTTCGACGCCGACTGGCAGGCGCATCTCACCAACCGCAGCGCACGGCGGCTGATGCGACTGAACCTGCCCGATTTCGTCGCCGCGCTCGATGATCTGTCGCTGGGGTTCAGCATGATCGACGCCTTGATCCACCCCGGCGGCATGTTCCGCTTTATGCGCGATCCGTGGATCGGCGGCGGCGCTTTGCTCGACCAGTTGCGCCGCGAGCAATGGGTGCGCCCCGCGCTCGAGCCGCGCGCCGACCGCGTCGAAGCCTCGATGATCGAACGCTTCGGCCCGCGCCCGTCGCAGCCCGCGACGCCCTCGGCCGATCCCTATCTGAACCTCGTTTTCGACACGCCGCAGGGGGTGATGCGCTTTTTCACGATTCAGAGTGTCTTTGCCTTGCCTCAGGATGTCACGCTGGCGTCGCTGCGCATGGAGCTCTGGTTTCCTTCCGACGAGCCGACGCGCGCCGCGATGAAGGCGCTCGCGAGCAGCGATGCAGTTCCCGGCGAGCCGACGGTCACCGCGAAACCATAAAGCCGGATATCGCCCCGATCGGGTGAGATGGTGCGGTCGAGAAGACTCGAACTTCCACGGCCTTTCGGCCACAACGACCTCAACGTTGCGCGTCTACCAGTTCCGCCACGACCGCACATCATGATGGTCCGGACGGGTCCGGCACCAGGTAGGAGCGGGCGCCTAGCAAAGCTTGCCGGGCGATGCAAGCGAGCTTCGCCGCTTTTATTTCTGTGCCTGCGAAGGCGCGATGCCCGCCACCACGGCGCCTGTCATCGAACCGACTCCGAAACGTCACGCAACTGTCACCGCTCTGGCGTCAGACCGTCATCGAATCACCCTAGTGGCGGCGTCACCGGGGGCGAGGGGCAGTTTCGCTCGCCCGCGGCATGTTTTTCATCAGGGGCGCCGCTCAACGCGTTTTGGGGCGCACACCGGGAACGGAGATTTTCATGGCGGCTTTCGCACGCATTCGTATGGTCATGCTCAGCGGCGTGGCCTGTTCCATTCTGGCCGCTTGCGGCGCTGACGGCGTTGCCTCGCCGGGCGAAGGCGTGATCGTCGTCCCCGCGCCGACCCCGGCTCCCGCGCCAACCCCGACCCCCACGCCGACCCCGACGCCGACCGGCGTGACCCCGGCCGCAAGCTGTCCGACGATCGCCGGCGCCGACCAGCTGACCGACCTCGGCACGATCACCGGCAATGAAGGCACCTGGCGCAACTGCGGCTTCCCCGCGCGTTTCAACTCGACCACCGCGATCCCGAAGGTCGCGGGCGTCATTTATTCGCTGCCCGGCCGCGTCGACGTCGGCACCGACCAGGGCGCCACTGAAGATGCCAGCGACCCGGCCGACGTCACGCTGACGATCGATCCGGGCGTCACCATCTTTGGCGCGACGGGCGTGTCCTTCCTCGCCGTCAATCGCGGCAACAAGATCGACGCGGTCGGCACGCCGACGCAGCCGATCGTCTTCACCGGTCGCGGCAACGTCGTCGGCAGCGCAACCGATAACACGTCGCAGCTGTGGGGCGGCGTCGTCCTGCTCGGCCGCGCGCCGGTCACCGACTGCCTCGCGCCCGCTGCGACCCCCGGCACGGCGGCGTGCGAACGCAACACCGAAGGCGCGACGAACGCCCTCTATGGCGGCGCCACCGCGAACGATAATTCGGGCCGCATGTCCTATGTCCAGATTCGCTATTCGGGTTTCGTCCTGTCGGCGAACAGCGAGCTGCAGGGTCTCACTCCTTCGGGTGTCGGGTCGGGCACGCAGATCGACCATATCCAGATCCACAACAGCTCGGACGATGGGGCCGAAGTGTTCGGCGGCCGGGTCAATATGAAGCATCTGATCATCACCGGCGCCGAGGATGACGGCCTCGACACCGACGTCGGCTATCAGGGCAACATCCAATATGTCATCGGCGTCCAGCGCGCCGGTGGTGCGGTTGGCGACTCGATGATGGAGATCGACTCGGACGGCAACGAGGACACGACGCCGCGCCAGCGCGTCGCCCTGTCGAACTTCACCTATATCCAGCGCAACAATGCGGCGGGTAACGGCGCGGCGATCCGCATCCGCGGCGGCGCCGACTACACCTTCGCCAACGGCCTGATCGTCGCGCCGGGCATCCGCTGTCTGCGCATCGACAGCGCGACGACGACGCGCCCGGCCGACCCGGCGCTGGACGATCAGGGTCCGCCGCGCTTCGAATCGGTGTCGCTCCAGTGCAACAGCACGCCGTTCCGCGGTTCGAACGGCGTCACCGACGCCGAAGTGCAGGCAATCTTCGAGGCCGGCACCAACAACCGGTCGAACTATGTGCCCAGCCTCACCAACCTGTTCGTCAACGGCGCCACCGAAACCGGCTTCACCCCCTTCGATGCGAAGACGTTGAACGCCTTCTTCGACACGACCGCCTATGTCGGCGCGGTCCGTGACGCCAACGACAGCTGGTATCAGGGTTGGACCTGCAACTCGGCGACGGCGGACTTCGGCACGTCGAGCGGCAGCTGCACCGGCATCCCGACGACCTGATCGCCCGCGATCGAATCTGGGGAGCGGGCTGCCACAACGGTCGGCCCGCTCCCTTCTTGACAATATCCCTGGGGACATAATCCATGACCAAGCGGCCGATCTTCGCCAGCCTGCTCCTCCTTAGCTCCGCTCTTGTCGCCCCTGCCGCGCTTGCGCAGGACAGCAGCGCCGATCCGGCACCGGCCGCGGCCGACGAGCCCGTCGCCGATGAGGCTGCGCAGGACGAGGAAGCCGATGTCTCGATCCCCGGCGGCGCCGACGCCGAAATCGTCGTTACGGGCCGTTTCACCCCCAATGTCGTGCGTGCGACGCCCGAAGTCGTTTCGGTGCTGTCGTCGGCCGACATCGCGCGGACGGGTGAGGGCGACATCGCCGGTTCGCTCCAGCGCGTCACCGGCCTGTCGGTCGTCGGCAACGGTTTCGTCTATGTCCGCGGTCTTGGTGACCGCTATTCGCTCGCGTTGCTCAACGGATCGCCGCTGCCCAGCCCCGAACCGCTGAAGCGCGTCGTTCCGCTCGACCTCTTCCCGTCGAACGTCATCGATTCGACGCTGGTGCAGAAAAGCTATTCGGCGAACTTCCCCGGCGAGTTCGGCGGCGGCGTCATCAACCTCACGACCAAATCGACCCCGCGCGAAACCTTCCTGACCTTTTCGGGCGGCATCGGCTGGGACAGCGAAACGACGAACGAGCTCGGCTATACCTATTATGGCAGCGACACCGACTGGACGGGCTTCGACGACGGTACGCGCGACGTCCCGCCGCTCCTGAAGGCCGCCTTTGCCAGCGGCAAGCCCATCCTCGAGGGCGCCGATTTCACGCAGGACGATCTCGAAGCGATCCAGATGGAGCTGGTCAACGCCGAGACGAGCCTGCTCCAGCAGAACGACCATATCCCGGTCAACTGGTCGGCGGGCATCACCGGCGGCACGACGATCGCGCTGCCCGACGGCGAGCTGGGCATCATCGCGACGATGGGGATCAGCAACAAGTGGCGCACGCGCGACACGCTGCAACAGACCTCGCTCAACCAGGATCTGTCGGGCGATCCGCAGACGAGCTTCAACCGCGTCATCACCGACAACCGCATCGTCGTGAACGGCCTGCTCGGCCTCGGGCTCGAGCTGGGCGATCACAAGTTCCGCTGGACCAATTTGTTCATCCGCGACACGCTGAAGCAGGCGCGCCTCGGCCTCGGCGTCGACCGCAACCAGTCCGAACGCGACATTCTGGAGCAGGACACGGCCTGGTACGAGCGCCAGCTCATCAACACGCAGCTCGTCGCCGAGTTCGATTTCGACCGGCTCCAGCTCGACCTGCGCGGCGGCTATGCCAATTCGCAGCGCGAGGCGCCCTATGAACGCGGCTTCACCTATGTCCGCACCAATCTGCCGACCGAACAGGATCCCACCGGCAACAAGTTCGTCAACGATCTGGGCGGCAATCGCGGCGATGCGACGATCGCCTTTTCGGACCTGAACGAGGATCTGTGGTCGGGCGGCGTCGATCTGTCCTATGAACTGGCACCGCGCATCACCGCGACGGTCGGCTATGCCTATAGCGACACCAGCCGCACCGCGGTGCGCCGCGCTTTCCAGTTCCGCGGATCGAACCTGCCGGTCGAGGTCACGCAGCTGCGTCCCGACTATCTGCTCTCCGACGCGACGATCCAGCTTTACGACATCTCGCTGCTCGAAACCTCGGCGCAGGACGGGACCGCCGCGTTCGACGCGGCGCTGACGACGCACGCGGGCTATGCCCAGGTGCAGGCGGAGATCATTCCGGGAGTCAACATCAACGCGGGCGTGCGTTACGAGGATGCCAGGCAGACGGTGAGCCCGATCGACCTGTTCAACACGGGCAGCAGCGCGATCGTCGCGACGAACCTCAACAATGATTATTGGCTCCCCGCGGTCACGCTGACCTGGGAAGTCGCGCCCGACATGCAGCTGCGCCTCAACGGGTCGAAGACGATCGCGCGTCCGCAGTTCCGCGAGTTGATCGCGCAAGTCTATCAGGATCCCGAATCGAACCGCGAGTTCCGCGGCAACCCGTCGCTGACCGACAGCGAACTGTGGAACGCCGAGGCGCGGTACGAATGGTATTTCGCCAAGGACCAGCGTTTCACGCTGGCGGGCTTCTACAAGTCGATCGACCGGCCGATCGAAACCTTCACCTCGATCAGCACCGATTCGGTCGCCAACTCGAGCTTTGCCAACGCACCGAAGGCGACGCTCTATGGCGCTGAGATCGAAGTGCAGAAATATGTCCCGCTCGATACGATGTCGGACGCGCCTTTCTGGCAGAGCCGCCGCCTCGTGCTGATCGGCAACTATACCTATACCAAGTCCGAGCTGAAGGTTGGCGCCGATGATACGACGGTGATCAACGGCGTCACGCTCAACGCCGCCGACTTCTTCTTCGACGGCTCGCCGCTGACCGGCCAGTCAGATCATATCGTCAATTTCCAGATCGGGCTCGAGGACCAGGACAGGCTGTCGCAGCAGACGCTGCTTGTCACCTATGCCAGCCCGCGCGTCACCAGCCGCGGTCCGTCGCAGCAGCCCGATATCCGCGAAAAGCCGGGCATCTCGCTCGATTTCGTGGCGCGGCAGGGCGTGACCCTGCTGAACAAGGAAATCGAACTGAAGTTCGAGGCGCGCAATCTGACCGGGCGCACCTATAAGGAAGTGCAGGAAGCGGGCGACAATCGCATCTTCCTCAACCGCTACAAGCTGGGCCGGACCTTCTCGCTTAGCGCGTCGATCAAGTTTTGAGACAATCCACGCCCTCCCCTGAAGGGGAGGGGCTTTAGCGCTCCGCCGCACCGGACTCGCCCGGATGACAAAAAACTGTAATCTTCCCGTCAACTGATTGTCACCAATCGCCCCTAGGCGATTCGCGAGGCGCAGCCTATCAGTTGGGGGACAGGTAAAATCACATGGCGACGCTGATGCCCCGATCGGCCGTTCGGTTGCCGCGCGCGCTACCATCATGGCTGCGCGCGCGCGGACGTTCGCCGCGCGCGATCTGGCCGCAGCTGCTGGTCGGCCTGCTCGGCGCGCTGCTCGTGTGGCAGGCGGTGCGGCTCTTGTGGGTGCTGCTGACCCCCGTATCGCCGCTCGGCGCGTGGCAGCCGCAGACGGCAGTGATCGCCTCGCCCGCCGAACGGCGCGCGCTGTTCACCAGCCTCGATCCCTTTTTCCGTGGGGCGGCGCAGGGGCCGGCGGCGGCGACCGTCACGTCGGCTGGCCTGACCCTCTTTGGCATCAACTTGAACGAAGCGACCGGTGGCGGTTCGGCGATCATCGCGGGCGAGGACGGAGTGCAGGCGAGCTATGCCGTCGGCGACGAGATCGCGCCGGGGTTGAAGCTCGCGGGCGTCGCCTTCGACCATGTGCTGCTCGATCGCGGCGGCGCGCGCGAAAGCCTCTTCCTCGATCAGAGCGGCGCGGCGCCGGTCGCCAGCCCCGCGACGCCGCTGCCCGCGCCGACCGCCGAGGTTGGCGCGGCGACGGCGGGCGGCGAACTGACCGCCGCGGCGATCAAGGCAGGGGTGGCTTTCGCGCCGCGCACCGAGAACGGCCGCGTCACGGGCATCGTCGTCCAGCCGCAGGGCGACGGCGCGACTTTCCGCGCCGCGGGGCTGCGGCCGGGCGACGTCATCCGGGCGGTCGGCGGCCGCCCGGTCGGATCGGCGAGCGACGCCGCCGCACTCGCCAACCAGCTCGTGCCGGGCGCGCGCATCGCGCTCGAAGTCGAACGCGGCGCCAGCGTCGTGCCCGTCGCCATCTTCCTCTCGAAGCAATAGGTATTATGCGTCTCAAACTGTCCCTGATGCTCGCCGCCGCGCTCATTTCCGCAAGCCCCGCGTCGGCGATCGCGCAATATACGCTGAACGTGCGCGACGCCGATATTCGCGCTTTCATCCAGGATGCGGCGCGGATCACCGGGCGCACCTTCGTCATCGACGGGCGCGTCAACGGCAAGGTGTCGGTCGTCACCGACCGGCCGCTGTCGCGCAGCGAGTATTTCGAGATTTTCCTCGCGACCCTGCGCTCCAACGGTCTGGTCGCGGTGCCGGGACCGAACGGCAGCTACCGCGTCCAGCCGATCGACGGCGCCGCGGCGCAGCCGGGCCGCATCGGCAGCGGCGGCGCGGCGCAGAACCAGTTCGTCACCGAAATCATCCGCCTCAAGCATATCGACGCGGTGGCGGCGGTCGAAACATTGCGCCCGCTGGTCAGCGCGCAGGGCTCGCTCACCGCCAACCGCAACGCCAACAGCCTGGTGGTCGCCGACTTCGCCGACAATATCCGCCGCATCCGCGCGCTCGCCGCGAGCATCGACCGCGACAGCTCGACCAGCCAGATCGTCACGCTCAAAAATGCCGGCGCGCGCGAGATCGCCGCCGCGCTGCAGGCGCTGGTCCCCGCGGCGGGCGAGGGTGCGCGCGCGCCCGTCGCGATCGTGCCGATCGACAGCAGCAACGCGATTGCGCTGCGCGGCGATCAGGCGCTTGTGACGCGCTTCGTCGCGATGGCGAACGAACTCGACGCCAAGGCGGCGGGCGGCACCGAGCTGCGCGTCTACTGGCTCGAACATGCCAATGCCGAAACCTTGCTGCCGACGCTGCAACAGCTGATCGGCGGCGGAAGCGACCCGGCGCAAAAGGCGGGGTTGCCGCCTGCATCATCATCGTCTTCCGACGGTGGCAGCAATGCCGCGCCCGCCGCCGCAGCGCCCGCGTCCGCCTCAACCGGCGCCGGGGGGACGGGCAGCATCTCGACGCGCGGCCCGGCGATCGTCACACGCTATGAGGGCGCCAACGCGATCATCGTCGCGGCGAACAGCGAAGTGCAACGGATGCTCGGCGAGCTGATCCGTCAGCTCGACGCGCGGCGTCAGCAGGTGCTGGTCGAGGCGATCGTCGTCGAAATCGGCGACGATGCGGCAAAGCGGCTCGGCGTCCAGTTCCTGCTCGGCGGCAAGAATATCCCCTTCGTCGCGACCAGCTACAGCAATGCCTCGCCCAATATCCTCACGCTGGGCGGCGCCTATGCTTCGACGCAAATCACCGAGGAAACGACGACGACCGACGGCACCACCGTCGTCACCCAGACGACGAGCGCGCTCGGCGATGCCTTGCAGGAAGCGGCGGCGGCGCAGCTGCTTTCGGCGACCGGCGGCTTCGCGGGTTTTGCGGGCGACATCGGCAAGAACACGATCTTCGGCGCGATCATCAACGCGGTGAAATCGGACACGACGTCGAACCTGCTCGCGACCCCGCATATCGTGACGCTCGACAATCAGCCTGCCAAGTTCCTTGTCGGACAGGATGTGCCGATCACCACCGGCGAACAGCTGGGCGACAATTTCGAAAACGCCTTCCGCACCGTCCAGCGCGAAGAGGTGGGCATCAAGCTGGAAGTGACGCCGCAGGTCAATGGCGCGGGCGAAGTGAAGATGTTCCTGCGCCAGGAAGTGTCGAGCGTCGCGGGCCCGGTGTCCTCGCGCAACAGCGACCTCATCCTCAACAAGCGGTCGTTCGAGACGGTGCTCACGGTCGACGATGGCGAAATCCTTGCGATCGGCGGACTGCTCAACGATGATGAGCGTCGGACGATCGAACGCATTCCGCTTTTGAGCGATATTCCGCTGCTCGGCGAACTGTTCAAATCGCGGAGCCGCACGCGGTCGAAAACCAATCTGATGGTCTTCATCCGCCCGACGATCCTGAAAAGCCGCGCGGACAATGCCGCGCTCACCGCGCGCCGCTATGGCTATATCCGCAATTTCCAGCTCGAACGAAACCCCGATGTCGAACCCGCGATCGACACGCTGGTGCGCGATTATATGGGGACGACGCCGCCGTCGCCGCCGACCCCGGACGACGTCACCGTCGGCCCGGTCAATCTGCCCGCGCTGCGCGGCGCGGACGGCGCGGTGATCCAGACCGACGTGCCGCCATCGGTTTCCGAGGCCCCCGCCCCTCCCACCGGAGACATTCCGTGAGCGACAGCGAACCGGCCGCGCCCGCAACGGCGCCGGTCGACATCCCCTATGGTTTTGCGCGCGCGCATGGCGTCGTCATCGCGCCGGGTGACGACGGCGTCTGGCTCGCGACCCTGCGCGAAGGCAGCGATCCGGCGGTGCTGATCGAGGTCAAGCGCCACCTCGCGCAGCCGCTGCGCGTCGCGACCGCCGATGCCGCCGATTTCGACCGGCTGCTCTCGGACCATTATGCGGTCGACAGCTCGGCGGCGGCGATGGCGGGGGCGGTTGGCGGCGACGGGCTCGACCTCGGCATCCCCAGCGCCGAAGACCTGCTCGACAGCGCCGACGACGCCCCCGCGATCCGCCTGATCAACGCGATCATCGCCGAAGCGGTGCGGCAGGGGGTCAGCGACATCCATATCGAGCCCTATGAAAGCGGGCTGGTCGTGCGGATGCGCGCCGACGGCGTGCTGCGCGAGCATCTCAGGATGCCGCCGCACGTCGCGCCGGTTGTTGTCAGCCGCATCAAGGTGATGGCGCGGCTCGACATCGCCGAACGCCGCGTGCCGCAGGACGGGCGCATCGCGCTGACGCTCGCGGGCAAGGCGGTCGATGTGCGCGTTTCGACGCTCCCCAGCCGCGCGGGCGAGCGCGTCGTGATGCGTATCCTCGACAAGGAGGCCGCCGGGATCGACTTCGACATACTCGGCCTGACGGGCGAGGCGGACCGGATCTTGCGCGAGGCGCTGGCCGAACCCAATGGCATCATCCTCGTCACCGGGCCGACCGGATCGGGCAAGACGACGACGCTCTATGCGGCGCTCAAACAGCTCAACGACGGCCAGCGCAATATCCTGACGGTCGAAGACCCGGTCGAATATGCCGTCGATGGCGTCGGGCAGACACAGGTGAACGCCAAGGTCGGGCTCGATTTCGCCGCGGGACTGCGCGCGATCCTGCGCCAGGATCCCGATGTCGTGATGGTCGGCGAAATCCGCGACCGCGAGACCGCCGACATTGCGGTGCAGGCCTCGCTCACCGGTCATCTCGTGCTCTCGACCGTCCACACCAATGATGCGGTGGGGGCGATCACGCGCCTGAAAGATTTGAAGGTCGAACCTTTCCTGCTTGCCTCGACCCTGCGCGCGGTGATCGCGCAGCGGCTGGTGCGCAAGCTGTGCGACCAGTGCCGCGAACCGGTGCAGGCCGACAACAGCATCGCCGCGATGCTGGGGCTCGACATCGGCACCGTCATCTGGCGGCCGAAGGGGTGCGAGGCGTGCGGCGGCACCGGTTTCAAGGGCCGCATCGGCGTGTTCGAGGCGATCAGGGTCGACGAGACGGTGCGCCGCTATATCTACGCCGGCGGCGACGAAGCGATGATCGCGAAGCACGCCTTTCTGAAATCGCCGACGCTCGCTTCGGCGGCGCGCGCGATGGTCGCGAAGGGGCTGACGACCGCCGAGGAAGCAATCCGTGTCGCGCGGCGCGAGGATGTCGATGCCTGATTATCGCTATGTGGCGATCGATCCCGCAGGCCGCGAGCGCAAGGGGCGGCTGACCGCCGCGAACGACGATGCCGCGCGCGCCAGCCTGGTCGCGCGCAAGTTCCACATCGTCGCGGTCGAGGTGGCGGGAACGAAGGCGACGTCGGGCCGCTCGCTGCTCGCCTTTCGCAAGGACCGTCTCGGCCGCAAGGAACTGGCGCTGTTCACGCGCCAGCTCGCGACGCTCGCCGAAGTCGCGCCGCTCGAAGAGGCGCTGCGCACCTTGACGCGCCAGAGCGAGGCCGAAAGCGCGCGCGCGGTGATCGGCGATGTCCACGCCGGGCTGCTCGAAGGGCGCCGCCTTGCCGACGCGATGGCGCGCCAGCCGGCGAGCTTTCCGCCGCTCTATCGCGCGATGGTCGCGGCGGGCGAAACGACGGGCAGCCTGACAGTGATCCTCGCGCGCCTCGCCGACCTGCTCGAACGCCAGGCCGAGGTGCGCGGCAAGCTGATCGCCGCGCTCGCTTATCCGATCGTGCTCGCGGTCGTCGCGATCGGCGTCGTCGCGGCGCTGATGATCTTTGTCGTTCCGCGCGTCGTCGAACAATTCACCGACACCGGCCAGCAATTGCCCTTTCTGACGCGCGCGGTGATCGGCGTGTCCAGCTTTGCCGCGAACTGGTGGTGGCTGATCGCGCTGCTGATGGCCGCCGCGGCGTTCGGCTGGGTGGCGGCGATGCGGCGGCCGGCGTTCAAGGCGCGCGTCGATGCGCGGCTCTTGCGCCTGCCGCTGCTCGGCCGCCTGCTCCGCGATCTTTACGCTGCGCGCTTTGCCCGCACGCTCGCGACGATGGTGTCGAGCCGCCTGCCGCTCGTCGAAGGGCTGCGCCTGACCTTGCCGACGATCCGCAACGCCGCGCTCGCGGGGGCGACCGCGACGATCGTCGATCAGGTGCGCGCGGGCGGCAGCCTGTCGGCGGCGCTCCGCGATGCCGGGGTGTTTCCGCCGCTGCTCGTTTACATGACCGCGAGCGGCGAAAGCGCCGGGCGGCTGGAGGTGATGCTCGAACGCGCGGCCGATTATCTGGAGCGCGAGTTCGACCGTTTCACCGCCGCGTCGATGGCGCTTCTCGAACCTGTCATAATCGTCGTTATGGGGTCATGCGTGGCTCTCATCATCCTCGCCATTCTGCTGCCGATCCTTCAGTTGCAGAATCTAGCCGGACTGTAATAAATGTCGCTGATGCAGCTTTTCCTTCGCCTGATGCTCGACACCTCCTTTTCAGGAGCGGGTCGTCCGCCGGTTTCCCGTCGCCGCCAAAGGGACGAGCGCGGTTTCACGCTGACCGAACTGATGGTCGTCATCTTCATCATCGGGCTGCTCGCGACGGTGGTGATGATCAACGTCCTGCCCAGCCAGGATCGCGCGATGGTGACGAAGGCCAAGGCCGACATTGCGACGCTCGAAACCGCGCTGGAGCAATATCGGCTCGACAATCTGAGCTATCCGGCCTCGACCGACGGGCTGAATGCGCTGGTCACCCCGCCGCCCGCGCTCGCGCAGCCCGAACGCTATCGCCGCGGCGGTTATATCAAGAAGCTGCCCGAGGATCCGTGGGGCCGCCCCTATAATTATCAGGCGCCCGGGCCGAACGGCAAGGCGTTCGACGTCTGGTCGCTCGGCGCCGACGGCGCCCCTGGCGGGACCGACGAGAATGCGGATATTCGCAGCGAGGGCTGAAGCCCGCGCGCGCGCGCGTCCCGACGCCAACGGATTCACGCTGGTCGAACTGATGGTCGTGCTCGCGATACTGGCGCTCGCGGCGGCCGCGGTGGTGCTGACGATCCCCGGCGAGGAACGCAGCGTGCGCAGCGAGGCCGACCGGCTCGCCGCGCGCCTCGCCGCCGCGCGCGACGTCGCGGTGATCGAGGGGCGCAGCGTCGCGGTGCGCTTCGCGCCGTCGGGTTACGGCTTTGAACGGCGGATCGCGGGCGAATGGCAGCCGCTGCCCGGCCGCCCCTTTGAACAGCGGAGCTGGCCCGCCGAGGTGTCCTTTTCGGCCGAGGGCGGGCAGGCGGTCGCGCGCATCCTGTTCGATCGCGTCGGCACCAGTCCGACACCGCAGGCGGTGATCCTGTCGGGCGGCGATGCGCGCGAAATCGTCCGCGTGTCGGCGACGGGGGAGGTCAGCCGTGGGCGCTGACGGGCCGCATCGGGGCGAAGGCGGCTTCACCCTGCTCGAAATGCTGGTGGCGCTCAGCATCATCAGCATCGCCGCGCTGACGCTCGTGCGGCTCGACGCCTATGCGGTGCGCACCGCGGGCGACCTCGATGTCAGCACCGTCGCGGGCATCGTCGCGCAGAATCGCGCGGTCGAGCTGTGGACCGACCCCGCGCCGCCGACGATCGGCAACAGCGCGATCGGCGTCGCCAACGCCGGGCGCAACTGGCGCATCGATCAGCGCGTGACGAAGACCGCCGACGCCGCGCTGCTGCGCATCGACCTGCTCGTCCGGCCCGAAGGCGGCGGCGGGCAGGCGGCGCTGACGATCATCCGGCCCGCGCGATGAACGATCAACGCGGCTTCACCCTCGTCGAGATGCTCGTTGCGCTGTCGCTGTTCGCGGCGATCGCGGCGATGGGCGTCGGCCTGCTTCGCAGCAGCATCGACACGCAGGATGCGGTGCAGGAGCGGCTCAAGGGGATGAGCGGGATGAACCGCGTGCGCGCGGTGATGGCGAACGATCTGGCGCAGTCAGTGCAGCGCCCGACGCGAGGGCCGGCGGGCGAGGCGGTGCCGGCGTTCGTCGGGACCGCGACCGGCTTTGCCTTTGTCCATGCGGGCGCGGCAGCATTGGAGGGCAGCCCGCGGCCCGCGGTCGAGCGCGTCGGCTATGCGCTCGTCGGCGGCGAATGGCGCCGCGCGACGCAGCCGATGCTCGACGGCACCGCGCTGGGCGAGGGCGACCGGCTGCTGGACGCGGTGGCGGCGGCGCGGGTGCGCTATCGCGACGCGGCGGGGAGCTGGAGCGAGAGCTGGACGTCCGAACCGGGCGACCGCCTGCCGCGCGCGGTCGAGGTGCGGATCAGCCGCACGGGCCGCGCGCCGCTGACGATGCTGTTCCTCACCGCGCCGACCTTGCTCCCGCCGCCTGCAATCGCGGGGGAGGCGCCATGACACCCTCGCCGGGCGAACGCGGCGCGGCCTTGCTCAGCGTCCTGCTGCTCGTCGCCGTGATGGCGGTGATCGCGGCGACCGCGCTCGACCGGCTGACGCTGGCGACGCGGATCGCGGGCAGCGCGGCGACGGTCGATCAGGGGCGCGCCTACAGCTTCGCTGCCGAACAGATTGCGCTCGGCCGCGTCGCCGATCTGGTCGGGCGCGATCCGGCGAAACTGACGCTCGCGGGCGACTGGCTGGGGCGCGATTTCGTGCTGCCGCTGCCCGGCGGCGAAGGCCGCGCGCGGCTGACCGACGCCAACAATTGCTTCAACCTCAACAGCCTGGTCGCCGAAACGGTGCCGGGGCGCCTGACGCAGCGCATGGGGGCGCAGCGGCAATTCGCGGCGCTGATGACCCTCATCGGCATCGAGGACGGCGAGGCGCAGGCGATCGCGGGCGCCACCGCCGACTGGATCGACAGCGACAGCAATGAAGGACGGCTCGGCGCCGAGGACAATGTCTATCGCGCGATGCCCGGCGCCTATCTGCCCGCGAACCGCAAGATGGCGCATGTCAGCGAGCTGCGCGCGGTGCGCGGGGTGAGCGCCAAAATCTACGCGCGGCTGGAACCCTGGGTCTGCGTGCTGCCCTCGACCGACCCGGTAAAGCTCAACGTCAACACGCTCGCCGCCGGACAGGCGCCGCTCGTCGCGATGCTGTGGCCCGGCGAAATCGATCTTGCGACGGCGCGGGCGGCGCTAGCCGCGCGGCCCGCGGGCGGCTATGGCAGCAGCGTACGATTCTGGGAGGCGCCGGCGTTC
This sequence comes from Sphingopyxis sp. FD7, assembly GCF_003609835.1. Taxonomy (NCBI): domain Bacteria; kingdom Pseudomonadati; phylum Pseudomonadota; class Alphaproteobacteria; order Sphingomonadales; family Sphingopyxidaceae; genus Sphingopyxis; species Sphingopyxis sp. FD7. The sequence continues at coordinate 301,382 of NZ_AP017898.1, forward strand.
GATCGCCGCAAGCCGCCGACCGATGTCGCCGAGCAGGCGGCGGTGACGAGCCGCTGGCTGATGCTGACGACGAATGTGACGATGGGGGACGGGTTCTTGACGGCAGTTTCGCTCATCGACGCCAATGGCGGCGCGCCATCGGCCGGCATGGCCCCGCCCGTGATCGTGCGCCGCGACTGGGGCGAGAGCGACTGACGTGACGCGCACCCTGCTGATCTGGCTGCCCCCCGTGACGGCGCTCGCGAACGACGATGCCGCCCCCGCCGCGTGGCTGCGCGTCGACGACGGCCTCGTCGTCGACAGCGGACAGGATGATGGCTGGGTCGCCGATTGGGAAAAGCGGGGCGACGACGGCCCCGACGACCGGCTGGTCGCGCTGGCGCCCGCGTGCGACGTCCCGCTGCGCTGGCACCATTATCCCGACGCGGCCCCGGCGCAGGCCGCCGCCGCAGCGCGGATCGACGCGCTGAGGGACAGTCTGGGCGATGCGGCGGCGCTGCATGTCGTCGCGGGACAGCCCGCCGGGATGGGGCAAGCGGTGCCCGTGGCGGTGACGACCCATGCGGCGATGACGGCGTGGACCGGCTGGCTGGCCGCGCGCGGGCTGACCGCGGCCGCGATCATTCCGGCCGCCGCCGCGGTGCCGCCGCCCGAAGCCGACAGCCTGTGGGCGGCCGAGCTGGGGGGTGAGCGGATCATCCGGTCGGCCGACCGCGCCTGGGCGTCGGACCCCGAACTCGACCCGCTGATCGCGGGCCATCACGATGTCGCGCCGCTCGATGCCGAAGCGATGCGCAACGCGCTGCTGCTCACGCTCGCGGCGCCGCCGCTCGACCTGTTGAGCGGCGCATGGAAGCCGAAGCGCCGCTGGGCGGTCGATCCGGCGATGCTGCGGCTCGCGCGGCGGCTGGCGATCGCGCTGGTCGTGGCGAGCGTTGCGGTGCCGCTCGTTTACGCGCTGCGTCTGTCGGCCGACACGAGCCGCGCCGACGAGGCGGTGGTCGCAATGGCGAAGAAAGCGGGGGTGGCCGCATCCGACGCCAGCGCGGCGGAGACCGAAATCGACCGTCGGCTCGCCGCGGCGGGGGGCGGGCCGCTCGCCTTTTCGGTGCCCGCTTCGGCGCTGTACGACGCGATGCGCGACGCGCCGGGCGTGTCGCTGAAAACGCTGTCGCACCGCACCGACGGCACGCTGACGACGACGCTCGCGGCGCCGCGCGTCGACGACATCAACCAGGTTTTGCTGGCGCTGCAAGCGCGCGGCTATCGCATCACCGCGCAGCCGATGGCGGGGACCGACGGGCAGCAGATGGCCAATATCACGATCCGGGCGGTGCCATGACCGACAGGCTGAAAAACTGGTGGGCGGGATTGTCGGGGCGCGAACGCTGGCTGGTCGGCATCGCCGCGGTGCTGGCGCTGGGCGTGCTCGGTTGGGGAATCGCGCGGCCCGCGGTGGCCGCCTTCATCGACCTGGAAAGCCGCCACCGTGCCGCGATCGAGCGCGAGGGGCGCGTTGCGGCGAAGGTCGCGTTGCTCGGCGCGCGGCCCGCGAAATCGGTCGCGGCGGGCGTCGACGCGGGCGCCATCGACCAGTTTCTTCAGCAGTCGGCGGGCGAGATCGGGCTGACGCTCGACCGCAACGAAGCACGCGGCGCCAATCAGGCGACGATTGCGATCGCGACAGCGAAGGCGCCGGTGCTCACCGACTGGCTCGCCGCGCTCGAAGCGCAGGGCTTCATCATCGACCAACTGACGATCACCCCCGCCGCCGACGGCACCGTCGGGATGACGGCGGAACTCCGAAAGGGCGGACGATGAGCGCGCGGCGGCGCTGGATCGTCGCGGCGGCGCTGCTTGCGCTCGTCCTGCTTGTCGCGACCTTTCCGATGCGCCTCGCGCTCGGCTGGTCGGGCGCGGATGATGCCGGCGTGTCGGCGCGCGCGGTGCGCGGGTCGGTGTGGTCGGCCGAGCTGGTCGACGCGCGGCTCGGCGCGCTGCCGCTCGGCACAGTGCGCGCCAGCCTGTCGCCGCTGGCCTTGCTCACCGGCGAAACCGAACTCGCCTTCGAACGCAGCGACGACCGGCTCGGCGCGCTCGCAGGAAGGCTGCACGGCAGCAGTCCGCGCGGCATATCGGACGTCAGCGGGACGAGCGCTATGGCGGGCGGGCTGGGCCTGATCCCGGTCGATACGATCCGCTTCGAGGGTGCGACAGTGCGGTTCGACGATGCGGGCAAATGCGCGCGCGCGAGCGGGCGGATTCAGCTGATGGTCGCCGCGCCGATCGCGGGGCTCGACCTGTCGCGCGGTCTTTCCGGGCCGCTGCGCTGCGCGAAGGGGCGCGCCGAGGCGGCGCTCGCCAGCCAGTCGGGGATGGAACGGCTGACGCTCGGCTTCGACGGCGGCGGCGCGTGGCGTGCGCGGCTGGCGATCAATGTCGACCGCGATCCCGCGATGGCCGCGGCACTCGCGGCGCTGGGCTTCCGCGCCGGGCCGGGCGGGTTCGTGCTGGCGACCTCGGGCCGGTTCTGACGTGACGATCCTCGATGCCTTGCCCTTCGGCACGGGCATCCTGCTGGCCGGGCTGATCGGGCTGCTGCTGGGCAGTTTTATCGCGACGCTGGTGCTGCGTTGGCCTGAGGGGCGCTCGCTGCTCGGGCGCTCGCAGTGCGACGGTTGCGGACGGGCGCTCGGCGTGCGCGATCTGGTGCCGATCCTGTCGGCGCTGTTGTCGCGCGGGCGGTGCCGGACGTGCGGGGCGAGGATCAACCCCTTTCATGGCCGGGTCGAGCTGGCATCGGCGCTGATCGGTGCGGCGGCGCTGGCGCTGTTGCCCGGCACGGCGGGCTGGCTCTGGGCGTTGTTCGGCTGGCTGCTGCTGCCGCTCGCGCTGCTCGATGCGCGGCATTTCTGGCTGCCCGACCGGCTGACGCTGTTGCTGGCGGTGACGGGGGTGTTGCTGGCGGGACCGATGCTCGGCACGTCGCTGGCCGATCGCTGGGTCGGCGCGCTGGTGGGCGGTGGCGCGCTGGCGCTGCTCGCGTGGCTTTACGCGCGTGCGCGCGGACGGGACGGCATGGGCGGCGGCGACCCCAAACTCGTCGCGGCGACCGGCGCGTGGCTCGGCTGGCAGGCCTTGCCGCTGATGCTGCTGCTTGCCAGCCTTGGCGGGATCGTCTGGGCGCTCGTCGTCCAGCGAAAAGGGGGCTCGCCGCTCGGCGAGCGGCGAGTCCCCTTCGGTGCATTTTTGTGCGGCGCGGCCTTTGTCGCGGTGCCTGTGTGGCCGTTTATTGCCCGATGACGACGGTCACCGCACGGCGATTCTGCGCCCAGGCTTCTTCGGTCGAGCCGATCGCCGCCGGGCGTTCCTTGCCGTAGCTGATGACGCTGATGCGCGACGGATCGATGCCGAGCGAGGCGAGATAGTTTTTCGCGGCATTGGCGCGGCGCTCGCCGAGTGCGATATTATAATCGCGCGTGCCGCGTTCGTCGGCGTGGCCCTCCAGCGTGACGCGGACGGCAGGATTGCGCTGCAGCCACTGCGCCTGGCTTTGCAGCGTCGCCTGATCCTGCGCATCGACATTATATTGGTCGAAATCGAAAAAGATGCGGTCGGAGGTGACATTGGCGACGAAGTCTTCCTGCGATCCCGGAACGACGCCGGTGCCCGTGTCGACGCCCGTATCGGTCCCGGTGCCTTCGGGCGCGGGGGGCAGCGTGTCCGGGGCCTTTTTTGCGCAGGCGCCAACAGCAAGCATGGTGATCGCCGCGATCATCGCGGTGCTTTTGCGTATCGTCATGTCTTCTGTCCTCTTGTTCTGGTGGAGAAAAACCTTCGAGCGCGCATTTCCGCGCGGTCGCGACGCGAGTGTTGAACCCGATGGAGGCCCTTTGGTTCCGTGTTTGTCAAGGCAGCACCGGGCCCCAGCTGGGGTCTGATCCGTCCTGCGGGGTCGGCAGGCGGCGCAGGTTCACGCCGGTCAGGTCGACCTGCCACAGGCTCGACTTGCCCTCGCGCCCCGGCGTGGTGCGAAAGAACTGGATGACGCGGCCGTTCGGCGACCAGGTCGGCGCCTCGTCCTGCCAGCTGTTCGTCAGCATCCGTACCCCGCCGCCCGATGGCGTCATCACGCCGATGCGGAACTCGCCGCCGCCCATGCGGGTGAAGGCAATGAGGTCGCCGCGCGGCGACCATTCGGGGGTGGCATAGCGTCCGCCGCCAAAACTGATCCGCTGCTGGTTCGATCCGTCGATGTTCATCACATAAAGCTGCTGACTGCCCGACCGATCGCTTTCAAAGACGATCTTGCGCCCGTCGGGCGAGAAGCTGCCGCCGACGTCGATGCCCGGCGCGGTGGTGAGCCGCACCGGCGTGCCGCCGTTCGCCGAAATGCGATAGATGTCGGTGTTGCCGCCGACCGCCATCGAATAGAGAATCTGCGTCCCGTCGGGCGACCAGCGCGGCGCGAAGGTGGCGTTCGCGCTTTCGGTCACCAGCTTCTGCGTCCCCGACGCGACGTCATAGATGAACACGCGGACGCGGTTGTTGAGGTAGGAGACGTAGACGATCTTCTTGTAATCGGGCGAGAAACGCGGGCTGATCGCGAGCGCCTGGCCGTTGGTGATGAAGCGGTGGTTGCCGCCATCCGAATCCATGATCGCGAGCCGCTTGATGCGGTTCCCCTTGGGCCCGCTTTCGGCGATATAGGCGACGCGGCTGTCGAAGAAGGGCGCTTCGCCCGACAGGCGCGAATAGATGGCGTCGGCGCATTTATGCGCGGCGCGGCGCCAGTCGGCGGGCTGAATCTCGAACCCCTTGCGCACCAGCTCGCTGCCCAGCGCGGTATCATAAAGGTAACAGCCGACGATCAGGCTGCCGTTCGACCCGGCATCGACGAAGCCGTGGACGACATTTTCGGCGCCGCGCGCCTGCCATTCGGCAAAGCGCGGCGCCTGCACCTCGGCGCGGGTGATCGCGCGGACGCCGTTCGGGCCGATCGGTTCAAACAGGCCGCTGCGTTCAAGGTCGGCGGCGATGACGTCGGCAAGCTGGCGGCCGAGAGCGTCGGTGCGCAGCCCTGCGACGGTCTGAACCGACGCGGTGGCGAAGGGCGGGATGCCGACGACGGTGCGTTCCTGCGACAGCGTGCCCTCGATCGTCTCGCGCGGTTCGGTCTGCGTTACCGCGGGCGGCGTCGGCGCAGTCTGTTGCGCCAGCGTCGGCGCGCTGGTGAGCAGCAGGGCGAGTGACAGGCTGATCGGGCGGAGGAACATGGTGCTTACCTCTTGATGAAATCGAGCGTGTAATTCTGCCAGAAGTCGTAATTTTCTTCGGGCAGGTCGAAGGGCGCGGCAAGTTCGACCGCGCGTTTGGCGCATTCCTGGTGCCGCTGGACCTGGAAACGGTTGCTGTCATTCTCGCCGGTCGTGGTGACGCTGGTAAAGCCCGCAAGCGCGCCCGATTGGGTCAGGCGGAACTTCACGACGGTCTTGAGCTGATCGACATCGACCCCCGACACGCGGCAGCCGTTCCAGCGGGGGGCGACCGCGGCCTTGATGCTGACGTCGATCGACCGGCGCACTTCGGCCGCGGTTGCGGCGGCGGGGGCTCCCTTGCTCGATGGCGATTTGGGCTGCGATTTCGACAGACCCTCGGCGATGCCGTCGAGGCGGCCGGTCGGACGCGCAGCGCGATCGCTGGCGGGTGCCTTGGGTGAAGCCTTGGGCGGCGCCTTCTTGGCGGCGGGGGGCTGTTTCGGCGGCGCCGCCTTGGGGCGCGCGACCGGTTTGGGGGTCGGTGCGGGCGTCGGGCGCACGACGGGTTCGGGCAGCGGCGGCGCGGGCATCGGATCGGGCGCGGCGATGTCGACCATATCCTCTTCGCCCAGCCGCGCGGCGGGGGGCGTATCGGCGATCACCGGCGCGGTCGATTGCACCGCGGTCTCGGCGATCAGGTCGACCTCCATCGGCGGATTGTCGAAGCGGCGCTCGCCCGCGGTCCACTGGACCGAGAGCAGGCCGATGACGACGATATGCGCCGCCACCGCGATGGCAAAGCCGCGTCTTTCATTCCCCCGATTTGCGCCTGCCTCGGCCATGGTCGCAGCCTATTGCCCGCTATCTGAACCGTCGGTGAGCGCCGGATCGGTTGTGCGCGGCCCGGCGGTCTCCGATGCCTCGGCCCCCGTCGTCACCAGCGCGATGCGCGTCAGCCCGGCGCGGTTGAGTTCGCCCATCACGCGCATCACGCGGCCATAGTCGAGCCCCTTGTCGGCGCGCAGCATGATCTGGCGCGGCGGGTCCTCGCCCTCGTTCGCGCGCGCGATCGCGTCGAGCCGCGCGGGAAGCTCGGCCTCTGGCACCACTTCATCGCCGATATAGAGCGTGTCGTCGGCACCCACCGACAGCTGCACCGGCTCCTGCTCCTCGGTCTCGACCGGCTTGGCGCGGCTTTCGGGCAGGTCGATCGGGACGGCGGAGGCGAGCAAAGGCGCGGTAATCATGAAGATGATCAGCAGCACGAGCATCACGTCGACGAGCGGCGTGACGTTGATTTCCGACATCGGCGCGCGGCGATGGCCGCGCCTGCGCCGGGCGCCGGCGCCCGCGCCCGAAGGTCCGGTCATCGCCATCAGGCCTCGACCTCCAGTTCGCGGCTGAATGTCGCGTGCAGCCCGTCAGCGAAGCGGCCGAGCCGCGATTCGAGCCGGTTCAGCCGCTGCGAAAAGGCGTTGTAGGCGATCACCGCGGGGATGGCGGCGAACAGGCCGATCGCGGTCGCGAACAGCGCCTCGGCGATGCCCGGCGCGACGACGGCGAGGCTGCTGTTGTTTTCCGCCGCGATCGCCGTGAAGCTGCGCATGATGCCCCAGACGGTGCCGAACAGCCCGACGAAGGGCGCGACCGAACCGATGGTCGCGAGCGTGCCGATCTTCTCCGCAAGCCGGTCGACCTCACCCGCGATCGCGCTGTTCATCGCAATGCCCAGCCGTTCGCGCGTGCCGTCGCGGTCGATCAGCTTGCCCTTGGTCGAGCGGCGCCATTCGCTGATCCCCGCGCTCAGCACCTTGGCGCTCGGCAGTTCCTCGGCGCCATTCTTGTCAAAGAAACGGTCGATATTGTCGGCGCGCCAGAAATCGCGCTCGAACCGCTCCGACGCGCGCATCAGCTTGCCGACGCCGCGGCCGTGGGAAAAGATCACCGCCCAGACATAGATGGAGGCGGCGAGCAGGCCGATCATCACCGCCTTGACGATGATGTCCGCCTGAAGGAACAGCGCGACGGGGGACAGGGTGGCCGCATCGGCGGCCAGCGAGATATTGTCTAGCAAGGGATATTGTCTCCATTCATGATCGCGGTGAAGCGCTGCACCCAGTCGGCGGGCTGGCGCCGCGGCCGACCGCCGGGGGCCAGAAAGGCTGCCGTGACCTGCCCGTCGGTCAATGTCTCGCCGCTTAACGTGTCATTTGTGCGAAGGATGCGCTGGGCGATCACCACGCTCGCGCCGCGCACGGCTTTGACGGTGCTGACGACGAGCAGATCGTCGTCGAGCTTTGCGGGGCTGCGGTATTTGATCGAAAGGTCGGTGACCGCCCACGCGCCTTCGCCGCCCTCCATCGCCGCGCGCTGGTCGATGCCCGCGAGGCGCAGCATGTCCGATCGTGCGCGCTCCATATAGCGCAGATAATTGGCGTGATAGACGATGCCGCTGAGGTCGGTGTCCTCGAAATAGACACGCGCCCGATAATGATGTTCGGTCCCGACGAAGGCGCCGGGGACGAAGGGGGGTGGGGCATTTACCATCGTTTCGACCGATAGCCGCGCTTCGACTCGTCGCAAAGCCCTCATAAACGGCTCGTCGCAGATGAGCGCCGTTTGGTGGGAGATGATGGCGGAAATCCTCTACATTCCCGCGTGTTTCGTGCCCCTGCCGTCGCAGGGGCGCAGAGTCATTTGTCGAACAGCCCGTCCTGCGCTCCCGCGGGCGGATTGAGCCCCAGATGCTTCCACGCGCTTGCGTTGAGCGTCCGCCCGCGCGCGGTGCGGGCGATCAGGCCGATTTGCAGCAAATATGGCTCGATCACATCCTCGATCGTGTCGCGCGGCTCCGAAAGCCCCGCCGCAAGCGTTTCGACGCCCACGGGGCCTCCGCGATAAATGTCTGCGATCATAAGGAGATAGCGCCGATCCATCGCGTCGAGGCCCAGCGCGTCCACTTCGAGGCGGCTGAGCGCCGCATCGGCGGCGCGTGCATCGACGACCTCGTGCCCTGCGACGCTCGCAAAGTCGCGCACGCGGCGGAGCAGCCGCCCGGCGATGCGCGGCGTTCCGCGCGACCGCCGCGCGATTTCGAGCGCGCCGTCGGGCGCGATCGGCAATGACAACAGGCGCGCGGCGCGGCCGATCACCTGTTCGAGCTCGGCATGGGTGTAAAAGTTCAATCGCACCGGAATGCCGAAGCGATCGCGCAGCGGTGTCGTGAGCAGCCCCTGCCGCGTCGTCGCGCCGACGAGGGTGAATCGAGGCAGGTCGATACGAACCGAGCGCGCCGACGGCCCTTCGCCGATCATGATGTCGAGCGCGCGGTCCTCCATCGCGGGATAAAGGATTTCCTCGACCGCGGGCGACAGGCGGTGGATCTCGTCGATGAACAGGACGTCGCCGTCCTCCAGATTGGTGAGCAGCGCGGCAAGGTCGCCCGCCTTGGCAATCACGGGCCCGCTGGTCGAACGGAAGCCGACGCCAAGCTCGCGCGCGACGATCTGCGCCAGCGTCGTCTTGCCCAGCCCCGGCGGGCCGAAGAAAAGCACATGGTCGAGCGCATCGCCGCGCGCCTTCGCCGCCTCGATAAAGATGCGCAGATTCTCGCGCGCCGCCGCCTGGCCGACGAACTCGGCAAGCGTCCTGGGCCGCAGCGCCGCGTCGGCGTCCTCGGGGGTGCGGATGGGGGTGGTGAGGTCGGTCACTTCGCCGCCTTCTTCAGCGCCGCGCGCACCAGCGCGTCGAGCCCCGCCCCGGCGCCCAGTTCCTCGTTCGCCGCCGCGACCGCTGCACTTGCTTCGCCGGGCTTGAAGCCGAGGCCGGTGAGCGCGGCGACGGCATCACCAAGCGGGCCGGGGGCGGCCGACAGGGCAGGGCCGCCGCCTGCGATTCCGCCGAGCGTTCCCGCCTTGTCCTTCAGCTCGTGCGCGATGCGCTGCGCCAGCTTCGGCCCGACGCCGTTCGCGCGCGCGATCATCGCGCTGTCGCCGCTCGCGAGCGCGCGTTGCAAATCGGCGACTTCGAGCGCCGAGAGGATCGCGAGCGCGACCTTGGCGCCGACGCCCTGGACGCTGGTGAGCAGGCGGAACCAGTCGCGTTCCTCGGCCTTGGCAAAGCCCAGGAGGCGCAGGAAATCCTCGCCGACGAGCATTTCGGTGTGGATGGTGACCTCGCCGCCGGTGGGGCCAAGCGCGTCCAGGGTGCGCGCCGACGCCTCGACCAGATAGCCGACGCCGCCGACGTCGATCACCGCATGGCCTGCGCCGCTGCTGTCGAGCCGTCCGGTGAGTTTCGCGATCATGGCGCCTGCGTAGCGCGAGGAGAACGAAAAGGGAATCAATTTCCCTCTTTGTCAAAGTCACTCTGATTTCGTCAGACCGCACCTGATCCGGGACGGCCAATGTCTGGACGCGACCGGTTGCGGACGGTTCCTCTCCCCTCCCGCTTGCGGGAGGGGTCGGGGGTGGGCAGCGACGGTGCGGTAGCCCACCCCGCTGCGACTAACGAGCAAGCTCGCAAGTCTCGCTGCCCCTCCCGCAAGCGGGAGGGGAGAAAGTCAACATCCGCTTCCCACCCCAAAGCGGCCACCAAAAAAGCTGTCCTACATGGCCCGGCTGTGCCAGCCTTCATCCGGGCTCTTTCAAAATGTCGACAAATCGCTCGCAGCCCGGCGTGGGAACAGGAGCGTAAATCGCGCGCGACCTGCGCCGGGCGCGGTCAATCGGCCGCCGCACAAGGCTGACCTTTCCTGACCTTTGGACCGATTGCGCCGGGCCGCGCCGACCGCGTCGCACCCCGAAGCCGCCATTTCTCAGCGCGTCCGATGGTTCGCGTGGCAGATCGCGACCGCCAGCGCATCGGCGGCGTCCGCTCCCGCTACCTTCGCCCCCGGCAGCAGCACGCGCAGCATCGCCTGCACCTGCTCCTTCGCGGCGCCGCCGGTGCCGACGATCGCTTTCTTGACGAGGCGCGGAGCATATTCGGTGACGGGGAGTCCGCCGCGCGCGCAGGCGAGCAGCGCGACGCCGCGGGCGTGCGCGAGCTTCAAGGTCGATTGCGGATTGTCGTTGACGAACACCTCCTCGACCGCGGCGCAGCGGGGCGCATGATCGGCGATCACCGCCGCGAGCATCGTGTCGAGGTGCGCGAGCCGGTCGGGAAGCGGCGCCTTGGCGTCGGTCTTGAGCTGGCCGTTGGCGACATGGCCGATCCGGCTGCCCTCGACGCGGATCACGCCCCAGCCGGTGCAGCTCAAAGAGGGGTCGAGGCCGAGGATGATCATATTTTCGATCCTCCCCATCGACTTGCGATGGGGAGGTGGCAGTCCCGCAGGGACTGACGGAGGGGATGCGAGCGTAGCGAGCGCTGCGCGCTCGGCCCCTCCACCACTCGCTTCGCGAGCGGTCCCGCTCCCCATCGCAAGTCGATGGGGAGGATCTGCATCAGCCCAGTTTCTCCATCACCGCGTCGGGGATTTCGTAGTTGCCCCAGACGGTCTGGACGTCGTCGTCGTCGTCGAGCGTGTCGATCAGCTTGAACAGCGTCTGCGCGACGGCTTCGTCGGTAATTTCGCTCTTCAGCGTCGGACGCCAGGCGAGCTTGACGCCTTCGGCCTCGCCCAGCTTGGCTTCAAGCGCCTTCGCGACTTCGTGCAGGCTGTCAACGCTGGTCCAGATGTCGTGGCCGTCGTCGGACGATTCGACATCGTCGGCGCCGGCGTCGAGCGCCGCCTCGAACACCGTGTCGGCGTCGCCGGCGCCTGGCGGATAGCTGATGAGGCCAAGGCGGTCGAAGCCGTGGCTGACGCTGCCCGAGGTGCCGAGGTTGCCGCCATTCTTGCTGAACGCGGTGCGCACGTTGGTCGCGGTGCGGTTGCGATTGTCGGTGAGCGCCTCGACGATCAGCGAGACGCCGCCGGGGCCATAGCCTTCGTAACGGATTTCCTCGTAATTATCGCCTTCGCCGCCGCTCGCCTTGTCGATCGCGCGCTGGATATTGTCCTTGGGCATCGACTGCGCCTTCGCCGCGTTGACCGCCGCGCGAAGGCGGGCGTTGGCGTCGGGATCGGGCAGGCCCATCTTCGCCGCGACGGTGATTTCGCGGCTCAGCTTCGAGAAAAGGGCGCTGCGCTTTTTGTCCTGCGCGCCCTTGCGATGCATGATGTTCTTGAACTTGCTATGGCCGGCCACGGCCTACCTCCATCGGATCGGAAAAATCTGGCGCCGCCCTAGCGCGGGCGGCCGCGCGACACAACGGCGTCAGATGACGACCGCGGTTCCCGACGCGCTGACCATCAGCATCGAGCCGTTCTGGCCGAGCACTTCATAGTCGATGTCGACGCCGACGACGGCATTGCCGCCGAGCTTCGCCGCCTCGGCCTCCATCTCGCCCAGCGCTTCCTTGCGCGCGCGGGCGAGCACATCCTCATATTTGCCCGAGCGGCCGCCGACGATGTCGGTGATCGACGCGAACAGGTCGCGGAACAGGTTGGCGCCGACGATCACCTCGCCGGTGACGATGCCCAGATATTCGCGGACGGGATGGCCTTCGATCGTGTTGGTCGTGGTGCTGAACATCGTCGCTCTCCTGATAGTGGTCGGGTGGAAACGTCAGTCGATGCCGAGCGCCGATTTATAGACGTCGAGGATCGCTTCCATTTCCTTGCGGTCGTGAACCGGCATTTTGCGCAGGCGCACGATCTGGCGCATGATCTTGGGATCATAGCCCTGCGATTTGGCTTCGTTATAGGTGTCGCGGATGTCGTCGGCGATGCCCTTTTTTTCTTCTTCCAGACGTTCGACGCGCTCGATGAAAAGACGCAGCTGTTCGTCGGACACGGTGGCTTCGCTCATTTTATACTCCGCTGGAATGAAAGATGATGGGGCGAGAATCGCCCTTGGCGCGTCCCTAGCGGTGTCAGGGATTCTTCGCCATGCTTTCTTCCATCCGGGCGAGTTGTTCGGGGGTCGCGGCGACGTGGAAACGCGCTTTCCACTCCGCCGTCGGCATACCGTGGACGATCGCGCGGCCGACTTCCCTGTCCATGCCACCCGCCTCGGCGATCCAGTCGCCGAGGCAGTTGCGGCAGAAACCCGCAAGGCCCATCAGATCGATGTTCGCGGCGTCGTGACGATGCCGGAGCAGGCGGACAAGGCGGCGGAAGGCGGCTGCCGCGACGGCATCATCGAGCGAGTCGAGAGCGTCGTCGGGGGCGGATGTTTCGTCGCTGCAGGACATGGTTCGGGCCTTCTTGAATAGCTATACGGTGGTTGCGCTGGCGCGCGCGACGCGCCATGCCCTGCACACCGTAACGGCAAACAGGCAAGCGGAGCAATCGTGGTCCAGAGTTTTACCCCCCGCCAGCGCAAGGTGCGTATCCTGGCGACGCTTGGTCCCGCGAGCGCCAATGCGGAGATGATCGCCGCGCTGCACCGCGCGGGCGCCGATGCCTTTCGCGTCAATATGAGCCACGGCGACCATGCCGGCCATGCGCAGGTGATTGCAGCCATCCGTTCGCTCGAAAAAGAAACCGGGCGGCCGACGACGATCCTCGTCGACCTGCAGGGACCGAAGCTGCGCGTCGGCACGTTCAGAGACGGCCCCGCCGAACTGGTGAAGGGCGCGTCGTTCGTGCTCGACACCGACAAGGCGCCGGGTGACGCCAGCCGCGTTCACCTGCCGCACCCCGAGCTGTTCGCGGCGCTCGAACCCGACACGCGGCTGCTCATCGACGACGGCAAGCTGGTGCTCCGCGTGAAGCGCGTATCGGCCGAGCGGATCGAAACGCTGGTCGAGGTCGGCGGCAAGATTTCGGATCGCAAGGGCGTCAACGTCCCCGACGTCGTCGTGCCGCTCGCGGCCTTGACGGAAAAGGACCGCAAGGATCTGGCCTTCGCGCTCGAACAGCATGTCGACTGGATCGCGCTGTCGTTCGTGCAGCGACCCGAGGACGTTGCCGAGGCGCGGCGGCTGATCGGCGGCAAGGCGGCGTTGCTCGTCAAGTTCGAGAAGCCGTCGGGGGTGCAGCGGATCGAGGAGATATTGGAGCTGGCCGACGCGGCAATGGTCGCGCGCGGCGACCTGGGCGTCGAATTGCCGCCCGAAGCCGTGCCGCCGCTCCAGAAGCGCATCGTCGCGACCGCCCGGCGGATGGGCAAGCCGGTGGTCGTCGCGACGCAGATGCTCGAATCGATGATCGTCTCGCCCTCGCCGACGCGCGCGGAGGTCAGCGATGTCGCCACGGCGGTGTATGATGGCGCGGACGCGATCATGCTGTCGGCGGAGACCGCGGCGGGTGCGTGGCCGGTGGAAGCGGTCACGATGATGGACATGATCGCGCGTTCGGTCGAAAGCGACCCCGATTATTTCCGCCGTCTGCACTTCACCGAGACGCAGCCCGATGCGACCACCGCCGACGCGCTGGCCGAGGCGGCGGGCAGCATCATCACGACGATCGCCGCCGATGCGATCATCTGTTTCACCGCATCGGGATCGACCGCGCGCCGCGTCGCGCGCGAGCGGCCGGGCGCGCCCCTGCTCGTGCTGACTCCCAGGAAAGAGGCGGCGCGGCGCATGGGGCTGCTGTGGGGCGCCCATGCGGTGCCGACCAAGGACATCGGCAGCTTTGAGGAGATGATCGCCAAGGGCAAGCGCATGGCGCTGCGCCACGGGATCGGCAAGGCGGGATCGAAGCTGGTGATGATGGCGGGCGTGCCGTTCGGCACGCCGGGGTCGACCAATGTGCTGCACGTCGCGACGCTGACCGGCGACGAATTGCGCGGATATAGTTGAGCTTTCGCTTGCACCTTATCCGTCATCCCGGCCTTCGCCGGGATGACGATTAGAATCCAATCCGCATTTCTGCTTCACTCCGGCACAATCCTTACCGCGCGATTCACAAAAAAACGGAGCTGATTCAGATCGGCACGACTAAAAATGGTAAATGGTCTTTGCACCATTGACGCCGCGCGGCATAGTTGGTGCAAACAGCGCGCCGGGCCCGCGTCGGGGGGCTTCGCATCGCCATTTCGGAGGTTTAGTCCGCGTGTCCGCACCGTTCCGTTTTCCGCGCTTTTTCGTCACCAGCCCGGCGCCCTGCCCCTATCTGGCGGGCAAGACCGAGCGCAAGGTGTTCACCGAACTCAGCGGCAACAATGCGGCGGAACTCAACGACGCGCTGGGCCGCATCGGTTTTCGTCGCAGCCAGTCGGTCGCCTATCGCCCGAGCTGCGCCGATTGTTCGGCGTGCGTGTCGGTCCGCGTGTGCGCCGGCGAGTTCGCCCCCAGCAATTCGCAGAAGCGCAACCTGCGCCGCAACGGCGATCTGGTCGTCACCGCGTGCAAGCCCTGGGCGACCGAGGAGCAATATGCGTTGCTGCGCGCCTATCTCGCGTCGCGCCATCCCGATGGCGGCATGGCCGATATGGACGAGCAGGATTTCGCCGACATGGTCGAGCAGACCCCGGTCGACAGCTATATGATCGAATATCGCGAGCCCGTCGCGGGCGGCGGCAAGGGACGCCTTGTCGGCTGCTGCCTGACCGACCGGCAGGGCGACGGCCTGTCGATGATATACAGCTTCTTCGACGCGCATCATCCGCTGCGCGAGGGGCTGGGCACCTATATCATCGCCGACCATGTGCTTCGCGCGGCGAAGGCAGGGCTGCCGTACGTCTATCTTGGTTACTGGATCGAGGGGTCGGCGCGCATGGCGTACAAGGCGCGCTTCCGCCCGCTCGAGAAGCTCGGCCCCGATGGCTGGTCGCGCTTTGATCCGACGCCGTCGGAGCGGATCGCGGCGATGTTCGAACTGGCTTGATCGGTGGCGGCTTTTGGGGTGGGGCGTTGCTGTTCCCTTATCCGTGATCCCGGCGAAGCCTGTGGGGTGGGTCCACATTTGGAGTGTACCAGTTGGGTAAGGAATGCCTTGGCTGGGGTTAGGGGGTTGAGACATTATCGAGGGGCATTGTTGTAAGCGCGATCGGGGCGGCGGCTTTTCCGGGGTTCTTGTGATGAGCGTGAGGCGCGAGCTGCGTTCGTGGGCGGGGAGGATGGCTTGGCCATGACTTGCAAACGGCATGCGATCGGCATTCCAATGGGCGCGGCAATCGCACATCGCTCCTCAAGCGATAACTGGCGGCAACGCTCTCCCATCGCAACACCTCAAGCTGGGGTTGCGCTTCGTTTGTGAACGAAGGGGCTCTCGACCTATCGCAAAGACGCACCGGTGAGATCCCGGCCCCTTCGACTGCCTTGCAGGCGCTCAGAACAGGCTTCGCCAGGATGGCGAAATCAGATGTCAGTAGCCTAAGGTGAGGTCCACCCGCGGCTCCACCGACTCGCCCTTTTTCCAGCGGTCCAGATTTTCGAGGAAGCGCGCGGCCGACCGCACGAACATCTTGTCCTGCGCGCGACCCGACAGGTGCATGGTGATGTGCGCATTGTCGAGGCTCCACAGCGGGTCGTCGGCGGGGAGCGGTTCGGGCGTCGTGACGTCGAGGAAAGCGGCGGCGATCTGCCGCGCGTCGAGCGCGGCGACGAGCGCGTCCTGATCGACGACGCTGCCGCGCGCGATGTTGATGAGCGTCGCGGTCGGCTTCATCGCCGCCAGTTCCGCCGCACCGATCATGCCATCGGTTTCGGGGGTGGCGGGGACCGCCAGGATCACCCAGTCGAAATCGCCCAGCCGCGCGCGCCACCGGTCGGGGGTCAGCGTATTTTCGCCCGGCGAGCGGCGCACCACCGTCACATCGACCGCAAAGCCCTTCAGCCGCTCCTCGATCAGCTTGCCGATCGCGCCATAGCCGAGCAGCAGCGCCTTCGATCCGAACAGTTCAACCTTGCCCGGCGAGTCCGTCAGCCACTCGCGGCGTTCCTGCGCGCGCACGACCTCGCGGTATCCCTTGGCGACGGTGAGCATCCCCATCACGACATATTCGGCGATGGTGATCGCGTTGATCCCCGCGCCATTGGTGACGACCGTGCCGCGCTCGGCAAGCAGGTCGAGCGGCATCCCGTCGACCCCGGCGTAGATCGAGTTCAGCCATTTGAGGTTGGTCGCGGCGGTGATGACCGCGGCCATGTCCTTCTTGTCATACATGTCGAACCAGCCGATCTCGGCGTGCGGCGCGAGCGCCATCGCCTCCTCCTTCGACTGGAAAAAGCGGGGTTCGACCCAGTCGGGGAGGCGGTTTTCGACGAGGGGGCGGATGAGGCCCGACAGGACGGTGACGGTTTTGGTCATAAACGATCCTTCTGATCCTCCCCATCGCAAGTCGATGGGGAGGATATTCTATGCCTCCAGCCGCCAGTCCCAGCCGAGCGGGTCGCCGTCCATCACCTCGACCCCGGCGGCGATGAGTTCGTCGCGGAGCTTGTCGGAGGTGGCGAAGTCCTTGGCGGCGCGCGCTTCCTTGCGGCGGGTGAGGATCTCCTCGATTTCGACTTCGGTGATGGTGGCGGCCCTGGGACGGATGCGGAGGTCGGCGCGCGATAGCGACAGTATATTGAGCCCAAGCACCGCGTCCATCGCGGCGAGCGCCGCGCGCTTCTGGTCCGCGTCGACCTTTTTCATCGCCGCCGCTTCTTCGAGCAGGGTCAGCGCGACGGGCGTGTTGAGGTCGTCCGACATGGCGGCGTCAAACTTTGCGAGCAGGTCTGCGATCCTCCCCGGAACGGGGAGGGGGATCGGCGAAGCCGGTGGAGGGGGTGGGCGGTCTTGCGCTGCGTCCGCTGAAGGACGCGCCCCCCCTCCGTCATCGCTGCGCGATGCCACCTCCCCGTTCCGGGGAGGATCGAGCTTTTCGACTGCCATCACCAGGCGTTTGAGCCGCGTCAGCGCCGCACCCAGCCCCTCCCACGAAAACTCCAGCTCGCTGCGATAATGCGCCTGCAGGCACATCAGGCGATAGGCGAGGGGGTGATAGCCCTTGTCGATGAGCAGTTGCAGGCGCAGGAACTCGCCGCTCGATTTCGACATCTTGCCCGATCGTTCGACGAGGAAATTATTGTGCATCCAGAAACGCGCGCCGCTGTCGGCCGAGCAGCTGTGCGCCTGATTCTGCGCGATTTCGTTCGGGTGGTGGATCTCGCGGTGGTCGATGCCGCCGGTGTGGATGTCGAAGGGGAAGCCGAGCAAAGCCTCCGACATCACCGAACATTCGAGGTGCCAGCCGGGCGCGCCGCGGCCCCATGGGCTGTCCCATTCCATCTGGCGTGTCTCGCCCGCGGGAGTCTTCCGCCAGATCGCGAAGTCCTCGTCATTGCGTTTGCCCGCAACAGGTTCAACACGAGGGGCCTTAAAAAAGGCGCGCGATTCATTCAACGACCGCTGTAGAGCTGCAGGAAAATCATCTTCACTTGCTTCAGCCGCTACCTGCCAAATAGCTCGAAGTGACTGATATTTTTTGAGTGATTTCCGTTTATAGAAATCGTCAATGACAGCAATAAAGTCGATGACCAATTTTCGCAGCGCGTCGATGCGTTCTTTGGCACCAGCAATGTCCTTCGCGGCCTTTTGTCGCTGGATCAGTTTCTGCATTTCCGCGAGAAGATCGTCTTCGCGCGCGAGGCGACCATAATCGGGGACGGTCTTGGTATTGAAATAGAGACCGCTATCCAGCTCGTAGCAATGCTTGTCGGCGATCGCTTTCGCGAACTCGATCATCTGCGGGACATAATCGGTGGCGATCGACCAGTGTGCGGGCTGGCGGATGTTGAGCGCTTTCACGTCGGCCCAATAGGCCTCGGTATAGTGGCGCGCGATGTCCCAGATCGATTGCGCTTTCTCGGCGGCGGCCTTTTCCAGCTTGTCCTCGCCCGCGTCGGCGTCGTCGGTCAGATGGCCGACGTCGGTGATGTTGATCACGTGGGTGAGCTTGTAGCCCTTGAACGACAGGGTGCGCCCCAGCGTGTCGGCGAAGACATAGGCGCGCATATTGCCGATATGCGGATAGTTATAGACCGTCGGGCCGCAGCTGTAGACGCGCGCCTCGCCGGGGTGGACGGGCCGGAACTCTTCGAGCTTGCGCGTCAGGCTGTTGAACAGCTTGAGCGGCGCGCCGGAGGCAGGGGAGGGGGCGTCGGTCATACCCCGCGCCCATGCCCCGCGCCGGGGCGATCCGTCAACCGAAAGGCGGCTTATTCGGCGGGCGGGGTCCACAGATCGTCGTTGCCCGCGCCGGTCACCGGATCGTCGACGAGCGGCTCGCCGCTGAGCGGATCGACGTCGCGCATCGTGATGAGCGCCTGTCGCAGGTCAAAGCCGCCGGTCCGTGCATCGTCCCTGTCGCCCTCGATCTCTTCCTCGATCACGTCCTGCACCGGGAAACCTCCGTCGCCGTCGCGGTCAAAGGGGATGCAAGCGGCGGGGCTGGAGATCAGGCAGCCATTAACCGTCGACCGCGGGTCATAGCTGCCGACAATGGGGGCGATGCCGTTGACCGTCACGCGCTGAAGCGCCTGGAGCCCGGTGACCGGTCCGTTGGGGCCCAGATGCACCCCGTTGATGACAATCCGCGACGCACCCTCGGTCACAACGTCGATCCCGCCTGCTCCGAAGGTCAGACCACGGCGCTCCCCGAGCGTGGTTCCGGCGCCGCTGTTCTGGACATAGAAGCCGCCGACGACCTCGGCGCGGATGCCGCGCGCGAAGAGCGCGCCTTCATCAAGGACGATGCCGTCATTCTGGGTGAGGCGCCCGTTGATCGCGTCGGTCGTCGCCGCCGCGCCGACGTCGGCGATCGCCGCGGCGGTCGCGACGATGATGTCGTCGGACACCATATTGAGTTGGCCCGCCGGCGCGGCGCCGTTGACGAGGCGAATGCTGCCCTGGCCCAGTATGACCTCGAGCGCGTCGTTCGCGATCAGATTCAGCGCGTTGGCATCGGTCAGCCCGGTGAGTTCGACATCGCCGATGACGCGCATCTTGCCCGGCGTGCGGATCGTCAACGCGCCATTGGCGCCGAGGTTCGAGCCGGGCGCGCCGCCCGCGAGCGTGAAACCGTCGACGATCACATCGGGCGGCGCGGCCGATCCGACCGATCCACCGCCCACAGATGCCACTTCGGGTGCGAAAATCTCGATCTGGGTAGCGAACAGGCGGGTGAGTTCGTCGGCGTCGATATAATAGCCCGAGACGCTGCCGCCCGGCGCGCCGCCCACGAAGGTCTGGTTGTCATTATTGTTGTTCGCGACCGACAAGGCCGTGGTGATGCCTGCCGTTCCGACCCGCCCGTCCGGATCGATCGCAATGTCCGCCGATGCGAGTGAAATGGCCTGCCCCGTGACGATGCCGGCTATGCCGAGCGACGATAGCGCCGTGGCGCTGAGATCGCCTGCCACCGTCACCGTGTCGAGGTTCAGGACGCCGCCGTTGCCCGCGAGGATCGCGTCGGCGGCGGTCAGCGCAGTGATCGTCATCACGGGGCCTTGCGTCGCGAGATCGGCGGTGCCTGCGACGCTGCCGCTGCCGAGCGACAGATCGCCGTTCGCGCGGACGAAGGCGTCGCCGACATCGGTGGCGAGCGTCTGAAAGGCCATGTCACCGCCGCTCTCGATACGGATTGCATCGGCGCTGGCGTCGATCGGGCCCGAAGCGAAGAGCGCTCCTATCCGGATATTGCCGCCGCTGCTGTCGAGGCTGGTCGCGCCGAGTGCATAGGCCTGGTCGACATCGACGCCCGCTGTGCCTGTCAGGGCGACGTCCTGACCCTCGACCGATATTATGTCGATCGTGGTGGCGGCGGTCAGCGTGGCATTGCCGAGCGCACGGACGCCGCCGCCGGTAATTCCCGCTGCCGAATCGATCACAAGATTGCCGTCGGCGGTGAGCGTCGGAACCGCATTGCCGCCGGAATCGGTCAGCGCGGCGATTGTAACGCCGGTCGCCGTGATCGCAACGTCGCGCCCGGCGTTCACCGGGCCTGTCAGTGTGGTGGCGGCCGTAGAGTCGACGACAATGTCGTTGAACGAGGCGACATCGGAAAGCGTCGTTGCGCCCCCCTGGGTGCGCAGGCTGCTGTCGCCGCCGGTCGTGCCGAGACCCAGTGTCGATGCGCCGCCGACCGCGATGCTGTTGGCGGCGGTGAGCAGAATATCGTCGCCCGCCGACAGGGCCGCGGCGTCGATCGCCCCCGCGGTCGATTGCAGGGCGATGTCGGCGCCGTCGGCCGTCTGTGCGGTGATCGTAAAGGTCGGGCTGCCCGAAGCGGTCGTGAAGCCAAGGACATGCGTGTCGGCGCCCGCGCCGGTGGCGGCAACGCCATCGGCCGCGATGTTGCCGGACGCCTGAACCGTCACATCGTCCCCCGAGGTGATATTGGCGAGGCTGGCGGTCGTGCCCGCGAGCACGAGCATGTCCTCGCCGGCGGTGCCGCCGTCGATCGCCGCCGCGCCGCCGGCGCTGACGCCGAACATGCGCGCGGCGGCGCTCGACATCAGATTGACGTCGGCGGCGGCGATGACGAACAGATTGCCCTCTGCGAGCAGGCCGTTGCCATCGACATAACCGCCGTTGGCGATCGCCGACGCGGCGATATTGGCGTCGGAATTGAGGAAGATGTTGCCGCCCGCGACGAAATTGCCCGTCAGATCGCCGGCGGCAAAGATCGAGATCGTGCCCGCGACATCGGCGGCATCCACCGACACCGCGCCGCCAACGCCAAAGGCGACGAAGGAAGCATCTCCGGTGACGGGACCGGTCAGCGCGACGCTGTTGGCGAACAGGCTGATGTCGCCGGCCGCGGCGATCGCGCCGCCGTCGATGCCGTCCACCGCCGACAGGCTGACCGTCAGTCCCGCGTCGACGCTGTTGAAGGCGATCGACTGGCCCGACACCTGGACGAAACCGCCCGCGCTCGAATTGCCCAGATCGACGGCGCCCGGCGAGACGATGCTGATGTTGCCGCCGGTGATGATCGAGTTGAGACCGGTGGCGAAGCTGCCCGCATTGGCCGAGAAATTGCCCACGGCCTCGGCATGTTCGACCGTCGTGGCGCCGGGGCTGGACATCAGGATATCGCCGCCCGCAAGTCCGTCGACGGCGATCGTGCCCGCCGGTCCCGAGATCGCCAGCGACAGCGTGCCGTCGGCGGCGACAAGGCTGCCTGTTGCGCCGCTGATGCTGGTCGCCGCCGTCAGCGTCACATCGCCGCTCGCGTTCAGCGTTGGTGCGGCGCCTTCGCGGTTGTCGTGGCGCAGGTCGATCTGGTCGCCCGCGTCGATCACCAGCGACCCGACGACGTCGAAGCTGCCGTTCGACTGGCCATGGACGCCGATCGACCCGTCGGTGGCGAGCGTGACATCGCCCTGGCTCGCGATCGTGCCGCCCGCAGGGGCGACGAAGATGCCGGTCGCCGCGATGTCGGTGTCGTTGTTGGTCGGCGCGGCAAGGCCGAAAGCCTGTGCCGTGAGGCCGGCAAAATTGATGGCTCCGCCCGTGCTGCGCAGCTCGACGCGGCCCGCGGCGTCGCCGCTGGCGTCGATGCTCGTCGGTCCCAGGTCGATCTGCCCGGTTCCCGCGGGACTGCCGCTCGCTTCGATCTCGACGCGGCCGCCCGTCGTCAGGCCGATGGCGCCCGGGTCGCCACCGCTGCCGCCGCCCTGGCCAAGCCCGCCGATGCCGCCTTCGCCCTCGACGCCATTGGCGGTGAGGTCGACGGCCTCGCCGCCCGAATCGATCGCGCCGCCCGCCGCGACCAGGCGAAGGGTTCCGCCGCTGCCATTACCCCCGTCGCCGCCATTGCCGGCCTGGTTCCCGGCACCGAAGACGCTGTTCGCCCCCGCGCCGCCGACGCCGCCCGCGCCGCTGCTGGCGAGTGCGACGCCGCCGCCGGTGCCGAGGCCGAGCGTGACCAGCGCGCCGTCCGTGGCGGCGATTTCGATCGCGCCGCCGCGACCGTCGCCGCCATTGCCGCCGTCGGGGGCGACAGCGGGGAAGGCGCCAAAGCCAAGCCCCCCCGATCCGCCGTTGCCGCCGACCCCGCCGGTGACGAAATTGGTTTCGACGATGGTGAGCCCCGCGCCGACGCCGTCGGCCTGCATCCGCGAGGTTCCGCCGCTGCCGTTACCCCCGTCGCCGCCATTGCCGTCGCGGCCGTTGCCGCCGTCGCCGCCCGTGCCGGTCGACGCGATGGTGACGACCAGCGCGCCCGCGTCAAAGCCAGTGACGATCGTCTGCGCGACGCCGCCAACGCCGTCGCCGCCTGTCCCCCCGACGTTGTGGATGCCACCGGCGCCGCCCGTTCCTGTCGCGACGCTGCTGGCCGACGCGACGGCGGGGATCGCGGTTTCGAGCGCGAGAGTCGCCGTGCCGCCGCGGCCGGTCCCGCCGGTCCCGCCGACGCCGATGCCCGTCGCGGCCCCGCTGCTGCTCGAAAAGAAGCTGCCGCCGCCATCGCCGCCGATCCCCGACGCGTCGGCGATCACGCTGCTCGCGGTCGTGGTGCCGCCGGTGACGTTGATCGCGGCCGTGCCGCCGATCCCTTCGCCGCCGTTGCCGGGGGTGCCGGGCACGCCGCTGAAACTCGATGCGTTAAAGAAATCCCCGCCGCGCCCGCCAATGCCAAGCGCGCTTGCCTGCACGACGCTCGCATCGACGACGGCAGTTCCCGAAATGTTGATGATGGCGGAACCGCCGCGTCCCTGGCTGCCGTCGCCGCCGGGGACGATGTTCAGCGGGTCGTCGTCATCGCCCGACAAACCGTCGCCGCCAAGGCCGTCGGCGCTCGCCACGATGTCGGCGACGGTGATCGACCCACCGCTGAAGTCGATCGTCGCGCTTCCTCCCTCGCCGATCCCCGATTGACCCTCGACGGCGCCACCATCGGCGCTGACCTGCATGTCACCGATCGAAGCGGTGCCGCCGGTCTGCGAAAAGACGGCGCTGCCGCCGCGTCCTGTCCCGGCCGTGCCTGCGTCGCCGAACTGGCCAAAGCCGCTGGCTTCTATCGTGAGGAGCGATGCGGTGAGGCTGCCGCCCGCAATGGTGAGGCTGGCGGTGCCGCCCTGTGCGTCGCCCGTCACGGCGTCGGGCGCCCCCGACGCCACAATGGCAAGCTCGCCCGCGGTGAATATCCCGCCCGTGACGGTCAGCGCTGCGTTGCCGACGGCGCCTGCCGTGCCGCCCGACCGGAGGGTGAAGTTGCCGGTCGCGCCGCCTTGCTGGCCCGCACCGATGGTCAGCGATGCGCCGGCGTCGCCGGTGAAGCTGGCGTCGCCCTCGACGAAGAACAGGCCATCCGCCGAGAGCGCCGGCGGCGACGCGGGCAAACTCTGTGCCGGTCCCGCGGCAAAGGTGCCGCTGGCGTGCGCAATCGTGTTGCTGCGCAGCAGCGTGTCGGCGGCGACGATGTTCGCGGCGACGGCGCTGACCGGCGCGGTGTCCAGCTCGCCCCCGACGATGTTATAGCCCGCCGACAGCCGCACGGCGCCATCGGGGTCGACTTGTGCCGATACGGCATCGTCATAGCCGATCGCGCCGCCGACGAGCAGCGTCACCGCGTCATTCTTTGGAATTGCGACCATATAGATGCGGTTCTGGTCGGTATCGCCCTGCTCGTGCGCGGGGCCGGTGGTCGTGCCGCTATGGTCGATCACCGTGCCGCCCTCTGCACCGACCGTCACGTCGATGTCGAAGAGGCCGCCATTGATTCGGATATTCACCGCCTCGGCGGCGACATAGGCGGCCGATCCGTCGACGCGCACATTGCCCGCCTGGACGATGCGCGGGGCGACGAGCGCGACATAGGAACTGCCCGGATCGCCGACATTGTTGGCGTTGATCGCGCCGTTGACGGTGATTGCGGAGGTGCTCCCCGATGCGCCGCCCAGGCGGATCGTGCCGCCGGGGCCAAACAGCCCGCCGTTCGTGTCGATGTCGTTCGTGGTCAGCAGCAGGCTGCCGACATTGATGACGCCGCTGGCGCCGATCAACAGGCCGCCGGCGTTATAGAACCAGATATTGCCGCCGCGCGGGCCGGTCGTCGAACCGACATAGGAATTGACCGTGCCGTTGAGCGCGATCTGGCGGCTGAGTGCGCCGCCCGATGCGTCGACGAAGCGGTTGAGCACCGTATAGTCGCCCGTGCCGACGAAGTTCCATATCTCTCCCGCCGGAAGAATGTCGATCGCGCCGCCGGTCGGCGCATTGTCGGTCGGAACCCAGTTGATGACACTTTCGCTGGTCGCAACCGTCACGGTTGTCGTGTTGGTGGTTCCGTTGTTGCCGATCGTGCCCGCGCCCGACACAAAGCTGCCATTACCCGCAACCTGCGCAGCGACAGGGCCGCCATGCGCCAGCGCGGCAAGACCCGCGGCGATCGCGCAACTGGCCAGCAGCCGCTGTTTGCCGTTGCGGCGGGGCGAGGGGGTGGCGATGGAACGCATGGCGGTCGTCCTCGATGCAAGATTCATGGGTCAGCGCGCCCTGACGCCGAATTGGGTGGTGAGCGACACGAGCAGGCGCGGGTCGGGCCGCTCGGTCAGGAAGCCGCCGCGACCCAGCGGCACCGCGAGCGTCACGTCGAGCCGCGCGACATCGCCATAGGCGACGCGCACGCCGCCGCCCGCCGAATAGAGTTTCTGCGGATCGAGCCCGTCGAAAGCGGCATCCTCGTTCCACACCCAGGCGGCGTCGAAAAAGGCGAAGGGCTGGATCGCAAAAGCCTTGGTGTTGGCGGGGACGAACGAACCGTAGCGCGCCTCCAGCGCCACCGCGACGCCGCTGTCGCCGATCACCGTGCCGGGGTCGAAGCCGCGTCCGACGGTGAAGTTGCCGCCCGAAAACTCCTCATAGGCGAGCAAGGGATCGGCCGCCCATTGCGCGCGCGGCGCCGCCGACAGGGTGAACTGCTTGGCGGGGCGCCATTCGGCGAGCGCCTGCGCGCGGACGAGGAAGGCGTCGGGCCGTCCCTCGATGCGGGTCAGCGGCACCGCGCCGGGCAGGAAACAGGCAGCGCCGCCGGGGCCGCAATCGTCGCTCGCGCCCAGGGCATCCACGCCTTGCCGCGCTTCGAGCGAAGTGGCGAGCGACCAGCGCGGTTCACCGGCGCTATAGCCGCCGCGCCCGGCAATCGAGCCGGGATCGACCCAGCTCGCATCGGCGCGCAGATTGAAGACGCGCAGCCGGTCCCTGTTGAGCGGAATGCCCGACAGGCTGATGTCCTGGTCGATGAAATCGAGTCCGCCGCCGATCGTCACCCGCCGCGCCTGCGTCAGCACGAGCGGGTAGGACGCGAAGAGGCTGACGATCTGCGTGTCCGACTTGATCGGCAGGCCGACGAGGTCCGGACGTGTCCAGGCATAGGTATAGCTGGCGCCGAGCCGCAGCCCTTCGCCGCCGACGCGCATCTCGTGTCCGACCTGCACGACCCTCTGCTCGTCGAAATCGGGGGTCGAATAGAAGCTCAGCGTCGTGAGGTCGCCCATGCCGGTCAATCCGGCGATGCGCGCGCGCGCATTGGCGCCCCAGCGGCCGACATCGCGCGAGCCCAGGTTCTGGACGTTGAAGTCGAAGGTGAGGGGAGTGCGCATCACGGTGACTTCGCCGATGACTTCGCCCGGCACCTCGCCCGGCCGCAGCGTGAGTCGCGCGTCCATCCCCGGAATGTCGCGCGCGAGCAGCAGATAGCGTTCGGCATCGGCGATGTTGAACACCGGCGCATCGTCGAGTCGCGACAGATAACGCTGAAGCAACCGCTCGTTGGCACCGGCATCGCCGCGCACCTCGACGCGCGTCATCCGCGCGGCGAGAATGTCGAGCCGCACGACGCCGTCGTCGATCGTCTGCGCGGGGACGCGCGCCGCCGCCAGATAGCCTTTGGCGCGCAGCATCGTCGCCGCGCGGTCGCGGATGTCGCACACGGCGGCGATCGGCAGTTCCTGTCCGGCGCGATCGGACCAGCTGGGCCTCAGCATCGCCGGGTCGATGCCCTCGACGGACGAAAAGTCGACGGCGCGAAGGGTGAAGCGGATGTGGGAAAATTGCGGGTCGGCAAGCGGGCATGGCGCGCGCTCGATCGCATCGTCGACCGCCAGTATCCGTTCGCCGGGCTGCGCCGCGGGCGCAAGCGGCGGGCGCTGGATTTCCTCGCGCGTGGGGATCTGCGGCGTCGCTTGCGCAAGCGCGCCGACAGGAAGCGCGGCCGCGATCAGCCCCGCCGAAACGGCCAGCGTGTTGCGGATCGCCGCGCCCCGCAGCCCGAAAATCCGATAAGCTTCCTCATCCCCCGACACGGCCATCACCACCCCTTGCGCTCGGACGCGGCGCGACGATCGCGCTGCGCCATTTCGACCGGAACTGCCGCGGTCCCGGCAGCACGATATTCGACCCAGGGATATGGTCCGCACACAACCGGCGGCCTTTCCCTGGCTGATTATCAGATGGATGGCGCGGCGACAATGGCCGCCCCGTCCATCTGCGCCGTCATCCCTGGCCGCCTTCGGCCTCTGCCATGGTATCGACGAGGCGGTCGAGCTGCGGCGCGCAGCCCTTCGCCATCAACATCTCGACCGAGGCTTCGGCGGTGTCGGGCACCGTCTCCATCGCCGCGAAGCGCACCGTCACCGGCCGCGGCAAGCCTGCGCCCGACAGACGATAATCGACGCCATATTGCACCGGCAGCACGTCGGTCGGCCATTTGCGGAAATTGGCGCCGTCGACGATCGCGACAGTCGCCTTCTTGCCGCCGCTTTCGATTTCGAGCGCAGTGTCGCCTTCCATGTTGGGACGCCAGAGCAGCAGCGTGGCAGGGTCGGCGACGCAGAAGGTGCCGCCCTGACGATAATCGAGCAGCCACAGGTTCGGCGCACGCGTTTCGGCGGGGATCGGGTCGCCCGGACCGCGCGAAAATCCGCCGCGCGAGCGGACCGTCGGCCCCTTGGCGAGCATCCGCGAGACATTGCTGCCGAGCGACTGGCTGGCCTGCACATTGCCCGTCGCGCTGAAGGTGCCGGGCCCCGACAGGGTACGCGTCCTGCCCGATTGCATCAGCACGACGCGATCGCCGGCAACGAGTGTCACGCGGTCGGACGCCTTGAGCCTGGCGCCGGTCGGATATTTGCTCGCCGATGGGCCGGTCGAGCGGACGACCATCGACTGCGCGGCGGCGGTGCCGACCATCGCGACGGCGGCGATTGCGGCTGCGGCCGATAGGCCGAGGCGGCGCATCGGCAAGTCAGGAAAGGACATAGCTTTCTCCTCTTTTCGTCTGGTTCAGGCGTTCGATCAGGAACTGGATGGCGGCATCCTGTCCGAATTCGTGCCGCAATGCTGTGGCCAGCGTCACAAAGGCCTGTTTATCGCCCCCGCCGTGCGCGGCGACAAGCGCGGCGACGCGCGCGCGCTGGCCGGGCGCAAGGTCGGGACGCGGGGTGAAGACGTCGACGGGCTGCGCGCGTCCGCGCAGCGTCACGCGGCCCATCGGCACCAGATCGTCGCGGCCCGATCGCGCCGCCGCCTCGGCCGAGATGAGCACGCCGGTCTTCAGGCTCTTGTTCGCGGCCTCGAGCCTTGAAGCGGTGTTCATGCTGTCGCCGAGCGCGGTATATTGAATGCGACCTTCGCCGCCGAAATTGCCGACGATCGCGTCGCCGACGTGCAGACCGACGCGCGTCATCCCGATCGCCGGAATATCCTCGGTGGCAAGGTCGACGCGGAATGTCTCGCCCGCCTGATACATGGCGAGCGCCGCCGCCGCCGCCTTTTCGCCATCGTCGGGGCGGCTGATCGGCGCCCCCCAGAAAGCGACCACCGCATCGCCGACGAACTTGTCGATCGTGCCGCCATGATCCAGCACGATGTCCGACAGACGGTCGAGATATTCGTTGAGCAGCCGCGCGACGGTTTCCGGCGTCACCGCATGGCTCAATTTGGTGAAGCCTTCGAGGTCGGTAAAGACGCAGAAGATGTTGCGCCGTTCGCCGTGGAGCGAAAGCTGATCGGGGTCGCGCATGATCTGCGCCGCAACGTCGGCGGGCAGATATTTGCCGAGCGCCGATTGCGCGAAGGCGCGCTGGCGCGACCCGATCGTGCGCGCGGCGGTGCCGACCGCCGCATAGCCGAAAAGCCAGCCGACGGCCCAGCCGAAGGTCGGCAGCGTCGTCGTGTCGACCCCGCGCCCTTGCAACCAAAAGGGAAAGGCGATGAAAAAGGCCATCTGACCGAGGAAGGCGAGCGCCACCCAGCGCGCGCGCAGGTCGATCAGGCTGGTCAGTCCGCCCGCGAGCACGATGAGCAGCGCGAGCACCCATAATGTCGGCCCCGCGAGCGGCCGCGCCCATGCCTTGTCGAGCTGCTGCGCGAGCATATGCGCGTGGACTTCGAGCCCGATCATCGTTTCATGCTGGCCGGTGATCGCGTCGGGAAAGCGGCTGAGTGGCGTGTTGAACTGGTCATTGTCGATGATGTCGCCGCCGATCAGCACATAGCGATCCTTCACCAGCTCGGAAAAGCCCGCGCGCATGTCGGCGTCCATCGGCAGCGCGAAGCTGTCGATGGGGATGTTCGCGAACACCGGCTCGACCTGACCCTCGCCAGCGCGCGCGGGGACGAGGAAGCGGATCGCGCCCCTGTAATCGGCGTGCGCCGGATCGACCGGGGCCATCGCATTGGCCATGAGCGGCGGCAACCCCGGCGGCCGGTCGGGCCAGCGGCGGATCACGCTGTCGTCGTCGGTGTGGAACAATACGCTGGTCGGCCTGGTCCTTGCGGTCGCGACGTCGGCGATAAAGGCTTCGAGAAACTTCTGCTGTTCGTAAAAGATGGTGTTCGGGTTGCTCGCCTGTTCGGCATAGGCGAGCCAGGTCGGCGTCTGCATCGCGCGCAATTGCGCTTTCAGCGCTTCGTCGTCGGGGCGCGGCGAATCGAAGGCGATGTCGATGCCGATCGCCCTGGCCCCCATCTGGTCGATATTGGCCAGCGCGGCGGTGAGCAGCGAGCGATCGAGCGGCGAGCGGATGCCGGTGTTGAACAGCGTTTCGTCATTATAGGTGACGAGCACAATGCGCGGATCCTGCCGGACCTTGGGCGCCATCAAGGTCGCGCGTGCGTCGTAAAGGGCGCGTTCGGCGGCGTCGATCAGCGGCATCTGCCAGCTGAAACGCGCGATCAGGACGGCGACGAACAGGAAGAGGACCGTCGCCGCCATGCGCGACGGGCCGAGCTGCATGACGAGGCGGCGGATGCGCTTGCCGAGCGGCACCGCGGGTGGCCGCCCGGTCGCTTCGTCGGACGGCGCGACCGTTGCTGCCGCACGGGCGGGGGGTTCGGGCGCGTTCATCGGATCAGCGCGCGGCGCGGCCGACCGCCTGTCCCTGCTGCGCCGTTTGCGCGCTGCGCAGCAGTGGCTGCGCGCCGTCGCCGATGATTGCGAAGCCTGCCCAATAATAGGGATGCGACGTTCGTTGGTCGTCCATCAGCCTAAGCTGCGTGTTCCACAGCGCATCGGCGATGCTGGCGCCTTCGCCAGCGCCGAACAATCCGCCGATCAGGCGCGTCGTCGCGTCGAAATCGTCGGGGGCCGGCCAGTGGCTCGCGATCACCGAACGGCCGCCCGCGCCGATGAAGCTGCGCACCAGCCCGTCGAGGGCATTGCCGCCGCCCGAAAGCCCTGCTTCGCGCGTCGCGGCCACGCTCGCCGCGCCCGCCGTATCGCACGCCGAAAGGATGACGAGGTCGGCGTCGATCTTGAGATCGAAGATTTCCTGAAAGGTCAGCAGACCGTCCGAATCCTGTCCGCCGAACGAGGTCACGAGCGCGGGGCGCGCGGGGCAGGCGGGGCGCGGCGCGGTGACCAGCCCGTGCGTCGCGAAATGGATGATGCGATAGTCCGCAAGGTCGGCGCGCGTCTTGACCGCCGTATCGGTAAAGGCGCCGCCGGTGAGCAAGGCGCCCGCTGCGGCGCCCATCGCGTTGCGCGCGGTGACCAGCTCGTCGGCGGAAATCGGCCGCGCCCATTGCGAGGCGTCCCACAGGCAATCGCTGTCCATGCCGCCCACCGCGCCGCGCGTGCCGAGCGAGGGCAGCCGGTCGCCCAGCGGCAGATTCTCGCCCAGTCCGAAATACTGGTTTGTCGCTCGTGACGGCGCCGCCTGCCGCGCGTTGCGGAACGCGAGCGCGGAAACGGCGGTGCTGGGCCGGCTGGTGCGACCGAGCCAGGCGATCTGGCGCATGTCGAACGGATCGGCATCGGGGTCGAGCACGCGCTGCTCATAGGCGGCCAGCCCCGTATCGGCGGTGATGAGCAGGTTGACCGGCAGCCGCAGCATCGCGCCGTCGGGCTCAAAGATCAGGTGCGGCACCGCGGGCAGTCGTGCGGCGACCGGCCCGAACAGCTGGCCATAGAGGCGATGCGCGGTCGCGGCGTCGAAGGGATAGGTGACGCGGCGACCGTTTTCGACGATCGAAATCGTCGCGCGGATCGCGTCGACCGCGCGTTCGAGGTCGGCGGCGCCGATGTCCGATTTCCAGAGCTTTGCACCGCCCGGCTCGATGAGCATCGCATAAACGCTGTCGCCGACGACGAGCATCTTCAGATAGGCTTCGTCGCCGCGCAGCACCGCCTGCAATTCGGCCAGATCAAGCTTCCCCGGCGCGACGACGCGATATTGCGGAAAGGCCGACAGGCGGGCGATCGTTTCGGCCTGCTGGAACGCCAGATTGTCGATCTGGGTGCGGATGTCGGCGCGCAGCGCGGCGATGTCGGCCGATTGCGGGAGCTGCGCGAGCCGCGCATCCTCGATCCGCGCGCGTTCGATGTCGCGGTTCAGCGTCGTTGCCTGGCGAAACAGGCGCGCGCCCTCGTCGCTACCGCTCGACAATTCGCGCGCGAGCACCGCCTGTGTGTCGGCGACGCCGGGACGGATCTGGAGCTGGCTGGCGACGAAGAAATCCTGCACCGCGGCGGGGTCGCTCGCGGCGCGCGCGGCGAGCAGCCGGTAATAGGGGGCCATCATATTCGCCATGCCCGCGGTCGAGCGTTGCGATTCGGCCAGCGCGGTCACGATCTCGCGATAAATGCCCATCGCTTTGTCGTCCTGCTCATGCCGGGTAAGGAAGGCGGCATAGCGCGCGCGCGCCGAGGCGAGGGCAGTGGTTTCGGGATATTCCACCGCGAGCAGTGCGACCGCCTCGCCGAAGCGCGCGTCGGCGCCGTCGATGTCGCCCAGCGCTTCTTCTGCAAGGGCGAGTTCGCCAAGCATCTGCGAACGCAGCCGGATGATCGAGGTGACGCGGCCTTCGCGCACCGCCAGAGCGTCCGCCAGCCCCCGGATCTGCGCGGCCCTGGCCGCGTCGGGGTTGCCGCGCAGCCGCTCGACGGTGCCGAGCAGGTGGACCGCCTGCGCGTCGATGATCTGCGCGCGTTCGATCGGCGACAGCCGTTCGCGTTCGCCCGCCTGCACCAACCGGGCGTCGCCGCCGCTGTTGACACCGGCAACGATCGCAGGCGCCAGCGTCACCGCTCCGTCGGCGACCGTCACGCCCGTGGCGAGCGGCGGGATTGGCGTTTGCAGCCGCGCCGCAGCGCCATCGAAATCGCGCTGGTTGAGCGCGTGGATCGCCCGGAAATTGCGGCGGAGGCGCAGCTGGACGGGATCGCTCGTCGGGAGCGCCTCGACCTCGGCAAACAGGCGCTCGGCCTCGGCAAACTCGCCAAGGTTCGAGCGTTGTAGCGCGCGGTTGAGCGTGAATTCGGTAGGGTCGACTCCAACCGTTGCCTGGTCTTCGAGCGCGCGCCGCGACAGCGCTTCGAAAAACTCGGCCGCCTCGGCATAATCGCCGCTATGGTTGCGGCGGTATCCTTCGGCGAGCGCCTTGTCGATGTCGATGGCGCCCGCAAGTGTGCGGGCAAAGCCGTCGTTGCCACCGACCGAGGTGGTCGCGACACGAATCACGCCGGGGACGACGCGGCGCTGTCGCACCGATTCGAGCGCGATGTCGAGCGCATCGGCATAGGCCTCCAACCCTTCGGCGGTGTAGACATTGGCGCCGTCGGTCTCGATCCGCGTCGTCCACGCAGCGTCGCTGTCACGCAGCGTGCAGCGCGCGTCGGTGGTGCAGGTCACGCGACCCGAGCGCGCGCTCTCGATGCGGGCGCGGGCGTCGTCGGCCCCTGTGCGCAGAACCCGGATCGTGCCGACAGGCTGGCTCGCGTCGCGGCAGACGACCATCCATGCCCGGTCGAACATGCCTGCGACGACCGGGTCGCGCACCGTCGCCTGCACCTCGCAAAGCGCACCACCCTCAGACCCGATCGAAAAACTGTCGCGCAGCGTCGGATCGCCACCCCGCGCCAGCGCGCCGGTCGGCGCCGTCAGGGCAACCGCCGCCAGGGCGGACATCCAATGCGGAACTCGAACGGTCATCACAATCCCCCAAACACAGGCCTTCCGGCGCGCTGGCCCCGGTGCGCCGCTCCGGCGCTATTTCGGCGCGGCGCAGGCATCATTGCTGTGGTGCGACCCATTCCCTGCCGAAAACCCTAAACCCTTCGCATCCGAAAGGGAAGTGATCTGCCGCACAGCTCGCTTGCGCCGGGAAGGCGAGCCACCTATCTGCAAGAACAGGGCTCAACCGGCGAGGACAAGATGACCACATTCGACGATCGTGAACGGGCATTTGAAACGCAATTTGCACGCGACCAGGAGGTGCAGTTCCGCATCATCGCGCGCCGCAACCGGCTGCTCGGCGAATGGGCCGCCGAACGCATGGGGCTGACCCCCGAAGAGACCGACGCCTATGCCAAGGCCGTGGTGCAGGCCGATTTCGAGGAAGCGGGCGACGAGGATGTCATCCGCAAGCTCGCGGGCGACCTGACCGCCGCGGACGTCGAGATCAGCGATGCGGAGATACGCGCGATGTTGAACGACAAAACCGCCGAGGCGCGCCGCCAGTTCATCGACAGCGAGAATTGAGGCCTTTGCAATGGGTATGCGCGAGGACGAATTGAAGGCGATGATCGAGGCGGCGTTTCCGGGCGCTATCGTGACAATCACCGACCTCGCGGGTGACAACGACCATTATGCCGCCCATGTCGTCAGCGAATCCTTTCGCGGGATGAGCCGCGTCGCGCAGCACAAGGCGGTCTATGCCGCGCTCGGCGGACGCATGGGCGGCGAACTTCATGCCTTGCAATTGACCACTGCCGTCCCTTCATAGGGACAAGCCGCGAAACCTAATCGGCGCCCTCGCGCCCCGGAGACTGACCATGAGCGATCCCGCCATCCACGACCGCATTGCCAAGCTGGTTGCCGAGCATCCCGTGCTGCTTTTCATGAAGGGCACGCCGCTGTTTCCGCAGTGCGGCTTTTCGTCGCGCGCGATCGCGATGCTCGATCGGCTGGGTATCGAATATGAAACGGTCGATGTGCTGCAGGACATGGAAATCCGGCAGGGAATCAAGGAGTTTTCGGACTGGCCGACCATCCCCCAGCTTTATGTGAAGGGTGAGTTTGTCGGCGGCAGCGACATCATGATGGAAATGTGGGAAGCAGGCGAGCTTCACGCGCTGATGGACGGCATCCCGACACGCGCGCAATAGCGCGGACGGCCGCTTCCAATATGATGGGCCGGTGACGCGACACCGGCCCAGCGCGTTTCAGCCTGCGCTCAGCGGCAACGCAGTTCGCCACGGTCGATCGCGCGGCCGAGCAGCGCGCCGCCGGCGGCGCCGATGATCGTGCCCACGGTACGGTCGCGGCCACCGTCGAGCTCGCGCCCGACGAGCGCGCCCACCGCGCCGCCGATGATCAGGCCGGTGGTGCCATTGTCGCGGCGACAATAATAGCGGCCGTCGCGGCCGCGCCAGATGCGGTCGCTGTGCGAGAGGCGGCGCGGCTCGTAATAACGACCATAGCTGTCGTAGATGGCGCGATCCTTTGCCCGCTTGCCATGCGCGGGCGCCCAGGGCGGCGGGTCTGCATAGGCGGTGCCGGTCGGCAGCGCCAAGGCGGCGAGAAGTGCTGCGGCGAAAATGCGTTTCACGTCGTTGCTCCCTTTATCTGTCGGCGACCGACATCCTAATCTGCCAGCCGGAACGCGCGATGAACGGACTATGTTCCGCAAAGGTGATGCGAGGGGCGGGCAATAGCGTCCGGGGGGCGGGGCCGTTCGGCCGCTCCGCCCCCCGTTTGCATCGGGGTAAGTGGGGATTTCCGGAGTGGGGGCAGGGGGCATCAGGGACCAGACCGATGCCCCCCACCGCTCCATTTGAGCGGAACACTCGGGAACAACCCAAACCATACAATTGCCGTGCCAGATCGACGCGAACGCGGATTCGGGCGGGCATTGCTGGTTAGCGATTCCTTACCGCCGCCAGCCTGTGTCAAAAATCCCGACAGATCAGACGGCCAGCGCGGCTCATCTCGTTCAGCCAGCGTTCAGCCCTTTGACTACATTTGTAGTCGTGTCACTGTCGATGAAGCCGATGGGAGGGGTCCGCATGGCAGAACGAGCAAGCGAGTCAGAGATGCAGGTGCTGTCGGCGCTGTGGGACGAAGCCCCGCAGACCGCCGCTGACCTCGCCCAACGCGTCGGCGCCGCAAATGGCTGGACGCAGGCGACGGTCAAGACGCTGCTCGCGCGGCTGGTCCAGAAGGGCGCGGTGACCGCCGAGGCCGATGGTCGTCGCTATCTCTATCGCCCCGCGATCGAGCGCGCCGAGGCGGTTGGCGAGGAATCGCAGCGCTTCGTCGACCGGCTGTTCGGCGGCCGCGTCAGCCCACTGATCGCACATCTCGCCGACCGCGAGGCGCTGAGTGATGCCGACATCGCCGAAATCGAGGCGCTTTTGAAGAGGCTCAAGTCGTGAGCGGCGCGATGCTGATCGAAGCGTGGGGCGACACGCTGCTCGCCACCGCGCTGCTCGTCGTCGCGGTGCTGCTGGTCCGCAAGCCCTTCGCTCGCCATTTCGGCGCGCGGCTGACCTATGGTCTGTGGGCGATCCCCGCGCTGCGGCTCGTGCTGCCGCCGCTCCCCTTCGCCGACCCGGTGGCCGCGCCCGTCGCGGTGCCGGTCGAGGCGGGGACGATGCTGGCGCTGCCCCTCGATGTCGCCGCGACGACCGAAGCCGTGGCGCCCGCCTGGACATTTGCCGATGTCCTGCCGTGGCTTGTCGTGCCGTGGGCAGCGGGCATGATCGCGGTGATCGGCGCTGCGGTGCTGGCGCATCGGCGCTTTCGCGCGGCGGTGCTGAAGGATGCCGTCGAGCTCGAACCCATCGGGTCGATCCGGCTGGTGATGACCGATGCGGTTGACGGGCCGGTGGCGTTCGGGCTGTTGCACCGCGTCGTCGCGGTGCCGCAGGATTTCTTTGCCCGCTATGCCGCCGAAGAGCGGGCGCTCGCGGTCGATCACGAGCTGTCGCATCACCGCCACGGCGATCTTTGGGCCAATGCCGCCGCGCTGGTGCTGCTTGCGTCGCAATGGTTCAATCCCTTTGCCTGGCGCGCGATCCGCGCCTTTCAGTTCGACCAGGAGGCGGCGTGCGATGCGCGCGTGCTGACGATGACGGACGATGCGGCGCGGCACGACCGCGCGGCCAATTATGCGACGGCGATCGTCAAGGCCGCGGTCGGCCCGCGGCTGGCGCTCGCGGCGCCAATGGCGGTTCACGACAATTTGCAGGAGAGGCTGACGATGTTGACGAAGCGGGATATTTCAAAGCGGCGCGGCATCGCCGGCCGGTTGCTGATCGGCGGCGCGGCGCTGGCGGTGCTTGGCGCGACGGCGACGCTGGTTCCGTCGGGAATCGCCGCGGCGACGACACCGCCAGGCGATATTCCGGCGCCGCCCGCTCCCCCGGCTGCGTCCGATGCGCCGTCGGCGCCCGAAGCTCCGGCCGCGCCTGAAGTGATGGTCTTTGCCGGCAGCGATGAGGAGGTGCACGAAACGGTTTCGACCTCCGGCGACGGCAAGACACGTGAGGTGCGCCGCATCGTGATCCGCCATGACCATGACAGGGACGGCAAGGCGGCCGATGCGCCCGCCGATCACAAGAAGAAGGCGCAGCATTTCGAGATCCGCATGCCGGG
The DNA here is from genome assembly GCF_003609835.1 of Sphingopyxis sp. FD7. NCBI lineage: Bacteria > Pseudomonadati > Pseudomonadota > Alphaproteobacteria > Sphingomonadales > Sphingopyxidaceae > Sphingopyxis > Sphingopyxis sp. FD7. The sequence continues at coordinate 337,672 of NZ_AP017898.1, forward strand.
CAGCCTGTCGCGTGAAGATGTGCTGGCGACGCTGAAGGAGCAGGGCATCACCGGCGCGCGCGCCGACGCGATCGCCGACAAGCTGGAAGCGAAGCGCAAGGAACGACTCCGCGTCGCGCTGGCGCCGATGCCTCCGATGCCTCCGATCCCGCCGATTTCCTGGTCGGGTGACGGCAAGGCGATGGTGCTTGGCACATGCCGTGACGGCAGCAAAGCGGCGCCGGTCGTCGACCGCAAGGGCAGCGAGGGCGGCAAGCGCAGCCATGTCGTCGTGCTGGGATGCGGCGACTCTGCGGAAATCCGGGCGTTGCGCGTATCGGCGCTGAAAAAGGCGCGCGAAGCGTTCGTCGAGGGCGAGCGGGCGCGCGGACTGTCGGACGAGATGCGCGCCAAGGTGACCGCCGACATCGACAAGGCGATCGCCGAAATCGAGAAATCCGGCGAATAGCGCCGGGCCTGCTTCGACGCCGATCCTTGCTCCCCGGTGGGGTCGGCGACGGGGGCGGGGAAGGGGGCGGCCGATGCCGCTCCCTTTTTCATGCCGACAGCACGGACGGGAATGCGGTTTCGGGGCGGATTCCGGGCCTTCCCTTATCCGTCATCCCGGCGAAGGCCGGGGTCTCGCCGGTGCGGCAAACCGAAAGGGTGAGATCCCGGCCTTCGCCGGGATGACGTTTGAATAAAGGTCTGCAATCGGTCGGTTTCAGACCTTCCCCGCTTTCCGTTCGCATCGGGCGAAGTCGAGTCACCCATCGGCGCCAAGCCTGGCCCGAGGAGCATCTCGGCTTCGCTTGATGTGAACGGATTGACGAGACGGCAATGGCCACTTCCGGCCGAATGCTGTCATTATGTGAAATCATCGCCGCTGCCCCTTTCGTTCCTTTCGCTGCAATGCCACATTGGAGGCATGAGCCGAGACAAGCCCTGGCCCGACAGCATCCGCGCCGGCGAGTGCGAGCAGCACGAGCCGCTGGTGCGCCGCGTGCTCGCGCCCAACCCGTCGCCCTATACCTTCACCGGAACGCAGACGTGGATCGTCGGGGCGGGAAGCGACGTCGCGGTGATCGACCCCGGCCCGACGGGCAGCGGGATGAGCGCCGGCGATCCGCCTGACGCCAATGGCCAGGGGCATGTCGATGCGATCCTGCGCGCCGTCGAGGGCCAGCGCGTCGCGGCGATCCTGTGCACCCACACCCACCGCGATCATTCGCCCGCCGCGGCGCCGCTGAAGGCCGCCACCGGCGCGCCGATCGTCGGCTGCGCGCCGCTCGCGCTGTCGGACGACGGCCCGCGCGCCGATTCGGCGTTCGACCCCGATTATGCGCCCGACCGCGTGCTGGCCGACGGCGAGCGGATCGCGGGCGACGGCTGGACGATCGAGGCGGTCGCCACGCCGGGGCACACGTCGAACCATCTCTGCTTCGCGCTGGTCGAAACGGGCGCGCTGTTCACCGGCGATCATGTGATGGCCTGGTCGACCAGCGTGGTGAGCCCGCCCGACGGCGACATGGCCGCCTATATGGCGAGCCTATCGAAGCTTTATGAGCGAGGCGACCGCGTTTATTATCCTGCGCACGGCCCGGCGGTGACGAAACCCAAACAGCTTGTGCGCGGGATGCTTGGCCACCGCAAGCAGCGCGAACGGCAGATATTGCGGGAACTCGAAAGGGGCACGCGCGTGATCCCCGACATGGTGAAACATATGTACAAGGGGCTGGACCCGCGGCTGACCGGCGCCGCCGGCCGTTCGGTGCTCGCGCACCTCATCGACCTCGAAGCACGCGGCCGCGTCGCGCGCGAGGACGAGTGCTGGAGGCTCGTCGCATGAGCCGGGGATTGTTCGGCGCCGCGATCGTCGCGGTGCTGGCGCTCGCGCTCTTCTTCGGCTGGCGCGCGTGGACCGAGTGGCAGCGCGGTTACGATCCGCAGACGGTCGTTGCCGCGAGCCTCGAGGGGCTGAAGGAGCAGAATGTCCTTGTCCCCTTTACCGCGCGCTATGTCGCGGTGGTGACCTCGACGCAGAGCCGACTGGGGCTGAGCGCGAAGAAGACGCTCATCATGCCGGGGACCGTGCGCTACGAACTCGATCTCGGCCGCCTGGAGCAGTCCGACCTCGATTGGGACGATGCGACCAATGCGCTGACCGTGACGCTGCCGGCGCTGCGGCTTGCCGGGCCCGAAATCGATATCGACGCGATCAGCGAATATCGCGACGGCGAAATCCTGCTGACCCTGACCGATGCCGAAGCCTCGCTCGACGCCGCGAATCGCAAGGCGGCACAGGAGGAACTCATCCGGCAGGCACGCGGCGCAACACCGATGCGCCTTGCCGAAGGCGCGGCGCGCGCCGCGATCGAGCAAAGCTTTGCCATGCCACTGAAAGCCGCGGGTATCGACGCCACGGTTACTGCGCGTTTCGAGTAGGAATCAAGGGCGCCTCAACCCTGGCTTTTGCGGAACAGGGCCTCGGCCGCGGCTTTCTGGCTCGTCGCGGCGCGACGGTGCGCGCGGACACGTTCGATTTCGGTTTCCAGCGTAGCGATGCGCGCGTCCAGCTCGTCCAGCGACAGCGGATCGAGCGGCTGGCGAATGAGCGCGGCCAACACATCGTCGCGGCGGCGCGGAAGCTCGTCGTCGTCCATGGCCATCCTCCTGAAATGATGCGCGACTGTTGACCCCTGTCGCCGCACTGTCAATAAGGCGCGTCAGGGGTAGGGAACCGGGCCAGTGGGGGAATAAAGCGTGACCAGCCTGCCAGCAGACATGACCGCCGTTGCCATCAGCGCGCCGGGGGGACCGGAAATGTTGCGGCCCGCGACGCGCCCGGTGCCGCAGCCCGGCGCGGGCGAGGTGCTGATCCGCGTCGCCGCCGCGGGGGTGAACCGCCCCGACGTGCTGCAACGCATGGGCTTTTATCCGCCGCCACCGGGCGCGTCGGACCTGCCGGGGCTGGAGGTTGCGGGCACCGTGGTCGCCGTCGGACCGGGGAGCGATCCCGAAATGCTGGGCCAGGCGGTGTGCGCGCTCGTGGCGGGCGGGGGCTATGCCGAGTATTGCGTCGCGCCGACGGGAAGCTGTCTGCCGGTGCCACGGGGCTTTTCGATGGCCGAGGCCGCGGCGCTGCCCGAAACCGTCTTTACGGTATGGCACAATCTGTTCGAGCGCGGCTATGTGCGGGAGGGCGAGACGGTGCTGGTCCATGGCGGCACCAGTGGGATCGGCACGACCGCGATCGGCCTCTGCAAACTATTTGGCATCGAGGTGATCGTCACCTGCGGCAGCGCGGAGAAATGCGCGGCGGCGCGGGCCTTGGGCGCGACCCATGCGGTCGATTATTCGACCGAGGACTATGTCGAGGCGGTCAAGACCGTTACCGGCGGGGCGGGGGTTCATGCCGTGCTCGACATGGTCGGCGGCGATTATGTGTCGCGCAACCTCGACTGCCTCGCCGACGACGGTCGCCATATATCCATCGCCTTTCAGCGCGGCGCGAAGGTCGAGATCGACATTTCGCAGGTGATGCGTCGCCGCCTGACGCTGACCGGATCGACGCTGCGCGCGCGCAGCGCGGAGTTCAAGGCGCTGCTCGCCGACGAGATCGGCCGTACACTGTGGCCGCGCCTCGCCGAAGGCGCGTGGAAGCCGGCAATGGACCAGAGCTTTCCGCTGACCGAAGCGGCCGCCGCGCACGCGCGGATGCAGGCGGGGGAACATGTCGGCAAGATCGTGCTGACGGTTTAGGACCAATCGCCATTCCGCTCTGGCGGTCTGCAAATGGCGGCCTTGTGCGCTTCCGCTGCTCACGTGCAAAAAAGCACGCTGCGCTCCGGATCGCGGAAAACCACCATTTTCGACTCGCCAGCTTCCGAATGTCGATCGGCGCCAGGGTCAGGGCCCCAGTCGGGCGCGTCCGCCTGTGCAGGCGCAGGGCAGTTCCTGCCGCCCGCGGCCGGTCGATGCGCTCAAGCGGGCTCGGCAACCCGCCGATCGAGAAGCAGGCGATCGACCAGCGCATCGACCGCTTGCTCGGCGGCGGCTATCGAGTCGGCGAGGCGCTGGTCGCCGAACTCGTCATATTCGATCGCGATGGCATGATGGTCTTGCAGGCCGATATAGGCGAGCGGCGCAGCGAGGCCGGCCTCGACAAAATTGCGATCGGACTGCCGCCCGCCCGGATCGTAACCATAGTCGCCGCGCGCCGAGAGCGTCACCAGCGTCTTGCCCGCGGGCAGCATCGGCCAATAAGGATCGCCGCCCCGCGCGCGGTCGAAGCCGAAAGTGACGCCGACGCGCACGATATTGTCGAGCCATGCCTTCAGCGTGGCGGGAACGCCGAAATTATACATGGGCGCGCCGACGACCACGATATCCGCGGCGAGCAGTTCGTCGATCAGCTTGTCGCTTTCGGCGAGCCGCGCCCTTTGCGCGGCGTCGCGCTTTTCGGGGCGTGTGAAGGCGGCGGCCACCCAGTCCGCATCGACCGGCGCGGGCGGATGCTGGCCGACGTCGCGATAGATCACGGCGTCGGCGGGTCGGCGCGCGATCCAGCGTTCGACAAAGCGCGCGCCGAGGCGGCGGGTATGCGATCCGCGCGGATCGCGCCCCGAAAGTCCGGGGCGCGCGCTGGAATCGATGTGGAGCAGGCGGAGGGCGGTCGGACGCGATTCGATCATGGTGAAATCCTTTTCATCCGTTGAAGGGGTGCTATCGTGAATAATATGGATTATTTCAGCTGGTCGAACGCGAATCGATCATCCCATGACTCAATATGATTCATCTTTATCGCAGCGGCGCCGCCTGCCGCCGCTCGCCGCCTTGCGCGCGTTCGAGGCGGCGGCGCGCCATGTCAGCTTTCGGCAGGCGGCCGAGGAGCTGGGGGTGACGCCGACGGCGATCAGTCACCAGATTCGATTGCTCGAGGACAGCCTGGGCTTTGCGCTGTTCGTGCGGCGCGCGCGGGGTGTTGTGCTGACCGACGCGGGGCGGCGGCTGTTCCCGACCCTTCGCGACGGATTCGATGCGTTCGAGCGCGCGATCTGGGAATTGTCGCCGCGCCGCCGCCGTGTCGCGGTGACGCTGAGCGCGACGACGCTGTTCACCGTGCGCCGCATCCTGCCTGCGATCGGCCGGTTTCGCGGTCGTTTTCCGGGCTATGACCTCAGGCTCCATGCCTCTGACGATCCGGTCGATCTGATTGCAGGCGAAGCCGATGTCGCGGTCCGCTATGGGGCGGGAACGTTTCGCGGGCTGGTCGCCACGCCGCTGCTCGTCGAACGCTTCGGTGTGCTGTGCAGCCCGAAAATGGGCGTCGAACGGCCTGAGGATCTGCGGGGCGCCACGCTGCTGCACGTCGAGTGGCGGCGCGCGGGCAAAGCCCCCGATTGGCGTCGATGGGCGCGCCTTGCCGGGATCGAGGGCCTGTCGGTCGACCAGGGACCGCGCTTCACTGAGGATGACCATGCGCTGCAGGCCGCGGCGGCGGGCAGTGGGGCGGTGCTTTCCGGTCTTGCGCTGGCGGGACCGGCGATCGCGGCGGGGTTGCTCGTCCATCCGTTCGGCCCGGTGATCGAGGGCGAAGCCTATCATCTGGTGACGACGCCCGACCGACGCGACGAACCGGCGGTGCGTGCGGTTTGCGACTGGCTGCGCGAGGATGTCGTTTAGAGCGCGATCGGCGCGCGCTTGCGTGGAGCGCGAATAAGGTCTAAACCCCCGCCGGACGGCCGCCCCGCGAGGGGCGGCCCTTATTATTTCCGCTTGGAGAGTTTCCGTCATGGCCAATGCCAATCCGACTCCGCTGATGCCGCATGCGACCGCCGCCTGGCTGGTCGAAAACACCGGCCTGACCTTTGGCCAGATCGCCGAATTTTGCGGTATCCACATCCTCGAGGTGCAGGCGATCGCCGACGAGACCGCGGCGACCAAATATACCGGCCGCGATCCCGTGCGCGCGCACGAGCTGTCGATGGAAGAAATCGAAAAGGGGCAGAAAGACCCCAATTACAAGCTCAAGATGAGCGTGCAGGCGCAGGACGTGATTCGCCGCACGCGCGGGCCGCGCTACACGCCGGTCAGCAAGCGGCAGGACAAGCCCGACGGCATTGCCTGGATTCTGAAGAACCACCCCGAAGTGTCCGACGGTGCGATCAGCAAGCTCATTGGCACGACGCGCAACACGATCGGCGCGATCCGCGACCGCAGCCACTGGAACAGCGCGAACATCGTGCCGAAAGATCCGGTGACGCTGGGCCTTTGCTCGCAGCGCGAACTCGACGCGCTCGTCGCCAAGGCCGCGAAGAAGGCGGGGATCAAGGCGCCCGAGGACAGCCGCCTCGAAGGTGACCGCGAAGCGCTGCTCGAAGAATTGCGCGCCGAACGCACCGCGGCGAACGAAGCGCGCGCTGCCGAAGAAGCGCAAGCCGACGCCGACGACGAAGGCTGAGGCATGGCGGGGGCGGACGAGGACAATATCCCGGCGGCCAGCGGCTCGCCGGACGCCTCGCTGACCCAGGACGACAGTTTCACCGCGACGAGCCATGCGGGCCTGACCTATCCGTGGGGCGAGGCGGCGCCGGGCGCGGGCGAGACGATCCGTATCGCGAACGGGATCAGCTGGGCGCGCATCCCGATGCCGGGCTCGCTCGGCCATATCAACAGCTGGCTGCTGGATGACGGTGACGGGGTTGCCGTCGTGGATACAGGCATCTGCCTGACCATGTGCTCGGACGCGTGGAAGGCGCTCTATGCGGGCGCGCTGCAGGACCGGCGGATCACGCGCGTCATCGGCACGCACCTGCACCCCGACCATATCGGCCTTGCCGGCTGGATCGCGAAGAAGCAGGGCGTGAAGCTGTGGATGACGCGCGGCGAAATGCTCACCGCGCGCGCGATCGTTGCCGATTCGGCCGACAGCGCGCCCGACGAGGCGCTGGCACAGTCGCGCGCCGCGGGCTGGGACGCCGACGCGATCGAGGCGCAGCGGGCGCGCGGCTGGAACATGTTCCAGCGCATGATCTTCACCCTGCCGCGATCCTATGTGCGGATCGCCGACGGCGACGTCCTCGACATGGGCGCGCATCGCTGGCGGGTCGTTGTCGGGTCGGGGCACAGCCCGGAACATGCGTGCCTGTGGAACGAGACCGAGGGCGTGCTCATTTCGGGCGATCAGGTGCTGCCGCGGATCAGCTCGAACGTGTCGGTCAATATCACCGAACCCGACGCCGATCCCCTGGGCGAATGGCTGGCGTCGATCGACAAGCTGCTGCGCATCATTCCCGCCGACGTCACTGTCTGTCCCGCGCACGGCGAGCCGTTCAAGGGGCTGCACGCCCGGCTGATGGCGCTGCGCGACGAGCATCGGATGCGGCTCTATAATCTTGCCGAAGCGGCGGCGAAGGCGCCGATGCGCGCGGTCGACGCCTTTCCGCTGCTCTTCAATCGCCCGATCGGCGAGCATAATCGCGGCCTCGCGACGGGCGAGGCGCTCGCGCATCTCAAGCGGCTCGAGGTCGAGGGGCGGGTGCAGCGCGAGGATCGCGGCGGCGTGTGGTGGTATCACGGTATCGCGTGAGGCCGCTCAGGTGGCGTCGTGGAAAATCACCCCGAGCGTGTGCCGCTGCCCCGAACGGATTTCGCTGACCCCGTGGCGCATCGCGACGCGGTAATCACCGCGCGACCCGCGCACCGGACGGACATTCACCGCAAAGATCACGGCATCGCCCTTCGCCAGCGGCACGACCGCGGCGCGCGACTGCATCCGCGGCCGCTGTTCGGTGAGGACAAACTCGCCGCCGCTGAAATCCTTTCCCGGCGCCGACAGCAGCACCGCCGCCTGCACGGGGAAGACATGCTCGCCGTAGAGATCCTGGTGCAGGCAATTATAGTCGCCGGCGCCATAGCGCAGCAACAGCGGCGTCGGCCGCCGCTGCCCCGTCGCGTGGCAGCGCGCGAGGAAATCGGCGTGGTCGGCGGGAAAGCGCGCGGGCAGCCCCATCCGCTCGTGCCAGCGGTTCGCGAGTGGCGCGAGGCGCGGGTAGAGGCGGCTGCGCAGCGCGGCGACGAGCGGCGGCAGCGGATAGGCGAAATAACGATATTCGCCGCGGCCGAAGCCGTGGCGCGCCATCTGGACATGGCTGCGGAAGAGAGGCGGCGTGTCATAGGTAGCGGCAAGCGCGTCGCACTCGTCGTCGCCGAGAAGCCCCGGCAGTATCGCCCATCCGGCGCCGTCGAGCGCGGTCGCCACGGCGTCCCAGTCGATCGCCGCGAGGCGGGCCGCGATGTCGGTTTCGATTGTTCTCGTCATTTGCATGCCATGGCTCGTGCGCGGTGACGATGCGCCCCGTTTCTTGCGGTCAAGGCGGCCGCCGGATCAATCGCCGCGCTGCATGATCCAGCTGAACGCCATGGCGTTGAACAGCGTGTAGAAGCCATAGAGGATCGCGGCGGTGACGGCGCTGCGCGTCGCGATCGCCAGCGCGCCGACGAGCAGCAGAAACTCGAACACATAGGTCGCGTGCGGGCCGACCTTGTCGGCAAGCGGGCGGACCATCTGCTGCACCAGCGGATCGTCGCATTCCATGAAGGCGCGGTGCATCGCGAAATTGCCGACTCCGGCGCAGAAAATGGCGATGATGGCGATCAGCATAGGTTTGCAGATGGGGGGTCGGGGGTGGAAATGCCAGTGGATTTCGGCCTATGACCGGCGCGGTGCAGGCGTGCAGCGCCGCCTGTCGCTCGAAACGCCTATTCTCTCCCCGGCGAAGGGCCTGTTGGATGACCTTTTTTTCGCGCCACGCCGCCATCGTCCTGTTCGTCGCAGCCGCCGCCACGCCGGCCTTTGCCACCCCCGCCGCGCCGACGATCTCGCCGCTGATCGTTCCGGCGATGGTGCCCTCGCTGCTTCCCGAAACCACCCCGCTGCCGCTGCCCGACCCGGTGCGCGCGATGATCGCCGCGGCGATCGACAGCGGGCAAAAACGCGACATCGACACCGTCGTGTCGCTGGCGAAGGCGACCAATCCGCGCTCGATCGGCGACATCGATGCGATGATCGCGGCGGCGAAGGCGGTGCGCGAGGGCGGCGAGCAGCCCGACCCGGTGCGCCAGATGCTCGCCGCCGCGATGGCGAGCAAGAAGGACAGCGATGTCGAGGCGGTGGGCAAGCTCGCCAGGACGACGCTGCCCGATCAGGCCGCGGCGATCGACGCGCTGCTTGCCCAATATCGCGCCGACCGCGCGAAGGAGAAGGCGGCCGAAGCCGCCGCCGCGCGGGCGAAGCTCGCGCAGGCGAAATTCTGGCAGAACTGGAAGGGTGAGGGGCAGATCGGCGCCTCCTACAGCACGGGTAACACCAAATCTTCGGGGCTCAGCCTGGGCATCGCGCTCGCGCGCAAGGGGCTCGACTGGGATCAGCGGTTCCGCGCGCAGGCCGATTATCAGCGGACAAACGGCCGCACCTCGGTCGAACGCTATCTTGTCGAATATGAACCGCAGATCGAGGTCAGCGAGAGCGCCTTCGCTTATGGCCTCGGCCGCTGGGAACGCGACCGAATCCTGGGGTTCGGCGCGCGCTGGAACGCCTCGGCGGGGCTCGGCTACAGATTGATCGCCGACAAGAAAATGGCGCTGAGCGTCAAGGCGGGGCCGGCGTGGCGCGACACCGATTATATTCCTGGCCGCGGCGTCGACGACAGCGAACTCACCGGGCTCGCGGGGCTCGATTTCGGCTGGCAATTGTCGCCGACCTTGCGGCTGACGCAGGTTGCCTCAACGATCGTCGGGGGGCGCAACACGTCGACGAGCGCGCTGACCGCGCTCAACGCCAAGCTGACCGGGGCCTTGTCGGCGCGCTTTTCCTATTCGGCCGAAATCGACAGCGACCCGCCACCGGGGGTCGAAACGGTCGACACGATGACGCGCTTCACGCTGGTTTACGGGTTTTAGCGAGCAAAGGGGGCGGGGCATAACCCGTCCCAAGGTTTTCGTCATTCCGGCCTTCGCCGGGATGACGATTGGGGGTCGGTCTTTAACCTATCGCGGTCAGTCGAAAACCTCGGCGCCGCCGATCGTTTCGCCCTCGGCGAGCAGCCCGGCGCCGGGGACATGATTGAACTCGATACGGATGCCGTCGGGATCCTCGAAGAGGATCGAATAATAGCCGGGCGCCCACGGCTCCTCCTGCGGGCCGTGGACGATCCCGATGTCGGTACGATCCTTCAAAAAGGTATGAAGGCGGTCGACCGCATCGCGATCGCGCATACGGAAGCAGGCGTGATGCAGCCCCGGTGCGCCCTGATCGAAGCGTTTGCCGACATTCTCCGCGCTGGGCGTGCGGATGCCGATCGCGGTGCGTCCGCCGACGCCATAGAGCATCGCGTCGCTGTCGAGCACGATCTTGAGGTCGAGATAGCCGATGAGGTCGCGCCAGAAGGTAGTCGAGCGCGCAAAGTCGCCTGCGGTCAGGATGACATGCGCGACGCCGTTGAGATCGCTGCTCATCGGATGGCGGCGAGCGTATAGAGGAACTCGGCAAAACCCATCGTCGCATCGACCAGCCCGGCGACCTTGGGATTGGTCGAATCGATCAGATAATATTCGTCGGGGGCGTGCGCGCCCGACCCGTGGCCGATGCCGAAATGGGCGGCGGGGATCGACACCGGCGGCGCGGTGAAGGTTGCGCCGGGCCAGCTGCCCGCCATGCGCGGGTTGAGGCTCGTCGCAACGCCGAGTCGCTTGTAGGTTGCGAGTTCGGAGCGCACGAGGCGGCTGTCCTCGGCGACCTCGGTGGGGTCATAGCCGCCCGAGACATTCATCTCGACGTCGGTGAAGCCATGTTTGTCGAGATGCGCGCGGAGTTTTGTCTCGGCCTCGGCGCGCGTCTGGTAAGGGACGAGCCGGAGGTCGAGCTTGGCGACCGCGCGGCCGGGCAGGATCGTCTTGCCGCCGGGACCGGTATAGCCCGCGACCAGCCCCTCGATATTGACCGTGGGTTCCTGCGCCAGCCGGATCAGCGCGTCGTCATAGGCGAGATTGTCGATCCAGTGGGTGACGCCGAGCGCCTGCTTCTGCGCGGCTTCGTCACCGGCTTTGGCGGCTTCGCGGATCAGCGTTTTTTCGCGCGGCGTGAGCGGGCGGACATTTTCGAACCAACCCTCGATCGCGGGCGTATTGCCATCCTTGGTCACCAGCGTTTGCAGCGCCTGCACCAGCCGCCAGGCGGGCGAATCGACCATCGCTTTGAGGCTGGAATGCACATCCTTTTTCGGACCGCGGCCCCATTTCTCGCCGCTGGCGACCAGTTCGAGCTCGATGATGCCCTTCGACCCCAGGTTGACCGTGACATTGCCGTTCTGGCCCTGCGAGGCGAAGGGGATGAAGATGCCTTCGCATTTTTTCAGCGCGGCGAGGATGTTGGGCTTGGTCGCGATCTGGCGGAAGTGCGGCGATCCGATCTCCTCCTCGCCTTCGCACACGAGGACGATGTTGACCGGCAGCTTCGCCCTGGCGGCGCGGATCGCGTGGAGTGCGGCGAGGAAAGCGGCTTCCGGGCCCTTCTGGTTCACCGCGCCGCGACCCATGATCGCCTGTCCGAAGCCGGGACGCTCGACCATCCGCCCTTCGAGCGGCGGCGACGACCATTCGGCCGGGTCGAACTGTTTGACGTCGTACATGAAATAGATGCCGAGCGTGCGCGGCGCGCCGACGTCGATGGTCCCGAAGACGCCGGGATGGCCGTCGGTGGGGACGATCTCGACACTGGCGAAGCCCGCGTCGCGTGCGAGCTCGGCCATGAAAGCCGCGCCCTCGGCCATGTTCAGATTTTCGGCGGCGATCGAGGGGAGCGCGATCCAGTCGCGGATGCGCTGAATCGAGGCGGCTTTGCCAGCTTCGGCGGCCTTGCGGATCGCCGCCATCGGGCCGCCGGCGGCGAGCGCGGGGAAGGGCGCCATGATCGCAGCGCCCGCGCCAAGCATGGCAGCGCCGCGGAGCATGTCGCGGCGGTTCGGTCGATCGAAATTGCGGAAATCCATGGCTCGTCCCCTGCTATATCTGTGTTGCGGGGAGTGTTCTTTAAATCGAACGACATGGCAAGGAGGCACCGGCGAGACCCCGGCCTTCGCCGGGGTGACGGAGAGGGGCGAGCGAGCTTACACCCCCGCCAGCAACCCTTCGTCCCTGATCCGCTGCTGCCACAGCTTCGGCGCGTTGACGTGGACGTTCTGGCCTTCGCTGTCGACCGCGACGGTCACCGGGAAGTCCTGCACCTCGAACTCGTAGATTGCTTCCATGCCGAGGTCGGCGAAGCCGACGACCTTGCTGCCCTTGATCGCGCGCGCCACCAGATAGGCGGCGCCGCCGACCGCCATCAGATAGGCGCTCCTGTGCTTCGCGATCGCCTGTGTCGCGGCGGGGCCGCGTTCGGCCTTGCCGACGCAGGCGAGCAGGCCTTGCTCCAGCATCATGTCCATGAACTTGTCCATGCGCGTGGCGGTCGTCGGGCCCGCCGGGCCGACGATTTCCTCGCCGACCGGATCGACCGGGCCGACATAGTAGATGACGCGGCCCTTGAACTCGACGGGCAGCTCTTCGCCCTTCGCCAGCATGTCGGCGATGCGCTTGTGCGCGGCGTCGCGGCCGGTGAGCATCTTGCCGTTGAGGAGCAGGCGGTCGCCCTGTTTCCAGCTGGCGACGATTTCGGGTGTCAGATTGTCGAGATCGACGCGGATCGCCGCGGTGTCGGGCTTCCAGTCGATCTGCGGATAGTCCGCCAGCACCGGCGGTTCGAGATAGGCGGGGCCGCTGCCGTCGAGCGTTACATGCGCATGTCTTGTCGCGGCGCAATTGGGGATCATCGCGACGGGCTTCGACGCCGCGTGCGTCGGCCAGTCGGCGATCTTGACGTCGAGCACGGTCGAAAGGCCGCCTAGCCCCTGCGCGCCGATGCCGAGCGCATTGACCTTTTCATAAAGCTCGATGCGCAGTTCCTCGGTGGGGTTCGCGGGTCCGCGCGCGATGAGGTCGGTCATGTCGATCGGGTCCATCAGCGATTGCTTGGCGAGCAGCATCGCTTTCTCCGCCGTGCCGCCGATGCCGATGCCGAGCATCCCCGGCGGGCACCAGCCCGCGCCCATTTGCGGCACCATTTCGAGCACCCAGTCGACGATACTGTCGCTGGGGTTCATCATCTTGAACTTCGACTTGTTCTCGCTGCCGCCGCCCTTTGCCGCGACGTCGATCACGACCTTGGCGCCGGGGACCATCTCGACGTTGAGCACCGACGGCGTGTTGTCCTTGGTGTTGACGCGGCTGAACGCGGGGTCGGCAAGGATCGAGGCGCGCAGCTTGTTGTCGGGGTGAAGATAGGCGCGGCGCACGCCCTCATCGACAACTTGCTGAAGGCTGCGCGGGCTGTCGAGGCGGCAGTCCATGCCCCATTTGATGAAGACGGTGACGATGCCGGTGTCCTGGCAGATCGGGCGATGCCCCTCGGCGCACATGCGGCTGTTCGACAATATCTGCGCCATCGCGTCCTTCGCGGCGGGCGACACCTCGCGCTCATAGGCGGCGGCGAGCGCGCGAATATAGTCCATCGGATGAAAATAGCTGATGTACTGGAGCGCGTCGGCGATTGTTTCGATCAGATCGTCTTCGCGGATGATGACGGTGTTCATGTGCAGCCTTTCGCCCTTTTGATGGGATTCGGCGTCTCCCTAGACCCGGCGGGGCGTCGCGCAAAGGGATTTGCCGCGGACGCGAGCCGGGAAATTAGGTGCAATGTGATGTTGTAACCTTGGTCATGTTATGCCATATCCCGCTGAGCCATTGCCGTAACGGAGAATCGGGTGACCCAAGTCGCCAGCCCTGCCCCTGTCCTGACGCGTCCTGCCTCTTTTCTGAGCCGGGGGATCGCGCTGGTCCGGGCTGCGCGCGGTTCGCGGCCTTTGACCGCGCTGTCGGGCGATCAGCTGGCGATGGGGCTGTCGGGGCTGTGCCTGGTCCACTGCCTTGCGACGACGATCTTTTTCGCCTCGATCGCCTCGGTCGGCGGCGTGTTTCTCGACAATCATCTGTTTCACGAAATCGGGCTGATCGTCGCGATCGGCTTTGCGCTCATCACGCTGGTCGCGGGGGTGCTCAGCCACGGTTATATGATGCCCTTCGCGGTCGGCAGCTTCGGGCTGGGCATGATGGCGGGCGCGCTGGCGCGGCCGCACGACGGCAGCGAAGTGATCGCGACGATGATCGGCGTCGCGGTGGTCGCGCTCGGCCACGACCTCAACCGGCGCGCGCGGGGCTGACCCGGCGCCAAAGCGGATCGGTCCGCCGCTTGCGGGCACCCCGTAAAGAGCCTACATTGCACCATAGTCGGCGCGGGATTTGCCGCGCGAGAGGAGCCGCCATGGGCAAGCATGACCATCCGCACGTCGAAGCCAGCGGCGCCTCGCTCGCCAAGGCGGCGCGGGCCGCGCTCGAAGGCGCGGGCGAGGCGTGGACCGACATGCGCGCCGAGATTTTCGGCGCCGTCGCGGCCATCGGCAAGCCCGCGAGCGCCTATGAGATCGCCGACATCGTCTCGCAGAAGCGCGGGAAGCGCGTCGCGCCGAACAGCGTCTATCGCATCCTCGACCTGTTCGTGGCGAACAACCTCGTCCGCCGCGTCGAGAGCGCCAACGCCTTTGTCGCCAACAGCCACCCCGGCTGCCTGCACGACTGCATCTTCCTGATCTGCGATTCGTGCGGGACAGCGGTGCATGTCGACGACGACACGCTGTCGACCGGGGTGCGCGCCGCCGCCGAAAAGACCGGCTTCGCCGCCGAGCGTCCGGTGATCGAGGTGCGCGGCAAATGCGCCGAGTGCCAATAGGGTGACGCGCGGCGCATCGCCGGACGGTTGAATGCCGCTCGGGGGGCTTCAGCAAAGGATCGAGGCCGAGCGGGCGCGGCCGCCCGCGCCGACGCGCGCCTGGTACTGGACGCTGGGGTTCGGGATGGTGGTGCTGGCGTTCGGGGCGTGGCTGACGCAGATTTTTCCGCAGACGGGGCACGACATCGCGCCGGGCTATGGCGCGCCGGTGCTCGCCTTTGAATTTGCGGGTGGGCAGGCCGATCTGGAGGCGATTTTCGGCGTCGAGAGCGATCCGCAGCAGGTCGCGCGGCTCGCCGCGATGCGGACGGGCAATGAGCGCGACTATCTTTACATGCTGCTGTACGCGGGTTTCCTCGGCGGCGGCTGTATTGCGCTGTGGCGCGAGCTTCGGCTGCGCGCGTTGCTCGCCGCGACCTTGCTCCCGCTCGCCGCAGCGCTCTGCGACGCCTATGAAAACTGGCTGCTCTTCGACATTCAGGCGGCCTTTACCGCGGGCGATTATTCGCCCGCGATGGCGAGCCTGCCCTATCCGGTCGCGGCGAAGTTCGTGCTGCTCGCGCTCACCAATGTCGCGATCGGCGCCGCGGCGACGCAGCTCGGGCGCTGGTGGGCGCTGTTCGGGCTGCTCGCGATCCTCGCGGCGATCCCGACCGCAATGGCGATCATCACGCCGGCGGCCTTCGCCTGGACGCTAATCCCTTCGGCGGCGGCGGGATGGTTGCTGCTGCTTGCGCTCGCCGTGGCGGGAAGCTGGCAGGGCTTTGTGCGCTCCCGTCCGCTGGCCGGCTGACCGTTGCGCTCGCAATCGGGCGCGACATCGCCTATATCGGTCCCATGTACGACTATGTCTCCATCAGTGCCGCCGATGCGGCGGCCCCCGCGCGTGTGCGCGATGGCACGATCAAGCTCCACGACGAAGCGGGCTTTGCGGGGATGCGCAAGGCGGGGCGCTTGTCGGCCGAAATCCTCGACGCGCTCGTCCCCTTCGTCCAGCCGGGCGTGACCACCGCGGCGATCGACGACCTTGTCCGCACGATGATGATCGAGGGCGGGGGCATCCCCGCGACATTGGGCTATCGCGGCTTTACGCACAGCTGCTGCACCAGCATCAATCATGTCGTGTGCCACGGCATCCCCGACGACAAGCCGCTGCGCGAGGGCGACATCGTCAATATCGACGTCACCAGCATCGTCGACGGCTGGCACGGCGACACCAGCCGCATGTATCTGGTCGGCGAGGTGCCGATCAAGGCGCGGCGACTGGTCGAGGTCACCTATGAATGCCTGATGCTCGGCATCGAGCAGGCGAAGCCCGGCAACCGCATGGGCGACGTCGCGCACGCGATCCAGAGCCATGCCGAGCGCCACCGCTATTCGGTGGTGCGCGATTTCTGTGGTCATGGATTGGGGCAGATGTTCCACGACGCACCCGAAGTGGTCCACGCCGGGCGCCCCGGCACCGGACCCGAGCTTCGCCCCGGCATGTTCTTCACGATCGAGCCGATGATCAATACCGGCAAATATGCGGTAAAGATGCTCAATGACGGCTGGACCGCGGTAACGCGCGACCGCTCGCTGTCGGCGCAGTTCGAGCACAGCATCGGGATCACCGAAACGGGCTGCGAGATTTTCACCGCGAGCCCCAAGGGGTTGAACGCGCCGCCCTGGGGGTAAAGGAAGACGATTTCGCGCAGAGGTCGCAGAGGACGCAGAGATTTTGTTCACGCGGAGACGCGGAGACGCGGAGGAGGTTTGTCCGGGCCGGAAGGCCCCATCTTCCCGCAGCATTCTGTATAACGCGAACAGGGGAGGCAATAAGGCCGCTTCGCGTCCGACGCTGCTCCTCTGCGTCTCCGCGTCTCCGCGTGAACCCCTTTTTCTTCCTCTGCGACCTCTGCGCGAAATCTTCTTGCACCCGCGCCGTATCGCGCGCAGTCTTGACGTTAACGTCAACGATAGGCGTACGGGAGAGCGATATGGCGAAACGGGTTTTTTCGGCCGCGCTGCTGGGCTGTGCGGCGCTGGCACTGGCGGCGTGCAACGCATCGAAGAATGAAGCCATCGCGGTGGGATCGCTCGACGATGCCGAGAAGGCGAGCGAAGCGCTGCTCAGGACCGGCGGCAATGGCGACGATTGGGGGGCGATCGGTTTCAGCTATGACGAGCAGCGCTTCAGCCCGCTCACCGACATCAACGAGAGGAATGTGGGCGAGCTGGGCATCGCCTGGTTCGCCGACCTCGAGGATGCGCGCGGACAGGAAGCGACGCCGGTGGTCGTTGATGGCGTGATGTATGTGACGCACGCCTGGTCGAAGGTCAGCGCGTGGGACGCCGCGACGGGCAAGCCGCTGTGGAAATATGACCCCAAGGTGCCCGGCGAGCGCGCGGTGCATGCCTGCTGCGACGTCGTCAACCGCGGCGTGGCGCTGTGGGGCGACAAGCTGTTCGTCGGGGCGCTCGACGGGCGGCTGATCGCGCTCGACCGGAAGACCGGCAAGGAGATCTGGTCGACGCAGACCTTCGACGCCGACAAGCCTTATACGATCACCGGCGCGCCGCGCGTCGTGAAGGACATGGTGCTGATCGGCAATGGCGGCGCCGAGTTCGGGGTGCGCGGCTATGTCACGGCTTATGATGCCGACACCGGAAAGGAACGCTGGCGCTTCTACACCGCGCCGAACCCGAAGAAGGAAAGGGACGGCGCGGCGTCGGACGACATCTTCGCGTCGAAAGGCAATGCCACCTGGTCCGACACGGGCGAGTGGCAGACCTCGGGCGGCGGGGGCACGGTGTGGGACGCCATCGTCTATGACAAGGATCTCGACCAGGTCTATCTGGGGGTCGGCAACGGCAATCCGTGGAACCACGGGACGCGCTCGAACGGCGAGGGCGACAACTGGTTCCTGTCTTCCATCGTCGCGCTCGACGCGACGACGGGGGCGTATAAATGGCATTATCAGGAAACCCCGGCGGAGACGTGGGACTATACCGCGACGCAGCCGATCATCCTCGCCGAGCAGGCGGTGGACGGCAAGCCGACCAAAGTGCTGTACCATGCGCCGAAGAACGGCTTTTTCTTCACGATCGACCGCGCGACGGGCAGGCTGATCGACGCCAGGCCGTTCGTCGACGGGATCAACTGGGCGAGCGGCTATGACCTCGCCACCGGGACTGTCAGGAATTTCGTGTGTGGGCGGGCGGTTGAACATTAGGCCGCCATGGCCTTGATGAAGCGCTCACCGAACAGGACGGCGAACTGGGCCTTGGCCATGGACCACTCACGTGGCGGCATTCTCCACTCTTTCTCGGAGCGGTTCAAGATCAGATAGAGTAGCTTGGTTGCTGCTTCGTCGCTGGGGAAGTGCCCCCTGGCCCTCACCGCCCGCCGAAGCTGGGCGTTCAGAGCCTCGATAGCATTGGTCGTGTAGACGATCCTGCGGACCTCCTCCGGGAAGGCGAAGAAAGGTATGACCTCGCTCCATGCCCGGCGCCAGCTCTGGCCGATGGCAGGGTATTTTTGGCCCCATTCGCTGGCCTCGAAGGCGGTGAGTGCCTCCTCGGCAGCTTTGGCATCAACCGCGCGGTAAATGCCCTTCAGAGCAGCCGCCAGCGGCTTGCGGTGCTTCCAGGAGACGAAGTCCATCGAGTTGCGCAGCAGGTGCACGATGCAGGTCTGGACGATCGCCTCGGGGAACACGGCGGTGATCGCATCCGGGAAGCCCTTGAGGCCGTCGACGACGGCCAGCATGATATCTTCCACCCCGCGGTTCTTGAGCTCGTTCATCACGCGCAGCCAGAACTTGGCGCCCTCGTTCTGTTCGATCCACAGGCCCAGCACGACCTTGGTGCCGTCGGCCATCACGCCGAGCGCGATGTGGATCGCCTTGTTGCGGACCATGCCTTCATCGCGGATCTTGACCCGGATGGCATCGAAGAACACCAGCGGATAGGCCTGATCGAGCGGCCGGGCCTGCCAGGCGGCGACCTCCTCGAGCACGGCGTCGGTGACGGTCGATATCAGGTCCGGCGAGACGTCGATGCCATACAGCTCGCGCAGATACCCGGTAATCTCCCGGGTGCTCATCCCGCGGGCATACATCGAGATGATCTTGTCGTCGAAGCCCGGGAACCTGCGCTGATACTTGGCGATCAGCTGCGGATCGAAGCTGCCCTGCCGGTCGCGCGGGATCTCGATCTCGATCTTACCGGTGCCCGTGGCAACCGTCTTGCGGCCATAGCCATTGCGGCTGTTGCCAGCCTGCTCTTCGTGGCCGAGATGATGATCCATCTCGGCATTAAGCGCGCGTTCGGCCAAGGCCTTCTTCAGCGAATCCAGCAAGCCGCCTTGCTGCAAGGCCGCAGCAGCATCACCGCCAGCCAAAAGTTGATCCAGCAAATCAGACGGGATCACAGGTTCTTTGCGTCGAGACATAGTGGGACTCCTTCTCACCCATTATGCCCGCCCACACACGAAATTCCTGACAGTCCCTCGCCACCGGCCGCCCGATCGAAAATCCCGAGGCGCGCTATTACAAGACGGGCAAGCCGTTCATCGCGATCCCCGGCGCGCTTGGCGCACACAACTGGCACCCGATGAGCTATAATCCCGCGACGGGGCTCGTCTACATCCCCGCGCAGCAAATCCCGATGGGCTATCTCCAGGATATGGACGAACTCGACAAAAGGAAGGTACTCGGCTTCAACGTCGGCACCTCCTTGAACAAGACGATGCTGCCCGACGAAAAGGCCGCGTTCAAGGCGGCGATCGCTGCAACCACCGGGCGGCTCGTCGCCTTCGATCCGCGCAGCGGCAAGGTGGCGTGGGGCGTCGACCATCCCGCGGCGTGGAACGGCGGCACGATGACGACCGCAGGCAATCTCGTCTTCCAGGGCACGAGCACCGGCCGCTTCCGCGCCTATGCCGCCGATACGGGCAGACAGCTTCTCGACCTCGACATGCAGTCGGGGATCGTCAGCGCGCCATCGACCTTCCGCGTGAATGGCGTGCAATATGTCGCCTTCCAGACGAGCAAGGGCGGCGCTTTCCCGCTCGTCGCTGGCGTCGCGGGCGGCGCGACGCGCAAACTGCCCAATATCCCGCGCCTCGTCGTCTTGAAGCTCGGCGGCACGGTGCAGCTGCCCGCGCTGCCGGGAACGACGACGCTCGCGTGGAACCCGCCGCCGCAGTTCGGCACCGCAGCGCAGGTCGCCACGGGCAAGGCGCTGTTCGGGCGCTATTGCATGATCTGCCACGGCGACAGCGCGATCGGCAACGGCTTCACCCCCGACCTGCGCGTCTCGGGCACGCTGACCAACGCCGACGCGTGGAAGGCCGTGACCATCGACGGCGCGCTCAAGGATCGCGGAATGGTCAGCTTCGCGCGCGTGCTCACTCCCGCCGATGCTGAGGCGATCCGCGCCTATGTCATCGACCGGTCCAACTGGACCAGGGCGAACCTGCCCGATGCTTCCCAGCCAGTGGGACGGTGAGCGCCAGCGCATTGTCGCGGCGGAACATTGTCATGTCGCGATGCTTTGACGGATGATGCCTATGGTCGGACGTTCGGCACAAACAGGTTCAACCGCAATGTCGGCAAACCGCGCTCGGTTGGTAGCGGAGGAGGGATTCACACGAAAAACATAAGATACTGATTTATAACAACGTTCTTGATCGTCGTGCCGATAATTCCGCTCAATCCACCCCCAATTTTACCCCTTCGCGACAGGCCGTGCCGAAATATCGACAGGCCGACATGCGCGATCCCTGCTACGCCCGAGAACGCGGCTGTTTACAGTGTGATCGCAGAAAGGACCGCAGACTATCGACAAACACCACGGTTGCACGGCCGACCTTGGCTGCCTCGATGTCGCCGGAAGCGATGAGCTGGTAGATCTTGGATTTGCTGAGCCCCGTCATCCGTACTGCGTCGGGAATGCGAACGCTTATCGGCCCAATCGGGGGCGCGTCGTCGCCATTCGTTGCAGGCTGCCGGGCCGACATCGGACTATTTCTTACGTGCCCGGCTGAACGAGCGGTCGCTCGCCAGGAAGCCGCTAAGCATGAATGGAATGAGGTCCGGTACGGACTCGCGTCGGCCGTAGGCCGCCTCATAGGCCTCGGCGTAGTCGTTCAGCGCTTCGATGAGATCCGGCATGACGTTGATCGTGATCTTAACCGGCGTCCGATCGGGCAGCCTTGGCAGCTTCAAATCAGCCATGACGGCCTCCCCAGGGTCCGGGCAATATGATGTCTTTGTGCACGACCACCCGTAGCGGCCAGCCGGGGCGAACGCGCAAGGTCGGCTGGATATTGAGATTGCGCGTGACGAGCTGATCGCTGGCGCGCGCGCCGCTCTGCTGCGCTGACTCGCGGATCGCCCGGACAAGGTCGCTTTCGGTGCTGCCGAAGCTCAATTCAGTGCCGACGCCCAGCAATGTCGACAGGGCGACGCCCTTCAGAAGCTGCCAAGTATGCCGGTCGATCCGGTCGGACAGACCCGCATAGCCCTGCGTATCGGTCGCCGGCACATTGTCGATACGAATCGACGAGCCGTCGGGCAGGATGATCCGCTGCCAGACGACCAGCGCACGGCTCTGCCCAAACGCTACAACGCTGTCGTAGCTGCCGATCAGCCGCGATCCTTGCGGAATGAGCAGACCGCGCCCGGTCACACTGTCATAGACGTTCTCCGTGATCTGCGCGGTGACGAGCCCGGGAAGATCCGAGTTGAGCCCGGTTATGAGGCTCGCGGCAATGATGCTGCCGGCCTGCAAGATCCAAGGCGATACGGACTGCGCCAGCGCGTGCGGATTGATGTCGTCGTCGCGATTGGCGCGGCCGACCAATTCGTTCTTGCGCCCCTGGGCGTTAGGATCTCGGTCAGGGTCGAGGAGCGGCTTGGCAGTCTCGGCCGATGCTGGCGGAACACTTGCATCGGTAGTCACCGGTGCAGGGGCGGCGGCGCGACCGCCGCCCGCCAATTGCAGCATGACGCCAGACTCGCGTGCGGCCTTCTGCTCAGCGGCGATGCGCTGGCGCTCGGCTTCGGCTTCCTGCGCGGCCCGGCTCACCGCATCGGCAGCGGGGTCAGGGGGAACCATCCCGCCAAGCTGCCGCTGGCGCTCGAGGATCGGCCGCCCGAGATCACCGGGAAGCGGTGGCCCGAGCTTCGGCACGTCGCCATAGCTCGTCGGCGCGCCCGCGAGCGCATCAGGCGGCGCCTTCGCGCCAACCAGCTTTTCATCGCTTGGTGCGATCAGGCTCAGGGTCGCGGGCTTGAGCGCCAGCCAGGCGACGCCGATGATCGCGGTCGAGCCGGCGGCAGCGATGGCGACGATCGCACCGCGGCGAAAACGGGTGACGCGGCCCGGCGCCGCGCGCAGAACGAGCGTTTCGGGGTCGGCTTTGGGCGCCGCGATCGGCGCGGAAGAAGCGGTTGGATCGGTCACGCGCCCCTCCCGGCCTTGCGCTGCCGGCTCTTCGGCTGGGCGGCGGTGATACGGACAATCTGCTGTTTCTTGCCGCCAAGGCGCAGCTCGGCGACACCGAACAGGCGGTCGACCACATAATAGCGGCCGGCGACGCGATAGTTGACGAGCTGGGCCTCGCCATCCTCGCCAATCACGAACAGCGGGGGCGCCTCACCCACGGCGATCGCGGGCGAGAACTCGATGTAGGTCTGCCGCCCATCGTCGAACGCGCGCAGCGGCCGCCAGGCCGGCTTGTCGCCCGAGATCGCATAGTTGAAGTTGAGGCTTTCGACCGAGAGGCCCGACGCGATCGGCGTCGCCGCCACGGCTGCATCCCGCTGACGCCGGAGCGCGATCAGCTCGTCATGTGGATAGGTCCAGGAGATCGCCGCCATCGCGGTCGCGGGCGTGCTTTCGAGCTGGAGATGGTAGGTCCGGCGATCGGTAGCAATGACAAGGTTTGTGCGTAGGCCCGCCGAAAACGGCTTGACGAGGATGTGCACGCGCTTGCTTTCGCCGATGCCGCTGGTGGTATCGCCGACAGTCCAGCGCACGGTGTCGCCGGCGGCGACGGACACAATCGTTTCGCCCGGCTGCAAGGCAATGTCGGTGATGCGCTCGGGCGCGGCATAGAGCCGGTAGAGCACGCCTTCCGCCCAGGGATAGACCTGGACGGCATATATATATCCCGCGCTCGACGGCTCGCGCAGTGCCGCCCGGTTGGCGGCAGTGACGCGCGCGGTCGGTGACGCGGGTTCGCGGCTCTGCGCAGCGGCGGGCATGGCAAGCGCCATCGCGCTCGCCGCCAGGATGAGGGCACGGATCATTGGTCGGTCCTTTCGGGGGATGGTGCGGCTGCGGGTTGAGCAAGGGTCGGATCGAGCGGCGAGCCCAGCGGAATGTCGGCGGGCGGCGCGACCGGGAGTGATTGTGCGGGATCGGGCACGGCCGATGGTTGCGGCGAAGGTGGCCGGTCCTGCGGCGTTTCCAGTTCGCGGCTCCAGTCGATCGCGTCAACATAGAGACCGAGCGGGTTTTTTCGGAGCACATCGGCCGAGCGCGGCGGCTTGATCTTCACCGTGAGCATCGCCGTCCAGCGTGACGTGCTGGCGAGGCTTCCCCGCTCATATTGCTGCTCGGTCCATTTGACCTGGAAGCTCGTATCTGACGCGCGGACGATGCTCGTCACCTGCACCGAAACCGTCTTGCGCCCGACATCGGCGAACGGATTGGAGGTGCGGGCATATTCGCCGAGGAACAGTGACGCACGTTCGGTCGCGAAATCATAGGCTGATAGCCAGTTTTCACGCATCAATACCGGATCGAGCGAGCGCGCTCGAACGCCGGTGATGAACCGGCCGAGGAACCATGCGATCTGCGGATCGGTCGGCCGATAGTCCTTGGCGGCAGGCGCGACGGCCTGTGCTTGCCCGAGTGCATCGACCTCGACCACATAGGGCACGACGCGGCTTTGCATCGATTGCCAGACCAGCGCGCCCGACAGACCAGTGGTCAGGAACAGGCCGCCGAAGGCCATCAGCCGCCAGTTCTTCGCCTGTGCGCGAGCCGAGCCGATACGCTCATCCCAAAGCTGGCCCGCTCGTTGGTAGGGTGTCTCGGGTTCGGGCGTTCGCCCATAGCGCTGCAATGCGCGTCGAAATTTCATCGCTCAGTCCCTTTCCTTGATGTCTGGAGTGGCGCCAGCGCCGCCGCGGTCGCCGCCCTGGATTGCGTGGATCGCCATCTGACGGCGGTGGCGAGCATTCTGGCTGGCATGAAGCTTCTGCGCCCAGGCGGGTGTTCCTTCAGCTGCGCCTGTCGGCGCGGCTGCGGGGGCGCCGCCGCCGGCACGGGTGCTTCCTGCTTCCCATGCGGCGCGCTGCCCACGATCGGCGGCAGCGCTAACGCCGAGACCGCCGCTCATCCGGTTGGCAGCCGCGCCGCGCATGGCGGTCGCAACGCCGCCGAGGCCCGCGCCGACGCTGGTCGAGCCCGAGGTTTCCTGCCCGAGCTTGTAGGCGGTGGATGCGGCAGACCCCATCGATGTACCGGCGCGGATCGCGCCGAGACCGGCCCCCGCGAGACCGCGTGCCGCGCCGACGGCGCCAGCGCCTGCCATCGCAAGACCTCCGCCGGCAAGCGCGGTAGTGGCGATCACCGATCCGGCGCCGAGCTGCGGCGCGCCGGCGACGAGGCCGGATGCGATTCCCGGGCCGAAGATGGAGAGGCCAAAGATCGCGAGGCTCGCGAGCATCAGCGACACGGCCTGTTCGATCGACACCTCGTCGCCGGTGATCGCACTGGTGAAGTCGGCGAAATAGTTAGAGCCGATGCCGACGATGACCGCGAGCACCATGACCTTGATGCCCGAACTGACGACGTTCCCGAGCACCCGTTCGGCGAGGAACGACGTGCGGTTCCACAGCGCAAAGGGCACGAGCACGAAGCCGGCGAGCGAAGTGAGCTTGAATTCGAGGATTGTGATGAAAAGCTGGATCGCGAGGATGAAAAAGGCGGCGATGACGACGACCCAGACGATCACCAGCACGGCGATCTCGATGAAATTGTCGAAGAAGGCGATCGGGCCAACCAACTCCTTCGCCTGCTCGAGGAGCGGCCATGCTGCCTCGAAGCCGGTCCCGGCCAGCTTGCCGGGTCGCAATAAATCGTCAGCCGTAATCGCGCTGCCCCCTGCGGTGAGGCCGAGGCCGGCGAAGCTGCGAAAGATGATATCGGACAGTGTCGAGAAGCTGTTGAGGATCAGGGCGAAGACGCCGACATAGAGGATCTTCTTGAGGAACTTGGCGATGACGTCGTCTTCGCCGCCGAGCGCCCAGAACAGCCCGGCGAGAGTGATGTCGATGCCGATCAGGATCGTGGTCAGGAAACCGACGTCACCGCCCAACAGGCCGAACCCGCTGTCGATGTAGGAGGCGAAGGCCTCCATGAACTGATCGATGACATTCAGGTCATCCATATGGGCGGGTTCCTGCTTGAAGTTGAAAGGTGTCGCGGGGACCGGCGGCCATGAGAGGGGCAAGCCCTACGGCCCCCGCGACGAGACAGGTTCGGACCGGGGGGAGCTGGGGGCGCGGTCCTCGCCTGCCTCAGCTCATTGGCGTGGCGTGTAAGCCTTGCCGTCGCCGAGGAAGCGGCGCGTTGACTCGCGTGCCTCGCGCGCGATCTGGCCCCGCTGCGCCTGCTCGACCGATTCCGCCCGGAACTGCGCCGCCATCATTTGCTGAAGCTGGAGCTGCTGCTTGGCGGTGAGCGCGAGAAGCTGGTTCGTGGCCTGCTGCGCCTGAAGCGAGCCTTCCGCGCCCTGGCTGCGCGCGACGATGTCGGCGAGCGCCTGCGTGTCGCTCCGTACGTTGTCGACGATGCGGTTCTGGACCCCCATCGTCTGGCGAAACGCGGACATTGCGGTATCGAGTTGATCGCGTGCGCGAGCCACACGCTGATCGCGGCGGAACACCTGATCGAACTCCTGCGGGTAGAGCTGGCGGAAGCGCTCGTCGAGCTGATCGATGCGGAAGTCGACGCCCTGCGCCTGGCCCATGAGCTGGTCGATCTGCTGGAGGCGCTGGCGAAGCTCCTGAAGTTGCGGGAAATCGATCCTGGTGAGGTTTTTGCCCTGGTTGATCAGCATTTGCGCTTCGTTCTGGAGGCTCTGGATCTGGTTATTGATCTGGGCGAGCGTGCGCGCGGCGGTGAGCAGGTTTTGCGAATAGTTCGATGGATCGAACACGCTGAGCTGGGCCGCGACGGGCGTCGAGGTCAACGCGATGCCGATACCGAGCGAGCCGACGGCGCCGAGCGCGAGAGCAGAGAGGCACGCATATTTGCGGATAGGGATACGGGGCACGGGAAATTACTCCTTGTCTTCTGGGGGGCGGGCGGCAGGGTGACGCCCAAGCAGGTCGGCCGCCCAATCGAGGCCGGCTTGGGAGAGAAAGGTCGCGGCGAAGTCGGCCTGGCCCTTTTCGGCCAGCACCGCGTCTATGCGCTTCTGGCTGTCGGGATCGGACGCGCCGCACAACGCCAGCGCGATCGGGCCTAGCCCAAGCTCGAACAGCCGGTTGCCGCGCGCTGATTGCAGATAATATTGCCGCTTGGGCGTCGCGCGGCTGACCAGTTCGATCTGGCGCGCGTTGAGACCGAAGCGGACGTAGGCCGTCTGGCCCTGCGGCTCGATCGCCCGATCATTGGGCAGCAAGATGCGCTGCGGACAGCTTTCGATGATGGCCGGCGCGATCGTGCTGTCGGCGATATCGGCTAGGCTCTGTGTCGCGAACACGACGCTGACGTTCTTCTTGCGCAGCACCTTCAGCCACTCACGAATGCGCGCGGCGAACAGCGGGTGGTCGAGGAACACCCAGGCTTCATCCAGTACGAGAAGCGTCGGCCGCCCGGTGAAGCGCTCTTCGAGCCGGTGGAACAGGTAGGTCAGCACGGGCGCAACGACGCCCGCCTGCCCCATCAGCGCTTCAGTCTCGAAGCACTGCACGTCGGCGATCGCTAGATCGTCTTCGGCGGCGTCGAGCAGGCGGCCGAACGGTCCTTCGAGCGTATAGGGCGTGAGCGCCGATCGCAGCGGTGCCGATTGCAGCAGCAGCGACAGGCCGGTGAGCGTGCGTTCCTCGATCGGGGCAGTCGCGAGATTGGTGAGCGCCGACCAGACGGCCTCCTTGATCTCGGGTGTGACCAGTACTTTCTCATGGGCGAGCAGCGCGCCGATCCATTCGGCCGCCCAGGCTCGTTCGTTGGAGCGATCGATGTGGCGCAGCGGCTGGAAGGCGATCGTTCGCCCGCCCTCGTCATCGGCATGACCGCTCTCGCCGCCAAGCCCGAGCGCGTGATGCGCGCCGCCCATCGCCAGCACGGCCGCGCGCGCCGAAAATCCCTTGTCGAAGACATAGACCTGGGAGTCTGGATATCGCCGGAACTGAAGCGCGAGCATTGCGAGCAGCACCGACTTTCCGGCCCCGGTGGGTCCGACGATCAGCATATGACCGACGTCGCCGACATGCGTGCTGAGACGGAACGGCGTCGAGCCGCTGGTTTCCGCATAAAGCAGCGGCGGACCGTCGAGATGCGGATTACGCGCCGGTCCTGCCCATACCGAGGACAGCGGCATGAGATGCGCGAGATTCAGGGTGTGGACGATCGGTTGCCGGACGTTCGCATAGACATGGCCCGGCAGGCTCGACAGCCACGCCTCGACCACATTCATGCCCTCGCGGATGCAGGTGAAGCCGAGCCCGTTGACGATGCGCTCGACCGCGCGGACCTTTTCCTCGACGCGGGCGCGGTCGATATCGGCAACGGTGATCGTCGTCGTCAGATAGCCGAACGCGACATGATCGCCGCCGAGCGCCTGCAAGGCCAGGTCGGCATCGACCACCTTGTTGTCGGCATCGCTGTCGAGAAGCTGGACCGGCTGGTTGTAGATGACTTCGCGCAGCAGCGCGGTGATCGACTTGCGCTTGTTGAACCACTGCCGCCGCAGGCGAGTGAGCGCTTTGGTTGCGTCGGTCTTGTCGAGCGCAATGAAGCGCGTCACCCAGCGATAGCCAAAATCCTCATGGTTGAGTCCGTCGAGGATGCCGGGACGGCTCGCGTTCGGAAATCCGAGAATGGTCAGCGTCCGCAGATGCTGGTCGCCCAGCATCGGCTCCAGCCCGCCGGTCAGCGGCGTGTCGGCCAGCAGCCCGTCCAGATAGATGGGCGTTTCGGGCACGGCGACGACATGGCGGCGCGCGGAGATCGCACCGTGGAGAAAGGTCAGCATTTCGCTGTCGCCGAGCGCGCGCACCTCGGGCATGAAGCCTCTGAACAGGTCAAGCGCGCGATCCGTCTCGGCGATGAAGCCGGCAAGCGCTTGTCGCCAGTCGCGGCCCTTCGCGTCGTCGCTGCGCTCGACCAGCGCTCGGCCCGCCGTGTCCGCCTGATCGGGCGGAGGCAGGAAGGTGAGCGTCAGATAATAGCGGCTCTCGAAATGCGCGCCCGCGCTTTCGAACGCCGCGCGCCGTTCCTCATCGACCAGCCACGACGCCGCATCGGGAAAGCTGCTGTCGGGATAACCCAGCGCTTCGCGCCGCTCGGCCTCGAAATGGAGTGCCCAGCCCGAGCCGAAGCGCTTCAGGACATTGTTCGCCCGCGCGCAGGCGGCGACAAGCTCGGCTTCGGTGGCGGATTCTAGATCGGGGCCGCGGAACCTGAGGACGCGCGAAAAGCTGCCGTCCTTGTTGAGCACCACGCCGGGCGCGACAAGCGCCGCCCATGGAAGGTGATCGGCGAGCCGGGCGGCCTTCTGACGGTATTCGCGCAGATTCAGCATGACAGATGCCCCTTCTGGCGAAGGTGGCGAACCAGGACCGGGGCGAAGTCGGGATCGCGTTTGGCGGCGAACACCGCGAGGGTGTGCCCGAACGCCCACATGGCCAGCCCGGCGATCCACTGCTGGAGACCGAGCCCGAGCGCGGCCGCGATCGTACCATTGACGATCGCGATCGCCCTCGGCGCCCCGCCGAGCAGGATCGGCTCGGCGAGCGCGCGGTGCATCGGCGCCTCGAAACCCTCGATATGACTGCCGGAGGCGATCACGAGATGAGCGCTCCACCGCCGAAGCTGAAGAAGCTGAGGAAGAAGCTCGACGCCGCGAACGCAATCGACAGGCCGAAGATGATCTGGATGAGGCGGCGGAACCCGCCTGCTGTCTCGCCGAACGCCAGCGTCAAACCGGTGACGATGATGATGATCACCGCGACGATCTTGGCGACCGGACCCTGGACCGACTCCAGCACCTGCTGGAGCGGTTCCTCCCACGGCATGCCCGAGCCGGCGGCCTGCGCGGTGGCGGCGAGCGCAAGCCCGAGGCCGATGGCGGCTCCGGTGAGGAAGATGCTCCGACGATCAGGAATACGGGCAGGAATACGGGACAAGCGCATGGTCATTCTCCTTGGGGTTCGAGGGCGTGGTCGGGAGTAAGGTCGAGGACGGCGTAGCCGCCGTCGGGATCGAGGCCGGCGACGCGCGCGATCGTGTCGACGCGGCGCGCGAGGCCGCGCCCGGCGATGAACACGATCATGTCGATGGATTCGGCGATCAGCCGGCGCGGAACGGTGACGACGCTTTCCTGCACGAGCTGCTCGAGCCGGTAGAGGGCCGACACTGCCGAATTGGCGTGGACGGTTGCGATGCCGCCCGGATGCCCGGTGTTCCAGGCTTTGAGCATGTCGAGCGCTTCGCGCCCGCGCACCTCGCCAACGACGATGCGATCGGGGCGGAGCCGCAATGTCGAGCGGACAAGATCAGCCATCGTGACGCCGCCGGCTCCGGCAGTGCCGATCGTACGCGTGCGCAGCCCCACCACGTCGGGCGCGGCGCATTGCAACTCACGCGTGTCTTCAATGATGATGACGCGTTCATCGAGGTGCGCCATCTCGGCGAGCAGCGCGTTGGCAAGCGTCGTCTTGCCCGAACTGGTGCCGCCCGCGACCAGGATGTTCTTGCGCTCGACCACGGCCATCGACAGCAGTCGCGCCGTGTCGGCGAGCATGATGCCGTCCCGCACATAGTCGAGCAAAGTGTAGATGCGCGCCGCGGGCTTGCGGATCGAGAAGCATGGCGCGAGGCTGACCGGCGGCAGGATACCCTCGAACCGCTCGCCCGCGCCTTCGCCGTGCGGCGGCAGCTCGGCCGAAACGATCGGCGCATTGCCATGAACCTCGGTGCGCGCGTGGGATGCTACCAGACGAATGATCCGCTCGACTTGCGCGGGCTCATATTTGGTGCCGGTATCGATCCGGCCTTCGCCAAGTCGATCGAGGCGCAACACGCCGTCCGGGTTGACCATGATCTCGATGACCATCGGATCGGCCAGCGCCGCCGCGATAGTCGTCCCCATCGCGGTGCGCAGCATCGCGCGCCGACGCCCTGCGGAATTATCGGAGCCGAAAAGCGTGTCGCTCATCGCCCACCTCCATTGTCTTTCGCGGAGGCAGCAAGCGTGCGCTGGCCGCTGGCGAGCGCTTCGCCGACGCGGGCAATGAACGCCTCGAAGCGGTCTCGGCCGATCGCACGCGCCGCTTCGTCGGCTTCGGCCAAAGGGGCCTGCACCATCAGTTCATAGCGGATGAACAGCGCCAGGCTCTCGAGCAGCACATGCCCGTCACGCTCGACACGCCCCAGCGCGAGCGACATGCGATCGAGCCGCTGGCTGAACTTGTTCTCCAGCCCGCTCGCCGCCTGCCGGTTGAGCCAGGCGGTGAGCGCGTCGGTGAGGATCGCCGATTTGGACGCGCCGGGCTGGCTCGCCAGCGCCTCGAAGCGGTGGCTCAGATCTTCGGGCAGGAAGAGCTGGTAGCGGACGCGGTTGGGTTTGATCGCCGCCATCGTCAGAAGCTCGGCAGTGTGTCGCTGTCGCGACCCTGGTTGATGGTATGGGCGCGGATCAGCGTGCCGGTGGTGCCGGCGCGGTCCATCGCGTGCTTTTCGGCGACGGGATCGGTGTCGTCGCGGTCGAGGCCGAGAAGATCGAGCTGCCTGGGCGGTTCGGGCTTTTTGGTCTGTTCCTCGCCGAGTCCGGGATGGCGCTGCTGTTGCAAGCCGCCGTCCTCATCGGCTTTCGCGTCGTCGTCGGCCTTGCCAAGCCGGCTGTCAGGCGCGCGGACCAGCCCGCTCCAATCGTCGGGGCGGCCCTGCGGGCGATCGGGATAGTCTCCGGGCGCGAGCTGGGGCGGCGGCGCGATCCGCTCGCGGAAATTGCGATCCTCGTAATAGCGCAGCTTCTTCGCGCGGATCGGCGCCATGCCGGAAACGAGCACCAGTTCGTCCTTGGGCGGGAGCTGCATCACCTCGCCGGTGGTCAGGAGCGGCCGCGCCGTCTCCTGCCGGCTGACCATGACATGGGCCAACCACAGCGCGAGCCTGTGGCCGGCGTAGTTGCGCATCGCGCGCTGCTCGGTGGCGATGCCGAGCGCGTCCGAGATCCGCCGCGCCGTGCGTTCGTCATTGGTCGCGAAGGCAATACGGACATGGCAGTTATCGAGAATGGAGTTGTGCTCGCCATATGCCTTCTCGATTTGATTGAGCGACTGCGCGATCAGGAAGGCGCGAACCCCATAGCCTGCAAGAAACGCAAGGCTGGTCTCGAAGAAGTCGAGGCGCCCCAATGCCGGAAACTCGTCCAGCATCATCAGGAGCTTGTGCTTGCCCGCCTTGGCAGGATCGGCATCCAGCTTCTCGGTAAGGCGGCGACCAATCTGGTTGAGCACCAAGCGTACCAGCGGCTTGGTTCGGCTGATGTCCGATGGCGGAATGACGAGGTAGAGCGAGACGGGGTGGCCCGCCTCGACGAGATCCGCGATCCGCCAGTCGCAGCGCGACGTGACCTCGGCGACGGTCGGGTCGCGATAGAGGCCGAGAAATGACATGGCGGTGGAGAGGACGCCGCTGCGCTCGTTCTCGGACTTGTTGAGCACCTCGCGCGCCGCCGACGCCACGACCGGATGCACGATCGGCGCATCCTTCGTGCCGAGATGATTGGTGGTCATCATCCGCCGGAGCGTGGTGACGAACGGCTGCTGGGGGTCCGACAGGAATGTGGCTACCCGCGCGAGCGTCTTTTCCGGCTCGGCATAAAGAACGTGGAGGATCGCGCCGACCAGCAGGCTGTGGCTGGTTTTCTCCCAATGGTTGCGCCGTTCGAGCGCGCCTTCGGGATCGACCAGGATGTCGGCGATGTTCTGGACGTCGCGGACCTCATGCTCGCCGCGCCGGACTTCGAGCAGCGGGTTGTATTTGGCGGAAGCGGGATCGGTCGGGTTGAACAGCAGGACGTGGGAGAAGCGCGCGCGCCAACCGGCGGTGAGCTGCCAGTTTTCACCCTTGATGTCGTGAACGACGGTGCTGCCGGTCCAGCCGAGCAACGTCGGTATGACCAGCCCGACGCCCTTGCCCGAACGGGTCGGCGCGAACGCCATGATATGTTCGGGGCCGTTATGGCGCAGATAACGGCCACGCGAGCGGCCCAGGAACACGCCGGCGTCACCATGAAGGCCTGCCCGCTCGATCTCGTTCGGCTTGGCCCAGCGCGCGGAACCATAAGTGGTGACCTGGCGCGACTGCCGCGCGCGCCAGAGCGAGCCTGCGATCGCCGCGCCGCAGCCGATGAAACCGCTCGCGCCGGCGAGCGCGCCGGCCTTGTCGAAAACATGCGGCGCATAGGCATCGTAGTGATACCACCAGGGGAAGAGCGCCCAGGGACGATAGACCGGCGTGCTTCCAGCCATGAACCAGGCCGGACCAAGTTCGGGCTGGTAGGCGAGCATCGCCGCCGCCCATTGGGTCGCCGCCCAGAGGCCCGCGATCACGATTGCGAACACGACAAGGATCTGGCCGATGAGCAATTTGGTCGGGGTCACGTTGAAGCTCCCGCCCATACCGCCGGATGCGGTCGGGGCGCGGCTTCAAGACTCGGCTATGGGCCGCCCGAAATGAACGGAGCCGCTGGGGGCTGGTGGGTGACCGAAGGAGATCACTCGTCGGCGACTGACTCAATATTCCAGCTCTGTTCTTTTGATCGAGCTATGACCCGAGTTGATGATTCTGCCCTGCCGTTGTCCCTCGAGGTGGCACTGACCACCACACCGCACCGCCGATGACCCGCTACACCCTGCAAAAATCCGAGCTGCAAATTCGGGCTTGCGTGTCGGATTATCAGACATTATATCGCATTTAATGTAGTGAAATCGTGCGAGGCATGCATGGCGACAATCGCTCCTCCGAAGCCCGCGGCAACCGCGTTTCCCAAAGCCGACGCCATTAGGGCGTTGGTCGACGAACTGCTGCAAGTGGCCAGGGCTGAGGCACAGGTGCGCGGAATTGCCCTACCTCCGGAAAACCCGAAGATCATCCAGGCGCCCGTGCCACTCGACTCCTTGTCCGTGGTCGACACGCTTTGCGCGGTGGAGCAGGTCCTCGACATCGAGCTTCGCGACAGCATCGTCCGCACCGGCGGCTACAATTCGATCGAGAAGGCGATTGACGACCTCCTCCCTAAGATCGAACGCGTCTGGGTTAAGAAGAAAGGGTCGAAGCCATGACCAATCTCGCACTCCGCCAGGAAGGCGACGAGCAGGAGCGGCGGCGCTTGGGCGACCGTCTGCGCGAAGCACGGAAATATCTCGGCCTCAAGCAGGAAGAAGTTGCTGCCTATCTCAAGATTCCCCGGACCGCGCTTACCGATATCGAGAATGGCCAGCGCCGCGTTGAAGCGATCGAACTGACGCGGCTTGCCCGTCTTTACCGCCAGTCGGTGGCCTATTTTACCGGCGAAGACGAGGCCTCCGCGAGCCTTCCCGCCGATGTCGCCCATCTGGCGCGACGCGTTGCGGCCTTGTCGACTGAGGACCGGGCCGAGCTGAGCCGGTTTGCCGAATATCTCCGCTCGCGGTCTGGCGGCGAACGGAGCTGATCGATGGCGTCGGATTATGCGAGCGCGGTTCGCGCTGGTACGATGGCAGCGGGCCGCCTGCATCGCGAACTCGATACGCGCGCACTGATCGAGACCCAAGGCGGCAGCGTCGATGTCTTCGGCGCGATCCATGCCGTGGGTCTACCCTTGCTGCTTCGTCCCCTGAAAGGCCTGCTCGGCGCCTATCTCAGCGCACCTGCTCCTGGCGTTCTCGTCACGACGGAACGACCGATGAGCATCCAGCGCTTCACGGCCGCGCACGAACTCGGGCATTTTTCGATGCGACACGAGCCGAGCCTCGACGATGAGAGCATCCTGCGCCGGATGCCGATGTCGCCCGAACCGGGAAACAACTTCGAGGAAACCGAAGCCGACGCCTTTGCGATCGCCTTCATGATGCCGAAATGGCTGATGCTCGCGCACAGCGCGCGACAAGGATGGCAGATCGATCATTTCCGGCGCCCCAATGTCGTCTATCAGCTCTCGCTGCGGATCGGCGCCAGCTATGAGGCGACGTGCCGCACCCTGGTTCGCTACAATCTGATTTCGCCATCGGTGATGACCGACCTGCTCCGGACGCAGCCGCGCAGCCTGAAGGTCGATCTCCTCAAGGACTATCGGCCCGACAACTATCGCGGCGACGTCTGGCTGCTGACCGAGCGCGATGCCGGCTCGCGGATCGATGGCAGTCGCAATGATCTTTTCGTGCTGCGGCTCGAAGAACATAGCGGCGGTGGGTATCTCTGGGATCTCGACCAACTGATCGCCAGCGGCTTCGCCGTCGTTCGCGACGAGCGTGAGGCAATCGACGGCGATGGCATCGGTGGTCCCGTTGTCCGCCGTGTCACCGCGGCGCCCGATGCGCCGCGGCGCGGCCGCATGTCGCTCGACGAGCGG
Source organism: Sphingopyxis sp. FD7 (assembly GCF_003609835.1). Classification (NCBI taxonomy): domain Bacteria; kingdom Pseudomonadati; phylum Pseudomonadota; class Alphaproteobacteria; order Sphingomonadales; family Sphingopyxidaceae; genus Sphingopyxis; species Sphingopyxis sp. FD7. The sequence goes on from NZ_AP017898.1 coordinate 372,384, forward strand.
CGGCCGTGGCAGCCTGCGCCGGCCCTCACCAGCCTGACGCTCGATTTCGACCTCACCGGCCCGGAACAGACGGGCCTGTCGCGCGCCGAACGGCGGCACCTGCTCGAGGCCGCCTGACGCCCCATGATCGATATCGTCCGTGACCTTCGGCCGCTGTTCGGACCTGCGCGCGATCAAGGCGCGCGGCCGACATGCCTCGCATTCGCCGCGAGCGACACCCACGCCGGGCTTCGCGACGGCTGGGCACCGCTGTCGTGTGAATTCGCCTTTCATGCCGCGCAGAAACGGGCGGGCAGACCGCCGACGAGCGGCGCACTGCTATCCACAATGCTGGACGCGCTACGGCTCGATGGCCAACCCGACGAGAAAGGCTGGCCGTATCTGGCTGCGGTTCCAGCCGATCATCGACTGTGGACGCCGCCGGCGACCGTTGGCCCGCTCTATGGCCGCAACGGACAGAGGGATGGAACCGACCTGTCATCCATCCTTGCCGCGCTGGACCGTGACACGCCGGTGCTCATGCTGACGATGCTGTCACGGTCTTTCTTCCAGCCGCGCGGTGATGGCGTCGTCGATCCGGCGAACGACGAACTCCCCGAGCCAGCGCAACGGCACGCGGTCGTCGCGGTCGGGCATGGAACCGTGGACGGCATCCCGGCCATTCTCATCCGCAACAGCTGGGGACCAGGTTGGGGCTTGGAAGGCCACGCCTGGCTTACTGAGCGCTTTCTAGCGCCGCGCCTTTTCGCCACGGCAAATTTGACGGAGGAAGTCGATGTATCTTCCCATACCGCCGCAGCCTGACTGCGTTGCTGGCTGGCGCGAGGCGGTCCGGCTCGTCGACCTCGCCACCGGACACCAGGCGCAGAATGTCGTCATCTCCGTGGCCGAGCCGACTGCGCGCGCAACACTCGCCGATCCCGTCGTGGCGGAAGTCGATGCCTTCCTTTCGGGCCATGGCAAGAAGCCCATCGAGACGGTCGCCAACACGATTTTTCCGGCAGCGCTGTACAGGCGCTACGGCGCGCCGCAATTCTTCGACCGGTTTCGCGACAACGTGCTGCCGAAGGTCCGGAGGTCGGGCGCTTGGTCGGGCTATTATTTCGAACGGATGATGGAATTGCCCCGCGCCGACGGCCAGCCAATCAATCAAATCTGGGGCATCGTCGAGCGCCTGCGCAACCCGAACGTCCGAGCGCTCAACAAATTCGAACTGCTGATCTTCGACCCCGCCCGCGACGTGAATGACTCGCCCTACGGCGGTCAGTGCCTGAGCTTTGCCAGTCTCAAGCTGATCGGCAAGGGCGACGATCGTCGCCTCGGCATGACCGCGCTCTACCGCAATCACTACTATATCGAAAAACTGCTCGGCAATCTGATCGGCCTCGGCCGTCTGCTCGAATTCATCGCCAAGGAAGGCGGGGTCGCGCTGGGTCCGCTCACGATCGTCTCGACCAACGCCACGGTCGACACCGCCAACTGGAACCGCGGCGATCTTAAGCAACTCTTTGAGCGCTGCGATCAGGCGAGCGCACATCTCCTTGCTGCGGCGTGAGGCGCGCCCAACGGCAGTTCTAGCGGCTCATCGTTGTCATCCGCGACACCGTACAGGCTGAACATGCCCTCGATGAACTCGCGCTGCCCGCCGTAGCTCGGATGGCGGACCGCGGTGGTCGGAATGTCGAGACCGTCCAGCGCCAGGTGAGCATCGCGCCCGATCGCGACGATCTGGCGGGGCCGGATCATTGACACGAGGGCTTGCAATATCGGCCAGGTCGCCTCGCGCTCGCTTCGCGTGTGGCATCGGTTCGACATCGGATCATCCGCTTCATGGGGATGGAACGGGAAAACGTTCCAGAGCATGACAGGCTGACCGATCCGCTCTAGCACACGCCAGACGATCGCCGCGGTGCGCTCCGCCACGGCGGGTCCCTGCGTCGCACGTTCGAATGCGATGCCGCCCATCAGCGTACCGGCATGTCCGAGGTGAATTTCGTCGGTCAGCGGTACGCCCGTACGCCGCCCCCCGCGATAGCCGAGATCACGCGCGATCCAGATCGTTTCGACGCGATGATCAAGCGCCGCGGTGAGCAGCATTTCGAGATTGTCGCGGCGCCGGGCGGCGGCGTCGCTGCGGTCATGGACCGTGCAGCGATCGCGCCAGGGATTGAACACTGAGGGAAGTTCGGTCGCCGCCAGGGTGGACACAAAGGATTTCGGGGTCATGACGGCAATTCCTTGATACGCAGGCGGCGATTGGCGAAGTCGATCAGGACGCGGCCGCGCCGATGCTCCTGAAGGAAGCGGAAAGCCGTATAGCCCTGGAGGATCGCTTCCTCCCAAAGCCACAGCGGACAGCGTTCTGATTCGTAGCCGGCGACGAACTGGCGGACATGCTTCAGCATGTCCAGCGGAAGGCCACCGCGCTTCACGTTTTCAAAGTACCGGAGTTGCTGCGCTTGTCCGAAAATCCAGGAAGTTATGCCCTCTTCGATGAGAATCGCCCGAGCACCGTCTTCGGCGTCGTCGAGTTTCGGATCGCTCTTGCGCTTGAGACGGAGCAGCGCACGCAGCACTGGCGACCAGCCAAGCACCGCGACATAAGCGTAGTGAAAGACATCGTGGAAGCGATAGTCGTCGGGTTCGAGCGCGTTGTCGGTGAGCCGGTCGCCGACATACACACCGCTTGAGCGTTGATACACGAATGTCTGCCCGCGAACGGTGCGTTCATAGACGTCGATCGCCATCCGCCGCGGCAATTGCTCTTCTGGGTCGAGCGCCGCATCGGTCGGCGCCGGATAGATGCGCTCGCGCGGCCAGCGATCGAAGATCTTGTGAAGATTCTTCACGGCGGCAGCCTCGATGGTAACACCGGATTCGTTTGCCGCCTGGATCAACCGGCGCATGACCGCGACCAGCCGGCCCGCGAGTGCTTCGCGGTCCTTCGCAAGACCGCCCGCCTGGAAATCGTTGATGAGCAGCCCAACGTCGCCTGCCAGCGCGAGCAGGCTATGCTCGAACTGCGGCATCGGTGCCTTGGCAAGCGGAATGTGCTGCGGCTGCAGCGCATGGAAACTGAGCGTTTCGTTGCCGCCCGTCTGCCATTGTCCGCCGTTTGTCGCCGCGGCGGCAGCGATGTCGCTGAGCGCCATGCGGCTGCGCCGTGCGATCGCCGCCAGATACCAAAGGACGTCACCAAGCTCTTCCGCGACGGCGTGAGCGTAACCCAGGTAGGAGGCATCGTCGCGCTGCTTTTTCTTGGCCTCACTGAGCAAGCTGCCGACTTCGCCGAAAAGGCCAAGCATCGAGAAGCCCAGTGCGCGGCCACCGCTGCGTTGATCAGTCCGCGCGGCCTGCTTCGCATAATCCGCAACAGTGAGAGCTTCGAAATCCTCGCTCATCGCCTGCCCTTCCGGCGATCCGATATCGCGTCTGCGGGGACGCTCACGCCATAGGCTTCAAGTGCCCGCAGTACGATCATCCGGATCGGCTCGCGGGAATCGAGCGACCGTTGACCGAGATCGCGTTTCGTAACGGCAGGAATCTGCACCTGAAGATGCTCGTCGCCGACATCGGTTTGCGCTGCGATATTTTTCATGAATCCATGAAAACATAATTTCATGAAAATAGGAAGCCCGAATCCTCCGGATCAGGAGACGCTCGGCCCGCTGCGCTGCCGCCCGAGTGTCCAGTTGATCCCGCCGTCGCGCATGATGCCCGAGACCGATTTGCCGACATGGCGATCGAGAACAGAGCGCCACGGCACCAGCGTGAAATCGCGCGACCGTTCGATGAGCGCATGGCGACCACTCGTCATCTCGACTGCGCGCACGAGCCTGCCTTGAACAGCCTCCCCCTCTCTGGCCTCGGCGAACGGAACGCCTAACTTGTCGGAGAGCTGGCGGGCGACACGCAGCAATTCTCGCCGCTGGAGCGCGGCGAGCATCCCTCGCCGATAGACCGTCTGCCCATCCTGTTCGTCTGCAAGCTGTTCGGTGATCAGCCATTGCCGTCGCATCGCCTGCGCTGAACGAACCTCGCGGCCGAACCCGGCATCGCGCACCGGCGCTGGGCTGGCGGCAACCAGCTCACGATCGAGCCAGGTCGCGGCCTCGGCCGCTGGCAGATTGTCGAGCGGGACGGTCGACAGCGCCTCGATGGCGACGGGCCGGTCGTGGAGTTGGCGCGCCTCGAACCGAACCACCTTGTCAAGATGATCGGGCGTGACGATCCAGCTTCCATCGGGATCGCGTTCGACATTGCGGGCGATCTTCCGCATCGCCTCCAGCCGGCGGACATGGGTTTCGGCGAAGCCTTCACTGGCGCTCGGGTCCTGCTGCAAATGCGCGTCGATCGTGTAGCGTCCGTCGTTCGCGGCGGCGACTTCGACAATCGTGCGATCGACCGGGCGAACGCCGCCCTCACGCGGCACGATCCGGACGATGGCGTTTTCGGGGGTCGGATCGACCATCTCGCCCTCGCCGATCTCGGCATAGTGCGTGCGCCCGTCGATGCCGTCGATTAGCAGATAATGGCGGTCTTCATGCTCGTCCGCCAATCCCCGCATGATAACGCGGCCGATAATCGGCGCGGCTTCCTGCGCCGTCGGATCATAGATGACGCGATCGGCCGCGGCACAGTCGAGCTTCCGCGCGGTCAGCTCGCGCTGCATGGTACGGATGATATCGCCACGCTCCCCGATCCGGCGCAGTGTGTTCGCGAGGTCGGGCTCGAGCCGCCAGGTGTCGCTGCCGATATGCGAGGCGAGTCCCATGCGCCCAAGTTTCTGCAAGCGGCCGACGCGAACCGATTGGTGAAACGGGTCGCTGTCGCTCGCGCTGACCAGGCGCATACTATCCATGTCGCGGATCAGCCGTCGGTCGATCGCGGTCAGCCGCTCCACGCCAGTATCGCTGCGAAGCCGCTCCTCGATTTCAAGGTCGGTGCGCGGCCCGAGGTCGAGGTTGGCGATCTCGATCGCGCGTTGCCTGGCCCCGTGCGAAATATATTCGCGCGCGATCAGCAGATTTTCGCCCCGGTCATTCACGCCGCGCACAACGATATGCGTGTGCGGATGGCCGGTATTGAAATGGTCGACTGCCACCCAATCCAGCCTCGTGCCGAGATCCTGCTCCATCTGCGTCATCAGCCTGCGCACAAAGGGCTTCAAGTCCGGATATTGGTCGGCGTCCTCGGCCGACACGATGAATCGAAACTGGCGGCGGTCGCCGTCGCAGCGTTCGAGGAACACCTTGCCGTCGGCGACATCCTCGTCGGCCGAATAGAGCGCGCCGGGCTCGCCCTCGCGGGTCACGCCATCGCGCTGGATATAACGCAAGTGCGCCTTCGCGCCGCCCATACCTTTCCCGCCAAGTCCAACAGGCCGTATCTTGACGATCACGCGGCGCGACCGGAACGCGCCCAATCGGTCGCGCGATCTGAGCACCCGTGCAACGCTCGCGCCACGTCCGATCCGGCTGCCGTCGAAGCGGCCACGCCTGCCGGTTTTTAGCCCTGCGCGCTTTGCCGCTTTCACGACGCGGCTCAGGTAGCGCTGCTCCTTGCCCCGGCAGCGCATCCGGCCCAGGTGCGGTTCGAACTCATCATCGCGCATAGCGGCGTCCTTCCATACCGGAATGACGCTCCCCGCCGATAAGAATGGCGCGTCCTCGCCAGAGCGCAAGGAGTCTCGCGATTGGGATCGGAAAAGCCCAGAAAACCGCCATTCCTGGCAACCCTGTCTCGCACTCAAAGGGCGAGTCTCGCAAAAGCCTTCAAAAAACGATGTGCAGACAAACACTTACAAAATCGCGAGATTTTGCCTCTATCTTGCCGTCAAGCCCGACTGCCACCTGCCGCCCCAGACGCCCGCTTTGCCTTCCCGCCTTCCCGATTAGAAAAGGGGAGCGGCGCCATGCGGCACCACTCCCGCGAACCTGCCCCTTCAACAGCGCATCGCCTTATTGCCAGCCTGCCTGTTCGGCCTGACGCAGCGCCCGATTGCACCGCTTCAGCCTCTTCTCAGCGGCCCTTAATTCGGCTTCGATCTGCCGCCGTTCTGCCGCGTCATCGCACCATGAAAGCTCCGCGCGAAGCTCCTCGATCTGTTGTTCAACCGACATCTCATCCTCCTGATACAAGCGAAAGATGAGCCATCGCCCGGCGGGGAGCGGGTCGGGTCAACCACCGCGCAGCGGCCGCGAAGCGGGCGACGGGGGAGCCGATTTTCTCGTCGCCGGAGTGGAGCGAAGCGGAACGCAGGTGGCGTGAAAATTGGGGGAACCGTCGATGGTTGAGGCGGTCCGTTCGCCGCCGGATACTCGGTGCTTGCTGAGCGGATTTCTTCCTCTCTGCAGGCCCGCAAGCGCGTTCCGGTGCAGGAAAAGGCCCACGCCGAGCCCTCAAGGCATGAGGAAAGCCCCGCGCCGGGTGACCGGCGCGGGAGCGATCCGGCTCAGTCGCCGGGGTTCCAGATGACAGCGAACGCGTCGTCGTCGTCCTGCCCGGCGGCGCGGCCGAGATTGGCGTAGAGGGTGCGGCCGCCAAGTTCGGGGGCTGACATGGCGAGGCGGACATATTCGCGCTGGCTCACCTCGCCGGTGCGGATCCAGCCGCCGCCCAGTTCGACGCCGTTCGACAGCACGCGGTAGTCGGGCTGGTCCCCGGTCTTACCGCGATTGGGGATGATGGCGATCTCGGCATTGACCGAAAGCGTCTTCAAGGCGCCCCGGAACGAACCGTCGTTCTGGCGCTGGACATGACCGATTGCGGGCATTTCTCGTCTCCTTCACACAGTCGCCCGACCCGATGCCGGGCGATGGGCGGACCGAAGGGACGGCCCTTGAGCGCGCTGCGAACCGCAGGCCGAAGCGAAGCGGAGGACCGGAAGCGCGGGGCTGATTTGGAGCGAAGCGGCCGCGAGGAGCGCCGCCAAAGCGGCGCGGGGAAATCAGTTCCGCGCGATGGTTTCGCGGGGCGCGCGGCCGTCCCAGGTCATGCGCCCAAGGAGCCGGCGACGGGGTGGTGAGACACGAAAGGACGAGATGCGCGCGCGGACAGGAAGCCCAGTCCGGCGTCCTTCCGGGAAGCCATGATTGCTTTCGCGGCCACGAAGCGGCGGCTATAGCCTCACGGCGATGAACGAAGGAACGACGATTGCGGGGCAGATCGAACGGCTGATCGTGCGGCTGGACGGCGCGGCGGTGTGCGATGCCTGCGTGACTGACCGGCTCAACCTGTGGGTTACCGCACAGGCCAATGTCGTCACCCGCGCGCTCGGCGGCACGCGCGGATTCGAGCGGCAGAAGGACGAATGCACGCTATGCGGAAGCACCCGGACGGTGATCCGCCGCACCGCCCGGTAGGTCAGGCGGCGGGGGTTTTCGGCACGCGAGCGCGCGGTGCGGCGCGATTTGGGCTAGTTGCCGTCGCCCGCGAGCGCGCGCGCCAGCGGCTCGTTGGTCGCCTCGATCTCGATGCGGTCTGCGAAAATCGCGCACCAGCCGCTGCCGAATTCACCGATGCGGGGCTTGGAACAGGTCATCGCCCAATCAAAGCCTATCGGCCCCTTGGACAACGTTTCGGCGCAACATCGCTGGACGACCACGGCGATAGCATAGGCGTCGAAATCGTCCATGCTGGCGAAACACACGATCCGCACGGCTGGGTCGTCGGGGCAGGTTTCCGCGATGAAATCGGCTCCGATGGTGGGAAATTCGGGATCGTTGAACGCCTCGCGAAACCCGCTCCACGGCACGTTCGCATCGTCCGGCGGAAAGGCTGCGAGCAGCGCCGCGCTCGGCGGATCGGGCGCGTCGTCATTCGCCAGCGCGTAGCCAGCGTTTGCGACTTCCTCGATCAGCGCGCACTCGGCGGCGGTGCAGCGAAAGGCGAAGCTGCCCTGAATCCAGATGTCAGCCATTGCTCGCCTCCTCCCGTTCGGGCGTGATGACAAGCGGGGGCACCGCGAAGTCGGCCGCATCGAAATGCGCGATGATCGCCGCATAGCTGCCCAATCGCTCGGCGGTGCAGCGCCCCATGAGGATATAGTCGTCCTCGTCGGCAGCGTAGCTTTGCGGTTCGCCGCTGCCGGTGAACACGGTGCGTTCCGCACCCCACTGGCAGGCATAGGCGCCCGACCAGCGCGCGAAGAAAAGCCCATGCGCGATGCAGAAGGCTTCGAGTCCCTCGAACCGCCCCCAGGCGACCTCGTGCGCCATGAGCGCCAAGGGCTCGCCCTCGGGCAGATCGCCGAGCGCGAAGGGTTCGCCGTCCCATTCGGTGGACAGCCCTTCGTTCGCGATGGCCTCGGCGAAGGCGGGAAGCTGGCTGGCGGGGAGCGTCCCGCCGATGGTGATGGATGCCGAAACACGGTCGGCCATGACAAGTCTCCTGTCTGAAATCCGCGCTGCGAGGGCCGCTTGCGGCCGAGCGGCGCGGCGATTTTATGGGGGGCGGAACGGGCGGCGGGTGCGCCGCCGCCCGTCCAGTTTCATGCGGCTTCGCGCTCGGGCTGTTCCTGCGGCTCGGCCTTGGCAGGGGCCGGAAGCGCAATCACCGCGCCGGGGCCGGTCGGTTCCGGCTCGCGGTCGGGGCGCGCCGCGAGCACCTTGGCATGAGCCGCGACGGTGCCGACGCCGCCGCGCGCCGTATAGGCAGCGGGCGGGAACGCCATCCATTTCGGCACCCAACCCTCGACCTTGGGCCGTCCGTTCGTGCCGTCCAGATGGTCGCGGACGATGCGCTTCAAGACCTTGCCCGGTTCCTTCGCATTGGCGGCGGCGACAGGTTCGCCCGCCACCTCGGCGACGATGCGGGTCAGCACCTCCTTGTCGCGGACACACTCGAAAAAGGCGTCGTCGGCCTGCCAGTAGCGGGCCATATCGACGCCGATCTCGCCGCCCACCGCCTCGACGGCGGCGCTGCCGCTGGCGAGCGTTTCGCCCATGACGATCACCACCACGTCCATGACGGCGCGGTCGGGCACGTCGAGCAAGCGGAGGAACACGCCGACAAGTCCGAAGTCGTCGCCGTTGCCGCCGGCCACGGTCGGTTCCTCGGGCGAGAAGCCGAGAAGGTCCAATACGGCGCGGCGCTTCGTATCGAAGTCGGTTTCCGCGCGGCAGGTTTCGACGCTTTCGGCAACCAAATCGTTGCGCGCGGTCTGCGGCTCGGGCTTGATGGTCCAAAGCGGCGAACCGACGATGGCGTGCGCCACCATCAAGCGCAGCGCGACCTTGGGGTGACGGGTCAGCGCGGCGCGCACGGCCGCGTGGCGATGCAGGTCGATATAGGTCTGCATCGTGCTCGTCACCTCGGGGCGCGGCACCTTGGGAGCGGTGTCGATCGGCTCGCCGCGTTCGAGCCGCTTGGCCTCCTTCGACGTGACATAGCCCTCGTAAAAGTCCACCTCGCCGCTCGCGCGCACGTCGATATAGACGCGCGCCCCCTTGCGCTTGGGAGCCTTCACAAACTCGTAGCGATGGAAGTATTCGCCGCGCGGGACGATCACGACATCGCTCCATCCCTCGTCGAGATAGGCTTCGCGGCGATCCTCGATGGCCGCGTCCTGCTCGCGCCAGAAGGCGTCGGCGTCGGCGAAAAAGCGATCCTCGCCGAACAGGTCGGCGATGATCGCGAGCTTGAGCCTCTCGACGTCGAACAGGGCATGTTCGACCTTGATCGACGCGCCGCCGAACAGCCAGTCCTTCAACTGATGGCCGGTCGGGCAATAGGCGTCGGGGTCGCTGAACAGCGCCAGCCATGCCTTTTGCTGGCTCGTGCTCGCCAAGGTCAGGTGCCGGACGGTCGCCGCGTTGATCTCTTCCTTGCGGTAGAGGTCGCGGATGCGCGGCAAGAGATTGCCGAGCGCGAGGATGCGTTTGACGCCAAGCTCGGGGATGCCGAACGTCGCGGAAATATCCGCTTCGTCGCGGCCTTCCTTGACCAGCCGGGTGAAGGTTTCCCAGCGTGTCACCTCGTCGGGCGCGAGCCGCGCGATATTCTCGATCAGCGACGCCTCGATGGCGGCGGCATCGTCGCCGTTCTCGAGAATGGCGCACGGCAAGGGGTCGGCGCTGCCGGTTTCGCCCGCGACGATCTGCGCGGCGGTGAAGCGCCGCGCGCCCGCGACGATCTCGAACGCATCGGGACCGCAATTCGGTCGCACGATCAGCGGCACGAGAACGCCGCGCGCGCGGACGGTCGGAAGGATGTCGGACACGTCCGGCGCCTTCTTCGCGTAGCGCATATTGGCCTTGCTGACGGACAGCTTGCCAAGGTCGATAAAGTCGAGTTTCATTGGTCTGCTCCTTCTGGAGCGCCGGTCCCGTTTGTCTTGCTGGATGGGCGGGACCGGCACTCGATGCGGCGAAACGCGCCGCGCGTCACCCGCCTCGGGGCGGAAGCTCCTTGCCGTTGCGGCTGTCGGCCGCGCGGCGAAGTTCGGTTTCAGCGAAGATGATCGCGCCCGCCCGCCGCGCGGTCTCGGCCCATGTCGAGAGCGGGGCGAACGGTTCGAAATGCTCGTCGCGCTCGATGAACAGGCCGAAGGGCAAGCGGACGCTCGCCATTTCGGACAGGCTGAATGTGCCGAGTTCGGGAAAGCCGAACCCCAAGTCGGCAAGGCCGAACAGCGTGTCGTCATCATCGTAAAGCTCGGTCGCGAGCCATGTTGCCGCGCCCAAGGGATTGAAGAATTTGACCAGCGGAACGGGATCGGGTTCTGGCGCGCCATCGCGCGCGGCGGCGCAGCGGGCCAAGTCGTTCGCGCGCAGCGCGAAGCGCAGTTCGGGGGTCAGCAGGATCATGCCGCCGCCCTCCGCTCGTCGCTTTCGCTGGCCTCGGTATGGCGCGCCATTATCCAGTCGGCGGCCTTGCTCGCCGCGCTCGCGGCGCAGAAGATGGCGCGATTGTCCTCGCGCAAGACCTCCAGCCATGATGCCAGATAATCGGCATGGCGCACGGTCGGTTCGATGCCAAGCGCGGCGCAGAGGAAGGCGCTACCCATTTCGGCGACATATCCTGACAGTCCAGCCCTAAATTGCACCTTCGTGATTTTCATCGAGGTGCTGGTCATGCTGCCAACTCCTCGTGCTGGGGCTGCTGCGCCCACATCCAGTCGGCGGCTTGTTGGGCTTTACTGGCTGCCGTGAAGATGGCCCGGGGATCATCCTTGAGCACCTTGAGCCATGAAGAGATGTAAGCAGCATGATCCGGGCGCGGATGATGGGCGATCCCGAGGTCTGCCAGGATCAGCCCACTGAGAATTTCCACGCAGCATTCGTCGGCCGCATAGGAAGCAGAACCGAAGCGGCCGGAAAGGTCGCGATCAAGACGATGCTTTGCCCCTGTGGCATGGCCATGTTCATGCAACCAGACGCCGTAGAATGCGGCTGCGTCGCGGAAACACTCGAAGGTGGGCATATGAACCGTGTCCGTCGAGGGACGATAGAATGCCTCCGAACCGCCGAAAATGGTCTGGATGCCAAGGTTGGCGATGAACGCCTCGGCATGGGCGTGGCGATCGGCCTCTGGCAATGTCACGACCGGGGGCGGCGCAAACCCATCGACCTGAGCGACGTTGAAAACCGAAAAGGCTCGAGCGAACATCTTTTTGCGGCCGCCTTCGTCGTCCTCAAGCGCATCGCCACCGCCGGACTCGACCTGCTTCCAGAAGACAACGGTCGTCGCCCGCTCGCCCTTGCGGACCTGAGCGCCGGCCGCTGCCCACTGCCGATAGGTGCCCCACAAGCCATCGGCATAGCCACCGTTCATGGCCGCAACCCAGAGCGCGACCGTGTTGATGCCACGGTACCTTTTGCCCGAGCCCAGGTTGGACGGGCGCGCAATGCTGGTGCCGTTGTGGTGCCAGGGAGCGCGCCAATCTCCCGGACCATGTTCGATCGCGGCGATGATCTCCTCGGTTATGCGGGTGTAGACGTCGGCGCGCGCGGCCGATGCGGAAGAGCGGAACATGGCGGATCTCCATGATGGGCGAAGCGGGGCTCTCCCGCTCCTTCACTCCCTCACGTGATCCGAGCCCCCTCTTCCTCTGCCGCCGACTGCGGCGGCAACGCGCCATCGGGCGCAATCTGGGCCAGCACGGCCTCGATCCGGCGAAGATCCTGTTCAACAGCAATACGCTGCAATCCAGACAGGCGCTTCTCGCGCAGCAACGTCCGCGCCTCACCAGCGCCGCGCTCCCATGCCGGCCTGTGGCGGGCGGTGATGCAGGCGTTGGGGCAGCGGGTCGGCTCGCACAGGGCGGTGAGCGGCTGCCCGGGATCGGGGGTGGTCACACGCTTGAGGCAGAGCGCTGTCGCGGGATCGAAGAAGCAATCCGCGAGCGGACCGACATGGAAGGTGCGCGCAACGCTAGCGAGCATGACCCGCAGCCGGGACCGGTCGGCGATCATGGCGGGCAAAGGGGCCAGCCTGTCGGCCGCATCGTCGAGCGTCCGCGCGATGCGCGGTCCCGCCGGACCGCCAAGCGATGCGCCGCCCTGTCTCCGGTCGAAATAGCCCAGCAGGTCGTCGAGCTGGCCGAGCCGACGCTGCGCCTCAACCTCGGCGCGGAACCCCGATGCGCTGGTCCCGGCATAGCCCTCGAAAGCGGCAACCGAGGCGTGCTTATACTGGATCATGCCGGCGATAGTGCCGAACGGACGGTTGGCGATATGCCACGCGATGGTGCGCCGAAACTGCCGCGTCGTGATCCGCCACGGCTTGCCATCGGGTCCGGGCGGGACGACCGGCGCATCGGGGCTGCCGAAGGCGGCGTTGAGGTGGTCGCGGAAGACGTTGAGCTGACGAACTACCTCGCTCGACAGGTGCGTCTTGGTGACGGCGCTCGGGCGCAGCACCGGCCAGAGCGTATCGCTGCCACTGGCGCGCGCTGGTCTTGCCGAGAGGCGTTCGAGCACCGCGATCGCGTCTGCGACCGGCTCGATCGTCACCCAGCTCGCCGCCTCGCCCAGGGCCGACCGGCGCTTGTAGATGGTCGATCGGATGCGATGCCGCTCGATCAAACCGTCCTCGGTGCGCACGATCGAGAGACAACCGCGCCGCATCGCCTGCACCTCGCAGTCGCGCATGCCGGTTAGATAGGCGCACAATATATAGGCGGCGGCCTGGAGCATGCGTTCCTCGTGCGCGAGGGTCTTCGCGTCGAAGCGTGCGCGCCATGGTCGACCGCTCTCGGGATCGATCGAGATCGGTGTGTCCATGCCGCCCACTTCGACCCCCAGCTCGGCTGCCGCTGCCTCGATCAGCCTCGGCTCGCCGCCAGTCAGCATGAGATGCGCACGCGGTTCCGCCCGCACATCGATCCCGGCATGAAGATGAAGAAGGTGGGCGTTGATCGGCGGGGTCACGGTGCCAGTGTTGGGATCGACGCGCACCTTGCCGTTGTGAGCGGTGCCCCAGATCGGCAAGCCGCGCCCCTCGCGGCGGCGGCGATCGAAAAAGGCCGTGAGCCGGGTGCGGCGACGTTGCTGGCGATCAGCCTCCGAGAAGCTGGAATCGGCGACGACAAGACGATCACGCCGCGCTTCGAGCCGGTCAAGCTCGCGGCGGGCTGCGAGAATATCGTGTGCGAAGACGGTGACGTAGCGCAATGACCAGGCGAGCAGCGCGGCGATGACGTCTTCCGGAAACCGCGGGGTGCGGTTCTCACGTACGTGCCGATAGCCTGCGACGCGCGCGGGCGTTCGCCCGGCCCAGGGCTCGAAAGCGATGCCACAGTCAGGCAGGTGCTCGCGCAAATGATAGAGATCGGTGATCACCTCAAGGAGCTGGCCGACGATGATGGGTCGCCGGGCAGGATCGTCGCGAAGATGGCGGGCATAAGCATCGACCAACGCCTGATCGATGCGGGCAAGGTCGAGCCGTCCGAGCGTCAAGCGCACGAAGGCGAAGAACCGGCGTGCCCGGTTGAACGCCTGCCGGATGCTCGCGGGCGGCAGCTTCTGGCGGTAACCGGGAAGATCGACGTTGAGGCGCGCGTAGAGATAGGCGCGCATCGCCGCCTGCACGTCGGCGTGTTCGAGCACGTCGAAATGCACGGTGACATGGCAGCGCCGGGCGTTCTCGCGGAAGACGGCGGCACCGAGATCCCAGCTCGGGTCGCCGACGCGCGACAGCTCTTCGCGGGCATGGCCCGCCTTGAGCGGCGCGGTCGCCAGCACGGGCCGATCATCGAACGCGGGTGCGCGAACATGGGCGGGCATGGTCATGCGCGTGCCTCCGGCGGCAGATAGAGCCGCTCGTTCTCCATCTGCCGACGCGCCGCTGCGACAACGGCATCGGAGAAGGCCGGCAGGACCTGAGTGGTGATGCGGGCGTGGACGCGACCGAACTTGGCCGCCCAGTCGCTCGCCGGCAGGCTCCGTCGCTGCTCTTCGACGAACGTGAGAAAGGCGAGGATCCCGGGGAGCTTGCGCGCGGTGATGACGGCGTTGGGGCAATCGAGGCAACCCCAGAAAGGCTGCGCGCAGGGTGATCCGGCCTCGGCGAAGGGACTGCTATGGAAACCCGCGCAGGCGGCGAGCCAGACATCCTGTTCGCCGTCGAGCAACGGACCCACCGTATCCGGCGGCATCAGCGGCGCGGCCTGTTCGGGCGCTTCGCGCAGCGCCTGCTCGGCCGCGGGCGGGAGCACGGTCGGCATCGCGGCGGCGACCGCTTCGCGAAAGGCATCGGCGATGGCCGCCTCGTGCAGGGGCCGGAGCGATGGCAGATCGGCATAGTGGCGCGCCGCGACCTCGCGGGAGTGGCCGACCGCGAAGCGGGCCAAATGCCCTTCGGTCTTGGTGTACCACAACGCCTTGTGGGTCTTGCGAAGCCGGGAAAGTAGCAGATGGAGTGGCTTCTCGTCATCGTCGACGAGGCCGTGGCGGCGAGCCCAGGCGGGGAGTTGATACTTGAGGTCAATAATGCCGGCACGAAGGCCGCCGACGTTGTGATAAACCCAGAGATAATCGCCGGGCAGGTGCTCGCGGGCGGCCGCGGTGACGCCGATCAGGCGGCGGATCAGCCCACCGGGCGTTCCGCCGCCACCGTCGCGGACGCGCATGCTCTTGTGCTCGGCGCCGCGAGCGCGGCGCTTCAGATAGCGCAGCTCCACCGTGCCGGCATGGGCGTTAGTCAGACAGTCCTCGGTCAGCGTCTTCAGGCACTCGGGCTCAAGACCGGTATCGAGTGTGAGCAGCACGAGCAGCGCTGGCAGATCGCGCGCGAGCAGATGGTGCCGGCCATGCAGGTCATCGACCAGTGTGCTGATCGGCAATCCGCGCCGCAATCGCATGAAATAGAGGCTCTTCAGCGCGGGCTGGTCTGCGGCGATAAAGCCCTGCCGCGCGATGATCGCTTCGACATCGGCGCGCGCCCTGGCGATGACCGGGTCGCGCTCATCGATGCGGTCATCGGTGCCGAGACGGCGAAACATCGCGTCGATATCAACCCTTGCGGCGTCGCGCAGCGCGCGGGCGACAAACGGGCTGTAAGCATCGCGCGGGGTCGAGCGGCCCGCCGAAGTGGCCAGCGTATAGCGCAGCCGCTCATACAGGTCGGGCGCGATCCGATCGGGCCGGTCTGCCTCGATCGCGCGCAGTGTGTTGATGACCTTGCTCACCGTTATGTGCCGGTGGATCGGGCTCATCCCACGTCGTTCGAGCGCGGATGCGAAGCCATCGATATGGGCTGCGCGCAGGTCGCTGACGCCGGCCACCTTCGGCGCCTCATCGCCGAGCCAGGTAAAGAAGTGACGATAGACCTGAATATACTGCTTGATGACGCTGGCCGCACCGATCGCCCCCCCGAGCGCGGCCGACCGGCGTAGCGCACCGGCAAAGGCGATGGCGAGCGGGCGGGGATCGAGCGCGGTCATATCGACCAGGACCGTCCCGCCATGCCGTGCCTCGATGGCGAACTTGAGGCCAAGCACCGGATCAGGCTGCGGTCGCTCCGGCGTGATGGGCGCGAAGGAGACGGGCCGGCCCTTGCGGGGACGCTCGCTCATGCGCCCTGCGGTCCCGGCAACAGCGCCAGCAGTTCCTCGACGGCCGCATCCACCGTATCGGCGCGGGTCGCGATATGATCGAGATAGATATAGGTGGTGGCGAGGCTCGCGTGGCCGAGAAGGCGTTGCACCTGTTGCAGCGGGTCGCCCAGGATCAGCCGATAGCTCTCCACCGGACCCGCCGGCAGCGCGGCCTCGCGCAGTCGCTGCTGGATCAGCAAGGCGAGCATATGGACCGCGAAGGTGTGGCGAAGCTGGTGCGGGCTGATCGACAGCGGAAAGCCGTGCTCCGCACACCGCTTGCAGGCGCGGGTGAAGATCACCTCCCACGAGTTGGGGCGGACAGGCTGCCCGACCTCTGTCAGCCATAGCGCCGCCGGCTCGCGGGGCGTTCCATCCTCGTCGCACAGGATAAGGCGGCATCGTTCCTCCGGGGTGCAGACGTCGCGCATGCGGTCGAAACCGGCGCGAGTGACAGGGATCGGTCGCTCGAATCTGGCCGCGCCGTCGCGCGCGGCGAACTTGGCCACGCCCGCAGTCCGCTCTACGGCGACATAGGCGGCGATCTGGCGAAGCAGACGGCGCGGGACCAGGATGCTGCGTCCACGGTCGCCCTTGGTGAGCGGCGGCGGCAGGCGCAGCCAAAGCTGCGCCGCCTGACCATCGTCGTGGTCGATGGCCGCGAGTTCATCGGCGAGCAGGCCCGACGCCTCTTCAAGACGCAGGCCAGTGGTAACGAGAAGATCGGCGAACAGCGCATTGCGCAGCCCGTTGCGATCGCGAGCGCCGGGGCGTTCCGTGCCGTCAGGGGCGAGACCCCGCAGGCCGACCTCGCGGAAAATGCGGTAGTCGTCCATCGTGACAAACCGCACGTCCGATCGTCTGGCCACGCGCTCATAGGCGTCGTTGCGCGCCGCGATCATGCCTCGACGGCCACCCTGCGCCGGTCGCCACACGGCGAGGCGGCTGAACGGCGCCTCGACGATCAGCCCCTGTTGCTCGCCCCAGCGGTAGAGACGATCGAGGCTGGCGACGGCCCTGTTCCAGCTTGCCGCCGTGATCCGGTGATCGGCCTCGTCGCGGCGTCGCTCACGATGATAGGCGTCGACATCGTCGCGGGTCGCAGCCCACACCGTCTTGCCACAGGCATCGAGAAAGCGAAGCCAGACCGCGACATCATAGGCGTAGGCGCGAAGCGAGTGGCGGGAGCGGACCCCCGACAGCGGCAGGTCGAGAAAAAAGCGATCCAGATCGGGATCATAGAGCGCGTCGCCGTGCAGGATCAGCGGCACATGCGCATCGAGGCCCTTGGCCTCACGCCGCTCGCAAACAGTAATGATCGACACCGGCGCAAAACCCTCCCCCCGGACCCCCCACCCGGAAGCTGACCTCACACCGATGCGCCCTATGGCCCGGCAGTTATCAGGCTGGCCTTCGCCAGCTCTTGGGTCAGCGCTACGGCCAGCCTGATAACTGCCTACCGTGGGCGTCCATCGCCGACCTTACTGCAATGTTGCGGGCGGCGCAGACTGTCCAGATAAGGCGACCAGTTCCTCGCGGGCGTAGTCCTTGCTGCCGAACGGGTTGAGAATCTTGCGGTCGAGGCGCGAGGCGTGGCCGGTCGAATGGGTCAGTTCGTGCAGCGCGGTGCGATAATAGTTGATCTGCTCGAAGAACGCGGGTTGCGGCGGAACCTGCACATAATCATGCGCGGGTACATAGAAGGCACGGTTGCCGCCGATGCGGAAATCGACGCCCGATGCGGCAATAACCGCTTCGGCGACGGGCACGATCTGGCGTTCGGGGAGCGGCGCGGGGCCGGCGGCAAGGCCGGGGCGCAAGCCTTCGCATTGCGCGACGTTGAACACGGTGAAGCGTTTGAGGAAGGGCACGGCGCGGGCCTCGTCGCCGGTCAGGCGTGCGCGTTCCTTCTCGGCCTCGGGGGTGAAGCGGTCGGCATAGACAACGGTGGTCCCGCGCTCGCCCTTGCGGACGTTGCCGCCTGCTTCAAGGGCTTGGCGGAAGGTCAGCCACGATTGCGAAGGATAACCGCACTCGATAACCGCGCCCCAGAGAATGAGCACGTTGACGCCGCTGTAATTGCGGCTGGTGAGCGCATTGCGCGGAAGGCCGGGGGCGGCGGAGAAGCCTTGACCATTGGGGCGGCCCCAAGGCTGGACCCAAGGAACGCGGCCCGCCTCAAGTTCGGCAACGATCCGGTTCGTCACCTCGTCGTAAAGATTGGCGCGCTCTGCCGGGGGCTGGCTCCTGCCAGCTTCTCCGCGCGCGCGATGCTTGCCGCTCTGGCGCATGGCTATCCTCCTGCACCGCCCCAAAAACCCCAGGGCCTCCCCCGGAGCGGGGGTGGGCGGCGAACTGCGACCTGCCGGGCGCGGCCAGAAGGCGGTCCGCACCCGCAGGGCCGCAATGCAATGGAGGAGCCGAGCCCGAGCGCAGTCGAGGGCCGGCTTGCGGGACGCCGGGCCGGGCCCAGAAGGGAGCGCCGTCCACCCGTGCGACGAGGGGAAGGCCCAACGAAAAACGCCGCCGCGCCGGTCAGGCGCGGCGACGACAGGCCGGAGCAAGGCTCCGGCATCCCGCCAGTCCGATCATCACCTTTGGCCGGGACGCGCGAAGCGTGGCCCGGTGGAGCTTGGCGAACGGATGTGAGCCTAGCGGAATAGAGCGGCGGTCGCGCCGCAGGCGCGAGGCGCCCAAAAACCCGGATGCGTCAGGTCAGACCCTGCCGTCTTGACGCACTCTCGCCATGGTCGCCTTACGCGACGGTGACGCGGAGGCGAGCACTCGGCCGACTGACCCGCCGCGGATCAACCGTGCAGCGGGGATCCGTGCGAACCGGTGCGAGCGGTCATCGCGGGCAACAGGCTCATCATGGCGGCACTGGCGATGATGATCGCGCCGACCGCCGCGGCGATGCCGGTCGCGGTCGGCCGCGCGCCGCCGAGATGCATCAGGCCGGAGACGACGCTGTGGCCGGCGATCCCGGCGGGCACAGCGAAGAGAAAAGCGACCGCCCCGCGAACTGGAACCGGCAACCGTGACGCGATGAGCATGCGTCCGATCAGCAAGGCCGCGACGCCGACGACGAGGCCGAGAAGCAGGCCGAGCAACAGCCCCAGCTCGCCACCCGCCGCCCACAGAAAGGTGGCCGCACCCAGCCCGACCGGGAGCGCGAAGACGGCGAGCCGGAACATCGCCCAGGCGAAGAGGACGATGCCGGTGGCGGAAAGGATCAGACCGAGCAGCATGACGACCAACTCCATAGCCTCGGAACATAGCAGAAACACGAATCCGCATGAAGCCCGGATCGGTGCTCACTACGGACGGCCTGGCGCAGCCGTCTCGGGCGGCCCTGCGCGTAGCACGACGAACAGCGTGGCCGCGCCGGCTTCGCTCCGGCCGGCAGGGGGCCGGTCGCCGATCGCGAAGAAGATGGCATTGGCGGTACGCGGCGTTGCACTGGCGGCCGCGACAGCCGACTGGGAATTGACGGGCACTCCGGCGACGCTCGCGAGATAGGCGCGGGTCTCGCCGGGCAGCGCGCGGCCGGTCCGCACGTGCTCGGCATAGCGTGCCGGTCCCGCATTATAGGCTGCGAACAGACCGGGATAGCCGAAGCGGTCATACATCAGGCGAAGATAGAGCGTCCCCGCCAATATGTTGTCGCGCGGGCTATGTGGATCGGACCCGAGCCCGAGCCGCGCGCGCATTTCGGACCAGGTGCCGGGCATGAGCTGCATCAGCCCCATCGCGCCGGCGTGGCTGGTGATCGGGCGACCGTCCAGCATCGTGCGTCCGCCGCTCTCGGCGCGCATGACGCGCTCGATCCATTCTACCGGCACGCCGAAACGCGCCGAGGCTGCCTCGATATAAGGCCGCCAGTGAACGACCGACTGCGCGCCAGCCGGCGCCGCCGCTAGCAGCGCCAAGGCGGTGATGGCGACCCTCAGCCCAGCCACAACAGCCGCGCCTCGCCGATGACGTCGCCGCGCGATGTCGGTCCGAAATAACGCCCGTCGAACGAATCCGGGCTGTCCATCAGGAGGAACAGCGCACCGGTTCTCAGTGTCACACATCCGCTCCACCGCGGCATCGGCCGCCCGCGGCCGTCAGCTTCGCGGCGATCAGTGACTGGGCGGCCATTTACGGAGATATCGCGACCACGGGCGCAAACGCGGTCGCCGGGCACGGCCGCGACGCGCTTCACCAAAGGGACGTTGATCGGAATGTAGCGCCGCTCGGCGGCGAGCCGGCGCCAGCGGTCGGGCACGCGGGCCAGCACCATGTCGCCAGCCGCGATGTCGTGACGGCCGCCAACGGCATAGAGGCCGATCGGCGCGCTGGCCGACACGTTCCAGACCAGCCGCGGCGTCGGGGGCAGCGCGATCGTCGCCGTCAGCGCGGCGACGCCAACACTGATCAGCACGGAGGCCCGAACCGGCAGACGGGAGGGTAACAGCCTAGCCATTTCCGCCATCCCGCATGTTCGCGCGCGACCAGGCCTCGATATCGTCGATATGGTAGCGCCAGACGGTGCCGTGTTTCCGGCAGCACGGACCGCGCCGCTCGCGGCGCATCTTCTTGAGCGTGTCCGCTGCGAGGCCGAGATGGAACGCGGCCTGCTTGGTTGTCAGGAACGGGCAATGTTCGCGTGCCCGCCGGGCGCGCTCCGCGGTCGAAGATACAGCTCCACCGTTCACAGCGGGCGGCGCCACCTCGGTCGGTGTTCGTGCGCCGCCGCCTGCTTTGTCGTTCGGATCGTGTGTCATGGATGCAGCGTCTAGTCCGACGAACCCGCGTTACCCGCCGATCAGGCCCGCACGCGCCGCTTCCTGATCCGCGACGTAGGCGTCCAACATGTCCGCCTGACCGGGAAGCAGCGCGTCGATCGCCGGGAGGCCGTCAATATCGTCGCGGTAAAGCAGCACCGATGGGCACTGGCCTTCGACATTACCGAGATTGGGGCGATGCTGGGCATAGCCGATGAGCGCGGCCAGATCGGGATCGAACGCTCGAGCGATGGCGGGCGGGTAGACGAGATACTGATTCTCGAACGTCCGCAGCCATCCGAGGCAATAGGAGGTGATGACCGCGCGGCGCACATGATCGGACTGGTTAGCGCCGGCACCATGCAGGATCGATCCGAGGAACAGCAGCGCGGAGCCGGGTGGCATTTCGGCGGCGACCGGACGTGCATCGCCCGGTTGCGATGCCGCATCGTGATGGCTGCCCGGCCAGACCAGCGTCGCGCCACTCTCCAGCGTGAACGGATCGATCGGCCAGATGACGTTGATCTGATAGTGCATCCCGGTCTTGACGCCGCCCCAGAGATCCTGGTCGCGGTGCGGCACCTGCGCGAGCGCGCCGGGATGGATTTCGATCGCCTGGGTGAGGTTGAGAACGATACGATCGCACCATTCCCCGAGCACCGTTTCGGCGATACCGCAGATGATCGGGTGCAGCACAAGGCCGGCGATATGCCGTGAACGCCGCAACAACGCGCCAAAGCGCTTGGTGCGGGCTCCGTAGAATCCGCCTTCGCAAAAGGGCGTGGCGACGAAGCGCGGTGCGAGTTCGGCTTCGAGCGCGGTGATTAGCTCGGTCGGCACGGCGTTATCGACAATGACATAACCGTCGGCGAGCAGCATCGCGGCTAGGCGGGCGGGGTCGTGCATCGCCATTCCCTTCACGCGGCTCTTGCCGCCGCATCGGGAGTGATCGCACCCGGCACATAGATGCCGTTCGACGCCAGCAGCGCAGGCGTACCGGCGCAGATCTCGATGCGGAACGCTCCAAGGAACGCGCCATCGATGCGGCGCGCGGGGCCGAGCGGCGCTGCGCGCCAGCCCATCGCCAAAACCTCCTCGCGAAAAGCAGCGGTCACGACGCCGGTTAGCATGGTGATTCCGCTGCCGAGCGCATGATCGACCATCGCCGAGATGAGCCGGTTGCGGACACGCAGGCGTCCGGGGGCGCCCAATCGTTGCGGCAGGCAAAGTCGCGTAATCTCGCGAACCTGCTCCCCCCGGGGCGCATCGCACTCGCAGAGCGACGCGAAACGATCGGCGAGCAGATGCGCGCCCTCTGTCGATAGCAGCCGCATCGACCCCTGGTGAATGCAGCCATCGTCGGTGGCGATCAGATAGACCGCCTTGTCGCCGTCATAGCTGTCGATTTCATAGCGGCCGCCGACGACCGGAACATCCCAGCCCAGCAGATCGACGAACAGGGTCTTGCGGTCCTCGAACATCGAGGCGGCGCGCGCATCGGTAAGCGAGCACCCTTGGACAATATGGATCATAGCAGTAGCTCCCGTTCAACGTGAACGGTCGCAAAAGGAGCAGAGATGCGGAGTTCAAACAGTCGTCAATATTGAGGATGCGGCGATCCTACTCAGAAGCGCGGGACGATCTCCTCGATGCAGACGATCCCGCAGGCGAGCGCGATCGCCGGGAGCTGCGCGCGGGAATAGATGCCGAAATGCTCGCGCAGGTCGCGCATGTAGGTGCGCACGGTCGTTGGCGCGATGTGCATCATGATCCCGATCTCGACGTCGCTCTTGCCCATCGCCGCCAAGCGAAAGCATTCGAGCCGCTTTGGGCTGAGATGGGGCAATTCCAGGCGGCGCGCCGGAAAGCCGTGCAAGCGCCGCGCCTCGGTAAAAGCCTCGCTCGCCATCAGCGTCGCGATCCGGCAGATATGCGATGGCGGCAATTGCCCGTCGCGCGTTGCGAACGTACAGCATCCGGGCGGCTCGCCGGCGACGCCAATCGGAACGGTGAGGCCGTTGCGCAGGCCATGACGCGCGGCTTCGCGCACGATGCGCGCCTGCCGCCGCGTGAAGCCGCCCAGCAGTCGCTCCATTTCGTGCCAGCCGAACGCCCGGCTTGTCGAGCGCGCCGCGAGCAAGGCGGGATCGTCGCGGTAATAGCCTTCGGCGACGAAAACGTCGCCCCAGCTCTGGAAATTGTCCATGCGGAAATATCGCCCACCGGGCTGAAAGAAGGCCATGCTCTGGACGATCGCGAGCCATGGGAGGCCGAGCTGGCGTGCGGCGGCCTCGCTGCAACTGAACAGCTCGCGATCACTGTTCGCGCGCCTGGCCTGCTTAATATAGGCATCGAGGTCGCGAAACGGCACCGAGGGGCACTCCTTTCGACGCGCGCGTTGCGGGCGCGTCTATCGGGCGCGTGGTTCCAGCCCACGCGCGTGCAGCCCCCGATGATTTACTTGGTCTTGCTCGGCCGCCCCGTCGGCTTGTGCGGATGGCGCCGGAGCGTCACCGCCGGGCGCGCCAGTATCGCGCCGATTTCCAGTTCGTCGTCCGAAACGATCGAGATCGATATCCGGCCGGACAAGAGATAGACGGCATTGACGCCGAGTGCCTTCGCGAGCCGCTCCATTGCTTTCAGCGTCGGGCTCGACCGGCCATTTTCGATCGCACTCAGATAAGAGCTGCTCGTGCCCGCATCATGGGCGAGCGCTTCTTGCGTGATGCGCATCGCAAGCCGCAATTTCCTGAGATTCAAACTGAAGGACTTCGACGCATCCATAAGGGCGTAAGTTCACGCCCTGCGACCATTACTCCACACTGGATACAGGTTGGAGTTATTATCTATATTATTACGTTTTTACAAATATTTAAATGAGATTCCCGAACAACGCGCACTCAACTCTGATGCGGATTCTCAGGCGCGCCAAAAGACCGCATTCGGACGGTCGAATCGGTCGATGACCGAAGCCCTCACGCCAGGACATTGGCCGTGGCCGCCGCAGTGGAAATCCCATCGGCGTCGTCACATCCGGGGCGAGCATTGATTTCAAGCGCCGAGCGAATCACGATGCGAACAACGTCCCGTGGACACGTCCGCAATCGCCGTTCCGGCGTGGCGTACAGGAATCATCGGATAGTTTGACGTGCCTGTGTGTCGTTGTCTCCTTTGATTTGAATGCAGCGAAGCGGAGCGTCGCATTGGTTCATAGTTATGAAATCACCGTTCGTGTCGGGCCGCTGGCCGCCCACCATGCCAACCGACTACTCGCAACAGTCGGTTCTGGCGGTAATCCCGCAGCGGTCCGGTTTGCTCCAGCCCCGCCGAATTGTACTCGGATCTTCATGATGCAGCGGGATCGGTCCGGGGATCGGTAGTGACGAGCCCGAAAAACGTGGCGCCGGCATTGCCTGAAGGATATTGTCGATCTCCCGATAGACGCCTCGCGCTGCCATATGAGGATGGCGCGCCGCTTCGTCCGGATCAAGCACGGGGGCAAAGCAGGCATCGCTGCCTTCCAGCAGTGCGCGCCATTCTTCCCGTGTCCGCATGGCGAATATCTCGCTAAAACGCTGCTTGAGCTCGGGCCAGGCATCACGATCATAGCCGTCGTCAAAACTGCTATCGCCGGCCAACCCCAGCTTTTTGCAAAGCAGCGCATAGAACTTGGGCTCGAGTGATCCGACTGAGATGAAATTCCCGTCGGCGCACCGATAGGTCGAGTACCAGTGAGGGCCGTCAAGGATGCTGCAGCCGCGTATGCTGGCAACCTGGCCGGCGGCCTTCAGGCTCAGGAGCAAGTTCATCATGTGAGCGCTCCCATCGACGATCGCGGCGTCAACCACTTGCCCATTCCCGGTATCCCGGGCGTGCATTGCCGCTGCGAGGACGCCGATGGCCAAATAAAGCGCTCCACCCCCAATATCGCCTACCAGGCTTGGCGGCGCCATTGGCGGTTCACCAGGATGCCCAGCATACCAAAGGGCTCCTGACAGCGCGATATAGTTGATGTCATGGCCGGCCGCTTGGGCGAGAGGTCCCTGCTGCCCCCAACCCGTCATGCGACCGAATACAAGGCGGGGGTTACGCGCTAGGCAAACCTCGGGACCAAGGCCGAGCCTCTCCATCACCCCAGGCCGCATGCCTTCGATCAGTACATCGCCCCTTTGGACGAGATCCAGGACATGCGCGACGCCTTCGGGGGACTTCAGATCCAAGGCAATTACACGTTTCCCGCGGTTCACAATGGCGCCGCTGCCAAGATCGATATTTTCGGAGTTAGGGCTTACGCGTTCAATGACGACGACATCGGCGCCAAGGTCGGCCAACAGCATTCCGCAAAACGGCGCCGGGCCGATGCCCGCAATTTCGAGTATTTTGAGGCCTGCAAGCGGACCAGTTTTCGTCATTCAGGCATACCTGCGTCTGAGACCTTGGCGCTTTGATCCAGGCCGTTTCGCCGCTCCAGATTTCGAGACGGGTTGCAGTCGTGCTGGGCGGCAGTGTCGAAAGTAAGATTGGCAAAATGACCTTGATTCGCCTAATTCATTCTCTGGAGCAATTATTCCTGTGGGGCATGTCCATGCTCGATTCTCGCCTCAAGCATGCCGTCGCGGTTGGTCAGCTTCGTTCCTTCTCCAGGGCAGCGGATGCGGTTGGTGTCACGCAGTCGGCGGTGACCAAGAGTGTCGCTGAACTCGAACGGTATCTTGGCTATTCCCTTTTCCATCGGACCTCACGGGGCGCGATGCCGACAGAGGAGGGACGCGAATTTATCGATCGCGCAGCGCGCTTGCTTGCCGACGCAGCTGAACTACTCGGAGATACAGCCCGCCGCGCCGACGCCTATGCGGGCCCGCTTCGAATCGGACTGTTCCCAGGGTCAATCGACTGGTTGCTCACCCAACCTCTGGTTTCTTTGCTGCGGCGCCATCCGGCAGTGCGCGTCGAAGTCGTTTCGGGCAACAGCGAAAGGGGCGTGCGACTCCTGTCGCGCGGCGATATCGATGTCGCCTTTGGACTTGAAGCGGCCTTTGCACGCTGGCCGGAATTCAAGTGCGAGCGGGTCGCCTCGATCGAAATACTGCCTTTTGTGCGGAACAATCATCCCATTCTGGGGATAAACCCGACCAGCAAGGAGCCGCTGGTCCAGTTCGAATTCGTAGTGCCCTCATCTTCCGAACCCTACACATCGATCATTCAGCAGATGTACGAAAAAAGCGGTAAGCGTCCCGCTGACTGGATCCACATGACAGACTATTTTCAATTGGTTCGACGGATCGTTGCCACATCCGATGCTATCGGGATGGTTGCAAAACAGTTCACCGAGAACTCATGGTTTCGCGCCAATTTCGTGGCCTTGGAGGGAATCGGTTTATTCGATCCATTGACGCTTTGTTATGCTGTGCGTAGCCGCTGGCAGGTAAAACCGGCTGGCCGTGCGCTCGTCAGCCTTGTTCGTCAGGCATGGCGCACCGCACCATCGGATTAACGGCAAGGGGGCGGGGTGCGATCGGAAATCCGCTGCATCCGTCGCGATCAGCTAGAGCATTTCGCGCAGAAGTGGGAACCGGCTTTCCGGCAGGAAATGCTCTAGCAAATTGATCTTGGGCATTTTCCGAGTTGGCGGGTGATTCCACTCGCCTCGAAAATGGCCTAGAAGCTAATCGCCACTTCTCCGCCGATGACGCGCCCCCTGTTTAGCGGTGAAAGGCTTGCACCCGTGCCCCCGAAGGCCGCCGGCAAAGGTGTATCGCCGCCAATCGTCACCTCATTCAGGAGGTTTCGGCCATAGATGGAGAAGCGCCAGTGCTTGTTGTCGGTCGCCAATGTGAGGCTCGCATCGAGCATATCGGCGCCCTGAAGGAAGCCGACGTTGTTGTCGGTGAATGCCGCCTTGTCGCGATGCGTGAAGCTGACACGCGCCGTTGCTGTCCCCAATTCGCCAAGCTGCTGATCATAAGTCAGCCCCACGCCATAGGTCCATGGCGACAGCCTTGGCAATTTGAGCGCACGATCCACATCGTTGATGACGCCATCACCGCTGAGGTCGAACTGGACGTTGCGATACTGGCCATTCACGTAGCCGAGCTGACCCGAAATCACGAGGTTGGACAAAAGAAAAAACTGCCCCTCGGCCTCGACGCCTTTGATTGTGGCGTCGGCGGTGTTCCGTATGACCTGGCTGACGCCAAGCGGTCCGGGCAGGTTGATCTCGCGCTGCAGGTCCTTCATGCGATTGTAGAAGGCCGCCAGGTTGATCCGGTGGCGCCCGAATTGCTTCTTGGCGCCGAGTTCGAAACTGTCCTGGGTCTCTTGATTGAATGGCCCCGGCGGCACAGCGGGATCGGTGTTGCGCAAATTATATCCGCCGCTGCGGAACCCGCGCGTGTAAAGGCCATAAATCTGCGTGTCGTCATCCGGCTTCCACTGAAGGCCGATTTTCGGCGTAAACCCTCGCCATTTTGCCGCGTCGGCGAAATTGGTTGCACAGATCAGCGTGTCTAGATTGCAACCATTTGCGCGCAAGGCCGAGACCCGAACGGCTTTGCGTTCCCAGCTATACCGCGCGCCGAGATTCAAGGTCAGCGTATCGGTGAAATGATCTGCCCCCTTCTGAGTGGTCCAAAATTGATGATATTTTGGATGACGAAGGAGAATATGAATGCCGGCCAAGAAGCATCGCCCGGAAGAGATTATCGGCAAGCTGCGTGAAGCGGAGGTCGTGTTGGCGCAGGGGGCGACGACGGCTGAAGCGTGTCGCCGGATCGGCGTTACGGAACAGACCTATTATCGGTGGCGTAAGGAATATGGCGGTCTGAAGACCGACCAGGCGCGGCGGATGAAGGACTTGGAGAAAGAGAATGCGCGGCTTCGGCGTGCGATATCGGACCTGACGCTGGACAAGCTGATATTGCAGGAGGCTGCCCGGGGAAACTTCTGAGCCCCGCGCGCCGAAGGCGCTGTATCGATCACATCAGAATGATGATGCCGGTGTCTGAGCGGCGGCTGTGCCGTGTGCTCGGGCAACATCGATCGACACAGCGCAAGGCGCCCCGCGGGGCGAACGACGAAGCAGCTCTGACCGAGGACATCATTGCGCTGGCCCGGCAATATGGTCGTTATGGCTATCGCCGGGTGACGGCGTTGCTGCGCGATGCGGGGTGGCATGTGAACCGCAAGCGGGTCGAGCGCATCTGGCGGCGCGAGGGGCTGAAGGTACCGCAAAGGCAGCCGAAGCGCGGGCGGCTCTGGCTGAACGACGGATCGTGCATCCGGCTTCGGCCCGAGTATCCCGGCCATGTCTGGTCCTACGACTTCGTCGAAGGGCGGACCCACGATGGTCGCAAATACCGGATCCTTTCGATCATCGACGAGGCGAGCCGGGAGTGCCTGGCGTTGCCGGTGGCACGCAAGCTCAGGAGCGATGACGTTCTGGCGGCGCTCGCCGAGCTGTTCGTCACGCGTGGGCCACCAGCGCACATACGGTCCGACAATGGCCCGGAGTTTATCGCGACGGCGGTGCAGCAATGGCTCGCCCAGATCGGCGTGAAGACGCTGTATATCACGCCCGGATCACCATGGGAGAATGGCTATTGCGAGAGCTTCAACGGATCGCTGCGTGATGAACTGCTCAACGGCGAAATCTTCTACTCGCTCGCCGAGGCCCGGATCCTGATCGAGGCCTGGCGGCGACATTACAACACCGTCCGGCCGCACAGCTCGCTGGGATACCGACCACCCGCGCCGGAGGCCGTTCCATCGCCAGTGTCGCCCTCCGGTTCCGCTTCGCTCCACCTACGGCCGACACTGGCGATGGAGGCGTCAATGCACTAACATATAGCCCGGACCACTCGGTGGGGGCCGGTCAATAGTCGGCGATCAGAGTGATGGTGAGATCGTCGGCGGGTAAAAGCTTCAGCGTACCACGGATCGAACGGGCATTGGTGTCGTCGATCCTAGTGCCGGTCGTGATGTTTCGGCCATAGCCGTTGCGGTCGTCCGTCGAGAAAGCGATCCGCGCGAGCACTTTATCAGAGACAATCGGGCCGCTGACGGCGCCGTCGAACGCCAAACGACCATAGTTGCCGACCGTGACATCGCCATAACCCGAAAACGTGTCGGTGGGCTGGCGCGTTATGAGGTTGATTGAGCCGCCGGTCGCGTTGCGGCCATAGAGCGTGCCCTGTGGCCCGCGCAGAACTTCCACGCGATCGACGTCGTAGAATGCGCTGAGCGCTGCGGCGCCGCGCGAAATGAACGCGCTGTTGAGGTGGAAAGCGATACTTCCCTCGGCGCCGGTGCTGAGGTTGTCGAGGCCGATGCCGCGCAGCGAGATTCTCGCGACGCCGAGCTGCTGGCCGAGGTTGAGATTGGGGACGGCGGCCTGCAGACCCTCGATGCTGTTGATGCCCGCCTTCGCGAGGTCATTGCCGGATAGGGCCGTCACCGCGAGAGGAATTTTCTGCACCGACTCGCTGCGCTTCTGCGCAGTCACGATGATGTCCTGAAGACCGGCGCCCTGATCCTGTGCGGCGGGCGTCGATACGGCCTCCGGCTGCGGAGTGCTCGCAGCCGATGAAGCCGGCTCAGTCTGTGCGTAAGCGCTTGTGCCAACGACCGCAGGCAAAAGAAGTCCGATCCGCGCGGCGCGCGGCCAAAGCTTATCCATTTCGTAATCCCCTCCTCGTTGGACGCCGACGCGGTTCATGCGGCGCCTTTGGTTTCCTACCCCGCTATGCGGCCAGGTTCTGGCGCGCGGTCTCCTCCATCTCTGCCATTGCCGTGGTGTTGGGCGGCGGAACGAGCGGACCGCGACGCAGGGCCTGCTCCATGATCCGCTCGCGCGAGCCCTCCGCCATGCGGAGCAACTGCTTGAAGTCGACGCCAGTCAAGCGACCGTGGCGCTTCACGACCTCGCCGCGCAGGACCACCGTATCGATGTTGGAAACGTTAGCCTGCAGCACGACCGCGCCCACCATGTCGTTCAGCGGCATGAGGTTGAAGTCGTTGGGCGCGATGAGAACGATATCGCCATCCTTGCCCGGCGTGAGCGATCCCGTGCGATGATCAAGACCCATCGCTTCCGCGCCGTTGATCGTCATCCACGCGATCGCGTCACGTACCTTGAATGGGATATCCTCAGGCATCCGACCTTGCGCATTGACCGGATCGTTGGCCAGGACGCGCGCGTCTTGAAGACCGAGGCGTGCCTGCGTGAGTAGGTCGCCACCGTTGCAGGAGATAACGTCGGCCCCAAGTGTAGGCTTGATGCCGACATCGTGGGCGCGGCCGATCAAGGGGTGGCCCATGCCCATCTGCAGTTCCGTATCGGGCGTGCATGAAACCTTGGCGCCATTATCGGCGAGCAGGCGAAGTTCGTTGTCTGTCACGGAATTGCAATGCACATGGACCTGGTCGGGTCCAAGGAGTCCGGCCGCCGCGAGTTCCTCTATACCGCTGCAAAAAGCGGAGCCCCAGAAACAGTTCGTGTGAATTGTTTGCTGCACGCCAAGTCGGCGGCCTGTCATGATCTCCTTACGCGTCGAATCGAACGGATACATCCCGACCTCGGTGATCGCGACCGCCATGCCCAGCCGCTGATCGTCCGACGAAAAATGCTGCGTCCTTATCCGTTCCGCATCGGCGATGCGTTGGTCGACGCTCGTAAAATAAGGCCGGTCGACCGGTGCTGGATAGAAGCCGTAGGCATAGAGGCCAGCAATCCGGGCGTCCCGCAGGCCGCGGATGGCCTCATCGGCATGTTCCGGACTGTGCGACGTATGTGAGAAGTCATAGAGCGTCGTGATCCCGGCGTTCAGAGCTTCTAGGGCGCCGATATAATTGCCCACATAGACATCTTCTGGCGTATAGACGGGCGAGATGTTGAAGCGGATGCAGCGCATATACTGCATGAGGCTCATGTCGGCGCAAATCGCGCGTAGCTGAGTCTGCCAAGTATGCCGATGCGTATCGACCATGCCTGGCATTACAATCGTGCCGGTCGCGTCGATCTCCTCTGCCTCATCATGGTGAAGGTTTTGACCGATCTCAGCGATGCGTCCGTTCACGATCAAAACATCCCCACTGGGCACGTCGCCGATCGCAGGATCGCCGGTGATGACATAGCCGTTACGGATCAGGATCGGTCTCACAGTTTCGTTCCCCTACCATCTATTTTTGTGACGGAAGCCAGCGTAGGCTGCGCGTCCTTGATCGAGTGATACGAACGTTCCACTCACATGTCAATTCGGGGCGCTTTTGGGGGAGAAGATGATTGAAATTACCAGATATTAAGCCAAAAAAGGCAATCTCCAAGCCGCAAACGGAACGACCGGATCTGCGCGAGCAGATCCTGGACGCCGCCGAGTCGCTGTTCGCGGACCGGGGCTATTTCGGCGTTTCGGTGCGAGAAATAACGGATGCAGCGTCCACACGGCTCGCCGCTGTGAATTATCATTTTGGAACCAAGGAAGCGCTGTTCACGGAAGTCATAGAACGCCGCAGCGCGTGGTTGAACGAAGAGCGGCTGCGAAGGCTTGCGGAGCTGGACCTCGATCCAGATCGCCCGGAAGCATCGGCTCGACTTCTCATCCGCGCATTTTACGGCCCCCTCTTGAGCCGTTTTGAATCCGGTGAGCCGGGGTGGATGAATTATTGTCGCCTCATCTCACAGATAGCAGGCGTGCAACTCTGGATGGACGAAATAGTTGCACCGCTATTTGATGAAATATCTCGCCGATATGTCGAGGCGATGATATCTATCAAACCAAAGTCATCGCGCGATGATGCCTTGCAGGCCTATCAGTTTATTCTGAGCTGTACGCTGTACACATTCGCCGACAATCGCCGGATCGATCACATGTCGGGTGGGCGACTTTCTTCACGGAACATCTCGGTGACCCTGAAGGCCATGGAGGACTTTTGCGTGGGGGGATTGTTATCGTGTCTTAGGGTACAGGGCATTGGCAAGCTCGATGGTTGATGCCGCTCACCGTGATTGCCTGCTTGATTGAACGAATGTCCGCCATGAGGGCGCTCTTCCGACGTAGGTGAATTTGTGACGTAGGGCATGGTAGGATATGATACGATACTGCTTCTTATTGTTCAGTCCCACTATTCACGGATGCATCTAAGTAACTGACGTTTATAATAATTATGGTGGAAAGCCGCGCTCTTAATCAGCGGTTCCGAGCCGTGACGCTTATCGCGAAGCCGCCCAACGAGGGCGCTGCCAATACGGCTGTCTCCGGTCGCTCGGCGGCAAGCGCTGGATGGGCGCAGAACAGCCCGTGAGCTGTGAGAACTCGATAGGATCCTTCTCGACATCCGACACTGCGGTTGCCGCGTCGATCACGTCGGCCCAATCTTGCAGCATCCGCCTTCGCGGGGTGAGATAGAGCGCGCTGTTATAGGCGCCGCGCACTTCGTCCTCATCCTCGTGGGCGAGCGCCATCTCGATCCAGTCGGGCTTGTAGCGTTCGGCTTCGTTCGCCCAGGTCGAGCCGAGCCCCCGAAACCCATGCACCGTCTGCCGGCCAAGATAGCCCATGCGGTAGCAGGCATAGATCATGGTGTTCTCGGAAATAGGCTTTCCAGGCTTGGCTCCGGGAAAGAGGAACGCATCGTTCGTCGCCTGCAAGCGGCGCTGAACGATCATTGCGGCCTGGCGGGACAGCGGAACAAGATGCTCACGTTCCATCTTCATGCGCTCCGGCGACAGACGCCATAGCGGGTTCGGTCCATAGAGATCCTCGAACTCGTCCCTGGCCGCGAAGCGGGTTTCGCTGGTTCGGACCCATGTGAGCAAGGTGAACAGCAGCGCGTCACGGGTGATCTCGCGGCGGCGCGGCGTGTCCTCGCCGTCATAGGCGAAGATCGCCCGCACCAGCTTCGGAAACTCCGCGAGCGGCACGCGCGCCATGTGCCTGACGGGCGGCTTGGGCTTGAGCGCATCGTTGAGGCCGAGCGTCGGATCGATGGTCGCCCAGCCGCTCGCGATCGCGAAGCGATAGATCTGGCTGACGTTCTGCTTGAGGCGACGGGCGATATCGAGGGCGCCGCGCGCTTCGACCGCGCGGATCATCTCGAGAATCTCGGGCGGGTCGATTTCCGTGATCGGACGCTTCCCGATGACCGGAAAGACGTCGCGCTCCATCCGGTTGATGACGCGCAGGGCATGGGCCGAGTCCAGCCCTTCAATACGATTGGCGTGCCAGGCCCGCGCAATCTCTTCGAACAGCTTGAGCGCGGCCCTCTGCTTCTTCGCCCGCTTCCTGGCCTCGGCGGGGTCCTCACCCTGATCGAGCAGCCGCTTGGCTTCGGTCCGCTTCTCGCGGGCGATCGCCAGCGTGACGGTCGGATATTTGCCGAAGCTCAGCAGTTTTTCCTTGCCGTCGAAGCGGTATTTCAGGCGCCAGAGCTTCGATCCGTTCGGCTGGACGAGCAGGTGCAGGCCTTCTCCATCGGACAGCTTGTAGGGGCGCTGCCGCTTGGTGGCGTATTTGACCTCAAGTTCTTTCAAAGCCATCTGGGGGTATCGCCTGTTTTGGGGACAGCCGAAAAATACCCCCAAAATACCCCCAATCCAAATCGCCGTGGGTGGCCGCAGCGGGTCGCACCGGGACGCCGGCGTACGCAACGGGACGCGAAAAATATTTGATTTTCCTCGAAAAATGTCTGCCAGTGGCCTCAGTGGGCCACCGGTGGACAATCCGGGATGGTAGCGGAGGAGGCGCTATAACTTTCGTCTCAGGCAATTTCAGAGCGTCTCCAACTACTCTGTAAAATCAGCGATTTATCTTGTAACGTGTTCGCGTTCGGTCGCCCTGAATCGCCTGAATTCCCGCTTAAATGTGGGAACGATTGTGGGACCAAATACCCCCGTTTTTGGCGGTATGAATCCCTGACAGGGACTCGAACCTGATGGCGCTGACAGTATTGAAAGTGAAGAACGCGAAGCCCGGTCGCCATGTCGATGGCAGGGGCTTGTGCCTGGTCGTAAAGCCCAGCGGCGCGCGCACTTGGGTGCTGCGGATGCAGTTGAAAGGCCATCGCCGCGACTATGGGCTGGGATCGGCGCATGATGTTTCGCTATCCGATGCCAGAACAGCGGCAGCAGAATTGCGCCGCCGAGTTCGTGAAGGCTTCGATCCTGTCGCCGAACGGCGTAAGGCGCGCAAGGTCATTCCGACCTTTGAGGCCGCAACCCGCACATGCCATGAGACCTTGGGCGACGGGTGGAAGGATGGCCATCATGCCCGGTGGCTGTCTGGTTTCGAGCGGCACCTCTTTCCGCGCATCGGCAAAAAGCCGGTCGACAAGGTGGACAGCGCCTGCGTCGTCGAGGCGCTTTCCCCGATATGGCTGGAGATACCGGAAACAGCGCGGCGCTTGCTCCAGCGCATCGGCGTTGTGCTCGATTTCGCGCATGTGAAAGGCTGGGTGCCGGAAGAGGTCTCGTTGCGGTCGGTGCGCAAAGGCCTGCCACGTCAGAACGACAAGCGCGGGCACATGGAGGCCATGCCCTATGCCGACGTTCCGGCGCTGATGCAGAAACTTGCCAGCGCCGCCCCGACGACCGGGCGCGACGCCTTGCGCTTCACGATCTACAACGCCGTGCGCTCCAACGAGACGCGCCTTGCGGTATGGACCGAGTTCGATCTTGAAAACGCGGTATGGACCATTCCTGCCGAACGGATGAAGGCAGGCGATACCCACGTCGTGCCGCTTTCGGCACCGGTTGTGGCATTGCTGTGCAAGCGCTGGAATGAGCGGACCAGCGATACAGGCTTGGTCTTTTCAAACGACGGCAAGAAGCCGATCAGCGACATGACCATGACCAAGCTTCTGCGCGACGACGGTTTCGCCAGTATCACAGTGCATGGCTTCCGATCTACCTTCACGGACTGGGCCGCCGAATGCACCGACTTTCCCAAGGAGGTCGCCGACAAGGCTCTCGCCCACAAGCTGCCCAATAAGGTCGAAGCTGCCTACCGCCGAACCGATTTCTTCGAGAAGCGCCGAACCCTGATGAAGCAGTGGGCAGACTATCTGGGCAATCGCACCCCAGCAGCGAACAAGGCGGCAGCCGAGCCTACTTCGGCTCGCGCTGCCGGATGACCAGTTCGTGCAGACTGGCAGTGGTGATACGGGTCGATTTGCCGAGCTTGACGACCTCAATCTCGCCCGACGCAATCAGTTCGTAGAGCTTGGTGCGGCCGACGCCGATCATGCGCGCAGCGTCATTGACCTTCACGCAGATCGGCTCGACCGGGGGCGGAATTTTCACTGTGCCGCGCTCTCATTCCGATATGATACCGGATCTTCGATCCAGCGATTTACGTCGGATTCCCGCCAGCCCGCACCGTGAACGCTAATTTTCACCTGCGACGGAAAAGTTCCCTCGGCGATCTTGCGATACATGGTGGATCGGGAAAGGCCGGTCCGTGCAAGAACGGTCTTGAGGCGGATTATCTTGTCAGAGTTGGACATGGGACGTGCTTCCATTTGTTGGCAGTTACTGGTGCCCCCTGATCCAAGAATTTCGCCATGAGGCATCCAGCGCAACAGAATTCGCAGTTCCTGATACGGTCATCGTAGAAGCGGATAGAATAACTTGCGGAAGGATAGACACGGATACGTAAAAGCAGAGAATACAACGGACGCAAACACCGGGTGCCCTGAGGCGGCATTTGTGTCACGTGATCTAGGCAAACACGGAGATACGTCGGGAAATATGCGCACCAGCGGCGGATATTTGCGCCATACGTGACGATGTCTGCGTGCGAATCGGAGCCCTCTTGCTCATGCGAAATAGGTCAACGCTGGCTCACAGAATTTCGTGGGGGCATTGCGCATGTCATGCTGTCAGTGGTGCGCAACCGATCCAACCGCACGGGCATGAGGGTACCCCCCTCTAAGCCACAGCCCTTGTCACAACAACCTTGACACAGAAATCCATTTGATTAGGACTCCTAACATGATTCGTGACCAGCTCATCTATGGCCTCAGCCGTCTGGCCGCCCTGGCTCGCCAGAAGGACTGGCAGACCGGCGAAGGCGCTGGACTGACTCCCACCCAGGGGGATGCGCTAAGGTTGTTGGCCGACCGTCCGGAGGGTTTGCGCCTGAAGGACCTTGCCGCACAGCTCAGTGTGCGCTCGTCAACTGCCAGCGATGCTGTCTCGGCTCTCGCCAGCAAACACCTTGTGGAACGCAGGCCCGACCCTGATCATGGCCGGGCAATCCGGGTGTCCTTGTCTCTGGAGGGCCGCGCCCTGCTTGGCCAGCTTCCGGACGGCTTTGAAGACATTGTCAGTCTGCTGAGCGACGGCAATGCCGAAAGCCTGCATAGCATAGTCATGCGAACCATCGCGCAACTGCAACGGTCCGGACGCATTGCGCCCCAGCGCATGTGCCTGACCTGCCGGTATTTTGTGTCCGATACGAGCACGACCGAGTCAGGCGAGCATTATTGCCGATTGATCAAGGCGCCGCTTCGCCAATCCGATTTGCGCCTCAATTGTCCTGAGCACGAGGAGGCCTCCTCCTCAGCCTAGATGCCCTCGGGTCGCACCGGGGTAACGCGCACAGCGTCTTCTGTGCCTTTGAATGTTAGGAGTCCTATTATGAAGTCCAAGGCCATTTTCTATCACGCCGGTTGCGGCGTCTGCGTCGCTGCCGAACAGGCATTGGGGCAGGCGCTCGATCCGGCGCGCTACGACGTCGAGATCGTCGACTTCAATTCCGCACCGGACCGGGTCGGCGAAGCTGAAGCTGCCGGTGTGCAATCGGTTCCGGCCTATGTCATCGACGGCCAAGCGTTCCACATCAACTTCGGTGCCTCGATGGCGGCGGTCAAAGGAGAGGAATGATGCGCGCTCCAGCCATCGTCGCGGCCGCGCTGGCCCTGGCCGCACCGGCGGTACAGGCTCACGTTGGCCGCCCCCATTCCCAGGTTCCGGCCAACGAGCGGATCCCGCCCTCGCACGAACACACCGGCGGGATCCGTCCAGCAGCAGACCCGGCTGTCCAAGCTCCGTTCGATATCGTCCACGCGAAAATCAGGACCGAGGGCAATGTGGCCATTTTCCATATGGCTGTTTCCGGAAGAGCTGGAGTTACGCGCCCCACCGCTACCGGGCGGTTCGAGGGATCGAGCGTCTTCTCCTACGTCTGGCCAACGACGATCGACCCCTACGAGGTCGGCTTCGAACGCGGTGCTGGCATTCTTGCACTGGCGGTGACCTCCCACCCTGATTTCGACGACACACCGTTGTTCGATGAGACGAGGGATGGAGATCTGGCCAACGATGGCAGCGAATGGCACATGCACTGGGTGGTGCTCGGGCCGGACGAAGCCTGCGGAGCCAATGGCCTCAAAGTCAAGGACATTCCTGCAGGCACCAGTCCGCGTCTTCCCATGACCTGGCCGGGCGCCCCAATCCTGCTCGACAGTCCTGGCTGGCAACCGAACCTCACTCAGGAAACGGTTGAAGTCAGAGTGCCGTTCGGTGACATCTCGATCGTGCAGACCGCCGGGTTTGATGGCGTGACGGCCGGATTGCGCGTTAACGAAAGCGCACATTCGCCGCTGCTGTGCGTGGCCAACGTGTTCAAAGTTGCCTCGGGCGATCTGAGCCTGCCCGGCAGGGTAAACCAATAGAAGTCCCTGATGGAAACCAGAGCCAGGCAGGCTCTGTCGGCGGGTCCGGCTTAGGCCGGACCCAATCCAGATTGCGGAGGCCTAACGATGCAAAAACCGGCTGACATCGCGTCACTCCTGACGACTAACCCGGACGAAGGCTTTGCCCTCGCCATCAAATTGTCGCGCCTTGCGGTGAAGCTGACGCAGCCCGACGCGGAAATCCGCGCCAGTTTGCGCAGCGCGTATGAGCAGGACGCAATGGCGCTCGTCGCTGTTTCCCATGTCGTGGCAACGCATTTTGCCACGATTGCCGCAGCCAATGATTATTGGAAAGGGTGAAGATCATGAATGCCGTACCGGCCCAGCCTTGGGCGACTACCCGATGGTTCAACAGTGAACCGCTGACCCTGGAGGATTTGCGGGGATGCGTCATCGTCCTCGGTACGTTTCAGATGCTGTGCCCGGGCTGCGTTACCAACGGCCTGCCGCAGCTCCAGCGAATCGAGCAGACGTTCAATCGCAGCGATGTCGCGGTTATAGGC
Organism: Sphingopyxis sp. FD7; assembly: GCF_003609835.1. Classification (NCBI taxonomy): domain Bacteria; kingdom Pseudomonadati; phylum Pseudomonadota; class Alphaproteobacteria; order Sphingomonadales; family Sphingopyxidaceae; genus Sphingopyxis; species Sphingopyxis sp. FD7. Next base: position 410,384 of record NZ_AP017898.1, read on the forward strand.
TTGCATACCGTGTTCGAGCATCATGCAGCGATGACGCCGACTTCGCTCGAAGCCTTTCTGCTTGAGTACAGGATTGGCTTTCCGGTCGGGGTCGATGCGCATGACAACCCGGCCAGCGCCCCTATCACCATGACGCGTTATGAATTGCGCGGCACCCCGTCGCTGGTACTGATCGATCGCGCTGGTATGATCCGCTTTCGCGGGTTTGGTCACGAACCCGATCTGGCCCTGGGTGCCCGCATTGCGCAGTTGATTGCGCAGCCGGATATCGGCGTTACCACTGCGGCAGTATCCGGCGCTGCAGTCTGCGTGCCCGGAAAGGGATGCGATTAACGCCAGGATACTTTGTCATCGCCGGATTCGACCACTTTGACTGACAATTTGCGTGACATGGTTGCCCGTTTCCGATCGGTCGGCTGGGCTTCCGCCGCTCAGAAGGCGACGTGCCAACTACTCGGACCGTTCGATCAAGAAGCCTGGTCCAGATTTGCAGAGAGTTGGGATCGGCTGGAATCCGACACCTATATGGCCGACGGTGGACGCTACCGCCTTCGGCGTCACGCTGTCTTGCGTTTGTCCGAAGGCCGTCTGGTTCCGCTTGCCCCGCAGGCGCATTTTCAAAGCCGGGACCACAATCCGCTCAACGGCGGGATAGCGCGCTGGTTTGCTCAGGTGGAGCGGGCCACGCTTGAAAATCCAGTCTTTGCCGACCTGCTCAACCTCTGCCTTGCTGTCTTCGAAACGGGTACTACGACTCTCGAAATCGATGTGCATCAGTTCCGCATAGAAGCTGGTCTGTCCGCCGGACATCCGACTCCGGAGGGCATGCACCGTGACGGGGTTGATTGGGTCGGAATTTTCCTTGTCGAACGCAAGAACGTCGAGGCCGGAACCACGCAAATCTGCGTCGATGGCTTGGTTGATCCGGCTGAGTTCACTCTGGTCGAGCCGCTCGATGCAGTATTCATCAATGACAACCGCGTCTTGCATGGCGTCACGCCAATCACGGCGCAAGACGCGCAATCGACAGGTCACCGCGATGTGTTGGTTCTGACCTTCCGGACAGTGGCAGTATAGTTTCGCTCAAACGCGGTGGAAGGCTATCGACAACCGCACAGGACCTACGAGTTCCAGATGATGCTGCTCACGCGGCGGAACGACAAACTCGTCGCCCGCGACAAGTTTGCAGCGATCGCACTCCTTGTCGTCCCAAACAAACATGATCGCACCCGCCTCGACAGCAAGGACAGCCCAGACATCTGGCTTAAGGCGGTGCTCTGCCAGTAGGCCGCGCGGAATAGATACCTCATTGAAAGGGCCGAGATGGCGGTAGCAGTTCGTACCAGGCGGTAACCTGACGAGAGGGCTTGCTTTCATCAGAATACGATGGCGCGGATGATCACGACCGCAAAGCCGAACAGCGCGAGACATATCGGGATAACAAGCACCTGTCCAAACACGGCCTTCATCGACATTGGCCCGGTGTAGGTCTGGAGCGGTGCCACGCCGCGTGCGAAATCGGACCTACGCCTGGACGGCTTGAGGCCCACCAAAATGCTGGCGGCTGCGAAGTATATGACGGTGTAGCCGATGCTGACGATGATCGCGAAGAGTGCATGCAGGTCATTGCCAGTTGCAAGGATCATGCACACGAAGAAGACCCCATATCCGGCAAACATCACAGCCCAGATCCAGGCCGGAAACTCCATGTCGGAATGTTCCGGCTGGGCCGGGCCGGAGGGCTCGGAGGAGGTGTTCGAGCAGTCCAGTGGTTGCTTAGCCGCGCCCGGGCCCTCTGAGAGTGCGGCAACGCTGTTTTCGTCAAGCATCGGTCAATCCCTTCATGGCTTTGATGTCGCGCCGCCCATCTCGGTGAATGCGAATGCCGGTAAGCAGACTGTCGGCGATCATTCGCGCCCGGCTGCCTATGAGGTTGCTGGCGGCTTCGTCGCGTTCGATCTCGAGCAGGGTCTGATCGAACAGCGCAAGCCAGTGCTCGAACTCCGCGCTCTCAATGCCGGGGATCGCGATGTGTTTGAGCATCGGGTTCCCGGAAAATTCGCCGCTTTGATGCAAAACTGAACGCCAGAAGGCCTTCATCCGTGCAAGGTGATCCGGCCAGTTCGCAATCCGCGCAGCAAAGATTGGTCCGAGAAGTTCGTCATCACGAACCTTGCCATAGAAGCGCTCGACCAACCCATCGATGAAGTCGCTATCGATGCCCATCGCTTCCGCCGAGCGGAGCCGCTCTGCGCGCACGGACTTTGCGTGATTGATTGACATTCTGCAGGCCCCGACTTAAAGTGGTATTTTATATACTACTAATCTGTGGTTGCGGTTTAAGCAACATCCAATATACCACTTTTATGAGACTGAGCCTGCATACTGACTACGCGCTGCGCGTGCTGATGTACCTGGCGACGACCGATGAGCTTGCTTCAGTCGACCGTATCGCGGACGCCTTCGGCATTTCCCGGAACCATTTGATGAAGGTTGCAAAGCACCTTGCGGATGGCGGCTATATCGAAGCCAAGCGTGGTCGCGGCGGCGGTCTGGCGCTCGCAATGCCGAAAAGCGAGATCAGTGTGGGGCAAGTCGTGCGCTCGATGGAATCGCTGTCCGGTTTTGTCGAATGTTTTACGCCTGAGACCAACAAATGCCCCATTGCCGGTGCGTGCGGACTGCAGGGCGCGCTCAGCCTCGCGGTCGGCGATTTCCTGAAACGTCTGGATGGATATAGCCTGCAGGATCTGGTGCCCGACCGAGATCGGTTTGAGGCAAAATTGCGCGGACTTCCAGTCCCAAAGGGCAATGCCAACTTGGCCTGAGCGAGCCAATGTTGGCTATCCCGATGCAGGCAACCGCCCCTTCGACTGTCATCATTTACTCTGCGGCCGCCCCGCCCCTTGCGCCGATCATTCTGCAGCAGAGCTGAAACCGCAAGCACGGGCGCTCTGTTTCAAAAATATGCCGCAATTTTGAAACCATTCCGGCATGAAACTGCAGCCAAGACGTAGTGTAGAACCCCTACGAACCCCGCGTGCCGGTCTGACCATTCAGCCGCGATTCTACTCAGGGGGATTGATGATGAGATTTGAGTTTTTTGGTTCGGCATGCATATTTGCCATTGCGATGTCTCAACCCGTTTATGCACAGGACGGGGAACCTTCATCATCAGAAGACGAAGCAAATGCCGGGAACGCAATTGTAGTGACCGGCTTTCGCGAGAGCGAAGAGCGCGCCATTGAGGCAAAGCGCGAAGCGTTTGTTGTAAGCGATGGGGTTTCTGCCGACGACATCGGTCGCCTCCCCGATTTCAACACAGCAGCCGCACTTCGCCGAGTGCCGGGCGTGGCGGTACGCAACGATCAGAACGAGCCGCGTTTTCCGGTGCTGCGCGGCCTGCCGCCGACCTACAACCGGACACAGATCAATGGCGCGATCGTTGCATCTGCCGATCTAGGCGGATCGCGGACGATTCCTCTGGATGTGATCCCTTCATCGATCGCCAGCCAGATCTCCGTGCTCAAGACGACGACCCCGGAGATGGATCCGAACGCAATCGGCGGAACCATCAACATCCAGACCAAGAGTGCGTTCAGTGAGACCGGCACTTTCATGACCGGAACGGCGGCCTATACCTATTACGAACAGTCCAACGATGTCGAGCGCGATGATCTGTCATGGCGGGCAAACATGACGGCAGGGACGCAGTTGGGCGACGAAGATCAGTTCGGGATCGTGCTTGCGCTCGATTATCAGCGGCGAAACTACGACATCACCCAGTTCGAAACCCCCAACCCCAGCTTCAACGAGTTTACTGCCGCCGGAACACCGACCAATCTCGGCAGTCCGACCGGAAATGGCATTCCGGTGCCGCTTGAGCGGCGGCTGTTCCTGTACAACAACGTCCGTGAACGGTTCGGTTCTGCGCTGACTCTTGAGTGGCAGGCCAATCCCGACCTCTACATGCGGGTGTTCGGTACCTTCAACCGGTTTGACGATGACGAGACCCGCCACGAAAATCGCTATCAGCAGCGCGGCAACATTACCAATCAAACGCCAACCAGCGGCACCTTTGCTCAGGCGCGAAACCAGATTGGCCTCAACACGCCGCAACAGCGGCAGGAAATCTGGAATGCCCAATACAATCTGCAATGGGGCGGCGAAGGTCCTTTGCAATTTGATCTTGATGCCATTTATTCGGGTGCCTTCGGTCGTCAACGCAATGCCTCCGAGGCTTTTCGCACCCCCACCTCGACAGATTTCGGCTTCACCTTCGACAGCAGCGATTTCTTCTTCAACTTCTTCCCGATCAATCCGGGCAATCTCGCGGACCCGGCACGTTATGTTCATGTCAGCCGCAATGAATCGCTAGATACGGTCAATCAGGATGTTTACGAGCTGCGGGGCGCGCTTACCTATTCAGGCGAGAGCGGATCGTTCGAATATAATGTGAAAGCCGGAGGCCTTTACCGCCGCACCGATCACCGCCGCGATCAGGATCAGACCACATTTACGGTCAATCCGGCTTCAGGTCTGATCTATACGCTCGATGGAGCGTTCCTGCGCAATCCGCAGGAAGTCGTCGGTGGGCAGCGGTTTGATCTGGTGGTTGATCGCACGATCACCACCAATTTCTTCAACGCCAACCGCTCATCGTTTCGCGCAGTTGAAAACAACATAACATCGGACTTCACCGTAGATGAGGACATTTACGCCGGGTTCCTTCAGGGCACGGCCATCATCGGACCGATTACACTCACGGGCGGGCTGCGCTACGAACGCACGGATACTGCCAGCACCGCCTCGCAGATCCTGAACGGAACGATCAGCCCGTCCAATGCCAGCGGATCGACCGAGGATTGGCTGCCGAGCGCACACTTGCGCTGGAATGTGGCGGACGATTTCGTCTTCCGCGCGGCTTACACGACAACCATCAGCCGGGCCGATTTTGGCAGTGTAACAGCAGCGGAAACGATCAGCTTCGCAACCGGAACGCGCCCTACTCTGAGCCGGGGCAATCCTGATCTTCAGCCGCGCAAGAGCACTGGCTATGATGCTTCGCTGGAATATTTTACGCGCAATGGCGGCCTGCTGTCGCTGGGCGTGTTCTACAAGGATGTTTCCAATGAAATCTTCACTCTGACCACGGTCGAAACGCTTGACGTTGGTCGTGGCCCCGAGCTGGTGGAGGTGTCTCGGCCATCCAATGCGCAGGACGCCAGCCTGTTCGGGATCGAGGCAGCCATCCAGCAACCGCTGACCTTCCTGCCTGCACCGTTCGACAGCCTCGGCGTGAATTTGAACGCGACATATGTTAACAGCGATCTGACCGTGTTGACGCCTGTCGGCCCCCGCCAGCGCGGGTTCTTCTTCCAACCGGAATGGACCGCCAACGCCGCAATTTACTTTGATCGTGGCCCGATCCAGGCGCGCGTTGCGTACAACTATACCGGCGACTATCTTGAGACGATCAACGGCACCATTCCAGCGGCCGACCAGTTCTGGGATTGGCGGGCGACGGTGGATGCGCAGCTACGCTATCGGCTGACCGACAATTTCGAGATTTTCGTTGAAGGCGAAAATCTGACGAACACGCGCCGCCGCGAGCTGACGGGCCCCAATCGCGATTTGCTGCAAGAAGCGGCGCAGTTTGGCCGGGCCTTCAGCTTTGGCATTTCGGCGAAAATGTGATGGCGCGCCAGAACATTCTTCCGCTCGCTCTGGCGATTGCGTGCCTTCCGCTTCCTGCCGCCGCTCAGTCAGATCCGGTTGCAGACACCATCCAGACTTGGCGCGCTGAAGAAGCGCGCCAGGGCGTGGCGGTGGACGCCGACTATTTCTATGCGGTCACCAATGCCAGAATGGGCAAATACCGGCGTGATGATGGTTCAAGGGTCGCCGAGTGGGCCTTTCAACGAGATGGCATAGAAGAAGGCACAGGTATCGTTCACCTGAACAGCTGCGCGGTGATCGAAAGCGAATTGGTCTGTGCGCATTCCAATTTCCCTTCGCTGCCCATGGCCAGCTCGGTCGAGATTTTTGATCCGGACACTTTAAGCCATCTCCGCTCGGTTCCGCTGGGTTTGCGGGCGGGATCGCTTACCTGGATTGATCGGCACGACGGAAAATGGTGGGCCGGATTTGCCAATTACGATGGCCGCGGAGGTGAAGCGGGGCGCGATCACCGATATACCCGAATCGTGATGCTGGATGACAACTGGCAGGAACTGGCCGCATACGCCTTGCCCGCAGGCTTGCTGGGCAAACTTGCACCGCACAGCACATCTGGCGGGGCATGGGGTGCTGATGGCTTGCTTTATGTCACCGGGCACGACGCGGCTGAAATGTATCAGCTCCGCATTCCCTCTAGCGGTTCGGTGCTCGAGTGGGTTGGAACTTTGTCGGTGCCGATTGAAGGCCAGGCCTGGGCATTTGATCGCTCAAGCCCCGACACAGCCAGCACGGTGTTCGGCATCCGCCGCAGCACTGGTGAAGTCGTGTCCTTCCGATTGCCCATGACAACGCCTTGAAGGGCCAAACAGCGGATCATCAATGGTAGCCCATGCGGGGAGATGAAATTTTCCGGCGAATAGTGGCCGATGTACTGATCTTCCCCCGGCTTTGGCGGCGAGGGAGCGAGTGTTGATCGACATGGTGTTTGCCGCGAATCCGGCTGACCCATGTCTATCCCTTCAATGAGCGACAAAATCGGAACGTTGCCAGTTGCGAAGATCGCCCCCGCAAGCTGCTGAAATTCAATCCCGAATATCCGCATCGGGCTGCCCGGCCATCAGCGCGTTGATCCACAGCAGCGCCAGTTCGGGGCTGCGGTATCGGCCTGAATAGCGGGTGCGCTCTTCACGCTCGACCGTCGGGAAGGTCGAATAGATGTAGCGAATGTCATCGCGGGACTTGGCCGGGTTTGCCGCATCCCAGACGCCGTAAAGGACGAAATAGAGCGCATCGAGCTTTGCCCGCAGCATGAAGCGGCGCTCTTCGTCCCAGGCGAACGGAGGCTTCACCTGCCCCGCGCCGTCCACGTGCCCAAGATCGCGGGCGAAGGTTGCCATGTCGTGTGCGGTATATGTCAGCTCCAGCACTGCCTCACGCACAACGTCAGCGGCGGATTTGCCGCCAAATCGGCGTGCGTAATCTTGCGATGGGATGACGGGAACCTGCTCAAGCAGATACCAAGCGAGATGATTGCCGTGCACCTTTTGCCGCGCAAGGAAATCCAAAACGATGGTGTTCAAATTCGCAAGAAGCAGGGGTGCAAAGTTCGCGTGAGCCGCCGCATCGACATCCTTCTTGGGAAACAGAACCGGCAGGGTATGGCCAGCACCGACCTTGGGGATCATCGCAGCAATCGTGGTTCGTGTATTCGTAACCGAGGTCACGTCCTTGATAGCGAGGCACCAGTCAGATGGTGCATCCCATCCCGCTTGGCTGGCAGGCACCCAATATCGCGGCGTCGGCTGGCGCGACGGGTTCGCGTGATCTTGCTCGTCAAGATCGGAACCCTGCCCCGGTCGAAATACGTTCGCCTCCGCCAGAACGATGTCCGCTGCCCGGTGATCGTAGGCCTGGACCATCTTGCCTTCATACAGCGGCCACCACACGCCGCTGGCTGACTGGTATTGGTTGTCGCCAATTGGCCACGCAGCCTCATTCCCCGTCAATTCGGCAACGGTGCAGAACTTGCCGCTGTCGTTCGCCATATGAAGCATTGTCGCATAGCGAACAGGCCATACCGCTTCCGGCTCGCCGGACCGGTAATCGACCAGAACCGGCGTGCCCTCATAGATGCGCGAAGTGATTTCCTTGTCACGCCGAGAACGGAAGATTGGCGCTGTGCCGCTGTTGGGGTTGATGAGTTCAATCTCATCGGGCGACATTGCGAACACACGGTCGGGATTATCCACCTCAGCAACGTCGCGAATGAAGAAGCCGTAAAGCGCCTCTTCGGCAACGCGCCCGGCCCCCGTTGCGATGTAACCGCAGAACTTGAACCGGTAATAGACATCCGGGAAGAACAGCGTGCCGTCATAGCGCCTGTTGAAGAAATCGATAACAAAGCGAACCTGATTGGCTTGCGAGACTTGCTTGAAGAAGCCCGCCGAACTCTTGTCTGAGATCAGCCCGGACGGCACCAGCAAACCAACAACGCCGTTGGCCTTTACGAGATGATGCCCGCGCTCGACAAACAGTGAATTGAGGTTCGTGTCACCGCCGGAAAGCAGAGGATAGCTCCCGGATTTGCGCGCCATTCGGGAAGTGTCGATTGCGCGTTGTTCTGCGTGGCTGAAATCCTTCCACAGCGGGTCGTTCGCAACCTTGAGCGCCGCGATCATCTTCTGTCGGTCAGCGGCACGCTCTGCCAATGCAATCTCCGGCTTGCGCGCGGCAAACCACTCGACCTGCTGCAACTTGATCCGGTCCCAGGGCGGGTTGCCGACGATAGCGTCAAAACCGCCCTTGCGCTCGCCGCTGGCCCAATCCTGCCAGACACCCGGAAAGGCGATCTGCCAGTTGAGAAACCGCTCTTCCTCGATCAGTTGACGGGCATTGCGCCAGATTTCGGTAAAGGCTTCGACCTCTGCCGGGCGCGCCTTGCCGCCTTCGGGCTCCTTGCGACCCCGCGCGATGGGGATGGCATCGCCGAACCGGCCATCGAGCCACAGGCGCACCAGCGCCTTCCCGTCCTTGTCAAGATTGAGCCAGTCCAGCGCGTGCATGAAGCTGACGAAGCCGTCCAGTTCGCCAGTCATCAGCTCGACATCGGCCCACATGGCAGCGGAGCGATGCGCCTCGGCAATTTCGGCGTCGGTCAGCGCCTCAATGGTTTTCATTGCCTCGGCACTGCGCTGTGCATTGCGCAGCGCCTCGTTCCAGAGAAGTTCGCCGCCCAGCTTTGCGGCTTTGTCGATGGCATCGCGCACCCACAGGCCGAACAGGCTGTCACCGCACCGCAGGTGATGGTCGATGAAAGAGAGGGGCGCGCCGACGGTGAATGTGTGCAGCCATAGCGCGACCTTGGCGAGTTCCACGGCCATTGGGTTCTTGTCCACGCCATAGACGCAGCGTTTCAGCACCATGCGGCGCACGATGTGGCGATCATCGAGCTGGGATTCGTCAATCGCCCAGCCTTCCTCACGGGCGTTCTTCAGGATGGTGCGGCGGATTTCGCCGATCCTGTCCGCCAGCGGACTGGCGTAATCAATGCCTGCCTGTTCCGCCGCTGCCGAGGCTTCAGCCATGGCTTCCAAGACCTTGTCGGCCATGAGATCGACCAGGCTGACCAGAAAGTGCCCCGACCCCATGGCAGGGTCGCAGACACGCAGCCGCAGGATGGCCTGCGCCGGATCGGCATCGCCCAGTTCGGCCCGAACATAATCCTCCGCATCGCCTTTCCTGATCCGGCCTATCGCCGCCACGAAACCGGCATTCGCATCGGCGAACAGCGGCTCAAGCGTCTTTTCCAGGATCAGGGTGACCAGCTCGTCGGGCGTGTAGTAACTGCCGCTGTTCTTGCGCGCGAAGGCATTGGGGCGAACAGCGATAACGCCGTCTTCGCGAACGACCTCATGCTCCAGCAGCCGCTCGTAAATCGAACCGAGCTGCTGAACGGTAAGATCGCGGTAATTGATGTAGCGCCGATCACGGCCCTGCCGTTCGAACGACAGCTTATCGATGACCGGAGCGAGAACGCTGTCCGGCAATCGAATCTGGTCAAGCAGCGGGGTGTTGGCGGGCGCGAACAGGCCCCCATTGTAGGGCGGAATGCCGATGGAAGCATCACCCCGGTCAACAATCCGGGACAGGTCGGCAATCCGGCCCCAAATCTGCGATGCAGTTACGGAGAACGCATCGCCGCGCCCCATGCGATCACCGACTTCGAGCCGCTTTGGCCGGAGCGCATAATCATCATAGCCATCAGAGTTGACCGGCAGCAGATCGCGATCTTCGGCATAAAGCAGGAACAGCAACCGATAGAGCAGGACCAGCGAGGCGTCGCGCACTTCCTCCAGCGGCGTCTGCGGCGAGGCCCCCGCAACCGCCGTGGTCAGTGCCGGGAAGATTTCGTCGAAAACGAGCTTGGACAGCGACTTGGCAACGCGCTCTTCATAGAACGCAGCTTCAGCCCGTGCGCGTTCGTGGAAGGAGCGGCCATCGGCACCGGTTTTGGAGAACGCGGTGCGCGAGAACACTGCCGCGAAGACGCGCAGGGCATGGTCGCGCGCAATGTTATCGATACTTGTTTGGTCGCGGACATCGAGCGCAAGTGCGCCAGCGAGATCGACCTCCAGAAACTCTTCACTGACTGAACGCGCGCCCGCCCAGTAGAGCCGCCAGCGTGAGCCATTGGTGAGGATGCCCCAACGCAAACCATGCTCGCTGTTGTCACCGATGCGACGGAGATAGCGCAGCATCTGGGTGGAGGGCGCGACCGCATCTTCACGTCCCACCGCACGATCCAGCGGCCTTGCCCAGCGCTTGCTCTCGACAACCGCAGCGCCATGTTCGTAGCGACGCCATTCCTCTGGCTGGGCGTTGGCGCGATCCTTGGCGTCACCGTCAATGAACAAGAGGCCATCGGGAACGTCAAGCCTGCCCCCAGCGGAGAGATTCTGTTGCCTCAGGCTCTCTGACCAACCCAATTCCGCAAGAATTGGCCAAATGAAATCATCTTCCGTCTGGCTCTCGTTCGGTGATGATTCTCGGGGAAACCGGTCCGCGATAGCGATCAGGGCAGAACGAAGCGCACCAACATCAACCGCCCGGTATTCGGTCGATTGCCGGATGGCTTCTTCAAGATAATCAGTCGTTAGGAACGATCCGGCGAACAATTGCATTGGTATCGACTAGCAGCCAATTTCGTGTCGTTCCACGAAAGGTTTTCCACCAGTGCGCCTATGAGCTGCTTTCGGCTTCGAACGCCCGCTTGCCCTTGCGCTTCCACAGCACCAGCGCCTGCTCCCGTTCCTCGCCGCGCAGCTTGGCAGCAACCGTGAGGAACGCGCCGTAGATCGTGGCGCGATCATCGTCGGTAAGTTCGACCAGCCCAGACTTCACGACGAGGCCCCCAAGTTCGATCAGTTGCCGCGTGCGTTCGCGTCGCTTGACCTGCCATTCGCGCATGTCAGTGCGTGCCTTTCGTGCCTCAAGCCGATGCCGCGCCGCCGTCAAGCGGGAGAGTGCCGTCCGGCTGGCCTCGAGGTCCATCGCCACGCTTGCGCGCCTTGCTTTGAAAGAAGGCCGCGCCCCGCTTGCGCCACGCCTCCTTCTTTTGGGCATCGCTGCTTTCCGCAATGACGAGCAGCGCACCGGCCAACGTTTCCGCATCGGTCGCATCGGCCCCGGTGGCGATCACCAGTTCGCCTAGCTGCTGCACGCGGCGTTCCTTCAGTTGTTTCGCTTTGTCTGCGAGCGCCTTCAGTTCCAAATCAAAGTCGCGGGGTTTGCGCATCGAAGTTCTCCATTGTGGGGTGATGCGCTGATGATAATATCGATGCTCTCCCAATGCTGTAGAGTCGTCGAGACGGCCTGATACTGAATAGTCCCGAGCAGGATTTTATCATGGGAGGGCGCGCTTATACGTCGTGCCGACGTGCGCTTGGTGGCGTAGATGGATTGCCGTCATGGCGATCTTCCATCTCTCCGTCAAAGTCATCAGCCGGTCGAGCGGGCGCAGCGCCGTGGCCGCCGCAGCCTATCGCGGGGCTGAGCGGCTGCACGACGAACGGCTCGACCGCGATCATGACTTCACCAACAAGGACGGGGTCGTCCATTCCGAAGTGCTGCTGCCGGAAGGCGCGCCGGAGGAATTCGCCGACCGCGAAAAACTCTGGAACGCGGCCGAAGCCGCCGAGAAACGCAAGGACGCGCAGCTTTCCCGCGAGGTCGAATTCGCCATTCCGCGTGAACTTACCAAGGAACAGGGCGTCGAGCTGGCGCGGGAGTTTGCCGAGGCAGAATTCGTCGAAAAGGGCATGATCGCCGATCTCAACGTCCATTGGGATATTGGCGCAGGCGACCAGCCCAAGCCCCATGCCCATGTCATGCTCACCATGCGCGAAGTCGGCAAAGATGGCTTCGGCGCGAAGGTGCGCGAGTGGAACAAGGCGGAGTTGGTCGAGCAATGGCGCGAACGCTGGGCCGATCACGTCAACCAGCGCCTTGCCGAACTCGATATCGATGCGCGGATCGATCACCGCAGCCTGGAGGCGCAGGGCATTGCGCTGGAGCCGCAAGACAAGATCGGTCCCGCCGCATCGCGCATGGGGGTGCGCGGGCTTGAGGCCGAACGGATCGAAGAGCACCGCGCCGTCGCGCAGCGCAATGGCGAACGGATCATCGCCAATCCCGCTGTCGCACTGGATGCGATCACGCACGGCCAGGCCACCTTCACGACACGCGATCTTGCCATGTTCGTGCATCGGCACAGCGACGGGAAGGAGCAGTTCGATTTGGCGATGAGCGCGGTGCGCGGATCGTCCGACCTGATCGCACTTGGGAAGGACGGTCGCGGCGAAGACCGGTTCACATCGCGCCAGATGATCGAGACCGAACAGAGGCTTGGGCGCGCATCGGAGTTGCTGGCCGAACGCGAGCGGCATCAGGTCGAAGATCGTGGCCGGGAAGGAGCGCTGGCGCGCGCGGCGGAGCGCGGGCTGGTGCTATCCGGCGAGCAGCGCGCGGCGTTCGATCATGTGACCGATAATCGCGGCCTCAGTGTTGTCGTCGGCTATGCCGGGACCGGCAAGAGCGCGATGCTGGGCGTTGCGCGCGAGGCTTGGGAAAGCGCGGGCTATACAGTTCGCGGCGCAGCACTATCCGGCATTGCAGCCGAGGGCTTGGAACACGGTTCGTGTATTGCATCACGCACGATAGCCAGCCTTGAGCACCAGTGGGGCCAGGGCCGCGAACAGCTCACTTCGCGCGACGTTCTGGTGATCGACGAGGCAGGCATGGTCGGCACGCGCCAGATGGAGCGCGTGCTCTCCCATGCCGCCGATGCTGGCGCAAAAGTGGTGCTTGTTGGCGACCCGCAGCAGCTTCAGGCCATCGAAGCCGGAGCAGCCTTTCGCGCGATCCATGAACGGCACGGCGGCGTCGAAATCAGCGAAGTGCGCCGCCAGCACGAAGGCTGGCAGCAGGATGCCACGCGGCACCTTGCCACGGGGCGCACCGGACTTGCCATTCAGGACTATGGCGAACGCGGCATAATCCACGCAGGTGAGACGCGAGAAGCTGCACGCGGCGAGCTGATCGAGCGCTGGGATCGGGACCGGCAGGCCAGCCCCGGCGATACGCGCATAATCCTCACCCATACCAATGACGAAGTGCGCGAACTCAATGACGCGGCACGCGGAAAGCTGCGCGCTAATGGCGAGTTGGGCAATGAAGTGACCATCTGCGCCGAGCGCGGCGAGCGTCTGTTCGCCAGCGGCGACCGCATCATGTTCCTGCGCAATGAGCGGGGCCTGGGCGTCAAGAATGGCTCACTGGGCACCATTGAGCAGGTGACGCCGCAGCGCGTGGCCGTGCGCACCGACGATGGCCGCAACGTCGCCTTCGACACAAAAGACTATGCTCACCTCGATCATGGCTACGCCGCGACGATCCACAAGGCGCAGGGCATGACAGTGGACCGCACACATGTGCTGGCAACGCCGGGGATGGACAGCCACGGGGCCTACGTCGCGATGTCCCGCCACCGTGATGGCCTTGCCCTGCATTATGGGCGCGACGACTTCGCCGATCAGTCCAAACTTGTCCGCACGCTCAGCCGCGAGCGCGGCAAGGACATGGCGAGCGACTACAAACCCGAACAGCAATTCGCCGAACGGCGCGGCATCACCTTCCGCGAACGTATCGTGGAGATCGCCCGGCAATTGCCGGAACGGGCGAAGTCGATCTTCTCAGGCTTCCGTCCGCTGGCCAACCGGCTCGAAGCGCTGCCCACCGAACAGGTTGGTCTTTCCGATCAGCGCCGGGCCGTTGAACGCTACGCTCGCGCCGCCGCCGATATCGGACAAATGCGCGAGCAGGGATTGCCGATCCTGCCACACCAGCGCGACGCGCTGGAGAAGGCCGGAAAGGCGCTCGACGCAATCCGGCCCCATGGCACAGCCGATCTCACCAGCGCCTTGCAGCGCCAGCCCTCGTTGGCCCGTGATGCCGCCGATGGTCGCAGCCAGGGCGCGATCCGGGCCATGCAGCTCGAAGCTGAAATCCGCGTCAATCCAGCGCAGCGCGCAGACCGCTTTGTCAGCGACTGGCAGCGCATCGGGCAGGCGCGCCAGGCGATGCAGCGCGATGGCGACAGCAAGGGCGTGCAAAGCCTCACCAACCGCATGACGGACATGGCGAAGGGGCTGGAGCGCGACGCGCAGGTTGAATCCCTGCTGCGCGCTCGCACCCGCGAACTTGGCATCAAGACAGAACTCGGTCGCGATTTGGCCCGCGACCTTGCCGCTTCCATCTCGATGGAGCGGAGCCGGTCAATCGGTCTGGGCCTGTAGGAGAAACACAATGGATACCGACACGGATGACGTGGAATTGACCCTGGACCTTGAGCCGGAACCCGACCCTGATCCGCTCACCCCGGATACCGCAGGCGATCCCGCCGCCGAGGCGTTTGCCCGCCTTGAGGGCGAGATGGCCCTGATGCGCCGGGCGGTGCAGCACCTTGCCGCCGAACGCGCAGACATTGTCATCCCCGACTACGGTGCGACCCTGACCGACTTATTCAAGCGAATGGGCGCGATCAGCGAGAGCCTGAAGGGCATGGCGCGCCATCCAGCATTGCAGATGACACCTGAGAGCATTGGTCAGCGGATCGCCGCAACAGCAGAATCAGCGCGGCGCAGCGATCAGGACAGGATCAGTCAGGCCCGGAGCGACTTGATCCACGCCGCTCAGGAGATGCGCAGCGTCACGGCCCATGCGCGCACCGCCGCCGAGCAGCGGCAGCAGCTTTACCAAGTGGCGGGCGGAGCATTGCTGGCAGGCGTCATGCTATGGTCATTTCTTCCCGGCACCATCGCACGTGCCATGCCCGAAAGCTGGCACTGGCCGGAGCGCATAGCCGCGCGGCTGGTTGGCACATCCTCACGTTGGGACGCAGGCGCACGGCTGATGCAAAGCGACCGCCCTGAGGCATGGAATGCACTGGTGCAGGCCGCTGACATCCAGCGCGACAACCGAGATACCATTGACGCTTGCCGGAAGACCGCTGCAACCTCGCAGCAGCCAGTGCGATGCACCCTCAAGATTCGTCCGGACAGCTCAGAGAGGAAGACAGCAACAACGCGAGAGGGGGCCGCGCAACGGCCCACAGAGGAGCATAACAGCCCATTCCGACCCGCACAAAATGTGGGAACAAATGTGGTTTCGATTTTCCGGAAAAGTCATTTTATCTTTTGAAAACAGAGCGATAATTGACTTGAATGGTAGCGGAGGAGGGACTCGAACCCCCGACACGCGGATTATGATTCCGCTGCTCTAACCTGCTGAGCTACTCCGCCCCACGGGGCTGCCGCTTCGGGCGAGCCGCGCCTATAGGCAGGCTCGCCGCGCCGGTCAATATCATCTGCGTGAGCCCCGGAAAAAGCGAGCACAAGCCGCTTCCCAGGGGCCGCCACGATAATGATGCGCGGCGATGCCCGTGATCGCCAGTGGACGCGGGCGAAAGTCCGCCGCCAGCCGGGCGAGCAGAATGCGCGCCGCAGCGGCCGTGACCTTGTTCTGGACGGTGATGTGGAGCCGTGGCGTCCCCCGGTCCTGCGCCGTGAGCATCCCCCAAAAATGGTCGGCGATGCGCGCCCGGATCGCCAGCAGATCGGGGCTGTCGATGTGGAAAGCGACGCCTTGACCCAGCGAATAGACCGCGCCCAGCATCGCGGGTGGTGGCGGCGTGTCGGCGGCTATCCGGCGGAGCAGTTGGTCGAGTTCATCCAGCGCCGACGGCGGCAACTGATGAAGCAGCGTGACATGCGCCGCAAGATGATTGCGTTCGGGCGGAAAATGCGCGGCGCGCAACGCGTCGAACCAACGCTGGTCTGCCGCGCCCATCGTTGCCGTAACGATGATGGGCGCGGCCCCAGGGAACCGGACGGGAGGGGGGGTGTCCGGATCGCTGTTTTCGGGATCGGCAGGGAAAGGCCGCGTCGTGCCGCGCTTGCCAGTGCCCATGGGGAACATCCTTTCCCGATGCCTTTTGCCTAACCGGCCGCCGCGCAGCGATCCAATCGATTAATCAGGTCAGATTGATCGCCTGATCCGATCAGGTATCAAGCTCACTCCAGAAAGTGCGCAGCGCCGCGGCGACCGCCGCCGGGCGTTCGGCGATCGCCCAATGGCCCGCCCGGTCGATCACCGTCAGCGGCGTGCCCGTGCTCGCGGCATAGCGCTGTGCGACGGTCAGTTCGACATAGGGATCACCCGCCCCCCAGATCAGCGCGCCGCTTGCGGGAAGTTTCGGAATGTCGAGCGCCCAATCATGCGCGAAGCGCAAGCCTCTGGCCGAACGATAGAGCTTCAGTATTGCGCGGCGCTTGTCCTTGTTCCTCCACTGTTCCGCCTCCTCCGCGGCGATATCGGCTGGCATCCCCTGCGCCGCCAGCCCCCTGGCAAGCTTGTCGGCTTGGCTCAGCGCCATGAAGAGTTCGCCGAGGACGGGCGTGTTCCAGATGCGCGCGATGCGGTGCCCGCGATACTCGGGTTCGATCACCGCGTTCGCGGCTGTCCAGCTGCGAACGAGATCGGGGCGCAGCATTGCCACGCGCTGCGCGAACAGCGCGCCCCAATCGTGCCCGACGATGTCGATCGGTCCGTGCGCGGCGAACAGCGCCTCGGCCTCTCGCACCGCCCAGTCGGCATAGGCTTCCTTGGTCGCCGCAAAGCCCGCGGGGAGCGGCGCGGTGAAACCGGGGAGCGCGGGCGCCGCGACAGGTGTGTCGCCGAGGTCGAGTTCAAGGAGCAGGGGCCGCCAGATCGCCGGGCTGTCCGGCACACCATGGAGAAAGAGTTTGGCAGTGGTCACGATGCCCCCGTCGGCAGATGGATGACCCAGCTGCGATCGGTCGGGTCGATGCCCTTTTCGCTGTATCCGCCGGCCAGCAGCGCGCGTCGCGAATCGACGCGCGCCAGCGCCATGAAGTTCCAGCGATCGCCGAGATCATAGTCGACCCGGCTGCTGCGACCGCTCGCAACATCGAAAATCTCGGGCGCCAGATCGTCGACCGCCACGAGCACACGGTTTCCCGGCAGAACAAGCAGGGTGTCCGCCAGCTTGTAGCGTCCGGCGAGCAACTGCCCGGCGGGCACAAAGCGGCCCGCGGCCACGTCGTACCGTTCGACCGAGCGCAACTTGCCGTCGGAATCGCGTCCATCGGAGCCGCCGACGACGAGCACGTCACCATTGTCGAGCCGGACCGCGCCATGTTTGTAGCGCCCTTCGGCCAGCGATCCCGCTGCCTCGAAGCGCCCCGTCGCCGGGTCGAAGATTTCGGCGCTCGCAAGGGCGATCCGGGGGCGTCGTTCGGCGCGTCCGCCGCCGACGACCAGCACCCGGCCATCGGACAGCAAGGTGGCGCTGGCTCCTGCGCGCGGCGTACCGAGTCTGCCCGCCGCCGACAGCGTTCCGCTGGCGGGATCGAAGATCAGCGCATCGCCGAGCGCATCCTGGCCGTCATAGCCGCCGACGATCAGAACCCGTCCGTCGGCAAGCCCGACGACGGCGGCATTGACCCGGGGTCCGCCGAACGCCGGTCCCGCGACCGATTTGCCGGTTCGGGGATCGAATATCTCGATCGACGTGGCCGGGCGCCCGTCGATCCAGCTGCCCGCGATCAGCACCCGGCCGTCGCGCAGCGCGACGGCCGATGGCTGGACATGCGCGGCGAGCAGGCGGCCGCGACCGACCAGCGCCATGCTGGCCGTATCGATGATGTCGACCGTCGCGCTGGCGGGCCCGACGTCGCAACCCGAACGCACGCAGCCGCCGATGGCGAGCAGCTTGCCGTCTGCGGTCGCAATCAGTTGATGGGTCGCCCGCGGCGCGCCGAGGCGCGGCCCGTCCTCGAAACGAACGTCGGCGGCCTGCGGATTGGCCGCCCCCTCGCCGTTCGCCGCGCAGGCGGCCAGCCCGATGACCAGCGCCAGTGTGATCGCCAAAGTTCGCATCCTCATCCTCCCATTATTCCCTTTCGCGGCGCGCCTACATCTCCCCCCGTTCGCGACGGAGCGCATACCATTTCCGGACATTGGCATCATGTTCGGCGAGCGTGCGCGCAAAGACATGGCTGCCGTCGCCGCGCGCGACGAAGAAGAGATAGTCGTTCGCTTCGGGGTCGAGCACGGCGGCGATCGAAGCCCTGCCGGGGTTGGCGATCGGCCCCTTGGGCAGCCCCGCCATCGCATAGGTGTTATAGTCGTTCACCGCCTGGATTTCGGAACGCAAGATGCGGCGGCCGAGCGGCTTGCCCCTGGTGATCGGATAAATGATCGTCGGATCGGCCTGAAGCCGCATCCCCACCGCGAGGCGATTGGTATAGACCCCCGCAACGGTGCGGCGCTCGGCCGCGACGGCGGTTTCCTTTTCGACGATCGAGGCAAGCGTGATCGCCTCGTTGCGGTTCCTCACCGCCGCGCGTGGGCTGCGTTTCGCCCACAATTCGGCAAAGACCTTGTCCATCGCCGCCTGCATCCGCGCGACCACCGCCGCGCGGCTTTCGCCCGTGGTGAACGCATAGGAATCGGGCAGGATGCTGCCCTCGGCCGGCACCGGGATTTCACCCGTCAGACGCTCCTCTGCCATCAGCCGTTCCCAGACCATGATCGAAGGCATGCCCTCCGGAATCGTCACCAGGCGCTGGATCGTCTTGCCCGATTGGAGCAGCTTCAGAATATCGCCCGCATCCATCCCCTTTTCGATTCGATATTCGCCGGGCTTGATCGGCTCGTCCGATCCGAAAAAACGGGCTTGATTGCGAAAACTCGACGCCGAAACCAGCCCCGCATCCTCGAGTATCTGGCCTGCCCTGGCGATGCTCGCGCCTTTGGGGATGACAATTTCGGCGTCTTTCGGCGCGCCGGGCGAGCAGGCGGCGAGCATCAAAGTCAGGATCGCGACCATCAGCCAGCGGAACGGATGCACACCTATCTCCCGTCAATCTTGCGGTTCCGCCTGAAGCCACCAAAGACTCGCATGCACGGCGGCCTTTTGTGTCCTCTGCGGCTTTATGGGCGATCGACATTCGGTTCCGGCGGCCTGCGAATGAGGGTGTTTTGCACTTCCGCCGCTCACGGGCCATCGGCACGCCGCGCTTCGGGTCGCGATAAACCCCCATTTTCGGCTCGCCATTGTCCGAACGTCGATCGGCCCCAGGGCCGGAGCCCCAGGTGAAGCCTCGGCGAACTCGGTGCTGCTAGAGCATGACGGCGCAATATAGGAAAGAGGGTTTTCAGCCTCCGCCGACGGAGGCCAGGAGGCGCGCCTGGTCTATATACCGAAGGATATAGATAGCACGCGTATTATTATTATTCAGAGAGGACTGGACTCATCATTTTCTGTCGTCGCCACGCTGTTGCAGGGGCGGAACCGGATCATCGTCCGGCAAGATGGAAGGGGTGGGGAATGAGGCAGGATTTTCGCAAGCGGCGGATCGTCCCGCTGATGGGTGCGCTGTCGGCGCTGATCGCACCCGAACTGGCATGGGCGCAGGAGGGCGCGGCCTCCCCGACCCGCTGATTGCGCGCGTCCGCCGCGCGGAGGCGATTGGGGGTGGCGGCATCCCGCCACCCCCGCGCGGATCAGAAATCCATCGCCGGCATCGGCGCGGCTTTCTCTTCCTTCGGCAACTCGGCAACGAGCGCTTCGGTGGTGATCAGCAGCGCGGCGACCGAGGCCGCGTCCTGCAGCGCCGTGCGGACGACCTTTGCCGGGTCGATCACGCCGGCCTTGACCAGGTCTTCATATTCGCCGGTGGCGGCGTTGAAGCCCCAGTTATAGTCGCTGCTTTCGAGCAGCTTGCCGACGATCCACGCGCCGTCCTCGCCCGCATTGTCGGCGATCTGGCGCGTCGGCGCGCGGAGCGCGCGCCGGACGATGTCAACGCCCGACTGCTGATCGTCGTTCGCCGCCTTGAGGCCGTCGAGCGCCTTCAGCGCACGGAGCAGCGCAATGCCGCCGCCGGGAAGAATGCCTTCCTCGACCGCCGCGCGCGTTGCATGAAGCGCGTCGTCGACCCGGTCCTTGCGTTCCTTGACTTCGACCTCGGTTGCGCCGCCGACGCGGATCACCGCAACGCCGCCGGCAAGCTTGGCGAGGCGCTCCTGCAACTTTTCGCGGTCATAATCGCTGGTCGTCGTCTCGATCTGCTGGCGGATCTGGGCGATACGGGCGTCGATGTCGGCCTTGGCACCGACGCCATCGACGATCGTCGTATGATCCTTGTCGATCACGATCTTCTTGGCGCGGCCGAGCATGTTGACCGTCACATTCTCGAGCTTGATGCCCAGTTCTTCGCTCACCACATTGCCGCCGGTGAGGACCGCGATGTCCTCCAGCATCGCCTTGCGACGGTCGCCAAAGCCCGGCGCCTTGACCGCCGCAACCTTGAGCCCGCCGCGCAGGCGGTTGACCACCAGCGTCGCCAGCGCTTCGCCTTCGACATCCTCGGCGATGATGAGCAGCGGCTTGCCCGACTGCACGACCGCCTCAAGCAGCGGCAGCATCGCCTGCAGGTTCGACAGCTTCTTCTCGTGGATCAGGATATAGGGGTCGTCGAGCTCGACCTTCAGCTTCTCGGCATTGGTGATGAAATAGGGCGACAGATAGCCGCGGTCGAACTGCATGCCCTCGACGGTCTCGAGTTCGGTCGCCAGGCTCTTCGCCTCCTCGACGGTGATGACGCCCTCATTGCCGACCTTGTCCATGGCTTCGGCAAGGATGCGTCCGACTTCCTCGTCGCCGTTCGCCGATATCGTCGCAACCTGGGCGATCTCGCTGTTGGCGCTGACCTTTCGGGCGTGCGCCTCAAGATCCTTGACGACGGCGTTCACGGCAAGGTCGATGCCGCGCTTGACGTCCATCGGATTCATACCCGCGGCGACCGCTTTCGATCCTTCGCGGACGATCGCCTGAGCCAGCACCGTGGCGGTCGTGGTGCCGTCGCCGGCCTTGTCATTCTGTTTCGACGCGACCTCGCGCAGCATCTGCGCGCCCATATTCTCGAACTTGTCGGCGAGTTCGATTTCCTTGGCCACGGTGACGCCGTCCTTGGTGATGCGCGGTGCGCCGAAACTTTTTTCGAGCACGACATTGCGACCCTTGGGGCCGAGCGTGACCTTCACTGCATTCGCAAGCGTATCCACGCCGCGCAGCATGCGATCACGCGCGTCCGACGCAAATTTCACTTCCTTGGCAGCCATTTGGATACCTCCTTGTCAGATTCCTTTCACGATTTGGGCAAAATGGGCTGGCGTTACGCAGCCTTCTTGAGCGATTCGACCCGCTCGATAACGCCGAGGATGTCGCTTTCCTTCATGATGAGCAGTTCCTCGCCGTCGATGCGGACCTCGGTGCCCGACCATTTGCCGAACAGGATGCGGTCGCCGACCTTGACGTCCAGCGCCGTCACCGTGCCGTCCTCGGCGCGCGCGCCGGGGCCCACGGCCACGACCTCACCTTCCTGCGGCTTTTCCTTGGCGGTGTCGGGAATGATGATGCCGCCCGAGCTTTTTTCCTCGGCTTCGATGCGGCGAACGACCACACGGTCGTGCAAGGGACGGAAATGCATGCATAACCTCCTGATTGCATAACGATATGATGCGAACCGCCCGCCTTCCCGGACGGGCGGCACGATGGAGCTAGGAAAGCGATTTTCGGGCTTCAAGAGGGGTGTGAAAAAATTTTGGCACTCCTGGGCCCAGAGTGCCAGAACGATGTATTTCCGGCGGCCGCTCACCCTCTTGACGCGACTCATATCCGGTCCAAAATTGCTCCTGCGCCGCCGCGGCGCGGCGGCGAACAGGAAGCGACACAGGAAGGAGGCACGATCATGTCGCAGCCATTTTCCCGTATTCTTCATCCCTTTGACGCCGAGCGCCATCCGCGGTTCGAGCCGGAGGTCGCGCACGCCTTGCTCGCGCGGTGGACGTCGGACCGCGCCGCGCCTTGCGACAGGTCCGGGTTCCGTCGGCCCCCCGGCGCAAGTCGCGCCCGCCTGCTGCGCGGAGGACGCGCGATGCTGTCGGCGGCCGATTGGCGGGGCGGGGAGCGTCCGCGCGCGCAATGAGCGAGTCGGCGTTGGCCAGGCAGTTGCGGGGCTATGGGCTGACCACGGCCGAGATTCATTATTACCGACCCGATCACCCCTCGTTGTTGCAGCTTTTTGTCTGGCAGGAATATGATCTCGCGCCCGACTTTCCCGTGCTGTTCGATTTCCTCGACCATTGGCGGCGGGAAATCGAGGCCGCGCTCCATTCGGTGCGGATCGCGCACGAACGACTGATCCGCCCGGCCGAGTGGCGGGCGGTCGATGGCGTGATCTCGGTCCAGTGAGCGATGCCGCGGCGCGCTATGCGGCGCGCGGCGCGTCATCATCCTTCCGCGCCGCAAATCGCAGCGCGACGGGATAGCGTCCGCAGCATCGCGGGTGCGGTCCCGTCGGCCAGCAGCACAGCGGCATCGCATCATCGGGCGGAAGCTTTGCCGCGCGCGGCAGGGACGGCGGCGCGCCGCGGCTTTTGAAAGGGATGCCCGCCCGACGACAATAGGCCTCCGCGGACCTTCGGCTCGCGAAATGCAACTCCACGGTGGCAAGGGGATCGCCGCCGCCGGTCCAGCCCGTAAGCGGGTCGATCGAAGGCGCCCATCGCGGCGCGAAGCGCACCCGCCAGCGGTCACGAAACCTGCGACCTGATCCCGATGACGCGAGCCAGGGGACCGGCTCGACGATCGCCCGGACGTCGTCGGGGATCGGCCCGATCGTCCGGGCGACGGCTTCAGGCGGTCTTGCCATTGATCGGAATGCGGCGAACATTTTTCTTCGCCGCCTCCGTTCGGGGCAGGCGGACGGAGAGCACGCCGTTCCGGAACGTCGCGGTCGCCTTTTCGCGGTCGATGCCCGACGGCAGGCCGATGCGGCGTTCAAAGCGGCCATAGCTTCGCTCCGAATAGCCGCGATCGCGGTCTTCGATGTCCGCGCGTTTCTCGCCGCGCAGGATCAGCACGCCTTCCTCTACGCTGAGGTCGACGTCCTTCTCGTCGAGTCCGGGAAGTTCGGCGGTGATGCGGATTTCGCCGTCGGTTTCGGCCAGTTCGACATGCGGCCACACGCCGCGCGGGTCGAACCGCGCCGGGCCTGTGCCGCCAAAGCCACGAAACACATCGTCGAACAGACGATTGACCTCGCGGTGCAGCGAAAGCAGCGGATGCGTGTCATACTCCCCGCCGTCGCGCGTGTCCGCCGCAATGGGGAGCCGGTTTTCCTGTCGGCTCCACGGAATGAGATCGCGAAGTGACATGATAATCATCTCCTCTGGCATTGGAACAGGGTCGCCGGCCGACCCGCCTGGTACCGCGGGCCGGTCGGCGCTTCGGCCTTGTCGCGCCGATCAGGCGGATTCGAGGGCCTTCTCGTCGCGCGATGTGATGCGATCGGGGGTGGAATTGCCGCTGCCGATCGCGATCTTGCGCGGTTTCATCGCTTCGGGGACGACGCGCTTCAGTTCGATCCAAAGCAGGCCATTGTCGAAACCTGCCTCGCCGACCTCGATATAGTCGGCAAGCTGGAAGCGTCGCTCGAAGTCGCGCGCGGCGATGCCGCGGTGCAGATATTGGCCCTTGCCGTCGTCCCCGGCGCGCTTGCCGGTGACGGTAAGCTGGTTCTGCTGCGCGATCACTTCGATCTCGTCCGGACGGAAGCCGGCGACCGCGATCGTTATGCGATAGCTGTCCTCGCCCTGTCGCACGATATCGAAGGGGGGGTAGCCATCGGCCGCGTCGCCGCGCATCCCGGTTTCGAGCAGGTCGAAAAGACGGTCGAAACCGACCGTGGAACGCCGATAGGGCGTGAAATCAAAGTTGCTTCTCATCTCCAAATCCTCCTTTGCGAAGCAATTCGGGCATGAGATGCGCCGGTAAGGAAGAGCCGACGCTCTCCATGTCCACCGGACCCGGATCGGCATCCGGCAATCTGAAATTAGGAATGTCCGCGCCCGATTCAAGGGCTGCGCGCCGCCTGTCGCGGATGGGCGAATGGTGCCGGCTGTCAGACTCGAACTGACGACCTACCGCTTACAAGGCGGTTGCTCTACCAACTGAGCTAAGCCGGCGTCTTGCGCCCCCTAGGCATTTTTGGGGCGGATGGAAATATCTGCCGGCGGAAATTATGCCCTGCCGCAACCATGTCAGACGATGCCGAAGGTCCAGCCTTCGGTCCGCGCGAGCGCCCCGGAAAGCGGGGCGGGGGACCAAAGCGCAGCTTTCGCCGATATGTCGCGCAGCCATGCGGCGGCGAGCAGCGCATCGGCGGCATGGTCGCTGACCGGCCCGGCGACGCCCGCGGGCGGTGATCCGAGCGCGGCGAGTGCGGCGTCGAGCGCGCTTCCGTCGCGAATCTTGCTGCGCCCGCCCGCGAGTCCCGCCGCGCGCGCGGCAAGGCTGGTATAGATTTCGACGAGCAGCGGGCCGGTCGTCGGCACGGGATCGAGCGGCCAGAGCGGGATCCGGCCGCGCAGCCGATGCAGCAGCCGCATTCCGCTGAGGCTCGCCTTGCCGGCCTGCGCCGCGCCGACGAGGTTGAAATTGCTGACGCTTGCCGCCTGCCGCGTTGCGCGCTGATGCTGCTCGACGACGCGCAGCCGCCCCGCGCCGGGCGCGAAAAGATCGCCGACGTCGCCGCGTCCGTGGCGGAAATGGCGTCGCGCCTCGGGGTGGTGCAGGAAGCCGCCTGCCTCATAATGCGGGTCGGTGGCGGCGAGCCGCTCGACGAGCGACCACAGCGCGGGCATGTCGGGCGGGCTTTCGTCCCATTCGGGAAAATAGCCGCCGCGGTCGGCAAAGGCGAAGGCAGCCGAAAAGTCGAAGCCGATCAGCATGTCGGCGCCGGTTTCGGCGACACCCTCCAGCCACGCCAGTATCTCCGCGCGCGACCAGATATGGCCGGGCCGCACCAGCGCCGGGGCGTCGCGACCCTTGGCGACGGCGAGCGCGATGCCGCGCTGGCGTTCGCCGCGCGCGCCCGACCAGTCGAGGGCGACGAAATGGGTGAAACGACGCATTGCGGCCATCTAACGCCCCGATGGCGCTTGCACAAAGGGCGATGGCATCCCACATGCACCGCATGCTGATCGAAACCGAATCGACGCCCAATCCCGCGACGCTCAAGTTCCTGCCCGGCCGGACGGTGATGGAGGCGGGAACGCGCGACTTTGCCAGCCCCGAAGAGGCCGAGGCGTCGCCGCTTGCGAGCGCGCTCTTTTCGCTGGGCGACGTCACGGGCGTCTTTTTCGGCCGCGATTTCGTGTCGGTGACGATCGCCCCTGGCGCCGAATGGGCGGATGTGAAGCCCGACGTGCTTGGCATCGTCATGGATCATTTCCTCGCCGATGTGCCGTTGTTCAACGCCGCGAGCGCGACCTTTTCGGTGCCCGCGGAGGATGCGGGCTTTGCCGATGATCCGGCCGACGCCGACATCATCGAACAGATCAAGGAGCTGATCGAAACGCGCGTGCGCCCCGCGGTCGCCAACGACGGCGGCGACATCGTCTATCGCGGTTTCGACAAGGGCAATGTGTATCTGAAGATGCAGGGCGCGTGCGCCGGCTGCCCATCCTCGACCGCGACGTTGAAAAATGGCATCGAGTCGCTCTTGAAACATTATGTGCCCGAGGTAACGGCGGTTCACGCCGTCTGACCCAATCCGTTTCAGGAGACCGAATTATGAGCGAGCCGCTTTCCGACAGCGCTCTCGACCAGCTTTTCCGCGCCGCGCGCACCTATAATGGCTATCTCGACAAGCCGGTGTCGGAAGCACAGCTTCACGCGATATGGGATCTGATGAAGTTCGGGCCGACGAGCGCGAACAGCCTGCCGGCGCGGATCGTCTGGTGCGTGTCGGACGGGGCGAAGGAACGCCTCGCGGCCCATGCCTTGCCCGCCAATGCCGAAAAGATCCTGGCCGCGCCGGTCACCGCGATCATCGCCATGGACCTTGAGTTTTACGAGCATCTGCCCGAGTTTTTCCCGCACACCGATGCGCGCAGCTGGTTTGCGGGCAAGGATGCGCTCGCCGAAGCGACCGCGTTCCGCAACTCGAGCCTGCAGGGCGCCTATTTCCTGCTCGCCGCGCGTGCGCTCGGTCTCGACACCGGGCCGATGTCGGGGTTCGACAATGATGCGGTCGACAAGGCGTTTTTTGCCGACCAGCCCAAGGTGAAGAGCAATTTCATCTCGACGCTCGGTTATGGCGATCCCGCGACGATCTTTGACCGCAGCCCGCGTCCGGGCTTCGAGCGTTTCAATCGCCTTGTCTGACGAGCGAACGCTCGTCATCGACAGCGCCAGCGAGGCCTGCTCGGTCGCGCTGGTGGCGGGCGGGCGCGTCGTCGACTTTCGCCATGAGGTGATCGGGCGCGGCCATGCCGAGCGGCTCGTTCCGTTGATCGCCGCGCTTGCCGACGGCGGGCGCGCCGATGCCATCGCGGTCGGCTGCGGCCCCGGCAGCTTTGCCGGCGTGCGGATCGGCGTCGCCGCCGCGCGCGCGCTCGCGCTCGGCTGGCAGGTGCCGGCGCATGGCTTTTCGACCCTCGCGCTCGTTGCCGCCGCGGCGGCCGATGCGATCGGCGAAGCGGGCGGCGCGCTTGTCGTGATGGAGGGCGGCCACGGCCAATGGTTCGTCCAGCCTTTCGCCGGCGACCTGTCGCCGCGCGCCGAGGCGCGCTCGCTGCTCCCCGACGCGGCGGTGGCGCTGGGCGATTCGCTGGTCGTCGGCAATCGCGCCGAGGCCTTCGTGGCGCGGCGCGGGACGACGGGGCGCGCGCTGACGCTACTGCCCGACGCGCGCGCCTTTCTGCGCCTGCCGCGTGCCGCGCTGATCGGCCCGCCGAGTCCCGTCTACGGCCGCGCGCCCGACGCCAGGCCGATGAGCGGCGCATGACCGGCACGGTTCGTATTGTCACCGCGCGCGTCGGCGATGTCCCCGCCGTGATGCGCGTGATGGAGGCGGCCTTCGACGCGGCCTATGGCGAGGCGTGGAGCGCGGCGCAGCTTCTGACCTTGTTCGCGCTTCCCTCGGCGCGGGTTGCGGTCGCGTGGGACGGCGACCGCGCCTGCGGCTTTTCCGCCGCGCGGATGGCGGGGCCGGAAAGCGAGCTGCTGCTGCTCGCGGTCGATCCCGCCGATCGCGGGCGTGGAATCGGCCAGCGGTTGATGGACGACTGGCAAGCGTGGGCCGCCGAACAGGGCGCCGAAGACTATTTCCTTGAAATGCGCGCCGATAATGACGCGATTCATCTTTATGCGCGCGCGGGCTTTTCGGAATGCGGGCGCCGCGCTGCTTATTATCGCGGTCGGGATGGCGTGATGCGCGACGCGATTACGATGCGTCGCTCTGGACGGAACGACAGATCCAGCTGATCGGACGTTGCGGAATTGTCTCCAAAGTGCCACTGTTCCGCCAGGCGAAAGAATAGATGCAATAATCTCCCGCCTGACTTCTGGGAATGCCAATATAAGGAATAGTGTCATGTCCGACCAAGCCGACACCAATGAAATGCTCGTCACACTGACCGCCGATATTGTCGCGGCGCATGTCAGCAACAACAGCGTCGCGATTTCCGATCTTTCGCTGCTTATCAACAATGTCCACGCGGCGCTTTCGGGCCTTGGCGGCACGCCGGTGGTCGAGGAAAAGCCCGTGCCCGCGGTGTCGGTGCGCGCTTCGGTCAAACCCGACTATATCGTCTGCCTCGAGGACGGCAAAAAGCTGAAGATGCTCCGCCGCCATCTGATGACGCATTATGGCATGACCCCCGACGACTATCGCGCGAAATGGGGCCTGCCCGCCGACTATCCGATGGTCGCGCCCAGCTATGCCGAAAAGCGCCGCGCGCTGGCGAAGGAAATCGGCCTTGGCACCAAGGGGCGCGGTGGCGGGCGTCGCCGCAAGACCAAGGCATAGGGCGCAGCGAACAATCGTTCCGCGGGGCGGCTAGGGGCGGTGCCGCAGGGGCGCCGCCCTTGTCCTATCGGCGGTGCGTGCCTATACAGTTTCCATAACGACAGACGCGGCTGCATCGGCAGGAAAGGCAAGCATGTCCGGCAATATCGACCTCGAAGCGCTGTGCCACGAAAAGGGCCTCCGCATCACCGAACAGCGCCGCATCATCGCGCGCGTCATCTCGGAATCGGAGGATCACCCTGACGTCGAGACGCTCTATGATCGCGCGTCGAAGATCGACAGCGGCATCTCGATCGCCACCGTTTACCGCACCGTTCGCCTGTTCGAGGAAGCCGGCATCCTCGACCGTCACGATTTCGGCGACGGCCGCTCGCGCTACGAAGCCGCGCCGGAGGCGCATCACGACCATCTGATCGACGTCGAGACGGGCAAGGTGATCGAGTTTGTCGATCCCGAACTCGAAGCGTTGCAGAAGGTGATCGCCGAACGGCTGGGCTTCCGCCTCGTCGATCACCGCATGGAGCTTTACGGTGTCGCCATCGATCGCAAGCGCGACTGATCGCTCTTCGATCACCTGGCGGACGGTCGTTCGCCTGGTGCTGATGGTGCTGACGCTCCTTTTTCTGATCGTCCCGCATCTTGTCTATCGCGCCGTCGGGCGTCCGTCGCCGATGGTCATGGCGTTTTTGAACGCGGCCGGCTGGATCGCCGGGCTGCGTATCCGCACGACGGGAACGCGGCTGCGGCGCGACGTGCTGTTCGTGTCTAACCATGTCAGCTGGCTCGACATATTGGCGCTCGGCGGAGCGGCGCGGTCCGCCTTTGTGTCGAAGGCAGAGGTCGGGACGACGCCGCTCGTCGGCTGGCTCGCCGACCAGAATCACACCGTCTATGTCCAGCGCGAGGCGCGGCGCGAGATTCACAGCCAGGCCAACGACCTGCGCAATGCGCTGGCGCGCGGGCGGCCGGTGACGCTTTTCCCCGAAGGCACGACCGGCCCCGGCGACGGCCTGCTCCCCTTTCGCCCCTCGCTGCTCCAGGCGGTTATCCCGACGCCGCCGCGGCTGCGCGTCCAGCCGGTATTCCTCGACTATGGGGCGGAGGCGAACGAGATCGCGTGGCTCGATCCCGAATCGGGGCTCGACAATTTCAAGCGGCTGCTCGCGCGCAAGCGCCCGGTGCATCTGACGATTCATTATCTCGAGCCGCTGCCCGACGCCGTCGAGGGCGACCGCAAGCTGCTCGCCGAGGCCGCGCGCACAGCGATTGCGAACCAGATCGCGCGCTCTTCCGCCGCAGCGTCGCATCGCCTATAGCGCGCCGATGAAATCCGACGCCCCCAAAACATTTCACGTCAAATCCTTCGGCTGCCAGATGAACGTCTATGACGGCGAGCGCATGGCCGAGATGCTGGGCGCCGAAGGCTATGTGCCCGCCGCCGACGGCGCCGACGCCGACCTGGTCGTGCTCAACACCTGCCACATTCGTGAAAAGGCGGCCGAAAAAGTCTATTCGGACATCGGCCGCCTGAAGCGCGCCGACGGCAGCACGCCGACGATCGCCGTCGCCGGCTGTGTCGCGCAGGCCGAGGGCGCCGAAATCGCGCGCCGCGCGCCGAGCGTCGATGTCGTCGTCGGCCCGCAGGCCTATCACCGCCTGCCCGAGCTGATCGCACGCGCGGAAAGGGGCGAGAAGGCGATCGACCTCGACATGCCGCTCGAAAGCAAGTTCGGCGCGCTGCCGAAGCGCGCCGGCGGCCAGCGCCCGACCGCCTTCCTGACCGTGCAGGAAGGGTGCGACAAGTTCTGCACCTATTGCGTCGTCCCCTATACGCGCGGCGCCGAAATCAGCCGCCCCTTCGCCGACCTGATCGCCGAGGCGCGCGCGCTCATCGCAGGCGGCGTGCGCGAAATCACGCTGCTGGGGCAGAATGTCAACGCCTGGGACGGCGAGGATGACCGGGGCCGCGCCATCGGCCTCGACGGGCTGATCCGCGCTCTGGCGAAAGAGGATGGGCTGGAGCGTATCCGCTACACCACCAGCCATCCGGGCGACATGACCGACGGGCTGATCGCCGCGCATGGCGAGGTCGACAAGCTGATGCCCTTCCTCCACCTGCCGGTGCAGGCGGGCAGCGACCGCATCCTCGCCGCGATGAACCGCAGCCACAGCGTCGAATCCTATCTGAAGGTCATCGAGCGCGTGCGCGAAGCACGCCCCGACATCGCGATCTCGGGCGACTTCATCGTCGGCTTCCCCGGTGAAAGCGAGGAAGATTTCGAGGCGACGCTCGCGATCGTCCGCGCTACCCGCTATGCGATGGCCTACAGCTTCAAATACTCGCGCCGCCCCGGAACGCCGGCGGCGACGATGGAGGACCAGGTCGACGAAGCGGTGATGAACGATCGCCTCCAGCGGCTGCAAGCCTTGCTGGGCGAGCAGCAACAGGCGTTCAACGAAGCGACCGTCGGCCGCGCGACGCGCCTGCTGCTCGAACGCAAGGGCAAGCGCGACGGCCAGCTGATCGGCAAATCGCCGTGGCTTCAGTCGGTGCATGTCACCGTGCCGGGCCTCGCGATCGGCGACATGGTCGATGTGCGCATCACGTCCGCGGGCCCGAACAGCCTCGGCGCCGAAGCGCTGATGGAAGCGACCGCCTGATGCCCGTCAGGGGCTCATGTGTCCCCGCGAAGGCGGGGCCCCATCTCCAGCCGCCGAGTTTCGAGAGCATCAGTGATGGACTCGCGCCTTCGCGGGAGTACACAGGTTGCTATTGAACCAAGGAGCCCTGCCCACGTGTCCAAACGCCCGCTGACTGCCGCCGCCCCCGCCGAACCCGGCGATCGCGTCCGATTGACGGCGGAGTTCGAGCGAACGCAGCTTCTGGGCATTCTCTTCGGCGAGTTCGATCGCAACCTCGTCGCGATCGAGAACCGCCTCGGCGTCTATATTTCGGCGCGCGGCAACCGCGTGCAGATCGAGGGCGAGGCCGAAGCCGCCGCGCGCGCGCGCGATGTCCTCACCGATCTCTATGACCGCATCGAAAAGGGGCAGGAGGTCGACGCCGGGATGGTCGACGGCGTGATCGCGATGTCGGCGCAGCCGACGCTCGACGGCATCATCCGCCACGACGCGAGCGAGACGCCGACGGTGATGATCCGCACGCGCAAGAAAACGATCGTCCCGCGCGCGCCGTCGCAGGTTCCCTATATGCAGGCGCTTGCGCGCGACGAGGTGATCTTCGCGCTGGGACCGGCGGGGACGGGCAAGACCTATCTCGCGGTCGCGCAGGCCGTGGCGCAGCTCATCACCGGCAGCGTCCAGCGCCTCATCCTCTCGCGCCCCGCGGTCGAGGCGGGGGAGAAGCTGGGCTTCCTGCCCGGCGACATGAAGGAAAAGGTCGATCCCTATCTGCGCCCGCTCTACGACGCCTTGCACGACTGCCTGCCCGCCGAGCAGGTCGAGCGCCGCATCGCGAGCGGCGAAATCGAGATCGCGCCGCTCGCCTTCATGCGCGGCCGCACGCTCGCCGACGCCTTCATCATTCTCGACGAGGCGCAGAACACGACGATCCCGCAGATGAAGATGTTTCTGACCCGCTTCGGCATGAACAGCCGCATGGTCATCTGCGGCGACCCGAAGCAGGTCGACCTCCCCGCGCCCGCGACCTCGGGCCTCGCCGATGCGGTCGCGCGGCTCGAAGGGCTGGAGGGGATCAACGTCAGCCGCTTCACTGCCGCCGACGTGGTCCGTCACCCGATCGTCGGGCGGATCGTCGAGGCCTATGAGGGGCCGGGGAGCTAGGGCAAATTGCGCGAAATCTGAATCATCCGCCTCCCCGAGCGAAGACGAGGGGCTCGTTCGAGCGGAGCGAGAGCCCGCACCGGAGGTGCCTCGACTTCGCTCGGCACGGCCCCTCGTCTTCGCTCGGGGAGGCGGTGCAGATTTATGGCACGATGCTTTAGGGCGGCGGCGGCCTTGGGGGTGGTGGGCGGACCTTCCCTCATCCGTCATCCCGGCCCCTTCGACTGCCTTGCCGGCGCTCAGGACAGGCTTCGCCGGGATGACGATGGAATAAAGGTCCGCAAACGGTCGTTTCCAGACCTTCCCCGCTTTCCGTTCGCATCGAGCGAAGTCGAGATGCCCCCGGCGTGGCGCGGTGTCGATTTGTATCTCGACTTCGCTCGATACGAACGGGAAAAAGTAGCAACCGGCCGAAACCCGCCTCATCCACCCGCCGCGCGGGAACGAGAAGCCGGCTCCTACCCCTCTCACTGACCGGGCACGACGCTCGGTAACGCCTGCTGTTCCCTCTGATGTTTTTCGCAAACGACTCGCAATAGCATATTGACCCGCGTTCATGGCGCTTCTAAAGCGCCGCTATTGCGAATCAATCGCAATCAATCAGGGGAAGAAAATTGACCAGCCGTCGTTCGCCGTTCCTGTCCCGCCTTGCCATGGGCAGCGCCCTCGCGCTCGCCTTGACCGCGCAGCCGGCGATGGCGCAGGACGACGACGGCGCTTACTGGCTCGCGCGCAAGAACCAGATCGTCGTCACCGCGACGCGCTCCGAGGCCAGGGTCGAGGATGTGCCGGTGACCGTATCGGTCAAGAGCGCCGAGCAGATCGCCGACGAACTCGTCACCGACATCCGCGACCTCGTCCGCTTCGAGCCCGGCGTCAGCGTTCAGCGCCAGCCCGCGCGTTTCGGCGCCGCCTTGGGCGCGACGGGCCGGGCGGGCAACGACAGCTTCAACATCCGCGGCATCGGCGGCAACCGCGTGCTGATCCAGGTCGATGGCGTGCGCGTCCCCGACGGTTTCAGCTTCGGCGCGCAGGCGTCGGGGCGCGGCGATTATGTCGATCTCGGCCTCATCAAGTCGGTCGAGATTTTGCGCGGCCCCTCGTCGGCGCTCTATGGCAGCGACGGGCTGGCGGGCGCGGTGAGCTTCATCACCGCCGACCCCGCCGATTTCCTGGAGGACGGCCAAAGCGTCGGCGGCCTCCTCCGCGCCGCTTACGCCAGCGCCGACAAGGAGTTTTCCGAAACCGCGATCCTCGCCGGGCAGAGCGGCGACTGGTCGCTGATGGCCGCCTACACCCGCCGCGATTATCAGGAACTCGACAACATGGGCGACGTCGGCGGCACCGGCGCCGCGCGGACCCGGCCCAACCCGCAGGACGGCCGTTCGAACGCTGCGCTCGCACGCATTGTCTACGATCCCGCCAGCGGCCACAAGCTGCGGCTGACCGGCGAATATCTGGGCACGCGGCTCTACACCAATGGCCTGACCGGCCTCAGCGCCGCGGTCGACCGGCTCGAAGCCTGGGACATGGGGGAGCGCAAGCGCGTCTCGCTCGACTGGAGCTGGCAGGGCGAGGGGGCGGTCGATTTCGCGCGCGTCGCGCTCTACTGGCAGGACGGCGAGGACCGCCAATATACCGAGGAAGATCGCGCCACGCTTCCCGACCGCACGCGGCTCAACACGTTCGAAAACCGCGTCATCGGGGCTTCGGCCGACGCCCGCGCCGACTTTGCGACCGGCGCGATCGCGCACCGGCTCGTTTTCGGCGGCGACATCAGCCAGACGCGCCAGCGCGGGCTGCGCGACGGCACCGTCCCGCCGACAGGCGAAACCTTCCCGACACGCGCCTTTCCGGTCACCGATTTCACCCGCGGCGGCCTGTTCGTCGGCGACGAAATCGCGATCGCCGATGGCCGCCTCACGCTCTACCCCGCGCTGCGCTTCGACTGGTATGATCTGTCGCCGCAGGACGATCCGCTGCTCCCAGCCTTTGCCGGTGCCGGGCAGGACGGTTCGCGCCTGTCGCCCAAGATCGGCGCGGTGTGGAAAGTCACCGACCAGGTCCGCCTGTTCGCCAATTATGCGACGGGCTTCAAGGCGCCCGAACCGGGGCAGGTCAACCAGTTCTTTGAAAATCTGACCTCGCCCTTTTTCTCCTATCGTTCGGTGCCGAACCCCGACCTCGGCCCCGAACGCAGCGAAAGTTTCGAGGGCGGCGTGCGCCTTGGCAGCGATGCCGTCAGCCTCGACGTCACCGCCTTTTCGGCGCGCTACAAGGATTTCATCAGCCAGGAGCAGGTCGGCGGCACCGGCACCATCGCCGATCCCATCCGCTTCCAGTTCGTCAATCTCGACCGTGCGCGCGTCAAGGGCGCCGAAGCGCGGTTCGAGGGGCGGGCGTCGTCCGGCCTCTATACGACGCTCGCCCTTTCCTATGCCACGGGCGATTCGATCCAGCCCGACGGGACGCGCGTGCCGCTGGCGTCGATCGACCCGCTCAAGCTGGTCGTCGGTGTCGGCTATCGCGAGCCGCAAAGCGGCCGTTTCGGCGGCCAGATCGTGATGACGCACAGCGCGCGCAAGGACGCGTCGCGCGCGGCGGGCGCCTGCACCGCCGCCGAATGCTATCGCCCGGATGGCTTCACCATCCTCGACGCGACCGCCTTTGTGCGGATCGTGGAAGGGCTGACGCTGCGCGCCGGGGTCTTCAACATCCTGGACAGGAAATATGCGTGGTGGAGCGATGCGCGCGGCCTCGCCGCCAGTTCGACCATAACCGACGCCTATACCCAGCCCGGCCGCAACGCATCGGCGTCGCTGAGCTTCCGTTTCTGACCAGAGCAAAGGACTGCACCATGAAGAAAGTCACCATCATCGCGGGTCTGCTGCTGTCGGCCGCGCTTCCCGCCACCCTCTCGGCGCACCCGCCGATCGCCGCCGAGGCGGCCGCGGCCAGTTTCGAGCAGGACCGCGCCGACATCCTCGCGATGGCGGGCAATTACAAGGTGCGGTTCGACATGCAGGAATCGACGCGCTGGGACGCGGGCTACACCCCGCTCGCCGCCAAGACGTCGGGCGGGCACGAGGTCGTCCGCGTCGTCGAGGATACGGGGCGCAAGATCATGCTCCAGCACCTGCTCGTCATCGAACATGAGGGCAAGACGCACATCATCAAGCATTGGCGGCAGGACTGGGAATATGAACCCCAGCGCGTGCTCGTCTATTCGGACCGCAACAAATGGGTGTGGGAGGATGTCCCCGAACGGATGCGCACCGGCCGCTGGTCGCAGACCGTTTATCAGGTCGACGACAGCCCGCGCTACGGCGGCTGGGGCCAGTTTGAAACGCAGGCGGGCATCCGCCGCTGGCGCTCCAACTGGACGTGGCGCCCGCTCGCGCGCCGCGATGCCGTCCGGGATCCCGTCTACGACCGCTATTATGCGATCAACCGCCACCAGCCGACCCCCGACGGCTGGATCCACTGGCAGGACAATACGAAGATGGGCACGAAGGATGGCAAGCTGGTGCCGATCGTCCAGGAATATGTGCTCAACACCTACACCAAATATGACCAATATGATGTGAAGGCCGCCGACGATTATTGGGCCGCGACCAGGGATTATTGGGCCGCGGTGCGCGCGGCGTGGGACCGGGTTGCCGCCGCGAAGGGCGGCATCGCGATCGACGAAAAGGCCGACACCGGCACCGTCATCAGCGGCCGCCTCCTCGAAATCGCCGACGAGGTTCAGGACGGCAAGCTGACGACCGCCAGGGCCGTTGCCGAGGCGACCAGGCTGATCGAGGCGAACACGCGCAAGATTTGACGCCCTTCACCATGTGAAGCCCGCACCTGGGGGCGGCCGGAAACGGCTGCCCCCATTTTGTGCCGGGGGATGCGATGGCGGCTTTGGGGTGGTTAGCGGACATTGAGGGGTTGCGCTGGTCTCCCCTCCCGCAAGCGGGAGGGGCAGCGAGACTTACGAACTTTGTTCGTTAGTCGCAGCGGGGTGGGCCATTGCCACGCTGCTGCCCACCCCCGACCCCTCCCGCAAGCGGGAGGGGAGAGAATGGCCGCTACCGGTCGAAAACCGACGTCAAACCCCTATTTTTTCGCTCCCTCGACGCTCCACACCCCCGCGCCGCGCGTCGCGATGAACAGGAAGATGAAGCAGTAAAGCGCGATCGTCTCGCCGCCATTGGCGATCGGATAAAGCCCCTGGCTGCCGTGCGCGACCCAATAGCCGACCGCCGACATCCCGCTCGCGATAAAGGCCGCGGGGCGGGTGAACAGGCCGATGACGATCAGTGCGCCGGCGACGATCTCGATCATCCCCGCCGCATAGAGCATCGGATTGAGCGGATAGGGAAAGGCCACCGGGAAATGGAAGAATTTCTGCACGCCATGCGCCAGGAACAACAGCCCGGACACGATGCGCAGCAGCGCATAGGCCTGTTCGCCGAAACCATCGAGAAACTTCATGGCTGGACCTCCCTCTCCTTGTGCCGAGACGGGCAGGCTAGTGGATTTTTCGGCGCCCGCGACATTTTTTTTGCGGTTCATGTCACACCCGCCGATGCTGTCTCGTCATGTCTGCACAACCCCCTTGAAGGAGACATGATATGACCCGCGTAACCGACCCCTTTGCCGCCGCCCCGCAATTGATGAAACAGTGGATGGGCGCCAGCCTCGCGATCGAAAAGAGCCTCGAGAAAAGCCTGGTCGAACTCGTCAAGATCCGCGCCTCGATCCTCAACGCCTGCGCCAATTGCATCAACATGCACAGCGCCGACGCCCGCGCGCTGGGCGAAAGCGAACAGCGCATCTACCTGCTCGCCGCCTGGCACGAAGCGCCGGTCTACACGCCGCGCGAACGCGCCGCGCTCGCCTGGACCGACGCCTTGACCACGCTGTCGCAAGGCCACACACAGCAGGCAGCAAAAGAGGCGCTCGAAGCGCATTTCACCCCGGAGGAACAGGTGAACCTGACCCTGATGATCAACATCATCAACGGCTGGAATCGGATCGCGGTCGGTTTCGACCTCTGGTACGAAGGCGGCGCGGCCAAGGCGGCCTGATGACGGCGACGCGCCCCGACGATGCCGCGGACGCAGCGGTGCATTTCGACCCGCTGCGTCCGATGCTGACGCGCGTGGCCTACCGGATGCTGGGTTCGGTCGCCGACGCCGAGGATGTCGTGCAGGACGCCTTCCTCCGCTGGCTCGGCACCGACCGCAATGCAGTGCGCGAACCCGCGGCGTTTCTGCGCCGCACGGTGACGCGGCTCTGCCTCGATCAGCTCAAATCGGCGCGGGCGCGGCGCGAAACCTATATCGGCCCCTGGCTCCCCGATCCGCTCGTCGAGGAGGAGGCCGACGATGACGTGACCCTGCCGCTGATGCTCGCGCTCGAACGGCTCTCCCCTCTGGAGCGCGCGGCTTTCCTGCTCCACGACGTCTTCGGCGTTGGCTTTGACGAGGTCGCAAGGACGATCGAACGCGATCCGGCGGCAACGCGCCAGCTCGCCGCCCGCGCCCGCGCGCACGTCCGCGATGCGCGCCCGCGCTACAGGCTGGAGAAGGAACGCGGGCTGGAAATCGCGCACGCCTTTTTCGAGGCGTCGCGCAGCGGCGACATGGCCGCGCTCGGCGCCATGCTCGCCGCCGACGTCGGCATGTGGGCGGATGGCGGCGGCAAACGCCCGGCGGCCGCGGTCCCGATCCTTGGCAAGGCGCTGGTGATGAAAGTGCATCGCAGCATCGCGGTACTGCTGCGTAAATATGGCTCGACGCTGGTTTGCATGGGCGTCATCAACGGCCTGCCGGGTTTCGTCACGCGCGAAGCCGACGGCGAGCTTCAGACGACGGCGCTCGAGATCGAGGACAACAGGATCACCGGCATCTATGTGATGCGCAACCCCGACAAGCTGCGGCACGTGCATTGAAGGGCGGGTGGGTTCCGATCGGTGGCGGGCCTTTGCTTCATCGTCACCCTGAACTTGTTTCAGCATTCATGGCCTGACCTCTGATCCGGCGCTGCGCCGGATCAGAGGTCAGGCCATGAATGCTGAAACAGCGAGGCCATCGCCGCAGCCAGCATGACGGAGCTATAGGGCAGCTCCCCACCCCAAAAACCGTCACTGGAGAACCGCCAAAAAACGCTGTCCTACTGCGCCGCGGCGCGGTAGCGGATGGGCATGATGTCGAACGACGATCCCGCAGGGGCAAACGCCGCCCCGAAAACGCGATTTGCGAATGAAGTTGCTCAGTTTTCCGCCATTTTGTCTGCGCGGCTTTTTTCGTGCTGAGCGTCGAAACTCACGCCGCGACACCGTGGCCCGATGCGCTCGACTGGGAAGTGCGCGCGGCCGAGGCGGTTGCCGCCGCGCTCGCGATCACCCCCTTCGCCGCGCTCGTCGATGCGGCGCCGCTGGTCGAGGTCGCGGTGCGCCTGACCGACGATACCGAAGTTCGCGCGCTCAACCACGATTTCCGGGGCAAGGACAAGCCGACCAATGTGCTCTCCTTTCCGCAGGTGCAGGCCGATTTGCTCGAGAGCCTCGCCAACAGCGATGACGGCGAGATCCTGCTCGGCGACATCGTTCTTGCGCGCGAAACCTGCGCGCGCGAAGCGGAGGAGAAGGGGGTTTCGCTCGCCGATCATGCGACGCACCTGATCGTTCATGGCGCGCTGCATCTGGTCGGCTATGACCATATGGACGATGTGGCGGCGGCGGCGATGGAGACTTTGGAAGTGAAAGCCCTTGCATCGCTGGGTATCGCCAATCCATATGCGGATCAGGATTAACTTGGGACACGCAGCAATCATGCCCGACGAACAGGGGTCTTCGAGCCGATCGGAAGAGGACAGTAGCAGGTCCGGGCTGCTGTCCGGGCTGAGAAACCTGCTCTTCGGCGGCGACAAGGAACCGTCGCTGCGCGAACAGATCGAAGAGGTCATCGACGAGGCCGAGGAAGAGGGCGAGGATCGCCGCGGCAGCAATATCGTCGGCGACCTGTCCCCCATCGAGCGCAAGATGCTGCGCAACCTGCTCCATTTCGGCGAACAGACGGTCGACGATGTCGCGGTGCCGCGCGGCGAGATCATCGCGATTCCCGAAACCGCGACGTTCGAGGACATCCTCGCCATCTTTGCCGACGCGGGCCACAGCCGCCTGCCGGTCTATCGCGAAAGCCTCGACGAAGTGATCGGCATGATCCACGTCAAGGACGTCTTTGCCGTGCTCGCCGAAAAGCGGCCGCCGCCGCCGCTGCTCGACCTGCTCCGCCAGCCGCTCTACGTCCCGCAATCGATGGGCGTGCTCGACCTGCTCGCCGAAATGCGCGCCAAGCGCACCCATCTGGCGATCGTGATCGACGAATATTCGGGGACCGAGGGGTTGCTGACGATCGAGGATCTGGTCGAGGAGATCGTCGGCGAGATCGAGGACGAGCATGACGACGAGCCCGAACCGCTGATCGTTGCGGGCGAGGGCGGCTGCTGGGAAGTCGATGCGCGCGCCGAACTCGACGACCTTGGCGAAGCGGTCGACCCGCGGCTGGCCGAGGTCGAGGAGGATGTGGACACGCTCGGCGGGCTCGCCGCGGTGCTCGCGGGGCATGTGCCCGAGGTTGGCGAAGTGCTCGTCCACCCCAGCGGCTGGCGGATCGAGGTGACCGACGCCGACGAACGCCGCGTCCATCACCTGCGGCTGCACCCGCCCATCGAGGTCGACCTGGAGGCGCCATCGGAGCGCCGCGAGGGTTTCTGACGCAATTGCCTTTGGGGGGCGGAGGGATTAGGCGCGACTGGATGGACGTTTCGGACCTTCGCATCGCTCTGTTCAGCGGCAATTACAATATGACGACCGACGGCGCGAACAAGGCGCTCAATCGCCTCGTCGGCTACCTCCTGGCGCATGGCGCGGCGGTGCGCGTCTATTCGCCGACAGTCGCCAACCCCGATTTTGAACCGACGGGCGACCTCGTCAGCGTGCCGTCGATGGCGATCCCCGGGCGCAGCGAATATCGCATCCCTTTGAGCTTTTCATCCCGAGTGCGCGAAGACATCGCGGCCTTTGCGCCCAATATCGTCCATATCTCCAGCCCCGACCGCGTGTCGCGGCAGGCGGCGGCGTGGGCGCGGCGCCGCCGGATCCCGGTGGCCTGTTCGGTCCACACGCGCTTTGAAACCTATTTTCGCTACTACAATCTCTCATTCCTCGAACCGCTCGTCGTTGCCTGGCTGCGCCGCCTCTACCGCCGCTGCGACGCGCTGATCGCGCCATCCGAAAGCTTTGCGCAGGTGCTCCGCGACCAGCGGATGAACTATGACATCGGCATCTGGACGCGCGGCGTCGAACAGGGGATTTTCCACCCCGGTCGCCGTGACCCGGACTGGCGCCGGTCGCTCGGCATCGCCGACGACACGCCCGCCATCGCCTTCCTCGGCCGGTTGGTGATGGAAAAGGGGCTCGACGTCTTTGCCGACGCGATCGACGCGCTCCGGCGGCGCGGCGTCGCGCACCAGGTCGTCGTGATCGGCGAGGGACCGGCGGGCGACTGGTTTGAATCGCGGCTGCCGAATGCGCATTTCGTCGGGTTTCAGGGTGGCGTCGACCTCGCCCGCGCGCTTGCCTCGTGCGACATTTTTTTCAATCCGTCGATCACCGAAACCTTTGGCAATGTCACGCTCGAGGCGATGGCGTGCGGGCTGCCCGTGGTTGCGGCGCGCGCGACGGGGAGCGCGAGTATCGTCAAGCACGGCCAGACGGGCTATCTCGTCGCGCCGGGGTCGATCTCGGGCTTCGCCGACCATCTTCAGCGCTATTGCAGCGATACGGCGCTGCGCGCCGACCATGGCGCCGCGGCGGTGCGCGAAAGCGGCGCCTATCAGTGGGATGCGATCAACCAGGCGGTCGCCGACACCTATTTGCGCCTGATCCGCCAGAAACAGCGGCACGGGGGCTGAGCGTCCGATGGCGGGCGACCTCTTCGGCGACGAAAGCCCGGCGGAGCGCCCGGGCGCCAGGGCCGGCCCCGCGCCGCTCGCCGAACGGCTGCGCCCGCGCACCCTTGCCGACGTCGTCGGGCAGGAGCATCTGACCGGCGCCGACGGCGCGATCGGACGCATGGTCGCCGCGGGTCAATTGTCGTCGATCATCCTCTGGGGCCCGCCGGGCACCGGCAAGACGACGATCGCGCGCCTGCTTGCCGAGGCGGTGGGGATGCGCTTCGCGCCGCTCTCGGCGGTCTTTTCGGGCGTCGCCGATCTGCGCCAGGCCTTTGCCGATGCCGAAAAAATGGCCGCGGCGGGCAAGCGGACCCTGCTCTTCGTCGACGAAATCCACCGCTTCAATCGCGCGCAGCAGGATGGCTTTCTGCCCTATGTCGAGCGCGGCACCGTCGTGCTCGTCGGTGCGACGACCGAAAACCCCAGTTTCGCCTTGAACGCCGCGCTGCTCAGCCGCGCGCAGGTGCTGGTGCTGAACCGGCTCGGCGACGCCGCGCTCGAAACGCTGATCGAGCGCGCCGAGGGGGAGGTCGGCCGCAGCCTGCCGGTCACGGCGGAGGCGCGCGCGGCGCTGATCGCCAGCGCCGACGGCGACGGCCGCTTCCTGCTCAATCAGGTCGAAACGCTGTTTTCGGTCGCGATCGACGCCCCGCTCGATCCCGCCGAGCTGGCGCAATTCCTCCATCGCCGGATGCCGGTCTATGACAAGGATCGCGACGGCCACTACAATCTCATCTCCGCGCTGCACAAGGCGCTGCGCGGATCGGACCCGCAGGCGGCGCTCTACTGGCTCGCGCGGATGCTCGTCGCGGGCGAGGAACCGCTCTATGTGCTCCGCCGTCTTACGCGCTTTGCCAGCGAGGACATCGGCCTCGCGGATCCGCAGGCGCTGGTGCAGTGCCTCGCCGCCAAGGATGCCTATCAATTCCTCGGCTCGCCCGAAGGCGAGCTCGCGATCGTGCAGGCGTGCCTCTATCTCGCGACCGCGCCCAAATCGAACGCCGCCTATGCGGCGCAAAAGGCGGCGTGGGCCGCGGCGCGCGACACCGGCAGCCTCGCGCCGCCCGCCAACATCCTCAACGCCCCGACGAAGCTGATGAAGGATCTGGGCTATGGCGCGGGCTACCGCTACGACCATGACGCCCCCGACGGCTTTTCGGGCGACAATTATTGGCCCGACGGCATGGCGCCGGGCGACTATTACCGCCCCGTCGATCGCGGCTTTGAAAAGCGGATCGCCGAGCGCATGGCCTGGTGGGACGCGCGGCGCGGCGCGCAGGATTGAACAGCCGCCATCGTCGTCGCGCGCCGGTCAAGGCTATGGTCGCCGCGGCCGCGCACGACCCATGCTATTCAAAGGGCGGGTAACGCTCGAATGTCGGCAGGTCGCCCAGCTTTTCCATCCAGCCGATGCGCTCGGCGGTCTGGATCTGCGCCTGCGCGGGAATCAGGTCGGGATCGTCGAGCGTCGCGGTCTGCACGTCGATCTGGCCGGGGAAAATCTGTTCGTTGGTATAGAAGAGGCCGGTGCCGCAATTGCCGCAGAAATGGCGACGGCCATGCTCCGACGAGGAATAGACTTTGGGCGCCCCGCTGATTTCGATCTCGTCGGCGCCGACCAGCCCCCACCCGACCATCGGCGCGCCCGCATGGCGGCGGCAATCGGTACAGTGGCAAAGCGCATGATGCTGCACCGCAGTGCTCATCGAATAACGGATCGCGCCGCAATGGCATTGGCCGCTGGCACGGGGGGCTTGAGTGGTCATTTTGCTCTCCTGGATGAATCGGAATGAGAACATAACATAAACAAACGACAGGCAGAGGTCGAGTACGCTGTCAAAGATGATTAACGCCAAATTATTCACGCTGTGGCAGGGAAGCGCGATGATGACAAAAGAGCTTCTCGGCACGATCGTGCGGCGGCCATTCCTGCTGGTCATCCTCGCCTTTGCGATTGCGGCGCTGTACGGGCCCGATGCGAATCTGACGCTTTTTTATCTTCATCGCCAGGATCGCTGGCTGTTGCTC
This sequence comes from Sphingopyxis sp. FD7, assembly GCF_003609835.1. NCBI lineage: Bacteria > Pseudomonadati > Pseudomonadota > Alphaproteobacteria > Sphingomonadales > Sphingopyxidaceae > Sphingopyxis > Sphingopyxis sp. FD7. The sequence continues at coordinate 453,427 of NZ_AP017898.1, forward strand.
GCCGCCGCCCTGTTGCTCGCACTTTCTGTCTGGAAGCTGCCCGCCCGAACGCGGCCATTTGCGGGCGACTGGCGATTGGCGTTCGGCGTCGGGCTTGTGATGGCGGCGATCGCATTTGTCGGCCACTATTGGATTCTGTCGGGATACGACCTCAGCCGCGACGAGCAAATGGCGACGTTCGATGCCGCAGTCTACGCCCGCTGGACACTGACTGCACCCCTTACCGGCGTGTGGCGCGATCATGCTGCGGCACTCAACACGATGTTCATGTACCCCGCCGATCCCCGTGCTGGCTGGCTGTCAGATTATCTGCCCTTCAACGCGGCCCTGCGGGCGTGGTTAGGTCTGGTAGCGACGCCGACGTTAGCCGGACCGTTGATGACGTTCCTCGGTGCGCTGGCAATCTGGCTTTGCGGTCGGCGCATTTGGCCCGAGCGGCATGAGTCGGCGATTGTGGGACTTTTGCTTTATGCTGGTTCCGCACAGATTCTCGTCAATGGCATGACCGCCTATGCGATGCCGGCCCATCTGACGCTCAATCTCCTCTGGCTGTGGTTGTTCCTGCGGCGATGTTGGTGGCGAGACGTTCTGGCGTTGATGACAGGCTTTGTCGCGGTGGGACTGCATCAGCCAATCATGCATCCGATGTTCGTCGCTCCCATTCTCTTCCTATTGTTGATGGAAAGGAACTGGCGCCGCGCGGCGCTCTATTTCACCGGCTATGCTGCGATAGGTCTTTTCTGGATGTGGTGGCCGCTCTGGATGTCGATGCTGGTGCAAGGCGGTGATGTCGCGCAAAATGCAAATCATGCCGATTATGTGACGCGGCTGATGAATGCATTGGCTATGGGAGATGGATTACGGGTCGCGAATATGGTGTCCAACCTGTTGCGTTTCGTCGCCTGGCAACATCTATTGCTTGTGCCCTTGTTCGTTCTCGGTTTGTCGGTTGCTCGCCATGATCGACTGGCGGGGGCGTTGGCCGCGGGGATTTTGCTGACAGTCGTGACGATGGCTGTGATATTGCCTTATCAAGGACATGGTTTTGGATATCGCTATCTACATGGTCTCATCGGCAGTTGTATTCTGCTCGCCGTTTATGGCTGGGAGTCGGTGAGGGAAAACTTGGCCGAGTGGCGCTCGCTGCTTTTGCGCACGACCTGTCTTGGCATAATCTTTCTCCTTCCGCTCCAGCTGTGGATGGCTCATAGCTTCTACGCATCTCCCGCCGCCGTTTCGGCGCGCATTGATCGCAGCCTTGCCGATTATGTTGTGATCGGCGAGGACGACGCTCCGTTCTCGATCGATCTCGTCATCAACCGACCCTTTCTGGACAAGGGGCCGACCCGTCTTCGACGGCAGGCTCTGACCCCCGAGTTCATGAAAATTCTCTGCGCGTCCGGGCCGACCATTGCACTTGCCGAACCGCGACATCTGGAACCGATCCTGCGTTATTATGAATTAGAGCCGCCATTCGGTGCTGCAAACATCAGCCAAAAGGTCGGTTCGCAATTGCGTCGCGCTGGATGCGAACTGATCCCGCTGTGATGAAAGGGGACAGGAAGATGGACGGGATCGACCCGGGCGGCGCGACGTCGATTCCCCGCGTGGATGCAGACGACGGAAGAGGAGGCTCGTCGCAGACGAAAGTTGTAATCTTCAGCGCTTATTTCCCATCGCACGGCGGTGGAATGGAACTCGCATGCGCGGACCTCGCCGGGGCTCTGCATCGTGCCGGAATGCGGGTCGAATGGGTGTCGCAGGCTGACGGCGAACCCGGAGATCAACCCGGTATCAAATATACGCCTGTTACTGGTACGGATTTCATATACGCCTTGAGCGGTGTGCCGCTTCCCATTCCCATGCCGTGGAGCATTCCCGCTATTTCACGCGCCATAAATCGAGCTGACGTCGCCATCGTCGCTGAAGCGAACTTCATTCTGAGCGCGATCTCCTTTCTTGTGGCTAAATGGAATCGAACGCCGACATTGCTGATTCAGCATGTTGGAGAACCCTCCACCGTGTCGAAGCTCGCAAGATTTGTAATGCGAATCGGGGAGGCTTTGGTGGTCCGTCCCATGGTTCGCAGCGCCGATACGGTGATATGCGTCAGTCCGGTTGTTGCGCGGCATTTTGCCAGGATCCGCACCAAGTCGGACTGTCTCACAATCGGCCATGGGCTGGACTTGAACATGTTCAGGCCATCGATCGATCGCGCAGAGAAGGACGAGGATCGCGCTGCGTTAGGCTTGGAACGGGATCGACGGATTGCCGCTTTTGTCGGGCGATTGACCGAGAGCAAGGGTGTATCGATCATTGCGGGCATGGCCGCTCGTCGCCCGGACTGGACTTTCGTCATCGCCGGAACGGGCCCGATCGACCCTCGGCTGTGGAATCTCGCAAATGTGAAAGTTCTTGGGCATCTGGGCCGCGATCAAGTTGCGAAGCTCTATCGGGCGAGCGACGTGACGGTCCTTCCCAGCCCGTCAGAGAGTTTCTCGCTTGTCGTGCGTGAAGCGCTAGCGGCAGGTTGCCGCGTCCTTTGCTCCGACCAGATACTCGAAACCGATGCTGGTCTTCGGCCCTTCATCGTGACGGAAAGGGTGGACCTTGGACATCCCCACGAAACCGCCGGGCGGTTTGCCGCAGCGCTTGATCGGTGCCCGACAGCCCCCGCGTCCGAAGCCCGAGCCTATGTGATGGAACACTGTTCTCCGGCGCATCTTTTCGGTCGGTACATCGGGTTGATCGAGGAGATGAAGCGGCGCGGAGAAACCCCATGATCCGCAGCTACCGAACGGCATTCATATCGCTGTCGCTCATTGTTGCGGCGCTCGCGATGTGGCTGTGGTTGCGCAATTTCGATGTCTCGACTGCCGAATTGGCTGTCCTTCTTGATAATCTGAACTGGTGGTCGATCGCGCCGCTCTTCGCTCTGGTCGCGGGCCATGTTGCGCTTTCGTCCTGGCGCTGGTCCATAATAGAAGGCGTCTTGGCCGGTGAACGTCCATCCTTCGGCCCCGCCTATACGACCGGAGCGCTGGCGCAGGCATTGGGGACATTCCTTCCATCGCCGCTCGTTCATGCCGCCTGTCGCGGAATGGCCAATCGCTTGAACGGCGAAAACGGTCTGAGAGGCGCATTCTCGGGAGGACTCGACCAAATGGCCGATTTTGCGGTCGTGTTGCTTATGGCTGTTCCTGCCGCATTTGCATTGGCATATCGCGACATCGACATCTACCTGTTGGGGGCAGCGCTGGTCGCTCTGCTCGGGCTGGGTCTGACCATCTTGTTGCCCGCCCTCTGTCGACCGTTTCGTCGATTTTCCATCTTCCGTGGCAAAGCCGCGATATTGTTGCGGTTCGATCACCCGGTCCTGCTGAAGCTATATGGCATTTCCTTGCTACGGCTCGCCAATCTGACAGGAATGAACCTTGTTGTTCACGCCGCGATCGGAACAGCCACAATCGACGCAATTCTGGTAGGCGTGCCTTTGGTCGCGCTGGCCACATCTGTGGCTATGTTGCCGGGTGCGCTTGGGGTCTCCGAATGGAGCTTCTCGGCCATTTTTGATCGTTTCGGCGTGGATCCTGTCGGAATCGTGCTGTTCGTTCTCGCGAATCGCATATTGTTGACGGGCGTTTCTCTGGCGGTAGCGGCGTCCACCCTGCTCATGAGGGCGCCATCCTGGCTCAGGATGAGGCTCGATGCGGTTTCGCCCGGTTAGCGATTGTTGGCGCTATTCGCCGCCGCGGATTCGAGTCTCGCCATGATGCTCGAAAGCTGGAGATAGCGAAGCAGCTTGGCCTCCTTTCGTCCCCGCGTAACCGTATCGAGGATGAGGCCACAGAATAAATTCAGGAATGCCAGGATCATCGTTCCGGTCGCGAGGACGGCCATCGGCAGGCGCGGCACGGTGCCACTCTGTGCATATTCGACAATAACCGGATAGCCGAACAGGAGCGACAGGCAGAAGAGCATGAGTGAAATCGAACCGAACAGGGCAAAAGGCCGCTCCTGTTTCAGCAGCATGCCGATAGTCCAAAGGATGCGAAAGCCGTCCGAGACGGTCTGGAGTTTGCTTTCGGATCCTTCGACACGGTCCTTGAAGCGCGTGGGCATCTCGCCCACCGGCATTTCCAATTGCAGCGCATGGATCGTCAATTCGGTTTCGATTTCGAAGCCTTGCGACATCGGCGGGAAGGATTTGACAAAGCGTCGCGAAAAGACGCGATAACCGCTCAGCATGTCGCTGAAGACGCCGCCGAACATCGTCCGCACGAGCGACGTCAGCATCCAGTTGCCGAATCGGTGCGCGGGCCGATAGGCAGTGCCGCTGACGTCGGTGCGTGTACCGACGACCATGTCGAGGCCGTCATCGATGAGCTGGCGGATCAACTCGGGGGCTGCTCCTGCGTCATAGGTGTCGTCGGCATCGCACATCAGGTAGATGTCGGCGTCGATGTCGGCAAACATGCGGCGCACAACAAAGCCTTTGCCCTGCCGTTTTTCGCTGCGGACGATTGCCCCTGAGCCGCGCGCGATGTCTGCTGAATTGTCGCTGCTGTTATTGTCGTAGACATAGATGTCGGCGTCGGGCAGCATCGAACGGAACCGCTCTACAACGGTAGCGATAACCAGCCCTTCGTTATAGCAGGGGAGAAGGACCGCGATGGTTGGCGCGCGGTTTTCCTGTGGCAAGGGGCTTGCGGCCTCGAACTGCCTTACGCGCATATACATGTGTCAGGAAATCCCCACGAAACCTCGCCAATTTCTTAGAGGAAGCTAGGGAAAACTAGTTAACAACTGCTTAGGGCGTGCGTCCGGGCGGCTCTGATTGTCCTGTGGGGATGGGCTTTGGCGGATGTCAGTCACCCAGGTCGACCCCATGCGCCGCCGCCCAGTCCCGATACTGCCCGCGCGGGTCGGGCGCCGGCTGGGCGAGGATCGCGGGCATGTCGGCGCGGAGCTTGCCGAGGTCGAGCGAGCGGATCATCGCCTTGACCGGGCCGACGCCCGCGGGGGTGATCGACAGGCGGTCGATACCAAGTCCGAGCAGCGCCATCGCCTCCAGTGGGCGCCCGCCCATTTCGCCGCAGACGCCGAGCGCGACCTTCGATCCCGACACGATTTTCACCACGCGCGCGAGGTAGCGCATCACCGTCGGCGACAGCCAGTCGTAGCGCTCGGCGAGCCGCGGGTGCGCGCGGTCGGCGGCGAAGAGAAATTGCGTCAGGTCGTTGGTGCCGATCGACAGGAAGTCGAGGTGCGGCAGCATCAGGTCGAGCGTTTCGACCAGCCCCGGCACTTCGAGCATCGCGCCATAGCGGATCGCGACCGGCAGCTTCTTGTTGTGGCTGGCAAGCCACGCGCGCTGGCCGACGAACAGCTGGCGCGCGGCCTCATATTCCCACGGCTCCGACACCATCGGGAACATGACGTTGAGCGTGCGTCCGGCCGCGGCCTCCATCAGCGCGCGCGCCTGGACCTTCAAAAGCCCTTCGCGGTCGAGCGCAAGGCGCAGCGCGCGCCAGCCCATCGCCGGATTTTCCTCCTGCGCGCCGCCTTCGACATTCATATAGGGCAGCGCCTTGTCGCCGCCGATGTCGACGGTGCGGAAGATCACCGGGCGGTCGCCCGCGGCGTCGAGCACGTCGCGATACAGCCGCTGCTGCCGTTCGCGCGCGGGCAGCGTCGCCGAAACGAGGAACTGGAACTCGGTGCGGAACAGCCCGATTCCGCGCGCGCCGGTAAGGTCAAGCGCCGCGACATCCTCGCGCAGTCCCGCGTTGATCATCAGCTCGATCGGCACCCCGTCCCTGGTGACCGCGGGAAGGTCGCGCAGCGCAGCGAGATCGGCGCGGCGCTTCTGCGAAATGGCGAGCTTGGCGTCGAATGCCTCCTGCACGGCGGGCGTCGGGCGGACGTGAACCGTTCCCGCTCCGGCGTCGAGCAGCAACAGATCGCCCTCGCGGATCGAGCTGCGCACGTCGCGGACGCGGCCGATCACGGGAACGCCCATCGCGCGCGCGACGATGATGACGTGGGCCGTCAGCGAGCCTTCCTCGAGCACGACGCCCTTCAGGCGGCGGCGGTCATATTCGAGCAGCTCGGCGGGGCCGAGGTTGCGCGCGATCAGGATCGAATCCTGCCTGAGCCCCATCTGCGCCGCGGTGCCCATCTGTCCCGACACGATGCGGATCAGCCGGTTCGACAGATCCTCAAGATCGTGCATCCGGTCGCGAAGCAGCGGATCGTCAATCTGGCGCATTCGCATACGGGTGCGCTGCTGGACGCGCTCGATCGCCGCCTCGGCGGTCAGCCCGCTGTCGATCGCCTCGTTGATCCGTCGCGACCAGCCCTCGTCATAGGCGAACATCTTGTAGGTTTCGAGCACCTCTTCATGCTCGCCGCCGACCCCGAACTCGGCCTGGCTCGCCATGCGGTCAATCTGTTCGCGCATCTTGTCGAACGCGGCGTAGACGCGGTGGCGCTCGGCCTCGACATCGTCGGCGACCGTATGTTCGATGGTGATGCGCGGCTGATGGAACACCGCGACCCCGGCCCCCATGCCGTCGACCAGCTTCTGCCCCGACAGCCGCTGCGCCGACTGGTCGGCGGCGGCGGCATCGGTGCGCGCCGCGGTGTCGACCAGATCGGCATTGGCGATCAGCTCGGACAGCACCATCGCGACCGTTTGCAGCGTCTCGATCTCGATCTCTTCATAGCGGCGCGGTTCGGCGTGCTGGACGCAAAGCACGCCGACGGCGCGCTCGCGCCGGATGATCGGCACCCCTGCAAAGCTGTGGAACAACTCCTCGCCCGTTTCGGGGCGATAGGAAAAGTCGGGGTGCGCCGCGGCTTCGTCGAGGTTCAGCGTTTCGATCTGCTCGGCGATCGTGCCGACCAGCCCTTCGCCAAGGCCGAGGCGGGTGACATGCACTGCCTCCTGTTTCAGCCCGCGCGTCGCGTAAAGCTCGAGCGCGCCGTCGCGCAGCAGGTAGATCGAGCAGACCTCGCTGTCGAGGCATTCGCCAATGATGCCGACGACCTGGTTGAGCTTGCCCTGGGCGTTGGCGCGCGAGGCCATGACCTCGTGCAGCCGGGTCAATATGGTGCGCGCCGACTGGGCGGCTGTCGAGGGCGGGGGCGGGGCGTTGGTCATCGCCCTCCTGCTATCAGAAGGAGGCCGCGCGCGCCAATAGGTCGCGCGCTATCTCTTCACCACAGCCTAGTTTCCGGAAGGCGGAGGGGGCGACGTGACAGTCGTGTCGGCGGCGTCCACCGGCATGGCTGCGGGCATCGGTGCACTTATCGGCGCGGGGCGCGGCGCATATTTTGCGTCCCACGCCGCCACATCGGCCTGATATTTGGCATAGGCTTCGTAAAAGTCGATGAAGGGCTCGTCGAGCCGTCCCAGATGCACCGGCGCCTGCTCGACCAGCTGGGCGCTGGGCGTGGCCGAAACGATCTGCGCGATTTCGTTCGCCCGCGCGCAGAAGGCCCGTTGCGCCGGGGGTTGCGCGAAATAGTTGAAGAGCTGCGTCGACAGGCGATCGCGCGCCGCAGTGCCGTTGGTCCTGGTTTCCTTGCCCAGATTGCGGATCACGCTTCGTTCGGTTTCGCGGATCGTCTTGCCATGCGTCTTGATGATATTGTTGTAGGCGGCAACCAGCGTCGTTTCCTCAAGGCCGCGGCAACCGATCGCCGCGACGTTCAGCCCGATCTTGAGCTGCCAGAAGGCGCGCTCGCCGGTGACGCCGCTGTTCGCGGTGACGAACTTCCCGTCGATCCCGCGCCCCGGCAGAATCTGTGTCAGCGACGCATTGCCCGGCGGCAACGGTCGCGGCGGGATAACGACAACCGGTGGCGCCGGGGGCGGCGGCGGCGGCGGGGGCGGCGGCTTCGGCGCGCAGGCGGCGACGCTCGCCAGCAAGCCGGCCAGGATGATTTTACGCGACAGTTTCATGTCCCACTCCCCAACCGCAAAAAGGTGCGGCATCAACCCCGGGCGTGCAAGGCCGCTTCGGCCTGTTGCACCAGCGATGCGACGATTTCGGCCGCACTCTCTTCTTCGGATACCATACCGACAGATTGCCCTGCCATTAACGACCCGTTCTCGACGTCGCCGTCGATGACCGCGCGGCGCAGCGCGCCCGCCCAATAATGTTCGATCTCCAGCTGCGCCGCGGCCATGTCGACCTCACCCCTGTCGAGCTTGTTCGCGACCTCGCGCTGCTTGGCGGTAAAGGCCTCGGTCCCGGCGTTCTTGAGCGCGCGCACCGGAATCACCGGCAGGCGGGGGTCGATCTGGACGCTCGCGACCGCTTCGCGCGCCGAGGCGCGGAGGAAGGCTTTCTTGAAATTGGGATGCGCGATGCTTTCGGTCGCACAGACGAAGCGCGTGCCGAGCTGGACCCCCGATGCGCCCATCTCCAGATAGGCGGCGATCGCCTCGCCGCGGCCGATGCCGCCCGCGACGAAAATCGGCAGTTCGTCGGCAAGCGATGGCAGGATTTCCTGCGCCAGCACGCTCGTCGAAACGGGGCCGATGTGGCCGCCCGCCTCCATCCCTTCGATCACCAGCGCATCGACCCCCGCGCGGACGAGCTTCCTGGCAAGGGCGAGGGTGGGGGCAAAGCAGATCACCCTCGCGCCCGACGCCTTGATCGCCTCGAGACTGCCCTTGGGTGGCAGGCCGCCCGCGAGCACGACATGGCCGACATTGTGCTTGGCACAGACGGCGATCAGCTCGAACAATTGCGGGTGCATGGTGATCAGGTTGACGCCGAAATTGCGCGTGGCCAGCGCCCTGGTCGCGGCGATTTCGGCGTCGAGCAGTTCGGGCGTCATCGCACCGCACGCGATCACGCCGAATCCGCCGGCGTTGCTGATCGCGCTGACCAGATGGCGCTCGGAAACCCAGCTCATCGCGCCGCAGAGGATGGCATAGTCGCTGCCGAGGAGCTCGGTCCCGCGGGCCATCAGTTCGTGTATTTTGCTCATTGACGCCGCCTTTGCCAGTCTCGGCGTTTCGGCGCAATGGATAGCGATGATCGCGCTTGCGGCTCGTCGCGCGCGCGAGTCGGTTCGGCGCGCGGGGAAGCCGGGAAGGGTGGGGGCGCTTGATCGCTTCGTTCGATGACTGAATACAGCTTATTCGGTTAGGTCGATTGGCCGGTGCGGCCTATCCTTCCGGATATCCGACAGGAGGAAGCCAACGACCCAACGTCAGTCCACGTTTTTCTCCGGTGGCCCGGTGGCCGCACGCGTCATGCGCGCGTCATCGCACCCGACCATCATCACAAAAGCCTTGAGAGGAGAGACTGTATGAACGACCCGACCCCCATCGACCCCGCGGGTGGCTGTCCCGTCCACCAACCCGGCGGTGTTCGCGCGCTGCTCGGCCGCACCAACCGGGATTGGTGGCCCGACATGCTGGCGACCGAGATTCTGAGTCCGAATGGCCCGTCGAACCCGATGGGCGAGGATTTCGATTATGCGAAGGCATTCAGGTCGCTCGACTATTACGCGCTGAAGGACGATCTCAAGGCGCTGATGACCGACAGCCAACCCTGGTGGCCCGCCGATTATGGCCATTATGGTCCCTTCTTCATCCGCATGGCGTGGCACGCCGCGGGCACCTATCGCACCGCCGACGGACGCGGCGGCGCGAACAGCGGGCAACAGCGCTTCGCGCCGCTCGACAGCTGGCCCGACAACGGCAATCTGGACAAGGCGCGCCGCCTGCTTTGGCCGATCAAGCAGAAATATGGCAACAAGATCAGCTGGGCCGACCTGTTCGTCCTGGCCGGCAATGTCGCGATCGAAAGCATGGGCGGCCCGGTATTCGGCTTCGGCGGCGGCCGCGTCGATGTCTATGAACCCGAACGCGACATTTACTGGGGCAGCGAGGACAAATGGGTCAATGAGGGCGTCCAGACCCGCATCGACCCCGCCAAGGGCATGGAGACGATCGAGGGACCGCTCGCCGCGATCCAGATGGGTCTCATCTACGTCAATCCCGAAGGCCCCGGCGGCAATCCGCACGACGACGCGGGCATGGCGCGCGACATGAAGGAAACCTTCAAGCGCATGGCGATGAACGACGAGGAAACCGTCGCGCTCACCGCCGGCGGCCACACCTTCGGCAAGGCGCATGGCAATGGCGACGCCGCGCTGCTCGGCCCGGCGCCCGCGGGCGGCGACCTTGCCGCGCAGGGGTTCGGCTGGGTCAGTTCCCATGAAAGCGGCGGCATCGGCAAACATGCCGTCACCAGCGGCATCGAAGGCGCGTGGACCAACACGCCGCGCGAGTGGTCCGAAAATTATTTCCGCCTGCTGCTCGACTATGACTATGAACTGGTGAAGTCGCCTGCCGGCGCCTACCAGTGGCAGCCGATCAATCAGAAAGAGGAGGATATGGCGCCCGCGGCGTGGGATCCGAGCATCAAGGTTCCGACGATGATGACCACCGCCGACATGGCGCTGAAGCGCGATCCCGCCTATCGCGCGATCAGCGAGCGGTTCCGCAACGACCATGAAGCCTTCAAGGACGCCTTCGCGCGCGCCTGGTTCAAGCTCACGCACCGCGACATGGGGCCGAAGGTCCGTTATCTCGGCCCCGAAGTCCCTGACGAGGATCTGATCTGGCAGGATCCGATCCCCGCGGGCACCATGCCCTCGGACGCCGAGGTGCAGGCGGCGAAGGACAGGATCGCGGCGAGCGGCCTGACCGTCAGCCAGCTCATCAAGACCGCCTGGGCGTCGGCCAGCACTTTCCGCAAGTCCGACTTCCGCGGCGGCGCCAACGGCGCGCGCGTGCGCCTGGCGCCGCAGAAGGACTGGGAGGTCAACGAACCGGCGATGCTGGCGAAGGTGCTCGACACGCTCGACGGGCTGCGCGGCAGCCTGTCGATGGCCGACGCGATCGTGCTCGGCGGCGTGGTCGGGCTGGAAAAGGCGATCAGGGATGCCGGCTTCAACGTCCCCGTGCCCTTTGTGGGCGGCCGCGGCGATGCGACGCAGGAACAGACCGACGTCGAAAGCTTCGAGGTGATGGAGCCCGAGGCCGACGCCTTCCGCAACTATGTCGGCAAGAAGAAGCTGGCGGTGAAGGTCGAGGAAATGATGCTCGACCGCGCGTCGCTGCTCGGCCTGTCGGTGCCCGAGATGACGGTGCTGATCGGCGGGCTGCGCGTGCTCGGCGCCAACCACGGCGAGCGCGGTCACGGCCACTTCACCAGGCGCTCGGGACAGCTGACCAACGACTTCTTCGTCAACCTGCTCGACATGACGAATGTGTGGAAGGCGGTCGAGGGATCGGATGACCAGGAATATGTCGCGACCGACCGCGCGAGCGGCGGCGAGACCTGGCGCGCGACCCGCGCCGACCTGATCTTCGGGTCCAACTCGGAACTGCGCGCGGTCGCCGAAGTCTATGCCGAAAGCGGCCATGAGGAAAAGTTCGTCAAGGATTTCGTCAAGGCCTGGACCAAGGTGATGAACGCCGACCGTTTCGACCTCGCTTGACGGAGCGGGCGCGCCGACCGCGTAGCGGCGGCGCTCCCGCCCGGCCAGACGACGGGTCGCGACCCGCCTCCGGGGACATGGGCCTGGGGGCGGGTCTTTTTTTTGGGCGCCGCGCACCTGACCGACGATCGCGGGCGTGACAACGGCTTCGAGGTGCGAAGCGGTCGGCGCGGCCCGGCGCAATCGGCCCAAAGGTCAGGAAAGGTCAGCCTTTTCCGGTCGCTTCCTGCCATTCGCCAGCCAGCAATGTTAACGACGTCAATTTCTGCTTGACCCCGCGCAGCCGAGTTGCAATGTTTACGACGACAACATTGAGTCGACGAAAGGATGCGCCATGCGAACGCTGCTTTATGCGATCGGGCCGATGCTGTTCGATTCGCTCGGGATTATCGTCTTTGCCGCGTTGCTTGCCCTGGATGCCGGCATCGTTCCGGCGACGGTCGCGGGCACCGTGGTAGCGGTGGCGGTGGTCGGATATGAGCTGGCGCGCGGCAACAAGGTCGCGGCGCTGCAATGGATCAGTCTGGCGTCAGTCCTGCTGACCGCCGCCGCCACCCTGTTCACCGGCGACCCGCGCTTCGTGATGGCGAAGCCGACGATCGTCTATCTGATCGTCGGGACGGTGATGCTGCGCAAGGGCTGGCTGAACCGCTATATCCCGCCCGAACAGATGGCGATCGTCGGCGACGTGATGGACCGGTTCGGCATGATCTGGTCGGCGATGATGTTCGCGAGCGCGGGCCTGAACCTGATCGTTGCGCTTTTCTTCACCGCCTGGTGGCCGCTGTTCATTGGCGTCTTTCCGCTCGCGTCGAAGTTCGGCCTGTTCGCGGTTCACATAATGGTGGTGCATTATGTCACGCAGGCGCGGCTGCGGCGCGGTGCGGCGGTTGGTGAGTAACGCTTTCGTCATTGCGAGCGCAGCGAAGCAATCCCCAGCCATCGAACTGGAGATTGCTTCGCTGCGCTCGCAATGACGGTGTCTACTCGGCGTCGAGTCCGTAAGCGGTGTGCAGCACGCGCACCGCAAGCTCGGTTTCATCCTCGTCGATCAGCACGCTGACCTTGATCTCGCTGGTCGAGATCGCCTGGATGTTGATGCCGCGATCGGCGAGCGCGCGGAACATCGTGCTCGCGACGCCCGCATGGCTCTTCATGCCGACGCCGACGACGCTGACCTTGGCGACCTTGTCGTCGCTGATGACGCGGTTGAAACCGATCTTCTCCTTCGCGCCTTCGAGCAGGTCGATCGAGCGCAAAAGGTCGGCGCCGGGAACGGTGAAGGTCACGTCGGTTTCGCCCTTTTCGCGGCCGACATTCTGGATGATCATGTCGACGTTGATCCCGGCCGCGGCGAGCGGGCCGAAGATGTTGGCGACCGCGCCGGGCTTGTCGGGCACGCGCGTGACGATGATCTTCGCTTCATTCTTGTCGTGGGCGATGCCGGTGATCAGCTGCCGTTCCATCTGATGTTCCTCTATTTCCTCGTCGCTGACGATCATCGTGCCTTTTTTGGGCGCCTCGTCGCCCTCGACGAAGCTGGAGAGCACCTGCACGCGCACGCCCATCTTCATCGCCAGCCCGACCGAGCGCGTCTGGAGCACCTTCGCCCCGACGCTCGCGAGTTCGAGCATTTCCTCATAGGTCACATAGTCGAGCTTGCGCGCGCGCGCGACGATGCGCGGGTCGGTGGTGTAGACGCCGTCGACGTCGGTATAGATGTCGCAGCGGTCGGCCTTGACCGCCGCGGCGACGGCGACGGCGCTGGTGTCCGACCCGCCGCGGCCCAATGTCGAGACGCGGCCGTCGTCCATCATGCCCTGAAAGCCGGGAATCACCGCGACCTCGCCCTTCGCCATCGCGGCGCCGAGCGCCCCCGTGTCGATGTCGGCGATGCGCGCGCGCGCGTGCGCTTCCTCGGTGCGGATCGGCAGCTGCCAGCCGAGCCAGCTGCGCGCGGGGACGCCCATCGCCTGAAGGGTGAGCGCAAGCAGGCCCGATGTCACCTGTTCGCCCGATGCGACGACGACGTCATATTCGGCGGGGTCGTAGCGCGGGTTCGCTTCGCGGCAGAAACCCACCAGCCGGTCGGTTTCGCCTGCCATCGCCGAGACGACGACGGCGACCTCGTTGCCGTTGGCGACTTCGCGCGCAACGAGTTTCGCCACGGTGCGAATCCGCTCGGTGCCCGCCATCGACGTGCCCCCGAATTTCATCACGATCCGCGCCATCTCGCCCCGCTTTCCTGAACTGGTTTCGGCCGCAACTTTCCTGCAATTCTGCGGCGTTCGGCTGTTAGGCAAGGGGACAGGCTATGGCAAGCGCATGAAGGCCTCTCCACGATAGATTTTCTTGCGCCCGCGAAGGCAGGATGCCACATCGCTTCGCATGAGTGCTGCCACGATCAATCCGCACGAAGCCGCCCATTTCGGCGCGCTCGCCGCCGACTGGTGGGATCCGCGCGGATCGTCGGCGATGCTGCACCGCCTCAATCCGGTGCGCCTTGCCTATATCCGCGAACAGATCGACATGCATTGGCACGTCGATGCGCGCGAGCGCCATCCGCTGGCGGGCAAACGCGCGCTCGACGTCGGTTGCGGTGCTGGACTGCTGTGCGAACCGCTCGCGCGGATGGGCGCCGCGGTCACCGGCGTCGATGCCGCGCCGGAAAATATCGCCGCGGCGCGGACCCATGCGGCGGGGCAGGGGCTGGCGATCAGCTATTTTGCGGGCGAACTGGCTGACCTTCCTATTGCGTTCGCATCGAGCGAGGTCGAGATGCCCATCGGTCAAGCGCGCCTTCTCGGTGTCTCGACTTCGCTCGACACGAACGGGGAAGGGATAGGGCAATTCGATCTCGTCACCTCGATGGAGGTTGTCGAGCATGTCGCCGATCCGGCTGCCTTCGTTGCCGAGCTGGCGGCGCGGCTTGCGCCCGGCGGGCTGATGATCCTCTCGACCCCGAACCGCACGATCGCCTCGAAGCTGCTGCTCGTCGAGGCGGCCGAGCGTGTCGGGGCGGTGCCGCGCGGGACGCACGACTGGGACCGGTTTCTGAAGCCCGAAGAGCTGGCAGCGCTGCTCGATGGGGTGGGGCTGGAGGTCATCGACCGCACCGGGCTGGCGCCATCACCGGCGCGCGGCTTCAAGCTCGGCGGCAGTGAGGCGCTCAACTATCTGATGACCGCGCGGTGGGTGGACAAGAGCGTCTCGGGCGTTCAACCCTAGCTTCGTCATCCCGGCGAAGGCCGGGATCTCATCGTTTCGGCCTGACGCAATGGCGAGATCCCGGCCTTCGCCGGGATGACGAGGATAGGGAAATGCTACCGTTTACCGCCTTCGCGGGGGTTGACGCCTCGGAACCCCCGGCTTTCGCCGGGGCTTCCGTGGCGCATCAAAAATCCACATCCTCATAATATTTGGGCGGCGTCACAATCTCCATCCGCTCGGCGAGCAGCGGGCGGAACGAAGGTCGCGATTTCAGCCCCGAATACCAGCCCTTCGTCTGTTCATGCCCGGTCCAGTCGATGCCGCCCAGATAGTCGGCGACCGAGATATGGGCGGCGGCGGCCAGGTCGGCGAGGCTCATCGTCGCGCCGGCGAGCCAGGTGCGGTGATCGATCAGATAGTCGATATAGTCGAGATGGTTGTTCGCGGCCTTCATCGCCTCGCGCAGCGCGCCGCTGTCGGGCGGCTGGCGGTGGACGATGCGCTTCTGCATCCGCTCGAAAAGCAGCGGGCCGGTGACTTCATAATAGAAATCCTGGTCGAACCATGCGGTCAGGCGGCGGATTTCGGCGCGGTTGGCGGCGGTGCCGTTGATCATCGCCTTGCCCTCGACCGTTTCCTCGAAATATTCGGCGATCGCCATGCTGTCGATCAGCACCTGTCCGCGCGCCTGATCGACCATCACCGGGGTGCGGCCGGCGGGATTGAGGTCGATGAACTCGTCGCGGCGTTCCCACGGCGATTCGCGCACCAATTCGTAGCCGACACCCTTTTCGCCAAGCAGCAGGCGGACCTTGCGCGAAAAGGGACAGAGCGGGAATTGGTAAAGTTGCCACATGGATTTGGCATAGCGGCAGGGGGGCAGGGCGCGCAACGGCTATACTCGTAAGCTGTCGTCATCCCGGCGAAGGCCGGGATCTCGCCGGTGCTTTCCAATGCGAGGGTGAGATCCCGGCCTTCGCCGGGATGACGGCGCGGTGGGAACTCGGCTTACCGTCGCGAAGCTTCGCGCTCGCGTTCCCATTGCGCGGCGAGGTCGCGCGCCATGTCCCTCAGCACCGGGGCATAGGCCGCCATCGCCGATGCGGTGCGTCCTGCCATGCGCGCGCTGGCGCGCAGGTCGTCGCCCATGCGATCGGCAAAATCGGGATCGCGCCCCGCCAGCTCGCCGAGCGTCGCGTCGGCGGGGATATAGGCGGCGTCCGAATCGGGATCGACGCGCGCGACCGCTTCGGCGAGCGGGCCCACCGGCATTTGCATCAGCGCGCCGACGATCGCGGCGACCGTGTCGGCCATGCGTTCCTGCATCACCGGATCGTTGAGCGTGGCGGCCGGGTCGCGCATGTCGCTGGCTGCGGCAGGCAGCGGTGCGGCGAGCGCGATCAGGGGCAGCGCGAGCAGGGCAAGACGGGTCATGGCTTCCATCCCTTGAAAGGACCAAATGGCAGCAAAGCGCTGTGACTAGCGTGGCAACGCTTTCGCTGCGCTGAACGCTCCATGGGGGCGACGAAAACTACTCCGCCGCGACCACCTCGACCGCTTCCTCGCTCAACGGGTGGGCGAGACGGCTCAGCATTTCCCTGGGGCATATCTGCCAGAAACGGGTCCGCCAGCGGTCCCAGTCGGCGAGGATTTCGGCCGACCATTTGCTGCCCGTGGCGCTGGCATGGTCCTCGACCAGCGTTTTGAGCACGCCCTCCCAATGGCTGCTTGCGAGGCGCTGCCAGACGATCGATTCGCCGTTCGCGCGACGCTCGAACTGCCCGTCGGTGTCGAGCACAAAGGCCATGCCTCCCGTCATCCCCGCCCCGAAATTCGATCCGACAGGGCCTAGGATGACCGCGGTGCCGCCGGTCATATATTCGCAGCCGTTCGCGCCGCAGCCCTCGACGACGACATCGGCGCCCGAATTGCGCACCGCGAAGCGCTCGCCCGCCTGGCCGGCGGCGAGCAGGGTGCCCGCGGTCGCGCCGTAAAGCACGGTGTTGCCGACGATGCTGTTGTGCTGGCTGACCAGCGGGCTCGACACGGTGGGCCGCACGATGATGCGCCCACCCGACAGCCCTTTGCCGACATAGTCGTTCGCGTCGCCGAACACTTCGAGCGTGATGCCCTGGCACAGGAAGGCGCCCAATGACTGCCCCGCCGTGCCGCGCAGCCGCACCTGCACATGATCGTCGGCCAGCCCCTTCATCCCGAACTTGGCCGTGACTTCGGCCGACAGGCGCGTGCCGACCGCGCGGTGCGTGTTGCGGACATTGTAGGTGAGCTGCATCCGCTCGCCACGCTCGAACAGCGGCTTGGCGTCGTTCAATATCTGCGCGTCGAGGCTGTCGGGCACCGGGTTGCGGAAGTTCGGCCCCTGCGAGCGGCGCTGCTCGTCGGGGGCATCGACTTTCGCGAGGATCGGGTTCAGGTCGAGGTCGTCGAGATGCTCGGCGCCGCGGCTGACCTGACGCAACAGCTCGGTGCGGCCGATCACCTCGTCGAGGCTGCGGCAACCGAGCTTCGCGAGGATTTCGCGCACTTCCTCGGCGATGAAGGTCATCAGGTTGATGACCTTTTCGGGGCTGCCGGTGAACTTCTGCCGCAGCTTTTCGTCCTGCGTGCAGACACCGACGGGGCAGGTGTTGCTGTGGCACTGGCGCACCATGATGCAGCCCATCGCGACGAGGCTCAATGTGCCGATGCCGAACTCCTCGGCGCCGAGGATCGCCGCGATCACGATGTCGCGCCCGGTCTTCAGCCCGCCGTCGGTGCGCAGGCGGATGCGGTGGCGCAGGCCATTCAGGGTCAATACCTGATTGACCTCCGACAGCCCCATTTCCCATGGCGTGCCGGCATATTTGACGCTGGTTTGCGGGCTGGCGCCGGTGCCGCCGGTGTTGCCCGCGACGAGGATGACGTCCGCGTGCGCCTTGGCGACCCCTGCGGCAACGGTGCCGATGCCCGCCGAACTGACGAGCTTCACGCAGACGCGCGCCTTCGGGTTGATCTGTTTCAAATCATAGATGAGCTGCGCGAGATCCTCGATCGAATAGATGTCGTGGTGCGGCGGGGGCGAGATCAGCGTGACCCCCGGCGTCGCATGGCGCAGCCGCGCGATGAATTCGGTGACCTTGAAGCCCGGCAGCTGGCCGCCCTCGCCGGGCTTGGCGCCCTGCGCGACCTTGATCTCGATCTCGTCGCAGGCGCCCAGATATTCGGCGGTGACGCCGAAACGGCCGCTCGCGATCTGCTTGATATTGCTGTTGGCATTGTCGCCATTGGCATAGGGCCTGTAGCGTTCGCTCGCCTCGCCACCTTCGCCCGACACCGCCTTGGCGCCGATGCGGTTCATCGCGATCGCCAGCGTCTCGTGCGCCTCCGGCGACAGCGCGCCGAGCGACATGCCGGGGGTGACGAAACGCTTGCGGATCTCGGTGATCGCCTCGACGCTGTCGAGCGGCACGCCCTGCGCCGGATAGTTGAACTCCATCAGGTCGCGGAGATAGATCGGCGGCAGGTCGGCGACCCCGCGCGAGAACTGGAGGTAGGTCGAGTAACTGTCGGTCGCGACCGCGGTTTGCAGCAGGTGCATCAGCTGCGCCGAATAGGCGTGCGCCTCGCCGCCCGCGCGCTGGCGATAGAAACCGCCGATGGGCAGGGTGGTGACGCGCCCGTCGAACGCCGCTTCATGCTTCTCGGTCGCGTTGATGAACAGCGATTGATAGCCTTCGCCCGAAATCTTCGCCGGCATTCCGGGGAAGAGGTCGTTGACGAGCGCGCGGGACAGCCCCACCGCCTCGAAATTATAGCCGCCGCGATAGGAGGAGATCACCGCGATCCCCATTTTGGCGAGGATTTTCAGAAGCCCGTCGTCGATCGCCTTGCGGAACCGCTGGCGGCAGTCGTCCAGCGTCAGCTCGCTGCCGAACAGGCCGCGCGCGTGGCGGTCGGCGATCGTCGCCTCGGCCAGATAGGCGTGAACCGTCGTCGCGCCGACGCCGATCAGCACGGCAAAGGCGTGGGTGTCGAGCACTTCGGCCGAGCGGACGTTGATCGAGGCGTAGCTGCGCAGCCCCTTGCGCACGAGATGCGTGTGAACGGCGGCGGCGGCGAGCACCATCGCCATGCCGACGCGATTTTCGCTGATATTCTGGTCGGTCAGGAACAGCTCGCTGCGCCCCGCGCGCACCGCATCCTCGGCCTCGCGCCGAACCCGCGCGATCGCGTCGCGCAGCGTCGAGGCGTCGCCGCCGACGGGGAAGGTGCAGTCGATGTCGGCGACCGCATCGCCGAAATAGGCGCGCAGCCGATCCCAGTCGTCGCCGACGAGCACGGGCGAATCGATGACGAGGACATGGTCGCTCTGCCCCTTTTCGTCGAGGATGTTGGCGAGATTGGCAAAGCGCGTTTTCAGGCTCATCACATGGCGTTCGCGCAGACTGTCGATCGGCGGGTTGGTGACCTGGCTGAAGTTCTGGCGAAAAAATTGCGCGACGTGGCGCGGCTTGTCCGAAATCACGGCGAGCGGCGTGTCGTCACCCATCGACCCGACGGCTTCCTTCGCATCCTCGACCATCGGCGCGAGGATCAGCTCCATATCCTCCATGGTCAGCCCCGCGGCGACCTGCCGACGGAGCAGCTCGCTGCGGTCCCATGCCGACAGGCTGGCCCGGCCGCCCCTGGGCAGGTCGGCCATTGTGCGGAATCCCTTGACGCGCGCGGCATAGTCGGCGGCGCCCGCGATCCTGTCCTTGATCGCGCGGTCTTCGTAAAGCGTGCCCTTGTCGAGATCGACGGCGATCATCTGCCCCGGACCGAGGCGGCCCTTCTTGCGCACGCTCGCTTCGGGCAGCAGCACCATGCCGCTTTCTGACCCGACGACGAGCAGATTGTCGGCGGTCAGCGTGTAGCGCAGCGGGCGGAGCGCATTGCGGTCCATTCCCGCGACCGCCCAGCGGCCGTCGGTCATCGCGAGCGCGGCCGGGCCGTCCCACGGCTCCATCACGCTGGCGAGATAGGCGTACATCGCCTTGTGTGCCTCGGGCACGTCGGGATCGCTCGCCCAGGCTTCGGGCACCAGGATCAGCTTGGCGGTCGGCGCATCGCGACCCGCGCGGCACAAGGTTTCAAACACCGCGTCGAGCGCGGCGGTATCGCTCGCGCCCGCCGGGATCACCGGCTTGATGTCCTCCGAATGCTCGCCGAACGCGAGGCTCGCCATCTTGATCTCGTGGCTCTTCATCCAGTTCTTGTTGCCGCGGATCGTGTTGATCTCGCCATTGTGCGCGAGCGTGCGGAACGGCTGCGCGAGCCACCATTGCGGAAAGGTGTTGGTCGAATAGCGCTGGTGGAAGATCGCGACGCGGCTCTCGAACAGCTTGTTCGTGAGATCAGGGTAGAAATCGGCCAGACTCTCGGCGAGGAACAGCCCCTTGTAGATGATCGAGCGCGCCGACAGGCTGCAGATATAGAAATCGGCGATCTGCGCCGCGATCACCTTTTTCTCGATGCGGCGGCGGACGAGGTAGAGCTGCTTTTCGAACTCGTCGATCGACTGCTCTTCGGGCAGCGGCCCCGCGATCATGATCTGCTCGATTTCGGGGCGCGTGCGCTGCGCCTTGTCGCCGATCACCGACACGTCGACGGGCACCTGCCGCCAGCCATAGATGGTGAAGCCTGCGTCGATGATTTCCGCCTCGACGATCGTGCGGCATTCCTCCTGCGCTCCAAGGTCGGTGCGCGGCAGGAAGATCATGCCGACGGCGAGGCGGTTCGGCAGCACCTTGTGCCCCGACGCCGCGATCGCATCGTCGAAAAAGCGTTCGGGCAGGTCGACGTGGATTCCCGCCCCGTCCCCCGTCATGCCGTCGGCGTCGACCGCGCCGCGGTGCCACACGGCGCGCAAGGCCTCGATCGCCGCCTCGACCACGCGCCGCGACGGCTTGCCGTCGGTCGCCGCGACCATGCCGACGCCGCAGGCGTCGGATTCGAGGTCGGGGCGATACATGCCTTCGGCCGCGAGGCGCGCATGTTCGGGGGTGGGGTAGTGGGTCATCATCTTCGTCCTGACGGTCTTTTTCCAACTCGCCATCGCGGCCTTCGCCGGGATGGCGGATGGCGTTAATCTGACGGGTTCCGGCCGAGCCGTTCGCGCGCCTTTTCGACAGCCGCGGCTTCGGCCTCGAGATAGGCGGCCTCGAGTTCCTCGACGCGCTGCCGGTCGGCCTCCGACCAGTTGCTGCGATCATATTCGCTGTTCTCGACCGCCATCGCGGCGGCGTCCGCGGCATCGGCCGCCGCATCGACCGCATGATCGTCGGAATCCGCGGTATCGGTCGCGTCCATGGTGTCGGCGTTCCACATGTCGCGCTGTTCCTTGAGCGCGCTCACATCGACCTTCATCAGCCTGGCGAGCTTCGCCAGCTCCTCGTCGCCCAAATCGGCCAGCTGCTTTTCCTTGGGCAGCTCCTTCAAATCCTTCTCGATCGCCGGCGCGCGGTCGATGAATTTGGTGATCAGCGGCGGCACCGCCTTGACCACCGCCACCATCACTTCGGGGTCGGCCTGCAGCGCCATCCATTCGCTGGCATAGAGTTGACCCGTGGGGGTCGCGAGGAAGGCGTTGACATCGGCAAGCTGCGCGCCAGTGAAGCGGCGCGCATAGGCCTTGGCCAGGCCCGCGCGCATCGGCGGTTCCATGTCGGCGAGCGCCTCGCGGATCAACGGCATCACCACGCGCGTGATCTGCTCTTCGCGCTCCTTGCGATGCGGGTCGAACAGGTCGGCGATCTGTCCCTTGGTGGCATCGTCGAGCGCGGCAATCTTGTCGCTTTCGACGCCGGTCTTGATCGACAGCATCAGGTCCGACTGGCCGCTGAACTCGCCCATCAGCGTGCGGAACATCCGGCCATACAGATTGTCGAGCATCTTTTCGATGCTCCCGGCCGGGATCAGCGCGGCCGTCGTCTGCTCGGCAATCGCCAGCCGCGCGGGGTCGATCGGCGGCAGGCTCTTGGTATCGAACATTTTTTCGACGAGGGCGATCACCTCGTCCATTTCCTTCTGCATCTTGGCCTTGGCTTCGGCGGCCGCAGCCTCGCTGTCGAACGGCGTCGCCTCTTCGTCGTCTGCTGGCGTGGCGACGACCTCCGCCAGCGGCGCTTCGGTCGGCGCGGCAAGGACGGCGGCGGGCGCAAGCGCCGCGGCGCCGGCGAGCAGCATATAATTCCAGGTCGACATCATGAACTTCCTTCCCCTGTTGGTCATGCCGCCTTCTTTTCGCTATTCGCTTTCGCCTTCAACCATTTTGCCATCTGTTCGCTGACGTCGCGGCCGTCGCGGATGCCCCAGACGACCAGGCTTGCGCCGCGCACGATGTCGCCCGCGGCGAACACGCCGGGCAGGCTGGTCATCATCGTCTGATGATCGACGCGCAGCGTGCCCCAGCGCGTGACCGAAAGGTCGGGCGCGCCGAACAGGTGCGGCAGCTCCTCCGGATCGAAGCCCAGCGCCTTGATCACCATGTCGGCGGGCACGTCGAACCTGCGGCCCGGATCGGCCTCAGGGCTTCGGCGACCGCTCGCGTCGGGCGCGCCGAGGCGCATTCCCGCGACCGCGACCTCCTTGACATGCGTGTCGGCGGTGAAGCTTTCGGGGGCCGACAGCCAGACGAACTCGACGCCCTCCTCCTCGGCGTTGGCGACCTCGCGCTGCGACCCCGGCATATTGTCGCGGTCGCGGCGATAGAGGCATTTCACCGACTTCGCGCCCTGCCGCACCGCGGTGCGCACACAATCCATCGCGGTGTCGCCGCCGCCGATCACGACGACATGCTTGCCCTTTGCGTCGAGGCGGCCGTCGTCGAAGGCGGGCACCGCGTCGCCAAAACCCTTGCGGTTGGACGCCACCAGATAATCGAGCGCGGCGATCACGCCCGCGGCTTCGTTGCCGGGCACGTTGATCTCGCGCGCCTTGTATACGCCCGTCGCGACCAGGATCGCGTCATGCCTCTGCCGCAACTCGTCGAGCGTCGCGTCCCTGCCCACGTCGAAGCCGAGGTGGAAATGGATGCCGCCTTCGACCAGCCGGTCGATGCGGCGCATCACGACGTCCTTCTCCAGCTTGAAGCCGGGTATGCCATAGGTGAGGAGGCCGCCCGCGCGGTCGTGGCGGTCATAGACATGCACCTCATGCCCCGCGGCGCGCAGATATTCGGCGGCGGTCAGCCCCGCAGGCCCCGCGCCGATGACGCCGACCGACTGGCCGGTCGCGGCGGCGACGTGCAGCGGCTCGACCCAGCCTTCGGCCCAGGCCGTGTCGGTGATATATTTTTCGACGCTGCCGATCGTCACCGCGCCGTGGCCCGAAAACTCGATCACGCAATTGCCTTCGCACAGGCGATCCTGCGGGCAGATGCGCCCGCAGATTTCGGGCATCGTCGAGGTCGCGTTGCTCAGTTCATAGGCCTCGCGCAGCCGGCCTTCGGCGGTCAGGCGCAGCCAGTCGGGGATATGGTTGTGCAGCGGGCAATGCACCGCGCAGTAAGGCACGCCGCACTGCGAACAGCGCGCCGCCTGCGCGTCGGCTTGCGGAGCCGAATAGCGTTCGGCGATCTCGCGAAAGTCGCGCGCGCGCTCCTCGGGCGAGCGCTTGTCCGGGTAGGATTGTTCACGCCCCACAAATTGGAGCATGCGTTCGGAAGCCATGCAATATCCCCTTCGTTGCGCGGGGATTTGCACGGGCGAAAGGCTGCTGTCACGGCCGAATCGCCAGTTAGGACAGAATTACTAACCTAAAATTGATGCTGATTTTCACGTTTTTCTGTCCGCGCAATAATCTTTCGCAATTTAGTATCTTTTCGGACCTATTTCAGCGCAAGCCATAGCAGCGCGCCCGCGCCGATGACGATCCGATACCAGGCGAAAGGGGCAAATCCGAACCGCCCGACGATCGCCACGAACGCCTTCACCACGACCAGTGCGACGAGAAAGGCGACGAACAGCCCGATCGCGATCGCGTTCACATCGTCGACGGTCAGGATCGCGCGATCCTTCCACAGCGAATAGGCGGTCGCGCCCATCATCGTCGGCACCGCGAGAAAGAAGCTGAACTCGGCCGCCGTCTTGCGCTCAACCCCCATCAGCAACGCGCCCATGATCGTCGCGCCCGAGCGGCTGACGCCGGGAATCATCGCGATGCACTGCACTGCGCCAATGGCGATCGCGGTGCGCAGCGGCATCGCCTCGACGCTTTCGACCTTGACCAGCTTGACCATGCGTTCGATCGCCAGGATCGCGACGCCGCCGACGAGAAGCGCGACCGCGACCGTCGCGGGCGATTCGAGCAGCGCGCGGATGCCTTCATAGGCGACAGCGCCGACGAGCATCGCAGGCAGGAAGCCGATCAATATATTGCGCGTGAACGCGACCGCCGACGGCTCGCCGCGCAGCAGCCCCGTGCCGACCGTCCAGAAGCGCGCGCGATAGGCGACGAGCACCGCGAGGATCGCGCCGAGCTGAATCGCGATCTTGAACGCCGCCGACCCTTCGCCAGTGAACCCCAGCAATTCGCTCGCCAGGATCAGGTGCCCCGTCGAGGAAACGGGAAGGAACTCGGTCAGCCCCTCGATGATGCCGAGCAGGATGACGGTAAGGAGGTCGTGCATGAAATGTCCTGGGGAATGCCCCGGCAATCACATTGCGATCACCGGCGCTGAAGAGCCGTCAGGCCGTGGTTTCGACCGCGAACCGGCCGTGGCGGCGATATTGCACCAGCCAGCCGTCGGCGACCGATGCGAGGGCGGTGGGCGTGATGCCAAGCTCGGCGAGGCCCGCCGCGCCGTCCGCCACGACATTGTCATGCTGGAGCATCAGCCATTGATCGGATGTGATCGGCGCGCCCGGTAGCCATCCGAAGCCGTTCGCGAGCGCCGAGGCCAGACCATCGGGCACATCGACGAACAACGGCGAGCGCCGCGTCGCATCGGCGATCCAGCGTAGCAGTTCGCGCATCGTCAGCACCTGCGGTCCGCCGAGCTCGAACAGCTTGTCGGTGGCCGTGCCGGCGAGCGCGGCGACGACCGCGTCGGCGACGTCGCCGACATAGACCGGCTGGAACTTCGCTTGCGGTGCGATCACCGGCATGATCGGCGTGACGCGCATCATCCCGGCAAAGCGGTTGATGAAATGGTCTTCGCGGCCAAAGATGATCGAGGGGCGCAGGATGGCCGCCTCGGCAAAGGCTGCGCGCACTGCGGCCTCGCCGTCGCCTTTGCTGCGGCCATAGGCGGAGGCGCTTTCGCGATCGGCGCCGATCGCCGAAACATGGACCAGCGCGCCCGCGCCCGCCGCCTTTGCCGCCGTGGCGACATGGCCCGCGCCATCGGCCTGCACCGCGCGCATATCGTCGAACGCGCCGACGAGGTTGATCACCGCGTCGCTGCCCTGCACCGCGCGCGCCACGCTCGCCGCGTCGCGGACGTCGGCGGCGACGAACTGTGTCTGGCCCAGCCCGCCCAGCGGCTTCAGGAAGGTCGCCGCGCGCGGGTCGCGCTGGGCGACGCGGACGCGTGCGCCGCGCGTCAGCAGCCGCTGCACGACATAGCGGCCGAGGAAACCGCCGCCGCCCAGCACCGTGATCAATTGCCCGTCGAAAGTCTGCATGGGTCCGCCTGTATCGATTCTCTTGAAGGGGCGCACGCGGGCGCCGAACGGCTTTCCCATGCCGCGAAGCGGCGGGGCGGGCAAGGGAGAAGGCGGCTTTGCAGCGCAAATCGGGCCGCTTTGCGATAAAAAGCACGGCCGCGGCGGGAGCGCGGTTGACAAGCCGATGGCCGCCCCGCTAAGCGCCCGCTCCTACCCCGTGCCCAGATGGCGGAATTGGTAGACGCACCAGCTTCAGGTGCTGGCGATCGCAAGGTCGTGGAGGTTCGAGTCCTCTTCTGGGCACCATCTGTTCTCCTCGGAATGTCCGAGGACGTCCAGTAAGCGGCTGGTTTTTCACCGCTTTTTCGATGAGACTCGCTGAGTGGAATCCAGGCTGATCCAGCCGGAACCATCAGCGTACCATCAGCTTTGATGGTGTTTTTGATGGTTTCGGTCAGCCTATCGAAGGTGAAACCATCATGTCGCTTACCCACATCCAGATTTCAAACGCTAAACCCAAGGAAAAAGCCTATAAATTGGCTGACGCCGACGCCCTGTACCTTGTGGTCAGGCCGAGCGGCGCAAAAGTCTGGCGAATGAACTATCGCTATCTCGATCGGCAAAAGACGCTCTATTTCGGGTCGTGGCCCGATGTCGGCATCGCGTCCGCTCGCGAATTGCGTGACGAGGCACGCAAGAAGCTCATCGCCGGGCTTGATCCCGCGGCGGAGAAGAAGGTCGCGCGGATCACCCAGAAGATCGCGCAGGACAACACGTTCAAGGCCATCGCCGAGGAATGGCTGGTGAAAATCGAACGAGAAGAGCGCGCGCCAGTCACGCTTCGGAAGGTACGATGGCTCCTCGACATCGCCGAACCGATGATCGGCAGTCGCCCGATATCGAAACTCACCGCGCAGGAAATCCTGGCCGTTCTCCGTAAAGTCGAGGCGAACGGCCGATATGAAAGCGCGCGGCGCATGCGGAGCGTGATTAGCCGAGTGTTCCGCTACGCCATTGCGACCGCCAGAGCCGACCGCGATCTCGCGGCCGATCTCCGCGGTGCGCTGATCACTCCGAAGGTGAAGCACCACGCCGCCATCACGGCCCCGAAGGACGTCGGCGCGCTGCTCCGCGCTATCGATGGTTACACTGGCCACGAACTCACCGCGGTCGCGCTTCGATTGACGCCGCACCTTTTCGTCAGACCGGGCGAACTGCGCCAGGCAGAATGGGCGGAGATTGATTACGATGATGCCGTCTGGTCGATCCCAGCCGAGAAGATGAAAATGCGCCGCTCGCTCTGCGTCCCCCTGTCACGGCAAGTTCTTGCGATGCTTGAAGAGCTCCGCGCCCTTACCGGCCATGGGAAATATCTCTTCCCGTCCTTTCGGACGCCCCGCCGTTGCATGTCGGAGAATACTGTCAGCGCCGCGCTTCGGCGGCTGGGCTACAGCCGTGAAGAGATGACGGCTCATGGATTCCGCGCGACGGCCGCCACTCTCCTCAACCAGATGGGAATGTGGCACCCGGATGCGATCGAAAGGCAACTGGCACATCTAGATGCCAATGCGACGCGCCGGGTCTACACCCGGGGCGAATATTGGGATGAACGTGTTCGCATGATGCAGCATTGGTCCGACTATCTCGACGAACTGCGCGATGGTGCGCAAATTCTCCGCCCTGCCTTCGGCAAAAGTGCAACCTCGACCGCCTAGCGGCCGATCAGGGCCTTGAGACTCGTATAAAGAACCAACGTGGACCGGCCGACTTTGACGACCTCAAGGTCGCCGGACACGATCAACTCGTAAATTCTCGACCGGCTGAGCCCTGTCAGCTCGACTGCGGTCGGAATTCGCACGGTCAATGGCTCCATGAAGACGATTTCGGACCGTGACAAATCGAGATCCTGCATTTTCCTTGTCCTCGGGATGGATCAATGTCGCGAGCGCGGCTCCAACGCAGCATTCGCCATCGCAAGCGTGCCGGTTGCTACGCCACCTCACAATAATCAGGGCAGGATCGTGCCGTTGAGCGGTATCGCCGCGCCGCGTGACTTCGTCACCAGGTGGCCGCGAAAAGCACGACAGGAGAGAGGAGGAGCTTGAGCGAAGTCTGATCTGATCGCGAGAATTCCAATGTCTGTTGCCCTTTCGACTCTCCATGATTCCGAATTGGAGGCTGCCGGGGCCGCACTGGTCAGGGGCCTTGGCGGTTTCTGGCAGGGATCGACTGGAATGTGTCGCTGCCCAGCTCACGATGACCGAACGCCGAGCCTATCGGTTCGCGTTGGCGACACCCGACTCTTGTTCAAATGCTTTGCCGGCTGCGACACGCGCGACGTGCTGCGCGCCATTCGGCGGCTCGATCCGAATGCCTTGGGCGCAAAGGGCGATGGAATCGCCAAGCAGTTCGAGCTCGACCGATGGCTGCAAAAGCGCGCCTTCGATCTTTGGAAGGTCGGACGGCCGATAAATTGGACTATCGCCGAGACCTACCTACGCAATCGGTCGATTCACATCGCGCTCAATTCTTTGCGCTTCTGCGACCGAACTCCGCTCGGCAAGGGCAAGGCGGCACGGTTTCGCCCGGCGATGCTCGCCGCCGTCACCGACGATTCCGGTCTGCTCGCCGTCCAGAGGACCTTTCTCGATGCCCGCGGGCGGCGTGCACGCGACCTTCGCCACCCTCGCCGCCTGCTAGGCCACCCCTGCGGCGGTGCCGTACGGCTCGCACCAGCAACCGAAACTCTCGGCATTGCCGAAGGCGTCGAGACGGCGGTCTCGGCGATGATACTGCTCGGCATCCCGGTCTGGGCGACGCTCGGCAATGAACGCCTCCCCCATGTTGCCATCCCGAAATCCGTGAACCGCCTCATCCTGCTCCCCGACAATGACAATGCGGGACGCCTCGCCGTGCCGCCTGCAACCGAGGCCCATACGGCACCCGGACGGCAGATCGACACGATCTGGCCGTGGCACGGTCGGAACGACTGGAACGATGTCCTACGGGAAGGAGGGAAGGGGGTGGGGGACTGGCGGCGCCGAGTGGCCTGATGGTCGGGCCTCCGCCGCCAGGAGACGGACTATGACATATCCGATCGTATACGCGCTTGCGCGTAACTGCGTCGCTTCCCCGCTGAATGTCCGAACGGAAAGCGACCCCGACGCCGACGCCGAACTGGAAGCGATG
The DNA here is from genome assembly GCF_003609835.1 of Sphingopyxis sp. FD7. NCBI lineage: Bacteria > Pseudomonadati > Pseudomonadota > Alphaproteobacteria > Sphingomonadales > Sphingopyxidaceae > Sphingopyxis > Sphingopyxis sp. FD7. The sequence goes on from NZ_AP017898.1 coordinate 482,007, forward strand.
ATCGGCCAAGCCGGCTTCGTGCTCCAGAACCTGATCGGCACCGCGATCAAGCGCAAGAAGGACAGCTACAGCATTTTCGGTGGCGGCCGGCGTCTCGCGCGGGTTCATGCCCTGATCGAAAAGGGACAGCTCCCGGAAGACTTCAGCGTGCCGGTCATGGTGATGCCGGACGCGAAAAACGCCATCGAGCTCAGCCTCGCTGAAAACCAGAAGCTGCCGATGACCGCCGCCGATGAATGCACGGCCTTCAAGAACATGATCGAGAAGGAAGGCAAAACCCCGGCGCAGGTTGCCGCGCGGTTCGGCAAGACCGAGCGCTTCGTGCTCGGGCGTGTTCGGCTCGCCGATCTTCACGAGACGATCTTCGAAGCGTTGCGCAAGGGCGACATCACGCTCGAGGTCGCCAAGGCTTATGGCAGCACGTCCGACACCGTGCGCCAGGCCCGTGTGTTCGAGCAGTATCAGGGCAGCTATTACAAGGATGATGTCTATACCATCCGGCGCGAACTCGCGACCGGCTGCTATCGGGGCGGCGATCCCAAGGCGCTGCTCGTCGGCCGCGAATCCTATGTCGAGGCTGGTGGACGGATCGACTCTGACCTCTTCTCCGACAGCGCGTCGGAAAACTGGATCGATGGCGACATTCTCGATCGCCTTGCCGATGAAAAGCTTGCGGTCGAGGCCGAAGCGATCCGCGAACGCGAGGGTTTTGGCGAAATCCGTGCATTGCCGACCACGCGCGTCTCATACACAGAGCTTGACGGTCTGAGCCCGGTTCGCGGTGAGGTTCCGCCACCCACGGAAGAGGATGAAGCGCGCTGCGCCGAGATCGAGGCCGAATTGACCATCATCGCCGAAGCCGCGAACGAAAGCGACGACGGCATCACCGATGATGACGAACAGCGTTATCGCGATCTGGAATCCGAACTGCGCGATATTCAGAATCGTCCGCCGGTGTTGTCCGACGACCAGAAGGCCTCGGCGCTCGCCTTCGTCGTCCTCGGCGAGGATGGCCAGCCCCGGGTTCATCATCAGATCTACCGAACCCCCGAAGCGATGAGCGAAACCGATGACTCGGATGATGACCGCGACGATGCGGCTCCTGGCGGAGCATCAGGCAAACCCGCGATCAGCCAGCGGCTCGCTGACGAACTCGCAACGATGAAGGCGGAGCTGCTTCGCGTCCATGTCGCCAGCGACCCGCGGTTCGCGCTCGATCTCGGGACGTTCGTGATGGTCGATGCCGCGCAGCGGCGTTACGGGGCGAGCGATCTCGCAAGCGAGCTCCGGGCCGATGCGGCGCCGTCGCGCGTCATCGGGTTCGAGAGCGGCACGACGGCGGCCGAGGAATGGGCTAAGCTCGAAGCCGGACTCGATCGGAGCTGGATCAACCCTTATGCCGGAGTCACCGGCCGCTACGATGCCTTCTGCGCGCTTGGTGAGGAAGCACGCGCGGCATGGCTCGGCTGGGCAATCGTCCGCACGATCCAGGCCGTGCCCGCCAAGACGACCGGCAGCGATTTCGTCGATCACCTCGGCTGCAAGCTCGGGATCGACGTCGCCGCCTGGTGGCGACCGACCGCGAAGAATTACTTCAAACGGCTGACCAAGACGACGATCCTCGACCTGTTCGCTGAAATCGGCGGCAGCGAACTCGGCCAGCGATACGGCGCCTCGAAGAAGGACCTCCTCGCGTCCTCGGCCGAGCAGCTCTTCGCGGGCAACATCATCGTGGAAGCCGACGTCAAGGAAAAGGCGCTGGCCTGGCTTCCCGACGCGATGCGCTTCGAGCAGCCCGTTGCAGAGCTGGCGAACGACGATGTCGACGTGGAGTCTGCTGATGCCGCCGAACTGACGGTCGACGACGATCCGGTCGGTGCTGGCGACGAGGACGAACCGGTGGCCGACGCGGCCTGATCAGCCAGCGCCGACCTCGATGAGGGGCTGCGACGATGCGTCGCGGCCCCTTTTTCATGCCGCCTACCCGACTGGAGGAAAGGGGGAGGGCGGTGTGCGGCAGGGGCAGGCGCCCCGGAGCCGTTTCAGGAGATCGTCCATGACTTTTCCGATTTTCAAACTCGCCGACACTCAATATTCCGGCGCCCGGGAAAAGTGCGAACGCCTCCACGGCGTTGCGCGAGCGCTGCAAACCCGGCTCGCCGACCCGCAATCGGTAACGCGTTCGCTCCTCAAAGGGCTCATGTCGGAGGCGTTCTGTGGCTCCGATGCCGACGGACACTGGTCGATGCGCGACGCCTATGACGCGCTCGAAGCGGCGCAGGCTTCGAACATGCTGTCGCTCGATGAAGGCCAAAACCCGGACTGCGCGCCGGAGGATGCCTTCTCGGCCATTCTCGCCTTCGAGAAGGCGCTGCCAACCCAGACCTATCGCAGCGAACACCAGGTCGAGATGCAGCAGTTCAGCACGCCAGCCGCACTCGGCTGGCTAGCGACGCGTGCAGCGGCGATTACGGCCGACAACCATGTGCTCGAACCGTCGGCGGGCACCGGCATGCTCGCAGCGCGCGCGATCGCCGCCGGAGCCTCCGTAACCCTCAACGAACGCGATCCCTGCCGCGCCGCGCTGCTCGCTCTCGTGACGAACGCCGACGTCACCACGCACGATGCCGAGTTCATCAACGACCGGCTGCCGCCGGATGTTCGGCCCACCGTCGTCCTGATCAATCCGCCTTTCAGCCGCAGCGAAGGCCGCGGCGAGGATCGCCACGCCGGTGCCCGCCACCTTCGCTCCGCGTTGCTCCGCCTCGCCGACGGCGGACGCTGCGTCGCAATCATGTCGCCGGCCTTTGCTCATGACGGCAGCGGCGCCCGCGGCTATGTCTCGGTCGCCGAGATCTCTCGTCCGCGCGTCGAGATTACCATTCTCGGCCGCCCGTACGTCAAGCATGGGACCGGCATCGCCGTTCGGCTGATCGTCTTCGACAAGGGCTGGATCGGCGAGACCGAACGCCACACGGTCGATACGATCGAGGCGGCGTTGCCCATCGTGCTTGCGCTCCCGCCCCGGTTGCACCCATCCGACAAACCGCCCCCCGCCTCGCCGGCGGTGATCCCGTTCCGTCCGGCGCTCAAATCCGCGTCGGGATCGCTCTTTTCCGGGCTCGCGAGCCCCAAGGTCATGGCGCCGTCGCGGATCGCCGCCAAGGACGATCCGGCCGAACCGCTCGCTTACTCTGTTCGTGACGCGCCGCTACCGGTCGGTGATCCCGTCGGCATCTACGCGCCCTGGCGCCTCGCCCGGATAGATATTCCGGGCGCGACGCCTCATCCCGACAATCTTGTTGAATCGCTGGCCATGGCGTCGGTACTGCCGCCGATGCCGCAGTATCGCCCGCTCTTACAGAAGCGGGCGAGCAGCGCACTGTCCGATGCTCAGCTCGAAGCGATCATCTATGCTGGCGATGCTTTCTCACGCGACCTGCCGGGCCGGTTCGTGCCCAATGAAGCAGGCGACCAGCTGCGCGAGGATGCGGACGGCCATGCTTATCGCATGGGCTTCTTCATTGGCGACGGCACCGGCGTCGGCAAGGGGCGCGAGGGCGCCGCGATCATTCGAGACCAGTGGAACTGCGGCAACCGCCGCGCCGTCTGGATTTCGAGGGGCGCGACGCTACTCGAGGATGCGCGCCGCGACTGGACCGCGCTCGGTGGCCTCCCGATCGACATCCAGCCGCTCGACGCATTCCCGATCGGGCAGCCGATCGGCATGGCGAGCGGCATCCTCTTCCTCACCTATGCGACGCTCCGCTCGCAGCGTCACGATCAATGCTCACGTCTCCAGCAGATCCTCCAGTGGACGGAAGGCACTTTCGAGGGCGTGATCCTGTTCGACGAATCCCATTCGATGGGCAATGCGGCGGGCACCAAGGACGAATATCGCCAGGCCAAGGGGTCTGAACAGGGATTGGCCGGAGTGCGCCTGCAGAACGCACTGCCGCGCGCCCGGGTGGTCTATGAATCGGCCACCGGCGCCACCAAGCCCGAGAATCTGAGCTATGCCTCGCGGCTCGGGCTTTGGGGGCCCGGCACGGCCTTCGTGAACCGCGACGCTTTTCTCGCTGCGATGACCGACGGCGGTATCGCGGCGATGGAAATCGTCGCCCGCGACCTCAAATCCATGGGTCTCTACACGGCGCGTGCGCTCAGTTTCGCCGGCGTCGAATATGACCCGCTCGAGCATCGGCTGACGCTCGACCAGATCGAGATCTACGACGCCTATGCCGACGCATGGGCGATTTTATGCGCAGCTGCGCATAAGATCGCTTATCGCGAGGTCGCGATAATGTGAAGGAACGCGGCAGCGACGTGGATTCTCCTAATGCGGGGCGATGTTGCTGCGCATTATTTTGATTGCGAACCTCGGCGGTCTCTGGACCAGCTGAGGATAAAAGCATGTTGAAATTGCACGACGAGTTGATCGCCGAACTCTCGAATTTGCTCACGACGCAGAATTATAACCCGGTGGTCGTAGCGAACCATCGCCTCTACGCCCGCGCGTTTCTCGATTATCTGGCCGAGTGCGACGTGCAGGTGGAAACTGTGACGCCGGCGCAGGTCGATCAGTATCTTGCCTATGCAGTTCGGGATTTCGAAGCCCAGTACGGGCGGCCTCCCTGTGCGCGCTGGCAGATGTTGCCCCGCACGTCGATCAACAAACTGCTCCGGCTCGCCCAAGGCAAATGGCCGCCCGAGCCGGAGATGACCGAACCGGAGACCGCGTATCGGCAGGCGATCTGCTGCGAATACGAGGCATGGCTGCGCGACGAGCGCGGTCTGGCAAGCGCTTCCATCTCGGCGCTTCTGTGGGAGGCACGGAACTTCCTGCGATGGCAGTTCGAACGGGGCGGGGCTGCCAGCCTCGACACGTTGAGCATCGGGGAGGTCGATCTCTACATGGACATGCGCGCCCCTGGATTACGGCGCAAATCATTGGCCGATGTCGCTGAGCGGCTCCGGTCGGTGGTGCGCTATCTGCATCGGACGAGGCGCATCCCGATGGATCTCACGCCGCACATCATCGGCCCCATGCTCTACGCCTATGAAGACGTGCCCTCGACGCTGGACAGGCGCCAAATCGCCGCGGTGCTGGCGGCGACGAAGAAGGATGGATCGCCGCGGGGACTGCGCGATTTTGCGGTACTTCAACTGCTTGCCACATATGGGTTGCGCGAAGGTGAGATCTGTCGCCTTCGGCTTGAAGACGTGAATTGGCGCGGAGAAGCCCTGCGTATCCGTCACACCAAGACCAATGCGTACTCCTACTTGCCGCTATTGGCGCCGGTTGGTGAGGCGCTCCTCGACTATCTGCGTAATGGGCGCCCCCAGGTTGAGGGGCGGGAAATCTTCATCCGGTCCTGCGCGCCCTATATCGCAATGACAAACCTGTATGGCATGATCCGCGGGCGGTTGTCAGCCGCTGGCGTCGAGCCGCCGGGAAAGCGAGGGGCGCATGTCTTCCGCCACGCGCGAGCGGTCGAACTACTGCGGGCGTCGGTCCCGCAAAAGATCATCGGCGACGTGCTCGGACATCGATCCACCGAATCCACCAACGCCTATCTCAAGCTGGCGACAGATGATCTCCGAGCCGTGGCGCTCGACGTGCCCGGATCGGAGGTGCTGCCATGAGCGCCTGGCACGATCCCGATCGCACCGTCATCGACGCCTTCCTGGAAAAATCCCAGTTCCGGCAGGGAAGCAGGCCGACTTATCGCTGGTTCCTTCGCAGCTTCGAGAATGTAGCCCAGCGTCATCCGGCGGTCGACCGGCAGATGCTCGAAGTCTGGCTGAAGGAAATGGAAAAACGTTGGCGAATGTCGACGCTGCTCAACCAGGTCTGCATTGTCGATCGCTTCCTCGACCACCTCGTCGAAATCGGGCTGATCCCAGATCAGCCCGTTGCCGTGCTTCGCCGTCAATACAACGTCAAACAAAGCAAGCCGATCTGGCGAGCGCTGGCTTCCCCAAATCCCGACGGAGCCCTGGCCGCATTGCGACGCCCCGCGCCCTTCGGCAGCATGCTGGGGGACTTCATGCGTGAGCATGTCGCGTTGATGCGGAGCCGGGGGTATCAGTATGAGACTCAGGCTCACTGGTTATTGCGGTTCGATCGGTTCCTCCAGGCGACCCCGGAACTGACAGGGGCATCGCTTGAGACGATGCTGGCGCGCTGGGCAACTGCCAAGCCGACCCGCAATCACGCGGCTGAATGCCAGAAGCTCGGGCGCCTCCTGACCAAGGCGCGGTATCGCCTTGATCCCAGCATCCCACCGAAACGCTTCAACGCCCGTCCCGAACGAGAAGTGGCACGAGAGCATCGACGACCGCATATCTTCAGCCCGGCCGACGTTCGGCAGATGCTCGACGTTGCCCGCTCCTATCCGTCGCCGGACGCGCCGCTGCGGCCGATGGTTCTCTACACCATGGTGGTTCTGGCCTATTGTGCCGGACTGCGCCGTAGTGAACTCGCCGGGCTCGATCTGGGTGACGTCGATCTTCAATCAGACACGATCACAGTGCGGGAAACGAAGTTCTACAAGACCAGGATATTGCCGCTAACCGGCAGCGTCATGGCCGAATTACGGGCCTATATCGATGCAAGGCGGCGCGCCGGCGCCCCACAGGATCCTCGGTCCGGGCTCTTCTGGCACGAGCACTTCAATGATCGCTATACCCCGGTGACGGTCTCAACGATGATCACCAACGTCATGCGCCGTGCCGGGTTCAAGGCCCCGACCGGGCGGACGGGGCCGCGTGTTCATGACCTGCGCCACTCGATGGTCGTGAACCGGATCCTTCAATGGTATCGATCCGGCGTCAATCCGCAGGACAAACTGCGCTTCCTCTCCACCTACATGGGCCACCGGGACATCAACTCCACGCTGGTCTACATCACCGTCACGCAGGACCTGCTGCAGGAAGCAAGCGAGCGGTTCCGGACCGTCGGCGCCCGATGCCTCACGATGGAGGCGCGGTCATGACGAAGGGCAATCTCTTCCCCGCATTGTTGCGGGCGTTCTTCCAGGAATGGTTGGCTGAGCAACGCAGTGCATCTGTCCATACGATCCGGTCTTACCGCGACACCTGGCGGTTATTGCTTCGGTTCATCGCGGGGCGAAAGGGCGGCGGGGTCGCGCGAATCATGCTGGCCGACGTCTCGGCCGGAGAGGTTCGCGCGTTCCTCCACCATACCGAGCATGGGCGCAGGGGCACGATCGGTACACGCAACTGCCGGCTCGCCGCGATCCGCAGCTTCTTCAGCTTCGTGGCTGACAAGGATCCCGAATACATCGCGCAATGCGCCGAGGTCCTGACCGTCCCGCTCAAGCGGGAGCCTACCGTTGCACCCTGCTATCTCGAGCCGGAGGAGGTCGAAGCGATCCTTGCTCAGCCCGACCGGTCGACAATCGAGGGAATGCGCGACCACGTGCTACTCTCGTTCCTATATAACAGCGGCGCGCGCATCCAGGAGGCCCTCGACCTCTGTCCCGAGGCGATCCGGTTCGACGCACCGAACTTCGTGCGTCTTTACGGCAAGGGTCGCAAGGAACGTATCTGTCCGCTCTGGCCGGAAACCGTGGCGTTGCTCAGGAAGTTGTTGGAACGTCACCCGCGCGCGCCAGATCAGCGGATCTTCGTCAATCGATATGGTGAGCCGCTGGGCGCCTCGGGAGTGCGGTTCAAACTCGCCTCCTATGTAGGAAAGGCGTCAGAAACCGTGCCGTCGCTTCGGTCCAAAAATGTGACGCCGCACAGCTTCCGGCACGCGACCGCCGTTCACCTTGTCGCTGCCGGAGTCGACATCACCGTCATCCGCAGTTGGCTGGGACACGTCAGCCTCGATACGACCAACCACTACGCACAGGCCAATCTGGAGACCAAACGGAAGGCGCTTGAGCAGGTGGGCGCGCCGGCGGCGAGCAACGTGCCACCTTCGTGGAAACGAGATGCCAGCCTGATGGAGTGGCTCGATACCTTGTGAAATAATGTGAAGGACGTGGCGAAATGCTCAGCAGCTTTGCGGGCCTTCGCCACGTTCCTGCGCATTATCGCGACCTCGCGATAAGCGATCGTTCACCAGAACCTCGATGAGGTGCTCAAAGCCTCGAACATCGTCGACCGCATGTCGGGCCTGACGATGAACGCCATGGCCAAGGGCTCGGCGCTCAGCCGGTTCGAGAGCGCCAAGCAGCGCTTCTTCTCCCAAGTGCTGATCGCGATGAAGATGCCGACCATCGTTCGTGCGATCGAGGAGGAGCTGGCAGCCGGCCATGTCGCCGTCGTGCAACTGACCAGCACGGCCGAGGCGATCCTCGAACGCCGTCTTGCGGGCCTTTCGCCGCACGAACGCGCCAACCTCGCGATCGACGTCTCGCCGCTCGATACGCTGATCGATTATCTGAAGACCGCCTTCCCGACGCGTCAGATGCGCGCCTTTCGTTCGTCCGACGGGGCAATGCGCTCTGAGCCGATGCACGATGGCGACGGCAATGCTGTCCTCTGCCAGGAAGCGGTCGAGGCGCGCGACAATTTGGTCGAAAGCCTCTGCTCGATGCCGCCGGTCCCGGCCGCGCTCGACTTCCTGATCGCGCATTTCGGAACCGACACCGTCGCCGAGGTCACGGGCCGGACCCGGCGCGTCGTCATCGACGGGCAGGGCCGCCAGAAACTCGAGCGCCGCAGCACCAGCTCCAATATCGCCGAGACCGACGCTTTCATGTCGGGACGCAAACCGATCCTCGTCTTCTCGGAAGCGGGCGGAACCGGGCGCTCCTATCACGCCGACCTCGATTGTCCGACCGCGCACAAGCGACGCATCCACTTCCTTCTGGAACCGGGCTGGCGCGCCGACATCGCGATCCAGGGTCTCGGCCGCACCCATCGCACCTACCAGTGGAAGCCGCCGGTGTTCCGCCCCGTCACGACCAACTGCAAGGGCGAACGCCGCTTCATCAGCACCATCGCGCGACGCCTCGATACCCTCGGCGCCCTCACACGCGGCCAGCGCCAGACCGGTGGCCAGAATCTGTTCGACCCGGCTGACAATCTCGAAAGCAGCTATGCCCGCGAAGCACTTACCCAATGGTATCATCTGCTCCATGCCGGCAAGCTCGCGAGCGTCGATCTCGAGAATTTTCAGATCATCACGGGACTGAAGCTCGTCGACGAGAATGGCACGCTGCTCGACAAGCTGCCGCCGATCCAGCGCTGGCTCAACCGCATCCTCGCGCTACGCATCGCGACTCAGGATGCCATATTCGAGGAATATATGGGGCTCATCCAGGCCCGCGTCGATGCGGCCCGCGAAGCGGGGACGCTAGATCTCGGGGTCGAGGCAATCCGGGCCGAACGCATCGTCCAGCTTTCGGAGCAAGTGCTCAGGAAAGATCCGGTCTCCGGCGCCGAAACCCGTCTGCTCCGTCTCGAACTTCACCTCAAACCGCGCGTTACGGGGTGGGCCCGCCTCGACAAGATCTGGGGCGCTTCCTCGGATGTCCAGTATCTGCGCAACAGCCGTTCGGGGCGTGTGGCCCTTTGCGTTCCGTCCTGGTCGATCACCGACGAAGACGGGAGGCCCGTCAAGATGATGGAGCTTGTCCGTCCGACAGGTTCGAACCGCATCCAGCTTGCCGGTCTCGGGCATACAAACTGGGAGGAGATCGACCGCGACAGCTTCCGGAGCCTCTGGGAATCCGAGGTCGGCGAAGCACTCGACAAGGTCGATATTGAGACGATCAGTGTCGCGACTGGTCTCCTGCTCCCCGTCTGGAACAAACTGCCACAGGACGACGTCCGTGTCTGGCGGATCGACGACGCAGCGGGAACGTCGATCCTCGGTCGCATCGTGATGCCCGGGGCGATCGAGAAGCTGGAATCGGCTTTCGGGCTCACTTCCTCGATCGTGCTCACGCCTGACGAACTGATCGAGGCTGCCCGGCATGGCGATGGCGCCCTTTTACCCGGGCTGCACGGCGCGCGTCTCGTGTCGGCGATGGTGAACGACAGCCGTCGGCTTGAGATCCGGGACTTCCGGCCTCAGGACCGCGAATGGCTGAAGGCGCGCGGCGCGTTTAGCGAGGTGATTGCATACAAGACCCGGCTCTTCCTCCCGGCGGGAAAGGCCGATGAAATCCTGACCACCATCATCGCCGAGCCGCCACAATGAAATCGAACCTCTCATAGGGAGAGGGTCATGTCGCGGGCATATGGGCAGGTCGACCGGCGTTCGTCGATGGCTTTCACACCGCGATGCCCGAGTTGGACGCCCGGCGAGCATGCCGCCCGCGACCTTGCCGACCGATGGCATCATATTCGAGCTTCGCGAGGAGTGGGGACTTGCTGAGCTTGGCTCGTCGAACGCGGAACCTACGCGCCTCCATGCTCGCCCCGCGAAAGCAATTCGGCGGAGGAGGGAAGGAGGTGGAGCGAGGTGTGGCGGCGGAATTGTCTGCCGACCACCAAGAAGATGGAGGTTCCCATGGCAGACCGGACATCCGCCATGATCCGGATCGGCGGCACGATTTCTCGCGAGCTCATACCCGCGCTTTCCCTTAACTCTGCGGCGAACGGCTCGGCATGTTTTGGACGACGCGAACCGGTCACCCAATGGGGTTTGCAACCCCGGTCCGAATAGAGGATGATCTTGCGACCGCTTAGCGCCGATCGGCAAAGGATGAAAAGATGAGCGATACGGTTTCTGCCTCGGCAACAGAATGTCCGAAGGCAATCGAACAGAGAATAGTCAGGTTCCTCATTGAACGGGAAGATGAGCACCGCCGCAACTTGGTAGGGCAAACGGGTGATGCACGCGAACGGCTCGTATCAGCGATGCTCGAAAATTTTTGGCTTCGTCGGGCAGTAGAGAGCGGCGCGATGACGGGTAATCGCGAAGGCTAATGCGCGACAGGCGTGGGCGCACCGGTGCGGTGCCCGCAGCCCCGATACCACCTGTTCGCCGGACAGCGAAGTATCCCAACCGGGCCAATCGACGCGGCTTGGCCGCAACGAAGTCTTGCCACTGGGCTTGAAGACGGCGAGGCTTTGCGAAAGAAGGACGATGTCGATCGCCTCTCGCGAGCGCAACAAGTCACGAGCTGGATCGCCCGAGGGCTGATCAACGTGAACCGTTGCGGTACCGGCCGAGCGAGCGCCCAAGGCGGTGACCAGTACTGGATACGTGTCCGAGACGTCCGCGCCTTCATTATCGATAACGCTGCCGCGGTCGGCATCCGCAAGGTCGACAAATTTTGGTTGATCAACTCGTGGCGCACAGCGCCATCTGACTGACTGACTGACTGACTGACTGACTGACTGACTGACTGACTGTCGGGAGAGGAGGGGGTGGGGTCGGTGTGAGCCGGGCAGTGATTTCGCCCACGCTCGACGTCCCCTTCTTGTCGGAGAGTTCCCATGAATAGTCTTGCTGCCGTCGCCGACCGCCCGGTCGGCGGCGCCTATCGCGTCGATATCTCCCGCGGCCGCAATATCGGCCGCGTCTCGTCCGAATGGTTCTCGCGTCCCGACGACGAGCGCTTCCTCTCGCTCACCGATCTCCATGAGGTCGTTCGCGCCCGTGCCGACCGCGCAACCACGCGCGTCGTCGACAGCAAAGCGATCCGTGTCGAGGCCCGGAGCGACAGCCCCGAACGTCTCTCGCTGATGGTCCCCGACGCAGAGCGGCCCGTTGCGCCGACGAACTGGGCGTTCGGACAGCTTTGCACCCTCGTCGGCGCGCCCGCATCCTATCTTCGCGAACTTCCGGCCGCGCTCGCCGGCATCAATCTTCAGCATGGCCTTGTCGCGCACCGCGGCGAGCAGGTGAAGTTGCTGCAGACCGACGACGGGCGAACCGAACTTCGAGCCGCGACCGGTCCCGAATATGGCCGTATCTGGGACTACGAGCTCGTGGAAGCGGTGATGAAGATCGCCGGCGACGGCGTCGGGCAGACGCGGTGGAAGGTCCCCGGCGTGCTCGACTGGTCGAACATGCACTATAACCCCTATGTCGACGTCATGCGCGACACGACGACGCTCTACGCCTCCGACCGCGACGTCTTCATCTTCCTGGTTGACGACACACATCCGATCGAAGCGGGCAAACTTCCCAATGGCGACCCGGACCTCTATTTCCGCGGCTTCTATTGCTGGAACTCCGAGGTCGGCGCGAAAACGCTCGGCATGGCGACCTTCTATCTCCGCGCAGTGTGCATGAACCGCAATCTCTGGGGCGTCGAGAATTTCGAGGAGGTGAAGATCCGCCACTCGAAATTCGCAGCCAACCGCTTCGCCCATGAAGCAGCGCCCGCGCTCGAGCACTTCGCGGACTCTTCGCCGATGCCATTCCTGAGCGGCATCAAGACCGCGCGCGAGCGCATCGTCGCCCGCAAGGATGAAGACCGCGAGACGTTCCTGCGCAAACGCGGCTTCTCGAAGGCTGAAACCGCGAAGATCGTCGCGACCGTGCTCAATGAAGAGGGCCGCCCGCCTGAGACGATCTATGATTTCGTGCAGGGCATCACGGCCTTCGCGCGCACCAGGACCAACCAGGACAGCCGGCTCGAGGTCGAGGGCAAGGCCTGCAAGCTTCTCGAAACCGCCCACTGACAGGCGAAGCCGCCGGTTCCTCCGATCCGGCGGCTTCCTCTTCCATGGAGGCCAGCCATGACCGATGCTCGCTATTGCCTGCTCGATACGATGCAGGACCTTATGTCCAACTATCTCCTCGACGAATGTCCTGACAATGTGACGTGGGAAGATTTCGACCCCGACATCGACGGGCTGCGTTCAAGCGTCGCCGACCTCATCGACAAGCATTGCCGGGGTACGGTCTCAACCGCCGTCGTCGTTACCCACCTGGTCGAAGTCGAATTTTTCAGCGGCGACGATTGCTTTGCGAGCGCAGTCTATACGATCGACGCTTCGACAACCCACGGGGCGGAGCACCACGCGCTTTCGATGTCGCTCGACAGTATTTACAACGACCCGCGCATTCCGGACCTGTCGCGTGCCGCGACCGCGAGGCCGGTCGACGATCCCGACGCGCCGATATGATTGCCGATCGGTCTCCACGATGGCGCGAACGGCGCTGTCGGCTGCCGAGGGCGACGAATACGACCCGGGCACCTTTTTCGTCGCCGTCATCGACACGCATCGACGGGCCTCATCCTTTGTGAAGATCATCACTGCGCGAGGTCGATGCCGGTCTCCCGCGGTGTACCTGCATGCCGTGGCTGCATGACCATAGCCGAAGGGGGTCCGACGATGTTGAATCCATTCCAGCAAATTTGCGCCGTCGCATACGGTGAAGGCGACTTTGCCCACATCGAAAGCATCGAGGAGACTCACGATTTGGGCGATCCACTCTTTGCCTTTCTCATGGCTGAGCTCGCATCGAGTGAGGGCTGTGATTCCCGCGAAGAAGCGCTGCGCCGCCTAGAAATGGCCGCAGCTGATATTCGCCGCGTTATCGACGCGATCGATCAAACCATCGTCATTTGATCGATTCAGGCTGTTCAGGCATCGTAGGTCGCCGATTGCCGGCACAGGCTCACATCAAGCCGAACAGGATTAACTCATGTCTGACACTCGCATTCGCGCCTTCGCGCAACTGCTCGCTCGTACCCGCGCGGCGATCGAAACGCCGACCGATCTGGATGACGCCGCCCGCACCGCGGTAGTCGAGGACATCGCCATGTTCGAGGATTGCCTTGCACGAAATGCGATTCCGTGGCGTTTCGACATCCACATCGCCTCAATCGATCATAAGCATGGCGCCAACCATTATGCCGCGCTGACCCAGGAAGCGTTGATGGCTGAGGTCGCGGAATATTGCCGCGAGTGGTGGTCCGATATCGATGATGGGCGCGATCCGGCGACACTCGACGATGAAACGATCGCGGACATCTATTTCGACGATCATCCGAGCGAGTATCTCAGGACCGACCGCGTCCGTATCGATCCGCCACTCACCGATATGCAGCCATCCAACCTTGAAACGGGGCACTATTGCGTACTCACCACGGCGCATCTGTCGACTGCGACCGCAAACTCTTTGGATGAATGGTCCACGGCGGAAACGTCCGAACGGCCGATCAATGTAGCGAGCACCGTTTACGGATGGTTTGTTCCGGCCCGCGAGGTGGATGAACTGACGCGATCCAAGCTACCCGCGGACCTTCTGGCCGCGATGAATTTTGCTCGCGCGCATGGTTTCGACCATATCCTGTTCGACTGCGATGCCGGCAGCGTCGAAGCATTGCCGAAGCATGACTGGTGAAGCCGGTCTTTGGTATCCTGCGCTAGCTATCTTCAGGCATGCGCCCGCGCATCGAGTGTTTCCAGCCTATCGGCGGCAAGCTCCGCGACATTGGCCTGGATCACATGGCCGCGGTTGCGCAGGATTTCGCCAAGATCCTTGACCATAGCGATCAGATCGTCGGTCGCGAGCGGGCCATCGAGCGTGCGCAACAAATGGCGTTCTTCCTCGTCCAGTTCTCGTATCGTCATTCTCCGCGGGACGCTTTTTTTTGGGCAGGCCCGCAATCTAGCACATTCGGACGACTGCCGGATGCTCAAATTCTCCTCACGGCGATGAAAGGCAGCGTCGCCGCGCGCACTGCGGGATCCCCGGCACAAGCGGCGAACGCTTGCTTGCCGCCCGCTCGCCATCGATCGACGGATCTACAACGCCGTGAATGCGGGCGCCTGGGTACCAGCGATAGCCCCGCCAAGTGGGAGGAGAGAGGGAAGGGCAGGGGCGGGCGCAAAAGACGTCCGGACGAAGGAGCCTATCCCATGCCCTACGATATCGCATTCCGCTTCCAGCAGGCAATCGATCCTTCGGCACTCTCGACGCTGCCGGCCTGTCTCCACGCGCTGATCGCGGCGATCAAGGATTCCCGAAATGCCGGCAATCCCGACGACGCCGATCCAGCGGTGTTGTTGCTCGCGCGGCATCTCGGTGCCGTCGCGGGCGCAACGGGCGGCGCCGACACCGTGCTTCGGCGCGCCTGCATGGACCGCATTGCCGACATGCGCGGTAAATCCGCTCTCGTGGTGCTGGCGCACAGGGGCGTCAGCTACGACGAGCAGGCAAAGAAGCTCTTCCATAGCGATGGCCGAAAGGCCCTGAAGCGGCTTGCTGAGGCGCTTGGCATGGAGGACAGCAGCTATGACCTTCGCTCGAACAAGGGCGGCATTGCGGTCAGCGGCGAGATCATCCTTCATGGCGAGGAAATCTATGTCCAACTCGGGCTTGGCATCGGATCCGGCCGCGAGGTGATGTTTCGCCGTGTCACGGGGCGGAAGGATTATTGCGGCGACCGCAACCACTGGGCCGCGGTCGGCGAACTGCTCGAGCCTGACCGTCTCGCCGCGCGCATCCGGCGCGAACTGCACCTCGCCGGCCCCATAGCGCCGCCGATGCGGCTGGTCGCCTGAGGAGAACGTCGATGGAAATCATCGTCTCGCGTTCCCGCATCGCGGGGGCGCTGCCCCACTATATCTATCGCGCGCTCGTTCCGGCCAAGGGGATTGCGGTGGAGCGCTGCGCGATCGCTGGCACCGTTTCCGCGCCCGGGGTCGCCGGTCGTATTGCCTGCATTCGGATCGCTCCGCTCATTGCGCCCGAGCGCTACCTTGCGATGCACCCTGTAGAGAGGACCGCGCTTGCCCCGCGCGTTGGGGCAGTCGGACGCCGGATCGAGTGGCTGATCATTCGCGCCTTCTTCCCCGAGATGACCGCGCAATCGTTACCTATCGTCTTTCAACTCGATCATGACCCTGGCGACGCCTGCATCTGGGCCGATGCCGACGATCTGACCGGCGTCTTCGATCGCGTCGAACACGAGTTCGCAAGCCTCACAGCAATCGACTTCGGTCTGCGTCAGGGCGACAGCCTTAGGGCTGCCTGATTGCCGTCATCGACGATCCGCCCAAGGGGCCGCCCTAAGCATAATTACACCACCAGCAGAAAGGTCCTGCGATGACGGTCATCGGACATAATTACATCCGGAAAGTCGAGAACTTCGACCGATTCGAGATTCTCGCGCACCCGCTTCCCCATCGTGACGACCGCATTTTTTATCCGGCGGAGCCCGATGGCTTTGGCGCCGTCACCTATGCCTCGCACGATGTGATGATCGCGAGGCCGACCGGCGTCGGTAGCAAGGGCCGGCTCGCCATACTGATGCACCATGGCGGCGGTCGCCACGCCCTCGAATTCTACGAAAGCACCTTGCCGATCGCTTCGACGCTGCTCGCGCTTCCGGAACGTGAGCAATATGCGCTCGCCTATACGATCTTCGAGCAAGCGGACGAATGCTCCGCCGGAGCGCGTGCCGCCGAGGCGCAGCGTTGGGCTGAGGCCTATGTTGAGGGCCGCATCCGAAAACGGCGTCGCGGGCGCGCGCGGCAAATTTGTGTCGAAACCGCGGCCGAGAAGGCACTTCGCGTCGCCTGAATCCTGAGCCGCCCGCACCCAATCACTCCCGACCGATCGTCATCGGTCGGGAGGAAAGGTGGCGGGGACGCGCGGCGGCAATGAGGCTGCCGCGCAACAGGAGTATTCCCATGACGCTTCCCGCTCAAATCCGCCCTTCCGTCGGCGAACAGCTTATCGCGAAGGTGTCGCGCCTGTTCAACGGGACGATCACCGACGTTCTCAACGAGCTGTTCCAGAACGCCCGCCGTGCCGGTGCGCAGCGTATCGACGTCGATCTCGGAGAGCATGATGGCAAGCCGGCCCTCTTCATTGCCGACGACGGCACCGGCATCGATGATCCCGCCGCGTTCGTGACGCTCGGCCGCTCTGGCTGGAGCGACCAGATCGCACGGCGGGAAGACCCTGCCGGAATGGGTGTGTTCAGCCTCGCCGGCAAGCGCGTTACCGTGCGATCCTTCTCGAGAGCCGCCGAGGCCGGATGGATGGTCACGATCCCCGAAGACGGCTGGCAGGGAGAAGATTCGCTGACCGTCGAAGCCTCCGATATCCGAAAGGGCACGCAGCTCGTCATTGCCATGCCCGCCGAATGGTTGCCCAATCTCCAGTCGCGGGTCGAAGCAGCGGCGAAGCATTTCCCGTTGCCAGTCCGCTTTCAGGGCGCGGTCTTGCCGCGCGAGGATTTCCTCTCGGGCGCCTGCCGGATCGAAGAGTGGCATGGCTGCCGGATCGGAATCTTCAGCGATTCCTATGACATCGCGAGCGATCCGCGCATCAATTTTCATGGCATCAAGGTTCCCTGCCGCATGCCCGCCATCGGGGAAATCGAAGCACGGCGGAAATGGACGGTCCGGATCGACATCGTCGACGCGCCCTCGCTCCAGCTCGTTTTGCCCGCGCGCAAGGAGATGGTCGAGAATGCCGCACTCGCCGATCTGCGGGCTGAAGTGCAGGCGGCCATTTTCCGGACCATCGCGCTCAAAGGCGAACATCGCCTGTCGTTCAAGGACTGGCAGCGCGCCACCGAGCTCGGCGTCGTCCTTCCCGAAGCCAGCCCGTGGCTCTGTGCATGACGCCCGCGAACCGCAGATGGCAATGCATATGTCAAGGACGAGCGCGTCGAAGCTGCCTCGATGATCCTGATCCCCAGGCACGAGGCCGATGTCGAACAATGCGCGGCGAAGGTGTTGACCGAGGAGAAGCTCGGCTTCCGGCCTGTCTTCGCTGAAGACAAGTTCTCCGGCTATCGATGGTATGACGTGCTTCCGCGCGTCCCCCGCCTGTCCTTTGCGGTCGAACGGGAGGGCGAACTGTTCCACTATGCCGATGATGGCCAGATGCTCGAGCATGTTGAATCCGGCCGGGTGACTGCGATCACCCTTGATGTTCCGATAGTTCGCTGCGGTGGGCTCGATGAACCCGCCGTGATGCTGAGCCTTCCCGTCGATATGCTCGTCTGCGCGAACGCGAGCAGCCATGTCGACGAAGCGCATGTTTTTGTCCGCGAGGGCTCAATCGTCACTCCGCAGACGCTCGGGCAGCTGATCGAGGATGCGATCTTCGCTTACGACGAGGATTGCGACAGCGACAGCTGGGGCAGGCAGCATGACGATTTCATCCGCGATGCGCGCAACCTTGCGAACAAGCTCCTCCTCGGAAAGGACGAGGCGCTTCTGGAACAGATCCGATCCGCCTTCTGCGACGATGTCCAATGGCTGATCCCCGAGGGTCGAACACTCACCCTCAAGGCCGATGTCGCCAAGGTTCTAATCGATCTGGCTGTCGCTGATCCTGAAACTGGGCCAACCGCTGCATAGCATTCGGACCATGCCAGGCTGGCGACCTTGCGTCCGCCTCCGCCCTTACCCCCACATGCCGGAGTGATCCATGACCGCCCTGTCAGCTCTGCGGGCGCGGCTCGCCTCGTTCGACCACGCCTATGCCGTTGCGATTCAGCTCCGCGGCACGACCGGTCGTGGTCAATTCATCGTGTGGACCGGCAATCCGATCCAGCCATTTCGTGTTTCTCCGACTTTGCCGCCGCTCGGTGAGCAACTGCTGGTCTGGGTAGCCTGAAGCGGCCATTTCCTGATCATACATTTGGCGTAGGTGCAATTCGTATCAGGTCAACGACGTCACGAGATGCATGTCGCTCCGTCAGATTCCTAAGCCAAGCGCCCAGAGGCCGAGCTTCGAAGGAATTTGGTCGGGAATGCGCCCGATCTCGGTAATTTACGCTCCGCTGCCGATCGCCTGAAAGCAGACGTCGTTGTGGCTGGTCGGCAATGGTAACCGCATGAGCTCCGTTAGACGCTGGTGAGACAACTCCGCCATCGAACATCTAGCCCCCAGTTTCGCAATACGGGCAATTTGCCGAATACCAAATGACGATCGCAACGAGGCTTGCTGAAAGCTGCTTTGCCGAGCAAGATCAAGAGATGATCGTCACAGTAGCGTTCGATGTAAAGAATCATGTTGAAGTGATGGAAGGCTGGCCTATGAAATTGGGCAACACGACCTTCTTCCTGGAACGTGAAGCCAACGTAATCAAGCGCGTTTGCGCCGCCTTCTCGGGTGTGGACGTCGCACAGGCTCCGCATGTGCAGCCGGCGGGTCCAGAAGCCGAGATACCGCAGATCACGATAAAGGGAGGTGAGCATGCCTCTCTCGCTCGGAAGATCATCATGAATTGGCAGGCTGTCGTAAGCGGTCTGCAAATTGTAGACTTGGATTTTGACAATTACGAACTGCGCTTCCGCGCGGAAGACGTGAGCGAAGAAGCCAACATCCATCTCACGTCGTTTCGCTCCAACCCTGGCAACATTTTGAATCGGGAGTGCGATTTCGAACAGATCGGAAGGGCCTTTTGTGTAGGGCAGATTTCCGACGATAGAATTGAATCGACCTCGCATTTTCGCGAAGGGCGACTAGCGTACGGTGCCGGCCGGTACATCGACGCGTACAACAACATGTACCTGTTTCTCGAGACGCGATTCTGCGATGGGAAGACCGGCAACGAGAAGCAGACGGACCTCCTGTCGAAGCAAGTTGAGCTCTGCCAAGCCATTGAGAACAATGCGAAGGCGTTCGCCAAGCAAAAGTCGACTGGAGCGCCCGCGTTCAATCTCTTCAAACTTGGGGATACAACCCCCGACAAGATTCGAGCCTTGGTACTCCTGCGTGGCAAGCTGCGTCATCATTCGCTCAAGAGTCCGCAGCGCTGGGATCCGAACAAGCAGAAGGAGTACGAAGGCGCAGCACGGTTCCTGGGTGCTGTGGTCGGAGACATCGTCATCAAGGAATCGCTTGACGACATTTACGGACCCGCCGCACTGCAATTGTTCCGAGAAATCTCGGTCGCTACGGGGCATGAGACCAAGATCAAGGTGAATACACATCGGCTCAACAAGGAGCGGACGCTGGTATTGGACATGAGTTATCCGACGACGGTCGTCTCCAGCAAGCTTTGCCTTTCGGCGCTCCGAAACGCCGTCCAAGCATGTGAGAAGGATGGGCAACTCGGAGATACAGTTCGATTGCAAGCTTCGAGCAGCCGTTCCGAACTTGAGCTGTTCTCGTTGGATTTCGATGTTTGGGCCTACACCCAGAGTCGAGCGATCGAAATGAATGACTCTATCGTCTCGGTCCGGTGCGGCTTCGAGCATTATCAGGCCGGACTCATCGTCCGGCATGAATTCTCGATCCCCGTTCCGGGCAGCAAGCTTTCGATCCCGGACGTGTGGACGCTGCTACGAAAATGCTTCGACCATATCGAGGAAAGAGACCCAACGACGCGCATCATGAGCCTGAAGCTGTATTTGCGTGACGGGGACAAAGGGTTTGTCGCATATCGCGTAGGCGCTCAGGTCAACAACTGATCTGGATGGCGCGACGATGCTGGCAAGAAACAGAGACGATTTTTCACGGAAGACAGTTCTCCAGATCGCGAAGCGCGCAGGGTGGCTTTGTTCGTTTCCGACGTGCCGCACGCTGACAGTCGGCGCGACGGCGGATGGCGATGGTGAAATCAATATCGGCACGGCAGCTCATATCTGCGCCGCTGCGCCCGGTGGCCCGCGCTATGACGAGAAGATGACGCCGGATCAGCGTTCCTCCGCGAAAAACGGCATCTGGATGTGCCGAGACCACGGCAAGGCCATTGATTCAGACGTGAGGGCATTCACCGTTGACCTCCTGCGTCAATGGAAAAGGCAGGCGGAAGAGGACTCCTGGCGGCGCGTATTGCGAAATGAAGCGCCGCCCGCCTCAGCAGCGCAACCCGACGGCGATCTGCATGTGCGTCTACGGGACGCCGCCGCAGCCGATCTCGCCGTGTTCCGGAATACGGCAAAATGGCCTGCCACACCGGTTCCGCTCAGGCTCGAAGTGGATGGGCTCGGCGAACCTGCAACGACAAACGCAATCGCGCGTGCGGTCGTGTCATTGGACGATTTAGTCCTCGTCGCGCCACCCGGCATGGGAAAAACGACGACACTCTTCCAGATCGCCGACGCCATGCTGGCGGACGGCAGCGGTACGCCGCTCATCGTGCCGCTCGGGGATTGGGCGACGGAAGACGCAACCGTTCTCAGCTCGATCCTTAAACGTCCTGCTTTCAAAGGCTTTTCGGAAGACGATTTCCGCGCGGCGGCAAGCCAGCCCGGCATCGTAGTTTTGCTGGATGGCTGGAACGAACTGGACGCGGAGGCACGCAAGCGCGCGCGCGTGCAGGTCGAGACCCTCAAGGCGGAATTGCCGGAACTCGGGCTCATCGTCTCGACGCGTAGGCAAGCGCTTGACGTGCCGTTCGCTGGAACGCGCGTCGATCTCTTGCCGCTCAGCGAGGAACAGCAAATGCAGATCGCCGTCGCCCTGCGCGGCGATGCGGGGGCTAAGATCGTGGATCAGGCTTGGCGCACAACGGGCGTGCGCGCACTTGTCACGATACCGCTTTACCTGTCGGCCTTGCTTTCGCTTCCCGAGAATGCGTCGTTTCCGACGACGAAAGAGGAAGTATTGCGGCATTTCGTGACCGCTCATGAGAAGGAAGCCAGCCGTGCAGAGGCGTTGCATGGCGTGGCGAAAGGTTTTCAGGAAGACTTTCTCGACGGCCTTGCTGTTTTTGCCTCGCAAACGGCGAATACTGCCATTGCGGACAGCAACGCGCGGCGGTCGATCTCTGAAACGGGCGCGCTGCTCGTCCAGAACGGGCAATTGACTTTGAGTTCTCAGCCCGATCCCGGTGACGTGCTGGAAGTGCTGGTCAACAGCCATGTGCTCATGCGGGCCGGTGATACCCCCGGCGTTTCATTCCAGCACCAGCAGTTGCAGGAATGGTATGCCTCGCATGCGGTCGAACGCCGGATCATCAGCGAAGTGGATGATCCCAAGGGTCGCGAAGCGCTGAAATCGGAAATCTTCAATCTCCCGGCATGGGAGGAATCTATCCTCTTTGCGGTGGAGCGCATGGCGCGGGGAACAGAACCCGGGAAGGCTGCCTGTGGAAAGGCAATCCTCGCCGCTTTCGAGGTCGATCCGATGCTCGCCGCCGAAATGATCTACCGCGCGACGGATGAAGTCTGGGCCTCCATCGCGGCGACGATCCAGGAACGTGTCAGCCATTGGCACACACCCGGCAAATGCGACCGCGCCTTCCGCTTCATGATGAATTCAGGGCGTCCGGAATTCCTTGATCGCATCTGGCCGCTCATCACGCATGAAAACGATCAGGTAAGCCTCAAGGCGCTCCGCAATTGCAGGCGCTTTCGGCCCTCCTTGCTGGGGCCAGATGCAGAAAGGCGCATCAAGGCTTTGCCGCCGCAGGCGCGCGCGGTTCTCCTGCATGAAATGGCGTTTCACAGCGGCATGGACGGCCTCGACCTCGCAACGGCGGTTGCGAAGGACGATCCCGATCCGGAGGTACAGGCTTCCGTCGTTGACGCGCTCTCATTCCGCCGCGCCGACCGCCACATCGCCAAACTGCTGCAAGGCGCAAAAGACGCAACCTTCGACTTGGTGGCGCGAAAAAGCCTTGTGGACGAAGTGGACCACGAGGCTGTGCAGCAGGGGATCACCGCTGCGCGCAAGCGGTACGAAGAAAGCGGCATGTCAACTTATGACCGGCTGCACTCGATCATTTTCGCCAGTGATACCCAAGACAGGAGCGCCGAACTCGCCACTATTATCAGCGATATGGAGATCAAGGACAGGCAAGATGCGGCGGTACGCCTCATTTATGAGGCGCGGAACCGGTATCCGCAGGCCGTAGCCGAGGGCTTGCTGGCGCGGGTGCGCGCGGGCCGCGAGCTATTCTATGGGGCGGATGATATTCTCGCCAGCGCCGGTTTCGGCCTTGAAGACGATGATCTCCTCCGGCTCGCGCTGGCGGAATCCCCCCGTCTGGATGACCAGGCGGAAGCTGCTGCCTCCGTTCTCGGCCCCCAATCTGTGGGGCGCATGATCGATACGCTCTTGGATGCGGCGACACGGCTGCGCGATGCGGACGGCAAGTATGATCAGACGGCTGCGGACCGGTATCACTGCATCCAATCGCGTATTGCGCACGTGCCGGGCGCAAGCCTGGTCGCAGCCGCGCAGGCGCGTTCCGCAGAAGCAGACAATGCGCAGATAGAGCGACTAGCCGAATTGCTGTCACGTCATCCCGACGAGGCCGACCGGGGTCGTCCTTTCGATGCGGAAAGCCTTGCTGCTATCCGTGCGCTCATCGAAGACTGGGGCAATCGCCTTTTGGCGTCCGGCGACGCGGAGCGGCGGCATATTGCGAGCGTCGCTACGCTTGCACGCCGTGCGCCCGATGTAAGTTTGCTTCCTCTCTTAAAGCGGATGCTGGATGAAAATCTCCGCCGCTACCGCGCTTTCCGGGAAGAAGCCGCTGCCGAAGGCTGGCAACAAGGTAAAGCAAGAGACGAGGCGAGTTGGCCCATGATGCACGAATATATGCGTGCGTTCATGGCAATAAAATCGCCAGAAACGACCGCCTTGACGTGTGAATATCTCATCGATCCACACTTTGGCGAACTCGCAGCCTGTGTGCTCGCAGAGCTTTGGAGAGCCGCAAACGAACCGCCGCCGGACCAGCGCTTCTTTGGCGGGCCGGATCTCAGCGGCGTGGCGGAAAAGCGCGCTGCCCGCGCCGCCGACCCCGCCGCGACCTCGGACGCTGCGGAAGCCATTTTTCCCGTCATCGAAACGCTTATCGCGGATGGCACAACAGACGACCAGAAGCGGCTCGCGGCCGAACTTGGTATCGTGGCTGTGCGTTTGCCGCACGGCCAGCGCGACGACACCATCGAGAAGCTAATCTCTCTGACACCCCGGCGTGCGCGTTCCAAATTGCTGTTCAATTTGGTTCTCTCCGGCGCGGAAATCGACAGCAAGCTCGTTACCGAGGGCATCGCCGAAACTTTCGAGGCGGCAAAAAAAGAACCATGGATACTCATGGATAGCAACGCCTACGAGTTGCACGACTGGCTGAATTTGTTGCCCTTTACCAACCGCCTCGCTGACATACTCCACGTCGTGCGCGGAATGCCGGATGCACAGCGGGAACCGCGCTTTTTAGAGGGCATGGTTGACGCTTTTGCTGTAACGCCCTCGGCGGGTGCCGAAGAAGCCTTGTTCGAACTCGCCGAACAAGACCCACGATTCTACGAAAACTTTCATTGGCGGGCGGCGGCGCTCAAGCTGGGCACCGCCTCATCGGCGCACCGCTTCGTTGAACTGACAGCGAAGGGCGTTTTCAACACCAAGTCCGTCGATAGTTGGCGATTGTCGCGTGAACTCGGCGCGCTGATCGCCAAACATCCGGCAGTGCGCAGACAGGTCTATGACCTATTGAACGATGATGACTGGTCCCCCGCCCAGGCATTACTTGCAAGGGCCGTTTCCGAAAACCCCGACGGCGAAGGCTTGTTGCTCTTGGTCGATCTTGAGAACAAGCAGCAGCGGCCGATGTTTGATTGGCACACGATCGAAGCCGTTGTCACCAAACACGTCCCTGTCGAGAACTGGAGCAATGCCTATAATGTTGTACCGGTTGCCGCCGCCGAATTGCGGCAAGCTCTGCTCGCACGGACAGCCGATGGGGGCCCTCAGGATGCCGCCGCGCGTTGTCTGACCGCCATTGACGCCATTCGAGATGAGCGCGGCGTTCCCGTTTCAGAGCCGCGCCACCCCGATATTGCCTCCGGCAAACCGTGGCCGATCATGACGCCCAATCCCAATGCAATCGCAGGTTAGTTTCCAATCTACTTCTGAAATCAACGAGACCGCGCGGTGCAGTTGAAAACCTGGCTGCTAAGAAGCGGCCCTTCCAACCTGAGGTTAGGCTACAATTGCATGCTGAACCACCGACTGCAACGGCCGATTTGCCGCACCCAGATGGTCGATCGGTTGGCACTCGCTGCGTAAAATGAGCGCAGCTCTGAAGGGCAACTATTGCAACGCAGGATCTCAGACCTGCCATTCCGCAATCGGCCAGCTTCGAAAGATCTGCCAAAATGCTCGGCTTGCTGATCATTCTCTCGATTTCTCAGCCGCGCAGCACTGCTCTTATCAAAAGCCCCACCACTGCCAGCACCAGGACGCTCGCTATCCAAATGGCGACGAACCAGCCTAGTTCCTTCAGGCGCGCCACCTTAATGATACCCGTCCTGCCCAACCTTGCCGCGAAACACCCAATAGGACCACGCGGTGTAGGCGAGAATGATCGGCACCATTATCGATGCTCCGATGAGCATGAAGACTTGGCTGCGATGCGGAGCGGCAGCTTCCCAGATTGTGACGCGCGCCGGGATGACGTCCGGCCAGATCGAGACGCCGAGCCCGACAAGGCAGAGCCCAAAGAGCGCAAGAGCCCAGAGAAAGGGTTGTGCGTCCCGCTTCAGGCGCAGGCTGCGATAGAATAGGAAGGTGACGATGACCGTGGCGAGTGGAACCTGTGCAGTGGCGAGCACGCCGGGGTAGTTCAGCCACCGTTGATGATATTGCGCCTCGAGCGTCAGCGTCGCGAGGCTGATCGCACCAATCATGGCGAGCAGCAGGATGCCGAGGCGGCCGGCATAGGTCACGGCCTGTCGCTGCAGCGCGTCCTCGGTCTTCCAGTTGAGCCAGCACGCGCCTAGCAGCGCATATCCGACGACCAGTCCGGCGCCGGTCAGCAGGCTGAACGGCGACAGCCATTCCCACCAGCCGCCGGCGTAGGCACGGCCCTCCACGGTGATACCCTGAAGCAGCGCGCCGAGCGCAATCCCCTGCGCAAAGGTCGCGACGATCGAACCTAGCGTGAAGGCGCGATCCCAGAACGCCCGGTGCGCCGGGTCACGCCATCGGAACTCGAACGCCACGCCGCGAAAGACGAGGCCAAGCAGCATGGCGATCATCGGCGCGTAGAGCGCGGGAAGGATGATCGCATAAGCGAGCGGGAAGGCAGCGAGCAGGCCGCCCACGCCCATGACGAGCCAAGTCTCGTTGCCGTCCCACACCGGGGCGATGCTGTTCATCGCGGTATCGCGATCCTTGCCCACGTTGAAGAAGGGAAACAGGATGCCGATGCCGAGGTCGAAGCCGTCCATCACGACATAGGCGATGATCGCAAAGCCGATTATGGCGGCCCAGATGACGGTGAGATCGATCATGCCCCCTCTCCTTCGATGACCGCAGCGACAGGCGTAATCCCGGCGGATCGGATCGGCATTCCGTCGAGCGCGGCTTCATGCGCCTCGGGCGCCTTTTTCATGAGGCTGAGCAGGTACCAGATGCCCATGCCGAACACCGCGAAATAGACGATGACAAAAGCGAGCAGCGAGGCCGCAACCGCAGGCGAGTCGAGCGGCGATGCACTGTCGGCGGTGCGCAGCAGACCATAGATGGTGAACGGCTGACGGCCGACTTCGGTGGTGACCCAGCCGGCGAGGACCGCGACAAAGCCGCTTGGTCCCATCAGGACGGCGGCGCGGTGCAGCCAAGGCAAATCGTAGAGTCGGCGGCGTGCGCGCGCGAAGAGACTCCACAGACCGATCCCGACCATCGCCATGCCCAGTCCGACCATGACGCGAAACGCCCAGAAGACGATACCCACCGGCGGTTCGTCGGCATCGGGAACCGTGTCCAGACCCTTCAGCGGCGCGTTGGGGTCGTGCTTCAGGATCAGCGAAGACGCCTTCGGGATTTCGACGGCATAATCGACGCGTTTATCCTTGCTGTTCGGGATTCCGAAAAGGATGAGCGGCGCGCCGTCGGGGTGGCTCTGATAATGGCCTTCCATCGCCATCACCTTGACCGGCTGATGTTCCAACGTGTTGAGACCGTGGAAATCGCCCGCCACGACCTGGATCGGGGCGACGATCGCCGCCATCCACATCGCCATCGAGAACATCTTGCGCGCGCCGGGGTTCTGCCGGTCCTTCAGCAGATGCCACGCGCCGACGCCGCCCACCGCAAAGGCCGTCGTCAGATAAGCCGCGAGGACCGTGTGGACGAGGCGATAGGGAAAACTGGGGTTGAAGATGATCGGCAGCCAGCTGTCACCGGGAAGGAATTGGCCGTTCGCGCTCATATCGAAGCCCGCCGGGGTCTGCATCCAGCTGTTCACCGACAGGATCCAGAAGGCCGAGATGAAAGTGCCGAGGGCCACCGCAAGCGTCGCCACGAAATGCAGCTTGCGGCCGACCTTGTTGATGCCGAACAGCATGACGCCGAGGAACCCCGCCTCGAGGAAGAAGGCGGTCAGCACCTCATAGGCCATGAGCGGCCCGATCACCGGTCCGGCCTTGTCCGAGAAGACCGACCAGTTCGTCCCGAACTGGTAGGACATGACGATGCCGGACACGACGCCCATTGCGAAAACCACCGCGAATATCTTGAGCCAATAGCGGTAGAGGTTGGCGTAGACGCCCTTACCGGTCTTCAGCCACAGTCCTTCGAGCGCGGCAAGGAAACTCGCGAGGCCTATCGAGAAGGCCGGGAACAGGAAATGGAAGCTGACCGTGAAGGCAAATTGAATGCGGGCAAGCAGGATCGCCCAGTCCTGTTCGATCATCATCATTCTCCGAGAGGAGGAGCTGGTTGGGATAGTATCATTTTTTCGTCGCTGCACGCAGTGGGCCGATTGTCCAAGGCGAAGGCCCCGGGGCCACGCGCCCAGATCAGCAGCAGCGCGCCGAGAATCGCGACATTCTTGAAGAGCGGCCCGACGTGCGACGGATCGGGAACGAGATGAACCGCTACGGTAACCGGGACAAGGGTCGCGAAGAGAATGAGCGCCGAGGCCCGGGTCATGAATCCGATCGCGAGCGTCAGGCCGGCGATGACGAAGGCGATACCCGACAGCCATAACAGCACCGATGGATCGCCGATCATGCCGACCGTCGGCGCCCACGGCGATTCCTCCATCCGTTCGAGCATCATGCGATGCTGTCCGAAGTGGCCGAGCCCACCGATGATGAAGATCAGGCTGGTCAACAGCCGGAACAGCGGGTCGATCAGCGCGCTGGTGTGAGGCGACGGCGTCAACCTTGCCTCGATGTTTCGCAACATGCCTTTTCTCCCCATTATCCCGCCAGTTCGGCCCAGCTTTTCCAAAGCATGTAGACGGCGACGAGCATCACGAAGCCGGCAAAGATCATGTTGAGCCTGCCCTTGTCGGCCGAGAGAACGCGCGCCGCTCGGGTCCCGATCGCGCTCCCCGCCACCCCGCCAAGGATGAACACTGCGGCGAGCGGCCAGTTGACGAGGCCCGACATCGCATAGTTGAACGAGGTCGTGAGTCCGAAGGCGGTCACCGCGACCAGCGAGGTGCCGATCGCGCGCAGGATCGGCATCGAGGTCGAGGCGACGAGACCGGGGACGATCAGGAAGCCGCCGCCGATCCCGAAAAAGCCCGAGAAGGCGCCGGTGCCGAGGCCATAACCGGCAACTTTGCCCACATTCTCGCGGCTGCACATCGCGCCTTCGATGCCCTCGTTCCCGCGGCTGCGGAACATTAGGATGGCGACAAGGATCATCAAAAGAGCGAACAGCAGCAACAATTGATGCCCGTCGATGCTCTTGCCGAGGGTCGACCCGGCAAAGGCACCGATGACGCCGGCCCCGCCGTAGATGAAACCGCAGCGCCAATTGACCGTGCCCGCGCGCGCGTGATTCCACAATCCGATCGCGGCATTGGCTGCAACCGCGAAGGCGCTGGTGCCGATGGCGACATGTGGGTTCTTCACGCCGACGAGATACAGGAGCAGCGGGACCGCAAGGATCGATCCGCCGCCGCCGACAAGGCCGAGCACGAAGCCGACCGATATGCCCGACACGCCGCCGAGGCCGTAGTGAAGAGCATCGATCATGCCGTCACCCTTCGGCGCCGATCATGTGGGGCTTCACCATCCATTCGCGGCCCTTGAGCATGCCGTGCCAATAGACGGGCGGCAGGATCGTGTCCTTGAGCAGCCACGACAGGCGCGAAGGGCGGGTGCCGTCGATCAGCCACGACGGAAAGCTTGGCAGCAGCTTGCCCCCATAGCCGAATTCGGCGAGGACGATCTTGCCCGCCTCGACCGTCAGCGGGCAGCTGCCATAGCCGTCATAATCGGCCACCGGCGGCTTGCCCGCGAGCGCGGCGAGCGCGTTGACCGCGACCACCGGCGCCTGTTTGCGTGCCGCCGCAGCGGTCTTGGCGTTGGAGGCGGCGCATGCGTCGCCAAGTGCAAAGATATTGGGATAGGCGGGGTGCCGCAGGGTGGCTTCGTCGACGGCGACGAAGCCGGACGGCGCGGCGAGCGGACTTGCTCGCACGAAGTCCGGCGCGACTTGCGGCGGCACGACATGAATCATGTCGAAGCGCTGCTTGATCGTCGTTACCTCTTCGCCGCGACGCTGTTCGAAGGTGGCGGTGCGTCCAAGCCCATCGATCGCGACGAGCTTGGATTCGAAATTGAGATCGATGCCATACCGTCCGACATATTCCATCAGCGCCGGAACATATTCGGGAACGCCGAACAGCACTGCGCCTGCGTTATGGAACCGGACGTCCGCTGCAGCAAGTGTTCCCGACTTCTCCCAGCGGTGGCACGACAGATACATCGCCTTTTGCGGCGCGCCGGCGCATTTGATCGGCATCGGCGGCTGGGTGAAGATCGCGGTTCCGCCCTTGAACTCGCGGACGAGCCGGTTGGTGTATGGTGCAAGGTCGTAACGATAGTTCGACGTCACCCCGTTGCGCCCCAGCGTCTCTGCCAGCCCCGGGATCGCATCCCAGTCGAGCTTGATCCCGGGGCAGACGATCAGCACGCGATAGCCGATGCGCCGCCCGTCGCCGAGCTCGACGCGATTGGCGTCGGGTTCGAACCGCGCCACCGCGTCCTTGATCCACTCGGCGCCCGCCGGGATCAGGCTTGCTTCGCGCCGGTGGGTGAACGGCGCGTCGAAAACCCCCGCACCGACCATCGTCCAACCGGGCTGGTAATAGTGGTCGTCCGACGGCTCGATGACGGCCAGTTTGACGTCGCGACTGCGCCGGAGGATGCTCGCGGCGGTGGCAATCCCCGCCGCGCCGCCACCGACGATGACGATGTCGAACTCGGCGCGCGCGCCAGACCTGTCCTGCCGCTCCGCCATCGCGGCGAGCTTTTCCGAACGGCTGCCCGAACGACAATAAGCGAGCACGGGCCCGGGCAGGTTGCCGAGGGCGTTTGCCATCAGGGCGGCGTCCGTGTCGCTTGCCTGGCCCGGCACGACCGGCAGGTGGGTGAAGGCAAGTCCGCTCGCCTCCGCCGCGGCGGCAATCGCTGCGGCGGGCGGCTGCCCCGCGTCTTCGCCGTCGGGACGGTTGCAGATGATCGTTCGATAGCCTGCCGCGGCGATTGCGGGCACGTCCTCGGGGCGGATTTGCGGGCTGACGCTCAGCCGCGCGTCGATTGTCCTGATGTCCATGGATACCACTCCGTTATCCTTTATCAGCGTCTCGTCAGGCGGTGCAGCACCATGCCCGCGATCATCGCCGCGACTGCGATGCCGGCCTGGGAGGGCGCGATCGCAAGCCCGGCGATCGCTGGACCGGGGCAAAGCCCGCTCAGCCCCCAGCCGATCCCGAACAACATCGCGCCGACGACCAGGGGCGCGTCGATGCCGCGCGTCGCGGGTAGATCGAAGCTGTCGGCAAAAGCCGGGCGCGGCGAGCGGCGCTGCAGCGCCCAAGCCAGCGCCATCGGCACCAGCGCTCCGGCCATGACGAACGCCAGCGTGGGATCCCATTGGCCGAAAACGTCGAGGAAGGCGCGGACGCGCTGGGGATCGGCCATGCCCGACAGCGCGAGCCCGGCGCCGAAGATCGAGCCCGCGAGGAGCGCGGCAACCAAGCGGCTCACAACAGGCCGCCCGCGCGCATCATCGCGACGCTCGCGATGCCGCTGGCCATGAACACGAGCGTTGCAATGACCGATCGCGGCGATAGCCGCGCCATACCGCATACGCCGTGGCCGCTCGTGCAGCCCGACCCGAGCCGCGTGCCATAGCCGACGAGAAGCCCGCCGACGACGATCTGCCACGTCGCGGCGGGATAGCGCGCTTCGACCGCGCCGAGCAGCAGCGCGACAAGCGCCGCGCCGATCGGCAGGCCGATCACGAAGGCAGCCGCCATCGCGCGCGGCGCCCCGATATCCGCGATGCCGAGCGCCCGCGCGCCGAGCCCGCTGACCCCGGCGATGCGGCCGTTGCCGAGCAGCATGATCGCGGCGCTCGCGCCGATCAAAAGGCCACCGAGCAATCCTTCGACCGGCATCGCCTGAGGAAAGGACGCAATCATACGGCGTTCACGGGAATCTTAAGGTAGCGGATGCCATTGTCTTCGGGCGCGGGCATGTGGCCCGCGCGCATATTGACCTGGATCGACGGCATGATCAGCCGCGGCATCGACAGCGAGATGTCGCGCGCCTCGCGCATCGCGACAAATTCATCCTCGCTTACCCCGTCATGCGCGTGGATGTTGTGCGCGCGCTCGTCGGCGACGGTGGTTTCCCACACATAATTGTCGCGGCCTTCGGGTAAATAGTCGTGGCACATGAACAGCCGCGTCTGCGGCGGCAGCTCGAGAATGCGGCGCAGCGAGCGGAACAGCTGGCGCGCATCGCCGCCGGGGAAGTCGGCACGCGCGGTACCATAGTCGGGCATGAACATCGTGTCGCCGACGAACACCGCATCGCCGATCACATAGGCATTGTCTGCGGGGGTGTGGCCGGGGACGTGCAGGACCGTCACGGGAATCTCGCCGATCCGGAACTGGTCGCCGTCCTTCCACAGTTGATCGAAATCCGACCCGTCGCGCTGGAAGTCGCTACCCGCGTTGAACAGCTTGCCGAAATTGCGCTGCACGGTGACGATATGCTCGCCGATCGCAATTTTTCCGCCCAGCTTGTCCTGCAGATAGGGGGCGGCTGACAGATGATCGGCGTGGGCGTGCGTTTCGAGCAGCCAGTCGACCGTCAGGCCTTGCGCCTCGACATAGGCGATCACCGCGTCGGCCGACTCGTGCGACGTGCGCCCGGCGGCCGGATCATAGTCCAGAACCGAGTCGATCACCGCCGCGCGGCGCGTCGCGCGATCATGTACGACATAGGAAATCGTGTTCGTCGCATTGTCGAAAAAGGCCTTGATTTCGAACGCTTGCGCCTTTGCTGCCTCGACCTGGGCGCCAGCCTTTTCGATAACCTGGTCCATCATTTGCCGATCCTTTAAAATCAGATTTACATAAATTATGTAATTGAATAGAGTGATTGCGTCAAGCCGGGCTGCGAGGCAAGGCTTGGAACACAGGAATGGATGACCAAATGACCGAGATGACCGACGCGCCGCGACCGATTGGATTGGGCGATGCCGCCCCGAATTTCACCGCGCGCTCGACCAGCGGGCAGCTGGCGCTGGCGGACTATCGCGGGCGCTGGCTCGTGTTCTTTTCGCACCCCGCCGACTTCACGCCGGTCTGCACGACCGAGTTTATTGCCTTTGCGAAGCGGCAGGCGGATTTCGACAAGCTGGAATGCTCGCTTCTCGGGCTGTCGGTCGACAGCCTCTACTCGCACCTCGCGTGGGTGCGTGCGATCGAGGCGCATTTCGGGGTCGCGATCGGGTTTCCCATCGTTGAGGATCCCAGCATGGCGATCGGCCGCGCCTATGGCATGATCGACGCCGCCGCGCAGGACAGCGCCGCTGTTCGGGCGACCTATATCATCGATCCCGAGGGCATCGTCCGCGCGATCAACATATATCCGCACACCGTCGGTCGGTCTGTCGACGAGATATTGCGCACTGTCGCCGCGCTCCAGCAGACGGCCGACGGCAAGCGGCTGACGCCCGAAGGCTGGCGACCGGGCGACGCGTTTCTGGCGCCGCCGTCCGAAAAGGTGATGGAGGGTAACGACCTCGGCTGGTTCTGCCGCACCATGGATGCGCCATGACTGCGATCTACGAGGATCGTGCGATGGCGGACAAGGTGGTCGAAAAGCTGCGCGTCTATGCCCAGCCGCAACGGCTGATGATCCTGTCGTGCCTGCTGCGCGGCGAACGGACCGTCAGCGAGATCGAGGCGGCGACGGCCATCGGCCAACCCGCGCTCAGTCAGCAACTTGCCGAGCTTCGCCGTGGCGAACTCGTCAAGACGCGCCGCGAAGCCAAGCAGGTCTATTATGATTTGGTGGACGATCAGGTTGCGCTGTGCGTGCGGAGCATGGAGGCGATTTTCTCCGGAGCGGTCTCAAGTGTGAGTGATCTTGCCACCGCCATCGCCGAGCCTTCGAAAGTAAATCCCGTCGCCCCGGCGGGCGCGGCAGCCTTTGCGCGAATTGAGAGGTAATGGTCAGGGCGCGAAAAAAATGATCTGTCTACCCGTGTGAAATTTGGATTGGGGGGCTTATGATCTGGTTCCGGCTTTTCCTTCTCGCGTGCTTGCTCTCGATCCTAATTTACACTGGCGTCACGATCGCCGCGCACGGATGGAACCTGTTGCCGGTCTTCTTCGGCGATATGGCGGCCATGGGTTGGCCGGGGCAGTTCAATTTCGACTTCTTCACCTTTCTGCTATTGTCTGGACTGTGGACTGCCTGGCGCAACGACTTTGCCGTTGGAGGCTGTTTGCTTGGCTTGGTGGCTATCTTCGGCGGCATGCTGTTCCTCTCGATCTACCTCTTGGCCCTCAGCTTCCGGCACAAAGGCGATATGGGCGAAATAATGCTCGGGACTAACCGGACGCGTTCGAAATCTTGATCGGAGCGAAGGCAATCCAACCTGAGTTAGCACGCTGCGATCCTTCCATTACATCGATTTCAACTCGGTCTGCTAGCCGCGCAAGCATCCCAAGCGTTCCCATTTCGGCCATTTCGGCCGCAGGAGAACGATCATGGGTAGATCAGAATTCGACTATTTACCGCCACGCCCGGCGTGGAATGCCGGTCGAAAGGTAGGCGCAAAGCGACCGTTAAAGCCACGGCAGATATGGGCAATTCGCTTTCACCTGGATCGGGAGCATCGGCTTCGCGACCGGGCGCTTTTCGATCTTGCGATCGACAGCAAACTGCGAGGCTGCGATCTTGTGAAGATCAGGATTGGTGACCTTGTCACCGGCGGTGAGTTGAGAACGCGAGCAATGGTGATTCAACAGAAGACCGGTCGACCAGTCCAATTCGAAATCATGTCGGATGCTCGCGGCAGCCTCCTCGCTTGGCTCGAACGTCGCGGCGGATCGATAGAGGACTACGCGTTCCCAGCCGGATCGACCACTCCGCTCATATGAGCACGCGCCAATATGCGCGTCTGGTCGACGAATGGGTCACGGTGACGTGACCCCCTGATTTTCCTCCAACAGTGATTAGAGTCCGGTCTTGAAGGAAGGACGGACAGATGAAGCGTTTGAGGTTTTCGGAAGAGCAGATCATCGGGGTGTTGAAGGAAGCGGAGGCGGGCGCGAAGACCGGCGAGCTGGCGCGGCGACACGGGGTGTCGGAAGCAACGATCTACAACTGGAAGGCCAAGTATGGCGGCCTTGAGGTGTCGGAGGCGAAGCGGCTACGCTCGCTCGAGGACGAGAACGCGAAGCTGAAGCGGTTGCTTGCGGACTCGATGCTGGACAATGCGGCGCTGAAGGATCTTCTCACAAAAAAATGGTGACGCCCGCCGTTCAGCGGGAAGCGGTCGCCCATCTCCAGGCTTGCCATGGGATGAGCGAGCGGCGGGCGTGCCGTGTCACAGGCGCCGATCGGAAGAGCATGCGCTACCGGTCGCAGCGTGGCGACGATGCCGAGGTTCGGGAGAAGCTGCGCGAGTTGGCGCAGCAGCGTCGCCGGTTCGGTTATCGGCGCCTGCATATCCTGCTGCGCCGGGAGGGCGTGATGATCAACAGGAAGAAGACCCAGCGCCTGTATCGAGAGGAGGGGCTGATGGTCCGACGAAGACGCAACCGGCGCCGGGCGATCGGTGCGCGGGCGCCCGCACCGGTGCTCGCGCTGCCGAACCAGCGGTGGAGCCTCGACTTTGTGCATGATCAGATGGCGTCAGGTCGGCGGTTCCGGGTGCTCAACATCGTGGACGATGTCACGCGGGAGTGCCTGCGCGCGGTGCCCGACACGTCGATCTCCGGGCGCCGGGTCGTGCGCGAGCTCAGCGATCTGATCGAGGAGCGCGGCAGACCGGGGATGATCGTCAGCGACAATGGGACCGAGCTGACATCGAACGCGGTGCTCGCATGGTGCGGTGAGGTCGGGGTCGAGTGGCATTATATCGCGCCGGGCAAGCCGATGCAGAACGGCTATGTCGAGAGCTTCAATGGCCGGATGCGCGATGAGCTTCTGAACGAGACGCTGTTCCTCGACCTCGATCATGCCCGCACAGTGATCGCGGCCTGGGCCGAAGATTACAACCAGGCGCGGCCACACTCGGCCCTTGGATATGAGACACCGGCGGCGTTCGCCGCCGAACTGCATAAGCAATGGCCTGTGCAGCTACGCCCTTCGGGCTCCGCTGCACAGGCCATTGCTTACACTGCGCTCATGCGCAACAAAGCTGCTGGGCTCTAATCCCCGCTGGTGGAAACCAGGGGGTCACGTCAACGGCTGTTGGTCTCCGAAGCGAAGATTATGGGACGCATTCGTTGCGCAGAACAAAGGCGTCGATTATTTACAAGGCGACCGGGAACCTGCGTGCTGTGCAGATTCTACTCGGCCACACCAAGATCGAAAATACGGTGCGATACCTCGGTGTCGATGTTGAAGATGCGCTGACCCTAGCGGAAGGCATCGAAGTCTAGCCAGCAAATTAAAGTAGCCTAGAGAGCGAGCGTTTCAACCCGTGCCGGAACGTCCGCTCTCTTTGTTCGGTCCCCAAAAGCTGCCTGACCGCAATCGGCCATTTTTGCCTAAAAACGGCCAGCCAGGGCTCGGTCTCGAGCTTCTATCGAGGGCGATAAGGTTCGCAGGCGATTCCGTCGCCATCGCCATCCATCTCGGAGCGATAGCCGGGCTGCCCTCGATAGATCGGCGCGGCACCAGCAGCCCAAGCTTCCCTGCAGTCGCGGAAATATAAACTGGATGCTGGAGGTAGTGTCGCGGGTCGGGGGTCCTCTGACACGCGCGCGGGCGGCTGGCGCGGGGCAGGATTGATCGCTCGATATTCAGCAGGCATCTGGAACTCGCCGCCCCAGAGACCGAGCCTGCGCTCACGCGCTCTTGCTTCATTGGGAACATAGGCGGCCGTGAATTTTGGCAGGGCCACAGCGAGGCCCGCATCGACGACGGCGGCGGAGAGGTCGATTATTCCGACCTGGCACATCGCGACGGTGCGGCCATAGTCGTCGATGTCGCGCTGTTCGCAGCGCACGGACTGGCCTTCCACGATCGCGGCGAGCTTGTCGGCCGCTTCCTGGCCGCAGGCCCAGGGACCGTCGCCGCGCGTGCAGGTCTGCTTCAGTTCGGGCGCGTCGATCCCGTAAAGCCGGACGACGATACCTGTGAGGTTGAACGTATCGCCGTCGGAGACCCGCGCGGGGCCGCTCACGTCCTGTGCGACCGACGGGGTAGGGGGCAGGGCGAGCGAGAAGATGATAGCGGCGATCGCGGTGCGCGTGGGCCGGCGTGTCGCGCGGTTCGGGTTTTTCGATGTCACAGCAGGGTTGCGGCCGTGCGTGCCGCATTTTTCCTGGTACGACCCGCGTACCAGAGCTCGGGCGTGTGATCGATGACGAGACGATCGGCGGGATATTGGGTGACGAGCTTCATCGCCTCCTCGGCCGGTGCGTGCAGCCATGCCTCATGGTCTTCGGGATGTAGGATAACGGGCATGCGGTCATGGACCTCGAGCATCTCGGGGACGGCATCGACCATCACCATGGTGTAGCTGTCGCCCCATTCGTCGGTCGGAC
Source organism: Sphingopyxis sp. FD7 (assembly GCF_003609835.1). Taxonomy (NCBI): domain Bacteria; kingdom Pseudomonadati; phylum Pseudomonadota; class Alphaproteobacteria; order Sphingomonadales; family Sphingopyxidaceae; genus Sphingopyxis; species Sphingopyxis sp. FD7. The sequence goes on from NZ_AP017898.1 coordinate 518,873, forward strand.
GCCAGAAGCCCGCGCAGGCAGCCAGCGGCTGGTCGGCAATGCTGATCCATGTGCGTGTCATTTGCCCTTCGGGCCCAACGGCTTCGGCGAAGGCGGTGATCGGGATGAGGCAGCGATGCCCGGGCTGGACGAACCATTCGCGCCACATGCCGTAAGGCGACATCAGCTTGTCGTCGCGGGCGTTGTTGACGTGGGTCGGCTTGTTGGGCTTGCCGGTCTTCTTGTTGGTGGAATGCCGCGGAAAGCCCCACACCATTGCGTCGAGCTGGCGTTCGCCGGCGACCTCGCGAACGACGAAGCCCGTGCCGCCCTTCCAGACATCACCGGTGCTCGCATTGGTCTGCTTCTTGCGCTGCGCCTTGAAATGCGATGCGACCTCGTCGACCGAGGCCTTGAGCGTGATCTGGTTGCACATCGGCGGCTCCCGTTCAGGCGGCGCCGAGCAGCCCCTCGAAACTGGGCTGGATCGGCGGCGTGATCGTGAAGCTACCTTCGGGGAAGGGGCGCAAGATGTCCAGCGGCGGGCGCTCCTGTTGCATCCAGTCGAACCAATCGTCGGGATCGACGACCGCCACATGGCGGTCCTTGTGCGGCGCAAGGTCCGGATAGGCGGGGACGGTCAACGCCGCGAAGGCATCGGGATAGTCGCGCGTCCCTCGCTGCCAGACCCCGGCAATGCAGAAGAAGGGGATGTCGGTGACGAGGCTTGCCGCATAGAGCGTCTTGCCGTCGCGCTTGATGCCGAACTCGTTGGCGAGGATGAGGCAGGGGCTTTCGATCCGCGCGGTTTCGGACTTGAGCAGCGGGATCTGTCCGATCTCGGGGTCGCGCGACCGGAGGCCCCAATGCGCCTCGATCTGGCGTTCTTCCTGGCCATCCCAGATCATGATCCGGTGCCCGCCTTTGCCGACACCCTGCAGGACGTCGTCGAAATCTCTCTCCATCGTCTAGCTCCTAGCTCCGGTAGCGGCGGATCGCGCGCTTCCATTCGCGTTCGTCGACCCGCTCCTTGATGCAGATCGCGTCCTTGTCCCAATTGACCACTTCGAGGCGGAGCGGTTCGACGCGGCGGCCGGAACTCCAGGCGCATTGCCGGCACCAGAAATGGCGGCACGCCTTGCGAAGATTATCGTCCCAGCCTTTGCGGTGAAAGCGGTACCAAAGCAGTCCCGCATCGAACTTGGCGTGATGACCGCAGCGGCAAACGGGCTGCACCGCATAATGCCAGATGGCCGCCTCGAAAATGTGCGTGGCCCGCGGAATGCCCGATTTCGTATGCTGCACGTCACAGCGCCAGCACCAGCTGATCGGCGTCGGCGGCGGCCGTGGTCTCACCGTGGATGCGCGCGATCGTCAGCGCCAGTTCCTGCGCGGCCGCTTCGCGTATGATTTCCGTTGGCGCGGTGAGGCCGACGCGCGCCCATCCTGGGGCGTCCAGGAGTGCGCGTGCGACTCGGTCAGGGTCGATTCTCATCATGGATCAATGAGAACATAAAAAGAACAAATGAGCAAGCTGCGGTACGCGCGCGTGGGCCCGTCTTCGCGATGCCGCCGCCACGCAAGCGGCCCCGGCGCAAGCCGAACGGACGGGCTCGGCCGTCCGGGCGTCCGCCCATTTCGGCATTTTCCAAGAAGCCGCCCAATAGCAATCGGCCCGAAACGCCAAAGCGGGTATCTTTGGAGCCCAGGGATACCCTGTGTTAAGCTTGGCTGTGCGGGGCGCACGCTGGTCGATCGTGCTTTGCGCCGGGTCAGTGACGCCGAATTATAGAGAGGAAAGATTACTCCAGATTGGCAAACCTTGTACGGAAAAGACAAACTATCCCGGCTGCAGGAAAGTTTTGTTTTTGAGAATGGCGAGGTTTCCCTAACGGCGGCCGCGTCGGTGGAGGGGCCTCTGGTGCCGATAAAGGGACCGGTCTCATCATTCCGATAACAGTCGGCCGGGCACGCGACCCGCCCGGCCGTATCTGGGCGGCGCTCCGCGTCCAGACCCCGGTTTTCCGGGCGCGGGGTGCCGTCATTTTCAGGGGCTAAGGCCACCCGGGGCTGCGCTCGGAATATTCGCTTCGGCGAGTGCGCGCCTACAAACTACCTGACCGCCATATCCAACGGTCAGAAGCCACGCATTAACCCGACGTGGCAGCGCGGAGAGCCCGCGAGCCGCATTGGTCACGCGAGGCGGGTGACGGGGTGAGGGCGCCGCGCATCCATGCGGCGTGGTGCACGCAGAGCTGACGTCGCCACTGCTATCTCATGACATTGCTGCCCGTCAGTTCGGGAGGCCACCTCCCCTATATCGCTCCCCTTCTTTCCGCTGACCCAGCCAGTCCTCTCAGTGACGCAGTGATCGGCTTTCGGCCTCCGCACGCCACGGCGCGGGCGGCGAGGTGAGCGCGCGCATGCGGGCAGCGGCGTGGGCCGAGGGCGCGGCGCCACAGAGGAGAGAAGGATCGGGAAGAGTGTCGCCGGGAAATGGTTCGCGCGCGACATTCGAAAGTAAGTGTCATGAATATCGGTGAAATCAGGAATGTGAATGATCGTCTGACTGGCTCGATCGCGACCCGCACGATCGACCTCCCGCGCATCGGTCTGCGCAAGGTCGAGAGCATGAACCCGCGGGCACCCGTTTACGAGGTGCTGGCGCTCAACGTCGCCCGGCGCTGGGTGCAGGTCGGGGCGCTGTGGGAAGCGGCGTCGAAGAAGACCGGCGAGGTTTTCCTCGCGGGCAATATCGACGACCCGAGCCTCCCCGAACCGCTGCCGGTGGCGCTGTTTCCGTCCGAAGACGGCGGCTACACCATCGCGTGGCGCCGCGAGACCGTCCGTGCCGAGTTCGGCGGCGGTTTCGACGCGAGCACGCGCAGCTATGACGAGCAGCCGCAGGACCGCGGCTTCGGCGAGAGCACGGCGGGCTCGAACGGCGCGCTGATGGGCGCCGGCGCCGACCTCGACGACGAGGTGCCCTTCGGCTGACGAAGGCGCCGCAACCGGGCCGGGAGGCGCAGCTGCGCTTCCCGGCTCTTTTCTTGCCCGATCCAAGGAGACCGAACATGGTCGCTCATTCTTCCGCGCAAAGTGTTGACAGCTTTGCAGACCTTCGTGCCCTCTACGCCGAACAGATCGCCACGCCCGAATTCCAGGCATCGTTCGGCGATCCCATCCCGCTTTCGATCATCGAACCCGGTGACGAGCCGGGCGAGCATGACATGCCCGAACCCTTCGCGGCGCAGGCCGAATGCGGCGGGATCATCGCGACGATCTTCGACCTTTTCAACGACACGAGGCTCGCGCCGCTTTCCGCCGAGATCGCGTGGGGGTTCGTGAACAGCTTCCACTTCGTCGCCGGGAAACTCGAGCGCCGCGAGGATGCTCTCGCGGCCGAGGTTGGCGAGATGGTCCGGCGCATGGACATGAGCGAGGTGTTCAACAGCGAGCTCGAGGAAAAGCAGCTCCTGTGCCAATCGACTGCCGAACAGCGCGCGGCGATCGAATGCATGCGTGACTATGCCGCCGAAATGTATCGCACCCAGTCGGGCTGGCCCTGGTCGCCCGCGCGCGGATCGCGTGCATCCTCGGCCTCGACTGCGAGCCAGATCGCGGCGCAGGACTTCCTGCGCGAACGGGCACTCGATGCGCGCGAGCGCTACCTGCCGCAGGGGCCGGTCGTCGTCTTCTCCGGCCCCGCGCAATGGCACGACTGGGAGATGCTTTGGCGGCGGCTCGACGAGATCCGCGCCCGCGTGCCCCATATGACGCTGGTGACGACCGGGCAGCGCAAGGGCGCCGACGCGATCGCTGCAGCGTGGGCGGGGCGATCCGAAACCCGCGTACCCGTCGTGGCCTTCGGCCTCTACGGGACCGGGCGTAAGACCGCCTTCACCCGCAACCGAAAGCTCGCCGAACTTCGTCCCGTCGAAGCGGTGGTTTGCGAGGGGTCGGGATTGCAGGCCAATCTCTACCAGACGCTGCGACAGGCCAATGTCCCGATCCACGCCTTCCGCAAGACGGACCAGGCGCCTGAGAAGGAGAGCGCCGTCCGCCGCCCCACCGCGCATGGCGCGATGAAAGCGGCGCGCGGCGATCCGATGTTCGCCGCCGCCTGACATCGGCCGGGCCATAGGCCCGACCGTCACTTTGATCTCCCTGAGCCGGTGCGCTGAAGCGCGCCGGCTTTTCTTTTTGCTGCAGGGGATTTGCCGCACGTCCTGACCGCCCAGGCTGCGCCGAACCAGCCACACCGCCGTGCTCGCATATCGCGCCGTACAAGAACGGGAGCCTTTGCGGATCGGGGGCATCGAGCCCCCGCTCCGCAAACCTCTTCCTCTCTCTCAAGTCTTCTTATCGTGGCACGGGACCGCATCGGCCTCAAGGACGGCGGGGCCCCACCATTTTCCCTGGCGGGTCGGGCGCGGGGCTTCTTCCTTCCATGTGCGGTGGCCGCCAGAGAAAATCGTGACCCCCACCGCCGCTTCGCGGTCGGGCTTCGCCCGATCCTTGACCCCGATGCTCGGCGCCCGTGCAGGGGGAATGACCTCTCAATCTAGAGGAGGTCAATATGACGACGTTCAAACGCAGCATAAGGGATTTTTCGGAAATCGCCGCACTTATTGCCGAGGAGACGGGAGAGGCGAACGACAGCTTCAGTGCCGCCTTCGACACCGATCTCGAACGCAGCAGGCTTGGGAAAAGCGAGGAGGAACTGACGTGCGATATGCCCGATGCGATGCAGGTGCAGCTTGCCGTCGAACTGATGATCACGACCGTGTTCGACGTGCTGCGCGACACGCGCATCGAAAGCGCGGCCGAACGGATCGCATGGGGGATCGTCCACAGCTTCCACCGCGTCGCAGGACAGTTCGCCGGACAGTCCGACCGGGCGGCGCAGGAGGTGCGCGAGTTGCTGCGCTCGGCCGACGGCAGCGAGATCCACGGCGTCGAACTTGAGGAACAGCAGCAACTCCTGGAATCGCTCGATGAAGCGAGCGATGCCATAGCCTGCATGCGCGATCATGCAGCGGACATCTTCCATGCCGAAACGGGGCGTCCGTGGTCGGCGCCGAAAGCGACGCTGGTATCGTCGAAGCGCACCGCGTCGGTTATCGCGGGGACCGATTATCTCGCGGCGCGCCGCCAGCGCCGCCTCGCGCAGCATTTTCCGGCGGGGCCGCTGGTGGTCTTCTCCGGGGGCGCTCGCTGGGCCGACCATCGCCCGATCTACAAGGCGCTTGAGGAGATGAAAGCGGCGCGCCCCGACATGGTGCTGCTGACCACCGCGCAGGACAGGGGCGCCGATGCCATCGCCGCGGCGTGGGCAGCAAGAACGAAGACGCCGCTGGTCGCGCTGGGGATCGACAAGGCGCGCTGGGGGAACCGGGCGGGGTTCGTCCGCAACGACCAGATCGCGCGGTTGCAGCCGGTGGGTGCCGTGGTCGCCGAGGGTACCGGGGTGCAGGCGCAGCTCGTGCGGGTGCTGCGGGCGGCGGGGGTAGACCCGGTGCTGCTCCCGCATCACGATATGCCGCGCGAACGGGTGCGAGCATAGAAAGGCGAGGGGATCGGTTCGGGCGCAAGCTCGGACCGATCCCCTTTTTTATGTCGAGCGTCCTGTCGCCACCCTCAGGGAACCGGACGCGGGAGCGCCCGGTCCCGTCGGGCGGCGATGCGGTGCGGCGCACCGGCCTCCTGCGCGCGGCTTCGCCGTGCTCGTCGCTGGGACCATCCCTTCGGGATGGGCGTCATTTGTTCGGGGCCATCCCCGAGAGGGCTTTTAGCGCCGCGACAGATGCAGTCCCTCCAGCACGGATCGCAAGATCGACGATCTCCCGAAATTCACGCTCGGTGAGCGTCTCGACAGGGAGCTCGGGCACGATCGCGGCATATTTGCCGCGCAGCGCGCGGCGGGCATTTTCGACATCGTCTGCGACCTTGCGCTGGCGCGCTTCGAGGTCGGCGAGGCGCTCGCGTTCACTCTTCTTGGGCATGTCCATCTTCCTTTCGATGGTCTGCCCGCCACGCACTTTCCTATCGAATGGATACGCCATGAATCAAGTCTCCCGAGAATATGCCCGGCGGGCCGCCGGGAAGGAAGAAATCCCCCTGGCGGGGGAGCCCGCGCGCCTTCCGGCACGAGGCTGCGCAGCGACATGGTCGCTGCGGTGGGCGGACGCACGCCGTTGGCGTTTGTAATGCACCCTACGCACGGGTGCTGCGTCGCGCTCTGGCCTGCAAAACCGAGGGTATTCGCGCGAATTCGCAAGAGTGCCGTCGGGCGTCACATGTCCGACATGTCGGACAAGCCCGGCGGACTTTGTCGGACAGCGCCGCTAACCCCTTGATCCGCCGCGCCATCTCCCATCTGACGTGTCGGACGCATTAGGCCATTGGAATATTGGAGCTTTACGGCTATAATCGAGCCGCTTCACGACCCCATGTCCAAAGGCTCCACATTTCTGGAGCATCCCTTTGGCAAAACTATCTCTCCGGCTCGACGACGCTCTTTACGACCGTCTGCTCGCCTCGGCGGATGCGGCGGGCATGACCCCGTCCGCCTATATCCGCGAGGCACTCGAACAGCTCAATGGCGCGGATCCCTTCGGGTTCCACGCCCGCTTCGATGAACTTCATTCGACCGTCATCCAGATCCTCGCGATCCTCGCGTCCGACGTCGGCGCGCGCGAGCCCCGGGCGCTCGCCAAGGGGATGGAGGATACCCTCCGATTGCTCCGCGAACGGGGGCTGCCGACTGGCGACGATCGTACCCTCACAAGGGGAGGGCCGCAGTCATGAGCATCTTCCGCAACGACACGCTCGGCAGTTGGACGCGCGGCGGTCAGGCCATCGTCCATAATGTCCGTATGACCACCCAGGTCTTCTTCCAGACCGTGATGGCGGGAACCGCGATCTGGATCATCGGCGCCATCTGGTACGCGCTCGAAAAGTCGGGCGACTATCAGCGCTACCTTCTCCTCAAATATGCCGAGGCCATGTTCAAGGCCGATACCGCGCGGGGGACCACCGACCCGGTGCTTTTTCGTACTCCCGAGGGGAGTGAATATTGGACCTCGGCCGACTTGCTCATCGGTGCGCCGATCATGAAAGAGGCGCTGAAGACGCTCGAGAGCGATATCATCACCGGGGCGATCCTCTCCGGCTTCTTCGCGCTCGGCGCACTCCTTGTCGCCTGGTTCTATTTCACCCGGATGGGGCGCGGGCTCGGCTCGAACGAATATCTGCGCGGCGCGCGCTTCGGGTCCGTCTGGCAGATCCGCCGCGCGCTCTGGCGCGAGCGCAAGGGGAGTTTCGCGATCGGCGGGGTCAAGGTTCCGCTCGCCTTCGAACCCGAACATATATTGATCTGCGGCGCTCCCGGCACGGGGAAGACCAACATGATCGTCAAGATGCTCGCCGGTATCCGCGCCTCGGGCCGGCGCGCGATCGTCTATGATACCGCCGGCACCTTCGTCGAGAAATTCTACCGGCCCGGGAAGGACATCCTCCTCAATCCGCTCGACGAGCGCACCGCCATCTGGTCGCCCTGGGTCGATGTCCCGCGCGACTATCATTATGACCAGATCGCGGAATCGATGATCCCCGACAAGCATGGCGATCCCTTCTGGTCGAAGGCGGCGCGCGGCACATTGGTCGCGGTCATGCGCAAGCTTGCTACCGAGAAGCGCACCTATGTCTCGGCGCTCCTCCAGACCATCGTGCGTTCGCCGCTGAAGACCCTCGGCGCCTATGTCGCGGGAACCGATGCGGCGGCCTTTGTGTCGTCGGAAGGCGAGAGGACCTCGGCGGGCGTGCAGGCCGAGTTGGCCTCGGTGATGCGAAGCTTCGCCTATCTCGACGACACGGATGACGGTCTCTCAATCCGCGACTGGGTGACCACCGAAGGGGATGACAGCTGGCTCTTCATCACCGTCAAGGCCGACCAGCTTCCCTCGCTCCGTCCCCTCATCACCGTCTGGCTCGACATCGCAATCAGCGCGATCATGAGCCTCGAGCCCGATCAGGCCCGGCGCCTCTACTGCGTGATCGACGAACTGCCGAGCCTCCAGAAACTGCCCTCGCTCTCGGACTTTCTCGCCCGCGCCCGCAAATATGGCGGCTGCGGCATCTTGGGGTTCCAGTCCTATCCGCAGCTGAAGGCAACCTATGGCCAGGAGGAAGCGGCTGCCGTCACCGGCTATTGCTCGACCTGGGTCGCGCTCCGGGGCAATGACGGCGACACCGCCGATCTCGTTTCGAAGAATCTGGGACAGGTCGAGCAGGTCGAGGCCAATGAGGGGATGAGCTACGGCGTCAATGATATGCGCGACGGGGTCAATCTCTCGCGCATCCAGGTGACGCGGCCGCTCGTCCTCAACACCGAGGTCACGAACCTGCCGAACCTTGCGGGCTTTTTGCGGTTCGGCCGCGGCTTGCCGGTGATCCGGTTCGACGATCGCTACAACCGGACGCCGTCCCCCGCCGAGGCGTTCATCGAGCGAAGAGATCCCCCGCTACGCACCGCGCGGACGCCTTTGCTGCCTGCTCCTGCTGCTCCATCCAAACCGCCTGCCGCGCGCAAGCGCTTGCCGAAACAGGCTCCCGGTTCGGAGGCGCCCCAGCTCCCGTTGGGCCCGATCGCAACTGCTGGCGATGGTGACAAAGGCGACGGAAAGACACCGATCGATACCGCCGGCGTGACCGGCGGGCATGACGCCGACGCACCGGTTGCACGCCTCGAGATCATTGCCACGCCGTGGACGCACTCGCTGCGCCAGCATGGCCGCCCGGGCGGCCGCCGCAGTCCGGCGAACCCGGCATGATCCACCCGCGCCGCCTCGGGGGAACGCCCGCCAATGTCGCCCGATATTACACCATCGGCGACTATTATACGAAGGGCGGGAACGAGCCCTCCGCGTGGGGCGGGCGGATCGCCGCCGAACTCGGGCTCAAAGGCGCGGTCGAGCGCGGGGCGCTCGAGGAGCTGCTCGCCGGTAAGGTCGGCGACCAGCATCTCGGGCGTCGCCGCCACGGCGCCATCGAGCATCATCCCGGCTGGGACTTCTCGGTCAATGCGCCGAAATCGGTGTCGATCATGGCGCTGGTTGCGGGCGACGAGCGCATCGTTGCAGCCCATGAGAAGGCGGTTGCCACCGCGATCGGCTGGATCGAGGAACATGCCGCGCTTCGCCGCCGCATGAACGGCGATATAGTCCACGAGACGACCGGCCAGCTTCTCTACGCGCGCTTCACCGAACATGCCTCGCGCGAACTCGATCCGCATCTCCACACCCATGTCGTCATTCTCAACATGACCCGGCATGCGGGCGACGAGCAGATGGTCAGCCTCGAAACCCGCGCCATGTTCGCCGAGCAGATGACTGCCGGGCAAATCTACCGCAACGATCTCGCGCATCGCCTGCGCGGACTCGGATATGATATCGACTTCGACCCGCGGCGGGGACTCTTCGAGATCCGCGGCGTGCCGCAAGACATGATCGCCGACATGTCGCGGCGCGCCGAACAGATCGACGCGCACGCAAAGGATCATGGCCTCGAAGGGCAGGCGGCACGCACGCGGTCCTTCTTCGAAACCCGCCGCGCGAAGCAGAAGGTCGGGCTCGAAGACCTTCATAGCCAATGGTCGGTGCGGTCCGCCGCGCACGCACCGACGCTGGGGGCAATTCGCAGCCGCGCGGACGAACGCGGCGAACGGGAAATCGACGTCGAGCGAGCGACTGCGAGCCGGGCTTCGCTCTTCGGGCTTCGTCAGTCCGAGGCGGGCGAGGCCGTCAACAATCTCGGGCAGCTCATTCGCACCGGGCTAGCCTCGCATGTCGGCGAAGTGCGCCTCGAAGATGTCCGGCCCCTCTTCGAAGCGCATGAGGAGCGCTTCAAGCTGCTGCGGACCAGGGAGCAAACCGGCGATGGCATGTTGACGCGCGGGCGGACCTCGCGCCGCACCGCACGCCTCGAGATCGCGCTTTCGGGCCAGATCTCGCTCAGCCTGGACGATACTGTGCCGCTTGCTTCGCGGGAACGGATCGATGCGGCGATCAGCGGCAGCATCCTCAACGACGATCAGCGCAAGGTGCTGGCCTGGCTCGCATTGTCGAGCGACCGGGTCGTCAGCGTCGACGGGGTCGCGGGATCGGGCAAATCGACGCTGGTCCAACAATTGAAGGCGGCCGCCGATCCCGATTGGACGTTCGTCGGCTTGGCGCCCACCTCGTCGGCGGCGGGCAAGCTTGGCGCCGATGCGGGCATTGAATCGCGAACCGTCGCGGCGCTGCTTGCCGGCGGCGGCCATGATATCGGCGACCGCCATGTGCTCGTCCTCGACGAGGCCGGGCAGCTCGGTAGCCGGCAGGCGCTGCGCGTGCTGCAAATCAGCCGCGACACGGGCGCCCGCGTCATCTTGCTCGGCGACAACAAGCAGACGGGGGCGATCGAGCAGGGAAAACCCGCCTGGCTCATGCAGCAGCTCGGGCTTCCGACCGCGCGCCTGATGATCGCGGTGCGCCAGGAAACGAAGTCGATGAAGGCCGCCGTCGCGAGCGCGCGGCGCGGCGATTATGCCGCGTCGCTCGATGCGCTCGACAAGGTGGTGAGCGGCGAACGCGCCGACAAGCTTGCGGACCTGCTGGTCGGCGAATGGACAAGGCTCAAACCCGGCACACGCGAGACGACCAATATCCTTGTTCTCGACAATGCGACGCGGCTGATCGTCAACAACCGGATTCGTGAGGTGCTGAAACAGGAAGGCGCAATTGGAGCCGAGGATCTGCGGCTCTCTATCCTCACATCGTCGGGCATGACCAACCAGGAGAAAAGCTTCGCGCGCTTCTATTCGCGCGGGCAGGTCGTCAGATTTGCGCGCGATGACGCGGAGCGCGGCATTGCGAAGAACACAGACTATCGTGTTGACGGCGTCGAGCAGGATAGCAAGGGCCGCCAATGGGTACGGTTGGCGGGCGAAGAGGGCGGTCAGTTGCTCTGGAACCCGAGGCTGGGACGGGCATCCGAGGTCGCCGTCTTTCTGGAGGACACACGCGACCTGGCAGCGGGCGACCGCATCCAGTGGCGCCTCGCCGCGAAGGCGCTCGACCTCAAAAATGCCGAGCGCGGGACGGTCGAACGAATCGACGGATCGGTTGCGACGATCCGATGGGATCGCAAGGCCGAGCCGCAGGCGATTGATTTGTCGCTCCACCGCACCTGGGACCATGGTTATGCCGAGACCGTCTATTCGGCGCAGTCCAAAACTTATGACCGCGCCTATGTGCTGGCGCCGCTCGGCTCGGGCCTCGTCAATGGCCAGAATTATTACACCGCGATCACGCGCGCGCGCTTCGGCGTAAAGCTCTGGACCGAGGATCCCGAGCGCCTCGTCCAGAAGCTCGAGGCGAATTCGGGCGAGAAGACGTCGGCGCTGGAGGCGCTGGGGCGCCTGACGCGCGACAGCCACCGAATGCGGAGCCTCCGCCACCCGAGCGCAATCGAACGCGAGCGCGCGGCCATGCTGCAGACACGAGCCGAACGTGCGCAGTTGCGGGCGGATCGAGACCGCATGTGGGCGGAGATATTCCGTCCGGTCAGCATCGCCGAACGGCTTGCCGGGGGCGCCCACCGAGCCGCAGGTCAGTTCCATGACTATCTGCGCGGACTGTTAAGCGCAGGCAAGCAAGCGGCGCCCGAACCGGTACCCGAACAGCAGCGCCATCAGGAACCCGAGCGCGGAGGGCATGATCGATAAAATGCGATGGTCCCGGACCGGACCACGAAGTCAGCGGACCGGCAAGCAAAAGTCACGTCGGACCGATGGCGGTCGAATCCGCGCCGGCGGCCCCTAATCTTTTTCGGAGCGACGAACCTCATGATGAAATCCCCTATTATCTATCACTTGCTGATCATCCTTGTCGCGGCTTCCACCCTTGCCGGGTTCGGAACCACGGCTTCGGCCAAGCCGCGGGTCACGCCGCAGGAAGCCGAACTCGCCACCTGCATACGCAAGGCCTCAAAAGGCAGGGCGTGGCTCGAGCGCACCTTGTGGGGCCTTCGCGACCAGGAGGGAGGCTGGATCGGCGCCGCCGTCGCCAACAGCAATGGCACACATGATCTTGGGCCCCTTCAGATCAACAGCTGGTGGGTTCCGAAAATTGCCAAACTCGTCGGACGTCCCGAGGTTCACGTCCGATCATGGCTGCAGAACGATGCCTGTTTCAACGCCGAGGCGGCGCGCTGGATATTTCTGTCCGGACTGGCCGCCACAGGCGACTATTGGAAAGCGATCGGCGTCTACCATAGCCCGACGGGCTGGCGGCAGGCGCGATATGCAAACAGCGTCGCGGTCCATTTGCAGCGACGTTTTGGACGATCGATATGGTGACCTCGATCATGGGAAGACCCGCGTTTTGGCGCCTCAGCGGAACCACGGCCCGCTGAATGGATCGGTGAGGTACTGCTGCGCGGCCTTGACGAGTCGCTGAACGCGCGAGCGGTAGGATGCACTTTCGACCCGCCAACGGCGCGCCGTGACACTCTCCCCGAACAGGACCTCGGCGATTCTCTTCTGTGATGCGCCTGCGGCCAGCGCATCGGCGGTTCGCAGCTCGAGTATCCAGCGCGCCGCTCGGCTTTCGCGCGGACGCAGCGGCGCCGGCATCTCGCCGCGCGCCGTCAATGCAAGAAACTGCTGCAACGCGGCGATCTTTGGGGCCGCCGAATCCAGGCCTTCGATCTCATGCACGAGCAGAGTGGATCGGCCGAGCAAGGTGCCATCATGGTGCATAAGCCGGATCAGCCAGCGACCATCCGAAATGAGCCAATGTTCTCTATTGCCTTGATCGACCGCGATCGAGACATAGTCGGCGAGCGCGAGGACATCGAAACAATCTCCGGGGCGAGGCGCGCGGCTTGCCGCGCGCGTTTGGAGAACCTTTGGGTCGACGTCGGGCGACCAGATGGGCCGGGCTTCGGGAGCGGGAATGGCGGGGTCGATCCAGGCAAGCAGACCGACGCTTATCGGTGCGTCGACCGGAAGCCGGTCGCGGGCCGCCCATAGGCGGCGATACCGACCTGTTCGCCGCAGCCATTCCCACGCGAAGGCGCGTCGGTCGCACAGCATCAGCGCGGAATATTCGCGTGCCACCTGCCAATCGGCTGCAGGCGGACCGCCGTTCATGCAAAATAGCCGGAATATATTCGGAATATTTTCATGAAGCGTCGTTCTGGACCTTGTCGATATCTCTCAGAGTCTGGAAGCTTGGAGGGTCGTGTCGTCGTGCCGCACGGCACGTTCCGGTTGCGCCCGGCGTGGCGGGTGTAAAGCCGCTTCGCCGCCGCGGAGCCGGACCTGCATTGTCCCGGCTCGTGGTTCTCCGGCGCATATATGCGGCACCGGGAGTATGGCTAGCCGGCTATTCAGCACCTTCCGCAAAATAGGCGCCGAGCCGATGCACAATCTCGGGCTCTATCGTCATGATGCTCCGCCGCCCGTCGAACGTATCGGGCTGCCGCCGTAATATGCCTGCTTCGCAGAGCTTTTGGGCGAGCCGCAGCGCGCTGCTCATCGGGATGCCCGACGCGACGCACATGGGATATAGATGGAGCACCCGGCCTTCGCACTGATGGATGAAGAGGTCGAGGAGCATGTCCCAGGCAGGCTCGACGAAGAGATGCTCGGCCCCAATCAGGTGTCGGCGCAGAAAACGGCGGCGCTGCGCGAGGCGCGCGTTGGCGAGCGCGAGCGCCCTGGCATGCCGCTCAGCATGAGTATCCGGACTCTTCAGCGTGAACGAAAAGGTGCCGCGTCGGGCCGCATCATCCACGACTATCCGTGAGGTCTGGTTTGCGGTCACGACGATATGACCCGACAGACGGATATCGAGTGCATGCCCGATATCCGCGAGGCGGCGCGTTGCTTCGATGTCCTCGTCGCTCGGATGCGGATTTCCGCTCGGATGATTGTGGACTAGCAGGATCGCGGCCGCGTTAAGCTCGAGCGCGCGGCGGAAGATGACCCGGGGATAGAGGGCCAGATGGGCGAGACTGCCGTTTTGCAGGCATTCATCGGCAATGAGGTGTCGCGCCCCATCGAGGAACAGGATGCGCAAATGCTCGTCGGCGAGCGACCCCATGGACGCAATGAGATAGTCTCTGAGTTTCGCATCGTCCGGATCGATCCGCCTCGTATGGAGCCTACCTCGCAGCGATGCGAGCATCGCGCGCCGCGTGCAGAGGAGGAGCTCGATCACCGCTGCACGGTCGCCGAGAATACGGGCCAGGGCTTCGGGCGTCTGGGCCCAGATCCTCTCGAGACTGTGAAACTCTTCGAGAAGCGCGCGCGCTAGGTCTTCGCTGTTTTCCGGAGAAATCGCTGCGATGAGCTGTGCCAGGACGGATAGCTGGCGTTGGTACGAAGCCGCCTTTGGTGCCGCCAGGTTGCGAACAACAGGAGAGGGGGAACCGCCCAGGAGGCCGCGACCTGCATGACCATATAGGCCGCCGGATCCATCGCGAGATTGAGGGCGCGGCTCGAGTGGGCCAGCAGCGGCAATATGTGGAGAACGGCCGCGATCATCGGCCAAAAACGATAGGCGAAAAGTGCGAGAAGCAATGTCGCGGAGGCGCCGAAACCATCGATGAGCAAATGCCCGAAATCGAGAACCGCATATTCTGGCGCAACGAACTGGTGCAGCAGCAGATCCGAGCCGACCATCGTCGCCGCGATCCCCGCCATCACCCTTTCGGGGCCGCCACCCCGCCAGGCGGCGTAGCCAAGAGCCGCGAGCAGGAACAGGGCGAAGATCGCGACGCGCATTTCGCACCTGTTTCACTCTCGCGGTCCCCGGTCAAATTCTTAGGTTGCGACCGCATGCAGCCGGTGGACGGCTGCCCGCTTCGGGCATTCCTCGTGCAGGTCATAACCCGCCGTTTCCTGGCCGATGGCAACCAGTTCGCCATGGACGCGCAGGACCTCGCCGCCGGCGTCGATCAGCGCCATCTGCGCTTTCGCAAGGCGCTGGATCGTCGCCTGCCCCTTGGCCGGCGGCACGCCTTCGGTGTCGCGCCGCGCCGTCACCACGCTCGCCATGAGCGACGATACGGCGATGAGGGCATCGTCGATCCGGAATTCGGCTGATGGGAGCTGCTGCTGCAAGCTCGTGGCAATGGATATGAGATGTTCGGACATGACTTCTCCTTTGCCGGAAGCAGGGCTTCCGACTGTTGCTGTTGGGCAAGATGAAGGGATTTAGCCGGACATGAGGCGCGTCAGCGCCTCGGCAATACCGAGCCCGCCGAGCAAAGCGAACACCACCACCATGAGCATGATAGCGATGATTGTGGCCTTGGCGGTCGGTGCATGGTCGTGCCTCCAGATCGTCCCGGACGGTGGGCGTTCGCCCGATAACCCGGCCATCGCCCCTTTGCCTTCGCGGACATCGAGATAATGGGCCGGATCGCCGTCCGGGAAATCGGATGGCGCGAGGGAGGGCATGATGGGAAGCTCTACCGGATCATATGCGATCCGATCGCATATGCTTTTCAGCCGGGCATAGCGGATTGCGGTATCGTCACGATTGACTGCGCCGAGCGTCTTGCGCGCAGCGGATATCCGCTGATCGACCGTGTACCGCGAGATTCCGAGCTCGCGGGCGATCTGCTTCGAGGTCTTGCGCTGGAGCACGAGGTCGAGGCACGCGCGCTGCTTGTCGGTCAATAGCGCCCATAGCCTTGCATCGGCCGCGCCCGGTTCGTGCGCCCCATCCATCCCGTCAGTTTCGTGACATTCCGGATTGAGGCAAGCCGCTTTTGAAATTTGGCTTCTTCATAAAGCCCGTCCCCCAACAGAAGTTACCCGTAGCCGGGCGCTGACTTTTGATTGTCGGAGTGCTTCGACTTCGAAACAATCCCCAATCTGGTTCTAACTGACGAATATATTTGAAACATATGGCGCCGCCGATAGCTTCGCCCCCGTTCCGCGCTGCCGATGGACCAACGGCAGGCGTCATGGCCGGACCTTTGCCTGCTTGAGAGGGCTCAGGGTTCGGCACTGAAACAGGGGCTGTACCCGGCAGTCAGGCTTGAGGACGCTGCCGGTGCCGCCAATGGGTCGGAATGCGCACAATCGAGGCCGCGCGGCAGCTCGAAGACGATATCATGACGGTCGAAAGCGAGGATGCGCTCGTCGATATCCTCCGCGAGATTTGCTCGCATATGGGCTGCGCCTGGTTTGCGATCAGCCACCATGTCGATTTTCTCGCGGCTCCTGACAAGGGCATCCGTCTCCACAATTATCCCGAAGGCTTTGCGCATTGGTTCGACGAGAATCGCCTCGGCGTCTCGGATCCCGTGCACCGCTTCAGTCATCGGCGAACCTCGGGCTTCCGCTGGCGCGATATGACGCTCCATCGGCCGCGACCTCAGGATGCCGAGGTGCTGGCACGCGCCCGGCGCCACAACATCGCCGACGGACTGACGGTCCCCGTGCATTTGCCGGGGGAGGCGCATGGCTCTGTATCCTTTGCATGGACCGATAGCGGATCGATGCCGCCCGAAGCGCTTGTCTTTGCGCAAAGCCTCGGGGCGTTCGTCTTCGAAGCTGCGCGCCGGCTCGGCGATCCCGTGTCGCTCGAAGATCGGCCGCAACTCACTGATCGGCAGATCGAATGCCTGATGTGGGCGGCCCGAGGCAAATCCAACTCGGTCATCGCGCAACTGCTCGACATTAGCGAGGAGACGGTGCGGGAGCATTTGCGCAATGCGCGGGCTGCCTATGACGCGCCGACCCGGATAGCGCTCGCCATCCGCGCCCTGTTCGACAGCGCGATCTGTTTCGGGGATGTCGCCCGAGGCTGACACCCCCCCTTTGTGTTATGGCACCGCCGCATTTCCCGGT
The DNA here is from genome assembly GCF_003609835.1 of Sphingopyxis sp. FD7. NCBI lineage: Bacteria > Pseudomonadati > Pseudomonadota > Alphaproteobacteria > Sphingomonadales > Sphingopyxidaceae > Sphingopyxis > Sphingopyxis sp. FD7. The sequence goes on from NZ_AP017898.1 coordinate 535,764, forward strand.
TCATCTGGATTGTCTCTTTTCAAACAAGGGGACAATCTCATGCTTCTCACCGTAGACCGGGATAGCCGGGACCGCGAACATATCGCGCTTCGTTCTATGTTCGCGGCGCGCAAACGCGTCTTCATCGATCTTCTGAAATGGGACATTCCGGCCCTCGCGGGTCAATATGAAGTCGATCATTTCGACGATATCCATGCCACCTATCTGATCGTCACCGATGAAGCGGGCGAACATCTTGCTTCGGCGCGTCTGCTGCCGACCACGCGGCCCGCGCTGCTCGACGCGCTGTTTCCCTTTCTCGTCGCCGGTCCCATCCCTCAGGGGCCAGCGATCTTCGAAATCACCCGCTTCTGCCTCTCGCCCGGGATCGGCGCGCGGCAGCGCCGGATCGCACGCGACATACTTCTCGTGGGTCTCGCCAAACATGCGCTCGCGAACGGCATCCATACCTACACCGGCGTGGCCGAACTTGGCTGGTTCCGCCAGATTCAGACTTTCGGCTGGGACTGCCACGCGCTTGGCGAGCCGGTCCTCCACCAGGGACAGGCGCTTGTGGCGCTTCGCATCGATATCGATCGCTCCACGGTGGCGAAGCTCGCCGCAGCGGGCATCGCCGCCAAGTCTGCTGCGGCACCCGCCGCGCGTGCTGCTTGAGGAGGGCGCGATGATCATCAATCCAGCATCCTACGGAATAGATCGTCGAGGCTCGCCGGCGGCCCGTGACCTCATGTCCGATGGCTTCTCCATCATCCGGTGTGCCGCGCCACCGTCATTGCTCGGCCGTATCAATGCAGACCTCGATTCGCGTTATGCTGCCACACCCTTCTGTGAAGGCGGCTTCTACGGCGCGAGGACCAAGCGTTTCGGACGCTTGCTCATTCGCTCGCCGTACATGGCGGACCTCGTTATGAACCCGGCAATTCTCGAATTGGCCGAGGTCGCGCTTGGCAATTGGTGCGAGCGCATTCAGCTCAACCTCGCGCAGGCGATCGAGCTTCATCCCGGCGCGCTCGCCCAATTTCCGCACCGTGACCAGGATATGTGGCAAGGCGCGCTCGGCGAGGTCGAATATCTCCTCAACGTCATGTGGCCGCTGACATCTTTCACCGAGGAGAACGGCGCCACGATCATCTGGCCGCGCAGCCACGGGCTCGAAGCGCTGGTGGAACAGCCGACGGAAGCGCCCGTCGTCGCCGAGGCCGAGCCCGGCGATGCGATCGTCTTCCTCGGGTCGACGCTGCACGGCGCCGGCGCGAACCATAGCAAGGGTGTCCGGCGGGGTATCATTGTCAGCTACTGTCTTGGATGGCTCAAGCCCTATGAGAATCAATGGCTGGCCTATCCTCCGCATATCGCGCGATCATTCCCAAGGGAAATCTCCGAACTCGTCGGCTATGTCCAGCACAGGCCCAATCTCGGCAATTTCGAGGGTCAATGCCCGTCGGTCCTCTTCGATGCCGATCCCGAAGACGCGCGTCCGGCGGTCGATGCGCTTCGGCCCGATCAAGCCGCCATGCTCGCGCAGCACGTCGCGTCCCAGCAAGTGGGCGCCTCGGGGACGAGATCATGAGTCCCGGCGCGACGATGGAACTCGTCTATGCCGAGCTCAAGGCGAAGGTGATGCGCGGCGACTTCGCGCCGGGGGAGCGGCTCGAACCCGCGCAGCTTGCGAGGGTGCTTGGCGTCAGCCCGACGCCGGTCCGCGATGCCCTCTACCGCCTTTCCGGCGAAAGGCTGCTCGAAGCCTGGCGTCACGAAGGGTTTCGGCAACCGATACTGGCCGAAGCCGACCTCCACGACCTTTATGCCTGGGGCGCGTCGCTTCTGGCGCTGGCGCTCGAGGGGCAGCCGCCCGACCCCCAAATTCCGCAGCGATCGTTCAGCGACTCAGGAGCCGGCGATTATCCCGAGCGGGTTGCGGCGTTGTTCCGGGCCATCGCCTGGACCAACTCTAATCGAGAACTTCGATTTGCGACGGTGAGTTTGATCGAACGCTGCCATGTGTTTCGGATCGCCGAAGCACGCGTCGACCGGCGGTGCGATGCGGCGATCATCGCGATGGACGATGATTTTCGTTTCGGGCGCTGGAGCGCCTTGCGCAGCAAAATCACACGTTTCCATCGCCGCCGTATCCTTCTCGCGGGCCGCGTCGTGGCGGAACTCAGGCCGCGCGAAGAGTCGCTCTAGAATATATTCGACCCATATGAGCCGTATAAAATTCCTATTTGAACGACGGAGCATAGCCTTGGCCGTGTCGCAATTCCGCGGCATTGACGAAGGAGAGTCCCATGGACCGCAATGACATTGTCGAAGACGGCATCGAGGAACTGGGCGTCGCGAGCATCGAGACGCGCGGCTCGCTCATCTACGTCGCCGAAATCGGCGGCTTCGAACGGCTCGTTCCGGCCATCCTGGCTGACTGAAGGCCGGGGAGGGCGCGGCACATCGCCGCGCCCTCCACATTCTCATGACATATCAGCTTCGACCCGGGCTTTCCTTTGGCTTCATCGGCGAACGCGCCGTTTTGCTCGACCTCGACATCAACCGCTATTTTCTGATCAAGGCCGAGGCCGCCCAGGCTCTGCGGGACCTGATCGCCGGGACGGTTGATGCAGGCACAATTCGTCGCCTTCCCCGGCCCGGCGGGCGGTCGCTGCTGGTCGAAGGCAGCAACGGTTTCGAACCGGTGGAGGCTGCGCTGCCCGGCTCAAGTGTCCTCGAGGCGGAAGCCCGTGTGTCAGCCCATCTTCCATTTCACCATGCGCTGCGCGCGCAACTGGAGGCGAGCGCCAGCCTGCGGATATTGGGCATCAAGCGCAGTATCGCGGCATGGCGCCGGGCTCGCCCGGTGGATGTCGGGCGGCAGCTTTCCATCGAAACTGCGGACCACGCGCGCGCCTTCGCTCTTCGACGTGCCGACGTCCCGATCCAGCGAAGCTGCGTTCCGGACTCGCTCGCCCTGATGCGCCTCCTCTGGCGAAAGGGCCTCGACGCCGACCTCTATTTCGGCGTTCGCCTCGATCCTTTCGCCGCGCATTGCTGGGTGCAGGCCGAAGACTATCTGTTGTCCGATCCGCTGGCGAATGTGCTCAGTTTCTCACCGGTCTTCAGGCTGTGACTTTGCGCATCGCCTTCGAAGCGCGCGCTGCGTCGCATTCTGAACCCCGTGGGAGCCTCCGCGAGGTCGCGCGACTGGCCCATGTCCGGTTGCTGAGCGACGCGGCGGTAGCGTTTTCGAAGAAGGGTAACACGCTTCTGTTTGGCTGGGCGTTCCGCCGCTCGGACAATCGCGCCTGCGATGAGCTCGGTGATGACGAAGCCCGTGAAATCGAAGCGCGCGGCGCTGAATGGGCCGTCAAACATTTGTGGGGCAATTATCTTCTGGCCTGGAAGGAGCCGGCGGGCGATGTCCATGTCCTGCGATCGCCGGTGACGGGACCAGCGCTCTTTTTCGCCGAAGACGGCGCCTGCGCATTTTCGCACCTCGAGATTGGCAAGGCGATGGGCCTTTCCCTCGACAGGCTCGATCCCGCCGCGATCGATGCCCAGCTTCGCTTCCCTATCTTGCGCGGTCCGGCAACCGGGATCGCCATGGTGCGCGAGCTTCTCGCCGGCGAAACACTCATGATGGGTTCGCCCGCGGTCGTTCGCCAAGCCTGGTCGCCATGGTCCTTCACCGTGCGTCCACCAGTCGAGGCGTCGCTCGACGAGCTCCGCCGACACGTCATGTCAGCGGTCGGCGCATGGTCGACGCGGTTCGAGCGCGTCCAGCTCGAGCTCTCGGGCGGGCTTGATTCCTCGATCGTCGCCGCCTCGCTCGCGCGGACGCGTGCGACGTGGCGCGCGGTGACGCTTGTGACGCGGCGTCCTGATGGGGACGAACGCCGATACGCCCATGCGGTCGCCGATCACGCCGACATAGCGCTTCTCGAAATATTGCTGAATGCGGCCCCACCGGACCCGCTTGCTGCCCTCGGCGAACCGCGCGTCAGGCCCGGCGGCTTCGGCCTGATCGACGAGAGCGATATCCGGTTATGCGAAGCAGCCGAGGGCTATGGTGCGGGCGCGATATTCACCGGCGTCGGCGGCGATAATCTCTTCGGCTATATCATTTCCGCAGCTCCCGTAGTCGACGCGCTGCGCTTTGCCGGGCTCGGCGCGGCCTGGCGAGCGGCCTCCGACCTTGGGCGCCTCACTAACACCCATATGCTCGAAGCATGGCGCTTCGCTATCAGGCGCCTTCTGAAGCGGCCTCCGCCCTGGCCTCGCGATGAGCGGTTCCTGGCTAGCCGTCATGCTTCGACGGTGCCAGAACATCCCTGGTTTGCCGATGCGTCCGCCGCCAGCGACGGACAGCGCGCCTATGTGGGCATGCTGATGCGCATCCTGCCCTTTCTCGACGGTTATGACCGCGCTTTTCATGTGCCCGTGATCGCGCCGCTGCTTTCGCAACCATTGGTCGAATACGGCCTTGGCGTCCCGGTCTGGCAATGGTCGGCGGGCGGGCACGATCGCTCACTAGCGCGCAAGGCGTTTGCGGGCGATCTTCCGGCGCTTGTTTTACAGCGCCGAACGAAGGGCGGACTCGAATCCCTGTTTGTGCCGGCCTATGATCGAAACCGCGCACATCTGCGCGACTTTTTGCAGGAGGGACTGCTGGCGGCGCTGGGTATCATTGATTGTGACGCGATTGGCGCCGCGACCGCGCGTCCTGCTGGCGCGCTCGACAATGACTATGTTCGCATATTGCAACTCGTCGACATGGAAAGATGGGCGCGTTCGGTTGCAGGGGCACCGACGGCTGGCGGCCAATAGCCCGTGCCGGATGTCCGCCGGGGAACGGACGCCCGGCACGAACCTATGGCGCGGGACGTTGCAAGGGATGTCCCGCGCGCAATTCGCGCCAACGCGCATATCGATCCTGCTTTTGAGGGTTCGGATCCTCGAAATCGGCCAGCCAGAAGCGATACCAGTCGAGGTTGCGCGCATTGACCGCAAATTGATGCACCGGCTGGGTCTTGATGTGAGGCTCGTCGGCGAACACGAAGAGCTCGGCGGGCTTTCCGGCCCGTTTGAGGCGCGTGTGAAACTCGATGACAAGGCGAGCCTCGGCTTCGGGTAGTTGCATCAGGAGAGGGGTGTCGAGGCCGGCGGCGTCGCTTGTCGCGGAAAGCCGGTTCCAGCCTTCGGGATCGGTGTCGGGATCGCCGAGGCCCCATCGGTTCGCCAGCGTGTCGGGCATACCGCTGCCGGGCAACGCAGTGGCCCAATAGAAATGGGGTTCGAACTGCGCCGACGAGAGCGTCGCGGCGGCGAAGCGATCCGACTTGCGGATGGCCCAGAGGGCGACCTGCGATCCGAAACTGAGGCCGCCAATACCGACATGCCGTGGATCGACGATGCCGTCTGCGGCGAGCGTATCGATTGCGGCGGAGATGCCCGAAAGCGCCAGGTCATATTCTTCCTCAGCGTTGGAGAATTTGCCCTGAGCCTTTCGGATACAGAGAACCGCTATCCCGGAGTCCGCGAGGGGCAGCATCGGGATCTCGTCGCCGACGCCGCCCTTCAAGAAACCGTCGCAATGATAATATTGGATCACGAGCGGGAAGGGCGGCGCAGCGTGCGCTGGACGAAGCAGGAAACCGCTGAACTTTTGCCCACTGGCGATCGACCAGGACATGGGCGTGGCCTTTGTGGCGATCTTGCGCCGCAGGTCCGCATTGGGGTCGACCAGGAGTTTCCGGGCCCCGCTGCTATAATCGACGCGAACAAGCCTCGGCGGCGAGACGCCTGAGGCTTCGGCGCAGACAAGGAAGGCGGGTCCAATCGCGCAGCGATCGGGATTGAAGGGCGAGAAGGGCGCCCCGTCGGTGACCGCGAGCCGTTCAGGCGCTTCGCCATTCAGACGCCACAACGAAATTGTCTCTTCGGATCCCGGACTGGCCTCGAAGAGCAAAAGCGCCTTGCCGTCGGGGCGCCAGCCAAGCGCGCGGAGCCTGGGTGATGCACAGGCAGCGATAGCGCATTCGAGGGGCGGATGGCCCGGCTGCAACACGTCGACGCGGGTTTTGCCTCCATCGCGAACGATTCTGGCCTCCGCGCTGTCGCCGGCGACGACATGTTGCCCGATCGCAGAGGTCTGCGGCACGGGAGAGTCGGGCTGGGCCGATCCCCACACCATCGCCGATTTTTCCGTCGGCGGCGTGTCCGCGAGGAGGCGCACGCGTTCAAACCATCCTCCCCGCAGCCGCTGCATGACGCGCTTCCCGTCGACGATCGCGCCCCCGGCGAACGGCTGCATGACATCGACCGTTGGATCAACGAGCACCCCCTCATCATAGGCCCGCTTTTCCGCCGCCGCGATTTGGGCTCGTGTCGCCCCGACATGATAGATGATGCGGCGACCATCGTCCGCCATCCGGAAATCGACGATGTCGGCAGGATCGGAAATCGCGAGCCGGGCCTTGCCGCCCATGCGCCACGACCACACGCCGACCGCGCCGTCCTGCATCGCAAGAAAGTGGAAGCCTTTCGAATCCGCGTCCCATATGGGCGCATTCTCGATCAGCGTGCCGGCAAAGCTGAACCTCGCCGCGCCTCCATCCGCGACGCGGCGATGGTCGCCGCCATTGACCCCAACGATATGCCAGCCAAGTGCAACGCGGTTTTCGGCCACCGAAGGCTCGCTCACACGATAGGCAGCCCAGCGGCCGTCGGGCGATATGGTGACGCCGCTGATGTCGCGTGTCGCCACAATATCCTCGACGGTGACGAGCGGCGTGGCGGCGGCCATCGCCGCCGCCAGCATCACCATGTTACGATCCCCTGCAGCGCGATCGTTCGCCCTACAGCGCTCGCCTGCTCGGGGTCATAGCCGAGTACCGAGGTCGCCGTTCTGAAAAGGACATAAGGCGGGTCCCGATCGAAGAGATTGTTGACGTTGAGTGCCAGGCGGAAGGCTCGCCCACCTGGAGCGCCAGCGATGCGCGCGCCGAGCTGGAGGTCGAATGTCGTCCAGCTCTTCACCTTTTCGGCAGGCGTCGCGGTCTGGTTGCGATAACCCGACATATGGAGCAGCGACAGCCCGCCGTCGAAGGGCCCCGCCTCGAAGCCGAGGCGACCGCGCAGGCGGAGCTTCACGGGATTGCCAAGCGTCCCGACCGCGTTGATCGCTGGCGCGGAGCGCGTGACCTGCTGGTCGATGCTGAACAGGCGAGATCCGCCCAGCGAAAGCGTGAGCGCGCCATTCGGAATGGAATGGCGGTAGGAAGCGTCGAAATCCAGGCCGCGGATCGTCACCCGCGACAGGTTGAAAGTTCGCGCATCGGCGATGACCTCGATATCCGAAGCTTGGACACCGAGCGGATTTCTGAGGTTCGGATTTGCGAAATAGGCAGCGACCTCCGCCGGGTCGGGCGTCTCGTCGACAAGCTCGCCATAGACATCCCGCCGTGCGAGGAAGTTGAAAATATCGAAGGAGGCGCTCGCGATACGGTCGCGATAGGCAATGTCGAACCAGGTGGCTGAAAGCCTCAACCCCGGCAGGGCGACGGGTTCGAGGTCGACGCCCGCCGTCCAGCTCGTCGCCTTCTCGGGGCCAAGGTCGGGACGGAAACCAAGTAGCGCGAGCGCCAGCGTCTGGCCGGTCGGCGATTGAGGATCGGGCAGATAGACGGGCTGGTAGGTCGCATTGGCGGCGCCGACCAGTTCGGTGAAGAAGGGTGCCCTGAAGGAATGGCCATAGGAGGCCCGGACCACCACGCCCCGAACGGGCGTCCAGCGCAGACCCAGCTTGGGGTTGCTCGTGCTGCCGACGTCCGAATAATCCTCATGGCGTCCGGCGAGCGACAGCTGCAGCGCACCCGGGAGGCTCGTCCCTGCATCGAAGATGGGAATTACCAACTCGCCATAAAGGGCTCGAACCGTGCGCTTGCCCGGAAGCCCGGGCAGGCGCGAGGTGGTTGTGCTGTTACCGAAGAGGTCAAAGACCGACGTATAGTCGAGGCGTTCGCCGCGAATCTCGGCGCCGGCGGCGAGTTTCACTGTGCCGGCGGGAAGATCGAACAAACTGCCGTCCGCGCGCAGAGCCGCCGTCCAGACTCGCGAGCGCACCCGCGAGACAAGGCCGCCGCGAAGTCTGCCGACAAGCGCCGGATCATTGACCGCGCCGTCTCCGAACACGTTCAGCGCTGTTGCCGGGTCGGATAATACGAGCGCCTCGGAGCGGCGCGTGATGTGGATGATATTGATGTCGTCGGCGCGCTCGCGCTGCAGGCCGTAGCCGCCGCTGATCTCGAGCGACCAGTCGCCAACATTGGCGCGTGCCCCGCCTGAGAGGTTGAGGGCGCGCGCTCTACCGCGCGCGCCCTCGGGACCGAAATCGGCCGACGGGTCGTAGAATACCGTGATCGGCTGACCGGTGCCGATCGGATCGACATAATAGGGATTGGCGCTCGTGACGGTGACGGGAACGGGTCCGAACCGGCGCTGGTTCACACGGTAACGCCTGTCCGCATAGAGACCCCGCGCAAAAAGGGTGATCGCCCCGATCTCCTGTTCGGCTGAGGCATAGAAGCTGAGGCTGCGTTGGCGCGGCAGGATGTCGACGAGCCGCTGCGCGTCGGCGCGATTGAAGCTCCCCTCGATCAGATCGGCCGCGGTGAGGCCCCGCCCGTCCTGTCCAGGGGGAATTGCGAAAACGCGGCCATTGGCGGCAAGGATCGTCCCGGGATTGGCGAAATTCGACCGAAGGTCGGGGCCGCCTACGGGGCGCAGATCTTCGCTGGTGAAGCGCCGCTTCGTTGCGGGCAGGTTGCCGCGGCTGTAATATTCGGCGGCGAGTACGAGGTGACCGCTGTTCCATTTTTTGCCGAGCAGCTGGGCGATCTGCATCTCGCTGAAATCGCCGTCCGCCGTCCCGGCTCGCATGCGCGTCTCCGCACCTTCGAAGCGATTGCGGAAGCGAAGATTGACGACGCCTGCTACCGCGTCCGAACCGTAAATGGCCGACGCCCCGTCGGTCAGTATCTCGATACGGTCGATCGCGGACGAGGGGATCAAGGAGAGATCGGTAAACGCACCCCAGGCACCGCCCATGGCCGGGCGAACGCCGTCGAACAGGGTGAGCGTAGAGGCGCTGCCAAGACCGCGCAAATTGATCCCCGACCCGAAGTTGAGATTTGTGTTCGCATTGCCTCGCGCGGTCGCGCCAAATGTGGCCTCACTGGGGCCGCCCGAGAAATTCTGCGGGATGGTTTGAAGATAGTCGGCGAGCGTCGTGCGCCCGCTCCGGTCAAGCGCATCGCGATCCACGATCGTCACGGGCGAGCCGACCGGGCCGGCTCCGCGAATGCGGGTACCGGTGACAATGATCTGCGCGTCATCACTCTGCGCGGTCCCGCGATTTGCCGAGCTTTCGGCGAACCTGTCGCCCTTTCCCTCGCGGATAACGAGCGTTCCGTCCACGCTTTCGGCGACCAGTTCGGTGCCGGCCAGAAGCTGCGCCAGGGCCGCATCGGCGTTGAAGGTGCCGCTGACCCGGGCGCTTTTCTTGCGCGCGACAACGTCCGAATTGGCGATGACGTCCCGGCCCGAAAGTTCGGAATATTGCCGCAAAGCGTCCGCCAGATCCTGCGGCGCGATGTCATAGCTTTGTTGGCCCGTCTCAGCCGAGGCGGCGGGCACTGGAAGCCCAATCGTCGCAGCCGTCGAAGCCAGGATAGCTGCCAGAAGTCTCACTCTCATCTTTCCCTCCCGCGCGGCCGTGATGGCCGTCTGGAAGGGCGAGACGAGGCCGGCTGAATTATCCCCCCGTTTTTTTTCGGGACAGGATGATGGCGCCGTCACTCTCTTGGGCCGAAAGTCCGAAAACCGCGCTGAGTTTTCGCGCGAGCGACGCGCTGTCGGTGACATCGAACCGGCCCGTGACCTCAAGCGATCCGAGCGCGGGGTCAGCCAGCCGGATTGACTTGCTGTTCACCCGGTTCGCTTGATCGATGACCTCGCTGAGCGGCAACTTGTCGGCGACGACCCGAGATGTCGGTTGGACGTTTGCCACGGGTAGCGTCATTGCCGTGTCGGGCGTCGACCGAGCGGCGTCGCCGCGCGGCAGATGAAGCGGTTCGCCGCCCTGTACCTCGACCGTGTCGCCGGGGTTCAGTCTGACCGTGCGTCCGCCGGGCGCTGTCGCCCGCACATCGACAGAGCCGCTGACCAGCCGGACGCTCGGATTGCGTCGTGTCAGATCGACTTCGAAGATGGTGCCGAGTGCGACAATTTCGGATCCCCCGGCGATGACACGAAAGGGCCGGGAGGCATCGTGCGCTACGGTGAAACGGGCACGGCCGCCGGTCATGACGACCTCCCTGTCACGCTCCGAAAATCTGGTCTCGATCTTCGCTCCGTCGAGGAGTTCAACCAATGTGCCGTCGACCAGCCGAACGGCTTCGCCCTCGACGGACCGGGTCGCGATTTGCGGACCGGTCCCGGCACGCCCGGCATACCAGGCGCCTCCGAGGGCAAGCATGACGACGAGCAGGAAAGCCGTTGCCCAGCGTAGCCGGTTTGATCCGGAAGGGCGCAGCGCACGCGCCCTGATCCGGCCCGCGACATTCACATCGAGAGCCGCCCAGCGCTTTTCCGCCTCGGCATAGGCCGCGGCATTTTCGGGATCGGCCATCCACGCATCGAACTTCGCGCGATCAGCCGCCGCATCGCTCGCGCGCATGCGCGCGAACCATTTTCCCGCTTGTACCTCGCGGCTCATGACCGCGGACCTTTTACGCGAAGGATTGCCGTCATGGCCTTGGCGATTTGCTTTTCCACGCCCTTCTCGCTCATTCCTGTTGCAGCCGCAATTTCGGCATAGGACATACCCTCGAACCGGTGCATCAGGAAGATGTCGCGGGTTTTCGGTTTCAGGCGTTCGAGACGGTCCTCGACACGGCGCATCATGTCCCTTGCTTCGAGCGCGGCGTGGGGGTCGGACCCTGGATGCTCGGTATCGTCATATTCATGATGTGCCGAGGCGAAGCGACGCCGGTCGACATGGGCACGTTCGATGAGCAGGTTGCGTGCCGCTCGTGCCAAATAGGCTCCGGGCTTTTCGATCCGCGACACAATATCCGCGCCGCTTGCGGCAAGGCGTTGGAAGCACTCCTGGACCAGATCCCCGACATCCTGTGAATTCGTCCGTCGGCGCAGGAAACGGGAAAGTTGCGGCTGGTGCTCTTGATACATGGCTTCGATAGCCGCAGACTTATGCTGGTTGCCCCAGTCATCGATTTCGATCTGAAATGCAGGCTCCGCTCGCCGGCGCGCTTCGGCAGCCTCTTCGTCATAATCCATTGTCTCGCCTTCCCGGACGGGAGGAAAGGCGGCCTAAAGCCGGGTGTTGAGAACACACTTGAGGCGCGTGCGCCGTCGCCTTTAGCCCGAAGGCTTGTACATACGCGACGGCCACCCGGACAGGATGGCGAACAGGTGTTTTTGCTCAAAGGGTTCTCAAGCCCCGGCATCGCGCCGCCTGCCAGCCCGATGCCCGTTCAGCATAATCGATTGCTTTCCAAGAGCAAGACTTCCGCCGGACCATGCCTCATCGTGCCCGGACACTCGGAAAAGCAAGGGGATGCGCGCGCTTCTTGTTCGGAATGCAGGGAGTGAAGGGGGGGAGTCAGAAAGGTGGTGGCGGTCGCTCAGGCTGCCGGTCTGGCAGGAGGATCATCATGTCCAGCAACGGGAGCGGGAGTAAGCGGTTGCGGATCGCGCGGCGGGCGATCCGCCGAATGGAGCCGTTCGATCGCGCCGTCTTTCTTGCGATCCGGTTCGAGAACGCGGGCTACGAGGATTTGGCCGAAAGACACGGCATGGGCATTGAAGAGATCGAGAAGGCGTTTGCGCGCGCCGTCCATATCCTGATCACCACGCCGCCCCCGCCGTGGTGGCAGATCTGGCGCTATTGAAGGCCGCGCCCTTGACTTCGAGACGCCACCGCCCTGAAACGGCGTCATGGGAAAATATGATGCGCTTGGCGCCTTCCTCAGGCGGTGGAGGGTTTGCCACGATGCCGATGGCGTCGAGCTCAGCTTTTCGCACATCGAGAGCATCATTGGCGCGGTTCTTCCGCGCGCGGCGTTCGGTGCCGATTGGTGGTCAGCGGCAGAGTTTTCGGAAGTAGAGCCGCCCCATCGACGTGTCTGGCTCGATGCGGGCTTCGAGGCGGTTGCCAAACCGGCTCGCGAATGCGTCTATTTCCGTCGTCGAAGCGGCGGCCAGTAGCTAGAAAGATATCCGACTATGCCGGGGTCAATATGATCAGGATTGATTGTCCATATTATTCCTCTACATTGTGACGGACGCGAGGTTTTTATGAACAAACAAACGACCCTGAATGTCCGTATTGGCGGCGCCCTCAGCGATTTCGTGGCGACCAATGTTGGCGACGACGGCTCCTATGAGAATGTCAGCGAATATGTCCGTGATCTCATTCGGCGCGATAAGGAACGCGCGGAAGCGGAGCAATTCGCCCGCTTGAAGGCGGAGTTGCAAAGGGCCTTCGCAGCGCCTGACTCTGACTTCGTGCCTCTCGATGCCGATGCGGTGATCGGTCGGGCGCGCCGAAACTGACGATGGCTAATTTTCGGGTTTCCGCGATCGCCGGGCAGCGGCTCGACGAAATCTATGCCTATACGCGGGAGAAGTGGGGAGATGCGCAGGCAGAAGCCTATGTGCGGGGCCTTTTCGACTGTTTTGGTCGGATCGCCAGGCGCGAGCTTCTTTGGCGGGCTATTCCGGCTGAATTCGGTGTTGATGGCTATTACGGCAAGTGCGAACATCATTATGTCTATTGGCGTTTGCTCGGCGACGGAACTGCGGGCATCGTTACGATCCTTCACGAACGCATGCATCAGATGGATCGTTTCCGCGACGACACCGCGGCATAAGGGGCTGCGGCAGTTCCGAAGCGCAGGGCGAAAATGAAAACAGAAATCGACCACCTTCCGGCAAAGCAGCAGGGCGAACTCGAACGCATCAAGGCCGTGCTGATGGAGGAGTTCGCGCGATCGATCGAGCGCGCGACACAGCCTGGCAAACGCAACGGCAAGATCCTGAAGATCATCCTGTTCGGCAGCTATGCCCGCGACGATTGGGTCGATGAGCCGGAGAATGGCTATCAGTCCGATTTCGACCTGCTGATCGTTGTCAGCCATGAGGATCTCACCGACATCTCCGACCATTGGTACATCGCCGAGGACAAGATCCTCCGCGACCCCGATGTCGGACGGACGCTGAACATCATTGTCCATACGCTCGCCGACGTGAACCGCGCGCTCAGCCGCGGCGAATATTTCTGGGTCGATATCATCCGCGATGGCGTGATGCTATACGACCTGCCGAACCATCCTTTGGCAACGCCGAAGCCGCTGACGCCAGTTGATGCCTATGAAATGGCCGTGGGGTATTTCTCGGCAAATTTTGCGGAAGCCGGGCGCAGACTGGAAGCGTTCGATTTCGAGTTTGGTAAGGCCATGCTTGACGGGGGATGGCTAAAGGGAGCTGCATTCGCATTGCACCAAGCCGTTGAGCGGCTTTACGGGTGCTATTTGCTTGCAAACACGTTCTATTTTCCACGCTCGCACAATATCAAGTTCCTGCGATCGCTCGCAGAGGACCGCGAGCCGCGCCTGGTTGAAGCCTGGGCTCGCGACAGTAAGATCGACCGCCGCCGCTTCGAATTGCTGAAACGCGCTTATGTTGAGGCTCGATACTCTGCCAGTTACGAAATTAGCGCTGCCGACCTCGAAGCGCTTGCAGCGTCGGCCGAGAAATTGCGCGCGATCGTCGAGGCGATCTGCGGTTCACATATCGCGGACCTGAAGAAAGCTGCCGGCGGCAGCTAAAATCCTGGTTCGTTGCCCGTGATCAGTTTCAGGAATTCTCGTACTGTGACGATCTGTGCTCCGGCATGGCGTTCCAGGCTCAGCAAGTCGGCCTTGTCGCCCGTGATCAGATATCCTGCTTTCGACTCTTCGATCATCGCCAGCAGATAATTGTCCCATGGATCGCGGCTGACAGAAACGTCGGGCAGGTCCTGCGCCATGATGGCAGCACCCTTCAATTCGTTGACCAGTCGTCCGGCGACTGCAGGGTTCAACCGAGCGCGGATTTTCGGATAACGAGTGACGCGCCGAAGTTCGTCCAATTGTTCGGCAGATGTGACCAGCGCGACCCTGCCCTGACGCCATAGGGCAATCAGCTGGTAGGGCAGCGACCGTTCATGCAACAGGGCGCTCACAAGCACATTGGTATCGATAATGACGCGCATGCGTCAGTTCCGACGCGCGTCGGCAACCGCTTCGTCTATCAGACTATCCATCTCCTCCGGTGACAGGTCATCGAAACCGGCACGGGCCTCCGCCAACGTCAGGTCGAGCAGGCGCCATTTCACCGATTCTTCGATAAAACGCGACAGGTCGCCCTTCTTCATGCCACGCTGGGCAAGATAGGTTCGGACATCGATGTCGGTTTCCGGTGCGACATTCACCGTCCAGCGGGTTACTTCGCCCATCACACATTCCCTCATCGTCGCTAAAGCGGTTATACGCTTATCATCTTATGTGCCGTCTATCAACCGACCAGCCTAAGGGGCGTTGGAATCACCGCAAGCAAACGGGAGGCTCGTTTTTTGTGGTACCAATATTCGAGCCTCTGCAAGACCGGCGCCGGGCCGCAGCTTTCGTCTGCGGCGCCTGCCTATCTGGCTTTTCGCGCCGGAAAGCGCAGAGGCTTGGTTTGGGCGAATGTCGGATGTCGCGGCACATCAAGATGATCCGACTTTCGATGTCGAAGCCAACCGACTGCGTTTCTGCCGCGAGCTGCTCATGGAGCGGCGAATAATGGACCGCTATATCCGGGAAATCAGCCTGAGCCCTGCAAGCTGGATCATCTTGCTCGAGCTTTATTCAGCTGACGCCGCTAGCAAACGATTGTCCGTATCCAGCCTCGGCTATGCGAGCGGCGTTTCGATCGCGACGGCCGTTCGGCTGACCCAAAGTCTAGAAGCGCGCGCGATCGTCGAACGTCAACGAGATCCGCACGATGCGCGCCGAACAAATGTGGCGCTTTCGGCACGCGGGAGAGCATCTCTTCGGTGCATCTTTGACGATTGCGTGGCGAACAGGGCTGCAGCGCCAGCCCTGAAGAATTAGCCCATTGCAACCTGAGGGAAGGGAGGGGGCGTGGCGAGCGTGCAATCGAAATCGGCGAGGGGAGCACATGTCGCTTAGCTCCCGAGGTAATTCGTTCGATTTCGGCACCACTCCGAATTCCCATGCGTTGCCGTCGATGCTACATTTGAACGCGAGGTAAGCCATGCAGAACACGCCTTCTTCAGCGATCCCGGAGCTTGAAATTCCGCAGCCCGCTGCGGCCGATTGGCTGTGGCGCCCGTGGTATGCCAAGCTCTGGTGGGCAGCGATCCCAATATATTGGACGGTGGCGGCGGCGTCGTTGAAGAACCCAGCCCTTCGGCCGTTCTTCGAGAGCGCATTCGCTGGCTATCTGACCATCCTCTTCTTCCCGCTCACGGCGCTGCTCGTTCTGGGGTTCGGATTCGTGCGCGCGTGGCTCGATAGGCCTTTCGCCGGCGACCCGCTCTCGGATGAGGAAATCGAGGAACTCGAACGTATCAAGATCGAGCAGGAAACTCTGCGGTATCCCCCAGACCATTTGCGTCCCGTAGGCGATATCTACGATCCGTTCTCGGGCACGATCTATATCGGCAATCCGCTCAGTCCCAACAACGGCTCGCGAATCTAGCGCTTCTTGTCGCTGTTATCTCCGTCGAATGGACCGTTGGCGAGATCAGTCGAGAACCGGCCTTTGCTCAAGATCGATGACTGCTCATACGACGTCATCGGGGCCGTGATGTCCGCAGTACCTCGCGCGGAATCGGCCTGACCAAGATAGCGATTCCGTAGCCCTTCCTGTCCAAGCACTTGTCGGTTCAACTCGCGGGTGAACGTCGCTTCGGGAGTTTCTGACCGCGCGGCGGCGCGTTCTGCTGCGGAAATCGCCCCGCGAACTTCATAGTTGACGATATCAAGGGAAGCTTGGGCGTTTTCACTGCTGATCCCGACGTCGCGGCTGGAAAACCCGAGGCTTCCGCCGACATTTCCCGAAGTCGCGGTTTGCGATCGTGAACCGCCTTTTTGCTTACCGCCACGGGAAGCATAATCGCTGCTTTGCGCGCTGCCGCCGATGTTGCCGCCGACAGTCGTTCCCATGGTGATCTGATCCTGTGCCGAGCGCGATATCGAACGCTGCCAACCCGTCTGCGCCATGATTGCCGACACATCGCGCTGCAGCGTATCGGCCACCTGCGGATTAAGCCGCCACTCGCCATTGCGATCCATCTCGAACCCGCCTTTGAGCCAGTTCGCCATCATGGCCTGACCCTGTTCGCTGCTCAGCATATTCTCGATCGTGTCGGGTCCGGCCAGCTTGCCGGCCTCATATTTGGTGCTGGTGTCGCTGCGCGCCGATTGCGAGAATCCCGTGCTGCTCGACACCAGCAGATCATTGTCCGCGAAACTGAACCGTGCGCGGCCGCCTTCGGCGATGGCGCCATATTGGCTGTCGTTGATGAGTCCTGCCGCCCGGAGCTGGCGCGCGACGTCGGGCGATACATTGAGATTGAGGTCGCCATTCTGCGCCATCGCGAGCTCGCGCTTCGTCATGTTGATGCCCTCGCTGCGCAGTAGGCCCTGCATGCGCGTCAGCCGCTCATTGTCGACGATACGCGTCAGCCGCTCGTTGCGTGCGCGATCGGCGATGCCCGCCGCGCCGCCCTCGGCCATGTCGACCTGGTTCCCCGCCGTGCGGCTTAGCGCCCCAATGAAGGTATCGAGCTGCGCCGCCTCGCGCGTCGAAACGCCTGCCGCGGCCGCCCCTTCCGCAAACCCGAAATTGTCACTCTGCCGCCGCTGCTCGCCGATCCGCGCGGAGCCGCGCACGCCCGAATGGCCGATCTCGCGCTGCGCGTCGAGCTTGCCCGACCGTTCCGCGAAGTCATAGCCCGCTGCCTCGCGGGTGCGACCATAGACGCTGGTGCCTTCGCGTCCGGCTTGCTCGGTCGCGCCATCGGCGGTGCCGAGCTGGACCGAGGCGTTATAGGTTTCTAGCGCGCGCATGACTTGCGCCTCGTTGCGTCCCGTCGCGCGGGAGAGGGAGGAGATGGCGGACGAGCGCGCCTCGCCCGAGAGGGTGTTGATGAAGCCGATACGCCGCGCGGTTTCGTCGACGGGAAGGCCGAGCATTGCGGCGGCGTTTCGCTGGCCCTCGTTGCTGCCGGTGCGATATGCCTGCTCGGTCGCGACATTCCGCCGCTCGACGGCGGCTACATTGTCGCTGGCGTAGTCACGGCGCCCTTCCATTGCGCCGACATTGATCTGCGCGCCGGTCAGGTCGTTCCGCAGCATCTGCTCCTGGTCGAAGCTGTTGGCGATCAGCTTGGCGAAGGTCGGGTCGGCCGACACCTGCGCGATCACGGTCGAAGCCTTGAGCTCGGCGTCCTTCCCCGCATAGCCGTTGCGCTCGAAATGCCGCTGCGCGCCCTGAAACATCATGTCGTAAGCGCGCGTGTCGCCGAAGGCCTTCCACTGGACCATGTTCTGCGTGAAGCGCGCAAAGGCGCGCTCGCCCGCCTGTCCCTCGCCGAAATAGCTCGTGCCGAGCCCGCGCAGCGCATCCTTCTCCGCAAAATTGTGGATCGCCGCCGTCGTCGCATTGGCGCGCACGGCCGCCGCCGTTGCAGGATGGGTGAGATCGCGTCCGACCAGAGCGGGCGCGAGGTTGCCGAGGTCGCGCGCGGCATCGGTTGCGCCGAGCGCAAAGCCCGTCGTGCCGCCGACGCCGGGTGTGCGATCGGCGAGATAGGTTCCGGCGGCGCCGAAGGCGCGGTTGCTGCCGAGCGTCGAGCGCTCCCCGAAATCCCCGAAGCTCGACGTCGCACCGCGCCGCGCCATCGTGCCGCTCGCCGACGCCTGCGCCTCGAGCGCCTGCGCTCGGCCTTCGTGTGTCATGATCGGGGTCGCGGCCGCGGTGCCCTGACCCTGCGCCCCGAGCGCGCCGCTGGTGAAGGAGGTGAACACATTGCCCGAGAAGCGGAACACGGTGAACACGAAAGCTCCGGCGAGCCCGGCGGCGGCGGTTCGGAAGGATCCGAAGATGGCGAGCGCCTTCATGGCCGAGCCGGGCGCGAGCATCCAGGCATTGGCGGCGACATGGTTCGAGCGCATCTCGGCAAGCACGTCCATCGCGCGGCCGAGGGTCAGCTGATAGATGCCGGCGTCGATCACCCCCCACATGGCGACGAACACGAAGAGGCCGAGCGCGAAGCTCGCGACGCGCAGGTTGATCGGGGTCAAGATAAAGAGGAGGGCGATCGGCATCATGAACAGCATGATGCCGAAGACGGTCGCGCGGATCGTCGGCATCCATTCGTTCGCGGTCGACATGGTGGCAAGCCCGCTCGAGACGACGGCGCGGTTCGCCATGACGCGCGCCGCGGTCGCGGGGCTGTCTTCGAAGAGCACGTCGCCGACGGCGTTACCGAGGTTGATGTTGGTCATCAGTTGCTGGAGCGTGAGCGGGGTGCCGAGCATCTTGTCGCCGAGCGCGCCAAGGTTCGAGCGGCAGCGCTGGAGCTGGGCGGCGTTCGATATGTCATAGCCGGTGCGTTCGCACACCTGCCGGCTATAATCCTCGAAAAGCGCCGGATCGGAGAGGCGGTCTGAGATATGCGTCCATGCCTCGGTGCAGCTCACCGTGGTGCCGCCCTTGTCGGAGGCGGTGAACACCGTGCTGAAGGTCGCCGGCCCCGCCATCGCGGCGAACGCCTGCGGCAGGTCGGTGGTGGTCCTAAACAGCTGATCGTCGTCGATGCCATAGGCGGGCGACACGCGCGCGACCGGGTAGCATTGGCGGACATAGTCCTTGATCGTCGCGTCGAGAAAGCTGTCGGTCATCGGCCCGCGCGGGGATACGGCATTGAGAAAGAGATCGAAGCTGTGCCCGCCGGCGCCGAACTCGAGCTTGGCATTGGGATCGAGCGTATTGTCGTCGATCGTCTCGGCGATCGCGCGTTCCATCATGTTGGTGACGCCGGCCACGAGCACGATCAGGTTCGGCACGTCGCCGACCGGCTGATAGGCATTGCGGACACGGTCGTAGACATGGACCGTTCCCGTCGTCGCGACGAGGCCGACGAAGAGGCCGATGCCGACGAGCGTCTGGAAGCCGAAGGCGACGATGCCCATGCCGTTGCCGCGCACGCTCGCGAGGAGCGCGCCGAGCGCGATGCCGGCGACGGCGATGATCACCACCAGCGTCTCGTAGCGCGGGTCGGCGAAAATCATCGAGACAAGGCGGAACGCGTCGACCGTCTCGTTGAACCCGTCATAGGTGTGGAAGCTCGTCTCGAGCGCCAGCGCGGGAGCGGGAACGAGCGCGAAGGCGGCGGCGAGCGTGGAAGGGAAGGGCGCGCGCATGGCGGTCAGCGGTTGGCCGCGGCGCCCGCGGCATCACGAGCATCGCGGTCGCGCTGGCGGACGAGACCGGCGTAATTGGCGGAGAGGTTGGCCTGGTTCAGCGCGGCCATATAGGATTGGCGCATCTGGGCGCGCTGGCGGAGGACCTCCTCGCGCAGCCCCTGGAGCTGCTCGATCCCCTTGGTGAGAATGCGCGTCTGGCAGATGTTGGAGTTTCCGGCATCGGCGGCGCCCGCCGCGGTGGTACCGCGCTCGGCGTTCGACAGCGCGAAATCGAGACTGCGCGTGAGGTCGTTGAGCATCTGGTAGGCGAGGGTCAGCGCCACCAGTTCGTCGGTGTCGCCGATCACGCTGTCCTCGACGCCTTCGCGCACGCCCCACTCAAGCATGCGGTAGATCGGCAGCGTCTTCACATTGGCGACGAACTGGCGTTCCTCGGCCGTGAGCGCGGCCCGGGTGCGGATCTTCGTCGCGATCGCCTGCATCCGCTCGCGCGCGAGGATCAGCGCGCCGCGGCCCGGTCCGTCGACGCCGCAATCGGCGCCGGTCGGCGGGATATTGAGCGCGCGGCGCTGGACACGTCCGGTCAGGAAGTCCTCGACGCCTTCGGTCTCCTGCCGCGGGCAGGCGGGGATCGCCGAAAAGAGCGGCACCTTGTCGGTGGCATCCCAGCGCATATAGACGTCGCCGACCCGGGCGCGCATGACCCCGGTCCATTCGCTCGCGCCGACCCGCGCGGCGGCATGGGCGAGGAGCGAGCCGGTGCGGAAGATGTCGGTGACCTCGCGCGGGCAGTTGGCGAGCGCGTCGCGCAGGTCTTCCGTCGGATTGTTCTGGTTCGCCTGGATCTTCTCGCGGCTCTGCTGATAGCTTTTCGCATAGCCTTCCTTGATCGACTTGTAGCCGGTCATCTCCTCGATGATCCCTGACATATTGTCGTCGCCCTTGGCGATCTGGACCATGCGGTTGGCGAGGCGGCAGTCGTTGACCTGGATCGAGTTCAGATAGTTGGTCGCCGCCTCCATCTTTGAGATGATGTTGCCCATCTTCTCGTCGAGGGTTTCGAGGAGATATTGGAAGGCGACGGCGGGCGCGGCCTGCAGGATGCTTTCCAGCTTCTGGACGAGATACTCGGGATCGAGGAAGGACATGCCGCCGAGGAACATGTCGATCCCGCCGCAGCCGGCGCGCACTTTCGGCAACGTCACGCTCATGAGGTAATCGTTGTGGACGTCGACGCGGCCCGAGAAGCCGCCCGCGGTCACATAGCCGCGCGCCTGATCCTCGAAGCTGCCGGGCGAGGTGTAGGTCACATTGTCGAACCAATGCTCGGCCCAGCTTTGGGCATGAGCCGGCGCGGCCATTCCCATAGCTGATAGCGTAGTGAGCGCAGCGATCATCTGGCGGGATTTTGGCATGACTTGCTCCTTTCAATCCTCTCGGGCCGGGTTCGCCATGATCAGCATGTTATGCAAATTAACCTTGCAAAACTGGAATAGAACTCCATAAATGCAAGGATGATTGATCGCCGTATCTCGACGGAACTGGCGGAAAGGTTGGCCGAAGTGCCAGCTGTTGCGCTCATCGGCCCAAGACAGGTCGGCAAGACCACGCTCGCGGTTGAAATCGGCGAATCCAGACCCTCGATCTACCTCGACCTCGAGTCCGATGCGGATCGCGCCAAGCTGGCGGAACCCGAACTTTATCTTGCCGGACATGCGGACAAGCTGGTCATCCTCGACGAAGTCCATCGTTTGCCGGGACTGTTCCAGATCTTGCGCGGGCTGATCGACGCCGGTCGGCGTAGAGGCCAAAGGACAGGCCGCTTCCTGCTCCTCGGCTCGGCATCGATCGATCTTCTGCGCCAGTCGGGAGAGAGTCTCGCCGGACGTATCAGCTACCTCGAAATGCGTCCGCTCGACGGGCTTGAAGTCGGCGATGATCAAATTGACCGGCTTTGGGTACGCGGCGGATTTCCCGATAGCTTCCTTGCGGCGAGCGATCGGGCAAGCCAGCGATGGCGGCAGGATTTTATCCGCACCTATCTCGAACGCGATATTCCAATGTTCGGTCCCCGCATCGCGGCCGAGACACTCCGCCGTTTCTGGACGATGCTCGCACATCATCAATCCGGCCTTCTCAATGCGGCCGAATTTGCCCGGAGCCTCGGCGTCGACGGCAAGACGGTCGCTGGATATCTCGATCTTCTGGTCGATCTTCTCTTGGTCCGACGTCTCGAGCCGTGGCACAGCAACGCAGGCAAGCGTCTCGTCAAATCGCCGCGCATTTATGTCCGCGACAGCGGACTCGTTCACACACTGCTTGGGCTTTCGTCCTACGAAGATATTCTCGGCCATCCCATCGCGGGGGCAAGTTGGGAAGGTTTCGTCATCGAAACGCTGACCGCCGCTGCCCCGGAGGGGACGAAAGCCAATTTCTATCGGACGGCGGCGGGCGCGGAAATCGATTTGCTGCTGACGCTTCCTGGCGGCGAGCTTTGGGCAATCGAGATTAAGAGGAGCCTGCAACCCAAGCTTGAACGCGGCTTTCATCATGCCTGCGACGATCTCTCGCCCGCGAAGCGATTGCTGATCTATCCCGGCCGCGAGCGCTACCCGCTTGCCGATGGCGTCGAAGTGATGCCGGTTGTGGTCGCCGGTCATGCACTTCTCGCGGAGGTATAGGCGGGCAGTGTTCATGGCTTGGCACTGCGCTGCGATGGCGCTCCCGGACTGTTCCCGACGATCCCCGTAAACTTGGAAAGCGCACGCACGCCGACAGCGGGTTTCACCCCAGTCAGCATCTTGGCGGACAGATAAAGATTGCGCGCGAGGTTCGGACTATGGTCGGTGCCGACCGCGATCGGGATGATACGGTTCGCGTCCTTCACCGGGCGTACCCAGGCTACGGGATGCCCGACCCAGGGGAGGCCGACCCGACCCGAGCGCAGCATCGCTTCGTCGGCGCCGAGCGCCCGAACCCGCCAGCCATAACGGCGTCCGAGGTCTTGGAGCTTCGGCCAGAGGTCGGCGCAGGGGAGGCAGCCCGGCGCCGTGCTCATCTCGACGATGAAGGCGCCGCCCGCGCCGCGCAACTCCTCGGCGAAGTTAGGCGGAAAGGACCGCGTTACCGGAACGCGCGCGAGCCAGACGTTCATCTCGGCCGCGCTCGCAACCGGGTGGATCGCGGCGCGCGCCGCCTGCTCGCGCGAAGGGGACTGCGCGAGCGCCGGCAAGGCGAGGCCGACGCAGAGCAGCGAGAGGAGGGCGCGCGCCTTCATGGCCGAGGTTCAAGGCTCGAGGTGACGAGATCGCCGCCGAGTACGCGGGGATCGGTCGCAGAGACCGGCCCCGCCGACAGGGCATCGAAGAAGCCGTCCTCTTCGCCCGCGCCGGTCAGGAATTGCTCGGGCCGGATATCGCCGAGCAGCAGCCGCACCGCCTGGTAAGCGGTCTGCGAAAGGTTCGGATAGGATTCGACGCCGCTCGCGATCACCATGCGCTGGGCGCTGCCGCGGCGGATCACCATCGTCGTCGGCGTGATCTCGACCCCGAACCGCGTGGCGAGTTCGGGCCGCTGGTCGATGTCCATCAGCGTGACCTGCCAACCGGTTTCCTCGCGGAAGCGCTCGATGATCGGCCACTGCACGCGGCAGTATCCGCAGCTCGAGCGCGAGAACATCACGAGCGCGAACTGCCCGGCCTGGCCGCGAAGATAGTGCCGCCGGACCTGCTCCTTCTCGGCCCCCATCGTGGCACGCGCGTCCCCGACCATCGGGTTGGCGGACTTGGCGCTGAGTTCGGGGTGATGAAGCATCGCGACCTGGGTGACGCCGGCGAAGGCGCGGGCCTTTCGCCTCGCAAAGTCCTGCAAGCGCCAGAAATCGGCGACGGCATCGATCGTGAGCACGGTCGCGGCATAGTCGCGCTGCGCCTCGATCAGCTTGCGGATCTTCGGCGGCGTTAGGCGCGCAAGCTCTGCCATCGGCGGAATCCGGGGCTTCGCCAGCGCTTCGGGGTCCGCATCGTCATCCTTAGGCGGCGGGGCCTGATACCACCAATAGCCTTGCTTGGGTTCGGGCTGAGCCGTGCGGGAAAGCTGAGCCGCAGCGGGCACCGCAACGCCGACGGCCAGCGCGACGAGCGAGAGCAGGGAAGCGCGCATCACAACAACTTCTCCATCCGCTTGAGCTCGCCGATCGGCACCGGGCCATAATAGCGGCTGTCGAACCCGCTCGGATGGTGCGAGCCGACATAGATGGTGCCGGGCAGGATCAGCCCGTTGTCGGGACGCCAATGCTCGAGCCGCTGGCCGTTTCGCCCGAACGGTTTGCTGATACCGAGCAGCTTGCCTTCGCAGAAATACCAGCCGTCGAGCGCATTGGGTTCGAAGGTCGAAGGCTTCTCGATCAGGCTGATGCGCTCGCCGGGAAAGCAGAGCGCGAACTTGGTGACATTGACAGGTTTTGGTCCCGCGAGCGGATGCGAGAGCGTGAACATGACGAGGTCGCCTTTCGCGATCGGCCCCGGCGCGGCGCGCACGGCCCAGGCGTCGATCGACGGCGACATGACCCAAGTGACCTGTGCCATCGCCCAGCAGGCGAAAAGGCCCGAGGGAATGACGATCGCGCAGGCCTTCCATAGCCGGTTCGGGCGCGCGGGCTGCCCAAGCCCTTCACTGCCGAGCGCGACCGCCGCGCGGCGCGGCAGTCCTTTCAGCGCGATGGCAAGTCGCTTACCGAGCTTCCAGGCGTGACTGAGCATCGCGCACCTCCTCCTTTCCGCCGAGGCGGGCAATTTCTTCGAGCAGGCCGGAGAGCGCCGCGTCACCGTAAACGACATGGGAAGCGCGCGGACTCTCGTCCTCGCGCTCGCAATAGGGGAGCGCCGGATCGCCCGGGATCATCGCGAGCGCAGGCACGCGGGCGACGCCGTGCTGGCGGAAGACCAGCGGGTCGACGATCACCTGGATGTCGCGCATCACGCAGGCCGGGCCTTCGCAGCCCGGATCGAGCCGCAGCATCTCGGCGGTGAGCTTCGCCATCGGCGCCACCTTGGTCATCCCGCCCGGCATGCCGCGAAATGCGATCACGCCGCGCGCCTTCTCAACCTGCGCGGCATAGGTTCTGAGCGTTGCCGTCGGCATCGACGAGGAGACGAACAGCACGGGCACCCAGCCCTTGGTCGCTTGCGCCGGCCCCGCATCGGCGATGGCCTTCATGTCGGGCGCTTCGAGGCCGAGCGCCTGGCCGAGCCGCTTCGCCATCGCCTCGCGCTCGGCAGCGAAGCGATCCTTGCCGGCCTTGAGCGCGTCGCGCGCACGTGATTCCATTGCCGGAGACTTGGAGTGGCCGCGCAGGGCTTCGAAGGCGCGGCGGCGCTCGGCTTCGGTCGGCTCCGGCAGCTCCGATGGAGCGTGGACAGGCTCGACTTTTGGCCGCGAGATTGCGCCGCGCAGCCGTTCCATCGCGGCATTGCCTTCGCGTTCGATCTCACTGCGCGCCGACGAGGGCTCTTCGGTCCCCGGCGACACCTGCGCTGTCCCGGCGCTGGGCATCCCCGCCCATCCGGCGAGCGCGATCAGCGCGGCAAGGCGCGGCCTAGCGGCCGATGGCCTGCGTATAGGCATCGATGCGATCCTTCATGTCGATCTGGATGTCGGCTTGCGCGCGGGCCTCGATCTCGTTGTAATATTCGGACAGGTCCATCCGGCTGAAGTCGAGCGCCTGGAATTCCTCGGGCGTGAACCCCCGGCAGTTCGGCGTCTTCACCGGCCCCCAGCCATCGGCAAAGGACTTGAGTTGCGGACGGCCCTGTTCCTGGATGATGCGGCCGAGCTTGGTGTTGAAGCAGCAATGGCTGCGCGATTTCTGGACGCAGATGCCGAGGATCTTCGACGAGCAATAGCTGCCGATCTCGACGCACATGCCCGAGCCGCGCAGCATGCCGACTTCCATATCTTGCTGGTCGCAGGAGGTGAGCAGGAAATCGATCATCACGTTGATCGCGAGGCTGATCGCGATCGAGGTCGGATCGATGCCGACGATGATCGCATTGGCGCCCGCGCTCGCCGCCTGGCTCGCTGTCGCCCCGGCTTGGAAGGCGGCATAGGCGGCCTTGGCGCCGGTGAACACGCCCTTGGCGATCGCGATCTTGGTCTGGGTCGATGCGAGCGACGAGCCCATGCCGTCCTTGACGATCTTGCCCTTGTCCTTGCAGCAGCTCTGGAAGCCGGTCTTGAGCCCGGCGGGGCGGCAGCGCAGCGCGCGGCCCGCGAAGATCTCGATATTGCCGAGGCAATTGCCATCGGCATCGACCGGCCCATCGGCGGGCGCGCCGGGATCGTCGATAACGGGCTCATCCTCGATCGGGTTCGCGGCGGTATCGATACAGCTATGCGGCGAGCAGGCCGGAACGCCGCCGCTCGTCGGCGTCTCGCAGCCATATTGGGGTCCAAGCGGGCACGACCAGCCGCCGCCGGGCTCGGCTGCGCACCAGGCGCGCTCGAGCGGACATTGCCATCCGCCGTTTGCTGTTCCGGTGCAGCTTGCTGTTTCGCCGGGGCCGTCGGCCTCGCCGCTGCCGTCGAGATCGGCGGCGCAAATCTGCTGGGCGTGCGCTGGCGCGGCCGCGAGCGCGCTGCCGATAGCCAGCCCCAGGACTAGCAAAAGGATCAGCGCGGCCCGGTGCGGCCAAGGGATGTCGCGCCAGCTCATCGCGCCGTCGCCGTGCAGGCGAGATCGGCGCCGGCGAGCCGGACCGTCTGCATCACCACCACCGCTTCGGGGAAATCGTCGAGACAGCCGCAGGGGCTGACGATCGTCTCGCCGGGACCCGCCGGGCAGACATTGTCGGCGCGGCAGACATGATAGAAGGTGTCGAACCCGGTCGGGTTCGTCTGCCTGGCGCCGACGACGCCATCGGGCGCGGCGTCTGCGTTCGCCTTGGGCGCCCGCGTCTTGCAGATCGCCTCGCAGGCGGGCACCGAGCCGCGGTCGGGGAGCGCGAACGGCCGCGTCAACGACGCCATGCCGCCGTCGGCGGTGCGCACGCGGTCGGCGAGCATCGTCTCGGTCGAATGGTCGATGATCCACGCGCCGCGCCTGAGATCGGGCTCGGGCATGGAGCCCGTGTCGACGACGCATTTATAGCTGCGCTCGCGGCGGAAGAAGTCGCGGGTGAGTCGGATGGTGCACGACCCGGTGCCGAACAGGCGGGTTTGGGTGAGGGGTCTCAGGCCGGCGCTGATGCCATTGCGGAAGGTCTGGACGCCGTCGACATTTTCGCTGTCGAGGCGGCACTTCGTATCGCCGCCTGTGCCCGCGCACAGGTCGACGAGCCGCTCGCTGGGCTCGCAGCCGGGCGAGACGCGGATCTCGACATCGACGAGACCCCATTGGGTCGTGAGCGGCGCGCCGCCGCCCCCGCCCCGCACGCGCGCCGATACGGTTGCGGGACCTGCCCGGAGGTCGGCCGTGAAATCATAAGGCGTATAGTTGCGCGCCGCGCCGCCGTCGGTGCGGCAATCGCCAGAAGGCAATCCAGTGGTCAGCCAGGGGCGCGGTCCGGCCGAGCTGACGATGCGGCCGTTGACGCGGCCCTGGACCCAGTCGTCGGCGCCCATCTCGACGATCTGTGCGGATATAAGCTTCGCGGGGTCGCTGACTTCGAAGCGCGCGGTGAAGATTGGCGGCGATCCGCTGCAATCGCCGTCGCCGATGATGCGATAGCGGCGACATCCCTCGCCGCAGTCGCGAACCGAATAAATGGAGCCCGACGCGGAGACGATATCGTCGTAACCGAGCGGCAGGAAGGTCACTTCGCGCTCGATCGTGCAGGCCCGGACCTGCTCGGCACGGCCCGTGCCGGCAGGTGAGCCAGCGAGCGACTGGAACAGGCTGTTCGACCGCGATGCGGCAAAAGCGTCGCCCTGGATTGCGGTCGGGTTCGCGCGATAGGCCGTCTGGGGCAGGGCGGGATCGGGGCTGCACGCGGTCGATTGCGCGCCGACATATTGAATGACGGGACCGTTCACCCGTGCGTCGGCGACACCGTTGCGCGGATCGTGGCTCGACAGCGCGCCGACCGCACCGCCGCCAAGATCTTTCAGCACCGACGGCAGATTGCCCATGACGAGGTTCGCGCCGCAACTGTTGTTGACGCAATAGCAGCCGGCGAGCGCAGGCATCTCGACTTCGGCGAGCTTGAGGTCGCCGCTGCTGTCGACATCCCATTGGAAGCTGCGGCAGTCGCTCCAGCTCCCGGGGCGGCAGGAGATCACGCCGTTGGCGCAAATCCCCGACACCGGCACGGGCAAGGTCGTCACGCTATCGAATTGGCCGTCGATATCCTTGTCGCGCGCGATGCGGACGGTAGTGATATCGCCGCCCGCGCCAGGCTGGATCAGGATTTCAAGGAAGTTCGCCGTCTTCTGGCAGGCGAGGTTCGGCGTGAAGCTCTTGCTCTTGTCGACCGTCGCGATGGACTGCCCGGCGAGGCCGGGGCTGATGTAATTTTCGAGGATGGCTTCGCTGTCGCTGCTCTTGGAGCGCGAGGCCTCGGCCGCGGTGCGCGCACGGTCCTCGATCGTCTGGGCCAGCGCCACGCCGGGGAGCGCGGCCGAGATAGGCAACAGGGCAAGAAACCGCGGGGTCACGAGCGATTCCCGTCGATGGTGCGCGAGCCATGGGCCACGCGAAACAGGTCTCCCGCCCGGAAATCATCGCATCCGGGCGGGAGGAGCCGAAACGCCGCCTGGCCTTCGAAGACGGTGAGCACGGCCTTCACCTGCGAACGCAGCGGGGTTGAGGCACAGCTTTCCGCCGTCCGAGGTTCGGTGGCCGCCTCGGCTGAAGGTGGAGCGGCGCCCAAGGAGAGGGGGCAGGGCGCCGCCCCCGCCTCGCGCGCCTGCCGGCAGCCACCAGGGCTGTGGCGGGCAGACCGGGCCGATTCCGGGCTGCGCGCAAGGCGATCGGTATGCGCCGGAACCGGCGCCGCATCAGGGCGTCGAGATGCCAGCACAGCAAATCGCTTTCTCGAAGAGCATGAACTGGGCGTTGTCCTTGCCGGGCGCATGCTTGCCCGAGGTCCAGAGTGCGCCCGGGCGGCCGATGTTGACGCACTTGCCGCCCTTCACCGGCTCCATCATGACCGGCCCCCACCGAGTGGTCCGGGCTATATGTTAGTGCATTGACGCCTCCATCGCCAGTGTCGGCCGTAGGTGGAGCGAAGCGGAACCGGAGGGCGACACTGGCGATGGAACGGCCTCCGGCGCGGGTGGTCGGTATCCCAGCGAGCTGTGCGGCCGGACGGTGTTGTAATGTCGCCGCCAGGCCTCGATCAGGATCCGGGCCTCGGCGAGCGAGTAGAAGATTTCGCCGTTGAGCAGTTCATCACGCAGCGATCCGTTGAAGCTCTCGCAATAGCCATTCTCCCATGGTGATCCGGGCGTGATATACAGCGTCTTCACGCCGATCTGGGCGAGCCATTGCTGCACCGCCGTCGCGATAAACTCCGGGCCATTGTCGGACCGTATGTGCGCTGGTGGCCCACGCGTGACGAACAGCTCGGCGAGCGCCGCCAGAACGTCATCGCTCCTGAGCTTGCGTGCCACCGGCAACGCCAGGCACTCCCGGCTCGCCTCGTCGATGATCGAAAGGATCCGGTATTTGCGACCATCGTGGGTCCGCCCTTCGACGAAGTCGTAGGACCAGACATGGCCGGGATACTCGGGCCGAAGCCGGATGCACGATCCGTCGTTCAGCCAGAGCCGCCCGCGCTTCGGCTGCCTTTGCGGTACCTTCAGCCCCTCGCGCCGCCAGATGCGCTCGACCCGCTTGCGGTTCACATGCCACCCCGCATCGCGCAGCAACGCCGTCACCCGGCGATAGCCATAACGACCATATTGCCGGGCCAGCGCAATGATGTCCTCGGTCAGAGCTGCTTCGTCGTTCGCCCCGCGGGGCGCCTTGCGCTGTGTCGATCGATGTTGCCCGAGCACACGGCACAGCCGCCGCTCAGACACCGGCATCATCATTCTGATGTGATCGATACAGCGCCTTCGGCGCGCGGGGCTCAGAAGTTTCCCCGGGCAGCCTCCTGCAATATCAGCTTGTCCAGCGTCAGGTCCGATATCGCACGCCGAAGCCGCGCATTCTCTTTCTCCAAGTCCTTCATCCGCCGCGCCTGGTCGGTCTTCAGACCGCCATATTCCTTACGCCACCGATAATAGGTCTGTTCCGTAACGCCGATCCGGCGACACGCTTCAGCCGTCGTCGCCCCCTGCGCCAACACGACCTCCGCTTCACGCAGCTTGCCGATAATCTCTTCCGGGCGATGCTTCTTGGCCGGCATTCATATTCTCCTTCGTCATCCAAAATATCATCAATTTTGGACCACTCAGAAGGGGGCAGATCAGTGATCGACTGATCAATCATTCCACGATCATACTATATCATATCTTACAGTAAAGGGTTTTCAGAATATGATGTTGGCTCTACAGTCCATGACGATGGTTGAACCTCGCAATACAAGCGGCATCTCTCCCGCGAAAAGTCTTCTGACGGCCTCAGACGAGTTTGTCTTTCTCATCGAGGAAGTGCCCCGCAAACTGCGTCGGAAGTTTGATGCCTCAACGGCGCGCTTCGGATTGACGCGAACCCAGTGGCGCGCGCTCGTCTATATCTATCGGACCCCGGGCATGACCCAAACCGACCTCTCCAAATGCCTCGAACTGGAGCGTGCCAGCGTTGGCCATGTTGTCGACCAGCTGGAAAGAATGGTGCTCGCGGAACGGCGCGCTGCCAAGGGCGACCGGCGCGTCTGGGAACTTCATCTTTTGCCCCGAGCGATCGAAATCCTGCCTCAGCTGCGCGCCGAAGCCGACATGATCTACGCGCGACTGCTCCATATGATTTCCCCAACTGAGATACGCGCGATGCGCTCATTGCTGACGAAAATGTCCGGCAATCTCGAAAGCGGATCGGAAGACATGCCTCCTCGATAGGAGCCGTGGAAGATTTGAAATGGCCGACGCCATTCATCGTCAGCAAGCCGATATCCCCAACTGGCACCGCTCGCGTCTGAGGCGGCGCGCCGCGGCCGTTCTGCCCCCGCTGCATCAGGTTGCCAGCACTGACGGCTAACTAATTGCGAATATCGCGGCACGGAGCCCTACCTGCCTCCCGCCGTGTTGCAGAATAGTCCGATCGAGCCGGCAATCGTTCGGCGGTGAGCGCCCTCCCGCGAGGCGGGCCGCTCTTGGCTTCGCGTGCCAGCGCCAATTGACCGACGAGCTATTTCGTGCAACGAGTTGTCTACCAAGAAACGAACCTCTGCGTGGAGACCGACATGGCTCAACCCGAGCGCTTCATGTGAGGGCGGATTGCCGGTGCTGTCCGCCGTCAGCACCAATGGCACAGATTTGAGGTTGTGATTTAAGGAGGATTTGGGCTTCGTCGTAGTGACTAAGGAACGAGGATGAAGCCCAATCCTCCTTGAAAAAATCGGCGCCGAAGGCCCCTGCTGAGCGGCTGGTGAAGTGTCCGTCGTCAGAACATTTGGCACAACTCGCGGCGTAAATTAGCGGAGTGCGGGCCTCGTCAGGGGCTGGATTTTAAGCGGCGAGCTTGCGGTGTTGCAAGCGCCGATATTCGATGGTCTGTCGTTTGATCCTTTCACGCTGTTTGATGATGGCTGGTGCCCTGCCGAAGTAGGCGTCGGCGGGCGTCACGTTGTTCAGGCTCTCGTGGTAACGTTGATTGTTGTAGTGCTCGACGAAGGCTTCGATCTGGGCCTCGAGGTCGCCGGGCAGGAAGTAGTTCTCCAGCAGGATGCGGTTCTTCAGAGTCTGGTGCCAGCGCTCGATCTTGCCCTGGGTCTGAGGGTGGCACGGTGCACCGCGCACATGACTCATCTGCTGAGCTTCGATGTATTCAGCCAGTTCGCCAGCGATGTAGCTGGGACCGTTATCGCTGAGCAGCCTGGGTTTGTGCAGCACGGTGGCGCTGTCGCAGCCCGAGGCAGCCAGCGCCATGTCCAGCGTGTCGGTGACGTCCTCGGCCCGCATGTTGGTGCACAGTTTCCAGGCGATGATGTAGCGCGAGAAGTCGTCGAGCACGGTCGACAGGTACATCCAGCCCCACCCGATGATCTTGAAGTAGGTGAAGTCGGTTTGCCACATCTCGTTCGGCCGGGTGGTCTTGGTGTGGAACTGATCGGCGGCCTTGATCACGACATAGGCCGGGCTGGTGATCAGATCATGGGCCTTCAACAGGCGGTAAACCGTGGCTTCCGACACGAAGTAGCGCTTCTCGTCGGTGAACCGCACCGCCAGCTCGCGCGGTGACAGTTCGCTGTAGTCCAGGGCCATCTCGACGATCTGGTCCTGGATATCATCGCCGATGCGGTTCCACACCCGGGTCGGCGCCGACGGCCGATCCTCCAAGGCCTCCGGGCCGCCTTCGAGGAACCGGTCATACCAGCGGTAGAAGGTCCGACGGGCGATGCCGAGCTGGTCCAGCGTGCGTTTGGCGGGCAGGTGCGACTGCTCGACGATCCGGATGATCTCGAGCTTCTCCGAGGCGGGATACCTCATTCGTCGTCGCCCCCATCCGCGATCATGCTTTTTTTGAGCAGGCGGTTCTCCAGGGTCAGGTCGGCAACGCATTCCTTCAGGGCGCGGGCTTCGCGGCGCAGATCCTGCACCTCGCCAGTGGTCGCGGCACGGGCGGTGTCGCCGGCCAGGCGGCGCTTGCCGGCTTCCATGAACTCCTTCGACCAGGTGTAATACAGGCTCTGGGCAATGCCTTCCTTGCGGCACAGCTCGGCGATGCTGTCCTCGCCGCGCAGGCCATCCAGCACGATGCGGATCTTGTCTTCGGCCGAGAAGTGCCGGCGGGTTGCACGCCGGATGTCCTTCACCACCCGCTCCGCAGGGGCCTTGGTCGGCGATTTTGCATTGGAGGATTTGGGCTTCATCTTCGTTCCTTCGTCACTACGACGAAGCCCAAATCCTCCTTAAATCACAACCTCAAATCTGTGCCATTGGTGCTGACGGGGAGCAACGGCGTGCGACGCGCCGGCACTTCTCTGCAGAGGACAAAATCAGGATCGTGCTGGAAGGCCTGCGCGGCGAGGACAGCATCGCCGAGCTGTGCTGCAAGGATGTCATCGCCCAGAGCTTGTATTACACGTGGTCGAAGGAGTTCATGGAGGCGGGCAAGCGGCGCTTGGCGGGCGACACCGCCCGTGCCGCGACCACCGGCGAGGTGCACGACCTGCGCCGCGAAGCCCGTGCCCTTAAGGAATGCGTGGCCAATCTGACGCTGGAAAACCGGTTGCTCAAAAAAAGCATGATCGCGGATAGGGCCGACGACGAATGAGGCAACCCGCATCCGAGAAGCTGGAGATCATTCGGATCGTCGAGCAGTCGCACCTGCCGGCCAAGCGCACGCTGGAGCAGTTGGGCATCCCGCGCCGGACCTTCTAACGCTGGTACGACCGCTACCTCGAGCGCGGGCCGGAGGCGCTGGAGGATCGGCCATCGGCCCCGAGGCGGGTGTGGAACCGCATCTGCGATGATATCCAGCAGCAGATCATCGACATGGCGTTGGATACAACCGACCTGTCACCCCGCGAGCTCGCGGTGCGCTTCACCGACGAGAAGCGCTACTTCGTGTCGGAAGCCACGGTTTACCGTATGTTGAAAGCCCATGACCTGATCGCCAGTCCGGCCTTCATCGTGATCAAGGCCGCCGACGGGTTCCACACCAAGACGACGCGGTCGAACGAGATGTGGCAGACCGACTTCACCTACTTCAAGATCATCGGCTGGGGCTTGGTGTACCTGTCGACCGTGCTCGACGACTTCTCCCGTTATGTCATCCTTTGGAAGCTGTGTACCACCATGCGGGCCGGGGATGTCACCGACACGCTGGAGCTGTCCCTCGAAGCTTCCGGATGCGCGTCGGCCAGGATGATCCACAAGCCGAAGCTGCCAATGGGCCCGGCCAGCATATTGCCCGCGCCCCTTAATTCGTCAGGGAAATGGGCGGCGAGGAATTGCCGCATTTCGGTGCGAAATGCGTCTTCGCTCGTCTAGACATCAGGTTCTAGCTGAGTTGGCACTGAAACCTCCGTTCAAAACTGAATTTGCGACGCCGCACGCGCACGACAGGGCTGCGCTCTGTCTGGTCAGTATTGCTGCTCGGGAACGTGCAAAATCAAACCTTCCACTCCTTCCACCATGGGTATCTGGCAGGCGAGGCGACTGTATTCGTTGGCACCTTCGGCAAATTGCAGAAGCTCTGCCTCCGCTGCCCCTTCGACCAGGCGACCAACCCTGTCGATCCAGGCCGGATCGACATGGACATGGCAGGTCGCACAGGCGCAGACACCGCCGCAATCGCCGTCGATGCCCGGTACATCATTGAAGAGCGCCGCCTCGCGTGCGGTTTCGCCCTCGGCAATTTCGACTTCCCGCCGCGTTCCATCGCTGGATACGAACGTCACTTTGACCATCATACACTCCGTATTTCTGCTTCAGCAAATCAGCGCGCGTGCAGCCGCACCGGCAGATTGGTGATCCCGCGCACAAGGTTTGAGAAAAGGCGCTCGGGCTCGCCGGTCACTTCGACCTTGGCGAACCGCTTGTGAATTTCTTCCCAGATGATCCGCAACTGCAGTTCTGCCAGCCTGTTACCCATGCATCGATGGATGCCATAACCGAATGACAGGTGATGGCGCGGATTCTTGCGGTCGATGATGAACCGGTCAGCCCGGTCGATGACCGTTTCGTCGCGGTTGCCCGACAGGTACCACATCACGACCTTGTCGCCCTTCTTGATCTGCTTGCCGCCAATCTCCCAGTCCTGCAGCGCAGTGCGGCGCATGTGAGTCAGCGGCGTCTGCCAGCGGATGATTTCCGGCACCATGCTGGCGATCAACGAAGGGTCGTCATTCAGTTTGCGATATTCATCGGGGTTCTGATTGAGCGCCAGCACACCGCCGCTTATCGAATTGCGCGTGGTGTCGTTGCCGCCCACGATCAGCAGCAGCAGGTTACCCAGAAATTCGAGGAAGGGCATATCCCGTGTCGCCGGGGAATGCGCCATTATGGAAATCAGATCGTTCTTCGGTTCTTCGTTGATGCGCTGCTCCCACAGTCCTTTGAAATACATCGCGCACTCGATGAGTTCTTCACGCCTCGCTTCGTACGATTCGACGATGCCGGTTTCAGGGGCGGCCGTTGTGACGTCGGACCAGCGCGTGAGCTTGCGGCGTTCCTCCCACGGGAAATCGAATAGGGTAGCAAGGGTCATCGTGGTCAATTCAACTGAGACCTTGTCAACCCAATCAAATTCCTCGCCTATCGGCAGATCATCGAGAATCTGACACGCTCGTTCGCGGATTGTCGGTTCGAGCAACAGCAAGTTGGACGGCGCTACAGCGGGGGTGACGGCCTTGCGTTGCTGGTCGTGCTTTGGAGGATCCATAGCGATGAACATTTCAAGTTCGAGCGCGCCTTCCACCGAATGCATGTCCTGAATGGCGATACCGCCGAGCTTTGCCTCCGACGAAAAGACTTTGTGGTTGGTGTCGACAGCCATGATATCGTCGAACTTGGTGATCGACCAGTAAGGCCCAACATAGCTTTCGCGGCAATAGTGGACCGGCTCCTCTTTGCGCAGCCGGTCGAAATACAGGCCGATCGTGTCCTGCTGAAAAAGACTCGGCCGTGCGACATCAATTTCGTCGATCGGAATGGCTGCAACTTTTCCGGCAGTATCCAGCTCCATCGTGTCGATGCTCATGTCTCGTCCTCCATCCCAGGCAAGCAGACTCACCTTGCTATCAAACAGGTAGATGTTTCGCAGGGTGTGGTCAATAAAGCTTATAAGGATTGTTGCGACATTTGACCGCACTGCAAACTTCATAGACTGATGCTGGACATGCCATCCGATAAACTCTTATAAGGTTTTATCAGAGGAGCGATTCCCAGTGATGCAACCGAAGGTCGATGATTCGAGGAAGGCCAAGCGTGCGCTCACGCTTGCGCAGGACATCGTACGCGATATCGAAGCCGGGGCGCATGTTGCGGGCGACAGGTTGGCGCGCGAGGACGAAATGCTTGCGCGATACGATGTCGCCCGAGCGACCTTGCGCGAAGCGCTTCGCTTCCTTGAACTCCAAGGCGTTATCCATCTTCAACTAGGTCGCGGTGGCGGGCCGGTGGTCGCTCGCCCGCAGACTGGCGATTTCGCAAACAGCCTCTCGCTGATCCTGCATTTCATGGAGGCGGACTTGAGGGGCTTGCTCGAATTGCGCGAAGCGATTGCGGCGGATGTTGCAGCCTATGCCGCCCAGCGCGCGACCACGGGTGATCTGAGCGCACTTGCCGATTGCCTCAAAGAGCTGGAGCGAAACGAAGCGAGCAGCCAGTTCGAGGAACTGAATCGCCGTTTTCACGATATGCTCGGCTGGGCCAGCGGCAATCCGCTTTTCGGCCTTCTGACTTCCGCGTTGCATATGCTTACCCGCGAATTCTCGCTCTCGCTGGGGTATTCGGCGCAAGAGCGTGCGGTCCAGTTGCGTTTCTTGCGCCGCGTCCTTGAAGCTGTGCGCAAGGGCGATGCCGAAGGAGCGCGGCAGGCTATGGCGCGTCTCGTGGCGGGCTCCGCCTCCTATCTCGCACAGAGAAGCCCTGAGCTTGTGTCCCAGAAGGTCAGGTGGGGACAGACGTAAAAAACGGGCGCCGGTGGGTGGCGCTGGATGGAGAGGGTATTACGATGGCACTCAAGAGCCGCATATGCGAAATTCTCGGGATCGAATACCCGATCCTTCTGGCCGGAATGGGCGGGGCGAGTGTCCCCGCGCTCGCGGCCGCAGTATCGAATGCCGGGGGACTTGGCGTTCTTGGCGCTGCGGCCTGCTCGCCAGACCAGTTGCGCAGCTGGATCCGCCAGACCCGCGAACTGACCGATAAGCCATTTGGGGTCGACACCCTTCTGCCTGCCTCCGTCAGGCGCGGTTCGGCACCGCAGAGCGGCGCCTCGCTCGAAAACCCGATGGCACTGCTTGGCGAATATCAGCAGTTCACCCGCGATTTCATGGAACGCGAGGATCTGCCCGAAGTGGATGCCGCAATGGCCATGCGCGCGGCTGGCGCGCCGGAAATGGGCAAGGGCGGTCCGCAGCTGTTCACGCGGGAGTTTTTCGAGGCGCAGATGGAAGTGGTAATCGAGGAAAAGGTGCCAGTCTATGCCGCCGGCCTCGGCAATCCCGGACCGTGGATGGACCGCCTTCATTCCAATGGCACCAGGGTCATGGCGGTGATCGGCAAGGTCAAGCACGCCCAGCAGGTGGTCGATTCCGGCATCGACATGATTGTGGCGCAGGGCCACGATGGCGGCGGGCACAACTCCCCGATCGGAACCTTCTCGCTGATTCCGCAGGTAGTCGACGCGGTGGGCGATCGGGTTCCCGTGATCGGAGCAGGTGGAATCTCCGATGGCCGCGGAGTCGCCGCAGCGATGATGCTGGGCGCTCTGGGCGCGTGGGTCGGAACGGCGTTCCTGGCAACCGAAGAGGCAGGGATTGAACGGTTCCAAAAGGAAGCAATAACCGACGGCGGCGATGCAGATACCGTCGTTAGCCGTTCGTTGACCGGCAAGCCTGCGCGCATGATCCGCAACAAATGGGCCGATGCTTGGGTTGCGGCGGGCAAGGAGCCGCTTCCGATGCCTTACCAGTCGATGATTTCAGGGCCGGTCATGGCTTCGGGCATAAAGGCTCAGCGCAAGGATATCATGCCCGGCTTCGCGGGGCAGGGAATTGGATTGATCCATTCGATCCGTCCAGCGGCAGAGGTCATGCGCGATCTTGTCGAAGGGGCCGAAAGGGCGCTGGCCGATGCCAGATTCTATTCCTGAATTGCGGCAAGACGGGTACGCTGTATGAACGCTTCGCAGACCTTATCCTTTGCCGACAAGGCCGCCATAACCGGTGTGGGCGAAACCGCATTCGTCAAGGGCACCGAACGGACCGCGGTGGACATGATGCTGGAAGCCTCGCGCCGCGCAATCTCAGATGCCGGGCTGAAACCTTGCGACATCGACGGCATGGTGCCGCCGCCGATCTATACGACCTCGGAGGAAATGGCCGCCAATCTCGGCATTGATGTGCTGCGCTATGCGGCCACCGTTCACATGGGCGGCGCCAGCCCGACGACGGCGCTGCAGAACGCGGCAATGGCGATCGCCAGCGGGCTTTGCGATCACGTGCTGGTGACGCTCGGTTGGAACGGCTATTCCGCCCTCAGGCCCAAGCCGGGTGCCCCGCCCACTCGGGCGATGAACATGAACACGCTGACCAATACCATCCAGGGCTATTACATCCCCTATGGTGTGTTCCTGCCGGTGCAGATGTATGCTTGGCTGGCGACCCGTCACTCGAAGCTTTACGGCGTGGGCGCGGATGCGATGGCAGCGGTAGCGCTAGCCTGCCGGCGTCACGCGCAGTTGAATCCGCGCGCCTTTACCTATGGGCGCGAACTCGACGCGGAAACCTATCATTCGGCGCGCTGGATATCCGAGCCCTTCCGCCTTTACGATTGCTGCCTTGAAACCGATGGCGCCTGCGCGGTAGTCATATCGCGAATGGATCGGGCCAGGGATATGCCGCATGTGCCCGTCAGCATCGCCGGTGCCGCGGAAGGCCACCCCTATCCCGCCGACGACATCCCCTCGCGGCCCGATCCCTTCAAGATTGGCCTCAGCTATGCTGCCCCGCGCGCTTTCGACATGGCGGGCGTCAAGCGCGAGGACATGGATTTCCTGCAGATTTACGACTGCTTTACCTATGTCGTTCTGCTGCAACTGGAAGCGATGGGCTATTGCGAACCGGGTGCACAGTTCGAATTCGTCGCCAATGGCCAGATTGAGCTGGGTGGCCGCTATCCGATCAACACCCATGGCGGCTTGCTCAGTGAGGCGCATGTCTGGGGACTCAACCACGTGGTCGAGGCAGTGCGCCAGCTTCGTCACGACTGCGGCGAGCGCCAGGTGCTGGGAGCCCAAACTGGTCTTGTGACCGGCTGGGGTGACCTTGGCGATGGAAGCATTGCCATTCTCAGGAGGTTTGCATGAGCAGCGAGAGCGATCTGCCTCCCAAAATGCGGCCCTCCGCGCAGGTTGCGCCGCCCAAACCGCGACCTCGCCCGCAAGACCCGGTTGAGCAGGAATTCTGGAAGCGGTGCCAAGACGGCAATCTCTATTTCCAGCGCTGCGGCGGCTGCGGCTGCTTCCGCCACCTACCGCGCTATATGTGCGCAAAGTGCGGCTCGCCGGAATTCTCCTGGGAACGCAGCAGTGGCAAGGGCACGCTGTTTTCCTGGACCGTTACCCACCAGGCCCTCCACCCGGCTTTTGCCGACGAAATTCCCTTCGTGGCGGCGGTGGTGGAATTGGAAGAGGGCGTACGCATGGCCACGCGCCTGATTGGTTGCGATCACGAGCGCCTAGCGCTCGACCTTCCGGTGGAAGTGGAATTCGAATTGATCGGTGAGGACTTCCGCCTTCCTGTTTTCCGCCTGCGTGAAAGTTAGAAGCGTCATGGATCTTGATTACGGGCCCGAATACGATGTCTTCCGCAAGCAAGTGCGGGCTTTCATCGAAGCGCACCGCCATCTCGCGCCGCCTTCTGCTGACCGGGCGGCCCGACCTTCGTCCAAGGCAGTCGAATGGCAGAAGCTGTTGATCGAGCATGGGTATACCGCGCGAACGATCCCGCAGGAGTATGGAGGCTATGGAGCGGAGCCGGACATTCTCCAATCGCGCATCATCGCAGAGGAATTTGCGCGGGCCAGGGTGCCGGGCGGGCTTTCTAATCAGGGAATCTCGATGTTCGTGCCGACCCTGCTTGAACTCGGCACCGAGGAACAGAAACGGCGCTGGATCGAACCCACGTTGAAAGGCGATATCGTATGGTGCCAGGGCTATTCCGAACCCGGTGCCGGGTCGGACCTAGCCAACCTCAAGACCAGCGCGCACATCGAAAACGGCGAATTTGTTATCAATGGCCAGAAGATCTGGACCAGCACCGCCAAGCAGGCCGACATGATCTTTTGCCTGGTCAGGACCGAACCTGACGCACCCAAACATGGCGGCATTTCCTACCTGATCTTTTCGATGGACACGCAGGGCATCGAGGTTCGCCCCTTGAAGACGATGACCGGTCACGCCGAGTTCAACGAGACGTTCTTCACCGATGTGCGCGTCCCCATGCACCAGATCGTCGGCCAGCGGGGCCAGGGCTGGTTCGTCGCGAACGCAACCCTAGGCCATGAGCGCGGAATGCTGGGCGATCCCGACGCGCTCGAAAACCGGCTGCAGGCGCTGATCGCACTGATGCAGGAAGAGCGTTTGGGCCAGGGTCGCGCGATCGACAATCCGGTACTGCGCGACCGGCTAGTGGCACTTCAGGCCGAAGTAGCGGCGATGAAATACAATGGGATGCGCATCCTTTCGAACAGCCTTAGGGGAGAGCCGGGCGGCATGGCGAAGCTGATCGTCAAGTTGCAAAGCTGTGAACTCGCTCACCAGATATC
Organism: Sphingopyxis sp. FD7; assembly: GCF_003609835.1. Taxonomy (NCBI): domain Bacteria; kingdom Pseudomonadati; phylum Pseudomonadota; class Alphaproteobacteria; order Sphingomonadales; family Sphingopyxidaceae; genus Sphingopyxis; species Sphingopyxis sp. FD7. The sequence continues at coordinate 575,915 of NZ_AP017898.1, forward strand.
CGCGCTGGCAATCGACGCCATGGGCGAACTGGGCATACTCTATCACCACAGCCCGCGTGAGCGGGACGGCGGGGCGTGGCAATGGAACTATATGTTCCAACTCGGTCTCATCATCGGCGGCGGGACCGCTCAGATCCAGAAGAACATCATCGCCGAACGCGGCCTTGAAATGCCACGTGAGCCGAACCCCGCGGACATGGCGCGACAGAAGCAGGGAGCAGACTGATGGACTTTGGACTTTCGCAGGACCAGCAGATGTTGCGCGACGCCGTTTCGCGGTGCCTCGCCGATACCAGCCCGCTCAGTCACGTCCGCGAATGTGCGGAGCGGGACAATCCGTTGAGCGACCAGGTGTTGCGCGCCCTCCACGATCTGGGCGTTGCCGGAATGCTCGTCCCCGAAGAGCATGGCGGGCTCGGCATGACCTTGCTCGACGCGGCGGTGGTGGCGGAACAGCTTGGCTATGCGGTCGCACCGGTGCCGTTTCTCGCCAGTCAGGTTCTCGCACCGATCGCCTTGCGCGAAGCTGGCAACGAGGAGCAAAAGGCCCACTGGCTGCCAAAGATAGCGAGCGGCGAGGCGCGTGTCGGTGTCGCGATTTCCGAGACGATCGAGGTGCGCGACGGCGCGGGAGTTTCCTCTGCCGGCGGGAAGCTCAACGGCACCGCCCTGTTCGCGCTCGATTTCGAAGGAGCTGATGCCTACGTCGTCGCCGATTCCGGTGGCAGGCTGCACCTTGTCGGTGCCAAGGCGTCCGGGCTGGAAGCTATCGCGTTGACGACCATCGATCGCACCCGTAGCGTCGGGGAATTGCGGTTTGACGGGGACGAAGCGGAACCACTGGCTGACGATGGCGGAGCTACAGTGGCCCGGCTGCGCGATGCGGGCCGCGTGATCCTCGCCGCAGACAGCCTTGGCGCAGGTCAGGCCATGATCGAAAGGGCTGTCGATTATGCTGGTCAGCGCGAACAGTTCGGCCGCCTGATCGGTAGTTTCCAGGCCGTAAAGCATATGTGCGCCGAGATGGCCGCGCGGCATGAACCGTGCCGTTCGCTCGTCTGGTACGCCGCCCACGCCTTCGACGCGGTGCCGAATGAGGCATCACTGCTTGCCTGCCATGCCAAATCGCACACGGCCGAGGTCTATCGATTTGTCGCACGCACTTCCACCGAAGTGCACGGCGGAATGGGATTCACCGACCTGCTTGGCCTGCATTACTGGTTCAAACGGATCGGATTCGACCGGCAGGTTCTGGGTGGGCCAGAAGCGGTCCGGGCGGAGGCTGCGGCACTTCAGGGCTGGACCAAAGCTGCGTGATGTTTCTTCCAAGGGAAGTGCGCCAAAGCCGCCACCCCGTTCGGAGAGGGGAACTAATGTGATCGACTGGAATCTCGGCGACATTCTCGACGCTATCGAGCCCGTCATGCCAAAGGATGCGCCGGCCCTGATACACGGCGACCGGATCATCACCTGGCCCGAAATGTCGGGACGTTCGAACAATGTTGCCCGCGCGCTCCGGCAGCGCGGAGCCGGCAATGGGGCCAAGGTTGCCTTTTATATGCGCAACCGACCCGAATATGGCGAGTTGATGGCAGCCTGCTTCAAGGGGCGCCTGATCCATGTGAACATCAATTACCGCTATGTCGCCGAGGAGGTCTTCTATATCTTCGACGATTCCGATAGCGAAGTGATCGTCTACAGCTCGGAATTCCGCGACTGTATCGTCGAGCTCAAGGATCGGCTCGAGAAGGTTCACACCTTTGTGGAAATTGGCGAGGCTTCGCAAATCGCGCCTTTTGCGATCCCTTACGAAACACTCGCGCAAGAAGGCGACGGATCGGCGCTCGGCATAGTGCGCTCTCCCGAAGATCAGCTCTTCATCTATACCGGCGGCACGACGGGCATGCCCAAGGGCGTGATGTGGCATCACGACCAAATGCGCAAAGCACAGCTCGAGGCCCAGAAGCTGCTCGCCCCCGTTCCTCAGACACTCGAAGAACACGTCGCGTTGATCACAAGTCAAGGGCCCGGCAACCGCACCCTGCCATCCTGCCCGATGATGCACGGGACCGGCTTCATCACCGCGATCGGCACACTTATGTCGGGCGGCGCCATCGTTACACTCGCAGACTCGTCCTTCGATGCGACGGAGTTGTGGGAAACAGTTGATAAGCATAAGGTGCAAAGCATCGCAATTGTGGGCGATGCCTTTGCCAAGCCAATGCTGCAGGCGCTGGACCGGAATCCCGGCCGCTGGGATACCAGCAGCCTCGTCACCATCGTTTCATCCGGCGTGATGTGGAGCAAGGAAGTCAAGGCTGGGCTGTGCAAGCATATCCCCCAGGTGGTGCTGATGGACAGCTTCGGCGCTTCCGAAGGGCTCGGCTTCGGCCGCTCCATCACAACCGCGCAAGGGGGCACCAACACCGCGAAATTTGCGATTGGCGAATTCTGTCATGTCTTTGATGAAAACGACCAGAAAGTGACGCCGGGAAGCGGCGTACCGGGATTTATCGCCCTCATGGGTGCGATCCCAGCGGGTTATTACAAGGATCCCGAGAAATCCGCCAAGACCTTCCGCACAATCGATGGGGTCCGCTATTCGATTCCGGGCGACTGGTGCACGGTCGAGGCCGATGGCAGCCTGACCTTGCTGGGCCGTGGCAGCGTTTGCATCAACACTGCTGGCGAGAAAGTTTACCCCGAGGAAGTCGAGGAGATTCTCAAGACCCATCCCGCGATTGGTGACGCGCTGGTCGTGGACGTGCCAAACGAAAAATGGGGTCAGGCCGTCACCGCCGTCGTCCACCTCAGCGGCGACGTTGCGTTCGACGAGCAAGCCGTCAAGGATCATGTGCGGGGGCAGTTGGCAGGCTACAAAACACCGAAGGCCATATATCCAACGAAGATCCCCCTGCGCGCATCGAACGGCAAGGCCGACTATGCAACGGCGAAGGCAATTGCCGAGAGCCTGACTGCCGCTTCATGACGAATCAGACTTCGCCCGATTATGACGCTGTGATCATCGGTGCTGGCTTCAGCGGGATCTACTTGCTCCACAAGTTGCGGGACGCCGGGTTCAACGTGCTGCTGGTCGATGCTGCGACCGATCCGGGCGGCATCTGGCACTGGAATTGCTATCCCGGCGCACGCGTGGATTCGCAGATTCCGCTCTATGAATTCTCGATCCCCGAAGTGTGGCGGACATGGACTTGGAGTGAGCGCTTTCCCGGCTGGGAAGAACTCAGGGCCTATTTCCGCCATGTCTGCGATACGCTGAACCTTTGGCCGCTGATGCGGATGGGATCGAGGGTCGAAAGCGCCGATTTTGATGCAGGGCGGGGACTATGGAATCTACAGCTTGAGGGCGGGCAATCCGTATCGACACGCTTCTTGCTCCCAGCCCTCGGTTTTGCGTCGAAGCCGTATATCCCCGACATTCCGGGCATTGAGGATTTCGAGGGCGAATGGTGCCACACGGCGCGCTGGTCGCAGGAGGGTATTGATCTCGATGGGCGCAAAGTTGCCCTGATCGGAACCGGAGCGAGCGGTGTGCAGGTCGCCCAAGAAGCAGCCAAGCGGGCTGAAGCGCTGATCCTGTTCCAAAGAACCCCGATCCTGGCCCTGCCGATGCGGCAGGAGCGGCTGACGCGGGAGGATCAGGAACGCGAAAAGCACAGCTATCCTGCCCTTTTCGAACAGCGCAGGCAGACGAGCGGAGGATTTGAAAGCCAGTCACTTGAAGTCTCGGCGCTCGAAGTCGACGAGATTGAGCGCAATGCCCACTTCGAAGATTTATGGCAGCGAGGCGGATTGAGGTTCTGGTACCACAACTTCGCCGACTTGCTTACCAATCGCGCAGCCAATCGCCACGCCTACGATTTCTGGCGCGACAAGGTTCGCGCGCGGATCGCCGATCCCGATCTGGCCGAGAAACTCGCCCCATCCGAACCGCCGCATCCGTTCGGCACGAAGCGACCTTCGCTGGAACAGGGATATTACGAGATTTTCGCGCAGGACAATGTTGCGCTGGTTGATCTGAAGGCAAACCCGATCACCCGTGTCGGGCCGCACGCAATCACAACCGCAGACGGCGAGGTCGAATGCGATCTCATCGTTTTCGCCACCGGCTTCGACGCGGGGCGGGGCGGGTTGATCGACATGAACATCACCGGCAGGGGCGGCCTGTTACTGTCGCAAGCTTGGGACAACGGGCTGCGCGCCTATCTGGGAATGGCGGTATCGGGTTTCCCCAACATGCTGTTCGCTTACGGACCCCTGAGCCCCTCGGGTTTTTCCAACGGCCCGACAAGCGCGGAAATGCAGGGCGACTGGATCTGCGATTTCATGGTCTGGCTGCGAAACAACGGTTACGATCTTTTCGACGCCGATCCGCAAGCAGAGGCGGACTGGACCGAAATGGTCGCTCAGGTTGGCGCTATGACGCTCTTTCCCGAAGCGGACTCCTGGTACATGGGCGCAAACATCCCGGGTAAGAAGCGCCAACTCATCAATTTTCCAAGCGTGTCGACCTATGCTGCGATTTGCGGCGATGTGGCACGCGATGCCTACCGCGGCTTTGCCGCCAGCACACCAGCGAACAAGGACAGCGCAACCTGATGAATGAGATGTTCAGAATAAGTGACTTTCCAGTGGACATTGATCCTGTTTGGGCTGGCGACGGCTCACATCTGCCCGAATGGTTCGTGTCGGCGCTCAAGGTGCCCCGCGAAGAAGGTTATGTGGAAATAGATGGGGCCAAGGCGCACTATTTCCGCTGGGGTGACCCCAGCAAGCCCAAGGTATTGATGACCCATGGCTTTCTGGCACATGCGCGCTGCTTTGCCTTCATTGCACCGTTTCTGGCAGAAGATTATGACGTGGTGGCGTTTGATCTGGCCGGCATGGGCGACAGCGACATGCGTGGTCGCGCCGACCTCTTGGCGAGAGGGGGCGAGTTTCGCGAGATTGCCGAGGCGCTGAATATGTTTGCGGATGGCCAAAAGCCGACAATCATCGCGCACAGCTTCGGGTCGGGCGCAGCCCTGACAGCCGTGACCCAGTGGCCCGAGGCCTTTGCCGGAGTGGTGGTTTGCGATCTCATGATCATGCGGCCCGCTCTCCTGGAAGAGTACTGGAACCTCAGGCGGTCAAGCCCTGGTTCCGGCGATCCGGACAAGCCCAGCAAGCGTTATCCTTGCTATGAAACGGCACGTAAGCGGTACATCCTTTCCCCGCCCCAGCCGGTCGGCGAGCCATTCCTTCTGGACTACATGGCCTATCATTCCCTGCGACAGGATGGAGACGAGTGGACGTGGAAGTTTTCAACCGAGGTCTTTCGGAGGAGCAACAAGCCCAACGAATGGCTCACCATGGGCGAGCGTCTGGTGCAGGCACCGGGCCGGAAGGCCATCGTGCACGGCGGTATGAGCCAACTCTTCACCCCGGAATCGGCCGAATACGTCCGCGAGCTGGGTGGAGGTGACATTCCGATCATCGCGGTGCCTGAAGCCCGTCACCATCTGATGCTCGATCAGCCTTTGGCCTTTGTAACCGCACTCCGCAGCATTCTTGCCCTTTGGGATACGCACACTGCACCGCCACTTGCAGCCTGATCCTGGTTGTCCTTCGCCCCGGGTTCCCGCAGGTGCGGTGCTTGCCAGACCTTGCCTGCCGGGAAAGGGAGCTGCCACTCAGCGTTCGCCGGCCATGCCGTTGCGGCGTTCAAGCCATCGTTCGCGCCGCACCAGATAGAACGGGAAGGCGAAACAGTGCCAAGCAGCGAAAGCATGTAACCGGTGTTTTCAGGCCACGGTGGACCATGGCATGAGTTGGGCGAGATTGTTGGCGGGATGACCGTTGGCAAGTTTCACGAGGGTCTGGGTCATCCACCCGTGCGGGTTGACGCCGCTGATCTTGCAGTTTTCGATGAGCGTGGCGATCACCGCCCAGTTGTCGCCGCCTTCGTCGGAACCGGCAAACAGGGCATCTTTGCGATTCAATGCGAGGGGGCGGATCGAGCGTTCGACGGTATTGGAGTCGAGCTCGATGCGGCCGTCGTCGATGAACCGGGACAGTCCATCCCAGCGGGTGAGCGCATAGCGGATCGCCTCGCCGAGCTTGCTCTTGGCGCTGACTTGGCGGCCAGGGGCGGCAAGATATTGATGAAGATCACCGACGATGACGCGGCTGCGTTCGGTCCGAGCGGCACAGCGTTGCTCGGCGGGTGAACCGCGCACCTCGTCCTCGACACCATAGAGCAAGGCAATGCGGCGCAGCACTTCGGTGGCGACCGGCGACGTGTCGGCCAGTTCGTAGAACTTGCGGCGGACGTGCGCCCAGCAGAAAGCGAGCCGGATCTGCTGGCGCCGCCGGGCGAGCGCGGCGTAGCCGCCATAGCCATCGACCTGCAGGATGCCCGCGAAATCACCAAGGTGCGTGTGAGGGCGTTTTGCCTTGCGATCTGGCGCATAGACATAGGCAACGATCGGCGGATCGCAGCCGCCCCATGGTCGATCATCGCGAGCATAGGCCCAGAGCTGTCCTGTCTTGGTCGGCCCGCGCCCGGATCGAGGACCGGGGCGGTTATCTCGTCGGCGAACAACCGCTCGGATCGTCGTAGCTCGTCGAGAATGTGGTCACGCAAGGGGCGCAGATACCAGGCCGCTCGCCCGACCCAGTCGGCCAAAGTGGATCGGTCGAGCCGGATGCCCTGCCGGGCGTATATCTGGGCCTGCCGGTAAAGCGGCAGGTGATCGGCATACTTGGATACCAGCACCTGGGCGATCAGTGCCTCGGTGGGAGTACCGCCCTCGATGATCCGCGCTGGCGCCGGAGCCTGCACGATCGCGCTCTCGCACGAACGGCAGCCATAACGCGGCCGCCGGGTGACCAGGACGCGGAAGGTGGTCGGCACCACATCGAGGCGCTCGGCCACATCCTCGCCGATCTTCCGAATGTGCCGATGGCAGGATCACACCCTCGGCCTCAAGCTGTTTACGCAAATCCCGCCGCCAGGCGTATAGCTGCGAGGGATCCAGCCCATGCCGGCGCGCCACAGGACTGACGCCCTTGCGGCCCGAATAGCACTCCGCGACAATCGAGGCCTCCACCTCGGGCGGCCACTCCCGCCGCTTGCCCGCGCCGATGAACACCTCAAGGCGGCGCGCCAAGCTGGCCGCCGGACGCCCACCCAGCGCCAGCCTAAGGTGATGTACGATAGAATCCAGGCGGGCCGTACGCCGGGCAAATGTTGCAGTCACATCTGGAGGAAAGCGTTCAACGAAGATCCGCGTGGTGCAGCGGGATGTGGCGCAGCGAAAACGCCGGGCGACAAGAGTAATCCGAACCGGTCGGCCATGAGAGAGTAGATCGGCGAGTGTACAGTGATATCGACTGTGGACACGCGCAGATGGGCGGCAGCAGTTCGGGTAAATCGAAACTCGAAATCGGGATCGCCGGGTGATCCGTATCTGATCGGCGGCATACTCGACCTTGTCGATCACCAATCCTGTTGGCGCAATGGCTTCGCGAAAACCTCTCCCATGCATGGCGATCTCCTCCTTCGGGGAAAAACTCGCCACTATCAACGCACTTGCACCAAAAGTGAGTCAGAGCCCCATTCTGGCGCTAATCCACATCCTAACGCGAAGGGCTCGGGCGCTTTAGCGTACGAAAGCCTCTGATGGGGGAACCCGCGTGGGCTCTGGGATTGAGCTATGGGATTTGTTTTGGCCTGGTCGGAAGGGCACCGTACATAGTTGCAAGACGACCCGGGCGACAGCGCGAGGCGCGAACTCGACCGTTATGATCGACGCTCAAAGCCTCCATTTGTCGTCCTTTGGCGGATGTGCGGCAACTCTCTGAGGCGATCGGCGCAAGGCGGCCCGTTGGCCAGCGCCGGGCGCGCGCGGTCGTTCTTGGGAATGGGGGCAATTGCCGCACTGGCCGAACTCGAACGCGTGGTCTCGACCTTATTGGCCTCGTCAACAGGACTGGGCCGCAATAGCTAGCAAGTTGCCAGCTCGAATTCGACGCTCATAAAATGATTACTCGGTCGGCGATTTTTCTGCCGGCGAGCTTGAAAAGCTGCGACTGCGATCGCGAGCGAATTTGCAACCAAAAATCGGCTTCCGATATCGTCCAGCCCTTGCCAAATTTTGTGATGGTTTCTATGATGGTTTCAGCGGTATCTCGTTGTTGATTGCATCGGATTTCCGCCGCTTTGATGCCCAGTTCAGTTCCTCTTCTGGGCACCATTTTTCTTTCCACCAGCGCTGATTACAGGGCGATCAGGTGACAAGCCGAACCTCGGCGCGTCAGGCTGCGGACCGGCCGAGCGCTGCCCGTCGGTTGGTCAGTTGCATTCGGGGAGACGTGGTGCCGCTTACAGGACTCGAACCTGTGGCCCCATCATTACGAATGATGTGCTCTACCAACTGAGCTAAAGCGGCAACGGGGGCGCCACTAGCAGTGGCGTGGGGCGAAGACAAGCGCCCTTGCGCAAGATTCGGGCGGAGGCTCATTCGCCGTCGAGCGGCAGCTGCGTTGTCGCCTTGATTTCGGAGAGCGCGACGGTCGAGTTGATTTCCTGAACGCCGGGCAGCTTGCTGAGCTGGTCGAAGAAAAAGCGTTCATACGCGTCGATGTCGCGCGCGACGATGCGCAGCATGAAATCGGTCGTGCCCATCAGCACATAGGCGTCGAGCACTTCGGGAAAGTCCTGAATCGCGGCGCTGAACTCGTCGAGGTTGGCGCGGCCGTGCGCGTTGAGCTTGACCTGCGCAAAGACATGCGCGTTGAGCCCGACCTTGCGGCGGTCGACGATCGCCACCCGCTTCCTGATGAAGCCTTCGCGCTCCAGCCGGTCAATGCGGCGCCAGCAGGGCGATACAGACAGGCCGACGCGCTCGGCGATCTCGGCCGTCGTCTGATTCGCGTCGCGCTGCAATTCGCGGAGAATCCTTATCTCGAATGGATCAAGGTCGGACATTCATTTCGTTTATCAGCTGAAGAAGGAACATAATATCCCCAAAATGCGCCAACGAATGAAATTGCGATCAAGAACGCCCCGCCGGGCGGTGCGATAAGCGCCGCATCGTTCAAGGAGAGTTTTCATGGTCGTCCGTCCTGCCCGCCTGGCTCCGCCGCTCGAATGCGTGCGCCTCCATGATCTCGAAGCCGGGCTCGACGGCTTCATCGCGATCCATTCGACCGCACTGGGGCCGGGCGCTGGGGGTTGCCGCCTGTGGTCCTATCCCGACGCGAGCCATGCGCTCGCCGACGCCGTGCGGCTGGCCGAAGGGATGAGCTACAAGAATGCGCTTGCGGGACTGCCGCTCGGCGGCGCGAAGGCCGTGTTGCGGCGGCCCGAGGGCGAATGGGATCGTGTCGCGCTGTTCCGCGCCTTTGGCCGCGCGGTCGATGAGCTGGGCGGCCTCTATGTGACCGCCGAGGATGTCGGGACGGGCGTGAAGGACATGCAGGAGGTGGCGCGGGCCTCCCGACACGTTGCCGGCTTGCCGTCTGTCGAGGGGCGCGCCGGGGGCGATCCGTCGCCGTGGACCGCCAGGGGGGTATTCGACGCAATGGCGGTCGCGGCCGAGTTTGCGCTCGGCCGGGGGCTCGAAGGCCTGACCGTCGCGGTCCAGGGCACGGGCAATGTCGGCGCCGACCTGTGCCGCCGCCTGGCCGACGCGGGCGCGCGGCTGGTGATCGCCGATGTCAGCCCGGTGCGCCGCGACCGGCTGAAAGCCGTGCTCGGCGCCGAAGTGGTCGACGTGGCAGAGATCGCCTTGGTCGAGGCCGACATCTTCGCGCCCTGTGCGCTCGGCGGCGCGCTGGACCGCGACACCGTGCTCGGCATGAAGGCGAAGATCGTCTGCGGCGCGGCGAACAACCAGCTCGCGAGCCCCGACGTCGCCCGCCTGTTGCTCGATCGCGGCATCGTTTATGCGCCCGACTATGTCGTCAATGCGGGCGGCATCATCAATGTCTCGGCCGAATATCTGGGCGAGGACGTCCGCGACGTCGAGTTGCGCGTCGCCGAAATCGGCCCGCGCGTAGGCGCGCTGCTGGAACGGGCGGCGCGCGAGGGACGCTCGCCCGCGCTCGTCGCCGACGAAATGGCCGAAGAGGTGATCGCGGGCGCGCAGCGCGCGGCGGCCTGAGCCGGCATTCCCATGCACCGCTTTGAAATCGACGCGATGGCCGACCCGCAATCGCTGCCGCGCGTCGCCGATTTTTTCGCGCAGCGCGCGCTCGTCCCGGCGACGATGACGATGCACCTGCTATCGACGCACATGCGCATCGAGATTGTTGTCGCCGGGCTGGACGCCGCGCGGGCCGCCGTCCTCGCGGCCAAGCTGGGCGAGGCTGTAGCGGTCGTGCGATCCGATGTGACCGCCGCTGACCCGCGGCTGCGGCTCGTCGGCTGACGGCGCTGCATTCAACTTTTTCTTGTCCGCGCACGAGGCGAGCACGGCTTGCCTCGCCGCGCCGCGCGTGCAACGGCCGCGCGGACGAATGGCGGGAGAGTCTTGATGCGGTTCGACGTGGTGATCGTGGGCGGCGGGCATGGCGGCGCGCAGGTGGCGGTGATGCTGCGCACGCAGAAGTTCATGGGGTCCATCGCGATCATCGGCGACGAACCCGAACTGCCCTATGAGCGCCCGCCGCTGTCGAAGGAGTATTTCGCGGGCGAGAAGGCGTTCGAGCGCATCCTGCTGCGCCCCGCCAGATATTGGGACGAGCGCGAGGTGACGATGCTGCTTGGGCGGCGCGTCGCGAGCGTCGATCCTTCGGGGCATAGCGTGACCACCGACGACGGCGAGACGATCGGTTACGGCAAGCTTGTCTGGGCGGCCGGCGGACATCCCCGGATGTTGCCCATTCCCGGTGGCGACCTGCCCGGCGTGCAGGGCGTGCGCACGCGCGCCGATGCCGACGCGATGAAGGCCGCGTCCGAAAGTGCGAAGCAGATTGTCGTGATCGGCGGCGGCTATATCGGGCTCGAGGCGGCGGCGGTGCTGACCAAGGCGGGCAAGAAGGTGGTCCTCCTCGAAGCGCTCGACCGCGTACTTGCGCGCGTCGCGGGTGAAGATCTGTCGCGCTTTTTCGAGAAGGAGCATCGCGATCATGGCGTCGACCTCCGGCTCGGCGTGTGCGTCGAGGCCATTGAAGGCGATACGCACGTCACCGGGGTGCGGCTGGCGGACGGCGAGGTCGTCCCCGCCGAGCTCGTCATCGTCGGCATCGGCATCGTGCCCGCGGTCGAGCCGTTGATCGCCGCGGGCGCGGCGGGCGGGAACGGTGTGCTCGTCGATCGTTTCTGCAAAACGAGCCTGCCCGACATCTATGCGATCGGCGACTGCGCCGCGCACGCCAATGATTTTGCCGAAGGCGCGGTGATCCGCCTTGAATCGGTGCAGAACGCCAACGACCAGGCCAATGTCGTCGCCAGGGGCATCTGCGGCGACGAGGCGCCCTATCAGGCCATCCCCTGGTTCTGGTCGAACCAATATGATCTGAAACTCCAGACAGCGGGTCTGTCGACCGGGCATGATCGGGCGGTGCTGCGCGGCGATCCGGCAACGCGCAGCTTCTCGATCGTCTATCTGAAAGCGGGCAAGGTCATCGCGCTCGACTGCGTCAATGCGACGAAGGATTATGTGCAGGGCCGGATGATCGTCACCGCCGGGCTGCGCGCCACGGCGGAGCAATTGGCCGATACCGAAACGCCGCTGAAGGCGCTGCTGCCCGCCTAGGCGTCCAGCGGCGGCTCGTCGCCCAGGGCTTTCTTCAGCGTCGTCTGGATGTTGCGGAGCAGGCGGCGCAGCGCGACGACGACCATCACCGCACCGATGGCGAGCAGAACCGCGATGACGATCGCCAGCGGCGGAAAGGCGATGGCGAGCGCGATCAGGCCGCCCGTCGCGACATCCTCGCCGGTCGATACGACAGCGTTGCTGACGGGTTCGGGGCTGACATTGACGACGGCGCGCGTCGTCGCCTTGGCGCCATGACTGAGTAACGCACCGCCGCCGCCGAGCAGGAAGGCGATGACCTGCCACGCCGGATCCGAACTGTCGACCAGCGCCAGCGCGAGCAGCGCGCCGCCCAGCGGGCGGATGATGCTGTGGACCGTATCCCATGCCGAATCGACCCAGGCGATCTTGTCGGCCAGGAACTCGGCGATCGTGCCGACCGCGGCGACGCCGAGGACCCATGGATTTGCGAGCACCTGGAGCGCCGCCAGATGTTCGGGGAGCGGCAGCCAGCCGAAGCGCATCGCGACGCCCGTTGCCAGAATCGTAAGATAGAGCCGCCAGCCCGCGAGCAGGCTGAGACTCGCTGCAACACCCAAAATCTCCACGATTCCCAATGGTCAGCTCCCTATCCCGTGGATATGGTCCGCCGATCATCCTGCACCCTTGGCGGCGCGGCGGCAATGGCGGGATGACAAGGTGGAACGGCGCGGTTATCGCCGGGAGTCATGAGCGATGCCGTTTTGCCGTCCACATCCGAAGCCGTCCTGCCCGACGGCGCCATTCCCGCCGCGACGCTGGTGATCATGCGGCCCTCCGGCGACGACGGCCCCGACGAGATTTTGATGGTCAAGCGATCGGCGAATATGGCCTTCGCCGCGGGGGCGGTCGTCTTTCCCGGTGGCCGTGTCGATCCCGACGACCACGAGGTCGCGCGTCGTCACGCGCCGGGGGTCGATCCGGCCGACGCTGCCGCGCGCGTTGCCGCGCTCCGCGAAACGCTGGAGGAGACGGGGCTGGCGGTCGGATGGCCGGGCCTTGCCGAACGCGAGGTCGCCGAGGTGCGGCGCGCCTTGCTCGGCGGGACGTTGCTATCCGACATATTGACGGCGCGCGATGAACGAATCGCGTTGGAATCGCTCGTCCCGTTCGCGCGCTGGTGCCCCAACTTCAAAGAAGCGCGGACCTTTGACACGCGCTTTTATGCCGTCGCTGCCCCGCCGCACCGCCACGAGCTCACCGTCGAGGAAGCCGAGCACAGCCATATTTTCTGGGCCAGCGCCGCGGCGACGCTGGCGATGGCCGACCGCGGCGAGGTGTCGGTGATCTTTCCAACGCGCCGGAATCTGGAGCGGCTGGCGCAGGCGCCCGATTTTCAAAGTTTTTCGGCACATTCGCGCCAGTATCCGGTCGAACTCATCACGCCCTGGATCGAAGATAGCGATGGCCGATCGCATCTCTGCATTCCCGATCATCTGGGCTATCCGGTGACCCGCGAGGCCTTTGACCGTGTGCGGCGTGGATGAAGCGAAACCGGCGACAAGTTTTCGTCTATTTATAATTTACTAAGAGTCTGATTCAAAATTATCGCGATAGATTTCATGCTCTTGCGATACGGCGGACGAAGAGCTGAATTGAGGCGATGAACAGCCACGCGGTTGCCGATGCGATGGTCTGCTCGAAGTCTTTGGCGAGGCGGCGGTTGCGACCGAGCCACGCAAAGGTCCGCTCGACCACCCAGCGTCTGGGCAGGACCTCGAAGCCCTTGGCATGGTCGGATCGCTTGATGATCTCGACCGTCCACTTCCCGATCTTGCGCAGCGCCTGGCGAAGCTTGTCGCCAGCATAGCCGCCATCGGCGAAGATGTGCCTGAGCCAAGGGTGACGGCGGATGATCTCGGCCAGAACAAACGGCGCGCCATCGCGATCCTGCACGTCAGCGGTGTGGATCACGGCATGAACGAGATTGCCCTCGGTGTCGGTCACGATGTGTCGCTTGCGGCCCTTGATCTTCTTGCCTGCGTCATAGCCGCAAGGCCCGCCGCTTTCCGTGGTTTTCACGCTTTGGCTGTCGATGACCCCAGCGCTCGGAGAAGCCTCGCGCCCGAGGGCTTCCCGCCCGATCAGCAGCAGGGCGTGATTGAGCGAGAGCCACAGACCATTGTCGCGCCACAGATAGAACCAGCGCCGCACCGTCGAGACCGGAGGAAAGCAGGGCGGCAACATCCGCCAGGGCAGCCCACCGCGCAGCAGATACAGGATCGCCTCGATGATCCGCCGCAGCGGCCATTTGCGCGGTCGCCCTACACAGCAAGGGCCCGGAAGTAACGGCTCCAGCACGGCCCATTCCGCATCGGTCAAATCGCTTGGCAAAGCCAGGTCGGCACGGGCATACTGCGCCCGGGTGGTGTCGGTCCACATCGTTGAACTCCCGAAGTTTGTTGCAAAACCCCGTGAATCAGCGACTTGGGCTCGCGTCAAGCTAACCCGCTGGCACCACTCAACTTAATTTCGGATCAGGCTCTAAGATTTCAGGGGGTAGGGCAAAACGTCGTTGCAATTGCCGAAGCCCGTGCGTAAGAAGGCCGGGCAGAAGCAGACCGGGGACGAACTTCGCGGTGTGATTCGACAAGACTATCCAGTGGACGGAGAAAAAGATGAACCTGCTTAAGAAAGCTGCGATCTCCCTCGCAGCCACCTCGATGATTGCGGCGCCTGTCGCTGCGTCGGCTGCGCCTGCGGCGCGCGCCGCTTCGGCCGTTGACGGCCAGAGCGAACTGGAAGGCAGCACGAGCTGGATCATCGCTGTCCTCGCTCTCGCGGCTGTCATCGGCGGCATCATCATCGCGTCGGACAACGACGACGATGAACCGACCAGCCCGTAAGATCGGCTGATCGCCAGAAATACCAAGGGGCTCCGAGCATCGCTCGGGGCCCTTTGTGCATTGGGGCATGGCGTTCCAGTGGATAGAGTGCTCCGGAGCCGGTGCGTCCAGCCCGCGATGTGTCCGGCTCCGATGCGCCGGATTCAAGGGCCATGGCCTTTATGCCTTTCGAGCAATATCTGTTCCCCGGCGAAAGCCGGGGTCCAGGGGGCATAGCGTAACGCCTGGCTTTTGGACGCCCTGGCCGTCGGCTTTCGGCGGAGTGCCGTCCCCACTTGTCCAAGAGGATGCGGGGGTCCAGCCCTTGTTTGTCCCAGGGGACCAGCGCCAAACCCGATCCCTGTCTCGCCGCCGTTCGGGCAAAGCCTGTCCTGAGCGCCTGCAAGGCCGTCGAAGGGACCGGAATCTCGCCCTCACATCTTGTCGCACCGGCGAGATTCCGGCATCCGCCGGGATGACACGACAGGAACGCGGTGCTTCAGTCCAACCCGATCGGTCCTAAAGCTCGATACGGCGGGTCGAGCGCGATCGGTCCAGCGGAATCGCCCCCCGCGCCTTGCCGACCAACGCCGGATCGATCGGCACGATCGTTAGCGTATAGCCCTTTTCGCTCGCTTCATCGGTCCGCGCGGCGTCGGCCAGGACCGCGCCCCACGGATCGACCGCCAGGCTGTGTCCATAGGTCGCGCGGCCATCGGCATGCTGCCCGCACTGCGCCGCGGCAACGATATGGCAGGCGGTTTCGATCGCGCGGGCGCGCAACAGGATGTGCCAATGCGCTTCGCCCGTCGGCACGGTGAAGGCGGCGGGGACTGCGATCAGCGTCGCGCCGCGCTCGACCAGCGCACGATAGAGTTCGGGAAAGCGCAAATCGTAACAGATGCTGAGCCCCAGTGCGCCGAGCGGCGTATCGACGACGCAGAACGTATCGCCCCCGGCATAGGCCGCCGATTCGTGCCAGTTCTCGCCCGAGGGCAGTTGCACGTCGAACATATGGATCTTGTCGTACCGCGCGCGGATGCTCCCGTCGGCGGCGATGATATGGCTGCGGTTGACGCGCTGCTCGCCATCATCGGCGAGCAGCGGCATCGACCCCGAATGCAGCCATATCGCGTGCCGCTTCGCCATCTCGCGCAACACCTGCGGCCAGGGGCTTTCGGCCTCGGTCGCGATATGCGTCGCCGACCGCGCGCGATCACGGTCGAGCAGCAGTGACATTTCGGGCAGGAAGGCCATCGAAGCGCCATGGCTTGCGGCCTCGCCCATCGCGCGGTCGATCGCCGCCAGATTCGCGGCAGGATCGACCCCGCTGGTCATCTGAACCAGCGCGGCGAGGGGGGCAGGGGACGGATTGTCGTTGGGGCCGGTCATGTTCCCTGGCTAATCCTGCGCGCCGCCGCGGACAAGGCGACAGTTCAGTGGCCAGCAAGGTTTGAAGGCGATAAGATAGCGCAATGTCATCTGATCCCGCGCGCATGTGCTTTCATTTTGCTCGTTCCCTGGCTCTCGCCGCCGCCGCCGCGCTGCTGCTGGCGCCGCCTGGTGCGCGCGCCCAGGACGATGTCGCGACGGCGAAAGCGGCAGAGAACAGCGACTGGCTCTATATCGGCAGCGACATTCCGCGCGATACCGCGTGGCGGTTCGGCGTGCTTCCCAATGGCCTGCGCTATGCGGTGCGGGGCAATGGTGTGCCGCCGGGGCAGGTGTCGATCCGCGTGCGCATGGATGTCGGTTCGATGTTCGAGACCGAGGCCGAGCGCGGCTATGCGCATTTGCTCGAACATCTGACCTTTCGCGGGTCCGAACATATCCCCGATGGCGAGGCGAAGCGCATCTGGCAGCGTTTCGGCGTCACCTTCGGCAGCGATTCCAATGCCCAGACGACCCCGACCCAGACCGTCTATCAGCTCGACCTGCCGAGCGTGACGCCCGCGAACCTTGACGAAAGCATGAAATTGCTCGCCGGCATGATCCGCGCGCCGCGCATTTCGGAACTGGCGGTCGCCGCCGAACGCGGCGTGGTGATGGCCGAGCTGCGCGAATCGGATGGTCCGCAGAAGCGTATCGCCGATGCGACCAACGCACATCTGTTCGCGGGTCAGTTGCTTGGCGACCGGTCGCCGATCGGCACGACCGTGTCGCTCGGCAAGGCGAGCGCGGCGTCGGTCGGCGCCTTTCACGATCGCTGGTATCGACCCGAACGGGCCGTCGTGGTCATCGTCGGCGACGGCGATCCCGCCACCTTCGCCGGGCTGATCGCCCGCTATTTCGGCGACTGGAAAGGCGAGGGCGCGAATCCGCCCGATCCCGATTTCGGCAAGCCCGACCCCGCGGCCCCCGCCGCGCTTGAAATTGTCGAACCGAATCAGCCGCTCGCACTGACGCTCGCGATGGTCCGGCCGTGGAAAAGACGGATCGACACGGTCGAAAATACGCGGCGGCTTTACCTCGAGTTCATCGCGCAGGCGCTCGTCAACCGGCGGCTCGAAAATCGTGCGCGCGCGGGCGGCAGTTACCTCGTCGCGACGGTCGAACAGCAATATGTCAGCCGCAGCGCCGATGTGACCGCGGCCTCGATCGTTCCCTTGACCGACTGGAAGGCCGCGCTCGCCGATGTCCGCGGCGTGATCGCCGATGCGGTGAGCCGCCCGCCGTCGCAGGCCGACATCGACCGCGAGACCAACGAGATCGAGGCCTTTCTGTTGAAAGAGCTGGAAAATGCGCGCAACGAGCCCGGCGCGCGGCTTGCGGACGACATGGTGCGCGCGGTCGACATCAACGAAACGGTGACCAGCCCGCAGGGGCAGGTCGATATGTTCAGGGCGATCCGCGCTTCGGCGACGCCCCAGGTTATGCTCGAGATCAGCCGCGCCATCTTCTCCGCGCCGGTTACGCGCGTCGTGCTGACCACCCCCACCTCGGCTGGCGGCGACGATGTGGTTCTTGCCGCCCTGAAGGCGCCCGTCACGGCGCGCGACGAAAGGCTTGCGGCGGTCGAGGCCGATTTCGGCCAGCTTCCTTCGCTCGGCAAGCCCGGCGCCATCGTTGCCACGGCGCCGCTGCCGGGGCTTCGCGCCGACCGGATCGAGCTGTCGAACGGGGTCACCGCGCTCGTGTCCAACAACAAGGTCGAACCGGGCAAGGTGCGTGTCAATGTACGCTTCGGCACCGGCAATCGCAGCGTCGCCGCCGATGCGCCGAACCTCTTGTGGACCGGCGACTATGCGCTCGTCGCGAGCGGGATCGGTCCGTGGGGGCAGAATGAGATCGACCAGCTCACCAATGGGCGGCAGATCCAGATGAACTTCGCGATCGACGACGACGCGTTCGAGCTGTCGGCCGAAAGCCGCCCCGCCGATCTTGCCGACCAGCTGCGGCTGATGGCGGCGAAGCTGGCGCTGCCGCGCTGGGACGCGGCGCCGGTCGAGCGGTTGCGGATCGGCTATCTGACCGGATATGAGCTCAATGACGCGACCCCCAATGCTGTGCTCGAACGCCATTTGCGCGGCTGGTTGACGGGCAATGACGCACGTTGGGCGGCGCCCGACCGGGCGGCGATCGAGGCGCTGACGCCCGCGGCCTTCCGTGCCTTCTGGGAGCCGCGGCTCGCCAGCGGTCCCATCGAAGTGCAAATCTTCGGCGATCTCGAAACGGTCGATTACCGGAAGATCCTGGCCGAAACCTTCGGCGCGCTCGCGCCGCGGAGCATATTGGCGCCGCCGGGCGGCCAGCGCGTCGATTTTGCGCCGCATGTCACCGTTCCCGAAATCGCTTATCACCGCGGCGAGCGCGGGCAGGCCGCG
Source organism: Sphingopyxis sp. FD7 (assembly GCF_003609835.1). Classification (NCBI taxonomy): domain Bacteria; kingdom Pseudomonadati; phylum Pseudomonadota; class Alphaproteobacteria; order Sphingomonadales; family Sphingopyxidaceae; genus Sphingopyxis; species Sphingopyxis sp. FD7. The sequence continues at coordinate 594,368 of NZ_AP017898.1, forward strand.
GCGATGACGGCATGGCCGACCGGCGGCGGGCGCGCCAATCCGCGCGACGCGCGCGCCCTCGACGTGCTCGCGGCGATCTTCAACGACCGGTTGTTCGATCGACTACGTGCTGAACAGGGCGCCAGCTACGGCCCCACCGTCGACAGCCACTGGCCCACCGGCTTTGACAGCGGCGGCTATCTGCTCGTCGGCAGCCTGCTCGCGCCAAAGGATATCGACGGCTTCTATGACATTGCACGCGACATCGCCGCCGACCTTGTCGCACGGCCGGTCAGCGCGGACGAACTGGCGCGCAACGCCGGTCCGATCCGCGAACAGGTGGCGCGTGCATCGACGGGGAATGTCTATTGGATGTTTTTGCTCGAAGGCGCGACGCGCGACCCGCGCGTGGTCGCGGCGGCGTTGTCGCTCCAGGACGATCTGGCGGCGGTCACCGCCGCCGATGTCCAGCGGCTCGCGCGCCAATATCTGACGCCCGGTCGCCAATGGTCGCTGGCGATCCTGCCCACGGGCATGACGCTGGCCGAAGCGTCGGCGCTGCGCGCGGCCCCGGCATCCGCTGTCGGCGGGCGTTAGAGCGGCGTTCCGACTATCTGATCCGCCGAGACGGAGCCGATTTTGGCCCAGCGCGAGGAGAGAGGAGGGAGCCATGCTCTCGCATAGTGACCGACGATCGACGCTGCGATGGGCCAAAATCGCCCCGCCGCCCGCGGTTGCGTCAGGAAGCCCCTCGGACTTCGTCGCGCTGCTTGTCCGGGCAACCAGCCCGGCCAGCACAGCACTCCTTGCCGAGAAGCTTCCTGACGCAATCCCGGCGGATCAGATAGTCGGAACGCCGCTCTAGGCGGTTTCGCTAGAGTCGGCCGTCGACCGTGTGCGGCGGATGCGCGGTTCGTGATCCAGCTTGCCCTTGGTCATGATGTCGTGGCGCATCTTGGCGCGGACGTCGTGGATCGATGCGATCACCGGACCCATCGCGACGCCCAGGTCGATCAGCACCGCTTCGGCGAGTTGCAGCGAGCTTTCGAGCGTTTCGGGCACGGCATCGCTGGCGCCTGCCTGATAGAGCGCGGCGGCATGGTCGGCATCGCGCGCGCGGCTGATGATCGGCAGGTCGGGATATTTCTGCCGAAGCCGCCGGGTCATTCGCAGTTGCTGGACGGGATCGTCCATCGTCAGCACGATCGCCTGGGCGTTGTCGATCCCCAGCCTGTCGAGGCTGCCGGGCCGCGCCACGTCGGCATAACGGACGATAAAGCCATCCCGCCGGGCCGTCGCCACTGCGTCGATGTCGGCATCGACCGCGATATAGGGCCGGTCATGTTCGCGAAGCAGTTCGGCGACGGTATGGCCGACGCGCCCGAACCCGACGATGACCGTGCGCCCCTCGGGCGTCTCCAGCTCGTCGGCATCGCCGCCGCGCATTTCGATCCGCCGTGCGACGTCGTGACCGATGCGCGCGAGCAGCGGCGTGATCGTCAGTCCGATCGCAGTGACAAGTTGCCAGAACTCGGCGGTGTCGCTGGTGATGAGCTGCGCCTGTAACGCGGCGGCGAGCACGATCAGCGTGGTTTCCGACGGACTCGCCATCAACAGGCCAACTTCGGCCGCGGTCCCGCGCCGTGCGAAACCCGAAAAGCGCAGCAGCGCGGCGGTCACCGCCGCCTTGATCGCGATTACCCCGACCACGGCAATCATCAACTCGGGCCATTGTTCGACGATCGTGCGGAGGTTGAGCCCCATGCCGACGCTGATCAGGAAAACGCCGAGCGCGAGCCCCTTGAATGGCGCGGTGATCGCTTCGACCTCGCCATGATATTCGGTTTCGGCGATCATCAGTCCGGCAAGCAACGCGCCGACGATCGGCGACAGGCCGACCGCTGCCGTCGCCAGCGCCGCGACGATGACAACCAGCAGGCTGGCAGCGAGGAAGAGTTCGGGGTCTTTGGCGCGCGCGGCCTGCGCAAAGATGCGCGGCAGCAGGAACCAGCCGCCAATGGCAAGCGCCGCGATGACGAGCGCGCCTTGCCACAGCGTCGCGAACAGTAATTGGGTGCTGTCGCCGCCCGCGGTGGGGGCAAAGGCGCCGAGGATGAAGATGATCGGGACGATGGCGAGATCCTCGAACAGCAGCATCGAGAAAGACGCGCGACCGACCGCCGATTTGGTGCCGGCGATCGGCAGCACGAGCGCGGTCGACGACAACGCGAGCGCGATGCCGAGGCCGAAGGCGGCGGGGGTCGCATGGTCGGTGAAGAGCATCAGCGCACCGCCCAGAATCGCGCCGCCGACCAGCAGCTCGGCGGCGCCGATGCCGAACACCAGCTTCCTGAGTTGCCACAGGCGGCGGAACGAAAGCTCCAGTCCGATCGAGAAGAGCAGCAGGATGATGCCGAATTCGGCGAACAGCGCGATATCCTCGGTCGATCCGATCGTGACATGTCGCAGCCACGGATAGTCGGCGGCGAGCGCGCCCAACCCCGATGGCCCGACCAGCAGCCCGACGAGGATGAAGCCGATGACCGGGGGCAGGCGAAAGCGCGCAAAGGCAGGGATCACAACGCCCGCGGCGCCGAGCACCACCAGCGCGTTGCCGATGGCGGAGGTTTCTGTTTCGGATACCATAAGGGCCGACCTTATGCAGGCCGACCCCGATTGGCTAGATCGTTATGGAAACCGCATTAGAGCATCGTGCCAGAAATCTGTACCGCCTCCCCTCGTCTTCGGCCAAAGGCCGAAGTTTATCCTGAGCGCCCGCCAGGGCAGTCGAAGGGCTCGGGGAGACGGATGATTCAGATTTCGCGCAATTTGCTCTAATTCCATCGTCCCGGCCTTCGCCGGAGTGGCGACAAGAGGGTTAAGCGCCCATCTTCTTGTCGAGATTTTCGACGATGGCCTCGAAGAAGCCTTCGGTGGTCAGCCAGTTCTGGTCGGGACCGATCAACAGCGCCAGATCCTTGGTCATCTTGCCGCTCTCGACCGTCGCGACGCAGACCTTTTCGAGATCGTCGGCGAACTTCACCAGCGCCGCATTGTCGTCGAGCTTGCCGCGGTGCTTGAGGCCCCCGGTCCAGGCAAAGATCGACGCGATCGGGTTGGTCGAGGTCGCCTTGCCCTGCTGGTGCATCCGATAGTGCCGCGTGACGGTGCCGTGCGCGGCTTCGGACTCGACGGTCTGGCCGTCGGGGGTCATCAGCACGCTGGTCATCAGCCCGAGCGAGCCGAAGCCCTGAGCCACCGTGTCCGACTGGACGTCGCCATCGTAATTCTTGCACGCCCAGACGAACTTGCCCGACCATTTGAGCGCCGATGCGACCATGTCGTCGATCAGGCGGTGTTCGTAAACGATACCGAGCGCATCGAACTTCGCCTTGAACTCAGCCTGGAAAACCTCCTCGAAAATGTCCTTGAAGCGGCCGTCATAGGCTTTCAGAATCGTGTTCTTGGTCGACAGATATACCGGCCATTCGCGCGCAAGACCGTAGTTCAGGCTGGCGCGCGCGAAATCACGGATCGAATCGTCGAGATTATACATGCCCATCGCGACGCCCGACGAGGGGAATTGGAACACTTCCTCGTCGATCAGCGTGCCGTCTTCGCCCTCGAACACCAGGCGCAGCTTGCCGGGGCCGGGGATGCGGAAGTCGGTCGCCTTATACTGGTCGCCGAAGGCGTGACGGCCGACGACGATCGGGTCGGTCCAGCCGGGGACGAGCCGCGGCACATTCTTCATCACGATCGGTTCGCGAAAGACGACGCCGCCCAGGATGTTGCGGATCGTGCCGTTCGGCGACTTCCACATCTTCTTGAGGCCGAACTCCTCGACGCGGGCTTCGTCGGGGGTGATCGTCGCGCATTTGACGCCAACGCCATATTTCTTGATCGCGTTCGCAGCTTCGACGGTGATCTTGTCGTCGGTGCGATCGCGTTCCTCGATGCCGAGATCGTAATAATGCAGGTCGATGTCGAGATAGGGCAGGATCAGTCGCTCGCGGATCCATTGCCAGATGATCCGGGTCATTTCGTCGCCGTCGAGTTCGACGACCGGGTTGGCTACCTTGATCTTGCCCATGCGTTTCTGCCTTTATCCTTGGGGAGTCGGAGTTGCAGCGGGCCTTAGGCAAAGCGGGGCGATTGATCAACCGCCCCGACGCAACGGGTCTCGCGCGTGCCCACGCAACGATGTCGGCGCCTTATCCATTGTCACTGGGGACGCTGCCCCCTAGAAGAACGGCCATGTCGAACATCATATCCTCGAACCGGCCCGGCGGCGGCATCAAGTGGCAATGGCCCTCGGTTCATCCCGAAGGCCGCAAGTTCCTGTTGATTGCGGGGATCGTGACGCTCTGCTTCTGGCTTCTGGGATGGGAAATCCTCGGCTGGCTGATGTTCGGCGTGACGTTGTGGGTCGGCGCTTTCTTTCGCGATCCGGTGCGCGTTACCCCCGCTGGCGGCGACATGATCGTCGCTCCCGCCGACGGATTGGTCACGCAGATCGCCGAAGTCGCGCCGCCGCCCGAGGTCGCCGGACCCGACGGCCTGGGAAGCGCGCCGATGCTGCGTGTGTCGATTTTCATGAGCGTCTTCGACGTCCACATCAATCGCACGCCGGTTGCGGGCACGCTGCGCAAGCTCGTCTATATTCCGGGCAAGTTCGTCAACGCCGACCTCGACAAGGCGAGCGAGGAGAATGAGCGCCAGCATTTCGTCGTCGAACGCGCCGACGGGGTGCGGGTCGGCTTTACGCAGATCGCGGGCCTCGTCGCGCGGCGCATCATGCCGTTCGTGACGATGGGCAACGAACTGGCGACGGGGCAGCGCGTCGGCCTGATCCGCTTCGGCAGCCGCGTCGATGTCTATCTGCCCGCGGGCACCACGCCGCAGGTGCTGCTCGGCCAGCGCACGCTGGCGGGCGAGACGGTGATTGCGCGGATCGGCACGGCCGAGACGATCGAAGGCGTCGGGCAATAAAGTGGCGGACGGCGACCAGCCCCTGCCCGAAGCCGATACCGCGGGCCGCCGCATCGGCGGGATCAGCCTGCGCGCCTTTGCGCCCAACGCGATCACCGCGCTCGCGCTCTGCTTTGGCCTGACCGGCGTACGCTTTGCGATCGGCGAGGAGTGGGACAAGGCGCTGGCGGCGATCATCTTTGCCGGGGTGCTCGACGGCATGGACGGGCGCATCGCGCGATTGCTTCGCGCGCAGAGCAAATTCGGCGCTGAGCTCGATTCGCTGTCGGACGTGATCGCTTTCGGCGTCGCGCCGGCAATGATCCTGTTTCTCTGGTCGCTGCAATATGCGCCTAAATTCGGCTGGACCGCCGCGCTGGCGATCGCGGTGTGCTGCGCGCTGCGCCTCGCGCGCTTCAATTCGCGCATGGATGCCGAAATCCAGCCGCACAAATCGGCGGGGTTCCTCACCGGCATTCCGGCGCCGGCGGGCGCCGGGCTTGCCTTTGTTCCCGTCTATCTGTGGCTGGTGACCGGCAACGACCTGTTCCGCCAGTGGCAGCTTGTGATGCCTTGGGGCCTGGGCGTCGCGATGCTGATGATCTCCGCCATTCCGACCTATAGCTGGTCGTCGATCCGGCTGCGTCGTTCGTGGCGGCTTTTTGCGCTGGCGGGGGTGGGCCTGCTTGGCGCGGCGCTCGTCACCGCGCCCTGGCACACGCTGCTCGCCGTGTGCGCCATTTATATCGTCCTGATCCCGTTCGGTTTCGCGAGCTATGCGAGGGTCAGGCGACGCGGCTGAGCGCGGGTTCGGTACGAAACGCGGCGCTGGCTGCGCGCAAAGCCGGGCGCCGCCCATCCACGCGGCGCAGCGTCATCCGCTGTGGAGCGGGGGCCGTTTGCATTCCGGTCGCGGCTTCGGGAAATGCCCCTTCGCCAAGCAGCGCCGACAGGATCGCATCCTCATTGTTCCGGAGCATCGCGAAGATGATCGTCACGCCCAGGCAGGCGGCAAGGGCAAAGACGAGGGCGGCTGCGACCTGAACCATGAACTTGTCCTTTCGGCTTTCGCTTGCGAAACCTTTGTTTGCCTGCGACGGCTTCGTTGGACTTTCGTTTCATGTTCATGTTATGTTCTCAATAATGTTGCGGTGAACCGTGAGTTTTCGCCGACAAACTGAGCGTGCGCGAGGCGGGGCCGACAAAGGCGCGGCGGCTTTGGTGTGGGGCGCAGTCGGCGCGGCCCCGGCGCAATCGGTCCAAAGGTCAGGAAAGGTCAGCCTTGTGCGGCGGCCGATTGGCCGCGCCCGGCGCGCAGGTCGCGCGCGATTGATGCGCGTGCTTCCACGCCGGGCGGCGAGCGCTTTGTCCACATTTGAAAGAGCCGGGATGAAGGCTGGCACAGCCGGGCCATGTCGGACAGCTTTTTGTGGCCGGTCTGGGGTGGATTCCGGCCGATCCTCCCCCGCAGGGGGAGGGGACCATGCGCATGGTGGAAGGGTACGGGCCCGCACAGGCCGCGTTCGACCGATGGTGCCCATCCACCACCTTCGGTGGCCCCCCTCCCCGTTCCGGGGAGGAGCGCCGCGTCCGCAATCGGCCGGCAGCCGTCATTTGGCGCCCCCCGCACACGGCGTTTCCCGCTTGCTTTTCGTGCACAAGGCAGCTAACGGGCCGCCCATTCCACATGGAAGGCGCACATAAACCGGTGCCGGATCATCCGCCCCGCGGACCCCGGTTCTTGCTTTCCAGAGGATCAACCGGAAGGAGAAAGACCATGGCGGCACCTGTCGTCACGATGCAGAATCTTATCGAGGCCGGCGCCCACTTCGGCCACCAGACCCACCGCTGGAACCCGCGCATGAAGCCGTATATCTTCGGCGCGCGCAACGGCATCCACATTCTCGACCTGTCGCAGACCGTGCCGCTTTTCGCGCGCGCGCTCGACTTCATCGCCTCGACCGCGGCCGCCGGGGGCAAGGTGTTGTTCGTCGGCACCAAGCGCCAGGCGCAGGGACCGATCGCCGACGCCGCGCGTGCGTCGGGTCAGCATTTCGTCAACCACCGCTGGCTGGGCGGCATGCTCACCAACTGGAAGACGATCTCGAACTCGATCAAGCGCCTCAAGGCTCTCGAAGAGCAGCTTTCGGGCGACACCTCGGGCCTCACCAAGAAGGAAGTGCTCAACAAGACGCGCGAGCGCGACAAGCTGGAACTCAGCCTTGGCGGCATCCGCGACATGGGCGGTATTCCCGATGTCATGTTCGTGATCGACGCGAACAAGGAAGAGCTGGCGATCAAGGAAGCCAATGTCCTTGGCATCCCCGTCGTCGCGATCCTCGATTCGAACGTCTCGCCCGACGGCATCGCCTTTCCGGTTCCGGCGAACGATGACGCGGCGCGCGCGATCCGCCTCTATTGCGATGCCGTCGCTCAGGCGGCGACGCGCGGCGGCCAGCAGGGCCGCGCCGATCGCGGCGAAGATCTGGGTGCGGCGGTCGAGCCCGTCGCCGAAGCGGCGCTGGCCGAAGAGGCCGCGGCTCCGGTGACCGAGGACGAGCAGGTTCCCGCCGAAGCGGCCGCCGAAACCGAGCGTCAGAGCGACGCCTGAGCGTTCGCGCATGAAGGGGCGGCGCGGCAGCGATCCGGCGCCGTCCCTGTCATCGGTTTGACTTATCGCGCCGCCATGCGCGCGGCGAACGCAGGCCACAGCGAGCCTGCCCCTTTTGGAAAGGATTATGACATGGCTGAGATCACGGCCGCCCTCGTCAAGGAACTGCGCGACCGCACTGGCGCCGGCATGATGGACTGCAAAAAGGCGCTCGCCGAGAATGATGGCGATATCGAAGCGTCGATCGACTGGCTGCGCACCAAGGGCCTCGCCGCCGCCGCCAAGAAGGCCGGCCGCGTCGCCGCCGAAGGGCTCGTCGGCTTTGCGACCGACGGCACCCGGGGCGCTCTCGTCGAAGTGAACAGCGAAACCGATTTCGTCGGCAAGAATGAGCAGTTCCAGGCTTTCGTCCGCGACGTGACGCAGGTTGCGCTCGCCGAGGGCATCACCGACATCGACGCGCTCGCCGCCGCGCCCTATCCCACCGGGGGCACCGTGGCCGAGCAATTGACCAGCAACATCGCCACGATCGGCGAAAATCAGTCGCTGCGCCGCGCCGCGCTGCTGACGGTGAAATCGGGCGCCGTGACCGGCTATGTTCACAACGCCGTTGCGCCGGGCATGGGCAAGATCGGTGTGCTGATCGCGCTCGAATCGAGCGCAGGGTCCGATGTGCTCGAACCGCTCGGCAAGCAGCTCGCGATGCACGTCGCCGCCGCCAACCCGCTGGCGCTGAACGGCGACGACCTCGACGCCGACCTGGTGGCGCGCGAGCGCGCGATCGCGGAGGAAAAGGCCGCCCAGTCGGGCAAGCCCGCCGACATCGTCGCCAAGATGGTCGACGGCGCGATCGCCAAGTTCCGCAAGGAAAACGCGCTGCTGTCGCAGCTCTTCGTGATGGACGGCAAAACCCCGGTCGCCGAGGTTGTCGCCGCCGCCGGCAAGGATGTCGGCGCCGCGATCACGCTCAAGGGTTTCGTGCGCTTCCAGCTCGGTGAAGGCATCGAGAAGGAAGAAAGCGACTTCGCCGCCGAAGTCGCGGCCGCCGCCGGCGTGTGATCCGCAGAATTGGACTGCTGGCCCGGCGTCGCCGTTTCACTTTCGTCACCCCGGACTTGATCCGGGATCCCGCTGATCCACGTCGCAAAGCGGGATGCCGGATCAAGTCCGGCATGACGAAGAGAGAGAATCGGCTCCGCGCCCGGCGCGGCAGTCCGCTTGGCAATGGCGCGCGCCTTCACTAGGGTGCGCGCCATTCGCATATCATCCCTAGGCAAAGGTATCTTCGCACCATGGCATTGCCCGGCCTGAAACGCATATTGCTGAAACTGTCGGGCGAAGCGCTGATGGGCTCCAGCCCCTTTGGCATCGACCCCGAAACGGTCGCGAGCATGGCCGCCGAGGTGAAGGAGGCCAAGGATCGCGGGCTGGAGATTTGCCTCGTCATCGGCGGCGGCAACATCTTTCGCGGCATGGCGGGCGCCGCCAAGGGCATGGACCGCGCGCAGGCCGATTATATGGGGATGCTCGCGACGGTGATGAACGCGCTCGCGATGCAGAATGCGCTCGAGCAGCTTGGCGTGCAGACGCGCGTGCAGTCGGCGATCGAGATGGACAAGGTGTGCGAACCGGTGATCCGCCGCCGCGCCGAGCGTCATATGGAAAAGGGTCGCGTGGTGATTTTTGCCGCGGGCGTCGGCGCCCCCTATTTCACCACCGACAGCGGCGCGGCGCTGCGCGCGGCCGAGATGAAATGCGACGCGCTGCTGAAAGGCACGAGCGTCGACGGCGTCTATAATGCCGACCCCAAGCAGAACGCCCATGCCGTTCGCTACGATCGGCTGAGCTATGACCGCGTGCTGGCCGATAATCTGAAAGTGATGGACGCGAGCGCCGTCGCGCTGTGCCGCGACAATCATATCCCGATCGTGGTGTTCAACATCCGCGAACCCGGAAATCTGGCGCGCGTGCTGGCGGGCGAGGGCGTCTGCACCGTCGTCGGCGACGCGGGCTGATGGATTTATCATGCCGACTTTGGCTTTGCCTTTCCCCTTCGCTCGACGCGAACGGGGCTGGGGAATAGAGAGGAAGAGAGATGGCGAAATATGACAAGGCCGACCTCGAACGCCGGATGCACGGCGCGGTCGAATCCTTAAAGCATGACCTCGCCGGGCTGCGCACGGGCCGCGCCAATGCCGCGCTGCTCGACCCGGTGACGGTCGAGGTTTACGGCAGCCACATGCCGCTCAACCAGGTTGCGTCGATCAGCGTGCCCGAACCGCGAATGCTGTCGGTGCAGGTGTGGGACAAGGCGAACGTCGGCCCCGTCGACAAGGCGATCCGTTCGGCGGGGCTTGGCCTCAACCCGATCGTCGATGGCCAGATGCTGCGCCTGCCGATCCCCGAAATGACGCAGGAGCGCCGCAAGGAATTGTCGAAGCTCGCGGGCCAATATGCCGAAAAGGCGCGTGTCGCGGTGCGCAACGTCCGCCGCGACGGGATGGACAACCTCAAGGCCGACGAAAACAAGAAGGAAATCAGCGAGGACGAGCGCAAGCGCGCCGAAACCGAGGTGCAGAAGCTGACCGACGCGACGATCGCAGAGATCGACGCTGCGGCGGCGGCCAAGGAAAAGGAAATCCTGGGCTAAACCGATGCGCGACGGTGCCGCCATCGCGATCCTCCCCGGGACGGGGAGGGGGACCATGCGAAGCATGGTGGAGGGGTACCCTCTATCATACGCTGCGTGTGGCCTCGCGTGCCCCTCCACCACCTTCGGTGGTCCCCCTCCCCGTCCCGGGGAGGATTTATGAGTCACGGCGCGCGCCATGTCGCCATCATCATGGACGGCAACGGCCGCTGGGCGAAGAAGCGCATGTTGCCGCGCGTCGCCGGGCACAAGGCAGGAGTCGAAGCGGTGCGCACCATCGTGCGCGCGGCGGGCGAGCTGGGGCTGGAGGCGATGACGCTCTATGCCTTCAGTTCCGAAAACTGGAAACGGCCCGAGGAAGAGGTCAACGACCTGATGGGTCTGATGAAGCGCTTCATCCTGTCCGACCTCGACGAGTTTGCGGCCAATGATGTGCGACTGAAAGTGATCGGCAACTGGCGCGCGCTGGCGCCCGACGTCGTCGCGCTGATCGACAATGCGCTCGACCGCACGTCGGGCAACAAGCGCACGACGCTGGCCGTCGCGCTCAACTATGGCGCGCAGGACGAGCTGGTTCGCGCGGCGAAGGCGGCGGCCGCGAAGGGCGAAATCACCGCCGAGGCGATCGAGGCGAACCTCGATACCGCCGACATGCCGCCGCTCGACCTGCTCATCCGCACGTCGGGCGAGGTGCGCTTGTCGAACTTTCTTTTGTGGCAATCGGCCTATGCCGAACTTTATTTCACCGACAAGCTGTGGCCCGATTTCACCCCGGCGGACCTGAAGACGGCGCTCGATCAATTTGCACGGCGCGATCGCCGTTACGGGGGACTTTGACGATGGCGGGCAAATCGGATCTTTGGGTGCGGGTCGGATCGGCGATCATCCTGTTCGCGATCGCGGGGACCGCGCTGTGGTTCGGCGGCATCGCGTTCGGCTTGCTGCTGCTCGTCGGCGGCGCGCTCGTTCTCGTCGAATGGCTCGCGCTGGTGCGCGCGATGGCGCTTGGCGGCGGGGCGCGGGCGGGGCTGATGCTGCTCGGCCCGATCCTGATCCTTGGCGCGGCCGCGGGGCTGTGGTTCATTCGCGACCAGCTGGGCATGACCGTTGCGCTCTGGGTCTTCGGCATGGTCTGGGCGACCGACATCGGCGCCTATTTTGCCGGGCGTGCCTTTGGCGGCGCGCGGCTGGCGCCGATGATCAGCCCGTCGAAGACCTGGTCGGGCCTGCTGGGCGGCATGGTCGCGGCGCTGATCGCCAGCGCGACGATCGGCGACCGCGCCGGGATCGTCGGCGTGCCGCTGTGGATCGGCCTGTTCATGGGCCTGCTCGCGCAGATGGGCGATCTGGCGCAAAGCTGGATGAAGCGCCGCGCGGGCGTGAAGGATTCGGGCAGGCTGATCCCCGGCCATGGCGGCCTGTTCGACCGCGTCGACGGTCTGCTGCCGGTGGCGCTGCTGCTCGGCGCGCTGGCGTTTGCGGGCCAGATTACGGCGCGCGGCTGACATGGCGCGCTGCCTCTCCCTCTTCGGCGCCACGGGGTCGGTCGGGCAGTCGACGCTCGACCTCGTCCGCCGCGACGGCGAGGCATGGCGCGTCGGGGTGCTCACCGCCAATTGCGACGTCCGCGAACTGGCGCGGCTGGCGATCGAGTTTCGGCCCGATGTTGCGGTGGTGGCCGACGAAAGCTGTCACGACGACCTCAAGGCGGCGCTGGCGGGATCGGGGATCGAAACCGCGGCGGGCGCGGCCGCGCTGGTCGAGGCCGCGCAGCGCCCGACCGACCTCGTGATGGCGGCGATCGTCGGCACCGCGGGGCTGGCGCCGACGATGGCGGCGCTGGCGGCGGGGCACGATGTCGCGCTCGCCAACAAGGAAGCGCTGGTATCGGCGGGCGAGCTGATGACCGCCGCGGCGCGCGCATCGGGCGCGACGATCCTGCCGGTCGACAGCGAACATAATGCGATCTTTCAATGTCTTGCCGGCGGGCGGATCGACCAGGTGCGGCGCATCATCCTGACCGCGAGCGGCGGCCCGTTCCGCACGATGAGCGCCGAGGAAATGGCCGCGGCGACCCCGGCGCAGGCGGTGGCGCATCCCAACTGGTCGATGGGCGCGAAAATCAGCGTCGATTCGGCAACGATGATGAACAAGGGTCTCGAACTCATCGAGGCGCATCATCTATTCCCCGTCGGGCTCGACCGGATCGAAATCCTTGTCCACCCGCAATCGGTGATCCACAGCCTTGTCGAATATATCGACTGTTCGACGCTGGCGCAGCTCGGCTCGCCCGACATGCGCATCCCGATCGCGTCGGCGCTGGCGTGGCCGCAGCGGATGGCGACGCCCTGCGCGCCGCTTGACCTCGCGACGATCGCGCGGCTCGATTTCGAGGCGCCCGACGAGGCGCGCTTTCCCGCGACCGCGCTCTGCCGCGGCGCGATCGCCGCGGGCGGCGCGCGCCCGGCGCAGCTCAACGCCGCGAACGAGGTGGCGGTCGCCGCTTTCCTGGCGGGCCGCATTTCCTTTCCCGCCATCGTCGACACGGTGCGCCGGGTGATCGACGCGGCGGAACCCGCGGCTCCGTCATCGCTTCAGGACATATTCAGCGTCGATGCCGCATCGCGCGCGGCTGCCCAGTTTTTTGTGGACCAATTTGAACATGCTTGAAACCCCCGGTTTCGCCTTCACGGTTCTGGCCTTTCTCCTCGTCCTTGGCCCGCTCGTGTTCGTGCACGAATATGGCCATTATATCGTCGGGCGCTGGTGCGGGGTGAAGGCGGAGACTTTCTCCATCGGTTTCGGGCGCAGGATATTCGGCTGGACCGACAGGCGCGGCACCGAATGGAAGATCGGCTGGCTGCCGCTCGGCGGCTATGTCCAGTTCGCGGGCGACCGCGATGCGGTGAGCCGGCCCGATGCCGGATGGCGGTCCTTGCCCGACGAAGTGCGTTCGCACAGCTTTCCCGCGCAGCCCGTGTGGAAACGCGCGGCGATCGTAGCGGCGGGGCCGGTCACCAACTTCCTGTTCGCGATCCTGATCCTCGCCGGTTTTGCGTGGGTTGGCGGCAAGGTGGTGACGCCCCCCGTCGCAGGCGCGATCGAGATCGGGTCGGCCGCCGATGACGCGGGGCTGCGCGTGGGCGACCGGATCGTCGCCATCGACGGCCGACCGATTGCGACGTTCGGCGATATTCCGATGGCCGTCGCGCACCGTCCGGGCGAGGTGATGCAGTTGCGCGTGCTGCGCGAGGGAAGCGAGCGAACGGTCGCGCTGGCGCCGCGGCTGGTCACCGAAAAGGATCCTTTCGGCAAGGAATATGAACGCGCGATCATCGGCCTCGCGCCGCCGCCGCCGCAGCTTGAGAAGGTGTCGATCCTCGAAGCCCCGGCGGTCGGGCTGCACCAGACCTGGCAGATCGTCCGCCAGACCGGTGAGGTGCTCGCGCAGTTTCTCACCGGCCGCCGTTCGATCAAGGACATGAACGGCCCGGTCAAGATCGCTGAGATTTCGGGGCAGGCGGCGACGCTGGGGATCGCCTCGCTGATATTCTTCATCGCGCTCATCTCCATCAATCTGGGGTTCATCAACCTCTTGCCATTGCCCATGCTCGATGGCGGTCATCTGCTTTTCTATGCCTATGAGGCGATCCGGCGGCGGCCTGCGCCGCTCCGCGTGCAGGAATGGGCGTTCCGCTTCGGCTTTGCCGCGGTGGTGACGCTGATGCTGGTCGTGACTTTCAACGATTTGGGCTCATTGGGCCTTTGGGACAGGATCGCGCGCTTGATTGGCTAGCGAGTCTGGGGCAGGGAGTGCGCGCAAGCCCGCGGTCAGGCGGGTTTGTCGTTTTTTGAGTATTTTGCGGGATGAACGGCGTGGCTTCACACAAAATCTTGAGCCGGACACAATTGTCGGTGGCTCTTCTGGCCGGTACGATGCTCAGTGCGCCGCTGATGGCGCAGGATATCGTGCCGCCGACCGTTCCGGCACCGACGACTCCCGCGGCTGAAGCGGCGCCCGCCGCCAGCACGATCCAGTCGATCACCGTCACCGGTAACCAGCGGCTCGAGGCGCAGACAATTCTGTCCTATCTGCGGCTGCGCGTCGGCCAGACCTATGACCGCGCGGTGCTCGACCAGGCGCTGAAAGACCTTGCCGCGACCGAGCTGTTCAAGGATTTCCAGATCACCGACAACAATGGCGCGCTGCAGATCCAGGTCACCGAGAATCCGGTCATCAACCGCGTGATCCTCGAGGGCAACAAGCGGCTCAAGGAAGACAAGATCCGCCCCGAGATCAAGCTGGCGCCGCGCCAGATCTTCACGCGCTCGAAGGTGCGCGCCGACGTCGCCCGCATCATCGAGCTCTACAAGCGCCAGGGCCGCTTCGCCGCGACCGTCGAGCCCAAGATGGTGTCGCTCGACCAGAACCGCGTCGATGTGGTGTTCGAGATCAATGAAGGACCGAAATCGAAGGTCCGCCAGATCAACATCATCGGCAACGAGAAGTTCAGCGACGGCGACCTCAAGGACGAGATGGCGACGAAGGAAACGGGGCTGCTGACGATCCTGTCGTCGAACACCAGCTATGACCCCGATCGCCTGGCCTATGACCAGCAGAAGCTGCGCCTGTTCTACCTGACCAACGGCTACGCCGATTTCCGCGTGATTTCGGCGGTGGCGGAGCTGACGAGCAACAAGCAGGATTTCATCATCACCTATGTCGTCGAGGAGGGCGAACGATACAAGTTCGGCGACGTCGATGTGAAGAGCGAGCTGCGCGACTTCCAGCCCGAGATGCTGAAGAGCCTGCTGCCGATGAAGACCGGCGACTGGTATGACGCCAAGCTGGTCGAGGATACGGTCGAGAGCCTCAGCGAAACCGCGGGCCTGTTCGGTTACGCCTTTGCCGACATCAACCCCGAGTTCCGCCGCAATCCCGACGACCGGACGATGGACATCACGTTCAACGTCGCCGAAAGCCCGCGCACCTATGTCGAGCGCATCGACGTCAACGGCAACACACTGACCCACGACAAGGTGGTGCGCCGCGAGTTTCGCCTGAACGAAGGCGACGCCTTCAACAGCTTCGGCGTCAAGCGTACCGAGAACCGCATCAACAGCCTTGGCTATTTCCAGGAGAATCTGGAGATCGAGCGCAAGGAGGGCAGCGCCCCCGATCGCATCATCCTGGAAACCAATGTCGAGGAAAAGCCCACGGGCGAACTCTCGCTGTCCGCCGGTTTCTCGTCGATCGAGAATTTTCTGCTCCAGGCGTCGATCCGCCAGCGCAATTTCCGCGGGCTTGGCCAGCAATTGCAGGCGTCGGTCAATTATTCGAGCTATTCCAAGTCGGTCGAGCTGGGCTTTACCGAACCCTATCTGTTCGATCGCAACATCTCGGTCGGCGGCAGCGTCTATCGCCGCGACCTCAATTCGTTCAACTTCATCGATAACGACCGCCGCACGACGTTCGAGCAGGTGACGACGGGCTTCCAGATCAACGCGGGTGTTCCGCTCACCGAGTTCCTGTCCTTCTTTGGCCGTTACAGCCTCAACTATGACGATGTGACGCTCGATCGCGACATCTATTTCTTTGGCGACCAGTGCGATCCGCTCGTTGCCGGCCGCTATCTCTGCGACGCCATCGGCAAGCGCACGACGTCGCTCGTCGGCTTCACGCTCGCCTATGACGACCGCGACAACCGGATTCGCCCGACACGCGGGCAGTCGGCGTCGATCAGCCAGGATTTCGCGGGGCTGGGCGGCAGCGTCAAATATGTCCGCACGCGCCTTGCCGCGTCGAAGCATTTCAATCTCGGCAGCCGCTTCATCCTCAACATCTCGGCCGAAGGGGGCTATATCCACCCCTTTGGCAGCGCGCCGACGCCGACGAGCGACAAGGTGCGTCTGACCGATCGCTTCTTCCTGGGCGAGCCGCAGATGCGTGGTTTCGACATCCGCGGCGTTGGCCCGCGCGTCATCCGCTATGCCGCCACTTACGATCCCGCCAACCCGGTCATCGACACGAGCAATGACAATCGTGGGCAGATCGACGACGCGCTCGGCGGTCGCGCCTATTATCAGGGACGGCTCGAACTCGACATCCCGCTCGGCACGGGTGCGAAGGAACTGGGCCTCAGGCCGTCGATCTTCCTCGACGTCGGTTCGGTGTGGAGCGTGAAGCGCCCGACGCTGACCACGCTCGAAGATTTCCGCGACACGCGCGACGGTGTTCCGGGCAGCGGGCTTTACAAGTTCCTGTGCCGCAACGCGTCGACGGGCGTGACCCAATTTGCGGACGAAACCACCACCACGACAAATGGGGTGACCACCGGCACCGGGCAATATACCACCTGCCCCACCGGCTTCTCGGCGCTCGCGCCGTTCGAGGAACGCTTCTTCGGCGACACCTGGATGCCGCGCGTCGCGATCGGCGCCGGGGTCAACTGGAACTCCCCCTTCGGTCCCTTCCGGATCGACTTCGCTTACGCCCTTCGCAAAGAAGAGGGCGATGATACCAAACGCTTCTCATTCAACGTAGGAACCCAATTCTGATGAAAAAACTTCTTGCCGCTTCCGCGCTGGCGATCGCCGCGCTGTCGGTTTCGCCCATCCTGTCGGCCCCCGCCATCGCGCAGGCGAAGGGCGTGGCCGTCGCCGACGTCCGCGTCGCCGCCGCGCGTTCCAACGCTTTCCGCACCGCCTCGCAGCAGATCGAGACCACCTACAAGGCGCAGATCGACCAGCAGCAGTCGCGCGGCCAGACGCTTCAGGCCGAAATCAACGTGCTGATCGCCAAATATAATGAAGAGGCGAAAAAGACGCCGCAGAACCAGGCTGCGCTTCAGGCCGCGGCGAAGGCGGTGCAGGACAAGCGGCAGGCCGCGCAGGCCGAACTCGCCCAGATCAGCCGACCGGTGGACCTTGCCATCGCCTATGTCGAGGATCAGATCAGCGTCCGTATGAACGAGGCGATCAAGGCGGCGATGACCGCGAAAAAGGTCGACCTGCTGCTCAATCCCGACGCGGTGCTCGCGCGCGAGAATAATGTCGACATCACCGACGCGGTGGTGACCGAACTCAACCGCATCCTGCCGAACGTGTCGATCGCCGTTCCCGCGGGCTATCAGCCGGGCCAGCTCGTCCAGCAGCGCAACCAGCAGCTGATGGACGCCGCGCGCGCCGCGCAGCCCGGCGCCACGCCGGCACCGGCGCCGACCGGCAACCAGCCGACGACGCGCTAAGCGCGATGGCGGCCGGGGAAGACAGCATGGCCGAAGCCATGGGTCCGGCGGACATCCGCCGGATTCTGGGCTTGCTGCCGCATCGTTATCCGATGCTGCTCGTCGACCGGGTGGTTTCGATGGTCAAGGACCAGTCGATCCATGCGGTCAAGGCGGTGACGATGAACGAGCCCTTTTTCCAGGGCCATTTCCCCGGTCGGCCGATCATGCCCGGCGTCCTCATCGTCGAGGCGCTGGCGCAGGCGGGCGGCGTGCTCGCGATCGAATCGCTCGGCCTCGCGGGATCGGGCAAGCTCGTCTATTTCATGGGCATCGACGGCGTGAAGTTCAGAAAGCCGGTCGAACCCGGCCATCTGCTCGACCTCAACGTCACCATCCTTCAGGCGAAGCGGAATATCTGCAAGTTTGAAGGGCGGGCGATGCTGGACGGGCAACTCGCGACCGAATGCCAGTTCACCGCGATGATTGCCGATCCGCCGAGCGATTAAACCGAATCCTTCGGCTCTCGCGGTCATTGCGAGGAGCGCAGCGACGACGCAATCTCCAGCCATGGGTCTTGCGCACGACCGATAGCTGGAGATTGCTTCGCTTCGCTCGCAACGACGAGGGCGCAGGTGTTGCATATTCCCCGATTGCCCGGTAAAGGCGCCGCTTCGCGTCCCCGGACGCACAGACTCAAGCTGCTGGTCGGAAACCAGCGGCGCAGGAGCCAGGAAATGAAAAAAGACATTCACCCCGACTATCACATGATCACGGTCAAGATGACCGATGGCACCGAATATCAGACGCGCTCGACCTGGGGCAGCGAAGGCGACGTGATGACGCTGGAAATCGACCCGACCGCGCACCCGGCATGGACCGGCGGCCAGGGGCGTATGCTCGACAGCGGCGGCCAGGTTGCCAAGTTCAACAAGCGTTTCGGCGGGCTGACGCTCAAGCGCTGAGAATCCGTCATCCCAGCGAAAGCTGGGATCGCTGGCGGTTCTTCGGGACGATAGCGGTCCCAGCGTTCGCCGGGACGACGATCACCCCAGAACCTTTGCAAGCGCGCTTTGCCAGCCGGCAAGGCGCGTTTTGCGTTGCCCGGCGTCGATTGCGGGCGTGAAGCGCGTCGCGGTGCCGCGCATCGCCTGCGCCGCGGTCTTGAGGTCGGGGTAAAGCCCCGCGCCGGTCGCGGCGAGCATGGCGGCGCCGAGCGCCGTGCTCTCGACGAAATCGGGCCGCTCGACGGTCAGGTCCAGCATGTCGGCCAGATCCTGCGCCATCCAGTCGTTCGCCGCCATGCCGCCGTCGATTCGGAGTTCGGCCCAGTCGACCCCGTCCGCGGCGAAGGCGGATTTGAGGTCGTGCGCCTGATAGGCCTGCGCCTCGAGCGCCGCGCGCGCGACATGCGCCTTGGTGCTGGCGAAGCTGAGGCCCGAGAGCGCCGCCAGCGCATCGGGCCGCCAGTGCGGCGCCCCCAGCCCCGACAGAGCCGGGACGAGATAGACGCCGCCATTGTCAGCGACCGATCGCGCCAAACCCTCGCTTTCGCCCGCGCTTGCGAGCAGACCCAGGCCGTCGCGCAGCCATTTGATGAGACTGCCCGCGACGAATACCGATCCTTCGAGCGCATAGGAACGGACGTCCCCTTCCTGCACCAGGACCGTCGCGAGCAGACGATTCTCCGAAACCGGCCGCGCCCGCCCGCTCGCTGACAGGATGAAGGCGCCGGTGCCGAATGTCGCCTTGGTTTGCCCCGGCGCCAGGCATGCCTGACCGATTGTCGCCGCCTGCTGGTCGCCGGCCATGCCGCAGATCGGGATCGCGCCGCCGAAGAGGGCGGGGTCGGTCGTGCCAACGGTTGTCGTGCATCCGGTAATTTCGGGGAGCAATCGCATCGGTACGCCGAACAGATCGCAAAGTCCGGCATCCCAGCCGCCCTGACGCTCGATCGCCATCAAGGCCGTGCGCGACGCATTGGTCGCGTCGGTGACATGCACGCCGCCGGTCAGCCGATAGACGAGCCAGGATTCGATCGTCCCGACGGCCAGCCGGTCGCCCGCCTCGCGGAGCTGCGGCCAATGCCGGAGCGCCCAGCCAATCTTGCCGCCGGAGAAATAGGGATCGAGCAGCAATCCGCTCGCCCGCTGCACCATCGTCTCGTGCCCAGCGTCCTTGAGCGCGGCGCAGTCGGCGGCGGTGCGCCGGTCCTGCCACACGATCGCGCGGGCGAGCGGGGCGCCCGTCCGGCGGTCCCAGAACACCACCGTCTCACGCTGGTTGGTGATGCCGATCGCCGCGACACGATCCGGCCCGCCCGCGCGGGCGATCATCTCGCGCGTGCAGGCGAGCGTCGCCTCCCAGATCTCGGCGGCGTCATGTTCGACAAGGCCCGGAGCGGGATAATGCTGGCTTATTTCCCGCTGCGCGCTGCCGAGCGGCGTGCCGTCGGCGCCGAACAGCATCGTGCGGGTCGAGGTCGTGCCCTCGTCGATGACGATGATCTTTTCGGTCACCTATTATCTCCCAAAGCTTTGATGGCGAGCCTGCCAAAGGGCGCCGGTTGGAACAAGAGTTGGAATAAGATTCGCGCGGAGGCGCAGAGCGCGCAGAGAAGAGAATAGGGGGGCGAAGCCGCCGATAACCTCCACTCAAGTTCCTCCGCGTCTCCGCGTCTCCGCGCGAACCAGAATCTCTGCGCCTCTGCGCGAATCCCTGTCTTCCTCCAGCGAAAATGCCGCGCAATTATCTTGCAATGGCGCGCAACCCATGTCATATGATTGTGCAGCGCAGCATGGCGGGCTTATCCGCCGCAACCACCGGCAGCGTGATTTTCCCGCCCCAAAGAGGCGCGGGACGAGCCGGAAGCGCGCTTTGTCCTGAAGAGGCACCCTTTCACGCGGGTCGTTTCGAGCCCGCGGCCCGTGCGCCGTCCGTTCGCGAGCGAACGGATGCGCCTGCGCGTCGCTCTATGTGAGTATTTATGACGACTTTTAATGACTTTGGCCTGCACGCCGACATCAATCGCGCGCTTGCCGCCAAAAACTATAGCCAGCCGACCCCGATCCAGCTTCAGGCGATCCCGGTGCTGAAACAGGGCCGCGACCTGTGCGGCATCGCGCAGACCGGCACCGGCAAGACCGCGGCCTTTTCGCTGCCGTCGATCCACCATCTGCTGACCTGTCCGCACCGCGCCAACCCGCGCGGTTGCCGGATGCTCGTCCTTTCGCCGACGCGCGAGCTGGCGGCCCAGATCGCGCAGAGCTGTCGCGATTACGGCCGTTTCACCAAATTGCGCGTCTCGACCGTGTTCGGCGGCGTGCCGGTGGGCAAGCAGATCCGCGATCTCGCGCAGGGTGTCGACATTCTCGTCGCCACGCCCGGCCGCCTGCTCGACCTCATCGACCAGCGCGCGCTGCGCCTCGACGATGTCGAAATCTTCGTCCTCGACGAGGCCGACCAGATGATGGACATGGGCTTCATCCACTCGCTGCGCCGTATCGCCAAAATCCTGCCGTCGCGCCGCCAGAACCTGTTTTTCTCGGCGACGATGCCCAGGGAGATTGCGGGGCTTGCCGACCAGTTCCTCAACGATCCGGTCACCGTGTCGGTCACGCCGCAGGCGACGACCGCGGAAAAGATCCGGCAGTTCGCCACCTTCGTCGAACAGAAAGAAAAACAGGCGCTGCTCACCTCGGTGATCCAGCGCGAGGACATCGACCGCGCGCTGATCTTCACCCGCACCAAACATGGCGCCGACCGCGTCGTGCGCCACCTGGCCGGTGCGAAGATCAAGGCGATGGCGATCCATGGCAACAAGAGCCAGAGCCAGCGCACCCAGGCGCTCCAGGCCTTTCGTTCGGGCGAGATCAAGCTGCTCGTCGCGACCGACATTGCCGCGCGCGGTATCGACGTGTCGGGGGTCAGCCATGTCATCAACTTCGAGATTCCGAACGTTCCCGAACAATATGTCCACCGCATCGGCCGCACCGCGCGCGCCGGCGCCGAGGGCAAGGCGATCAGCTTCATCGCGCCTGACGAACGGCCCTATATGCGCGACATCGAGCGGGTGACGCGGACCAGGGCCGAACCGATGCCGCTGCCCGACAATTTCGGCGAACTGGTGCGAAGCCTGCCCAAGCCGGTCCAGCCGCCGCGCGATACCGGCAGCAAGGGCCGCAATCCCCAGCGCCAGCGCGAGGAAGCGCTGCGCCAGCGCGACGCGGGGCACCGCGATGGAGGCCAGCCGCGCGGCGAGCGCGGCCCGCGCCGCGACGGTGCGGCAACCGACGGCCAGCCGCAGCGCAAGCGCCGCTTCCACCCGCGCGGCGGCAAGGTCGGCGCGCACAAGGGCGCGGTGAAGCGCGTCGGTTGATGTAAACCGTCATTGCGAGGAGCGACGCGGCAATCCCCAGCGATCGGCCCTAGCTTAGGCTGATAGCTGGAGATTGCTTCGCTTCGCTCGCAATGACGATATTGACGCTATGCCTCGGTCAGCTACCCTCGCATCGATAAGATGACGGGGACACAGGATGAGCGAAAGCCCGACAATCGACACCCGCCAGAGCGAGCGCAAGGTGATCCTGGCCTCGTCGCTCGGCACGGTGTTCGAATGGTATGATTTCTACCTCTATGGTCTGCTCGCGACGGTCATTTCGGCGCAATTCTTTTCCGGCGTCAACGAAACAACCGGCTTCATCTTCGCGCTCGCGGCCTTTGCCGCGGGTTTTGCGGTCAGGCCCTTCGGCGCGCTCGTGTTCGGGCGCATCGGCGACCTTGTCGGGCGCAAGAACACCTTTCTGGTGACCATGGGGCTGATGGGCGCGTCGACCTTCCTCGTCGGCCTGCTGCCCAGCTATGCGTCGATCGGGGTTGCCGCGCCGATCCTGCTCGTCCTTCTGCGCCTTCTGCAGGGCCTCGCGCTCGGCGGCGAATATGGCGGCGCCGCCACCTATGTCGCCGAACATGCGCCCGAGGGGAAGCGCGGGCTGTTCACCAGCTTCATCCAGACGACCGCGACGCTCGGGCTGTTCGCGGCGCTCGGCGTCGTCATCGTCATCCGTTCGGCGATGGGCGAGGCGGCGTTCGCCGACTGGGGCTGGCGCATTCCGTTCCTGATCTCGATCGTCCTGCTCGGCATTTCGCTCTGGATTCGCCTCCAGCTCGAAGAAAGCCCGGTGTTCAAGCAGATGAAGGCGGAGGGCACGACCTCGAAGGCGCCGCTGACCGAGGCGTTCGGGCGCTGGGAAAATCTGAAATGGGTGCTCGTCGCGCTGTTCGGGGCGGTCGCGGGGCAGGCGGTGGTCTGGTATTCGGGGCAATTCTATGCGCTTTTCTTCCTCGAAAAGACGCTGAAGGTCGACGGCGCGACCGCGAACATATTGATCGCCATCGCGCTGGCGCTCGGCACGCCCTTTTTCATCTTTTTCGGCTGGCTCAGCGACAAGGTCGGGCGCAAGCCGATCATCCTGGCGGGCTGCGCGCTCGCGGCGCTCACCTATTTCCCGGCGTTCCAGATGCTGACCGAAGCGGCAAATCCCGCGATGGCAAAGGCGCAGGCGCGCGCGGCGGTGCGCGTCACCGCAGACCCCGGCGCCTGCGCCTTCCAGTTCGATCCCGTCGGCAAGGAAAAGTTCGAAAGCACCGGCTGCGACATTGCCAAATCGGCGCTTGCCAAGGCCGGGGTCAGCTACACCAGCGTGACGCGGCCGCGCCACACGGGCGATGCCGCCGATGTCTGGATCGGCGATCGCGTGCTGATCGCGCCCGAGCCGTGGCGGATCGCCGAAGAAGATCGCGCCGCGGCCATCGAGGCCTTCCGAAGCGAGCTGGCCGCCGCGACCGCCGCCGCGGGCTATCCCGCCAAGGCCGACCCCGACGCGATGAACAAGCCGCTCGTCGTCGCGATCCTCTTCTACCTCGTGCTGCTCGTGACGATGGTCTACGGCCCGATCGCCGCGCTGCTCGTCGAGCTTTTCCCCAGCCGCATCCGCTACACCGCCATGTCGCTGCCTTATCATATCGGCAACGGCTGGTTCGGCGGGTTCCTGCCGACGACGGCGTTCGCGATGGTCGCCGCGACGGGCAATATCTATTACGGCCTCTGGTATCCGGTGATAGTCGCGCTGATCACTTTGGTCGTAGGCCTGCTGTTCCTGCCCGAAACCTTCCGCCGGTCGATCCATCAATAGCGGATATTGACGTCGGGAGGGCGTGCGCTAGGTTCCCCTCGGCCTTGAGGGGGGCTGGATGAGCATCGACGACGACCTGGATTTCGATCCGCCGCCACCGCCGCGGCGGCCCTTTTTCCGGCGCAAGCGCGTCCTGATCCCGCTCGCGGTGCTGGCGGCGCTCGTCGTCGGTTTCCTGCTGCTCCTGACCCCCGACACCGACCGCGCGGCGATGATCGCCAAATATGGCGGGGCGGACGCCGCCTTCGCCGCGGGGCCGGCGGGGCAGCGCATCCACTACCGCGATCAGGGGCGCCGCGACGGCCCCGCGATCATCCTGCTCCACGGATCGAACGCGAGTCTGCATACATGGGAACCGCTGGTGAATCGGCTGGGCGGCGATTACCGCATCGTCACGCTCGACCTGCCGGGGCACGGACTGACCGGCGCGATCCCCGGCCGCGACTATAGCGCGTCGGCGATGATCGATGCGGTCGATGTCGTCGCGGCAAGGCTGGAGCTCGACCGGTTCATCCTCGGCGGCAATTCGATGGGCGGCTGGATCGCGTGGCGCTATGCGCTCGAACACCCCGCGCGCGTCGATGCGCTGCTGCTGATCGACGCCGCCGGAATGCCGCTTCGCAAGGGCGAGCGGCCACCCGAATCGAACGTCGGTTTTCGCCTGCTCGAATATCCCCTGGGCCGCTGGCTCGCGACGCGGATCACCCCGCGGATGCTTGTCGAACAGTCGCTGCTGGGCTCGGTCGAGAAGCAGGACATCGTCGACGAAGCGATGATCGACCGCTATTGGGAATTGCTGCGCTTCCCCGGCAATCGCGCGGCGACGGTGATCCGCGCGCGGACCAGCCGCGAGCCCGAAATGGCGGCGCGGGTGGGGGAGATCAGGGCACCGACGCTGATCCTGTTCGGCGACCGGGACCGGATCATCAACCCAAGCGCGGCACAGACTTTCCACGAACGCATCGCGCGGTCGGAGGTGCTGCTGCTGCCGGGTATCGGGCATCTTCCGATGGAGGAAGCGCCCGACGCGACCGCCGCGGCGATCGCCGACTTCCTCAAGCGGCGGCTTGCAATACGGGCGGCTGATCCAGAAACGCGCTGACCCGCGCCGCGACGGTCGCGGCATGGGTGAAGGGAAAGAGGTGCGAACCCGGCACCACTTCCAGCACCGCGCCGTCGATCAGGTCGGCGATCGCCTGACCGTGGCAGGCGGGCACGACGCCGTCGCGCTCGCCCATCAGCACCAGCACCGGCACATCCTTCAGCCGCGGCAGCATTGGCGCACTCGTCCACCCCGCCATCGCCATCGACTGATAGGCGAGGCCGAGCGGCGTCGCCGTCGGCAGTTTCAGCCCGCTCGCGAGCATGTCGTCGTCGAGCAGCGCGGCCCAGCCGATCCCCGGCGCGCCGACGCTGGGCGTCGTCGCCATCAGCACCAGGCGGCGGACGCGCCCCGGAAACTGGATCGCGATCTGCTGCGCCAGCGCGCCGCCCCAGCTGAAACCCGCAATGTCGAGCGCCGTGTGACCGAAGCGCCCGGCGATCTCCATGACGACCGCCGCCATCGTCGGCGCGGCATAGGGGAGCAGCGCATCGGGCGAGGCGCCGACCCCCGGCATGTCGAGCGTCCACACCTCGCGCCCGTGCATCTGCGCGAGCAGCGGCGCGGCGGCGGCGATGTCGGCGCCGATGCCGTTGAGGAACAGCAGCGGCGTGCCGGGCGCGCCTTCACGCCAGCGCGCGATGCGCAGCGTCAGTCCATAGACATGCTGGGTGCTGATGGCCGGGCGGCCGCCGATCCTGCTCATGCAACGCGCCCTGGCACAAGTCGGTGACGCATGAAAGTCCGCCCTTCCTTGCATTCGTCATCCCGGCCTTCGCCGGGATGACGGGTAAGAAAATCAGGCGCCGTCCTTTGCAGCCGCCGCCGCCTGTTCATAGCGCAGGCAATCGAAAATCTTTGCGCCCGCCAGAAATACCGCGCCGGTGCAGGCGAGCATCAGCAGCTTGCCGCCAAGCCCCGGATATTCGTGCAGATAGGCGGACCCTCGCGCCATCGCCCCGACGGCGAGTGCATAGATGATGAGGCACGCCTCAAGGCGGGTCTTGATGACGAACAGGCGGCCGATCTTCTTGAGCATCGTCAGTATCCAAGCAAACGCCATGCCAGCCGCGCGAATCCGGGATTCGCCGAGCGGCGGAGATGGTAAATTGTAAATTAACCCGACAGGAGAAGGCAAGGGACGAGGGTTTGGGGTGGGGGGAGCGGCCGTGCCTCCCCGTTCCGGGGAGGATCGCGACGGCTGCAATCGGTCGATACCGCCAGCCCGTTTAACCCCTGTGCGCGAACCAGATGATGTGCCGCGCGCCCTTGCCGCCTGCGCGGGCCCGTACGCCGACCTCTTCGACCCTGAACCCCGCCCCTGCCAGCCGCCGGGCGAAGCGCGCGTCGGGCGCCGCCGACCAGATGGCGAGGGTGCCGCGGGGCCGCAGCGCGGCCTTGGCGGCGGCGAGGCCCGCGGGCGAATAAAGGCCGTCGTTCGCGGCGCGCGTCAGCCCGTCGGGGCCATTATCAACGTCGAGCAGGATCGCGTCATAACGCCCGCGTCCCTCCGCAATGACGGCCGCCACATCGCCGATGACCAGATCGACGCGCGGATCGTCGAGGCAGCCCGCCGCCAGTGTGGCCATCGGCCCGCGCGCCCAGCCGATGATCGCGGGGACCAGTTCGGCAACGGTGACTTCTGCGTCGGGGCCAAGCGCGGCGAGCGCGGCGCGGAGCGTGAAGCCCATGCCATAGCCGCCAATCAGCAGGTGGGCGTTTGCCGTGCTCGCCAGCCGCTCGCAGCTCATCACCGCCAGCGCCTCTTCGGAACCGCTCATGCGGCTGCTCATCAGCTCATTGCCGCCGATCGCGATGATATATTCGTCGCCACGCCGGAACAGGCGAAGCTCCTCGCCGCCGGGCACGGGGGCGGTGTCGATCAGCTCGCGAATCTGCAAGTCGCGTCAGCCAAGCTCGGCGAGGTCTAGCGCGTCGAGGAGCGCGGCCCGCGCCTTTCGCACATCGTCGAGCAGCGCCGCCGAAGCGAGGTCCGCAGGCGCGATCGCCTCCGGCCAATGCGCCGCAACCACCGCGGCGATCCGGTCGAGCTTCCCCTCGTCGGCGATGAAGCGCGGATCGACCGTGGCGGGATCGGCGACGACGCGCAGCCGAAGGCACGCCGGGCCGCCGCCGTTCGCCATCGATTGCCGCACATCGACGGGCAGCAGGCGGCGGATCGGGCCATTGCCGACGATCATCTCCTCCAGCCAGCTCCACACCGCGGGGGTTTCGCGCGCCTCGGTCGGCAGCACCAGCGCCATGCCGCCTTCGGGCAGGCTGACAAGCTGGGCGTTGAACAGATAGGATTTGATGGCGTCGGGCAGGCTGACGGCGCTCGCGGGCACCTCGACGATTTCGACCGCGGGAAAGGCCGCGCGGATTTCGGCGTGCGCGGCCTCGCGATCCTCGAACGCGGTTTCGTGGGTGAACAGCACATGCTCATTCGCGACTGCCACCACGTCGTTGTGAAAGGCGCCGCCCTGGATCGCCGTGTCCGACTGACGAATGAAGAGCGTGCGCGCCGGATCGAGCCGGTGGCGCCGCGCCACGGCCTTCGAGGCGTCGAGATGCTGGCGCGCGGGAAAGCGGCCGCCGCTTAACCCATAGACAAAGATTTCAACGCCCGCGCCGTCATGGCCGCTGCACAGCCGCATATGGTTCGCCGCGCCCTCGTCGCCGAAGGGGGCGGGTATCGGCGCATGCACGGCAAAGGAGGGGTGGGCAAAGGCCAGGCGAAGCTGCGCCAGCGTCCCCGGCCATTCGTGGCTGCGATGCGGCATGGTGACGAGGTTGGCGACGGTGAGGTGGCATTTGCCGTCGGCGCAGTCGGGTGCGGGCGAGACGGTCGCCGCGTTCGCCGCCCACATCGACGAGGCCGACCAGGCCTGCGCGCGCAAATGGCCCTCCGCCGCTTCGGGCGAGGTGCCAAGCTGGGCAAGCCATGGCGCGTCCGGGCGGTCGAGCGGCACGAAAAAGCCTTGCGGCAGGCCAAGCGCGAGGTTGTGGCGCATCTTCTCTAGGCCCTGCAGCGCGGCGGCGCGCGGCTGCGACACGTCGCCCGCATGGCTCGCCGAGGCGATATTGCCGCGGCTGAGCCCGGCATAATTATGCGTCGGGCCGATGATCCCGTCGAAATTGATTTCGGTGAGCATGAAAATCCCCTCTCAAACCCCTCCCCTGAAGGGGAGGGGCTTTCGTCATCGTCCGATCCAGCTGATCGCGTCGCCCTTGCCGACACTCAATATCCGCGCGGCGTCGGCGTCGATCCGGCCCTCGGCATCGACCTTGCCGAAACAGCAGCGGAAATCCGCCAGCCGCCCCGTTGCGATCAGCGCATCCTCGCCATCTTCGGCAATGCCCGCCACCTCGACATGCTTTGCGTCGCGAATGCTCGCCACCTGGTCGGTGCGCGCGGTCATCGTCGGGCCGCCGTCGAAAATGTCGATGTAATTTTCAAAGGCGAAGCCCTCATTCTCCAGCATCCGCATCGCGGCGCGCCCGGTGGGGTGCGGAACGCCGATCACCGCGCGCGCGGTTTCGGGCAGCATCGCGATATAGACCGGATGCTTGGGCATCAGGTCGGCGATGAACTGGTTGCCATGGACCGCGTTGAACTGGTCGGCTTCCTGAAAGCTCATCCCGAAAAACTTGCCCGCGACCCCGTCCCAGAAGGGCGAACCGCCCGCCTCGTCGATCACCCCGCGCAGCTCGGCCAGGATACGGTCGGCGAAGCGCGCCCGGTGGCGGGCGATGAAAAGATAGCGCGAGCGCGCGAGCAGCAGCCCCAGCCCGCCGGCGCGCGCCGCCGGGTGCAGGAATAATCCGCCGACTTCGCTGGCGCCGTTCAAATCGTTGCTCAGCATCAGCACCTGCGCGTGAAAGGTGCGGCCCAGCTGTTCGCTGTGCTTGCTGTCGGTGCCGATGCGATAGGAATAAAAGGGCCAGCGCTGGCCGACCTGGCCGAAAATCTGGCAGGTGCCGCGCACCTCGCCGCTGTCGAGATCCTCGAGCACCATCAGATACAGTTCGTCGGCGGGATATTCCTTTTCCGACGCAAAGCTCGCCTCGGCGCGTTCGAGCTTGGCGCGCAGCGCTTTCTTGTCGGGGGGCAGGTTGGTGAAACCGCCACCCGTCAGTTTCGCCATTTCGTAAATGCTTTGCAGATCGCCCGGCTTGGCCGCCCGGATCACATAATTCACACAGTCCCCCGTTCCGCTATTCGCAACATGGTCAGCGCCGACAGCCGCGCGCGTTCGGCAAGGCTGCCCGTGATCAGAAATTCGTCCGATGAATGAATCGCGCCGCCGCGCGGGCCCATGGTGTCGACCACGGGGATGCCGCAGGCGGCGATGTTGTTGCCATCGCACACGCCGCCCGTCGCTTTCCAGGCAATGTCGATGCCCAGCGCGGCGCCGCATGACCGAACCAGCTCGAACAGTCGCGTCGCGGCGGGGTCGAGCGGCTTCGGCGGGCGATTGAAACCGCCGTGAATGTGGCAATGCACGTCATGTTCGCGCGATACCGCTGCGACCGCGGCGCGCAGCGCGCTTTCGGCTTCGGCCATCGCTTCGGGGGTGGAGGGGCGCATATTGACGCGCAGGATCGCGCTGTCGGGGACGACATTGTTCGGGCCGCCGCCGTCGATTTTCGCGGGATTGACCTTGAGCGACGGCGATTTGAGCTTCGCGAGCCGCAGCGCCAGATCGGCCGCCGCCAACAGGGCGTTGCGGCCGTCGTCGGGATTGCGCCCGGCGTGCGCCGACAGGCCATGGACGATCACCGAAAAATTGCCGCTGCCCGGCCGCGCGCCGGCCAGCGTGCCGTCGGGCAGCGCGGGTTCGTAGGTGAGCGCAGCGGTCTTGCCGCGCGCCAGCTCGGCGATCAGCGCCGCCGAGGCGTGACTGCCGGTCTCTTCGTCGCTGTTGATCAGCACGTCATAACCGACGCGGCTTGCCAGCGGCGCGCTTTCGAGCGCGGTCAGCGCGGCGAGGATCACCGCGATCCCGCCCTTCATGTCGGCGGTGCCGGGGCCGTTCAGCACCCCATCCTCGAGCCATTTCAGCGTCTGGAACGGATGGTCGGCGGCGAACACCGTGTCCATATGGCCGGTCAGCAGCAATTGCACCGGCGCCTCCGGGCGCACGCGAAGGTGCAGATGGTCGCCGCGCTGGACGATATTCACTTGCCCTGCGGCATCGACGCTCTCGACCGGATCGGGGGCGACGAGCCGGACCTCGCCGGGCAAGGCGGCAAAGGCGTCGGCGAGCTGACCCGCGACCGCCTTCAGCCCCGCCAGATTTCCCGTGCCGCTGTTCACCGCCGCCCAGCGTTCGACCTGCGCCAGCATCGGCGCATCGGCGGCGCGTTCGAGCGTCGCCTCTTCGGTTGTCGTCACGGATGCCATGGCGCGGCTATAGCGAGCGGCGCGCCGCTTTGGCACCCCCGCCTGCGATTTTCTCGCCGTCATGCCCCGCGTGGCTGGTTTCGGATGCGGGATCGGTTATGGCGCCCCGGAATATCGCGAATCGCAAGGCGTTAACCGAACCTTGGGGACCGGGGCCTAGGCTGGCTGCAAACTGATGAGTGAGCCGATGTCCGTCGCCTTTGTCCTTGGCATCAACATGTCCGTCGCCGGCCTGATCGCCGCGGCGTTCGCCGTGGTTGCGGCGACGAACCGGACGGCGCGCGGCGCGTGGTGGCTGGCGGCGGGGAGCGCGCTGGGCATCGTCAACGTCGGGCTTGAGTTCCTGTTGACGCGCCAGGTCGATCCGATCCCCATCGGCATCAGCATTTTCCTGGTCTTTCTGATGGCGCAGAGTTTCGCACTGATCGGCGTCGCGTCGCATTACCGCGTCGCGCCGCCATGGGTCGCGATCGCGGCGATCTGGGTGCTGACGATCCTGGCGGTGCCGGTGATATTCAGCCTGCCCTATGGATCGTCGCCGCGACTGACGCTGTATCAGCTGCCCTATTTCGCGATGCAATCGCTCTTCGCCATCGTCATCCTGCGGTCGGGGCGACGGCAGGCGCTCGACCTGTTGCTGATCGCGCTTCAGATCGTTGCGGCGCTCATCTATCTGGCGAAGCCGCTGATCGCGGCGGTTGTCGGCACCGCGAGTTCGCCGCAAGGCTATATCGCGTCGACCTATGCGGCGATTTCGCAAAGCGGCAGCGTCGTTGCACTGATGGCGATCGCGCTCGTCCTGTTGCTGGTGATGATGCGCGATACGACCGCCGAAATCGTCGCGCGATCCGAAACCGATCCGCTGTCGAGCGTGCTCAACCGGCGCGGATTCGAGCAGCACGCCGGGATGGCGCTGCTGCGCGGCGGCGAGACGGCGGTGCTGATCGCGGCCGACCTCGACGATTTCAAGACGATCAACGATAGCTTCGGCCATGCCGCGGGCGACGGCGTGATCGCGCATTTTGCCGCGATGCTGGTCGACGCCGCCCCCGCCGACGCCATCGTCGGCCGCATAGGCGGCGAGGAGTTTGCCGTGCTGCTGCCCGATGCGATGCTGTCGGACGGGCGCATCTATGCCGAAAAGGTGCGCACCGCCTTTGCCGCGGCGCGGCTGCCGGTGCTGGGAGTCGACCGCGGCTTTACCGCCTCGTTCGGCGTCGCGCAGCGCGGGGCCGAGGATTCGCTGTTCGACCTGCTGCGCCGTGCCGATACCGCGCTTTATCGTGCCAAGGCAGGCGGGCGGAACCAGGTTCGCGTCGCGCTGGGCGAGATGGTGCCGACGTCGGCGGTGGGGGTCGGGGCGGCGTGACCGCGAAATCGGGCGGATCGCTGACTCATATTTTCTTCGTCATCCCGGCGAAGGCCGGGATCTCGCCGGTGCGCAAATACGAGAGGGCGAGATCCCGGCCGTTGCCGGGATGACGGGGTAGAGAGGGATGTTCGGCGCAACCGCCCACGCCTCAGAGCATCGTGCGTTAGAACAGCGCGCGTTTAATCTGAGCCATCTTTCCGCTCGACACGAACGGAATTGAAGCGTTGCCGATTTAGCGCACGACGCTCTAAATCCGCATCATCCCCAAATCCGTTCGTGCTGAGCTTGTCGAAGCACCGTCCTTCTTCTTGCGGTGCAAAAAAGAAAGAACGGCCCTTCGACAAGCTCAGGGCAAACGGTTCATATTTAAGGCTCGCCGCTCTAAACCCCCAACAGCGGGATATCCTCCTCCCGCGGCGGGGCGGCGTCGAAGCCGGGCAGGGGAGCAAAGTCTTCGTCGCTGAGCACGACCGCCGCGAGTCCGCCAAGTTTGAAATGGCCGAGCCGTGGTTCCTCGTCCGCCCGCCAATTCTTGCCCAGGTTGAGCGCGCTGACGAAAAGGTCGCCGTGCCGTTCGAACAACAGATGCGGCGCAAGCGTCAGCGACTGGCCGTTATATTGCGCCGTCACCAGTTTTTTGCGCGCGATGGCTTCCATCAATTTCAGTCGTGTGTCGTCCATGAGTCCGGTCGTTTGGGGAGATGTCTTTTTCGTTGTGCAGTGCAACCTAACCTACGCCGTCGGGCTTGAAAAGCGCCCATTGCCAATCGAAACCAATCGCGGCATAGGGCGGCTGCCCTTTCCTCCCCGGGTCCACGGGCGCAGCCGCGCCGACCAGAGGGTGATAGCATGACCGAATATCTCGACCGCTCCGGCCTGTCCGTCGATTCGCGGCTGGCCGATTTCATCGAGCAGCGCGCGCTGCCGGGAACGGGGCTGGACGCTGCGCGCTTCTGGGCCGACTTCGCGGCCTTGCTCGGCAGATTCGCGCCAGAAAATGTGGCGCTGCTGGCGAAGCGCGAGGATTTGCAGACGCGGATCGACGCCTGGCATCAAGCGCGAGAAGGCCAGCCGCACGATCCCGCCGCCTATCAGGCCTTCCTCACCGAAATCGGCTATCTCGTTCCCGAACCCGCGCCGTTCCAGATCGGCACGGCGAACGTCGATCCCGAAATCGCGACGATGGCCGGGCCGCAACTGGTCGTGCCCGCATTGAACGCACGCTTTGCGCTCAACGCCGCCAATGCGCGCTGGGGCAGCTTGTACGATGCGCTTTACGGCACCGATGCGCTTGACGCGCCGCCCGCGAAGCCCGGTGGCTATGATGCGGAGCGCGGCGCGGCGGTGATCGCGCGCGCCAAGGCGTTCCTCGACGAAGCGGCGCCGCTGGCGTCGGGCAGCTGGGCCGACTGGCAGGGCGGCCAGCTGGCGCTCGCCGACCCGGCGCAATGGGTCGGCAGCAAGCCCGGCGGCATCCTGCTCCGCCACAACGGCCTGCATATCGAACTGGTGATCGACCCCGACAGCCCCATTGGAAGGGCCGACCCGGCGGGAATCGCCGATGTCGTGCTGGAAGCGGCGCTGACGACGATCATCGACCTGGAAGACAGCGTCGCGGCGGTCGATGGCGAGGACAAGGCGCTCGGCTATGCGAACTGGCTGGGGCTGATGCGCGGCGACCTCGCCGAAAGCTTCGAGAAGGGAGGCAGGACCGTCACGCGCGCGATGGCCGCCGACCGCCAATGGACCTCTCCGTCGGGCGAGCCGTTCACCCTCCACGGGCGCAGCGTGATGTTCGTGCGCAACGTCGGCCATCTGATGACGACGCCGATGATCCGGCTGCCCGGTGGCGCCGAAGCGCCCGAGGGGCTGTGCGACGCGGTCATCACCAGCCTCTGTTCGCTCCACGACCTCAAAGGACTTGGAACCCTGACGAACAGTCGCGCGGGCAGCATCTATATCGTCAAGCCCAAGCAGCATGGGCCCGAGGAATGCGGTTTCACCAACCGGCTGTTCGACGCGGTCGAGGATATGCTGGGGCTGGCGCGTCACACGATCAAGGTCGGGGTGATGGACGAGGAGCGCCGCACCAGCGCCAATCTTGCGGCGTGCATCCATGCGGTGAAGGACCGGATCGTTTTCATCAACACCGGCTTTCTCGATCGCACCGGTGACGAGATCCACACGTCGATGCGCGCGGGGCCGATGATCCCCAAGGGCGAGATGAAGGCGAGCGACTGGATCGCCGCCTATGAGGACCGCAACGTCCGCATCGGGCTGGCCTGCGGCCTGTCGGGCAAGGCGCAGATCGGCAAGGGCATGTGGGCGATGCCCGACCTGATGCGCGCGATGCTGGAGGCAAAGATCGGCCATCCCAAATCGGGCGCGAACACCGCCTGGGTGCCCTCGCCCACCGCCGCGACGCTGCACGCGCTGCATTATCATATGGTCGACGTGTTCGCGCGGCAGCGCGAGATTGCGGGCGAAGCGGTGCCGTCGCTGGACCGGCTGCTGGCCATTCCCGTTGCGGCGGGGCGCAACTGGAGCGAGGCGGAGATTGCCCGCGAGCTCGACAATAATTGCCAGGGCATATTGGGTTATGTCGTGCGCTGGATCGACCAGGGGGTCGGCTGTTCCAAGGTGCCCGACATCGACGATGTGGGGTTGATGGAGGATCGCGCGACGCTGCGGATCAGCAGCCAGGCGCTCGCCAACTGGCTGCTCCACGGCGTTTGCACGCCCGCGCAGGTCGATGCCGCGCTGGCGCGGATGGCGGCGAAGGTCGATGCGCAGAATGCGGGCGACCCGCTATACGAGAAGCTGACGCCGGATGGCGTCGCGTGGCAGGCGGCGCGGGCGCTGATCTTTGAAGGCGTGACGCAGCCGTCGGGCTATACCGAGCCGTTGCTGCACAAATATAGGCAGATGAAAAAGGCGGGGTGAGCGGCGGGTTGCGAAGCTCGCCTGCATCGTCATCCCGGCGAAGGCCGGGATCTCGCCCTCTCGGTTTTACGCTCCGGCGAGATCCCGGCCTTCGCCGGGATGACGGCTGAAATGATGGGGAATCCACCCCACAACAGGCACAGCGAGCGGCGTTCCTAAACCCGCGCCATAACATCCAACACGCGCGCCGCGAGCCAGTCGGCGTCGTCGCCTGCAAAGCTGTGCGACGCACTCGCCAGGCGTTCGACGGGCAAGCGCGTCAGCATCGCCGGGCAGTCGGCGGCGAAGGCCTGCGCGGTGCGGTCGCCGGTCGCGAGCAGGATCGTCGCGGGGATGGCAAGACGCCGGGCCGCCGCATCGAGGCGCGCGGCGAGGCTGTCCGGCGCGGCGGCGGGCTTCGGGCGGCGCAGCGCCGCAAGGCCGCGGCGCAGCTTGGCGAAATCGACCTCGCCACGCAGCAGGCGCAGCAGGCTTTCGGGATCGGCAAGCCGCGACAGGTAGCGCGCGCGGATCGCCGCGGCGGGGGGTAGCGCGGGTTCGTCGGCGGTCTCCGCCGCGGCCTCATAGGTCCAGGGATTGGCGAGGATCAGCGCGTCGAGCGGCAGCGGCTGGTGGAGGAGCAGCGCGCTCGCCGCGTCGCAATTGCCGAAGGCGGCGACCCGCTCGACATGCGGTGCGGCGTCGCGGAAGGCGGCGATCGCGGCGGCGATGTCGGACGCGCTGCTTTCAAAGCCGCCGTTCACCCCCTCGCTGTCGCCGATGCCGCGACGGTCGAAGCGGAACACCGGATAGCCTGCATCGGCGATGCGCGCCGCAAGCATCGCCATGCCGCGATGCGCGCCGCTGCGGATTTCATTGCCGCCCGAAACGATGAGCAGCCCGGTGGTTCCCGGCGCCTCGTCGAGCGTGGCGGCGAGCGCGGCGCCTTCGCAGGTGAAACTCAGCTGATGCCGCATGACCGGCTCCATGCCGCAATGTCGGCGGCGATCGCGTTGGCCATGGCGGCGTCCTCACCAGGCTCGGCGCGCAGCCACAGCGGCGTGCCCGCGATCCCGCCTTCGCCAAGCGGAATGCTGCGCAGCGGTTCGACGGGTTGCGCTTCGACCGCGCCAAGCTGCGAGATCATCGCGGGCGAGAGTGCATTTCCGGCGAGGAGCAGCGGCGCGGTGGCGGCTTCCGTTTGCAAGCTTTCGAGCGATGAGGTCAGTCCAGCCTCGCGGTCGGCGCTGACGCGCGCGCGCATCAGGGTGCGGAGCAGGGACGCGCCGCCGACGGGGGCGAGGCGCCACCAGGCGGTGGCTTTCGCATGGTGGTCGATGAGCGCGCCGCCACGGACCGACGCGACGATGACGGGCCCGTCGATCTCCGCGACAACGGCGGCAAGTGCGTCCTGCCACTGGTCAAGATCGACATTGGCGAGCGGGACAAGGCTCTCATTCTGGCCGGGCAGGTCGGGTAGCAGCGCCGCGAAACCGTCCGCGGCAAGCGCGCGCATCGCGAGCACCAGCGTGCGGCGGGTGCGGTTGGCTTCCTCGAACAGCGGCGGGACGAAGATGATCGTGGCGCGCGGCTGGTCGGCCGGGTCGATGCGGAGCTGATGTTCGGGGGCGTGCCCGGTCATCCACCTCACTCCGATCATCATCCCGGCGAAGGCCGGGATCTCGCCATAGCCGAAAACGCGACGGCGAGATCCCGGCCTTCGCCGGGATGACGGTGGAGGGTGGTATCGGTGTCTGTCAACCGGTCACCTTGCGCGTCACGAAGGCGAGCAAATTACCATAGGTTTCAAAGATTTCGCCGTCGATCTCGTCATCGTCGATGAGGATAGCGAGGCGGTCCTCCATCTCGGTGAGCACCGTCGCGACCGCCATCGAGTCGAACTCGGGCAGCGCGCCGAACAGCCCGCTGTCGTCGGCGAGCGCGGCCGCGCGGTCGGCGCCGAGACCGAGCACGTCGGCGAGCAGCGCGCGGAGGGCGGCATCGACGCCCGATGTTTCGGAGACGGAATCGGTCACTTGTCTTTCCTCAGCAGCGAACGGGCAAAGGCCTTCAACGCCGGTCCCCATGCCGCGACGCGCGACGGATTGAAAGCCTCGATGTGCCACAGGGGATCGTGGCGGTTCATCCAGTCGCGCTTATAGGCATCGTTGCCGGTGCCGAAATCGACCCGGCGGACGCCGTCGACTTCGATCACATGGCGGAACAGCGCGGCCGAGAGCAGGGTGCCGGGCGAGGCTTTCAGACTGTCCTCGACATGCGCGAGCTTGTGGATGAAGGCGGTGCCGCCCTCGACGGTCCAGAACTGCGCCGCGACGGGCACATGGTCGATGCGCGCGATCCCCATGCGCAAGGTGCCGCGCGCGCCCTCCATTTCGGCAAAGGCGCGGAGCAGGGCGGGGTGTCCTTCTTCGGGTTTCCAGCTCGCGGCGTAGATCTGTTCATAGGCGGCCCAGCTCCCGGGATCGAACTCGGTCAGCAGCTGAATATCGACGATGCCCTTTTTCGCCTTGCGCTGGACGGTGCTGCGCAGCGCGCCGGGGCGGCTCGCCCACCAGGCGGCATGGTCCATCTCGCCGAGGTCGAGCCAGTGGCGATCGCCCGCGGGGGTGGCTTGCACCCACCAACCGGCGGCGCGCAGCGCCGCGGCGATCCGGTCATGTTCGCCTTCGAGCACGGGATGGAGCGACAGGCGGGCGGCCTCCGCGCGCAGGCGCCTGAACAGGTCGGCGAGCGCCGCTGGCCGACCCTCGGTCCCGCTGAACAACGGTCGGATCGCGAAGCTGTACCAGTTGGTGAGGCCAGCGAGATGGCCACCCTTTTCGCGCCGTAGCGGCAGCAGCGCCGTGGCGGCGGCGCTCGAACCCCTGGCATCGACGCGGCCCTTGCCCGCAAAACCATAGGCTTCGAGCAGGTCGAACCATTCGGCGCGGTCGAAAGGCGAGGCGAAGTCTGCGGCGCGCGCCGCATCGTCATTAGCCTGATCTTCACCGTTCCCTTGCATGGTGCGCCCCTCTATCATCCCACCCCTAACAGCCGATGACCAAGCCCCAAAATCCCGTGTCGCGTCCAATTGACCATCTCGCCCGCTGCGGCGCGGCGGACGCGACTGCGCTGCTGACCGGCGAGCGGAGCACGACCTACGCCGAACTCGATGCAGGCGTGGGACGGCTTGCCGCGTGGCTGCGCGAACAGGTCGGCGATCCGGGCGAACGCGTCGCGAGCTGGAGCGCCAAGACGCGGCTCGCGTGCCTGATGCCGCTCGCCGCGGCGCGCGCGGGGCTGATCCACGTGCCGATCAACCCCTTGCTCAAAGGGCCACAGGCGCAGCATATCCTGGCCGACAGCGGGGCGAAGCTGCTCGTCACCAACGCGGCGCGCGCCGAGGCGCTGGGCGATGGGCTGTCCGCCGGCTGCGCGCTGCATGATCTGAAGGCGGCCGAGCAAGCCATTGATTCGGGGGCGGAGGCTTTGCCGCCGTCGAAGGCCGACCCCGATGACCTTGCCGCCATTCTCTATACCAGCGGTTCGACCGGGCGCCCCAAGGGGGTGATGCTGAGCCACGCGAATCTGTGGCTCGGCGCCGAAAGCGTCGCCACCTATCTGAAGCTGGCGCCAGCCGACCGCGTGCTCGGCGTGCTGCCCTTGAGCTTCGATTATGGGCAGAATCAGCTGTTGTCGAGCTGGTATGCGGGCGCCGCCGTGGCGCCGCTCGACTATCTGACCGCGCGCGACGTCGTGAAGGCGGTGGCGCGGCACGGCGTTACGACGCTCGCGGGCGTACCGCCGCTGTGGGTGCAGCTGGTCGAGGGCGACTGGCCTGCCGACACAGCCGCGTCGCTCAAGCGCCTGACCAACAGCGGCGGCGCGCTGACGCCGTCGCTGATCGACGCAATGCGCCGCACTTTCCCCGCCGCCGACATCTATCCGATGTACGGGCTGACCGAGGCCTTTCGATCGACCTGGCTGGAGCCCAAGTTCGTCGCCGACCATCCGACATCGATGGGGCGCGCGATCCCGCACGCCGAAATCCTTGTCTGCCGCGACGACGGCACGATCACCGCCGACGAGGAGCCGGGCGAGCTGGTGCATTGCGGCCCGCTCGTCGCGCATGGCTATTGGCGCGACGCCGCACGCACGGCCGAGCGGTTCCGCCCCGCGCCTGCGGCATCGCATTATGGCGGCACGGCGGTCTGGTCGGGCGATACGGTGCGGCGCGATGCGAACGGCCTCCTCTATTTCGTCGGCCGCGACGATGCGATGATCAAGACCGTCGGCAACCGCGTCAGCCCGACCGAGATCGAGGACGCCGCGATCGCATCAGGGCTGGTTTACGAAGCGGTCGCGTTCGGCATTCCCGATGCGCGGCTGGGCGCGGCGATCATATTGATCGTGCGCGGTAAGGGCGGACGCGCGGACGAGGACGGGCTTGCCGCCCATCTTCGCCAGACCCTGCCCAATTTCATGCAGCCGCAGACGATCGAATGGCGCGACGCGCTGCCGCGCAATCCCAACGGCAAGCTCGACCGTGTGGCGATCGCCGCCGATTGGGCGAAGGCGGTGGCGGCATGAAGCCGCACGGGCCGATCCCGCCCGGTTTCCGGGCCGATCCCGACGGGATGCTGCTGATCGGCGGCGACCGCGCCGAATCGCTCGCCGACGCGGCGGGCGACACGCCACTGTTCGTCTATGACAGCGCGATGCTGAGCGCGCGCGTCGCCGAATGGCGCGCGGCGATGCCCGCCGCCGTGCAGCTTCATTATGCGATGAAGGCCAATCCCTATCCGCCGCTGCTCGCCTTCATGGGCGGGCTGGTCGACGGGTTCGATGTCGCGTCGGGCGGCGAGCTCAAGGCCGCGCTGGCGAGCGGGATGGCGGCCGAGCACATCAGCTTCGCCGGGCCGGGCAAGCGCGACCGCGAGCTGGAAGCGGCGATGGTCGCGGGCGCGACGATCAATCTCGAATCGGCGGGCGAGGCGGAGCGCGCGCTGGCGATCGCCGACCACCTCGGCGCGACGCCGCGGCTTGCGGTGCG
Organism: Sphingopyxis sp. FD7; assembly: GCF_003609835.1. Classification (NCBI taxonomy): domain Bacteria; kingdom Pseudomonadati; phylum Pseudomonadota; class Alphaproteobacteria; order Sphingomonadales; family Sphingopyxidaceae; genus Sphingopyxis; species Sphingopyxis sp. FD7. The sequence continues at coordinate 633,855 of NZ_AP017898.1, forward strand.
CGTCAATCCCGACTTCGACCTCAAGGGATCGGGGATGAAGATGGGCGGCGGCGCCAAGCCCTTCGGGGTCGACACAGCCGCGGTTCCGGCGCTCGTCCGCCGCCTGATCGACGCGGGCGCCGACTGGCAGGGCTTTCATATTTTCGCGGGATCGCAGGCGCTTGACGCCGCCGCCATCGCCGAAACACAGGCGCAGACGGTCGCGCTCGCGGCGCGGCTCGCCGACGCGATCGGCGCCGCGCCGCCGCTCGTCAACCTGGGCGGCGGGATGGGCGTGCCCTATTTCCCCGGCGATACGGCGGTCGATGCCGCAGCGGTGGGAGAGGCGCTCGGCGCGACGCTCGCCGCGCGCGGCGCCGTGCTGGCGGAGAGCCGCTTCGCGATGGAATTGGGGCGTTGGCTCGTGGCGGAGGCGGGCGTCTATCTGACGCGCATCGTCGACCGGAAGGTCAGCCACGGCGAAACCTTCCTCGTCACCGACGGCGGGCTGCACCACCAGCTTGCCGCGAGCGGCAATTTCGGCACCGTCATCCGTCGCAACTATCCGATCGCGGTGGCCGGCGCGTTCGGCCGCGAAGCCGTCGAGACCGTCTCGGTCGTCGGTTGCCTCTGCACCCCGCTCGACCGGCTGGGCGACCAGGTCGCGCTGCCGCGCGCCGGGGTCGGCGACCTCATCGCGATCTTTCAGGCGGGGGCCTATGGCGCCAGCGCCAGCCCGGCGGCGTTTCTGGGGCAGGGACCGGCGCGCGAGATGCTCGTATAGCCGCGAAGATGTCCCTGATCGGGACATATTTGCAAGCGTGTGAGCCAAACATATGCCAATACTAACATTATGTTCACCCTTTTCGCGCAATGGCGGAGGCTGACTCAATGGCTGTCGCCGCCGGTTTCGGACCGCGGTTCCCCCTGACGGCGTGAAAGGTTGATGATTATGGCTTCGTTCCCCTCGCTCCGCCTCCCGCGCGCCGCGCTCGTGTCGGGCATCGCCGCGACGATGCTGACCGCGTGCATGGGCGCGGGCGGCAGCGCGCCACAGCTTCCCAGCGCGAACTTCGTCGCGAACCAGGAAGGGCCGGGCGAGGAATATATCATCGGCCCGCTTGACGAATTGCAGATCTTCGTGTGGCGCAACCCCGAACTTGGGGGCAAGGTCCAGGTGCGGCCCGACGGACGCATCACCACCCCGCTGATCACCGACATGCCTGCCGTCGGCAAGACGCCGACGATGCTGCAACAGGACATCAAGCTCCAGCTCAGCCAATATATCACCGACCCGATCGTCAGCGTCATCGTCACCAGCTTCAACAGCACCTTTTCGCAGCAGGTGCGGATCGTCGGCGCGACCGAGAAGCCGGCCTCGATCCCTTTTCGCGCGAACATGACGGTGCTCGACGCGATGATTGCGGTCGGTGGGCTGGGCGAATATGCGGCCGGCAACAAGGCGCGACTCGTCCGCTTCGACAAGGGGACGGGCAAGCAGCAGGAGTTCGCGCTGCGCTTGAACGACCTCATCAAGCGCGGCGACATCAAGGCGAATGTGCGATTGCAGCCGGGCGACGTCATCATCATCCCCGAAAGCATGTTCTGACGCCGAGGCGCGCAGCCCCCAAACCATCCCAAGGATCGACTGACCGCGATGAACAGCCTTTACGACGAACTCCGGGTGGCGCTGCACAGCGTCTGGACGCGCCGGTGGCTCGTGCTGGCGGTCGCATGGGGCATCTGTATCCTCGGTTGGCTGGCGATCGCGTCGATCCCCAACCGCTATGACAGCCGCGCGCGCCTGCTCGTCGACGTCAACGAAATCCTGCCCGACGAAGCGCAGGTCGGCGGCGGCCGGGCGCAGATCGACCAGATCCGCGAGACGCTGACCAGCGCGCGCAACATGGAAAAGGTCGCGGCGACGACGGGCCTGCTGCCCGCGGGAGCGAGCGAGCGCGACGCGGCGAACGCGGTCGCGATGCTGCAAAAGAATATCAAGGTCGTGCCGCAGCAGGACAATATCTTTGAAATCACCTCCAGCATCGCCGTCGGCAGCCTGTCCGACGCCGACAATGCCAAGCTGGCGTCGGGCGTGCTCGACAGCCTGATCACCGTGTTCCGCGACGATCAGCTGCGCGGCGGGCGGATCAATGCGCGCGAGGGGCTGAAGTTCCTCGACGCCCAGATTGCCGACCGCGAAAAGGCGCTGCGCGAGGTCGAGGCGCGTCGCGCGGCGTTCGAGGCGCAGAATATCGGGCTGGTCCCCGGCGGCGCCGGATCGCCCGCGCAGCGCGTCGAGGCGGCGCGCGCCGAACTCGGCCAGATCGATTCGCAGCTGGTCGCCGCGCAGGCGCAGCTTGCGGCGGCGAACGGCCAGCTCGCTTCGACCCCCGCGACCATCCCCGGCGTCGGCGGGGTCGGCGGCGGCGTCGCGCGGCAGCAGCTGGCCGGCGCGCAGAACGAGCTGTCGGCGATGCGTTCGCGCGGGCTGACCGATGCGCATCCCGACGTCATCGCGCTCAAAAGTCAGATTGCATCGCTGAAAGCACAAGCCGACCGCGAGGGAACGGGCGGCAGCGGCGGGGTACAGAACCCGGCTTACGCCTCACTCGCGGCCATGCGCGCCGAGCGACAGGCGACGGTCAGCGCGCTCACCGCGCGCAAGAGTCAGCTCATGAACGACATCGCGCGGATCACCGCGCAGCAGATCCAGAACCCCGGCATCGCCGCCGAATATGACCGGATTAACGGCGAATATACCGCGCTCAAGGCGCAATATGACAAGCTGCTCGCGCAGCGCGAACAGGTGCGGTTGCGCGGTGAGGTGCAGACCGAAACCGACGCGATCCGCATCGAATTGCTCGATCCGCCGTCGAAACCGACGAGCCCCGCGGCGCCCAACCGGCCTTTGTTCCTGACGCTCGTGCTGCTCGCGGGCATCGGCGGCGGTGTCGGGGTTGCGTTCGGCCTGTCGCAGGTGCGCACCAGCTATGCGACCGCGGCCCGGCTCGAACGCGCGAGCGGGCTGCCGGTGATCGGATCGATCACCGAAGTCTTGACGCCCGAACGCCAGGTCGATCGCCGCAAGAAGCTCGTCTGGCTCGCCGGGGGAGGGGGCGCGCTCGTCGGCCTCTATGCGCTGCTGCTTGTCGCCGAGTTCATCCAGCGCGGCATGGTTGCGTGACGGGGGGCGATGACATGAACGACCAGCGCAAAGTCAAGCGTCCACCCTCGTTGCTCGAACGCGCCGCCGATATGTTCGGGCTCGACGCCGTCGGCAACGCGCCGACGATCGACGTATCGAGCCTGCCGCCGGAGCCGGAAAAGAAGGCGAAGACGGTCAAGGCGGAGCCCGTCGCGGAGGCACCGGTCGCCGAGGCCGCCGAACCCGTCGTCGAAACCGCACCGTCGCCGCGACCTTCGCCGCGCAAGGAGGTCGCCAGGGCGGCGCCCGCGATCGTGCCGACGCGGCAGGGGACGATCGACCGGGATCGGCTCGCGGCGCAGGGCATGATCGTGCCGGGCACGCCGGTCACGGGCATTTCCGAAGAATATCGCATCGTGAAGCGCGAGCTGATCCGGGGCATCGGTGGCACGGGCAATCGCCCGATTCTGCCGCGCGGGCACCGCGTGCTGATCGCGTCGGCGAACCCCGGCGAGGGCAAGACCTTCTCCGCGGTCAATCTGGCATTGAGCCTGGCGGTCGAGGCCGATCATGACGTGCTGCTCATCGACGCCGACATTGCCAAGCCGAGCGTGCTCGAAACACTGGGGCTGGAAAATGGTCCGGGGCTGATGGACGCGCTTGCCGATCCGCATCTGGCGGTCGGCGACTGCCTGATCCAGACCGACATTCCGGGGCTGAAGGTCATGCCCGCGGGCGCGCATCATATGCACGACACCGAATTGCTTGCCTCGGCGCGGACCGAGGCGCTGCTTGCACAGCTCGAAGCGGGGGCGCCGGGGCGCATCCTGATCCTCGATTCACCGCCGGTGCTGGCGGCGTCGCCCGCCGCGGTGCTCGCCGGGCATGTCGGGCAGACGATCATGGTCGTGCGCGCCGATACGACGCTGGAAAGCGCGCTGCGCGACGCGATCGGGCTGATGGGCGCCTGCCCGCAGATCCAGCTGCTCCTGAACGGCACCAAATTCTCGCCCGGCGGGCGCCGCTTCGGCACTTATTACGGGCAGGGGGGCGCCTGATGAACACGCGCCTTTCCTTGCGCGGCGCGGGGGCGCTGGCGGCGCTGCTGCTCGCGGGAACCGCGAGCGGCGCGCAGGCGCAATTTTCGGGCGATCCCGGCGCCAGCGACGCGCCGCCGAGTGCGCCGCAAGCCGAATCGGGCCGCGCAGCATCGCGCGCCGAGGGCCGCCGGACGCAGAAGACCGTCGACGTCAGCCCCTATCTCGAAATCGGGCAGGTGCTCACCGCCGACCTGAAAAACGGCGGCGACGTGCTCACCTACACCACCGTCGCCGCGGGAATCGATGCCGCGATCGTCACGCGCCGCGCCGAAGTCGCGGCGACGCTGCGCTATGAACATCGCTTCGGCTGGAACGGCGACCTGGGCGATTCGGGCACGATCAGTGGTTTGGCGCGCGGGCGGATCGAGGCGGCGCGCGGGCTGAACCTCGAGGCCGGGGCGCTCGCGACGCGCACGCGCGCCGACGGGCAGGGCGCCGACAGCGGGTTGTTCATCGGCGATGCCAGCAATGTCGCGGACCTTTATTCGATCTATGCCGGACCGACGTTCGCGCGGCGGATCGCCGGGCTCGACCTCGGCGCGGGCTATCGCTTCGGCTATACCAAGGTCGATGTCGACACCCCTGCGATCCTGTCGCCGGGCAGCCAGCCGCAGGATATTTTCGACAGCTCGACCAGCCATGTCGCCTGGGCGAGCGTCGGCGCGCGGCCGGGCGACCTGCCCTTTGGCTGGCAGCTGTCGGGCGGTTATGAACGCGAGGATGCGAGCCAGCTCGACCAACGGTTCGAGGGCAAATATGCGCGCGCCGACGTGACCGTGCCGGTCGGCCCGACCGTCGCCTTGCTGGGCGGTGTCGGTTACGAGGACATCGAAATCGGTCAGCGCGACCCCGTACTCGATACGAATGGCGTGCCGGTGCGCGATGCGAATGGCCGTTTCGTCACCGACAAATCGACCCCGCGCCGCCTGTCGTTCGACACCGACGGGCTGATCTGGGACGCCGGGGTGATGTGGCGACCGAGCCGTCGCACCTCGCTCACCGCCCGCGTCGGGCGGCGCTATGGCGACACCATCTATACGGGCAGCTTCGCCTATCGCGCCGATCATGCGACGACGGTGCAGGTCGGCGTCTATGACGGGCTGTCGAGCCTCGGCCGCGGGTTGTCGGGCGGGCTGGCGGCGCTGCCGACGCAGTTCGACCCGACGCGCAATCCGATCGACGGCGACATCAATCCCTGTGTGTTCGGCGGGCAGGGCGGCGGCTGTTTGAACAACCAGCTCGGCAACGCCACCGCGGCGCAATATCGCAGTCGCGGGGTGCAGGCGACGATGGCGTCGCGCTATGGCCGCTGGGCCTATGGCGTCGGCATCGGTTACGACCGGCGCAGGCTCCTCGTGCCGCAGCTGTCGCCGATCGCCGACCTCGACGGGATCACCGACGAAAGCTGGTATCTGTTCGTCTCGGCGGGGCGCCAGCTCGACGCCGATTCCGATCTCAGCCTGTCGGGCTATGTCAATTATTTCGACAATGGCGCGCCGGGCGCGAGCGACGTCCAGTCGGCGGGGCTGTCGGCGGCCTATTCGCGGCGTTTCTGGCGCGGTCTGACGGGGACCGCGGCGGCCAGCCTCAACGCCTTCGATCAGGACGGCTTCAACAGCCAGCTCATAGGTTCGGCTTTGGTGGGACTGCGTTACAACTTCTGACGGGTTTGATCCCGCTTGGGCAACAGGATTACAAGCGATGTACGATCAGTTCTATGGTTTCACCGGCCGTCCGTTCCAGCTGACGCCCGATCCGCATTTCTACTTTGAAAGCGGGACGCACCGCAAGGCGATGTCCTATCTGGGTTATGGCCTCGCGCAGGGTGAAGGCTTCATCGTCATCACCGGCGACGTGGGCGCGGGCAAGACGACGCTCGTCGGCCATCTGATGAACACGATCGACCCCAATCGGCTGACCGCGGTCAAGCTGGTGTCGACGCAGGTCGAGGGCGACGATCTGCTCCGCCTGGTCGCCGAACAATTCGGGATCGAATGGGAAGGCGAGAGCAAGGCCGAGCTGCTGCGGTCGATGGAGCAATATCTGCGCGAACAGGCGCGCGCGGGCCGCCGCACTCTTCTGATCGTCGACGAGGGGCAGAATCTTGCCATCTCGGCGCTCGAAGAATTGCGGATGCTGTCGAACTTCCAGCTTGGCGGCCATTCGCTCCTGCAAATCTTCCTGCTCGGCCAGCCCGAGTTCCGCCAGACCTTGTTCCATTCGCCGACGCTCGAACAGCTACGCCAGCGGGTGATCGCGACGCACCACCTCGACCCGATGGAACCCGAGGAGGTCGAACCCTATATCCTCCACCGGCTCGGCAAGGTCGGCTGGACGGGCAACCCCAGCTTCAGCCCCGACGCTTTCGAGGCAATCTTCGATTACAGCGAGGGCGTGCCGCGCAAGCTCAATGTGCTGGTCAGCCGCCTGCTGCTCTATGGCGCGGTCGAGCAGATGAACCGCATTACAGCGCAGAATGTCCGATCGGTCGTTGCAGAGATCGAGGCCGATCGCGGCATCGACGCCGCCACGCTCGCGCCGCTGCCGGTCGAGGAGGTCGTCGCGGCCGCCGCCACCGCTGCGGCGCCGACCCCGGCGCCCTTCGCGCCGCGCGCGGCCAACGAAGCCGCTCCCGAATGGCCGCGCCGTTCGGACGAACCTGCTGCGGAGACGCCCGCGCCTTTCGCCGCGCCTGCCGAACCGGCGCGCGTCGTGGCGCTGGCGCCGCAGGCGGCGAGCGCGGCCGATGAAGCGGCGAGCGCACCTGCGGCTCCGGCGGTCGATCCCGACCATCTCGCGGCGCTGGAAAAGCAGATCGCCTCGCTCGAGGCGCGGCTCGTCGAACAGGACGAAGCGCTGCGCCGCGTGCTGGACCTGCTCATCGAATGGGTTGAGCGCGATCCCGAAAACGCACCCAATCCGGCGAAGTCACAGACCTGGGCGGCGTGATGGCCCTCGGGAGGGCGGGATTATGTCGTGTATCCCCGCGAAGGCGGATATCCATCGCCCGGCAGCGCGAGATCGCGCCAGTCGGTGATGGGCCCCCGCCTTCGCGGGGGAACATATCTTTTTGCTCGCAGGGAATCCGGCCTTAAGGCGTCGGCGAAGGTGAGGAAAAATGCAAAACGGCCTGTCGGTCGATGTCGAGGACTGGTTTCAGGTCGGCGCCTTTGAGCGCACGATCGACCGCGCCGACTGGCCGACGCTCGAATGCCGGGTCGAGGCGAATTGCGACGCGGTGCTGGAGATTTTCGCCGAGGCGGGCGCGAAAGCCACCTTCTTCACCCTCGGCTGGGTCGCCGAACGCTATCCCGCGCTGATCCGGCGGATCGTCGCGGCGGGGCACGAGCTGGCCAGCCACGGCTATGACCACAAGCGCGTATTCAACATGACCGCCGACGAATTTGCCGCCGACCTTCTGAAAACGCGCGCGATCCTCGAAGATGTCGGCGGTGTGGCCGTGCGCGGCTATCGCGCGCCGAGCTTTTCGGTCGACGCGCGCACCCCTTGGGCGCACAGGATGCTCGCCGAACAGGGCTATGCCTATTCGTCGAGCGTGGCGCCGGTGGTCCACGATCATTATGGCTGGCCGCAAAGCCCGCGCCATGCGTGGCGGCCGGTGGCGGGCAGCGAGCTGGTCGAATGGCCGGTGACGACCGCGCGCTTCGCCGGGCGCACGCTGGCGGCGGGCGGCGGCGGTTTCATGCGCCTTCTGCCCTATGGCTTCACGCGCTGGGCGATCGCGCGGATGAATGCGGAGGGGCATCCGGCGATCCTCTATTTCCACCCGTGGGAGATCGACCCCGGCCAGCCGCGCGTCGCCGATGCGTCGATCCGGTCGAAAATCCGTCATTACAGCGGCTTGTCGGCGATGGCCGGGAAGCTGAAGAAGCTGCTCGCCGATTTCGACTGGACGCGCGCCGATACCCTGCTGCCTGCGCAGCAAGCGCGCGCAGAACCGTGGCGAGCTGCGGCGTGAATGCGCCCGCTGATCCGACGATGAAGGCGTTTGCGGGCGCGCCGCTGTCCGACGCGGCCGAATGGGACGCCTATGTCGCGGCGCACGATGGTGCGACACCCTTTCACAGCCGCGCCTGGTGCGAAGCGATCGCCCGCGCGACGGGGCACCGCTGCCATCTCGTCACCGCGCGCGATGCGGGCGGCGTGCTCACCGGCCTGTTGCCGCTCCACCATATCCGCTCGCCGCTGTTCGGGCAGGCGCTGGTCGGCAGCGGCTTTGCCGTCGGCGGCGGCATATTGGCCGACGATCCGGCGGTTGCCGCCGCGCTGGCAGAAGGCGCGTCGAACATGGCGCGGGCGCTCGGCGTGCCGTCGGTCGAACTGCGCGGCGGCCCGCTGCCCGAAGGCGAGGGCTGGGCGCGCGAGCAGGGCGTGTACGCGGGCTTCGCGCGCGATCTCGCCGGTGACGATGACGCCGAACTGCTCGCCATCCCGCGCAAACAGCGCGCCGAGGTGCGCAAGGCGCTGGGCAGCGAACTGACGGTAACCACGGGGCGCGACACCGCCGAACGGCGCGATCATTACCGCATCTATGCGACGAGCGTGCGCAATCTCGGCACGCCGGTCTTTCCGAAAAGCCTGTTCGACGCGGTGCTCGATGCCTTTGGCGAGGCTGCCGATATTTTGACCGTGCGCGACGGCGTTCGGCCGGTGGCAAGCGTGCTCAGCCTTTACTGGCGGGGCACGGTGATGCCTTATTGGGGCGGCGGGCTGGCCGAGGCGCGGCGGTTGCGCGCGAACGAGCTTATGTATTTCGCGCTGATGCGCCACGCGCGAACGCGCGGCTGCACGCGCTTCGACTTCGGCCGGTCGAAGCTTGGCACGGGACCGTTCGCCTACAAGAAAAACTGGGGTTTCGAGCCGCAGCCGCTCGTCTATGCGCGCTGGCTCGCGCCGGGGCAGCGTGCGCGCGACACCAATCCCGGCAGCGCGAGATACCGGTTGCAGGTCGATCTGTGGAAGCGGCTGCCGCTGTGGGCGGCGAACCGCATCGGGCCGCTGATCGCGCGCGGATTGGGGTGATCCGGATGGTTTCAGACCCATCGTCATTGCGAGCGAAGCGAAGCAATCTCCAGAGGGCGGCCTTGCGCAAGGCTGAGGGCTGGAGATTGCTTCGCCTGCGGCTCGCAATGACAGGGTAGCGGTTCCATGCCCGAAATCCTGTTCCTCGTTCACCGCGCGCCGTGGCCGCCCGATCGCGGCGATCGCATCCGCAGCTGGCATATGTTCGAGGCGCTGGCGAAGCTGGCGCCGGTGCATGTCGCGGCGCTGGCTGACAATGCCGACGACGCGGACGTCGCGCGGAGGAAGCTGGCGCCGCTTTGCAAAAGCCTGGCGATCGAAGGGCGCAATGTGGCGCGTCCGATCGCATTGGCAAAGGCGGTGCTGCGCGGCGAGCCGGTGTCGAACCACCTGTTCCGCAACGCCGCGCTGGCGCGCCATGTCGACGCGCTGATCGGGCAGGGCCAGGTCAGCCATATCGTCGCCTTTTCGGGGCAGATGGCGCAATATCTGCCCGCCCGGTTCGACGGGCCGGTGCTGATGGATTTCGTCGATGTCGATTCGGCGAAATTCGCCGCCTATGCCGAGCAGGACCGGCGCCAGCCGCTCCATTGGGTGCACCGGCGCGAAGCGCGCGTGCTCGGCGCCTATGAAGCGGCAGTCGCGGCGCGCGTCTCCGCCAGCCTGTTTGTCAGCGAGGCCGAGGCGGCGCTGTTCCGGCAACGGAGCGGGCTGGGTGAAGACAAGGTGCTCGCGGTCGAAAACGGCATCGACACCGATCGTTTCGACCCGGCACTGCCGTTCGATCCGGTGGGTCGTGGCGAGGGGCCGCTGGCGGTGTTCACGGGGCAAATGGACTATCGCCCCAATATCGACGCGGTGCGCTGGTTCGCCGCCGACATCCTGCCGCTGGTTCGGCGGCGGCATCCGGCGGCGCGCTTTGCGGTCGTCGGGCGCGCGCCGACCGACGAGGTGAGGGCGCTTGCACAGTTGCCGGGCGTGACGGTGACGGGGGAGGTGCCCGACGTGCGGCCGTGGCTCGCCGCCGCCGACGCGGTGGTCGCGCCGCTGCTGCTCGCGCGCGGGGTGCAGAACAAGCTGCTCGAAGCGATGGCGATGGCGCGGCCGGTCGTCGCCAGCGCGGCGGCGGCGGCGGGGATCGACGCCACGCCGGGCGAACATCTGCTGGTTGCCGACGATGCCGAGGCGATGGCTCAGGCGGTCGGCGCCCTGTTCGACGACCGCGCCGCGGCGGCCGCCATGGGCCGGGCGGCGCGCGCGCGGATGACCGCACGCTATGGCTGGGACGCGCGCATGGCGTCGCTCGGCGCATTGCTGGGGCTTTCCGCATGACGCGCTGGCAGCGCCATCTGGCTGCGCTGGCGCTGTTGTCGGCGGCGATCGTCGCGCTCTTCTGGCGCGATGCGGCCGACATGGCGGGCATCTGGTGGAACAGTTCGACCTTTACCCATTGCCTGCTGATGCTGCCGATGATCGGCTGGCTGGTGTCGCAGCGCAGCCAATTGTTGCGGCCGCTGACTCCGGCCTATTGGTGGCCGGCGCTCGTCTGGATGGCGGGCGCAGGGTGCGTCTGGATCGTCGGCGAAGCGGCGGGGGTGGCGCTGTTCCGCCAGCTCGGCCTCGTGCTGATGCTGCAAGGCGCGGTGGGCGTCGCGCTCGGCGAAAAGCTGGTGCGCGGGCTGCTCTTTCCGCTCGCCTATGCGCTGCTGCTCGTGCCGTTCGGTGAGGAACTGGTGCCGCTGCTCCAGACCTTTACCGCGCATATCAGCGTCGCGCTGCTTCGCCTGTCGGGCTTCGCCGCCGAGATGCAGGGCGTGTTCATCACCACGCGCGCGGGCTTTTTCGAGGTGGCCGAGGAATGTTCGGGGGTCAATTTCCTGATCGCGATGCTCGCCTATGCGGTGTTCGCGGCGCATCTTTGCTTTAAAAGCTGGGCGCGGCGGATCGTGTTTGTCGTGGCGGCGCTCGCGGCGACGGTCCTCGCCAACGCGCTGCGCGCTTATGGGACGATGCTCGCGGCCGACATCTGGGGGATCGAGGCGGCGGGGGGGATCGACCATATATTCTATGGCTGGATCTTCTTCGGGCTCGTCATCCTGATCGTGATGCTGGTGGCGCGGCGCTGGTTCGACCGGCCCGCGAACGACGTGGCGGTCGATGTGTCGGGGCTGAATGGTCCGAGCCGTTTTGCCGGGGCGGGCCGCGCGGTGCTGCCCGTCGCCATGCTCTTGCCGCTGCTGTTCGCCGGATGGGGGCTGCTCGTCGCCGGGCGCAGCGCGCCGCTGCCGCCGACGATGGCGGTCGAGGCGCCGCCGGGCTGGCGCGACGTGCGCGTGGACGGAACGCCCTGGACGCCGCGCTTCGACGGCGCCGACCAGCGGCTTTTGCGGCACTTTGCGAACGAGCGGGGGCAGGTCGTCACCGTCGCGATCGGCGGTTATGAACGCCAGGCCGAGGGGCGCGAGGTCGTCGCCTTCGGGCAAGGCGCGGTCGATCCCGACAGCCGATGGGCGTGGAGCGCCGCGCTTCCCGCCGTCGATGGCGGCAAGACCGAACGGTTGCTGCACCCCGGCCCGGTGCTGCGCGACGCCGCGACCTGGTATGTCGTCGGCGGTGCGGTGACGGGCAGCGCGCGGACGGCCAAACTCGCGGAACTGCAAGCGCGCCTTACCGGCGGCGACCCGCGCGCGCTCTCGCTGATCGTCTCAAGCGAGGAGCAGCGGGGCGGCCGCGATGCGATCAGCGCCTTCGTTTCCGCGTCGGGTGGAGCCAGGGCGATGGCTGACCGCGCGCTCAAAACCCGCTAAGCGACAAAGTCATGTGCGGCATTGCGGGCATCTATCATCTGGAAACCGCGAAGCCGGTCGACCCTGCGCGGCTGCGCGCGATGCTCCACCCGATGCAGCATCGCGGCCCCGACGGATCGGGCGTGTGGACCGCGCCGGGCGTCGGGCTGGGGCACCTGCGCCTGTCGATCATCGACATTGCGGGCAGCCCGCAGCCGATGGCGAGCGACGACGAGGCGGTGACGCTCACCTATAACGGTGAAATCTATAATTTCCGCGAGCTGCGCGCCGAGCTGGAGGAGCGCGGGCACCGTTTCCGCACCAGCGGCGATACCGAGGTCATCATCGCGGCGTGGCGGCAATGGGGGCCCGAATGCCTGTCGCGGCTCAATGGCATGTTCGCCTTTGCGATCCACGACCATGCGCGCGGCTGCCTGTTCCTCGCGCGCGACCGGCTGGGGGTGAAGCCACTTCACTATGTCCGCCTGGCCGACGGATCGGTGGCGTTCGCGTCGGAACTGAAGGGGCTGCTGCGCCACCCGCTGCTGCGGCAGGAGGCGAATTTCACCGCGGTCGAGGATTTCCTCGCGCTCGGCTATGTCCCCGACGACAATTGCATCGTCGCGGGGGCCCGGAAGCTGCCCGCCGGCCATTATCTGTTGCTCGAACGCGGCAAGGGCGTGCCCGCCCCGACCTGTTGGTGGGCGCCCGATTTTTCGCGGCGGATCAAGGCGAGCGAGGGCGAGGCGGCCGAGCATCTGGTCCATCTGATGCGCGCCGCGGTGACCGACCGGATGGTCGCCGACGTGCCGCTCGGCGCCTTTCTGTCGGGCGGGGTCGATTCGAGCGCGGTCGTCGCGCTGATGGCCGAGGCGAGCGCGAAGGCGGTCAAGACCTGCACGATCGGGTTCGATCAGGCGGCGCTCGACGAAACGGCCTATGCGCAGCAAATCGCCGAGCGCTTTGCCACCGATCACCGGACGCGCACCGTGGCGGCGGGCGATTTCGCGCTGATCGACAAAATCGCCGACATGTTCGACGAACCCTTTGCCGACGCGAGCGCGCTGCCGACGTACCGGGTGTGCGAGCTGGCGCGCGAAGAGGTGACGGTTGCGCTGTCGGGCGACGGCGCCGACGAGGCGTTCGCGGGATACCGGCGGCTGGTGTTCCAGCATCAGGAGGAAAAGCTGCGCGGGCTGATCCCTGCTTTCCTGCGCCGCGGCGCGCTCGGCCCCTTGTCGCATGTCTGGCCGCAGATGGACTGGGCGCCGCGTCCGCTGCGCGCGCGCGCGACGCTCGCCAGCCTTTCGAAAAGCGGGGCGGAGGGCTATGCCGAGGCGGTCGGGGTGACGGGACCGGCGCAGCGCGCGCGGCTGTTCAACGACGCCGCGCTCCGCGGGCTCGGCGATCATGTCGCCGAGGCGCGATACTGGAAGGCGATGGCGGAGGCGCCCGCGCGCGAACCGCTCGACCGCGCGCAATATGCCGACCTTCGGATCTGGCTGCCCGGCGACATTCTGACCAAGACCGACCGGATGAGCATGGCGGTCAGCCTGGAGGCGCGCGAGCCGTTGCTCGATTACCGGCTGGTCGAATTCGCCGCGAGCCTGCCCGCGGCGATGCGCGTCAGAGGCGGGACGGGCAAGGCGATATTGAAGCGGGCGATGGAAGCCTATCTGCCGCACGACATCCTCTATCGCCCCAAAATGGGGTTCGTGACGCCGGTGTCGCACTGGTTCCGCGGCGCGCTGGCGCCGCAGGCGAAGGCATTGACGACGTCATCGACACTCGCACGCGCGGGCTGGTTCGACATGGCCGAGATCGAACGCATCGTCGCGGCGCACCAGTCGGGGCGCCGCGACCATGGGCGGCTGATCTGGCAGTTTTTCATGCTGGAAAAGTCGCTGGCGAAACTGTTCGGGATTTGATGGCGATGCGTCTGCCTTGGGGTGTGGGGCTCCCATCGAATCATTTCAAAGGTCAGGAAAGGTCAGCCTTGTGCGGCGGCCGGTTTGTCGCGCGCGGCGGACATGTGCGCCCGGCTCCTGCCCGCATCGATAAGTCGGGCAGCGACGGCCTTTATCCACATATATAAAGAGCTGAGACGAAAGCTGGCACAGCCGGGCCATGTAGGACAGCGTTTTTTTCTGGGGGGTGGATGTCCACTTTGCGGTGGTGAGCGGACATTGATGGTCCTCCCCCGCAGGGGGAAGGGGGATCACCCGCAGGGTGGTGGAGGGGTACGGGAGGTCATACGCAGCGCTCGACACCGCGTACCCCTCCACCACCTTCGGTGGTCCCCCTCCCCGTTTCGGGGAGGAGCGCCGCGTCCACAACCGGGCGTCAGCCGCCATCCCGTTTCGGCTTCGTTTGACAAGCCCCCCGATCGAATCGCCACCCCATTTTAACGCTTCGCTGCTAATCTCTCGCCGATGACGGTCCATCCTGCCTTTCCGGTCAGCAGCATCGACGCCGCGCCGCTGATGGTGCGCGTGGTCGATCCGCTGGCGCTGTCGGAGGAGCTGGCGGCGGCGTGGGACGGGCTGGCGGGCGAGGCGAGCGAGCCCAACCCCTTCGCCGAGCGCTGGTGCCTGCAATCGGCGCTGCACCTGCTCGATCCCGAGCGGAAGGCGCGGCTGGTGATGGTGCAGGGTGGCGCCGATGGGCCGCTGATCGGCATCATTCCGCTCGCACCGGCGGTGCGATACGGCCGATTGCCGCTGCACCATGCAACGGAATGGATGCACCCCAATCATTTTCACGGCGCGCCGCTGGTGCGCGCCGGTTTCGAAGCCCTGTTCTGGTCGATCCTGCTCGGCTGGTGCGATGCAGCCCCCTGGGCGCGCACGCTGCTCCACGTGCCGCGCTTGACCGAGCATGGGCCGCTCCACCGCGCACTGATCGACGTCGCGCGGCAGCGCGGCGGCGAGGCTGTGGCCGTCCACCGCGAGGAGCGCGCGCTGCTCGAAAGCGACCTGTCGCCCGCCGCTTATTGGGAGGCCGCGGTGCGCGCGAAGAAGCGCAAGGAACTCAGGCGGCAGGCGAACCGGCTGGCCGAACAGGGCCCGGTTGCATTTCGCCGCTGGCGGGCGGGCGATCCGGCGGGGCCGTGGATCGACGCCTTTCTCGCGCTGGAGGCGCGCGGCTGGAAGGGGCGCGCGGGGTCGGCGCTGGCGAGCCAGGGCGATACCGAAGCCTGGTTTCGCGCCATCGTGCCTGCCGCGGCGGCGGCGGGGCGGCTCGACATGCGCGCGCTCGATCTGGATGGGCGGCCGCTCGCGATGCTCGTCAACTTCCTGTGTCCGCCCGGCGGCTTTTCCTTCAAGACGGCGTTCGATGAGGATCATGCGCGCTTTTCGCCCGGCGTGCTGCTGCAACAGGCGAACCTCGACCTGCTCGGCGACCCGCGCATTATGTGGGTCGACAGCTGCGCCGCGCCCGGTCATCCGATGATCGACAGCGTCTGGCGCGAACGCCGCGCGCTCGTCTGGATCAATGTTCCGCTATCGGGTGCAGCCGACCGCTGGCGCTTTACATGGCTGACGCGCGCCGAGCGGGCGTGGCGGCGCTGGAAGGGTGCGCCTGCGCAATCCGATGAGGTAGAAAGCCCGACATGAGTGTGCATCAGACGATCGACCGCCCCGTCTTTCCCACCGAAACGCTGGCGCGCATGGCCGAGCTTTACCCGGCTGAGGCAGGGCTGCTCCACCATCATCTGCCCGACCATCCCTTGCTGTCGATCGAGGCGCTGGCGCGGCTGGGCGAAAGCTTGCCGGCAAGCGCGGTCGAATATAATCCCGGCGACCTGCCCGTCGGCATCCGGCCCGAGGATATTCCGGCGAACGGCCTGTCGATCGGTCATGACGTGACCCCCTGATTTTCCTCCAACAGTGATTAGAGTCCGGTCTTGAAGGAAGGACGGACAGATGAAGCGTTTGAGGTTTTCGGAAGAGCAGATCATCGGGGTGTTGAAGGAAGCGGAGGCGGGCGCGAAGACCGGCGAGCTGGCGCGGCGACACGGGGTGTCGGAAGCAACGATCTACAACTGGAAGGCCAAGTATGGCGGCCTTGAGGTGTCGGAGGCGAAGCGGCTACGCTCGCTCGAGGACGAGAACGCGAAGCTGAAGCGGTTGCTTGCGGACTCGATGCTGGACAATGCGGCGCTGAAGGATCTTCTCACAAAAAAATGGTGACGCCCGCCGTTCAGCGGGAAGCGGTCGCCCATCTCCAGGCTTGCCATGGGATGAGCGAGCGGCGGGCGTGCCGTGTCACAGGCGCCGATCGGAAGAGCATGCGCTACCGGTCGCAGCGTGGCGACGATGCCGAGGTTCGGGAGAAGCTGCGCGAGTTGGCGCAGCAGCGTCGCCGGTTCGGTTATCGGCGCCTGCATATCCTGCTGCGCCGGGAGGGCGTGATGATCAACAGGAAGAAGACCCAGCGCCTGTATCGAGAGGAGGGGCTGATGGTCCGACGAAGACGCAACCGGCGCCGGGCGATCGGTGCGCGGGCGCCCGCACCGGTGCTCGCGCTGCCGAACCAGCGGTGGAGCCTCGACTTTGTGCATGATCAGATGGCGTCAGGTCGGCGGTTCCGGGTGCTCAACATCGTGGACGATGTCACGCGGGAGTGCCTGCGCGCGGTGCCCGACACGTCGATCTCCGGGCGCCGGGTCGTGCGCGAGCTCAGCGATCTGATCGAGGAGCGCGGCAGACCGGGGATGATCGTCAGCGACAATGGGACCGAGCTGACATCGAACGCGGTGCTCGCATGGTGCGGTGAGGTCGGGGTCGAGTGGCATTATATCGCGCCGGGCAAGCCGATGCAGAACGGCTATGTCGAGAGCTTCAATGGCCGGATGCGCGATGAGCTTCTGAACGAGACGCTGTTCCTCGACCTCGATCATGCCCGCACAGTGATCGCGGCCTGGGCCGAAGATTACAACCAGGCGCGGCCACACTCGGCCCTTGGATATGAGACACCGGCGGCGTTCGCCGCCGAACTGCATAAGCAATGGCCTGTGCAGCTACGCCCTTCGGGCTCCGCTGCACAGGCCATTGCTTACACTGCGCTCATGCGCAACAAAGCTGCTGGGCTCTAATCCCCGCTGGTGGAAACCAGGGGGTCACGTCAGTCAGACGATCCGCACGATCGACACCAACGGCAGCTGGGCGGTGCTCAAGAATATCGAGACGATCCCCGAATATCGCGTGCTTCTGATGGACCTGCTGGGCGAACTGAAGCCCGTTGTCGAGCCGCGCACGGGGGCGATGCTGACGCCGCAGGGTTTCATCTTCATTTCGTCGCCGCGGTCGATCACGCCGTTCCACTTCGACCCCGAACATAATATCCTGCTCCAGCTTCGCGGCACGAAGGTGATGAACGTCTGGCCCGCGGGCGACGAACGCTTTGCGCACCGTATCGAACATGAACGCTATCATATCGGCGGCCACCGCAACCTGCCGTGGGACGAGGCGTTTCGCGGCGGCGAGCAGCAGGTGCCGCTCGGCCCCGGCGACGCCGTCCTCATGCCCGTGATGGCGCCGCATTTTGTTGCCAATGGCGATGCGCCGTCGATCTCGCTGTCGATCACCTGGCGCAGCGAATGGAGCTATCGCGAGGCCGAGGCGCACGCCGCCAACGCGCTGCTGCGCCGCATCGGCCTCGACCCCGCGATGCCGCCGCGTTGGCCGAGCTATGCCTGGGCGAAAACGGTGGGCTGGCGGATCGCAAGGAAGCTTCGGCTGGTTTCGTGATATTTTGGTTCACGCGGAGACGCGGAGAGATTGTGCCGGCCGCGAAGCGGCTTTTCTCTTCAATGTTGCGATACGGCGCACCGCAGATGGAGAAAGGGGCCTGTCGGCCCGGACCAATTCCTCCGCGCCTCCGCGTCTCCGCGTGAACCAAAAAGCCGCGTCCGTGGTCTTTCAAGCCACGCGAACGGCGCGCATGACAGATTGCTTTCAATTGGCGCCGATTGCGGTTATGGGCGCGCATCCCGATATTTCGAGCCCATAGAGGATAGATGGCGAAAGAAGAACTTCTGGAAATGCGCGGCCAGGTGGTCGAACTGCTGCCCAACGCGATGTTTCGCGTCAAACTGGAAAACGACCACGAGATTCTGGGCCACACGGCGGGCAAGATGCGCAAGAACCGCATCCGTGTGCTCGTCGGCGACGAAGTGCTCGTCGAACTCACCCCCTATGACCTGACCAAGGGTCGGATCACCTATCGCTTCAAGTGAGCGGGGCGGCGACCATGCCCGCCCTCGTGCTTGCCTCGACCTCGCCGCGGCGGCGCGAATTGCTCGCGCGGATCGGCATCGTGCCCGCGCGTATTGCGGCCCCCGAAGCCGACGAGACGCCGCTGAAGGGCGAACGGCCGCAGGACTATGTCGTCCGGCTTGCGCGCGCCAAGGCGCTGGCGGTGGAGCGGGCGCCGGATGAGGTCGTGCTTGCGGGCGACACCACCGTTGCGGTCGGGCGCCGTATCCTGGAAAAACCGGCCGACGAGGCCGATTGGCGGCGGATGCTCGACCTGCTGTCGGGCCGTCGTCATCGCGTCTGGTCGGGGGTGTGCGTCGTCGGCACCGATGGCAGACCGCGCGTGCGCGCGGTCGATACGATCGTCGCCTTCAAGCCGCTGTCGACCGCCGAGATCGATGCCTATGTCGCATCGGGCGAAGGCATGGGCAAGGCGGGCGGCTATGCGATCCAGGGCCGCGCCGAGGCCTTTGTCCGCTTCCTGTCGGGCAGCCACTCCAACGTCGTCGGCCTGCCGCTGTTCGAGACGCGCAGCCTGCTCACCAGCGCGGGAATCCCGCTTGGCTGAGTGGCTTTACGAGGCGGGGATCGGCGAGGCGCGCGCGGCGCTGGTCGTCGATGGCGCGATCGTCGAGGCGCGCATCGAGCGCGAGGAGGAAGGGCCGCGCGTCGGTGCCGTCGTCGCCGCGAAGCTGGTTGAGGCGGGGCGCGGCGGCAAGGGCGCGCTGGTCGCGCTCGATTGGCCCGGCGAGCCACTGGCGACGCTCGGCGGCCTGCCGCCCGGCATCTCGACCGGCGCGCGCCTTGTCGTCGAAATCACCCGCATGGCGCTTTGCGAGCGCGGCCGCGACAAGCCTGCGCGCGCGCGGATGGCCGAGGCGGGCGCGCCGCTTGGCGACGGACCCGATCTCGCCGCGCGGATTGCCGCGAGCGGCGTACCGGTAGCGGTGCTGCATCCGACGGGCGCCGACCGGCTCGAAGAAGCCGGCTGGGGGGAGGTGATCGACAATGTGCGCACCGGTCACTGGCTCTTTCCGGGCGGCGCGCTGTGGGTCGACGCGACCCCGGCGATGGTGCTGATCGACGTCGATGGCGAGGGTGACGGGTTGGCGCTCGCCAAGGCGGGCGCCGCCGCGGCGGCGGCCGTCATCCGCTGCTGCGATATCGGCGGGTCGATCGGCATCGACTTTCCTTCGCTACCCGATCGCGCGGGGCGGCAGGCGGTCGACGCTGCGATCGACGCAGCGCTGCTGCCGCCCTTTGAGCGCACCGCGGTCAACGGTTTCGGCTTCATGCAGATCGTCCGGCGCCGCAAGCGCCCGTCGCTGATCGAACAGGTGCGGCTCGACCCCGTGCGGACCGACGCCGCGCTGCTGCTGCGGAAGGCGGAACGTGCGGTCGGGGCGGGCGTCTTGACGCTGACCGCGCGGCAAGCGGTGATCGACCATATTGCAGCGCGTCCGCACTGGACCGCGATGTTGCAGGAACGCAGGGGGCGTCCGGTCCGGCTGGTCGCCGATGCCGCTGCCCAGGGAGCAGGCCATGCCCAGTAAGAATCCGCGTTGCCCGCTGTGCGGCAAACCGCGCGATCCCGATTTCAAACCCTTTTGCAGCCGCGGTTGCCGCGATCGCGACCTGCTCAACTGGTTCGGCGAGGATTATCGCGTGCCGACGACGCAGGCGCCCGACGGCACCGCCGATGACGACCGTTTCGACGAAGGATAATTCGCCAACAAAGATGCTGGACAGGAGGCAAAGCCCTGCCTATAGCCGCCGCTCGCCAGCGCGGCCGACCGGCCGCAAGCGCTTCGCCTGGGTAGCTCAGTTGGTAGAGCATGCGACTGAAAATCGCAGTGTCGGCGGTTCGATCCCGTCCCCAGGCACCACCCTCCCTGTATCGAAAACATGTTCCGTCGGCGACCGACAGGTGACGCGATCCGTAACGTAAACTGTTGCTTTTCTGTCACTAATTGGAAGAAAAGCCGAGGGGCTGGACGCGCGCGCGTTGACGCGAAGCCGGGGTGCGCTAGACCGGGCGTCGACCGCCGGGCATCTCCCGACAAGCCTTTGGCTGCGCCGCGGCGGTTCTGGAGAGAGAGACCCGAACCATGACTTTGCGCAACATTCTGTTGGGCGCCACAATGCTGTGCGCCGCGACCTCCCCCGCCTTCGCTTTTGCTCAGGATACCGTCCCGGCGACGCCCGCCGCAACCGACGCCGACGCGGAGGCATATGACGACAGCGAATATGGCAACGACATCATCGTCACCGCCACCGGCCGCGCGCAACGTTCGCAGGATATTCCGATCGCGGTCAATGTGGTCGGCGGCGAGCAGCTTGAAAATGCCGGCATCAGCGATATTCGCGGGCTTCGCCAGATCGCGCCCAGCTTCCAGACGACGACCGGTCAGTCGACGGCCACCGGCGTCGTGCTGCGCATCCGCGGCATCGGCACCGCGGGCGACAACCCCGGCTTTGAACCGTCGGTGGGCGTCTTTGTCGACGGCGTTTTCCGCGCGCGCGCGGGCCTTGCCCTTGCCGACCTGCCGCCGATCGACCGCGTCGAGGTGCTGCGCGGGCCGCAGGGAACGCTGTTCGGCCGTAACACCTCGGCGGGCGCGCTCAATATCGTGACGCAGAAGCCGAGCTTCAATCTCGGCGGCTATGCCGAGGCGAGCTATGGCAATCTGGACGAGATCGAGCTGAAGGCCGGCGTCACCGGGCCGGTGTCGGAAACGCTCGCGGTGCGGCTCGACGGCGGTTATCACAAGCGCGACGGCTATATCAAAGACGTCAACAGCGACCGCCGTTTCAACGATCTCGACCGCTGGTCGGTGCGCGGACAGGCCTTGTTTGAAAAGGACGATGTCTCGTTCCGCCTGATCGCCGATTATGCCCGGACCGACGAGCAATGCTGCGGCGCGCTCAACACCAATTCGGGCTTTGCGCAGCCGGGTACGCCGGCCTTTGCCGCGAGCGCGGTCATCCAGGGGCTCGCCGCCGCCAACGGCCTGACGGGCATCGTGACGCCCTTCAATCCCAAGGATCGCGAAGTCGCCTATTCGCCCGCTCGCGACCTCACCGAAAAGATGCGCGAATGGGGCGTGTCGGGCCAGTTCGACTGGGATCTGGGCGGCGTCGAGCTGACCTCGATCACCGCATGGCGCGACTGGAAAGCGACGCGCGGCATGGACGTCGACTTCTCCGGCATCGACCGCGCCTATCGCGAGAATATGCCGATCGGGATGCGCGATTTCACGCAGGAAATCCGCCTGAAGGGCACGGCGTTCGACGATCATGTCGACTGGCTGATCGGCGGCTTCTATCTCAACGAAAAGCTGAATTATACCGAACGCACCCGCTTTGGCACGCAGGGCGCGCAATATGTCGATGCCTTCATCAATGCGCTGACCGATTCGGCGGTGCCCGGACCGACGGGCTTTCAGATTTTCCAGTCGATCCCCAACGCGCCGCTCGTCGGTCAGGTGCTGCTGGCGTCGAACCCGCAGCTCGCGGCGGCGGCGGCGCAGGCGGGCGTGCTCGACACCTTCCTGACCCCGCTTCCCGGACCGCAGGCGGGGCAGGGGCAGATCGGCGATCGTTATCGGGTCGACACCGAAGCCTTTGCGCTCTTCACGCACAATATCATCGACTTCAACGACAATGTCTCGCTGACCCTTGGTCTGCGCTACAATCATGAATCGAAGAAGCTGAACGCCGATCTTCAGTCGAACCTGCCGGGCTGCGCGACCTTGCAGAGCACGCGCTACGGCCTCTATCGCCAGGCGTTGCAGGGCCTGCCGTCGGGGCTGGGCAACGCGATCTTCAACCTCGTCTGCAACCCGGTGGTCAACCCCGAGTTCAACGGCGTCTATCGCGACAAGCGCAGCGAAAGCAAGCTGACGGGCACCGCGAAGCTGTCGGTCAAGCTCGACGAGCGCGTGATGGTCTATGGCGGCTATGATCGCGGTTATAAATCGGGCGGCTACAACCTCGACCGCGGGTCGTTCGACACCGCCTTCCTCGGCGGCAACGGCGCGCAGGCGTCGGACCTCGAGTTCGGGAACGAGGATGTCGATTCGTTCGAGTTCGGCGTGAAGACCGATTTCAGCACGGCGTTCCAGTTCAACGCCAACGCCTTTTACACCGAACTCAAGGGCTATCAGAATCTGGCGTTCGAGGGGAACAACTTCGTCGTCCAGAACTTCGACAAAGTGGTGGCGAAGGGCCTCGAGCTGGAATCGGTCATCCGCCCGGCGTCCAGGCTGAACATCGTGCTCGGCTATTCCTATGTCGATACCGAGGTGAAGGATCCGGTCGCCGGGCCGGACAACGGCCTGCCGCTCACCAACTCGCCCAAGCATGTCGTCACGGGCGCGGTCACCTGGACCCCGCAGATCAGCAGCAATGTCGGCGGCCTCGTGCATCTCGACTGGCGCATGAACAGCGACGCGAACACGATCAACGATCCGGTCGCGGTGCCGTTCACCACCAATGACGGCTATACGATCGTCAATGCGCGCGCGGGGCTGAACTTTGGGCCCGACCAGAATTATGCGGTCGAGTTCTACGTCGAGAATCTGTTCAACAAATACTATAACATCACGGCGTTCCCGATCCCCGAACAAAGCGCGAGCTTCGCCGTCTATCCGGCGCCGCCGCGCCTCTATGGGGTGAAGCTGCGCGCCAGGTTCTGATTGATGCGCTGATCCCCCGGATCAACGAAAGGGCCGGGCCATCCTGTGATGGCCCGGCCCTTTCTTGATGCAGGAAGCCAGAAAAAGCCCGGCCTCTCCAATGGGAGGCCGGGCCTTTCTATACTTGGCGCCAGGTCAGAACTTGAACCCGGCGGCAATGCCGTAGCGGCGCGGGTCGAGCGTGAACACGTTGGTGAACAGGCCCGACGACTGGTCGGTCACATAGAGGCCGGTGACCGGCTGGCTGTCGAAGATGTTCGACACGAACGCTTTGACAAACCATTTCTTGTCTGCGCCGTTCAGCTGGATCTGCGCGTTAACCTGCGCATAGCCGTTGATCTCGTTGACGCGGCCGTTGAAGATATTGCCATAGCTGTCGCCGGTATAGGTGACGTCGAGGCGCGGCGTCAGCGACATGTCGTTGGCGAAGTTGTGCGTATATTGGACGCCCGCGCTGAACTTCACATTCGGCGCCTGCGGCAGCTTGTTGCCGCGGATGTTGACCGGGACGCCGGCGTTTTCGATCGCGATGCCGCCAAACAGCGCGCCGACCGTTGCGGCATTGGCCTGAAGCACCGAACAGATACCAAAGGCGCCCGGCGAATTGATGCCGCTGTTCGGGCCGAAGCCCGCCGGACCCTGAAGGCCAAGGCTGGCGTTGATCGCGCTGACATAACCGGCCGTGCCCGCCGCATTGCCCGCCGTCGTCGGAACGACCGCGCAGTTCGACCCGTTGGTGATGTCCTTGATGATGACCGCATCCGACCGGCCGCCCGACGGATCGCGCGGATTGCCGAGGAACTTGTCGCTCGACACTTCGGTGTTGAGGTAGCTCGCGCCGATGTTGACGACAAAGTCGGGGGTCGGCGTGATGACCGCTTCGGCCTCGAGGCCCCAGATATTCGCATCGACATTGTCGTTGACCGAGGTGCGCGCGACGATGCGGGTGAGCTGCAGATCCTTATACTGATAATAGAAGCCCGTGACGTTGAGCTGCAACGCGCCAAAGCGGTTCTTCGACCCGATTTCGAACGCATTGACGATTTCGGGCGAAAAGGCTTCATCGACCGCGAACACCGGCTGGAGCGGCGGGTTGATGCCGCCCGACTTATAGCCGCGCGAATAGCTGGCATAGATGAGATTGTCGGGCGTGATCTTCCAGTCTAGCACCGCGCGGCCGGTGATCTCGTCGAAACCGACCTTGCGGACCTGGAAGAGCTGGTTGCCCGCAAGCCCCGGATCGGCATCGAACGAGCCGACGAACGGCGAATCGAAGGCATTGCCGGTCTGGCCGAAGGGAACCAGGAAGCTGGCGAGCGTCGAGCGCGCCTGCACCCGTTTCTTGTCATTATTGTAGCGCAGCCCGACGGTCAGCTTGATCGCGTCGTTGAACTCATAATAGCCTTCGCCGAAGAAGCCGTAGGATTTGACTTTCAGATCGTCCGTATTGTTGCGGAAAAAGGGCGTCGCGAGGAAGGACGGGGGAATCGTGCCCCCCGATCCCAGCGCCGTGAAGGTGCCGAGAATGCCCGTCAGATAGTCGATGCCGAACGAGTTCACATAATAGCTGTTTTCGGTGAGATGCGATTCGCCGTAAATCCCGCCGAGCAGGAAGTTGAACGGGCCGTCAAAGTCGGAACTGATAATCATTTCGCCCGACCAGGCGTTGCTCTTCTGGTTCGACCGGTCGAAATCCTGCGGCGTCATCGTGCAGGTCGAACGGCCGCCATAGGAACCAAGCCCCGATTCCTCGGCAAGCGACGTGCAAAGCACGCCGTTCGGTCCGTTGGGAATCAACGCCTGCGCGATCGGCGCAAAGAAGGATGCCGGCAAGCCCGGAACCAGCCCCGCCCCCGCGGCCGCGAGCGTGTTGAGCGCCGGCGCGAAGAAGCTGCGATCCTGGATCGACAGGTTGTAGTCCTGGCTGCTGTCGACGCGCGCTTCCTGATAGACGCCGGCGAGCGACACGTTGATCGCCCCGAAGCTATGTTCGAGCCGTCCCTGCACTTGCAGTTCGTCGGAAAAATAGGTCGGCGTATAGTCGGTGTTGACGACGCGCGGATCGGCGATTGGCTGGAAGGTCGACAGCGCGTCGGGGCCATAGAGGCTGCCCAGCGCGAACGCCGTCGGAATGCCCCGGATGGCAAGGAACTCGCGGCTGGTCAGAACGCCCACGAAGGTCGAATTGGCATTGGTCACACCCGGATCGCGGCGGTTGTTCAGGCAGCCCAGCACGCCGGTCGGGTCGCGCTGGCAATACTGCTTCTGGATGCGCAGGCGATTGTCGTCCTCGCGGAAATAATAACCCATCAGGTCGAGCGTCGTGTCGGGGGTTGGCTGCCAGCGGATCGACCCGCGGACGGCATACATGTCGCGGTCGTCGATACGGCTGTCGTCGAACAGGTTCTTGGTGAAGCCGTCGCGGTTGAGATAGAAGCCCGCAATGCGTACGCCGAGCGTCTCGCCCAGCGGCACATTGACCATGCCCTTGGCCTTGATGCTGTCATAATTGCCATATTCAAACTCGCCCGACGCGCCGAAGGCGCCGAGATCGGGCTTGGCGGTGACGACGTTGACCACGCCCGAGGTCGCGTTGCGACCGAACAGCGTGCCCTGCGGACCGCGCAGCACCTCGATACGTTCAAGGTCGAAAAATTCGGTTTCAAAAAGGCGCGTGCCGATCAGCGGCGATTCATTCTGGTGGATCGCGGTCGCGCTGTCGCAGCTGACGCCGACGCAAAGGTCGCCGATGCCGCGGATGGTAAAGCTCGATGAGGTGAAGTTTGTCTTGGTGAAAGTGACGTTCGGGAGCGTCAGTTGCAGATCGGATGGATTTTCAATCTGCTGCGCTTCCAGCGATTCGGCCGAAAAGGCGCTGACCGCGATCGGCACGTCCTGCAAGCGTTCCGACTGGCGCTGCGCGGTCACGACGATTTCGCCGCCGAACGCATCACGCGCCACTTCTTCTTCCGCGTCCTGCGCAAAGGCCGGTGTCGCCACCGTCATCGCAAGGATCGACGTTCCGATCAGTGCCTTGAACTTCATCTACAACCTCCCTTTTTCGTCCCCGCAAGACGCGGGACCGCCCAACTTCAGATTGTGGTAAGGGGAGGGGAAACGACAAGACGCGGCAATGGGCGGCCGACCATCGCGACCATATGCCCTGGTGATTCCCACCTGCCAGCTGTGCTGGTCATCATCCTCTCCCACCGGCGTCGGGGAAAACGCGCGGCCTCTCCGGAATACGACCCGCTGAAGCGAGTTCTGTATCGCTTAAGGGTGCGCCGAGTTGACGAAAGCGTCAAGTGGCTTGTTCGGCTCCGAAAAGGACGCGAAACCGCGCCTGTCGGGACTCGCAAAAAGTCAAGATTCCGCAACGTCAACTTGATCGCCGCCGACAATTTCTTGTTGCACAGGCCTTGCGCATCGGCCGCGGCGCGCCGAAATGTGCGACATGATAGCAACAGTGAAAGCGGGGCGATGAGCGATTTGGGGCAGGAGTTGGGACCGGACGGCAAGGTGGTCGTGCCGGATCATGTCGCGGACGCGGTGCGCACGCTCATCGAATGGGCGGGCGATGATCCCGCGCGCGAAGGCCTGCGCGATACGCCGCGCCGCGTCGCGCGCGCGTGGAAGGAATATTGTTCGGGTTATGGCGAAGACCCCTCGATCCATTTGTCGCGCACCTTTGAAGAGGTCGGCGGCTATGACGAGGTCGTGCTGCTGCGCGACATTCCCTTTCAGTCGCATTGCGAACATCATATGGCGCCGATCACCGGCAAGGCGTCGATCGCCTATCTGCCCAAGGACCGCGTCGTCGGCATCTCCAAGCTCGCGCGCGTGCTCAATGGTTATGCGCGGCGGCTCCAGGTGCAGGAGCGGCTGACCGCCGAAGTCGCGCAGTGCATCTGGGACAATCTGCAACCACATGGGGTCGCGGTGGTGATCGACGCCCAGCATGGCTGCATGACCGGACGCGGCGTGCGCACACCCGGCGTCGGTATGGTGACCAGCCGCCTGCTCGGCTGTTTCCTCGACGACCAGCGAAGCCGCAAGGAAGTGCTGGGCCTGATGGGCTATTGACGAGCGGACGGGTTCAGCGCCGCCACATTCTGAGCAACTGATACTGCACAGCCTGGAGTCGCGTGAAGTTTGCGGGCTCCATCTTGCCACCTTCCAGCGCCGCGATCTCGTTGAGCTCGTGCATCAGGTTCCGTTGCTGGACGTCGGGGATCAGGCTCTGGATGAAGGTGATGGCGACCAGTCGCTCGCCGCGCGTCACCGGCTCGACCTCGTGCAGCGTGTGCGAGGGGTAGACGATTGCGACGCCGGGCGCCTCCTTGAAGTGCAGATCGGCATTGCCGAGCTGCACATGGAGCGCGCCGCCGTCATAATCGGCGGGGTCGTTCAGGAAGACCGTGCAACTGACGTCGGTGCGAAGCTGGCCGTCGGGCAGCGGGATGTAGGCGGCATCGGGGTGCAGCCCGTAATGCATGCCGGGGGTGTAGCGTGTCAGCAGCGGGGGCGCGATGCGCGCGGGAAAGGAAAACTCCATGAAGTCCGCATTCCTGACCATCGCGTCGAGCAGGATCTTCGACGAGCGTTCGTAGGCGGCGGCATCGTGCAGCTGCAGGTTGTTCTTCACCTTGGAATGCGGGTTGCTGATCTTGCCGTCGACAAAGGTGCCGCTTGCGGCGATGTCGCGCAGTGAGCGCACCGCATTGTCGTCGAGCAGCTGGACTAGTTTGAACATTTCGGTCTTCCTATCGGCCGTGGATCGGCAGCTCGGCGAGGGTGTTATAGCGCGCCGTCGTCGCTTCAACCCAGGCAATCGCTTCGCCGATCGCGCGGGCGTGGCGGGCGGCGGCTTCCGCCTGAAGCTGGCGGCGCAGGTCGGGGCTGTAGCCGTGTTCGGGGGCTTTGGAGTATTGACGCATGATCGGACCGGCAAGCGCAGTATCGATCCGTCCGGAATCGACCGACAGGCCGAAATGTGCCGCCTGAACCGCGAGTGCGGCAGCGGGATCGCTCAGGAAAGCCTCGAAATCCATCCATTGATGGCGCGGGTCGGCTGGCGGCAGCGTGCGCTGCGCGCTCGCCATCTCGCAAAGCCAGCTCATCGCGATTCGCGTGACGGGTGCGAGCTGCCATAGGGCAAAGGGAAAGTCGGGGAGCTGTCCGGCGAGCCGCGCCATACGCGCGGGGGCCTGTGCCAGCGTTTCCGCGGTCGAGGCTTCGCCCGCCAGGATCGTTTCAAGATAACGAGGCAGGGGGACGTGGAGGAACAGCGCGCGTCCGCCACCGGCCGTCAGATCGTCGGCGATCGCGGTGATGACGCTCGACGCCTTGACGATTGCTTGCTGACCGGGGCGGAAGCCGCGGCCCAGCCAGCCGCAAACCTGGCGCAGCCGCTCGCGATAAAGCGTCGGCGACCACAAGGATTCGGGGCGCCCGATGCGTTCGGCGACTTGCGCCAGACTGCGCAGCAGCATCGGTTCGCGCAGCGGCAGCACGTCGGCGAGCTCGGCAATCAGGCGCGACACGAGCGTCGAACCGACATGACCGATGTGGAAGATGAAATGCGGATGCGGCGCCGTGGCGCC
Source organism: Sphingopyxis sp. FD7 (assembly GCF_003609835.1). Taxonomy (NCBI): domain Bacteria; kingdom Pseudomonadati; phylum Pseudomonadota; class Alphaproteobacteria; order Sphingomonadales; family Sphingopyxidaceae; genus Sphingopyxis; species Sphingopyxis sp. FD7. Next base: position 662,471 of record NZ_AP017898.1, read on the forward strand.
AAGGTCCGGAAGCGCTGTCCACGGCACCCATTCGCGCCCGATCCGGTCGGTCAGCAGGCGCTGGTCGAGAAAGCTGGCGCTGCGATAATCGCCTTCGCCGAGTTGCGCGACGAGCATGCGATCATTTGCAAGGTCGGCCATATGCGGAAGCAGACCTGCATCGGCAGCAAAACGGTCGGAGAGCGAGACGGCGGCCATCCTTGCCAGCCATAGGAAAGCGCGTGTCGGTTGGCCAGCCTTGACGTCGGTGTAACGGCGCAGGTCGTCAGGTCAGGCAAAAACCGCGTCTGCCGACAACAGAGAGGCGCGGCCTTGCGGCCACGCCCCTCCCCCCCTTAACCGGGAAAGCGGACTCTTCAGCGCGAGGCGAGCCGCATCGGGTCGGCCTTTGCGGCCCACTGGATGCTTTCGCTGCCGCCCATCGCGCGGATGAAGCAGGCCTGACCCTGTGCCTTGAGCTGGTTGCACAGCCTCGCGGCGTCGGCGCGCGACGCGAGGCCATTGACGGTCAGGCGATAGAAGGTGCGCCCCTTGACCGTCGCGGCGTGGCTGGAGGCGGGGAAGCTGCCGAGGACACCATTGCGTCTTTTGAGCGTGCTCCATTTTTCCTTGGCGATCGCCAGGCTGTCATAGGCGCCGAGTTGCACCGCCCAGCCGTCGGGCTTTTGGGCGTCGAAACCCATCGCCTTGGGCACCATGACGGTGGCGAGTTCGAGCGCCTGTTTCTGCGCCGGGCGGATATGGCCTTCGCCCCCGACGCGCGGCGCGCGGCGATAGGGGGTGGTGTCGGCAAGGATGACCTCGGCGGCGGGCGCCGGTCGCGGCAATTCGGTGACCGGCACGACGCCGTCGGCGGTGCGTTCGGGCATCGGCAGTTCGACGCTGCGAATGCTGCCGCCGGCATCAGCGAGCGCGGGCGGCGGCGGGACGTAGGCGGCGACCGGCGCGGGGTCGGCGCTCGCCAGCCGGCTGGGCGCATCGCCGGCCGGTTCGGCGGCGGCCATCTGGGTGTCGGCGAAGTTACCGAGCGCGAGGCGCACGGGCATCCCGGCGTCGGGCTGCGCGCTGGTGCCGATCAGGCTGGCGACGCGCACCTGCGCGTTCGGCTGCTCGGCGAGCTTCGACCATTCGGCCATCCGCCCTTCGAGCTTGGCGAGCGAGAGATCCTGCGACGCGACTATCCGCGCCTGTGCCCAGCGGCCCGACAGTGCGAGCGCAAGCGCAAGATTCTGCCGCGTCCGCGCGTCGGCGCCTTCGGCCCGTGCGGCTTGCCCCAGCACGTAGAGCGAGCCTTCGCTGTCCCCCGCGAGCGCGAGCGCGAGACCAAGATCCGAGGCGGGCACGGCATCGCGGTGGCGCGTGAGCAGCGTGACGGCTTCGCCGTTGCGGCCCTGCGCGATTTCGGCGAGCGCGCGCGCGAGGATCGTGTTGCTGTCGCCCGCGCCGAGTTCCATCGCCTCGGCAAGCGCCGTCGATGCCGATGCGAAGCGGCCGTCGCCAAGATAGGCCTGGCCCAGCAGTGCGCGATATCCCGCGTCGCGCGGACTTGCCGCGACCGCGGCTTCAGCCAGCGCGACGGCTTTGCCCGGCTTGCCGACTTCCAGGGCTTCGCGCGCCTTGTCGGCCGATTTGGCGGCGACCGCGGGCGTTCCGGCGGCGCGCGACGGCGCGTCGGCGATCTTGCCCACGCCGCTGCACCCCGTCGCCACACCGAGCACGAAGCCCGAAACGGCGAGGTTCATCAGCATCTTGCGGTTCATCTCGGATCCCCCTGTATGTCGTTCAGCGCTGCCCGCGTGCCGGGCGCGCCGCGGGCAGGCGGCTCGCCATCGCCTCGATTTCGGGCAATGACGCCAGATAATCGTCAAGCAGGTCGGTGAGGATGAGCTGCGACGACCGGTTCGTGATCGCGCTGGCGAGGCGCAGCCGCAGATGACGCTCGGCATCGAGGCGGAGCGTGAACGCCGCTTTCTCTCGCGCGCGCACCGCGCGCGGGGCCTTGTCCTTCTTCGGCGCCGGTTCGGGACGCGCCTCGACCTTGCGCGCGACGGCGGCAACGCGCTCGATCAGCGATTCCTGCTGGCGCACCACTTCGGGCACGTCGGACGCTTCAGCGACGACGTCCTCGGCGCCCGGATCGACGTCGAGCCTTCCGGCGACAAGGTCATGGCCTTCGCTTTCGTCGACGGCATGTTCGGCCTCGACATTATGCGCCAGCACCGATCCGGTCAGCAGCGGCTTGAGGTCGACCATCCGTGCGGGTTCGCTCGACTGGTCGGGATCGACATCATAACCCATGTCGTTCCAGCCGAGGTCGTCATAGCCCATGCTGCCGATCGGCGCGGGACCGCTGCCGAGCGGCTGGCGGCGCATGGCCGGCCGCGCGCCGCCCTTGCGGGCCAAAAGTCCGGCGCTCAACGATGCGAGGGGTTTTGGTTCGCCCATGATTCCCGTTCCTCCCGTCACTGGCCAGCGATGCGGCGGCCGAAACCACCGCCCATCGGGCGAACCGCGCCGTAATTGCCCTGTTGAGGCATCGGCGCGGCGAAAACGGTACGGCGGAAATTCTTTTCAAGCCGGTCGTTCATATAGGTCCACAGCTGACGTATCTCGTCGGCCGAGCGTCCACCCGGATCGACTTCCATAACCGTGCGGCCGTCGATCATCGACGCGGCATAGTCGGTGCGATGGTGCAGCGTGACGGGGGCGACGGTGCCATGCTGCGACAGGGCAACGGCGGCTTCGCTGGTGATCTTGGCTTTCGGGGTGGCGGCGTTGACGACGAACACCAGCGGCTTGCCGGCACGTTCGCACAGGTCGACGGTGGCGCCCACGGCGCGCAGGTCGTGCGGGCTGGGACGCGTCGGCACGACGATCAGTTCGGCAACCGAAATCACGCTCTGGATCGCCATGGTGATCGCGGGCGGGGTGTCGATGACGGCGAGCTTGAAGCCCTGCTGGCGCAGGATTTCAAGGTCGGAGGCAAGCCGTGCAACGGTGGTCTGCGCAAAGGCGGGAAGGTCGGTTTCGCGCTCGTTCCACCAGTCGGCGAGCGATCCCTGCGGGTCGATGTCGATGAGGACGACGGGACCGGCCCCGGCAAGCTGCGCCTGCACCGCGAGGTGCCCCGACAGCGTCGTCTTGCCCGACCCGCCTTTCTGTGAAGCCAATGCCAATACGCGCACTGCGTTACCCCCTCGGAAAGCCATCAAATCGGCGAAGGAATGCCATGCAGGGCGCTAAAATTGGGTTAACGATGATAAAATCAGGGTGAACAAGCGGTTCGCCATCGTGGTAAACAGTCGCTTAAGCCGAACCTGTCCCGATATGGTTCGGATTCGGCCCACCCCTATTTGCCGCTAACACCGTGTTAGCCATTTGGCGCTATGACGATTGCCGGGGACTGCGGCCGCCCCGTTGCGGCGCAAGTCATTGGAGAATAACATGCCTTCGTTCCGCACCATTGCCCTGCTGACGCTGCCGCTGCTGGCGCTGTCGACGCTTTCGGTCCCCGCGCGCGCCGACGTCAAGGCCGGGGTCGATGCGTGGCAGGCGGGCGATTATCGGACCGCGGTTGCCGAATGGCGTCCGCTGGCGATCGCGGGTGATGCCGACGCCCAGTTCAACCTGGGGCAGGCCTACAAGCTCGGCCGGGGCGTTCCCGCCGATCTGGCGCAGGCGGAGGCCTGGTATCGCCGCGCCGCCAAACAGGGACATTTGCAGGCCGAAGACAATCTCGGCCTCGTGCTCTTCACCGCGAACCGGCGTGAGGAAGCGATGCCTTTCATCGCCAGGTCCGCGGCGCGCGGCGAACCGCGCGCGCAATATGTCCTCGGCACCGCGCATTTCAACGGCGACCTGGCGGAGCGCGACTGGCCGCGCGCCTATGCGCTGACCAAGCGCGCAAGCGATGCCGGGCTTGCGATCGCGTCGGCGCGGCTCGCCCAGCTCGACAATCTGATCCCGCTCGACCAGCGCCAGCGCGGCCTCGCGATGATCCCCGAAATCGAACGCAGCGAACAGCGCGAACGGCTCGCCGCGGTGAACGCCGCCGCGCCGCCCGCGCCCAAACCCGCGTCGGCTTCGCCGATCAGGAGTGCGAGCCTGCCACCCTCGGCGCCGGGGACGAGCTATACGCCGCCGCCAGTCATTTCTGCGGCGAAACCGGCGGTCGGCAAGCCTGCCACGACGTCCTCGCCGGTCGCGAGCGCTGCCGCGGCCGCCGCGGTCGAAGCGACCGCCGCCGCAGCGGCCGCGACCGGACAGCCGGGCACGACCTATGCGCCGCCGCCCGAAAGCAGCGTGCCGACGCCCGCCGCGCCAGCGCCCGCCACGGCCGCCGCCGCACCGGCCAAATCCGCTCCCGCGCCGGTCCGCGTCCACACGGCGGCGGCAAGCCCGTGGCGCGCGCAACTCGGCGCCTTCGGTGTCGAGGCCAATGCCCGCGGCCTGTGGACAGCACTGGCAAAGAAGAATCCCGCCTTTGCCGGGCGCCAGCAGCATCTGGTCAAGAGTGGCAAGCTCACCCGCCTGCAGGCCGGTGGTTTCGCAACCAGGGGCGAAGCCGAAAGCTTCTGCGCCGCGCTGCGCAAGGACGGTCAGGCCTGTCTGGTGGTCGATCAATAGGCGCCGGATCGGCGACGCGCCGGTCACTCTTCGTCGGCGAATTGTCCATAATGGTCGGGCATCTTGAATCGCACCGTTTCGACGCATCCCGTCGCGCCCTGCGCTGACGGCGCGACGCGCCCGCTGCGCAGTATCTGGATCGCCTGCTGCCCGAAATCCGCCGACGGCTGCGCGTCGAGCACCTTCACATTGCCGACCTCGCCCCATGGCGCCGCGTCGAACGACAGGATCGCCCATCCCTCGATCGCGCGCTGGCGATAGGCGGGGGGATAGCTGCTGTTCGGCCGGGTCGCCCAGTCAAGTTTTGCCGGACAGCGCGCATCGGCGGGGCGCATCTGGCCCTCGTCGGGTTTGTCGGGCGCCGTCAGGCGGCCTGCCGCGCGCCAATAGGGATAGAGGCAGCCGGTGCGCGCCCCACCGGCAAAGCGCGAGGCGCGCACCGCCTCGACCGCCGCGGCGTCGAGGTCGGCGTTGCCCGTGCCGTGCGCGACGCGCGCGTTGACCGGGCGCCCGTCGGCATCGGTGTCAAAGGCGACGAGCGACCAGTCGCGCGCGCCCGGCGTCGCTGCGACTTTGGAAAAGTCGGGATAGGCGCGCAGCAGCACGGCGGGGCGCGGTCTGTCGCGACAATTGCCGATCGCGCCCAGCCGATCCCAGCCTGTCTTGGGGAGTTTCGGCCCGGCGGGAAAGATCGAATAGGCCGCAAGGTCGGCGATCGGCGCCTGTTCCAGCGAGGCGAACTGCGGCGTGTAGCGCACCGTGCAGTCCGCGCGTTTCGCGCCCGCGGGAAAGCGGCTGGCCGCGAGCGCCGGGCCGATGTCCTGCGCGAAGGGGACAAAGGCGTCGCCCTCGCGCGTGATCGAGTGCGGCCGCCCGGCATCGTCGATGGCAAAGCGATAGGCGACGCTTCGTACCCGTTGCGGATCGGTCGTTGCCAGGGCGATGTCGGGGCGTTGCATGACCGCCGCCGCCACCGCCTGTCCGTCGCAGCGGATCTCGCCGGGCCGCCATGCCAGATATTGTTGCGACAGGGCCGGGACATTGACGACGGGCGCGGGCACGGAGGCAAGAAGCAAGGCGGCGGTCAGCATCGTCCGATCTCCCTTGAAGGGTGGCCAGACTAGCGGGAGCGGCGCCGCTTACAAGGTTGAAAAGCAAGGCGATTGCACATTATCGCGCTCCCGACCGTTCCGCGTCCAGTCGCTTGGCGAGCGCCTTGCGCGAGCGGTCGGCGTAGGCGCGGCAGGCGCCGGGGCTTTCGCTGTAACGCCCGTCGCCCGCATTGTCGGGATGCGCCGCGATCAATATGTCGCACGCGATCGCATCCATCTTGCGATAACTTTCCTCGAAACCGGCGACGAACGGTTTGCCCGCGTCGGAGGTGAAGCGATAGCCGTCGGCCGAAACGGGGTTGAGGCTTGCGGCAAAGACGACCGCCTTGCAGCTGCCACCGTCGCACGCCTGCCAGGTCCAGCTCATGCTGCCCATCGTGTGTCCCGGTGTCGCGACGGCGGTGATCGCGGTGTTGCCCAGCCGCAGCATTTCGCCGTCCGTCATCGTGCGGACCTTCGCTACCGCGGGCCAGCTTCCGCCATAGCCGAGCTGCGGATCGTCGTCGGCGTGTTTGCCCATGCGCAGCCCCTCGGCGCCGCGCGCGCTTGCCACCACCGTCGCGCCGGTGTCGCGCGCGAGCGCCGCAAGGCCGCCCGCATGGTCGAAATGGGGTTCGGTGCTCAGAATATATTTGATGTCTGTGGGGTCGAAACCGAGCCTCCGGACATTGGCGAGGATCGCGGGCGCCGCCTGCGGCAGCGCGCCGTCGACCAGCACCAATCCGTCGCCCGTGTCGATCAGCGCGACGCTCAATCCACCAAAGCCGACGAGATAGGAGTTGCCGAAGATTTTTTTGGGTTCCACAGGCGCCAGCCATTGGGCCGAGCGCGACGTCTCGATCGGCTGCGTCAGCGGATCGATGGTCGGAACCGGCGCCCCGCCTACAGCGGCGAGCCACGCGAACAGGCTGATTGCTTCGATCATCTTCGTCTCCCTTCGCTGCCGAAAATGGCCCGTCGCTCGCGGCGCGGCAAAGCATCATTTCTCGACAAAGCCATGATAATAATTGATGACAGGCCATGGACCGCGCACAGCTCCCCCTCAACGCTCTTCGTGCTTTCGAGGCGGCGGCGCGGCACCTCAATTTCACGCGCGCGGGGATCGAGCTGTGCGTCAGCCAGGGAGCGGTGAGCCATCAGGTCGCCGAGCTTGAACGGCGCCTCGGCGCGCGATTGTTCCATCGCCTGCCGCGCGGGCTGGCGCTGACGGACGAAGGCCATGCGCTCGTCCCCGTGGTGTCGGACGCGTTCGACCGCGTGGCGGCGACGCTTGATCAATATGCCGACGGGCGGTTTCGCGAGGCGCTGAAAGTCGGCGTGGTCGGAACCTTTGCGACTGGCTGGCTGCTGCCGCGGCTCGATGATTTTGCACGCGCGCATCCGTCGATCGACCTGCGCATCGCGACGAACAACAACCGTGTCGACCTGGCGGGCGAGGGGCTCGATTATGCGATCCGCTTTGGCGACGGGGCGTGGCACGGCACCCACGCCGAACCCTTGCTCGCCGCGCCGATGACGCCGATCTGCGCGCCGGTCGTCGCCGCGCGGCTGGCGACGCCCGCCGACCTCACCTCCGAACGATTGCTGCGATCCTATCGCGCCGACGAATGGGCGCTCTGGTTCGGCGCCGCGGGCGTGCCCGTCCCCTTCCTGCGCGGTCCTGTCTTCGACAGCTCGGCGCTGATGGCGGCGGCTGCGGCGGCGGGGCAGGGGGTGGCGCTCGCGCCGCCGTCGATGTTCACGCGCGAACTTGCCGCCGAGCTGCTCGTGCAGCCCTTTGCGCTTGCAGTCGATATGGGGCGTTACTGGCTGACGCGCCTGATGTCGCGCGCCGAGAGCGAGGCGATGCTTCGCTTTCGCGGATGGCTGCTTGCCGAGGTGGCGGCCGCGAGCGCATAAAGCGCCGCGCGCCATGACAAAAGGGCCGCGCTTCCGTTTCGGAAACGCGGCCCTTTCAAAAGGCTTTTCAGGAAGCTCAGGCTTCCCGGGCGTCGTCCGCGACTTCGTCGCTGGCCTCGGCGGCCAGTTCCGATGGCGGGGTCGCCGCTTCAAACTCGTCTTCGCTGTCGGGTTCGAGCGCCGCGGCGGCGGCTTCGGCCTGTTCTTCCTCGAACATGGCGGCGATGACGTCGATGCCCTGGCTCTGCATTTCGGCTTCGTCAGGCGAACGCGCGACGTTGACGCCGACGGTCACGACGACTTCGGGGTGCAGCTTGACCTTGACGTCGACAAGGCCGAGCGACTTGATCGGGCGTTCAAGCTCGATCATCGCCTTGGTGACGCCATCGACGCCGTCTTCGGCCAGCGCATCGACGATGTCGCGGACCGAAACCGAACCATAAAGCTGGCCGGTGTTCGACGCCTGGCGGATCAGGACGATCTGCTTGCCTTCGATGTCCTTGGCGCGGGCTTCGGCATCGGCGCGGCGCTCGGCATTGTCGGCCTCGATCTTCGCGCGGTTGGCTTCGAACAGCTTGCGGTTTGCCTCGTTCGCGCGCAGCGCCTTGTTGTTCGGCAGCAGATAGTTGCGGGCAAAGCCGTTCTTGACGGTGACGACGTCGCCGATACCGCCCAGTTTCTCGATACGTTCGAGCAGGATGATTTCCATGACGCTGCCCTCCTTACTTCACAATATAGGGGAGCAGGCCGATGTGGCGGGCGCGCTTGATCGCCTTGGCCAGCTCGCGCTGCTTCTTGGTGGACACCGCGGTGATCCGCGACGGGACGATCTTGCCGCGTTCCGACAAATATCCCTGGAGCAGACGGACGTCCTTGTAATCGATGACGGGTGCGTCCTTCGCGCTGAAGGGGCAGGTCTTGCGGCGGCGGAAAAAGGGTCGTGCCATGTTGCTGTTCCTTATTCTTCGCCGTCGCGGTCACGGCCACGGCCGCCGCGGCGTTCCTGCTTGCGCATCATCACCGACGGACCCTTTTCGAGTTCGTCGACCTTGATCGTCATCCAGCGAATGATGTCTTCGTTGATCGCCGCCTGACGCTCGATCTCCGCGATCGCTTCGCCCGACACTTCGGCCGACAGCATCACATAATGACCCTTGCGGTTCTTCTGGATCTTGTAGGCGAGCTGCTTGAGGCCCCAGGTCTCGGTCTTGTGGACCGTGCCCTTATATTCGCCGATGACATTGGTGACGGTTTCCGCCAGCGCATCGACCTGAGCCTGGCTCAGATCCTGACGCGCGATAAAGACATGCTCGTAAAACGGCATGATGCGCTTCCTTCGATTTGGCCGATCGCTGGTTTTGCGCCAATCGCAAAACCCCTCCGGCTGTCGTCCGGCCTTGCGTATTTGTGCAAGACAAACGGGGCGACAGGCACAAGGCCTCGCCCCGAATGCGAGCGCCTATATAGATTTCGGTGAAAGAAGCAAGAGCTCAAGAGCTGGAGAGAATTGGGATTCGCGCAGAGGACGCAGAGATCGCGGAGGGGAAGATATCGGATTCACGCGGAGACGCGGAGGCGCGGAGAGAAAGTGTTTGCCGCGAAGCGGTCTTTCCCTTCGACCTCGCCTCGCAAATTGACGGTGCAATAAGAAGGGGCCTTTCGGCCCGATCATCTCCGCGTCTCCGCGTCTCCGCGTGAACAAAAAATCCCTGCGTCCTCTGCGCCTCTGCGCGCAATAGTCTCAGCCAAGCTTTGCCAGCAATTCCTTCCCAAACTCGGTGAGCGTGTCGTCGCGAGCGCCGAGGATCAGGATGCGGTCGCCGGGCCGCGCTTCGTCGAGGATCGCGGCGCCGCAATGGGCGCGCGTCGTCAGATGCACGGCGTCGGCGGCGCCCGCGACGATGCCGGCAACCAGCGCCTCGCTGCCGATGCTGCGGTCGACGGTGCCGCCAAAATAGACGGGATCGCAGACGTAGAGCCTGTCGCCGTGGCGCATCCCCGATGCGAAGCTGGCCGCCAGTTCCTTGCCCATCTGGCGCAAGGGACCATAGCCGTGCGGCTGGAAAAACAGCAGCGCGCGGCCGGGCAGTTCGGCGACGGCGGCCAGCGTCGCGGCGACCTTGTCGGGATTATGCGCGAAATCGTCGATCACCGTGACGCCGCCCGCTTGCCCCAGCACTTCGTAGCGCCGCGCGAGGCCCGCGAAATCGGCGAGCGCCGCGACCGAAGCCGCGACGGGAATGTTGAGCGCGCGCGCTGCCGCAATCGCAGCAAGCGCGTTCGCGGCGTTATGGCGGCCGGGCATCTTCAGGCGCACGAGATGGCGGTCGGCGGCGAAATGCACCGTGAAGCGGCAACCGTCCGCCAGCGGCTCGAAATCGCTGCCACGGATCGCCGCATTGTCGCCGAAGCCGAAGCGCAGGACATTGTCGGCGGCGAGCAGCGGCGCCGATTCGGGGTCGTCGGCGTTAATGACCGCGATACGCGCCTTTGCGGCGAAATCGCCGAACAGGCGGTGCAGTTCGTCGAGACTCTTGTGGTCGAGGCTGATGTTGGTGACGACCGCGACGTCGGGCTGATACAGCGCGATCGACCCGTCGCTTTCATCGACTTCGCTGACATAAATGGCGTCTTCGCCGACGAGTGCGCTGGCGAAGGGCATGTCGGGACCGGCGAAATTGCGCATCACCGCGCCGTTCATCACCGTCGGCCGACGACCCGCGCGGTCGAGGATCCAGCCGATCATCCCGGTGACGGTCGACTTGCCGCTGGTGCCGCCGACGCCGACGCCCCGGTCCGCGGCGTTGAACAGCGCGGCGTTGAGGTCGGCGCGCGTCATGCGGGGAAGGCCGAGCGTATTGGCGGCGGCGACGTCGGGCACACTGTCCTCGACCGCCGCCGACGCGACGAGAATCTGGCCGCCCGCAACGCCGCTGCCATCCTGCGGAAAAAGGGCGATGCCGCGGCTTTCGATCCAGTCGAACTTGGCGGACGAGCGCCCCTGATCGCGGCTGCGGTCCGACCCCGAAACCGCCGCGCCGCGCGCCGCGACGATCATCGCCAGCGGCAACATGCCCGACCCGCCGATGCCGCAGAAGAAATAGGATTTGTTTTCGGCCATCGCGGCGCGATATGGCGTCTTATGAGCAATGGCAACACTCCCTCTCCCGCCGGGAGAGGGTTGCGCAGACTTGGTGCGAAGCGCCTGGTCGTAGCCGGGTGAGGGGATCAGGGGTGGCGTGGAAATTGGACGGCGGACACCCTCATCCAACTTCGCCTGGCCAGCAAGCTGGCAAGGCTGCGTATCCTTCTCCCATGGGGAGAAGGTTTTAATGCGCATCGGCATCGTCGCCCCCTCGACCCCGATCCTGCCCGACGATGCCGAAGCCGTGCGCGCGATCGCGGCGCTCGGCTACCCCGATGTCGAGCTGGTGTTCGATCCGCAATGTTTTTCCACCCACGGCCATTTCGCGGGCGAGGACGGGCATCGTTTTGCGGCGCTCGTCGAGATGGCGAACCACCCGGACATCGACGCGGTCTGGTTCGCGCGCGGCGGCTATGGCGCGTGCCGGATTGCCGGGGATGCGGTGGCGGCGATGACCGATGCCGCGCGGGGCAAGGCGTTTCTCGGCTATTCGGATCAGGGCAATCTGCTCGCCTGCCTCTATCGCGACGGCTTCGACCATGTCGCGCACGGGCCGATGGTCGCCGACATCCGGCGCGAGGGCGGCGAGGCGGCGGTGACGCGCGCGCTCGACTGGCTGGTGGCGCGCGATCCCGCGGCGTGCGAGCCGGGGCTGGAGCATGGCGCGCGCCATGTGGCGTTCAATCTGATGACGCTGTCGATGTTGCTCGGCACCCCGCTCGAGCCCGACCTGTCGGGGCATGTCCTGCTGGTTGAGGAGGTCAGCGAATATCTCTATGCTTTCGACCGCGCGCTGTTTCATGTGACAAGCTATCTCGCGCCGCGCGGACTTGCCGGGCTGCGGCTGGGGCGGGTCAGCGACATTCCCGAAAACGACCGGCCGTTCGGCATGGAGGCCGAGGAGATTGCGCAGGGCTGGTGCGCGCGCGCGGGCATTCCGTGGCTCGGCCGCGCCGACATCGGGCATGATGCGGCGAACAAGGTCGTGCCCTTCGGCTTGCATCGCGCGAGGTGAGCGAATAGGCGCTCTGCCTTTCCGTCATCCCGGCGAAAGCTGGGATCGCTGGATCGGAATGCCAACGGTCCCAGCTTTCGCCGGGACGACGAAATGAAACGAGGACAGGGTCATGCGCGCATTCATCTTTCCGGGTCAGGGCAGCCAGTCGGTCGGCATGGGCAAGGCGCTTGCCGACGCGTCGCCGACGGCGCGCGAGGTGTTTCAGGAAGTCGACGACGCGCTGGGGCAAAAGCTGTTCCAGCTGATGAGCGAAGGCCCTGAGGATCAGCTTACCCTCACCGAAAACGCCCAGCCCGCGATCATGGCGAATGCGATCGCGACGCTGCGCGTGCTCGAAAAGGAGGGCGGCGTGACGCTGGCAGGCAAGGCCGATTATGTCGCCGGGCACAGCCTGGGCGAATATAGCGCGCTGTGCGCTGCGGGGGCGTTCGATCTTGCAACCACCGCGCGCCTGCTCAAGACGCGCGGGCAGGCGATGCAGGCGGCGGTGCCCGTCGGCGTCGGCGCGATGGCGGCGCTGCTCGGCGCCGATATCGAGACGGCGCAGAAGCTTGCCGATGCCGCCGCCGAGGGCGAGGTCTGCACCGTCGCGAACGATAACGACCCGTCGCAGGTGGTGATCTCGGGCCACAAGGGCGCGGTCGAGCGCGCGGTGGCGATGGTCAAGGACTTCGGGATCAAGCGCGGACTGCTGCTTCCCGTTTCGGCGCCCTTCCACTGTCCGCTGATGCAGCCCGCCGCCGACGCGATGGCCGAGGCGCTCGGCGCGAACCCGCCCGCCGCTCCGCTGGTGCCGGTCGTTGCCAATGTCACCGCGAGCCCGGTGAGCGACGCCGACGCGATCCGCGATCTGCTTGTGCAACAGGTCACCGGCCGCGTCCGCTGGCGCGAGAGCATTGGCGCGATGGAGGACATCGGCGTGACGCAGTTCGTCGAGTTCGGCGGAAAAATATTGTCGCCGATGGTGAAACGCAGCGCAAGGGCTGAGGTCGAAACGGTCAGCGTCATTTCGATGGATGACATCGAAGCGTTGCTGAAAGCTTTTTAAAAGATTCGCGCAGAGGTGCAGTGAAGGTTCACGCGGAGACGCGGAGACGCGGAGGGACTGTGCGGGACATAGATGTCGTGAGCGGCGATGTGCTGGATTTATCGCTCCGTTTGCACCGAGAGTTGGGTCCAGGTTTGCTCGAAAGTGTCTATGAGACTGTCCTTGCAGGCAAATTGATCGGTCTTGGATATAAGGTCGATCGGCAGTTGCCGATCGACATCCATTTTGAAGGAATGCGTTTCGATGCCGCATTCCGGCTCGATTTGCTTGTCGATGGCCGGTTGCTCGTGGAGATCAAATCGGTCGAAAGACTGAATCCTGCCCACGGCAAGCAATTATTGACCTACTTGCGTCTCACCGGCCAATCGGTCGGACTGCTCATCAATTTCGGCGGAGCAACGCTCAAAGAAGGCGTCCGCCGCATCGTCAACGATCATAAACCCTCCGCGTCTCCGCGTCTCCGCGTGAACCGGTAATTCCCAGGAGAAGATAGATGTTCGATCTTACCGGCATGACCGCCCTTGTTACCGGCGCCAGCGGAGGCATCGGTTCGGCGATTGCGCAGGCGCTTAGTGTGCAGGGCGCGCGGCTGGCGGTTTCGGGTTCCAATGCCGAGAAGCTGGGTGTTTTCCGCGATACGCTGGGCGGCGACCATGTCGCTTTGCCGTGCAACCTTGGCGATGCGGCTGCGGTCGATGCGCTCGTTCCGGCAGCGGTCGAGGCGCTGGGCGGCAAGCTCGACATCCTCGTCAACAACGCCGGGGTGACGCGCGACAATCTGATCCTGCGGATGAAGGACGAGGAATGGTCGGACGTCATCCGCATCAATCTCGAGGCCAATTTCCGCCTCGCGCGCGCCGCGGCGAAGCCGATGATGAAGGCGCGCTTTGGCCGCATCATCTCGATCACCAGCGTCGTCGGCGCGACGGGCAATCCGGGGCAGGCCAATTATGCCGCGTCGAAGGCGGGCGTCACCGGCATGACCAAGGCGCTGGCGCAGGAACTGGCGAGCCGGGGCGTAACGGTGAACTGCGTCGCGCCCGGCTTTATCGCCACGGCAATGACCGACGATTTGCCCGACGCGCAGAAGGAAGCGCTCAACCAGCGCATCCCCGCCGGGCGGATGGGCGAGGGCAGCGACATTGCCGCCGCGGTCGTCTATCTCGCGTCGAAGGAAGCTGCCTATGTCACCGGACAGACTTTGCATGTAAACGGCGGCATGGCGATGCTGTCCTGACGGCAGCGGCCGATCGCGAAGGGGAGTGCCGATGACGAAATATGGGATCGTGGGCGCCGCGCTTGTTTTGGCGGCGCTGCCAAATGCCGTATCGGCGCAGGAAGGCGAAAAGTTCGACTGTGTCGTCGCGTCGGTGCCCGCCGGAACAAAGGAGATGCTGGGCGCGGCGATGGCGGGCGCCGGCGACGAGGCCTCGCGCGATGCGATGTTCAAGGAACTGGCGACGATCACCGACGGCTGCGTTGCGCGCCACGGTATCACCGACGAACAGAAGGGGCATTATTTCGACTACAGCCTGGCGCGCATTTCGCGCGAATGGCTGGCGGTCGACATTGCGAGACTCGACCTTGCCCCCGGCGTCGTCGACCGCGCGCTCGATTTCGGACCGGAGGGGACGAATCCCGACCTGTCGTCGGAGATGAGCGAGGAGCAGATCATGAAGATCGTCCAGGGCTATATCGACGCCGGCGTCGACATCGAAAAGGTCGATGGCGCGGTCTGGGAAAAGGTTGGCGCCTATGCGGCGGCGACCTCGATCTACTGGAACAAGCGCAAACTGTTGCCGTTCTGATCGGGCATAGCGCCTGAGGTTTATTGATCGTCATCCCGGCGAAGGCCGCGATCTCGCCGTGTCTCTATGACGCACCGGCGAGATCCCGGCCTTCGCCGGAATGACGGATAGGCTAGAGCATGCTGTATTTAGACGGAAGCGTATCCGGCGTTTCGGAGGTAGTTGGCGCACTCGGAGGGTGAGACGATGTCGAGGATGTCGCCGACGCGGCGCCATGTGGCGTCGTGATCGCGTTGCTGAGCGTCGCGCATCCAGTGTTTGACCTTTGAGAAGAGCTGCTCGATGGGATTAAGATCGGGGCTGTAGGGCGGTAGGAAGATCAGGTGCGCCCCGCGCGCCCGAACGGCGGATCGAGCGGCCTTGCCTTTGTGTGAGCCGAGATTGTCGAGGATGATGATATCGCCTGGTGCCAGTGTCGGAGCGAGGAATTGCTCGACATAGGCGGCAAAGAGCGCGCCGTTGATCGGGCCGTCAATGACGCAGGGAGCATCG
This sequence comes from Sphingopyxis sp. FD7, assembly GCF_003609835.1. Lineage (NCBI taxonomy): Bacteria > Pseudomonadati > Pseudomonadota > Alphaproteobacteria > Sphingomonadales > Sphingopyxidaceae > Sphingopyxis > Sphingopyxis sp. FD7. The sequence continues at coordinate 677,619 of NZ_AP017898.1, forward strand.
ACCCGGTCATGGCGCAGCGCTGCGATGAAGGTCAGCGTTTTCCAGTGGCCATGCGGCACCTTGGATGGGAGCCTTTGTCCCTTCGGTCCCCATCCACGCAGCGGCGCCATGTTGGTCTTGATCCATGTCTCGTCGATGAAGACAAGGCGCCTGGGATCGATCTTGTCCTGATGGGCTTTCCAGCGTTGCCGCTTGCGGGCGACGTCAGGCCGGTCCTGCTCGGCGGGCACGACCGTTTTTTTTGAAGCTCAGCCCTTCGCCGTGGAGAAACACCCAGACAGCCCGGCGATCCGTCTTAATCCCCCGTGCCGCAAGCTCGGCCGCGAGCTGGCGCGTCGTAAACGGCGCCGAGCGGACCCGTTCGCGAAGCCAATCCGCCACCTCCCCGCTCAGCGTCCGCTTCTTGTGGCCGTTCATCTTCCCCGGCTTGAGCCCTCCCGTCTCGCGCCGAAGCTTGCGCCACTTCGACAAACAGGATGGGCTGATCGACAGCGCCTCGGCAATCGACCGATCCGTCTCGCCAACATCCGAGCGCATCAGCGCCCGCTCCCTCAAATCCTCCGAATAGGGTCGCGTCATCCGTGCTCTCCTCCCGCACGGACCTTGAATCACATCACAACAATCTAGGGAATCCCGATTCCGTCAAACAACAGCATGCTCTAGAAACTCGCGCGCGCCGTCAAACGGATGTCGCGGCCCGCGAGCGGGACATAATCCTTGGTGAAGCTGGCGTGGCGCCGCGCCTCGACGTCGAAGATATTGTTCGCGGCAAGGCTGAGCGTGAGGTTGCGGCTGTCGGGCAGCGGGCGCCAGCTGATCGACGCATTGACCAGTGTAAAGCCCTTGGTCGGCGTCTCGAACGGCGCGATGCGCGTCTGGTCGTCGGTCCATTCGACCTCGGCGCGCGCGTCGATCCGCTCGCCCTGCGCCTCCAGCCCGCCGAGTATGCGCAGCGGCGGAATGCGCGGCGCGTGCTGGTCGAGCCCGCCCTTGATCTTCGCCCGCGTCATGTCGGCGGTCGCATCGGCGACGATGTTGAAGCCGCCGACCTGCGCGAGCCGCGCGCTCGCCTCGGCCTCGAAACCCCAGACGCGCGCATCGCGCTGGAAATACTGAAAAACGGGAAGTTCATCCTCTTCCTCGCCCGTCGCATTGGCGTAGATGAAGTCGTCGAACCAGTTGGAATAGGCAGCCAGGCTGAGGTTGAAGCCGTCGGTGCGGAGCTTGAACGACGCCTCCGCCCCCCAGCTCGCCTCGCGCTTCAGATCCGGGTCGCCGACCTCGAAGGATTGGGTTGCGATATGCGGGCCGTTCGAGAAGAGTTCCTCGGCCGACGGCGCGCGCACCGCGCGCGCGACCGAGACGCCGAACTTCACACCCTCGGCCAGCTCGTAATTGGCGCCGAGCGCGCCCGAGAAGGTGTCGAAATCGCGTTCGATGCCCAGCGACGGTGCGCGGACGCTGGTGCTTTCAAAGCGCGCCGCGGCTTCGATACCCAGTGGACCCGTCTGCCATTCCTGCAAGGTGAACAGCGCGAACTGGTCGGTCAGGTTGCGCGGAACAAAGGCTTCGGCGCCGATCGCGTTGAAGTCGCGGTGGCTGTATTGCACGCCGCTCGCGCCGCGCCAGCCGCCGCGGTCGTTCTGCGCCAGCTCGATCCGGCCCTCGACCCCCTGGTTGGTGAAGACGGTGCCGACCTCGTCGCCCTCGAACTCGGTATGTTCATAATCGGCGTAGCCCGCGCGGATGCGCAGCTTGTCGAAAAAGCCGTCGCCCATTTCGACCTCGCCGCGCAGGTCGGCGCGCCATTGGGTAAGGCCGATGGTCACCGGGCCTTCGCCATGTTCGTGGCCTTCCTCTTCCTCGCCCTCTTCTTCCTCTTCATGGTGGTGTTCGGTGCCGGGGCGCGAGGGGACGCCATAATTGCTGTCATAATAGCTCACCGAAACGCCGAGCTGGCCGCCGTCGTTGATGAGCGACAGGCCGCCGGCGGCGGTCCAGGTCTCGCTGCCGGTGTTGGCGACCTTGCCGCGCGACCCCGCCTGTTCGGTGAGTTCGGCGGCTTCGTCGGCATGACCTTCTTCGGCTTCATGTTCGGCAAGGTGGAGCAGTTCTTCGCGCAATGCGGGAGCATATACGAAGCCGCCGCTGCGCACGTCGCCGGTCTTGCGCCAGCTGCCGTCGAAATGCGCGACGACCTGCGGCGAGAGGGCGATGTCGATCGAGCCCCCCGCATTGCGGTCGTCGGCGGCGGTGGCATAGCCGCCGATCGCGTCGATATGGACATGATCTTCGGGCACCTTGCGCGGAATACGGCGGTCGAACAGGTTGACCGCGCCGCCGATCGCCTGGCTGCCGAACAGCAGCACCGCGGGACCGCGCAAGATTTCGATGCGCTCGACGGTCAGCGGGTCGACCGTCACCGCATGGTCGGCCGAGGTGTTCGACACGTCGATCGAGCCGATGCCGTCGGTCAGCACGCGCACGCGCTCGCCCGAAAAGCCGCGCAGCACGGGGCGCGAGGCGCCGGGGGTGAAGCTGGTCGCCGACACGCCCGCCTGCCGCGTCAGGCTGTCGCCGATCTGCCCGCGGATGTCGCGCGCCAGCTCGTCGCCTTCGAGCACCGAGACATTGCCGAGAATGTCGAGGCTGCGGACATAGGGGGCGGTGACGATGATCGGTTCGCCCGTATGCACGTCGTCGTCGCTGCTCGCGGCGCGATCCTGCGCAAAGGCGGGGGCGGAAAGGATGAGGGCGAAGGTGAAACCGGCGGAAGAGAGCAAGCGCATGGGACGGCGATAATCCTGACTGAATGTGGGTATGTCCGTGCCAGTAATGATATACTGTCACAATGACAAGCCCGTTCCGCCCTCCGGTCTGCGGTTGGTCGGCGCCGAACGACCATTGGTCGACAAAGGCCGATCATCGGCGAGACAAGCGAAGCTGTCTTGCGGCGTTCCGAACGCCGTCTTAGATCAAGGCGCATGACGATTGCCAAAACCAGCCTGGACCTGATCGGCAACACGCCGCTCGTCCTGCTCAAGGGCCCCAGCGAAGCGACCGGCTGCGAAATCTGGGGCAAGTGCGAATATGCCAACCCCGGCGGATCGGTGAAGGACCGCGCCGCGCTCTATATCGTCCGCGACGCCGAGGCAAACGGCAGCCTCGCGCCCGGCGGAACGATCGTCGAGGGGACCGCGGGCAATACGGGCATCGGGCTTGCGCTCGTCGGCAATGCGCTGGGCTATAAGACGATCATCGTCATGCCCGACAACCAGAGCGCCGAGAAGATGGCCACGATCCGCGCATTGGGCGCCGAGCTGGTGCTCGTGCCGCCCGCGCCTTTCGCCAACCCCGGCCATTTCGTCCACACCTCGCGCCGCATCGCCGAGGAAACCGATAATGCGATCTGGGCCAACCAGTTCGACAATATCGCCAACCGCAAGGCGCATGTGTGCGGCACGGCGGAGGAAATATGGGCGCAGATGGAGGGGCGAATCGACGGCTTCACCTGCGCCGCGGGAACCGGCGGGACGATCGCCGGGACGGGGCTGGGGCTGAAAGCCAGGGATCCCGACATCACCATCGCGCTGACCGACCCGCACGGCGCGGGCCTTTATAATTATTACCAGTGCGGCGAGCTGAAGGCGGAAGGGTCGAGCGTCGCCGAAGGGATCGGACAGAATCGCATCACCGCGAATCTCGAGGGCGCGCCGATCGACACGCAGTTCCGCATTTCGGATGCCGAGGGGCTCGCCGTCGTGCGCCGCCTGCTCGACGAGGAGGGGCTGTGCCTTGGCCTTTCGTCGGGAATCAATGTCGCGGGCGCGATGGCGCTGGCGCGGCAGCTGGGGCCGGGCAAGCGCATCGCAACCATCCTGTGCGACAGCGGGTTTCGCTATCTCTCGACGCTCTATAATCCCGAGTGGCTGGCCAGCAAGGGACTGGCGGAGGTGAAAGGATGAGCGTGCGTATCGACAGCGGTTCGACCACGCCGACAGGGCAGCAACCTGCGCCGCCGCCGCCCCCACAGGGACATGACACGATGCGTCGGCTGCAGATCGGCATCGCCGGGGTGCTCACGGTGCTGCTGCTCGTCGGCATGGCCGGGCTGATCGGCGACCGCGCGCGCGAACAGGTGGCGGCCGAAGAGGCGTCGAGCCCGGAGGTCAAGATGCCCGGCGACAACCAGGCGGGCGGCGCGCCGCTCGAAGAATTGGGGGTTCAGCCGGTGTCGCCCTCGTCGAAGGATGAAAATGTCGACCCGTCGATAAAGGTGCCGCAGGCGGTGGCGCCGACGGCGACCGTCCCCGACCTCGAACCCGATCCCGAACTTCAGCGCGCGCGCCAGTCGGCGCCGTGACCGCGCGGCTGCGCCGGACGTTTCTGCGCGCCGGCTCGATTGCGATCCTGACCGTCGCGCTCGTGTGGGTGGTCGGCGGGCAGGCGCTGCTCGGCCGGATCGACCCGGCGCTCACGGTTCCGCTGCTCGCGCCGCCGATGTTGTTGCTCGCCTGGTGGCAGCGGCGCGATCCCGCGATCAGTCGGCGGCGCACCGTCCTGCTTGCACTGGGGCTGACCGTCGCGGTGCAGGCGGCGCTCGCTCTCGCGCTGGCCGGATCGGCGGCGACGCTCCAATTGCTGCTGGTCGCGCTGGCGGGCGGCGCTGCGGCGCTCATCGCCGATGCACTGGTCCGGTGGCGTCCGTCGCTTCGTGCGCTGCCTTGGCTTGCGGCGCTGCTGTTCGCCCTCGCCTGGTGGGGCGCCGGCCATACGCTGCTCGCAGCGCTTTATCGGCCCGCGGCCGCGTCCGCCGATGCGCCCGCGGCGACGATGCTCACCGGCCTGCCGCTGCGTTGGCCGGGTGGCGAAAGTCTGGCGTCGATGATCGCCGCGGGCGCGAATGACGATCCCGCGCTCGCGCGGATCGAGCGGCTGGGGCCGACGCTGCTCGTCGACAGCCTGGCCGACCATGTGCCGCCGCCGGGCGGGGTGCTGCTGATCGCGCACCCGCGCGCGCTGGCGCCGCAGGAACTGGTTGCGATCGACGCCTTTGTGCGCGGCGGCGCGCGCGCGGTCATCCTCGCCGATGCGCTATCGAGCTGGCCGCCGCGCCATCCGCTCGGCGATCCGCGCAACCCCCCGGTGACGAGCCTGCTCACGCCGCTGCTCGATCATTGGGGCATCGCGCTGGGCGGCGCACCGGTTGGGGAAGGCTCGGTCGTTGCGGTCGACGTCCAACATGAGCGGCTCCGCCTGTCGAGCGCCGGGCGCTTTGACCGGCTTCCTTCGGCTTGCCGGCGCTTTGCGGAGGGTCATGTCGCCCATTGCCGGATCGGCAAGGGCGAGGCTTGGCTGGTCGGCGACGCCGACCTCTTGCATGCGTCGCTGTGGCTCCCGCTCGTCCCCGGCGCCGACCATCTGCGGCAAGCCGATACGATGGAATGGATTGCGGCGCGACTGTGGCCCGGCGCGGGGCGGGCGACGCTGCACCCGATCTGGATTCGTTCGCGCGCCGACTGAGTCGCGCCTTTCCGCCCCAAATCGCCCCGATCGCACCCGGTCTCGCGGCGCATCTTTGCGTCGTGGGGCCGATATTTGCCCAGTTCGAGGGGCGTTTTGCGGCAGATAGGGGCTAGAATCCCTATTCTGCCCTAAAATACCCCTTTTCACCCCGATCTATAGTTGATACTCAGATTGTCGGAGAGGGGCATTCTCCACTCGTGCCGACTCAGCCGGAATCCTGCGATTCCGGGGACGGGAAAGTTATGCCCGGTGACGCAAGGCAGGGGGCAGAGCGATGGCGATTGTGACGCCCGGCCAATATGCGGGCACCAATTTCGCCGCGATCGATGGCAAGGGACGCATCGCCGTGCCCTCGCAGTTCCGCAACAATGTGCCCCTCACTGCGGACGGCCAGCGCGTGCTCTGGGTCGGCTTCCATGAAAAGCTGCCGTGCCTCGTTGCCTATGGCCAGGATCAGTATGACCGGCTGAACGGCGAGATCGAGCGCGACCGCGAAACCGCGCGGCTGCGAAACCTCGATTTCGACGAGGACAGCGAGTTCAAGAAGCGCTTCAGCTATACCGAGCCTTATACGCTCGACGACAGCGGTCGTTTTCTGCCCAGCTTCATCCACCGCGACCGCGTCGGCGATGCCGGCGCGACGGCTTTTGTGGGGTCGGGCCGCCGCCTCGAAATCTGGTGGCTGCCGACGCTCGCCGAATGTGCCGAGGCCGATCCGGTGCTCCAGCGGCTTGCCGCTTCCTGGGAGCAGGCGAAAGGGAAGGGGCGCAAGTGACCGACCTTCCCGCCGAACGTCCCCGCGATCCCCGCCACGATCCTGTCCTGCTTGAAGACGTCATCGCCGCACTCGCCATTGCCCCGGGCGAGCGCCATGTCGATGCGACCTTCGGCGCGGGCGGCTATACGCGCGCGATGCTCGCCGCGGGCGCCGAGGTCGTCGCCTGCGACCGCGATCCCGACGCGATCGCGGGCGGACAGGCGCTGGTCGAAGCGGCGGGCGGCAAGCTGACGCTGATCCATGGCCGGTTCGGGGAAATCGACCGGCTGCTCGCCGAACGCGGGATCGACGCGGTCGACGGCATCACCTTCGACATCGGCGTGTCGTCGATGCAGCTCGACCAGGGCGAGCGCGGCTTTTCGTTCCAGAAGGACGGCCCGCTCGACATGCGCATGGCACAAGAGGGTGAAAGCGCCGCCGACTGGCTCAACCGCGCCGACGAGGAGGAGATTGCCAATGTCCTCTATCATTATGGCGACGAACGCCAGTCGCGCCGCGTCGCGCGCGCGATCGTCGCCGCGCGTCCGCTGACCCGCACCGCCGAGCTTGCGGGCGCGATCCGCAAGGCGCTGCGCCATCCGCCCGGTGCGCCGAAAGATCCGGCGACGAAAAGCTTTCAGGCGATCCGTATCCACATCAACCGCGAACTCGACGAGCTGGTCGCGGGTTTGGCCGCCGCGGAGCGTGTTCTGCGCCCCGGCGGCCGGCTCGCGGTGGTCAGCTTTCACAGCACCGAGGACCGGATCGTCAAGAATTTCCTGCGCGAGCGGAGCGGCGGCGACGCCGCGGGGTCGCGCCACCGGCCCGCGCCGACTGCGCCTGCGCGCGCCGCAACCTTTGAACCCCCGGCGCGCAAGGTGCGGCCGGGCAAGGCCGAGGAGGCGCGCAACCCGCGCGCGCGCTCGGCCACGCTGCGCAGCGCCGTGCGGACCGCGGCGCCCGCGTGGCCGGAGACTTCGATGAAGGAGGCAATGTCATGTTGATGGCGGCCCGCAAGCTCCAGGGGATCGGGCTGGTCCTGCTCGTGCTCATCTTTGCGATGATGCTCTATCCGGTGTCGCTGAAGGTCGCGGCGACGCGAAGCGAACTCGCTCGCGTCGAGCGCGAGATCGACCGGGCGCGCGACAATATCCGCTACCTCGAATCCGAGCTGGCGGTGCGCGCGTCGATGCGCCAGCTCGAACAATGGAACGCCGAAGCCTTCGGCTATTCGGCGCCCGATGCCGGTCAATATCTGTCGAGCGAACGCCAGCTCGCCTCGCTCGATCGCCTGCCGCGCGCGCGCGGCGCCAATGAGGTCGCGCCGGTGCTGATGGCGATGGTCTCGCCCGTCGCGGCGCCCGCCGCGCCCAGGGCCAGCCCGGCGGCGAAGCCCGTCGTGGCGGCGGCCAAACCCGTCGTGCTGGCGCAGGCCGACAGCGCCGTACGCAGCGATACGCCGCCACGGATGGCGCCAACGCGTCGCCGCGAGCAGTTGAAGATGATCGAGGATCAGTTGCTCGCCGAATCGACGCTCGCCGACCTGAAGCGCGAAGCGGCGATTGAAGCGGCGGGAGGCAAGCCCGCCCGATGAACACGCTGGTCGTCCGTCCGACCCGGGTGCGTACCGCTGGTGTGCGGCAGCAGATATTGCTGACCGCGCAGCAGCGTTTGATGATTCTGATGCTGCTGTTCGCAGCGGCTTTTATGCTTGTGTCGATGCGGCTTCTTTATTTCGCGCTCTTCGACACCTCGTCGGGTCAGCGCGCGACGGGCGCCTTCATTCCCGCTCGCGCCGACATCGTCGATCGCAACGGCGTGCCGCTGGCGCGCACGATCGACGGTTATTCGATCCGCGTCGTACCGTCGAAACTGCTCAACGACCGCAATTATCTGGCAGGCGAGCTGCACCGGATTTTCCCCGACATGTCGCGCGCCGAGCTGCTCGCCAAGCTCACGGGGCCGCGCCCGACCTATATCCGACGCCGCGCGCTGCCCGACCAGGTGGCGGCGGTCAATGCGATCGGTGACGTCGGGTTCGATTTCCCGCGCGAGAAGGAGCGGCTTTACCCGCAGCTCACCCTTGCCGCGCATGTGCTCGGCTTCACCGATGCCGACGGGCATGGCGTCACCGGCGTCGAGGGCGCATTCGACGCGCGGCTGATCGACAAGGCGACGCGCGGCGAGCCGCTGGCGCTGTCGATCGACGCACGTGTGCAGGGCGTGCTCGAAAGCGAACTCGGCGCGGCGGTCGCCAATCTGGAAGCGATCGGCGGCGCGGGCGTGATCCTCGACGTCCACACGGGCGAAGTTGCCGCGATGACGTCGCTGCCGACCTATAACCCCAACAAGCTGACCGGCAGCGACCCGACGACGCGGCGTAATGCCGTCACCTATAATCTTTACGAGCTGGGTTCTACCTTCAAGCCGCTCTCCATCGGCGCCGCGATCGACAATGGGACAGTGACCAGCATGGCGCGCCGTTATGATGCGTCGGCGCCGCTCCCGATCGCGGGGTTCCGCATTCGCGACAGCCATCCGGGGCGCTGGTACAATGTGCCCGAAACGCTCATCGAAAGCTCGAACATCGCGACCGCGCGCATTGCCGACGATCTCGGCCGCGAGCCGCTCGAGAAGCTGTTCCGCGACCTTCATTTTGACCAGCGTCCGGACATCGAGCTGAAAGAGCGCGCCTTCCCGCTATGGCCGAAAAACTGGGGCCGGGTGACGACGATGACGACCAGCTATGGCCATGGCATCGCGGTGACGCCGCTGCACCTCGCGAGCGCCTATGCCGCGCTCGTCAACGGCGGTCTTTATCGCCCGGCGACCCTGCTCAAGCTCGGCGACAAGGCGCCGCCGCAGGGGCGCCGCGTGTTCAAGGCCGCGACCAGCGCGCGGATGCGCCAGCTCCTTCGCCTGATCGTCTCCGACGGCACGGGCAAACAGGCCGACGCGCCGGGCTTCCGCGTCGGCGGCAAGACCGGATCGGCCGAAAAGCCGGGCGCCGGGGGCTATCGCCGCCACTCGCTCGTTTCGACCTTCGCGGCTGCCTTCCCGATGGACAATCCGCGCTATGTCGTGATCGTGATGATCGACGAGCCGAAGGGCAACGCCTATAGTTCGGGACAGCGCACTGCGGGCTGGACCGCAGCGCCGGTGGTGCGCAGGGTCGTGACGCGCGCGGGACCGATGCTCGGCGTTTTCCCCGACCAGAGCCGCGACGTCGACGTGTCCGAGCTCACCCCCTTGCTGCGGAGAAACGAGGAGGCGCCCTGATGCGTCTCGCCGCGCTGCTGGACGATGCCGACCGGACGGGGACCGATCCCGTCGTGACCGGCGTGGCCATCGATCATCGCAAGGTGGCGCCGGGAACGATCTTCGGCGCCTTTGTCGGTGAACGGTTCAACGGCGAGGATTTCATTCCCGACGCGGTGGCGGCGGGCGCCGTTGCCGTGGTTGCGCGGCCCGAGGCGACGGTCGAGGGCGCGGTCCATGTCGCCGACGCCAACCCGCGCCGCGCCTTTGCGCATATCGCCGCGCGCTTCTTTCACCGCTTTCCCGCGACCTGCGTTGCGGTGACAGGCACCAACGGCAAGACCTCGACGGTCGAAATGACGCGCCAATTGTGGCGCATGGCGGGTTTCAACGCCGCGTCGATCGGCACGCTCGGCATCACGACGTCGATCGACAGCGCTTCGACCGGCCTTACCACGCCCGACATCGTGACGTTCCTCAGCAACATGTCGGGGCTGGCGGCGGAAGGCGTCACCCATGCCGCGTTCGAGGCGTCGAGCCACGGGCTCGACCAATATCGCACCGAAGGACTGCCGGTGAAAGCCGCCGCCTTCACCAACCTCAGCCACGATCATCTCGATTATCACGGGACGATGGAGGCCTATTTCGCCGCCAAGATGCGGCTGTTCCGCGAAGTCGTGCAACCGGGCGGCGCAGCGGTCGTCTGGGCCGACGATGCCCATTCGGCGGCGGTTGTCGAAGCGGCGCGCGCGCGCGATGTCCGTGTGCTGACGGTGGGGCAGGCGGGCGAGGCGCTGCGTCTCGTGTCGCGGACGCCGACGCAGCTTGGCCAGCTGCTCGTCATAGCGGCAGGCGACGACACGCATAAGGTTACGCTGCCGCTGATCGGCGCCTATCAGACGGCGAATGCGCTGGTGGCCGCCGGTCTCGTCATCGCGACCGGCGGCGACGTGTCGCTGACGCTTGCCAATCTCGCGCGGCTCCAGCCGGTGCGCGGGCGGCTCGAACGGGCGGCCATCGCACGGTCGGGCGCGCCCATCTATGTCGATTATGCGCACACCCCCGATGCGATCGAGGCGGCGCTCGACGCGCTGCGCCCGCACGCGACCGGGCGGCTGATTCTCGTCTTCGGCGCCGGCGGCGACCGCGATCAGGCGAAGCGGCCCGAAATGGGACGGGTCGCCGCCGCCAAGGCCGACCTGCTCATCATCACCGACGACAATCCGCGCGGCGAAGACCCCGCCGCCATTCGCGACGCGATTGCCGCCGCGGCGCCCGGCGCGCGGGTGATCGGCGACCGCCGCGCCGCCATCGCCGCGGCGATCGCCGAAGCGCGCGCCGACGACATCATCTGCATCGCGGGCAAGGGGCATGAACAGGGGCAGATTGTCGGGCGCGGCGACGACATGCGCGTCATTCCCTTCGACGATGTGGCGGTCGCGCGCGAGGAGGCGGCATGACCCCGCTCTGGACCGCGCGCGCCATCGCCCAGGCCACGGGCGGCACCGCCAGCGCCGACTTCACCGTGAACGGCGTCGCCTTCGATTCGCGCGAGGTTACGAAGGGCGACCTCTTCATCGCGATGAAGGGCGAAACCGCCGACGGGCACAGCTTCATCGACAAGGCGATCGCCGCGGGCGCCGCCGGCATATTGTGCGAAACCGCGGTCAGCCATCCGCATGTCCGCGTCGCCGACAGCGCGGCCGCGCTGAACGCGCTCGGCGCCGCGTCGCGCGCGCGCAGCCACGGCCGCATCATCGGCGTCACGGGATCGGCGGGCAAGACCGGGACGAAGGAGGCGCTGTTCGCCGCGCTCGACCGCTTCCGCCCCGGCAAGGCGCATCGGTCGGTCAAAAGCTATAACAATCATGTCGGCGTGCCCTTGAGCCTCGCGCGGATGCCGTCGACCGCCGATTTCGGCGTCTTTGAAATGGGCATGAACCATGCGGGCGAACTCGCCGCGCTGACGCGCATGGTGCGCCCGCACGTCGCCATCGTGACCACCATCGCCCCCGCGCACCTCGAGTTTTTCGGCAGCGAGGAAGCGATCGCCGACGCGAAGGGGGAGATTTTCGAGGGGCTGGAGCCCGGCGGCACCGCGATCATCCCCTTTGACAGCCCGCATTATGAACGCCTTCGCGCCAAGGCCGGGCGGCACGCCGCGCATATCGTGAGCTTCGGGCTGAACGAAGGCGCCGACGTGCGCGCGGTCGACTGGCTGCCTGATGGACGGGGCGGCTCGCTCGTCACCGCGCAGGTGCAGGACGCGCTCCTTTGTTTTTCCATTGCGCAGGCCGGCGCGCATTGGGTCGCCAATTCGCTGGCGGTGCTGGCGGCGGTGAAGGCGGTCGGCGGCGACCTGCCCGCGGCGGGGCTGGCCTTTGCCGAGATGCCGGGCCTGGCCGGGCGCGGCGCGCGCCATCGGATCGCGGTGCCCGGCGGCCATATCCTGGTCATCGACGAAAGCTATAACGCCAACCCCGCTTCGATGGCGGCGACGATCGGTCAGCTGGCGAGCGAATCCGGCGACCGCAAGGTGGCGATTCTGGGCGCGATGAAGGAACTGGGCACGGGCGGCGAGGCCTATCATGCGGGCCTCGCGGCTCCGCTCGTCGCAGCGGGCGTGCAATTCGCCCTGCTTGTCGGCGAAGAGATGGCGTCGCTCGCCAAAGCGCTTGAGGGGCGCGTCGATTTCGCGCATGTGCCCGCGCATTCGGACGCCACGGCGCGGCTGGGCGGCCTCATCCGTCCCGGCGATGTCGTGCTCGTCAAGGGATCGAACAGCGTCGGCCTGTCGCATGTCGTGACCGCGCTGACCAACGGGGATTATTGATGCTATATTGGCTGGCGGAATGGCTTGGCTTTCCGGGGGCGCTCAACCTTATCCGCTATCTGAGCTTCCGCTCGGGCGCCGCGGTTGCGACCGCGATGATCCTGGGGCTGTGGATCGGGCCGCGCTTCATCCTGATGCTGCGGATGCGGCAGGGGAAGGGGCAGCCGATCCGCGACGACGGCCCGCAAAGCCATCTCGCCAAAAAGGGCACGCCGACGATGGGCGGGCTGATGATCCTCATTTCGCTGATGATCTCGGCGCTGCTGTGGATGGACCTTTCCAACCGTTTCGTCTGGGCGTGCCTGTTCGTGACCGCGGGCTTTGCAGTCGTCGGTTTCCTCGACGATTATGACAAGGTGACCAAGTCGAGCCATCGCGGCATTCCCGGACGGGTGCGGTTGCTGATCGAGTTTCTGATCGCCGGCGCCGCGGTGCTGCTGATCGTCTCGCGCACCGGCACCGACCTTTATCTGCCCTTTTTCAACGATGTCGTGGTTCCAATGGGGCCGCTCTATTATGTCTTTGCGATGGTGCTCATCGTCGGCTTCGGCAATGCGGTGAACCTGACCGACGGGCTCGACGGGCTGGCGACCTTTCCGGTCATCATCGCCAGCCTGACCTTCCTCGTCATCGTCTATCTGTCGGGTAACGCAAAGTTTGCAGCCTATCTCGGCATTCCGCACGTCCCCGGCGCGGGCGAGCTGGCGGTATTCGCCGCGGCGATCATCGGCGCCTGCCTGGCCTTCCTGTGGTTCAACGCGCCGCCCGCGGCGGTCTTCATGGGCGATACGGGCAGCCTCGCGCTCGGCGGCGCGCTCGCGACGATCGCGGTGACGGCGCAGCACGAGCTGGTGCTCGTCCTCGTCGGCGGGCTGTTCGTGGTCGAGGCGCTGTCGGTGATCATCCAGGTCTTCTGGTACAAGCGCACCGGCAAGCGCGTGTTTCGCATGGCGCCGATCCATCACCATTTCGAGCAGCTGGGCTGGCCCGAATCCACCGTCGTCATTCGCTTCTGGATCGTCTCGATCGTCCTGGCGCTTGCGGGACTCGCGACCTTGAAGCTGCGGTGATTACTTCGCGCGCCTTTGCCGGTCGCCGCTATGCGGTGCTGGGGCTGGCGCGCTCGGGTCTGGCGACCGTCGAGGCGCTCGTCGCCAGCGGCGCGGGCGTCACCGCGTGGGACGACCGCGAAGAAGCGCGCGACGCGGCGATGGCGCTGGGCGCCGACATCGGCGATCCGCTGGGCATCGACCTGATCGGCTTTGCCGGCGTCGTTGTCTCGCCCGGCGTGCCGCTCAACCGCCATCCGATCGCCGCGCACGCGCGCGACGCCCATGTCCCCGTCATCGGCGACATCGAGCTGTTCGCCGAAGCGCGGAGCGAACTGCCGCCGCACAAGGTCGTCGGCGTCACTGGCACCAACGGCAAGTCGACGGTCACCGCGCTGATCGCGCACATGCTCGAAAGCGCGGGGGTGCCCGCGCTGATGGGCGGCAATATCGGCCTGCCGATCCTGACGCGCGAGCCGCTGCCGGAAGGTGGGGTCTATGTGCTCGAACTGTCGAGCTATCAGATCGACCTGTCGCACAGCCTGGCGTGCGACGTCGCGGTACTGACCAACATCAGCCCCGACCATCTCGACCGCTATGACGGGTTCGAGGGCTATGCCGCGTCAAAGGCGCGCCTCTTCAGCCTTCAGCACCGCGATCAGGTCGCGGTCATTGCGACCGACGACGATCCGTCGAAAATGATCGCCAGCCGGGTGAATCACCGTCTCCACCGCGTCTCGGCCAAGGACATCGACCCCGCCGATCAGGCGCGCTGGCCCGCGCTGCAAGGCCCGCACAATGCGCAGAACGCCGTCTGCGCGATCGCGGTGTGCCGCGTGGTGGGGCTGGACGACGAAGCGATCGAACGCGGCCTTGCGACCTTCCGGTCGTTGCCGCACCGCATGGAATTGGTCGGCGAAGCCCGTGGCGCCCGCTGGTATAATGACAGCAAGGCGACCAACGCGGCTTCCGCTGCACCGGCGCTGGCGGCGTTTCCGCCGGCGCCGGACCAGCGTTTGCACTGGATCGCAGGCGGGCAGGCAAAGGGTGATGGGCTCGCGGCGTGCCGACCGTGGTTCGGCCATGTCAAACGCGCCTATCTGATCGGCGAGGCGATGGAGCCGTTCGCCGCCGAGATTGGCGATGCGATTGCGGTCGAACGATCGGGCGACCTGGCGAGGGCGGTGGAACAGGCGGCGGCGGCGGTGCAGCCCGGCGACGTCGTGCTGCTGTCGCCCGCCTGCGCGTCGTTCGACCAGTTCAGGGATTATGAGGCGCGCGGCGATGCGTTCCGCGCCGCGGTCGAGGCGCTGGGGGTATGAGCGGGGGCGACAATATGGAGACGGCCGAACGTCCGGTAATCGCCGCCACGCGCAGCGCGAAACGCCGCGGCCCGCGCTTCAGCCGCGCCGACCGCACGCCGCTGGGCCTGTGGTTCTGGGAAATCGACCGCGTGTTGCTGCTGCTCGTGTCGATGCTGATCGCGATCGGGCTGGTCGCGGTTGCGGCGGCGTCGCCCGTCGCGGCGCAAAAGCTGTCGACAAGCAGCGCGTCGCTTGACCCGCTCTATTATTTCTATCGCCAGCTGATGTGGGTGATCGTCGGCGTCCCGGTGATGCTGACGGTATCGATGCTGCCCAAACCACAGGCGCGGCGATTCGCCATTTATGGAACCATCTTGTTCATCGTCCTGCTCTTCCTCGTCCCGCTGGCGGGCACGTCGGTGAACGGGGCGCAGCGCTGGATCGGCAGCGGCGTGTTCCGGTTGCAGCCGTCGGAGTTCCTGAAACCCTTTTTCGCCGTGACGCTCGCGTGGATATTGTCGCTCCGCCTGCATGACCAGAGCCTGCCCGTCGTCCCGCTTGCCGCGGCGCTCACCGGCGTCATCGCGCTGCTCTTGATGGGGCAGCCCGACCTTGGCCAGACGGTGATCTTTGCCGCGACCTGGTTCGTGCTCGTGCTCGTCGCCGGGTTGTCGATGCGGATCATGGGGATGCTTGCGGGCGCGGGGGTCGTAGGGCTGATCCTCGCCTATTTCTTCTATCCGGTGGCGCAGCAGCGCATCAACATCTGGCTGTTCGCCGAAGGCGACAGTTTCCAGGTCGACAAGGCGCACGCGACGCTGACCGCCGGGGGACTCATCGGCACCGGCCCCGGCGCGGGCCTCGCCAAGTTCCAGCTGCCCGAAGCGCACACCGACTATATCTTCTCGGTGATCGGTGAAGAGTTCGGGATCATCGCCTGCATCGCGATCGCCATCCTTTATCTCGCGATCATCGTCCGCGTGCTCGTCCGCCTGCTCGACGAGGAGGACAGTTTCCTGATCCTTGCTGTCGCGGGGCTGATCGCGCAGTTCGGTGGACAGGCGGTCATCAACATGGCGGTGAACACACAGATATTCCCGTCAAAGGGGATGACCCTGCCCTTCATCAGCTATGGCGGATCTTCCTTCATCGCCTTGTCGATCGGCATGGGTTTGCTCTTGTCGCTGACCCGGCGAAACCCCTATGCGGCGCGCGTGTCGATGACCCGCAACTGGAACAAGAAATGACGGCTTCCGCATGACCGCAACGCGCCACTTCCTCCTCGCCGCCGGCGGCACCGGCGGACATATGCTTCCCGCCTATGCGCTGGCGGCCGAGCTGATCGCGCGCGGGCACCGCGTTGCATTGGTCAGCGACGACCGCGGCCTCAGGATTCCCGGCGCCCCCGCCGAGATGGAAACCCACGTCCTGCCCGCCGGGCGCGCGTCGGGC
The DNA here is from genome assembly GCF_003609835.1 of Sphingopyxis sp. FD7. Taxonomy (NCBI): domain Bacteria; kingdom Pseudomonadati; phylum Pseudomonadota; class Alphaproteobacteria; order Sphingomonadales; family Sphingopyxidaceae; genus Sphingopyxis; species Sphingopyxis sp. FD7. Next base: position 693,798 of record NZ_AP017898.1, read on the forward strand.
GGGCCGCTCGGCTGGCTCAAGGGCGCGCTGGCGATCCGCAAGGGGCGGCGCATGGCAATCGAGCTGATCGACGCGTTCGACCCGGCGGTCGTCGTCGGCTTCGGCGGCTATCCCTCGCTGCCCAGCCTGCTCGCGGGAGGGGCGACGAAGCGGCCGCGCGTGCTCCACGAGCAGAATGCCGTGCTGGGCCGCGTCAACCGGCTGATGGCGCCGCGCGTCGATGCGGTGGCGGTCGCCTATCGCAATATCCAGCGCTATCCGGCGGGGCACGAAGCCAAGCTTCATATCATCGGCAATCCCGTGCGCGCCGAGATTGTCGCAATCCGCGAGGATGGTTTCCCGCCGCTCCCCGATGATGGTATTTTCCGCCTGCTCGTGGTCGGCGGGAGCCTGGGCGCGGCCGTGCTCGGCGAGGTCGTGCCGGCCGCGATCGCGATGCTGCCGCGCGCGCTGCTCGACCGCTTGCAGGTCGTCCAGCAGTGCCGCGAAGCCGATCTGGAGGCGGTGCGCGCCAAATATGCCGAGCTTGGCGTCGCCGCCGAATGCGCGCCCTATATCCGGGATTTCCCCGAGCGGCTGCGCTGGGCGCATATGGTGATCGCGCGCGCGGGTGCCTCGACCGTCGCGGAACTGGCCTGCGCGGGCCGCCCGGCGATCTTCGTGCCCTATCCGCAAGCGATGGACGATCATCAGACCTGGAATGTCGTCGACCTGGTCGAGGCGGGCGGGGCGATTTCGTTCCAGCAGCCCGATTTTACCCCCGCCGAGGTCGCCAAGCATCTTCAGCGCATGGCGCTGGAGCCCGGCGCGCTCGAAGAGGCGGCCGAACGCGCCGCGAGCTGCGGGCTTCCCGATGCGACGCGCGACCTGGCCGACCTCGTCGAATCCTTTGCCGCGCCGCCGATGATGGACGTGATCCGGGTCGGCGCGACGGCGCCGCGCGCGGCATCGGGCGTTGCCGCGGCACGTCGGGAGGCAAAGTGATGCGCGGCGTTGCGACCGACATCGGCATCATCCACTTCATCGGTATCGGCGGCATCGGCATGTCGGGGATCGCCGAGGTGATGCACAATCTGGGCTACCGCGTGCAGGGCAGCGACATCGCCGATGGCTATGTCGTCGAAGGGCTGCGCGCGCGTGGGATCAAGGTCGCGATCGGCCATGCGCCCGAAAATGTCGACGGCGTCGCGGTCGTCGTCACCTCGACCGCGGTGAAACGCGGCAACCCGGAGGTCGAGGCGGCGCTGGCGCAGCGCATTCCGATCGTCCGCCGCGCCGAAATGCTCGCCGAGCTGATGCGCCTCAAATCGACCGTCGCGATTGCAGGCACGCATGGCAAGACGACGACGACCAGCCTCGTCGCCGCGCTGCTCGACGCGGGCGGGATCGACCCGACCGTGATCAACGGCGGCATCATCAACAATTATGGCTCGAACGCGCGGCTCGGCGCGTCGGACTGGATGGTGGTCGAGGCCGACGAGAGCGACGGCAGCTTCCTGCGCCTCGACGGCACGATTGCTGTCGTCACCAACATCGACCCGGAACATCTCGACCATTATGGCAGTTTCGACGCGATCAAGGACGCTTTCGTCGAGTTCATCGAGAATGTGCCCTTCTATGGCGCGGCGATCCTCTGCCTCGACCATGGCGAGGTGCAGGCGATCATCCCGCGCATCCGCGACCGGCGGATCATCACCTATGGTTTTTCGGCCCAGGCGGACGTGCGCGGCACCAATGTGACGCCGGGCCCCGACGGCAATCGCTTCGACGTCGTCGTGCGCGATCGTGAAGGGAACAGCCGGACGATCGCGGGCATCCATCTGCCGATGTCGGGTCGCCACAACGTCCAGAATGCGCTCGCCGCGATTGCGGTTGCGCTCCACATGGGTGTGTCGGACGACAAGATCGTCTCGGGATTTCAGGGCTTTGCTGGCGTCAAGCGCCGCTTCACCAGGGTCGGAGAGATTGCGGTCGAAGGCGGCGTCGTCACGGTGATCGACGATTATGCCCATCACCCCGTCGAAATCCGCGCGGTGCTGTCGGCCGCGCGCGAGGGGGCGGGGGCCGGGCGCGTCGTCGCCGTCGTCCAGCCGCACCGATTTACGCGCCTGCGCGATCATATGGACGATTTCCAGCAGGCGTTCAACGACGCCGACATGGTGCTGGCGTTGCCCGTCTATGCGGCGGGCGAGGCGCCGATCGAGGGCGTATCGTCGGACGCGCTGGTGCAGGGGCTGCGCGATCGCGGGCATCGGCACGCCCAGGTCATCGCCGACGCCGATGCGCTCGCGGCGACGATCGCCGAGGCGATCCGCGCGGGCCAGATCGGCGCGCGCGACAAGATCATCTGTCTAGGCGCGGGGGATGTCACCAAGATTGCGGCGGGATTGGCTGCGGCGGTTGGGGGGGGCGAATGAACCTCTCCATCACTCGTCATGCTGAACTTGTTTCAGCATCCATGGCCAGCCCTCTCGGTCAAAGCAGCGCGTGTTTCAAGGTCCGGCCATGGACCCTGAAACAAGTTCAGGGTGACGAAGAAATTGGGGGGCGTTCTTGATGAGCACCCTTATTGAAACCAGTCCGGGCGCCTTTGAGGTGAAGTTGCAAGCTGGGTCGTTCATGATACCGGAACCCGAAGGAAAGTTGACTGCAAATGCGCCGCTTGCGCCGCTTGTGTGGTTCAAATCCGGCGGTGCGGCCGATCTGCTCTTTGAACCCGCATCGGCTGAAGCGCTCGCGTCCTTCCTTCGCAGCCTCCCCGATTGGGTTCCCGTGATGGCGCTAGGGCTCGGGTCGAACCTGATCGTGCGCGACGGCGGCTTCCCCGGCGTCGTCGTCCGGCTCGGCAAGGCTTTCGCGAAGGTCGAAGCGATCGACGAAATCACGCTGCGCTGCGGCGGCGGCGCATCGGGCATTCTCGTGTCCTCGACCGCGCGCGACGCGGGCATCGCGGGGATGGAGTTTCTGCGCTCGATCCCCGGCACGGTCGGCGGTTTCGTGCGCATGAACGGCGGCGCCTATGGCAGCGAGGTCAAGGACATATTGGTCGATTGTGACGTTGTGCTGCGCTCGGGCGAGCGCCACACGCTCGCGCTCGCCGACCTTGGCTACACCTATCGCCACAGCGAATTGCCCGACGGCGCGGTGGTGATCGGCGCGACCTTTCGCGGTCGCCCCGGCGATCCCGCCGCCATCCAGGCCGAAATGGACCGCATCTCGGCGAGCCGCGAGGCGTCGCAGCCTTTGCGCTCGAAAACCGGCGGCTCGACCTTCAAGAATCCCGATGGGCACAAGGCATGGCAGCTGGTCGACGCGGCCGGGTGCCGCGGCCTCGCGGTCGGCGGCGCGCAGGTCAGCGAAAAGCACACCAATTTCCTGATCAACACCGGCGAGGCGACGAGCGCCGACATCGAGGCACTCGGCGAAGAAGTCCGCCGCCGGGTGAAGGACAAGAGCGGCGTGGAATTGCAATGGGAGATTCAGCGCGTGGGGGTGATGAAGTGAGTCGGGGACCCTGGCATGTCGCCGTCCTGATGGGCGGCTGGTCGGCCGAGCGCGAAGTGTCGCTGATGAGCGGTAAGGGCGTTGCCGACGCGCTCGAAAGCCGTGGGCACAAGGTCACGCGCGTCGACATGGACCGCGACGTCGCGCTGCGCCTGGCGGAGGCCAAGCCCGATGTCGTGTTCAACGCGCTCCACGGCGTTCCCGGCGAAGACGGGACGGTGCAGGGGATGCTCGACCTGATGGGCCTGAAATATACGCACAGCGGGCTCGTCACCTCGGTGATCGCGATCGACAAGGAATTGACGAAACAGGCGCTGGTGCCGCATGGAATCCCCATGCCGACGGGAACGATGGTCGACAGCGAAAGCCTGTTCACAGTCGATCCCTTGCCGCGCCCCTATGTCCTTAAGCCCGTCAATGAAGGCTCGTCGGTCGGCGTCGCGATCGTCAAGGACGACAGCAATTACGGCAATCCCATTTCGCGCGATGCGGTCGGCCCCTGGCGGGAGTTCGACCGCCTGCTCGCCGAGCCTTTCATCAAGGGGCGCGAGCTGACCGTCGCGGTGCTTGGCGACACGGCGCTCGCGGTTACCGAGCTTCGCGTGAAGTCGGGTTTCTACGACTATGACGCCAAATACACCGATGGGCTGACCGAGCATGTCTGCCCCGCCGAAGTGCCCGCCGAGATTGCCGAGCGAATGAAGGAACTGGCGCTTCGGGCGCACCGCCTGCTCGGCTGCAAGGGCGCGTCGCGCTCGGATTTCCGTTGGGACGACGAACATGGTCTTGCGGGCATCTTCCTGCTCGAAGTCAATACCCAGCCGGGAATGACGCCGCTCAGCCTGGTGCCCGAACAGGGACGCGCGGTGGGCATGGACTATGCCGAACTGGTCGAACGCATCGTGGAGGAAGCGCTGGCATGAGGGGGCGGTGGTGAGCAGCACGAAGATCAGGCGCGCCAAGGCGCCGCCGCGGCGGCCCGCGCGCGCGCCGAAGAAACGGCGCAAGATCCAGCAATCGCGCCTCAACGCGATCATCAACGCGCTGCCGATCAGTCCGCAGCGGTTGCAAAAGATTGCCAACTGGACGGTGGGCGTCAGCCTGTTCGCGGTTGCGGGCCTCGCCGCGCACGCAACGGGCGTCACGGCGAAAATCCATGAAGAATATGCACAGGCGGTCGGCCGCGCGGGCTTTCAGGTCAAGAAGGTCGAGGTGGTCGGCGCCGACCGGATCGACCGGCTGAAAGTCTATGACATCGCGCTCGCGCAGAAGGATCGCTCGATGGCGGCGGTCGACCTCGAAGATGTGCGCCGCGACCTGATGCAATATGGCTGGATCAAGGACGCGCGCGTGTCGCGCCGCCTGCCCGACACGCTGGTCGTCGACATCGTCGAGCGCACCCCGGCGGCGATCTGGCAGCACAATAATCGCCTGTCGCTGATCGACGAAAAGGGTGTCGTGCTCGAACCCGTCACCGTCGCGACGATGCCCGACCTGCCGCTGGTGATCGGGCCCAGGGCGAACCAGCGCTCGCAGGATCTTGCCCGCCTGCTGGCCGAGGCGAGCAGCCTCAAGGAATTGCTCGCCGGCGCAACCTGGGTCGGCAACCGCCGCTGGGATCTGCGCTTCCGCAGCGGCGAGACGCTGTCGCTGCCCGAAGGCGAAGAGGCGGCGAAAGCGGCGCTCGCCAAATTCGCGCATATGGACGGCGCCAACCGCCTGCTCGGCCGCGGCATATTGCGCTTCGACATGCGCGATCCCGCGCGTTTCGTGCTGCGCCTGCCGCACGAAGGGCAGGTCGCGCCCGCGAAGCTCGACGACGCGCGCGCGGCGGTCGATGCCGTTGCGGAAGCGGCGGCGGAGAAGGGATAAGCCATGGCGCCGCCGCGCATCGAAAAGCTCATCACGGCGCTCGATGTCGGGTCGTGGAAGGTCTGCGCGCTGATCGCGGGGCAGACCGCCGACGGGCAGTTGCACGTGCTCGGCACCGGCCAGCGCGAAAGCCGCGGTGTCCAGCGCGGCTATGTCGCCGACATGGAACAGACCGAACATGTCGTGCGCGAGGCGATCGAACAGGCCGAACGCATCGCCGGGCTCAATATCGACGATGTGTGGGTCAGCTTCTCGGCGGGAAGCCTGCTGAGCGACGTCGCGCCGATCGAAAGCGAGCTTGGCGGCCACCGGATCGAACAGGAGGATATCGACGACCTGCTCGCCGCCGGGCGGGCGGGGATCGACCCCGAAGGGCGGATGATCCTGCACGCTCAGCCGGCGCTGTACACACTTGACGGACTGACCGGGGTGAAGAACCCGATCGGGCTGCACGCCGACCGCCTCGGCGTCGACATTCACATCATCATGGCCGACGGCGCCCCGGTGCGGAACCTCGAGGCCGCGGTGCGGCAGGCGCATCTCGACGTCAACGCCGTGGTCGCCTCCCCGATCGCGGCGGGGCTTGCCTGCCTGTCGGACGAGGAGCGCGACCTGGGCGTCGCGCTGGTCGAGATGGGCGCGGCGGTGACGACGGTGTCGCTCTATGCCGGCGGGATGCTCGTCGAAATGGCGTCGCTGCCTTTCGGCGCGAGCGACATCACCGACGACATCGCCTCGGCCTTTGGCATAAGGCGCAGCCAGGCGCAGCGGCTCCAGAGTTTCTACGGCTCGGCCTCGGCCAGTCCGCGCGACAATAATGACGTGATCGAACTCGAACCCGGCGCGCCTGCGGGCGGCGATTCCCCGCGCATCACGCGCGCGCAGCTCGTGTCGGTGATCCGCCAGCGGCTCGACGCGATGATGGGCGAGATCGGGCGGACGCTCAAAGACCTGCATTTCGTCGGGCCGATCGGGCGCCAGGTCGTGCTTGTCGGCGGCGGCGCGGACCTGAAAGGCATCGCCGACTATACGCAAAGCGCACTCGGCCGCGCCGCGCGCGTCGGGCGACCGCGCGGCTTGCACGGCCTGCCCGATGCGCACAGCGGCCCCGCTTTCGCGACGCTTGCGGGTCTGGTTCTCTATGCCGCGTCGGACCCGGTCGACCTGCGCGACCTGCCGATGATGGCGCAGGATGTGTACAAGCCGGCGGGCACGTCGATCCTGCATCGGTTGATGGCTGCGCTGAAAAGCAGTTTTTGAATGACGCGCGACGAAAAGGTTAATTTTTTGGGTGATTCCGGCGTCACAATAGTGCAATGCGGTGACAGGAATCCGGGCGGATGGACTGCCGCCCGGCCGGGTCGCAAGGTTGGGGAAGCGGCAGCTGTCCGCCGCTGCAGGGAGACTTTTTGATGAGCATCAACATTGGCCCGCCGCAGGTCGACGAGCTCAAGCCGCGGATCGCAGTGATCGGCGTCGGCGGTGCGGGCGGCAATGCCATCGCCAATATGATCGCGGCGCGCGTCGAGGGTGTCGATTTCATCGTCGCCAACACCGACGCGCAGGCGCTGAACGCCTCGCCCGCCGAACGGCGCATTCAGCTGGGGACGCAGATCACGCAGGGGCTGGGCGCGGGTTCGCGGCCCGAAGTCGGGCGCGCCGCGGCCGAAGAAAGCATCGCGCAGGTCGAAGAGGCGCTGAACGGCGCGCATATGTGCTTCGTCGCGGCCGGCATGGGTGGCGGCACCGGCACCGGCGCGGCGCCCGTGATCGCCAAGGCGGCGCGCGATCGCGGCATCCTGACCGTCGGCGTCGTAACCAAGCCCTTCATGTTTGAAGGCGCGCGGCGGATGCGCTCGGCCGATGCCGGGATCGCCGAGCTTCAGGATCATGTCGATACGTTGATCGTCATTCCGAACCAGAATCTCTTCCTGGTCGCCAACCCGAACACGACCTTCAAGGAAGCCTTCACCATGGCGGATGAAGTGCTGCAACAGGGCGTGCGCGGCATCACCGACCTGATGGTCATGCCCGGCCTCATCAACCTCGATTTTGCCGACGTACGCAGCGTGATGCGCGAAATGGGCAAGGCGATGATGGGCACGGGCGAAGCCGAAGGCGATGGCCGCGCATTGGAAGCGGCGCAGAAGGCCATCGCCAATCCGCTGCTCGACGGCGTGTCGATGGCGGGTGCGAAGGGTGTCATTATCTCGATCACCGGCGGCGAGGACATGCGCCTGATGGAAGTCGACGAGGCTGCGAACCATATTCGCGAGCTGGTCGATCCCGACGCGAACATCATCTGGGGCAGCGCCTTCAACGACAGCCTCGACGGCAAGATCCGCGTGTCGGTCGTCGCGACCGGCATCGACGGGACGGGTGAGGCAGCCCAGTCGGCGCCTGCGACGCGCAGCTTCTCCTTCGCGCCGGCGCGCACGGTGGTCCCCGCGCCGGTGGCCGAGGAAGTGGTTGAACCCGCGGTGGAGGAAGAGCCGGTCGCCGATGAAGCACCGGTTGCACAGGACAACGACCCCGCGCCGGGTTTCTCGCTGGGCGATCCGGTGGAGCCCGCGGTGGCGGCAGCCGCCGAGGAGGAGCCGATGGAGCTGTCACAGGTCGCCGCGACCTATGACGACACCGCCGACGAACTCGTGCTCGACGCGCCTGCGGCCCCGGCGAACAGCCACGATGCGGTGCCCGTCGGGGCGCCGGTCGAACCGTCCGCGCGCCCGGTCGGCGGCGGAACGCTGTTCGAGCGCATGTCGCGCCTGTCGCGCGGCGCAAGCACGCCGGACGCCGATGAGGGCAAGGGCGATTCGGTCGACATTCCGCGCTTCCTGGGGCGGCAGAACAACCAGTAACAGGGCTTTCGGACGGCCGACCGCCAGGCTTGGCAGGCCGGAAACGGGATGATTTGCCCATGCGGCAAGCAAGATTGACGGCGAAGCCGGCGCGCACACGGCGGGGTGTGGGTGTGCTGGGCGCGCTGTTGCTGGGGACGGTTGGCCTCCCCGCGGCGCAGGCGATGCAGGCGGCGGCGCCCGACGCGGCGACGCGCGCGGCGATGGAAAAACGAACCGCGGCGCGCACGCTCCTGTCCTCGTCGCTGGCGCGGCTGGCCTCGAACAGCAATGACGCCGCGGCGCTGCTCGACGCGGGGCGCGCGTCGATTGCGCTCGAGGATTATCGTGCGGCGCTGGGGTTTTTGCTGCGCGCCGAACAGGCCAGTCCGCGCGACGGCGCGGTGAAGGCAGCGCTCGGATCGGCGATGGTGCATTCCGAAAATCCGACGCGCGCGCTCGACTATTTCGGCGAAGCGCAGCTTCTGGGCGCGCCCGAACGGCTGTTCCTTGCCGACCGCGGCCTCGCGCGCGACCTGCTGGGGCAACAGGATGCAGCGCAGCGCGATTATCAGCTCGCGCTGTCGATCGCGCCCGACGCCGAGCTGACGCGGCGCTATGCCCTCTCGCTCGGCATCAGCGGCGATCCCGATCGCGCTGTTCAGTTGCTCACGCCGCAATTGCGCGCGCAGGATCGCGGCGCGTGGCGGCTTCGCGCGATGATCCTGGCGATGAACGGCCGTGACAAGGAAGCGGGCGACATTGTCAACGCAACGATGCCCGCGCCGATGGCGGCGAATATCCTGCCCTATCTGACGCAGATGGACCGGCTCAACCCTGCGCAAAAGGCCGCCGCCGCGCATTTCGGCCGCTTCCCGAACGGTAGGCCCGGCGCGGCGCAGCGGCCGGTGCAGGTCGCCGCCGCGCCGCCACGGCCCGCGCCGACGCCCGTTGCGCGCCGGGACGCGGTGACTCCCGCGCCCGCGCCCGCGGCTGCGACTCCCGCTCCGAAGCCGACGCCACCGCCCGCCGTGGTGCCGCCCGCCCGCCCGCGCGTCGAAACGCCCGCGCCAGTGCCTTCACCGCCCGCGCAGCCGCCAGCCTCCGCGGTCAAAGCGCCGGCGGGTCCGGGCTTTTCGATCGCCGACCTCAGGCCATCGGCGCCGCCCGCTGCGGCTCCGGCAGCCGCGCCGCCTCCTGCCGCGCCGCCGCTCGCCTCGCTCGCCGACATCGCCGGGTCGATCGAGATACCGCCCGAGGAACTCGCGCGCCCCGACGATGCAATCGGCGCCGACACACTCGCAAAGCTGCTCGAAGACAAGCGCAAGGCCGAAGCCGCCGAAGCGGCGAAGCGCGAGAAGGATGAAGCCGCAGCCAGGGCAAAGGCCGAGGCCGATGCCAGGGCGAAGGAAGAAGCCGCGAAGAAAAAGGCGCATCCCGCGCGTATCTGGGTCCAGATCGCGACCGGCGCCAATCCGAAGGCGCTCGCCTTCGACTATAACCGCTTTGCCAGGCGCAACGCGGCGCTGTTCAAGGGCAAGGCGGGGGCGATCGCCGAATGGGGCCAGACGCGGCGCCTGCTCGTCGGCCCGTTCGCGAACCGCAAGGCGGCGCAGGACTGGCTCGGCGATTACAAGAAGGCCGAAGGCGACGGCTTTCTGTTCAACAGCGAGGCCGGCGAGATCGTCGAGCCGCTCAGGTGAGTGTCGCCCGCTGCGCCAGCGATCCGGCGCGAAGCCGCGGGCGCCGCCATGCCGAATCGGGGCGCGTGGTGCGCGGGCCGCGCGATGCCTTTCAGCGCGACCGCGACCGCATCATCCATTCGATCGCCTTCCGCCGCCTGCGCCACAAGACGCAGGTGTTCATCGCCCCCGACGGCGATCATTATCGCGTCCGGCTGACCCACAGTATCGAGGTCGCGCAGATCGGCCGCGGCATCGCCCGCGCGCTCGGGCTCAACGAGGATCTGACCGAGGCACTGTGCCTGGCGCACGACATCGGCCACCCGCCTTTCGGCCATGCCGGCGAGGATGCGCTGAAAGCCGCGATGGCCGCGCACGGGGGCTTCGATCACAACGGCCACACGCTGCGCACGCTGGCGTGCCTCGAATGCCCCTATCCGTTGTTCGACGGGCTCAACCTGTCATGGGAGACGCTCGAGGGGCTGGCGAAGCACAATGGCCCGGTGACGCGCCCCGGCTGGGCGCTTGCCGAGATCGACGCTGATTTCGGTCTCGACCTTGCCAGCCACGCCAGCCTCGAGGCACAGGTCGCGGCGGTCGCCGACGACATCGCCTATGACAATCACGACATCGACGATGGCCTGCGCGCGGGGCTGCTCGATCTCGACCAGCTGATGGAACAGCCTTTCGTCGCCGCCAATTTCCGCGCGGTCGAAGCGCGCTTTCCGGGTGCGCCGCGCGAACGGCTGCTCCGCGAACTGGTGCGCGACCAGATCGGCGTGATGGTCAACGACGTGATCGCCGCGACGACGGCTCATGTCGCCGAGGCGGGGGTCGCCAGCGCCGACGAGGTGCGCGCCGCGGGCCGCACGCTCGGCGGCTTTTCGCCCGAACTTGCCGCGGCCGAGCGCGAGCTCAAGCGCTTCATGTACCAGAATCTCTATCATCATCCCGAACAGCTCGCGGCGGCCGAGGCGGCGAACAAGGTGGTCGGCGAGCTGTTTGCGGCCTATGCCGCCGACCCGCACCTGATGGGCACGGACTGGTCGGCGCGCCTGCCCGGCGAAGAATGCGCGACACACCGGCACATCGGCGACTATATTGCCGGGATGACCGACCGCTTTGCCATCGACCGTTACGCCGAAATCTTTGGCCGCGACGCTGTCCCCGCCGCGCTCGCCCATGCCTGACGCGCTGATCGTCGGCGCGACCGGGATGGTCGGACGCGCGGTGATCGAACGCTTTGGCGCGGCGCCGCTGACCGTCCTTGCGCGGCGTGCGGTTGAGGGGCTGGCGGCGCATCACAAGCAGGTGGTTGCGCCATCCGAACGCTGGACCGAAATCATCGCCGCCGAAAGGCCCGCCGTCCTGATCTCCTGCCTTGGCACGACGATCCGCGAGGCGGGATCGCAGGCCGCCTTTCGCGCGGTCGATCACGACCTGGTGCTCGCCGCCGCCGAAGGGGCGAGGGCGGGCGGGGCGCGGCAGATGATCGCGGTCAGTTCGGTCGGCGCGTCGGCGAACAGCGGCAATTTCTATCTGCGCACCAAGGGCGAGACCGAACGCGATCTGATCGCGCTTGGCTTTGACCGGCTCGACCTCCTCCGCCCCGGCCTGCTTCGCGGCGCCCGGCCCGGACCGCCGCGGCTGGGCGAGGGTCTCGCGACGATGGCCGCGCCGCTTACCGATGCGCTGCTCCACGGGAGCTTGCGCCGTTACCGTTCGATTTCGGCAACCGACGTCGCTGCGGCGATCGCGCGACTTGCCGCGCAGGACGGTTCGGGCGTGCATATCCACGAAAACGACGCGATCCGCGCGCTCGCTGATTGACTCCGCAAGGGGGCATCGCCAAGGCTCGGGCGTCCGTCGGGTCTCGCAAGAGATTCGACCGGCCGCGCGGGAGAGCGTGGGGGCAGGGCAACCGGCGCCTCACCACCGAAGGAGCAACCGCCCCGGAAACTCTCAGGTCAGCAGGACCGCGCAGGCTGGAACGGACACTCTGGAAAGCGTTCCGGCTGTTTCGGCCGGAGCCACCGAAGGGGTAACTCCATGTCCGCCTCCAATGCGGGGCATGGAGGAAAACTCTCAGGTTCCCGTGACAGAGGGGGCATGGCGACCGCGCGGCACCGGGCCGCGCCGCGCCGTGTCAACGACGGGAGTGCGACATGCACCAAGACGACGAGATTCCCATCGAAACGGCGACGCTGCCGCTCGACGCCTGGCACCGCGCGAAGGGCGGCCGGATGGTCGCGTTCGCGGGCTACTGGATGCCGATCCAATATGAAGGCATCATGGCCGAGCATCTCTGGACGCGCGAACATGCCGGCCTGTTCGACGTCAGCCATATGGGCCAGCTCGCGCTGAGCGGCGAAGGCGCCGCCGCGGCGCTCGAAACGCTCGTTCCCGGCGACATATCGGCGCTGAAACCGGAGCGGATGCGTTACTCGCTGTTGCTGAACGACGACGGCGGCATTCTCGACGATCTGATGATCACCAATGAGGGCGACCAGCTTGGCGTCGTCGTCAACGGCGCGGTCAAGTGGGACGATATCGCGCATCTGCGCGAATATCTGCCCGACCATATCACGCTCAACCACAGGGACGACCACGGCCTGCTTGCCTTGCAGGGGCCAAAGGCGGTGACGGCGCTTTCACGCCTTGTGCCCGAAGCGGCCGGACTCGTCTTCATGCAGGCAATCTCCGGGACGTGGAACGGTCATGCGATCGGCCTCAGCCGGTCGGGCTATACCGGCGAGGACGGATTCGAGATTTCGCTGCCCAGCGCGGCGCTGGAAAGCTTCGCCGACGCGCTGTGCGCGATGGCGGAGGTGAAGCCGATCGGTCTCGGCGCGCGCGACTCGCTGCGGCTGGAGGCGGGGTTGCCGCTCTACGGCCACGATCTCGACGAAACCACCGATCCGGTCGAGGGCGACCTGGCCTTTGCGATCAGCAAGCGCCGCCGCGAGGAAGGCGGTTTCCCCGGCGCGGCGCGCATCCTTGGCCATCTGGCCGACGGATCTCCACGCAAACGCGTCGGCCTCACCGTCGATGGAAAAATGCCGGTGCGCGAAGGCGCCAAATTGTTCGACGGCAACACCGAAATCGGCGTCGTGACGTCGGGCGGTTTCGCCCCCAGCGTCGGCGCGCCGATCGCGATGGGCTATGTCCCGACGGGACTGGCCGAGCCGGGCACCGCGGTCACCGCCGAGGTGCGCGGCAAGCGCGTCGCCTGCACCGTCACCGCCATGCCATTCATTCCGCACCGCTATGTGCGCAAACAGGGAGCCTGACCGATGCCGCGTTATTATACCGAAGAACATGAGTGGATCGACGTCGACGGCGACGTTGCGACGGTCGGCATCACCGACTTCGCGCAGGGCCAGCTGGGCGACATCGTCTTTGTCGAGGTTCCCGACACCGGCGCCGAACTCAGCCAGGGCGGCGACGCCGCGGTGGTCGAATCGGTGAAGGCGGCGAGCGACGTCTATGCCCCCGTCGACGGCATAGTGACCGAAGGCAATGCGCAGCTCGAGGAAGATCCCGCGCTCGTCAATTCGGACCCCGAAGGCGAAGGCTGGTTTTTTCGCATGACGCTCGCCGACAAGAGCCAGCTCGACGGCCTGATGGACGCAAAGGCCTATAAGGCTTTCTGCGACGCGCTGTAACCGACCGCCCCTCCCGCGCGCGGGAGGGGGAAGGGGACATGATGACCGCAACCGATCCCGCGCTGGCGAATTGCCGCCTGATGGTGGCGACCCCCATCTATGAGGGCGCGCAGGGCACCTATGTCCGCGCCGCGCTCGACCTCGCGCTGCGCGCGCAGGCGATGGGGATCCCGGTGCGGTTCGAGTTCATCCTCTATCAGCCGTCGATCACGCGCGCGCGCAACCTGCTGACCGCCATGTTCCTCGGCAGCGACTGCACGCACCTGCTGTTCGTCGACGCCGACATGGATTTTTCGGCGGACGACGTGTTTTCGATGGTGCGCGCGATGGATGCACGCGCCGAAGTCGGGGTGCTCGGCGCGGCCTATCCGCGGCGCATGATCAACTGGCGCAACGTCGCGCGCGCGGCAGAGCTTGGGATTGCCAAGGATAATCCCGCGGAGCTTGCGCGCTTTGCGGGCGAGTTCGCGCTGCATTTCCTCGATCCTGCGCAGAGCTTCAGGATGACCGACCTCGTCGAGCTATCGCGGCTCGGCACGGCGATGATGATGATCCGGCGCGGGGTGCTCGAAACGATGCGCTCGCGATTCCCCGATCTGGTGTTCCGGCCCGATCCTGCCGAACAGCAGGCGCATGGCGTCGGCGACGTCGCGCCCGCATTTTTCTTTCCCTTCATCGACCCCGAAAGTCGGGCGTTGCTGTCGGACGATTATTCCTTTTGCCATCGCGTCCGCGACGCCGGCTTCCGCATCTGGCTCGCCCCGTGGGTGCGCACGACCCATGCGGGGCCGATGGTCTTTGCCGGCGCGCTTGCCGACACGGCGCAGCTTTATTCCGTCCATCCAGCCCCTTCTGTGGAGTAGTTCATGCGTTATCTCCCGCTCACCCCCGATGACCGCGCGGCGATGCTCGGCGTCATCGGCGCGTCGTCGATCGACGAGCTGTTCGCCGATGTCCCCGTCGAGGCGCGGCTCGACGGGCCGATCGCCGGCTTGCCGATGCGCGCGAGCGAGCTTGCGGTCGAACGCCATATGGGCGCGCTCGCGCGCCGCAACCGTGCCGCGGGCGATGGGCCCTTCTTCCTTGGCGCGGGCGCCTATCGCCACCATGTGCCCGCCAGCGTCGATCATCTGATCCAGCGCGGCGAGTTTTTGACCGCCTATACCCCCTATCAGCCCGAAATCGCGCAGGGCACGCTCCAGATGCTCTTCGAGTTCCAGAGCCAGGTCGCGCGGCTGTTCGGCGCCGACGTCGCCAATGCGTCGATGTACGATGGCTCGACCGCCTGCTGGGAAGCGATCGTGATGGCGCGCCGCATCACCAGGCGCAGCAAGGCTTTGCTTTCGACCGGCCTGCACCCCCATTATCGCAGCGTCGCGCGCACGATGGCGAAATATACGCGCGACATGCTCGTCGACGGCGACCCGGCGCTGGAGGCGGGGACCGACTGGGTGGCGCTCGCCGGGGCGGTCGACGAGGAGACGAGTTGCGTCGTTGTCCAATATCCCGACATCCTCGGCCGCATCGACGACATGACGACGCTTGCCGAAGCATGCCAGGCCGCGGGCGCGCTGCTGATCGCGGTCGTCACCGAACCCGTCGCGCTTGGCCTCATCAAGTCGCCGGGCGAGATGGGCGCCGACATCGTGGTGGGCGAAGGGCAATCGCTCGGCGTCGGCCTGCAATTCGGCGGGCCCTATGTCGGCCTCTTCGCGTGCAAGAGCAAATATGTCCGCCAGATGCCGGGGCGCCTGTGCGGCGAAACGGTCGATGCCAATGGCAAGCGGGGTTTCGTGCTGACGCTTTCGACGCGCGAACAGCATATCCGGCGCGAGAAAGCGACGAGCAATATCTGCACCAATTCCGGGCTTTGTGCTCTGGCTTTCAGCATCCATATGACCTTGCTCGGCGAAGCCGGGCTGCGCCATCTCGCGGCGATCAACCATGGCCGCGCGAAGGGCGCTGCCGCCGAGCTGGCCAAGGTTCCCGGCGTGTCGGTGCTGAACGACAGCTTCTTCAACGAGTTCACGCTGCTGCTGCCCGTCGCGGCGCGGCCCGTGGTCCACAAACTCGCGGAAATGGACATCCTCGGCGGCGTGTCGCTCGGCCGCCTCTATCCCGACAATGATGGCCTGGCGAACGGGCTGGTGGTCGCGGTGACAGAAACCGTGACCGAGGAAGATATTGCCGCCTTTGCCGCGGCGCTGAAGGAGGTGCTGGCATGACCGCGCTCAACCCCGCCGGCTGGCGCCCCGAAATGACCGCCGCGGTCGGCGCCGACGACAATGTCACTTTCACCGGCAACCGCGCGCTGATGCTCGAGGAACCGCTGATCTTCGAGATTGGTTCGACCGAAACCACCGGCGTCGATTTCGATGAGCAGGCACCAGCGGCCGACCTTGGTTCGCTGATGCGCAGCGATCCCATCGGCCTGCCGGGGCTCAGCGAGTCCGAAACGGTGCGCCATTACACGCGCCTGTCGCGCCAGAATTACGCGATCGACCTCGGCCTCTTCCCGCTCGGCAGCTGCACGATGAAGCACAACCCGCGCCTCAATGAAAAGGTCGCGCGCATGCCGGGCTTCGCCGACGTCCACCCGCTGCAACCGCAGGAAACGGTGCAGGGCGCGCTCGCCGTCATCAACGAGCTCGCCTTCTGGCTGATCGACCTGACCGGCATGTATGGCGTCGCCATGTCGCCCAAGGCCGGCGCGCATGGCGAGCTGTGCGGCATATTGTGCATCAAGGCGGCGCTCGAAGCGCGCGGCGAGGATCGGCGTGTGTTGCTCGTCCCCGAAAGCGCGCACGGCACCAACCCCGCGACCGCCGCCTTTGCGGGCTTCACCGTCGAGGATATTCCGGCGACCAAGGAAGGCCGCGTCGACCTGGAGGCGCTGAAGGCGCGGCTCGGCCCCGACGTCGCGGGGGTGATGATCACCAACCCCAACACCTGCGGCCTGTTCGAGCGCGACATGAAGGCGATTTCGGACGCGGTCCACGCCGCGGGCGGCTATGTCTATTGCGACGGCGCCAATTTCAACGCGATCGTCGGCCGCGTGCGCCCCGGCGACCTGGGCATCGACGCGATGCACATCAATTTGCACAAGACCTTTTCGACCCCGCACGGCGGCGGCGGGCCGGGTTCGGGCCCGGTCGTGCTGTCGGAGGCGCTCGCGCCCTATGGTCCGCTGCCTTTCGTCGCGCGCTATGCCGACGGCACCTACAAGCTGATCGAGGAGGAAAATGCCGCCGAGGAGCATCCCGCGACCTTCGGCCGCATGACGGCATTCCATGGTCAGATGGGTATGTTCACCCGCGCGCTCGCCTATATTTTGAGCCACGGCGCCGACGGGCTGAAGCAGGTCGCCGAGGATGCGGTGCTCAACGCCAATTATGTGCTGCGCAGCCTGGAGGATGTGCTCGACGCGCCATTTGCGGCGTCGGGTCCGTGCATGCACGAGGCGCTGTTCAGCGACAAGGGGCTGGCCGAGGGCTTTTCGACGCTCGACATCGCCAAGGGGCTGATCGACGAAGGTTATCATCCGATGACGGTCTATTTCCCGCTCGTCGTCCATGGCGCGATGCTGATCGAGCCGACCGAGACGGAAAGCAAGGCGGCGCTCGACCAATTCATCGGCGCGCTGCGCAGCATCGCGATGCGCGCGAAGAACGGCGATCCGGCGCTCAAGTCGGCGCCGCATTTCGCCCCGCGCGCGCGGCTCGACGAAACGGCGGCGGCGCGGAAGCCGGTGCTGGCGTGGGAAGGCGATCTGTAATCCGCCGTCATCCCTGCGAAGGCCGGACTGACGGATAAAGGGGAGGGTAGAATGAGCTGGGACAGCCTGTTTCTGCTGGCGAATTATTGGGCCATCGCGGCGTGGATTGCGCTCGCCTTCCTGCCGCGCGGGCCGAAGACGCTCGCGCTCATCCTCTATCTCGGCGTGGCGCTGCTCTGCCTCACCTACACCGTGCTGATCGTCGGCTTCCTCACCGGCGGCATCGACCCCGGCGGGCCGGGCGGCGGCGACTTCACGACGCTGAAGGGCGTGATGGCGCTGTTCGACAGCCCCGGCGGCGCGACGCTCGGCTGGATCCATTATCTTGCCTTCGACCTGTTCACCGGCATGTGGATCGCGCGCGACGCCGATCAAAAGGGATTCAGCCGCATCGCGCAATTCCCCTTTTTGCTGCTGACCTTGCTCGTCGGGCCGGTTGGACTGTTCGCATGGCTGATCGTCCGCGAACGCCGCGCGCGGGCACAGGCAAAGGCGAAGTGACGCCGCAGCCGTGGATGCCGGGTGACGGCGGCGCGGCGGACAAGCGCCACGCGCCGGCGACCTTGCGCAACCGCGACGCGATAACCGCGGTGCTCGCCGACTGGCTGCCCGCGTCGGGCACGGTGCTGGAGGTCGCCAGCGGGTCGGGCGAACATGCGGTTCATTTCGCCGCCGCCTTTCCGCACCTCGACTGGCAGCCGAGCGACCCCGACCCCGCCGGGCTGACCTCGATCGCCGCCTGGCGCGCCGAGGCGGGGCTCGCCAACCTCGCGCCGCCGCTCGCGCTCGATGCGGCGGCGCCCGACTGGCCGACGGGCCACGCCGACGCGATCCTCTGCATCAACATGGTGCATATCAGCCCGTGGAACGCGACGCTCGGCCTGTTCGCGGGCGCGGCGCGGCTGCTTGCACCCGGCGCGCCGCTGATCCTTTACGGCGCCTTTGTCGAGCCGGGCGTGCCGACCGCGGCGAGCAACCTCGACTTTGACGCCAATCTGCGCGCGCGCGATCCGGCGTGGGGGCTGCGCGACACCGATGCGGTCAAGGCGGCCGCCGCCGCCGCCGGACTGGCTTTCGCCGAACGCCGCGCGATGCCCGCGAATAATCTGATGCTGCTGTTCCGCCGCACCTGACGGACCTGACAGGGTAGGGGATCGACGCTTTACCTTGCGGGCGGAACCGTTAGCCTTCTCACCAACTGCGCGCAAAAGACGCGATTCGAGGAGAGAGAGGCGATGGGCCGGGACGTTTCGGACCTGTTCACATTCGACGAGTTCCTGACCCATTGGGCCGCCGAGCGCCCCGAGCGCGTCGCGATGCGCGAAGAGGATCGTGTCTACAGCTATGCCCAGCTCGACGACCTGACCGCGCGCGCCGCGTCCGCGCTGATCGCGGCGGGGCTGAAAAAGGGCGACCGCATCGCGTGGATCGGCAAGAACAGCGACCTTTATTTTACCCTCTTCTATGGTGCCGCGCGCGCGGGCATCGTGATGGCGCCGATCGGCTGGCGCCTGTCGCCCGCCGAGTGGGCGTTCATCGTCAACGATACGCAGGCGAAGATGGTCTTCGCCGGGCCGGGTTTCGACGGGCTTGCCGATCAGCTCGCCGACAAGCTCCGGAACGATCCGAAGATTGTCGGTGCGGCGGATGCCTGGGCGATGATTGAGGGCGCCGAGCGTGCGCCCTTCGAGCCCTCTGCGGTCGACGACGCCGTGCTCCAGCTTTATACGTCGGGCACCACGGGCAACCCCAAGGGCGCGGTGCTTTCCAACCGCAACCTGTTCGCGCTGCGCAAACATTCGAGCACGCTCGACATGCCCTATACCAAATGGGACGATGACGAGGCGGTGCTGGTGGCGATGCCCTGCGCGCATATCGGCGGCACCGGGCTCGGCATCATGGCGCTCGCGGCGGGGCTTCCGGGGATCGTCCTTGCCGAGTTCAACCCCGACGGCGTGTTCGACGCGGTCGAGCAATATGGCGTGACGCGATTCTTCATGGTGCCCGCGGCGCTCCAGATGCTGCTGATGCATCCGCGCTGCGCCAGCGTCGATTTCAGCCGCCTCAAATATATTCTCTATGGCGCCGCGCCGATCCCGCTCGAACTGCTGCGCCAGTGCATCCAGATGTTCGGCGCGCAGTTCATCCAGGCCTATGGCATGACCGAAACCACCGGCACCATCTCGATGCTGCCGCCCGAGGACCATGATCCGGCGGGCAACAAAAGGATGCGCTCGGCGGGCAAGGCGCTGCCCGGCGTCGAGATCCGCATCGTCGACGCCGACGGCAATCCCGTGCCGACGGGCGAAGTGGGTGAGGTCGTCACCCGCTCGTCGAACAATATGCTGGGCTATTGGAACCTGCCCGACGCCACCGCGCGGACGCTGACCGATGACGGCTGGATCCGCACCGGCGACGCCGGTTATCTCGACGAGGACGGCTATCTGTATATCCACGACCGGATGAAGGACATGATCATCACCGGCGGCGAAAATGTCTATCCGGCCGAGGTCGAAAGCGCGATCTTCGGCCACCCCGCGGTGCAGGAGGTCGCGGTCATCGGCATTCCCGACGCGAAATGGGGCGAGACGGTAAAGGCGGTTGTCGTCGCCAAGCCAGGCGCCAGCATCGACGAAGCCGACATCATCGCCTGGGCGCGCGAGCGCATCGCGCCCTTCAAATGCCCGCGCAGCGTCGATGTGATCGACGCGTTGCCGCGCAACGCCAGCGGCAAGATTTTGCGCAAGGATCTGCGCGCGCCCTATTGGGAAGGCTATGAGCGGATGGTGAATTGAGGGGTGGCAGAGGGGGCGGTTTTTGACCGATCGTTGCCGTACCCCGGCGAAAGCCGGGGTCCAGAGCGGGATGAGCCAACGCCCGCTCCTGGGCGCCCTGGACCCCGGCTTTTGCCGGGGTACAACAATATGGCGAACGTCCCCTCCCCACCCCAAAGCGGCCGAACCATACCAGTCGTGCCCGACGCGCCGCTTCGTGAGAATATGAAAGCCAGCCCTGCGGTCGCCGCATAACATCGGCCCGACATACGGCCTTTCACGCGACCCATACCCCCGAAGGGCCGGTGCGTTTTCCTCGTTGGCATTGCCATGCGCGGGGGGCACGAAGGGCTTCATCCGCAAGGGTGGAGCCCTTTTCGTCAGGTGGCCGCCTGACGCGCGCGTGCGCGTCGGAACCCATCGCGCGCCATGCAGCGCCCAAGCCATGCTTTGGTCGCCCCGCCCAGCACATCGTCGGCGCCCAGCGTCGTCGCAAGAAAGGCGGCATAGCCGATCGCAATGTCGGCGATGGTGAAGCGCCCCGCGACGAGCCATTCGCGCCCGTCGGCGAGCGCCGCCTCGATGCTTTTGGCGCGCCCGCCGAAAAACGCCTTATAGTCCTCGACGGCCTGGGCCAGTCGCCGCTCCTCGGGTTCGACGCGCGTGTAGCGGATCATGATCGCGAGCGGGAAGGTCAGCGTCGCGTCGCTGCGGTGCAGCCAGTTGCGATAATCCCAGTAATCGGCTTCGTCGCGGCGCACCTCGAGCGGCGTCCCCTCGGCGATGCGTTCGCAGATCGCCGCCGATTCGGTCATCAGCCGACCATCTTCCACCCAGCCGGGCACGGTCATCAACGGGTTCACCGCGCGATAATCGGGCTCGAACGCGCGTGGCGGAAACCGCAGCAGCTTGAGGTCGACGTCGATCGCCGCCTCTTCGACCGCCCACAGGCAGCGCAGCGAGCGGGCATCGGGGCAGTGATACAATGTGGGTGGCGTCATGCGGCAACCTCCTTCGGACGCTCGATATGGCGGCGATGCTCGCGCCAGGCGATGAACAGCCCCGATGCGACGATCAGCGGCGCACCGATCCAGGTCGTGTCGGCGGGTAGCGTGCCGAAGAACCACCAGCCCGCGGCGATCGACCAGAGCAGGCTGGAATAGTCCATCGGGATCACAACCGACACGGGAGCAAGGCGCAGCGCGCCGGTCAGCGCCATCTGCACGACTGCGCCGAGGAAGCCGAGTCCGATCAGCAGCAGCCATTCGCGCGCGTCGTGCGGCGTAATGACAAAGGGCAGCGCGAGGCCGAGCGGGATCATCGACAGCAGGCTGAACCAGAAAACGATCGTCGCGGCATTTTCGGTGCGGCCGAGGTCGCGCACGGCGATGGTTATGAGCGCGGTCATGATCGCGCCGCCGACCGCGACGAGGGTGCCGAGGCCATGGTCACCGCCGAAGCCGCCTGCGAAACTCGCGAGGGGGTCGAGCACGAGCAGTACGCCGACAAAGCCGACGATCACCGCCCCCCATCTTTGCCATCCGGTCGCCTCGCCGAGCAGCAGCGCAGCGAAGATGACGGCAAAGATCGGCACCGACAGGCTGATCGTCGTCGCCTCGGCCATCGGCAGCAGGATCATTCCGCCGAAATTGCACGCCATGCCCGTCAGCCCCATGATCATGCGCCGCATGTGCGCGCCGATCCGCCGCGTCCTGAGCGACGCGAGCCCGTTCGTCGCCATCACCCAGGCGAGCAGGAAGGGCAGAACAAGCGCCTGCCGCCAGAACAGGCTTTCGACGATATGCACGCCCGCGGCATCGACATATTTGACGAGCACGAACATCAGCGAAAGGCTGACCATCGCGAGCAGCCGCAGCGCGATTCCCCCAAGATAATGTTGCGGCTGGTCAGCGGGCTGGGCAAGGGAAGGGGCGGCGGTCATGGGGCCCAAGCGCATATCAGCCCCGCCCGCGCGCGCAAGCCGTCATGCCCGCGTCATCCCCCTTGCCCCGCTTCGCCAATCGGGCTAGGGGCGCACTCCGGCCTAGGGGTATAGCTCAGTTGGTAGAGCATCGGTCTCCAAAACCGAGGGTCGCGGGTTCGAGTCCTGCTGCCCCTGCCAGGTCAATCGGCAAAGCTTCGGGCAAAGGTCGGCCGCCGCGCATCGGCACGGCCGCGCGCGCCGGTGATCGCTCAATCGAATAAGGCCCATATTCGTGCGCGGTAGCGCTCCGGTCCCGTGCCGGGCTTCTTTCGGCATCCTTCGCGTTTTGCAGATTGGGTGCTTCCTTCACGCCGCGAGACCGCCTAACCAGACGCTCGGCAACGACAGCGAGCGGCATGACAATCTCTCCAGCCACCCCCACATCGCCGGGTCGCGTCGACCTGCTCGCGCTCGGTGCCCTGTTCATCGGGCTGGTGTCGGTGACCGGCGGCGCGGCGCTCGCCAAGAGCCTTTTCCCGCTCGTCGGTCCCGCGGGCGCGACCGCGCTGCGGCTGATCTTCGGTGCGCTCCTCCTGTCGATCGTGCTGCGGCCGTGGCGGCTCGATCTTCGCGGTGGCTGGCGGTCGGTCCTCGTCTATGGCGCCGTTCTCGGACTGATGAACCTCAGCTTCTATCATGCGCTGGCCTATATCCCGCTGGGCATCGCGATCGCGATCGAGTTCATCGGGCCTTTGGGGGTGGCGGTGTTCACCTCGCGCCGACGCCGGGATCTCCTGTGGATTGCGATCGCGGTGGCGGGGCTGCTGCTTCTGCTGCCATTGCGCGCAGGCGTCGCCGCGCTCGACTGGCGCGGCGTCGCGCTCGCGCTGGTCGCGGGCGTCTGCTGGGCGGCCTATATCCTGCTCGGCAAGCGCGCGGGCGTGGAGCATGGCCCCGCCGCCGCCGCGGCCGGCACGGTCGTCGCGGCGGTGCTGGCTGCGCCAGTCGGGATCGTCGCGGCGGGGACGGCGCTGCTCCAGCCGGAGATTCTGGCGCTTGGCCTCGCGGTCGGGCTGGTATCGAGCGCCATTCCCTATGGCTTTGAAATGGTCGCGCTGCGCCGTTTGCAACCCAGCAGCTTCGGCACGCTGCTCAGCGCCGAGCCCGCGGTCGGGGCGTTGATCGGTGTGCTGATGCTGGGTGAGATCCTGTCGGCCGCACAATGGCTGGCGATCGGGCTGATCATGGTGTCGTCGATCGGCGCGGCGACGGGGGCGAAGGACGATGCCGTTGCTGAACCCGCGCCCTGACGGCAAGGCGGCGGCTTGACGGGCCTTGCCTGAGCTTCGTTCATTCTATATAATTAGAATACTAAGTAATAGGATCGACCTGTCGAAAGCGACAGGCTCGGCCCGTCGGGGATTGCAAATGCCGGGATTATCCGAATGGTTTGACCGCATGGGTTGCGGGATGCAGGCATGAGCGACTTTGCGGAGCGGCTGGCGGCAGCAATGTGGCGATTTGCGGGGAAGGGTGAAGTTTCCGCGCTTTCGCGCCTGTCGGGCGGCGCCAATATGGAAAGCTGGGCCTTTGAGTGGGTCGCTGGCGGCCGCACCGCGCCCTATGTCCTGCGGCGCGCGCCGTCGGCGGCCTATATGGCCGACCGTCCCTTTGGCCATGCGGACGAGGCGGCGCTGGTCATCGCCGCGCGCGCGGGCGGGGTGAAAGCTCCCGAGGTGGTCGGCGTGCTGGGCGACGCCGACGGTCTGGGTTCCGGCTATGTCATGCGCCGCGTGCTGGCGGAGGTGGCGCCCGCGACGATCCTTGCCGACCCGCCGCCGTCGTTGCTCGCCGATCTGGGGCGCGAACTGGCGCATATCCACGCCATTCCGCTCGACACGATCCCAGCGGCGATCCCGCACATGGACACTGGCGAGGCGCTCGCGGCGCTCCGGGCGCGCTTCCTGGACCATGGCGGCGACCGGCCGGTGATCGCGCTGGCGATCAAATGGTGCGAGGAGCATCTGCCCGCGCCCGCCGATCCGGTGCTTGTCCACGGCGATTATCGCATGGGCAATATCATGGTCGATGCGGACGGACTTGCCGCGGTGCTCGACTGGGAGCTGGCGCATCGCGGCGATGCGCACGAGGATCTGGCGTTCGGCTGCATGAGCGTGTGGCGGTTCGGCCAGCTCGACCGGCCCGCCTTCGGACTTGGCAGCCTCGACGATTTTTTCGCGGCCTATGAAGCCGCGGGCGGCCGCCCCGTCGACCGCGAGCGCTTCCGTTTCTGGCTGGTCTATCGCACGCTCTGGTGGGCGCTGGGCTGCCTTCAGATGGGTGAGGCGTGGCGCAGCGGCGCCGACCGGACGGTCGAGCGCGTCGTCGTCGGGCGACGCACCGCCGAACAGGAACTCGACCTCGTGCGACTGCTGGAGATGGAGGCGCCCGAAGCCGAGCGCGCCCGCCCGCTTCCGCCATCGCCGCCCGCCGCGCCCGCCCCGACGGGCGAGCCGACGAACCGCGAGATGGTGCAGGCGGTGCGCGACTGGATCGAAGGCGCGATCAAGCCGCACGCCGCGGGCCATGCCAAGTTCGAGGCGGTGGTGGCAATGAACGCGCTCGGCATCGTGCTGCGCGACCTCGACGCCGGAACGCGCGCCGAGGACAAGGCGCTGGCGGATGAGCTGCTGTCGGGCGCCGCGACGCTCGCGCGGCCCGTCTTGCTTGCAAATCTGCGCCGCGCGGTGCTCGACAAATGCGCGGTCGACAGCCCGAAATATGCCGCGCTCGCGGCGGCGCGCGCCGAATGGGGCGCTGATAAAGAATAAGGGAGAGAGACGATGGATTTTGCGGTTCCGGCCGATTTGCAGGCCTATCTGGACGAACTCGACGCGTTCATCGATGCCGAGATCAGGCCGCTCGAGCAAGCCGACGACAATATCCGCTTTTTCGACCATCGCCGCGAACATGCGCGCACCGACTGGGACAATCAGGGCCTGCCGCGGCCCGAATGGGAGGCGCTGCTGAAAGAGGCGACGCGCCGCGCCGATGCCGCGGGGCATTGGCGCTTTTCGGCGCCGAAGAAATATGGCGGCAGGGACGGATCGAATCTCTGGATGGCGGTGATCCGCGAACATTTCGCCGCCAAGGGGCTGGGGCTGCACAACGACTTGCAGAACGAGCACAGCATCGTCGGCAATTTCCCCTTTGTCGAAATGTTCGAGCAGTTTGCGACGAGCGAGGAGCAGAAGGCCGAGTTCATCCTCGGCGGCTTCGAGGGCAAGCGCCGCACTGCCTTTGGCCTGACCGAACCCGACCATGGCAGCGACGCGACGCATATGGAAACGCGCGCGGTGCGCGAAGCCCGTGACGGCGTCGACGGCTGGCGCATCAACGGGGCGAAGATGTGGACGACGGGGATGCACGTCGCGACGCATTGCGCGACCTTTTGCCGGACGAGCGGCGCGGACGGCGATGCACGGGGGATCACCTGCCTGCTCGTTCCCAATCCGTCGCCGGGGCTCAGAATCGAGGAATATCTCTGGACCTTCAACATGCCGACCGACCATCCGCGCGTCAGCTTCACCGATGTGTGGGTGCCCGACAGCGCGCGGCTGGGGCCGGAAGGCGGCGGCCTGTCGATCGCGCAGAGCTTCGTTCACCAGAACCGCATCCGTCAGGCGGCGAGCTCGCTGGGCGCCGCGGTCTATTGTATCGAGGAGAGCGTTCGATACGCGCGGACACGCAAGCCTTTCGGCGAAGCGCTCGCCCGAAATCAGGCGATCCAGTTCCCGCTCGTCGAGCTGGCGACGCAGGCCGAAATGCTGCGCCTGCTGATCCGCAAGACCGCCTGGGACATGGACAACACCCCGCACAAGGAGATCGAGCGCACGCTGTCGGACAAGGTCAGCATGTGCAATTACTGGGCGAACCGCCTCGTCTGCGAAGCCGCCGACCGCGCGATGCAGGTCCATGGCGGCATCGGATATTCGCGGCACAAGCCCTTCGAGCATATCTATCGCCACCACCGCCGCTATCGCATCACCGAAGGGGCCGAGGAGATTCAGATGCGCAAGGTCGCGGCCTATCTCTTCGGCTATCTCGGCCCGCGGCGCGAGACGCTCGGGCGGATCTGACGCGCGCCATGGCCTTGCCCCGCACGCTGTACGACAAGATATGGGATGCGCATGCCGTCGCCGAGGATGATGGCGAGACGTTGCTCTATATCGACCTCCACCTGCTGCACGAGGTCACTTCGCCGCAGGCCTTTGCGGGATTGGATGCGGCCGGGCGCGCGGTGCGGCGCCCCGAACGCGCGCTCGCGCTGTCCGATCATAATGTGCCGACCGTGGGCCAGGCGCTCGGCCCGGCGGGCGTCGCCGACGCCGAAGCGCGCGCGCAACTGGAGGCGCTGGTCGCCAATACGCGGCGCTTCGGCATCGAAAATGTCCCGATGGGCGATCCGCGCGGCGGCATCGTTCATGTCGTCGGCCCGGAACAGGGACGATCGCAGCCGGGGATGACGATCGTTTGCGGCGACAGCCACACCTCGACCCACGGCGCCTTCGGCGCGCTCGCTTTCGGTATCGGGACGTCGGAGGTCGAGCATGTGCTCGCGACGCAGACGATCCGTCAGCGCCGCGCGCGCAACATGCGCGTGACCGTCGAGGGCGCGCTGGCGCCGCACGTTCAGGCCAAGGATCTGGCGCTTCACCTGCTCGGAACGATCGGCGTCGATGGAGCGGGCGGGCATGTCATCGAATATGCGGGCGCGGCGGTGCGCGCGCTGTCGATGGAGGGGCGCATGACGCTGTGCAATCTCAGCATCGAAATGGGCGCGCGCGCCGGCCTGATCGCGCCCGACGCCACGACGTTCGCCTATCTGAAGGGCCGCCCGGCGGCACCCGATGGCGCGGCATGGGACGCGGCGGTCGCGCGCTGGCAGGCGCTCGCGAGCGACAAGGACGCCATGTTCGATCGCGAAATGCGGATCGACGCGCGCGACGTCCGGCCAATGGTGAGCTGGGGCACCAATCCGTCGCAGGTCGTGCCGATCGACGGGCGCGTCCCCGACCCGGCGGCGCTCGGCAGCGCCGACGCCCGCGCGGCGGCGGCGCGCGCGCTGACCTATATGGACCTAGAACCGGGAAGCCCCATCGCCGGACAGCGGCTCGACCGGGTGTTTATCGGCAGCTGCACGAACAGCCGGATCGAGGATCTGCGCGCTGCTGCGGCGGTGGTGCGCGGCCGCCGCGTCGCGCCGCACGTTCACGCGATGGTCGTCCCCGGATCGGGGCTGGTCAAGCGGCAGGCGGAGGCCGAGGGCATCGCCGCCACATTGCGCGACGCGGGGTTCGACTGGCGCGAACCCGGCTGTTCGATGTGCGTCGGCATGAATGCCGACCGGCTTGCGCCCGGCGAACGTTGCGCCGCGACGTCGAACCGCAATTTTGAAAATAGGCAGGGGCGCGGCGGGCGGACGCACCTGATGAGCCCGGCGCTGGCCGCGGCCAGCGCCATCGCGGGCGCCATCGCCTCGCCCGATATGCTGGCGGGGCCATGACCGGTTTCTCTTATATCGTCATTCCGGCGAAGGCCGGAATCTCGTCCTTGCTTTTTTACGCACCGGCGAGATTCCGGCCTTCGCCGGAATGACGATTCACATGGGATCGATGGCGCGCCGATGCTCCGCCTCGAAGCGCGCGATGGCGTCGGCGTGGCGCATCGTGCGCTCGATGTCGTCGAGGCCTTCCATCAATATGCGCCGGTCGCCCGCGTCGACGGCAAAGCCGATCGACTGGCCGGAAGCGAGGCGGATCTGCCGGGCTTCGAGATCGACCTCGACCGGCGCATAATCGGTGGCTTCAACCTCGTGGCGCAACGCGGCGCATATTGGGTCGGGCAGGCGGATCAGCAGCAGCCCGCTCTTGCGCGCATTGCCCGCGAAAATATCGCCGAAACTCGGCGCGATGACGCAGCGGATGCCGAAGTCGACCAGCGCCCACACCGCATGTTCGCGCGACGAGCCGCATCCGAAATTGCGGTCTGCGATCAATATCTGCGCATCGCGGCAGGGCGGGCGATTGAGGATGAAGTCTGCGCGCTCCTGGCCGTTCGCGTCATAGCGCAGCTCGCGGAACAGATGCCGACCCAGCCCCGTCCGCGTCAGCGCCTTCATGTAAAGCGCGGGAATGATCATGTCGGTGTCGATATTGGCGATCGGCAATGGCGCCGCCACCGCCTTCACCCGAACAAATGTCTGCACCTCGCCTCCACTATATCTTAGATTACTAAGTAAGTGGATCGGCGGCGCTTGTCCAACCTTATCGCGCGCCAGGCGGCGACGAAGGGAGTTGCCGCGCGAATCGCCGCGCCCTAAGAATTGGAAATCGAGCGGAAGGGCGCCCGGCGTCCGGGTCCGCGGCAGGGGAGCAGGAAGTTGGCGAAGAGCAAACAGGCGTACCGGCATCCGGCCGAATATTATACCGATCCCGAAAACAGCATCGGCTATCTCGCGCGCGTCGTCTTTCGTTCCTTTTCGCGGCTGCTGGAGCGGCGCACGCTGACGCACGATGTTTCGGCCGGTCAGTGGCGTTTCCTGCGCCAGTTGTGGCGCGAGGACGGGATTACCCAGCGCGAGCTGAGCGAGCGGGTGGGAATGCGCGAACCGACCACGGTGGTTGCGCTCAAGGGGCTGGAAAAGGCGGGACTGATTACCCGCAAGAAGACCGCCGAGGACCGGCGCAAGACCTTCATCTATCTGACCCCGCACGCCAGGAAGCTCGAACTCATCCTCGCGCCGATGAATGCCGAAATCCACGAGATCGCGACCAAGGGCATGACCGATGCGGAGGTCGAAATGCTCCAGGCGCTGATGCGCCGCGTGATCGACAATCTGGCCGAGGAAACGCGCAAGCTGGCGGTGCTGTCCGAAATCAAGGCCTGAGCATCCGCCCCTTGCCCTCGCGACGGGAAACAGGTTAGTAATCTAACCATCTTGTCGCGGGAGGGGGAGGAATGATGGTCAGTATCGCCGTTGTCGCCGGAAGCACGCGCGAAGGCTCCTATAATCGCGCGCTCGCCGAACTGGCCGCCGCCAGCCTCGAGGCGCAGGGTGCGGGGGTGACGCGCGTGGACCTTGGCGCCTTCGACCTGCCGCTCTATTCGGCGGCGACCGAGGCAACCGCCTTTCCCCCCGACGCCGCGCGATTGAAGGCGCTGTTCGTCCAGCAGGACGGCCTGTTGTTCGTGTCGCCCGAATATAATGGCTCGCTGCCGCCGCTGCTCAAAAATGCGATCGACTGGGCGTCGCGGCCGACGGGCGACGAGGGGCTGGTCGCGCTGACCGCCTATCGCGGCAAGGCGGCGGCGATCATGGCGGCGTCGATCAGCCCCTTTGGCGGGCTGCGCGGGTTGATGCACCTGCGCCAGATCCTGTCGACGGTGCAGATGATCGTGATCCCCGAACAGGTGGTGGTGCCGAACGCACACGCCGCCTTCGCCGAGGACGGCAGCCTGAAAGACGCGCTTCCCGCGTCGCTCGTTGAGCAAACCGCGGCGCGGCTGATTGCGGTCGCCAAAGCGCTGTCGGCTTAGAGCGTAATCTTCATCAAATCGTCAGGCGGCGATTGCTCACCCGATCAGCGCTTGGAGGCGCGCTCGATATTGTCGCCCCAGTCGGCTTCGAGCGCGTCGAACAGCGCGCCGAACCGGTCCTGACCGATTCGCGCCGCGATCTGCGCGGTCAGCGAATCCATCGCGCGCTGCGCATCCTTACGCATCCGGGCGCCGGTTTCGGTGAGCGAAACGATCATGTGCCGTCGGTCTTCGGGGTCGACGTCGAGCCGGACGATGCCGAGCTTCACCATCTGGTTGATCGTGCTGTGGATCGCCTGCCGCGACACGCCGAGGTTGCGGGCGATGTCCGACGGGCGAACGATGCCGCTGACGATATTGGTCATCACCATGGACTGCGGCCGGCTGACGTCGGGCCAGCCGAGGTCGTGGAGCCGCGCCTGCAACCCCTCGTCGAGCCAGCAGAAACGCTGAAACAGTGCGATGATCAACTGGTTGGTGCGCATAGGATGGAAAGGACGATCCCGCCGCCGACGGCGTGTCGGCGCGCACACGCTAGTGGAGCGGACGGCACGAGGCAAGACAGGCCAGGCATTGCCAATATAAAATACTTAGTATACTATCTATCTAGCGAATGACGGAGAGGAACCGCATGGATGGCTTGATGCAGAATGTGCCGCTCACGGTCGACCGGATCATCGACCATGCGGCGGCGTGGCATGGCGCGCGCGAAATCGTCTCGCGCGATGCCGAGGGTCGCGTCAGCCGATCGACCTACGCCGATATCCATGCCGATGCGAAGTGCGTGTCGAACGCATTGGCTGCGGAGGGTGTCAAGCCGGGCGACCGTGTCGCGACGATGGCGTGGAACGGCGCGCGGCACCTCGCCGCCTGGTATGGCGCGGCGGGGATGGGGGCGGTGCTGCATACGCTCAATCCGCGGCTGTTCCTCGAACAGATTGCCTATATCGCGAACCATGCGGGCGACCGGCTGCTGCTCGCCGACCCGGCGACCGCTGACCTCGTCGAGCAAATGCTGCCGCAGGTGCCGTCGATCGAGAAAGTGATCTTCTTCTGCGACGCCGCATCATTGCCGCAGACGAGCTTTGCCGCGACCGCTTTCGACGACTGGATCGCGGGGCAGCCGGCCGAATATGCCTGGGGCGGGTTCGACGAAAATGCCGCGTGCGGCCTCTGCTACACCAGCGGGACGACGGGCAATCCCAAGGGCGTGCTCTATTCGCACCGCTCCAACTATATTCACGCGCTGATGACCTTGCAGCGCGACGCGCTCGCGCTGTCGGCGCGCGACACCGTGCTGCTCGTCGTGCCGATGTATCACGCGAATGCGTGGGGGGTGGTCTATTCGGCGCCCGCGGTGGGCGCCAAACTTGTCCTGCCCGGCCAGCGGATGGATGGCGAATCCATCTATCATCTGATCGAGGAAGAGGGCGTCACTTACTCGGCGGCGGTGCCGACCGTGTGGCAGATGTTGCTGCAATATATGCAGGAAAAGGGCAAAGGCTTCACGACATTGGAGCGCGTGACGATCGGCGGATCGGCGTGCCCCGAATCGATCATCCGCACCTTCCGCGACGATTATGGCGTCGACGTCATCCAGGGCTGGGGCATGACCGAAACCTCGCCGCTCGGCACCGTGTCGGTGCCCAATGCGTCGGTCGCGGCCAAATCGGACGCCGAGCAG
The DNA here is from genome assembly GCF_003609835.1 of Sphingopyxis sp. FD7. Taxonomy (NCBI): domain Bacteria; kingdom Pseudomonadati; phylum Pseudomonadota; class Alphaproteobacteria; order Sphingomonadales; family Sphingopyxidaceae; genus Sphingopyxis; species Sphingopyxis sp. FD7. The sequence continues at coordinate 725,117 of NZ_AP017898.1, forward strand.
ATGGCGTACAAGCTGAAGCAAGGGCGGCTGCTTTGCGGGCTGGAGATGAAGCTGGTCGATGACGCGGGCAATCGTGTGCCGCACGACGGCAGGACGCCGGGGCGGCTGATGGTGAAAGGACCGACGATCGCCGCCGCCTATTATGGCGGCGAGGGCGACGACGTGCTCGACGCCGAGGGATTTTTCGACACCGGCGACGTCAGCACGATCGACGGCGAAGGCTATATGCAGATCACCGACCGCGCGAAGGATGTCGTGAAATCGGGCGGCGAGTGGATCAGTTCGATCGAGATCGAGAATATCGCGATGGGGCATGACGCGGTCGTCAACGCCGCGGTCGTCGGCGTCGCGCATCCCAAATGGGACGAGCGGCCGATCCTGCTGTGCCAGCTCAAACCCGGCGCGAGCGCCTCGGCGGACGATCTTCGCGCCTATCTGGACGGCCGGATCGCCAAATGGTGGATGCCCGACGATGTGCTGTTCGTCGACGACATCCCGCTGGGGCCGACGGGCAAGATCGACAAGAAGGCGATCCGCTCGGGGCTGGAGGGCTATACGCTGCCTTTCGAGGTCAGTCGCTGAGATGTCCCCGGCTTTCGTCATCCCGGACTTGATCCGGGATCCATTCAACCGGCGCCGAGAAAATGGATCCCGGATCAAGTCCGGGATGACGATGGTAATATACAATAAGGAGAGACGATGATGGTGGACCCGAACGGGATCGAGGGACTGGACGCAGAGTTCATCGGGCGGGTGTCGCCGACCGCGCCGCGTATCCAGGCGGGCGGGCATCCGTGCCAGGGCATCTACTGGACCGAGGCGGGCAAGCGGCCGAAGGTCGCGATCATCGCGACGCACTACAATGTCGATTTCTCCGAACATTATATCGCGCCCTGGTTCGCGCGGCAGGGCTTCGGTTTCCTCGGCTGGAACACGCGCTATCGCGGTTTCGAGGACCAGTTCCTGCTCGAACATGCGGTGCTCGACATCGGCGTCGGCATGAAATGGCTGAAGGAGGAAGCGGGGGTCGAGGCGATCGTCATCCTCGGCAATTCGGGCGGCGGATCGCTGATGGGCGCCTATCAGGCCGAAGCGATCGCGCCGACGCTGACCGACCGGCTGCCAGCCGCGGGGCAGGACGCGCTGGCTGAGCTTATCAAGGGCGACCTCTATATCAGCTTCAACGCGCATCAGGGGCGCCCCGAAGTGCTGACCGACTGGATGGACGCGTCGGTGATCGACGAGAATGATCCGACGCTGACCGATCCCGAACTCGACCCGTTCAATCCCGACAATGGCCCGCCCTATTCGGACGCCTTCATTACGAAATATCGCGCCGCGCAGCGCGCGCGCAACCAGCGGATCACCGACTGGGCGAAGGCCGAACTGGCGCGGCTCAATGCCGCCGGCATTCCCGATCGCATCTTTCCGATGTTCCGCTGCTGGGGCGATCTTCGCTGCGTCGATCCCGCGATCGACCCGTCGGACCGCAAGCCCAACTGGTGCTATCGCGGCGACCCGGCGCTCGCGAACCGCACGCCCAGCATCGGGCGCGCCAATACGCTGAAGACCTGGCTCAACATGTGGAGCCTCGAAACCTCGCCCTGCCAGGGCCAGCCGCACCTTGCGAAGCACGACACCCCTGCGCTGGTGGTGCAGGGCACCGCCGACACCGGCGTCTTCCCGAGCGATGCGCGCAAAATCTTCGATTTCCTCGGCAGCAGCGACAAACGGCTCGAACTGATCCCCGGCGCGCATTATTTCGAGGATTCGGTCGAGGAGCGGCGGGGCGCCGCCGACTTGGTCGGTGCTTGGATCCGGGAGAAGCTGTGACGTGACGGCGGACGCCGATATCATCGACGAGCTGCGCGCCGCCGGGCTGGTGCGCGAGGGCGATGTGGCGCTCGAGCCACTCACCGGCGGCGTGTCGTGCGACGTGTGGAAGGTGGAAGCGCCGATCGGCCCGATCGTCGTCAAACGCCCGCTCGAACAATTGCGCGTCGCCGCTGAATGGCACGCGCCGGTCGAGCGCGGGCAGAGCGAGGTGCGCTGGCTCAAACGCGCGCGCAGCGTCGATCCGGCGATCGCCCCCGAAGTGCTCGCCGAGCTGCCGGGCTATGGCTTTGCGATGCGGTTCCTGCCGGGCGCGCCGGTGTGGAAGGACGAACTCATCGCGGGGCGCGTCGATACCGGCTTTGCGACAGCGGTGGGGCGCAGCCTCGCCGCCGTGCATTCGGCCACCGCGAACAGCTCCGCCGACAAGGATGCCTTCGCAACCGACGCGATGTTTCGTGCGCTGCGGATCGATCCCTTCCTGCTGTATGTGGCGCAGAAGGACGCCGAAACGGCATCCGTGCTTTACGCGCTCGCCGACGATCTGGCCGCGCGCAAGCTCGCGCTTGTCCACGGCGACGTGAGCCCCAAGAATATTCTCGTGGGCAAGGACGGTCCCGTCTTTCTCGACGCCGAATGCGCCGTCTATGGCGATCCGGCGTTCGACCTTGCCTTCTGCACCACCCATCTGCTCTTGAAAACCGTGTGGCTGGACGACGCCCGCCTAACCGAAGCCGCGACTGCGCTCGTCGCGGCCTATCGGGCGGGCATCGACTGGGAGGAGGCAGGCGGGCTGCTGCCTCGCGCCGGGAAACTCACCGCCGCGCTGCTCCTCGCGCGCGTCGAGGGCAAGTCGCCCGCACCCTATCTCACCGACCCCGACCACAGGCGCATCGTGCGCGACCAGGCGCGCGCGCTGCTGCTCACCCCGCTGCCCATCGACGCGCTTGTCGCGCAGTGGAAAAGGACATCAATATGACGTCGCGTATCGCCTCCGTGACCGGCCGCCAGCTCTGGGATTCGCGCGGGCGTCCGACGGTCGAGGCCGAAGTCACGCTCGAATCGGGTGCGACCGGGCGCGCCATCGCCCCGGCGGGCGCCTCGCGCGGCGCGCATGAGGCGATCGACCTGCGCGACGGTGGCGACGCCTTCGGCGGCTTTGGCGTGAACCGCGCGGTCGCGGGTATCGGCGCCGAGATTGCGGGTGCGATCACCGGCCTGGACGCGCGCGATCAGGCAGCGATCGACAAGGTCTTGTGCGACCTCGACGGCACGCCGAACAAGGCGCGGCTGGGCGCGAACGCGGTCGTGGCGGTGTCGATGGCGGTGCTTCACGCCGCGGCAGCGGATGCGCGCGCGCCGCTGTGGCGCTATCTCGCCGACGGACGCAAGGTTCGCATCCCGCTCCCCGAAATCCAGATTTTCGGCGGCGGCGCGCACGCCGGGCGGCGCACCGATGTGCAGGATTTCATGGTGATGTGCCCAAAGGCGGGCAGCTTCCGCCGCGCGCTCGAAATTACGGGCGATGTCTATCGCGCCGCCGGCAGACTGATGGAAGCCAAAGGCCCGCTGTCGGGCGTCGCCGACGAGGGGGGCTGGTGGCCCAATTTTGCGTCGAACGAGGATGCGCTGGGCACGCTGACCAGGGCCATCGAAGCGAGCGGCCACCGCGCGGGTGAGGAGGTGTTCATTTCGCTCGACATCGCCGCGAACGAACTCGGCGATGCGGGCGGCTACACGCTCGCGCTCGACGACGGGAAGCTTTCGGGCGAGGACATGGCGGCGCGCATAGTCGAATGGGCCGGACGCTATCCGATCCTGTCGATCGAAGACCCCGCGGGGCAGGACGACTGGACGACGATGGCGGCGGTCACCGCGGCGATCGGCGAGCGGGTGCAGATCATCGGCGACGACGTGCTCGTCACCAATGCCGATCGTGTGGAACGCGCGGCCGAAGCGGCGGTGTGCAATGCCGCGCTCATCAAGGTGAACCAGGTCGGCACGGTGACCGAAGCGAAGGCCGCGCTCGACGCCGCGGTGGCGCGCGGCTGGGGTGCGATCGTCTCGGCGCGTTCGGGCGAGAGCGAGGACGTCACCATCGCGCATCTCGCGACCGGCTGGGACGCCGGGCAGTTGAAAGTCGGCAGCTTCACGCGATCCGAACGCATGGCGAAATGGAACGAAATGCTGCGGATCGAGGAAGCGATGGGCGCCGACGCCGAGTTTGCAGGCTTTTCGGCTTTCGCCGGGTCGATCGGCCGGGTCGCGGCATGATCGTCCTGCACGCGCGCCCCAGCCCCGGTTTTCGTGAGGCGGTCGATACGATCTTCGGCCCCGGTACCGTCGTTCACGTCGACGAGGCGGCGCCGCTCGACGATGTTGCGAGCGACATCACCGCGTTGCTCCACGTCCTTACGCCCGTTACACCGGAGTTCATTGCCTCGGCGCCCAAGCTCAAACTGATCCAGAAGCTCGGCGTCGGGGTCAACACCATCGCGCTCGATGCGGCGCGTGGGGCTGGCGTTGCGGTGTGCAACATGCCCGGCACCAACAGCCAGGCGGTCGCCGAAATGGCGCTGTCGCTGATGATGGCGGTGCTGCGCCGTATCTGTTTCTTCGATGCGCGAACGCGCGCCGGGGAGGGGTGGACCGCCGACCCGTCCGAGCTCGACGCCGTGGGCGAAATCTCCGGGCGCACCGTCGGCCTCGTCGGCTTCGGCCATTCGGCGCAGCGGCTCGCGCCGGTGCTGGCGGCGCTAGGGGCGAAGGTCGTCTATACCGCGCGCAGTCCGCGCGACGTGCCGTATGATTTTCTGCCGCTCGATCGCCTGCTCGCCGATAGCGACATCGTCTCGCTACACGTCCCGCTGACTGACGAGACGCGCGCCAGCGTCGATCCCTTTGCAATGAAACGCGGCGCAGTGCTGGTGAACACTGCGCGCGGCGAACTCGTCGACGAAAACCGATTGGTCGAGGCGCTGACCTCCGGCCATTTGCGCGGTGCGGGCCTCGACGTCTTTGCCGAGGAGCCGCTGCCGCGCGGCAATCCGCTGCTCGGCCTGCCGAACGCGGTGCTCGCGCCGCATATCGCCTGGCTGACCCCCGAAACGCTCGTGCGCAGCCTGACGGTGGCGCATGAAAATTGCCGTCGGCTTGCGGCGGGTGAACCTCTGCTGCACCGAGTCACATGATTTCTCCTCCGTCGTTGCGCGCGGAGCAAAGCAATCCAGGGCGGTTTACGCACCTCTGGATTGGTTGGCTTCGCTCGCAATGACGAAGTTTAAGGATTGAATGAATGTCCCTCCCCATCGTCCTCATCACCGGCCAGCTGCTCACCGATGCCGTCTGGCAACCCTTGCTCGATGCGTGGCCCGACCGCGACGTCATCGTCGCCGACAATCGGCGCGACGACACGATAGCGGGCTTCGCACAGCGCCTGCTCGACACGGCGCCGCCGAGATTCATACTGGTCGCGCACGCCATGGGCGGCTTCGTCGCGTTCGAGGTGATGCGCCGCGCGCCCGAACGCGTCGCGAAGCTCGCGCTCATTTCGACGCTCGCCTCGGCCGACGGGCCCGCGCAGACCGCGCGGCGGCAGGGCTATATCGATCTGGTGCAAAGCGGCCGGTTCGATCAGGTCGTCGAGGAGCGCATCCCCATGCTCTTTCCCGAAGCAAAGCGCGGCGACGAACGCCTGCTCGCCATCGCGCGGGAAATGGCGGCCGACACCGGCGCCGACACCTTCCTTGCGCAGCAGCGCGCGATCATGGCGCGCATCGACAGCCGCCCGCGCCTGCATGAGATCGCGGTGCCGACCCTGCTGATCCGGGGCGAGCAGGACGGCATCACCAGCCGCGCGCATCACGAGGAGATGCTGGAGGCGATACCGGGAGCGCGGCTGGAGGTGATCGCGGGGACCGGACATCTGCCGACTATCGAGGCACCCGAGGTGGTGGTGCCGTTGCTGACCGATTTCATCGGCGCATAACAGTCGTCATTGCTTCGGCGCTGCGCTCATCGCACGATCAGCCCGCCGGGCGGGGTAGCTTCCGACGATTGTTGTCGGCAATATGGGGCGATCGAACAAGGCCGGTCCCCCTGCATTTTCTGGCCGGCCGGATATTTGCTTAGTATTCTATCTAATTCAGCCCGAGAAGGGCGCGGGAGAGCGAGATGATCGACCTGGAGGCCATCCGGACGCTGGCGGATATTCCGGCGGCGCAGGCGCGCGCGCGCGGGCAGGCGACGGCGGTGAAGTTCGGAACACGCGAGACAAGCTTCGCCGCGCTCGATGCGGCGTCGAACCGCGTCGCCCATTCGCTGATCGCGGCGGGCATCGCGCCCGGCGACCGCGTGTCGGCGCTCACCAAGAACCACGACAGCTGGTATCCGCTTTTCTTCGGCACCGCGCGCGCCCGCGCCTGCTTCGCGCCGATCAATTGCCGCCTCGCGCCCGCGGAGATTGCCTTCATCCTGGGTGATGCCGGGCCGAAGCTGCTTTTCGTCGGCGAGGATTTCTTCGACTGCGCGCTCGCGGCCGTGGCCGATCTGGCGGCGCCGCCCCGCCTGATCGCGCTTTATGGCGAACATCCGGCGTTTGAACCCTTCGATAGGTGGCTCGGCGACGCATCCGATGCGCCGCCAGCCGATCCGCCGCAGCTCGCCGACGATGTGCTTCAGCTCTATACCAGTGGCACCACCGGACTGCCGAAGGGCGTCGTGCTGACCAACGCCAATTATCGCACCTTCCTGGAAGCGGCGACGCGCGTGGACGGTTTTGCTTATGGCGAGGATGAAACGGTGATGATCGTCATGCCGCTCTTCCATGTCGCGGGCACCAACGTCAGCTTCTCGGGGCTGGCGCAGGGCGGACGGCTCGTGCTCGTCAGGGATTTCACCGCCGCCGAGGCAGTGCGGATGCTGCGCGAGGAGGATGTCGCGCACGCCTTCCTTGCCCCCGCGATGATCCAGATGATGCTGCTCGATCCATCAGCGGGTGTGGGCGGCTATCCGCAGCTCAAGTCGATCGCTTACGGCGCCTCGCCGATCGCCGAAGATGTGCTGCGCCGCGCGCGGGCGACCTTCGGCTGCGATTTCGTGCAATTTTACGGGATGACCGAGTCGGCAGGCGGCGGCTCCTATCTTTCGCCCGCCGCGCACGACCTGCCCGGCAAGCTCACCTCTTGCGGCCAGCCGTGGCCGGGGGTCGAAATGGCGATCCTCGATGGCGAGGGGAAGGAGCTTGGCGACGGCGAGATCGGCGAGATCGCGATCCGCGGCGGCATCGTGATGAAGGGCTATTGGAACCGCGCGAGCGCGACCGAGGAGACGCTGGCAGGCGGCTGGCTCCACACCGGCGATGTTGGTTACCGCGACGCCGACGGCTTTTATTACGTCCACGACCGGATCAAGGACATGATCGTGTCGGGCGGCGAAAATGTCTATCCGGCCGAGGTCGAAAGCGCGATCATGGGCTGTCCGGGCGTTGCCGATGTCGCGGTGATCGGCGTCCCCGACGACAAATGGGGCGAGGGGGTGAAGGCGCTGGTCGTTCCCGCCGCGGGCACGGCGCCCGACCCCGCTGCGATCATCGCCTGGGCGCGCGAGCGCATCGCGGCGTACAAGGTGCCCAAAAGCATCGAGTTCATCGACGCGCTGCCGCGCAATCCGTCGGGCAAGGTGCTCCGCCGCGAACTGCGCGCGCCTTATTGGGAAGGCCGCGACCGCGCGGTGGGGTGACCTTCTGGTATCGCTTATCCGTCATCCCGGCCTTCGCCGGAATGACGATAATGCGGGAAGATGAAACCTCAGAACCCCAGATTGCGGAACGCCACGCGGAATGAAAAGCTGTTCCCACGCCGCGCGTCGCCCGTGTCGGCATAATCGCGGCGCCAGGTCAGCGCGATCGACAGGCATTCGTCGTCATAGGCGATACCGAGCCGGTGACGGATCGGCTCGAAACCGTCGGCCTGCGCCAGCGGGTCGTCGTTGCGACTGGTGAGGTCGACGATCGCCGATCCGAAGATCGACCAGTTGCGCGCCACCGCGACGCGCCCGCCCGCGCGCACTTCCTCGCGGTCCTGCAAATCCTCGCCGAGCAGCAAGATGTCGCGATTGAGCCGTGAATAGCCGATCACGGCATAGGTCGACCGGTTGCCGATCGTTGCGTCGAACTCGTTGCGGCGCACCGCCAGATTGTCCTTGTCGAGCCGGAAACGGTGCGTGAGGCGCAGGAAGTCCCTGTAGGCGATCGTCGTGCGCCCGACGATGTCCGACGTGCGGTCGGTCAACCCCGTGCCGTCGGGAAACAGGCTGGGCTTGTCGGTCAGGCGGTAGCTTTGCCCGACGATGCTGTTGATGCTGAACCCCGGCCGACTGTAATTCCACTCGACGCCATAGGTGACGCGCGCGCCATCCTCGAACCGGTCGTGGCCGTTGAAGCGGTTGATCGCGAAGATATTGCTGTCCTCAAGGTCAAAGGCGCGCGAATCCTCGTTCGGAATATCCATATTCTTGATCGGCGGCGTCGCCACGATCTGGATGCGCGGGGTCAGCGTCTGCGTCCCCCCTGCGAACTCGCCGATAAAGGGCCAGCGCATATCGGCGGCTACCGCCGCAATGCCGCGCGCCTGCCATCCCGACTTGCCGCGATAGCCGGGGATCGCGGTCAACGGATTTTCGTCGCTGTGATAGACATCGCCGCGCACCAGCGCGGTCAAGGTCACTTCCTGCCCCAGCGGGGTCAGTCCGCGCAGATTCCACTGCGCCCCGGCAAAGGCCCGCTGCGTATCCTGCCCGGCGGTGCGCCCGATCGCGAGCGTGTTCAGCTGTAGCTCGAACTGCCCGCCAAAAATCGGATCGTCGAGCCGCTGGCGATAGTCGATGATCGGCAGCGCGACCGGCTGTTGCCCCTGCACATCGTTGACGCGCAGTGTCTGCGTTGCCCAACCCGCAATCGACAGATAGGAATTGCCGCCGATGCGTTCGAGCTCGAAGGTCGAGCGCAGCCGGTCGTCGCGGCTGATGTCATAGCGGCGCATGAAAGTGCGGTCGGTGGCGATGCGCCCCGAATAGCTGAGGCTCCAGCGCGGGTCGAACTGGAACCGGCCGACACTTTCCAGATAGCCGCGAAAACGTTTCTGCCTGTCGGGGTCTTCGCCGACCAGCGGGACGAGCGAGCCATAGGTCGCATAGCCGTTGACGCGAAACGAGCCGATGTCGGTGAGCGCGCGAAACTCGCCCTCCAGCATCGGCGCCGCATCGGTGTAGAGGTGCGGCGTGATCGTCACGTCGCGGTCGGGCGCGAGGCGGATATAATAGGGCACCGCAATCTCGAACCCGTTGCTGCGGTCGAGGCGGATTTCGGGGACCAGGATGCCGCTCCCCGCCTCGCGGTTCGCGGGATGGCTGAGCCCCGGCAGCGGGATCAGCGGCAGGCCGAAAATCTCGACGCGCGCGCCCTTGTATCGGATCTTGTTCTTTTCGCGATCATATATCACGCGCACGGCGCGGATCTGCCAGCTCGGATTCTTGGGGCACCCCGCCTCATCCTCGACGGGACATGGCGTATAGGCGGCGTTCTCCAGCTCGATATTGCCGTTGTCGAAGCGCGTGCCCTTCACCGCGGCAAGCCGTGCGCCATTGTCGAGCACGACGAGCAGGTTCTCGACCACGCCGTCGCGCAGGCTGTCCGTCAGCTCGATCCGTTCGCCATAGGCGGTGTCGCCTTCGGGGTTGCGGATCATCACATTGCCCTCGGCAACCACCTGGCCCGTCGTGCGGTTCCACGTCACCCTGTCCGCGCGCATCTCGATTGCGTCGCGGTTCATCAGGACATTGCCCTCGGCGACGACGACATCGGCCTCGCCGTCGTAATTCAGGTTATCGGCGGCAAAGCCGATCTGCTGCTCGCCCGCCGTTTCGGGCGCGTCGGCGGGGGCGGGCGGAAGGTCCGGGGTTTGCAGGTCGGGCTCGGCCGCAATGTCCGGCGCAGCGGTCCGATTCGGGGCGCCCTGGGCGAGCACGGGGCTCGCCGCCAGCGCCAGTCCGCTTGCCGTCGCCAGCCAGAACGGCCGGGCAAGCGCCGCCCGATGGAACAAAGTCCAGCTCATTTAATCCCTTTGTCCCGAACCCACTATCGACGTTTCCCGGCTTGGACCGGCCGCTTTGTTTTTGCAACTCGCAGGCGAAACCCCTATCGGTCCGGCACGTTCCAATCAATCATCGCATAAGAAAGTTAAGGCATGGACATTCAGTTTGTCGCGCAAATCGACGCGTCTGCCGACGTCGTCGCTTTCCCCGTCCGCAAGGGCGAGGCGGGGGCGCTCGGCGCGCTCCTCGGCGCCGCCGCGGCGCAGGCGCGTTTCGACGGGTCGGCAGGCAGCATCGCCGAAACCGCGGCGCTCGACGGTGAGCAGGCAAAGCGCCTGCTGCTCGTCGGTATCGGCGAGGGCAGCGAGCATGACCTCGAACGCGGCGGCGCGGCGCTCACCGCAAAGCTTCAGACGAGCGGCGCGACGCAGGTTCATGTCGATTTCGCGGGCACGGGGCCGAGCGACGCCGACGATGTTCTCGCCTTTGCGATGGGCGCGCGGCTCAGGAACTGGCGGCTCGACACCTATCGCACCCGCCTTGCCGACAAGGCGAAGCCGACGCTGAAAACGGTGACGATCGCATCGCCGCACGGCGACCTGTCGGCGCGCTGGGCGGCGAATGAAGCCATTGCCGAGGGTGTCGCCTTCACCCAGACGCTCGTCGCCGAGCCGCCGAACATCCTCTATCCTGAAAGCTTCGTCGAACGCTGCCAGCATCTCGCCGACCTTGGCGTCGAACTGGAGGTGCTCGACGAACGCCAGATGAAAGCGCTCGGCATGGGCGCGCTGCTCGGCGTCGCGCAAGGCTCGACGCGCCCGCCGCGACTGCTCGCGATGCGCTGGAACGGGGGCAATGCGGGCGACGCGCCGGTCGTCTTCATCGGCAAGGGCGTCACCTTCGACACCGGCGGCATCAGCCTGAAACCCGGCCCCGGCATGGACATGATGAAATGGGACATGGGCGGCGCGGGCGCCGTCGCGGGTGCGATGAAGGCGATCGCGGGGCGCAGGGCGAAAGCGAATGTCGTCGGCGTCGTCGGCCTGGTCGAAAATATGCCCGACGGCAATGCGATGCGCCCCGGCGACATCGTCACCACCATGTCGGGGCAGACGGTCGAGGTGCTCAACACCGACGCGGAGGGCCGCCTCGTCCTCTGCGACGCGATCAGCTGGGCGCAAAAGGCCTATGATCCCAAGGTGATCGTTGACCTCGCGACCCTGACCGGCGCGATGGTCATTTCGCTCGGCCACGAATATGCGGGCCTGTTCGCGAACGACGAGACGCTCGCCGCCGACCTTATCGCCGCGGGCGAGGCGTCGAACAACAAGCTGTGGCGCTTCCCGCTGTCGCCCGCCTACGACAAGCTGATCGACAGCCCGATCGCCGACATGAAGAACATCGGTCCGCGCGAGGGCGGATCGATAACCGCGGCGCAGTTCCTGAAACGCTTTGTCGACGAAGGCGTCGCCTGGGCGCATCTCGACATCGCGGGCATGGCCTGGGCCGACAAGGACGGCCCCGTCTATGCCAAGGGCGCGACCGGCTATGGCGTGCGCCTGCTCGACCGCTATATCGCGGCGAAGCACGAGGGGTGATGCTCTGATGCCCGTCATTGCGAGGAGCGAAGCGACGCGGCAATCCCCAGCTATCAGCCTTGCGCAAGGCTGCGGGCCGGAGATTGCTTCCCCCGGATCAAGTCCGGGGTCGCAATGACGATGGTGGGATAATCATGCCCCGCGTCGACTTCTACCGCCTGACCCGCGATCCCGTCGAACGGGTGCTCCCCGCGCTCGCGGCGCGCGTCCTCGGCAATGGCCAGCGCCTGCTGGTGGTCGCCGCCACCGCGATGCAGCGGCAGGATATCGACGCTGCGCTGTGGACGGCAAATCCAGCGAGTTTCCTGCCGCACGGCCATGCGGGATCACCGGACGAAGCCATCGAGCCGATTTTGCTCGCCGGCACGCTCGACGCGTCGCCGCCCAATGGCGCAACCCACCTTGCGCTGGCCGACGGCGAATGGCGCGACGCGGCGCTGGCGTTCGATCGCATTTTCTTCCTCTTCGACAACAGCCGTATCGACGATGCGCGCGCGACCTGGCGGGTGCTCGCGGCGCGTGAGGATGTCGATAACCGCTTCTGGAAACAGGACGAAGGCGGCCGCTGGTCCGAAGGGCCCTGACCGTCGGCCGTTCGGTCCTTGCGGGACAGCCAAAGCGCGGCTAGAGGCGCGCGCATCGCAAACCATAACATCGCAGGAGCTTTCCCATGGCGGTCACCCGCACTTTCTCGATCATCAAGCCCGACGCGACGCGCCGCAACCTGACCGGCGCCGTCACCAAGATGCTGGAAGACGCGGGCCTTCGCGTTGTCGCGTCGAAGCGTATCCACATGACCCGCGAACAGGCCGAGGGCTTTTACGCCGTTCACAAGGAACGCCCCTTCTTCGGCGAACTGGTCAGCTTCATGATTTCCGGTCCGGTCGTCGTCCAGGTGCTCGAGGGAGAAGACGCCGTGAAGCGCAACCGCGACGTGATGGGCGCGACCAACCCCGCCGACGCCGCCGAAGGCACGATCCGCAAGACCTTTGCGGAGAGCATTGAGGCCAATTCGGTCCACGGTTCGGACAGCGACGAAAATGCCGCGATCGAAATTGCCTATTTCTTCAAGCCCGAAGAGATTGTGGGCTGACCCTCTATTCCGCGTCATGCTGGCTGCGGCGATGGCCTCGCTGTTTCGGCATCCATGGCCCGGCCGCGCGTTAGGCGCTGCGTCTGACGATGGCACCGGCCATGGGCCCTGAAACAAGTTCAGGGTGACGGCATTCGGAAAACTGTGGAGTTGACGAAAAGGCCGCCGGGGCGATCCGGCGGTCTTTTTTGTCAGAAATCCTCCGCCACCGCCATCAGCCCCGCCAGTTTCTTCGGCGCGACCGCCAGCCAGCTCTTGCGCAGCCATTCGGCGATCGCGTCCCAGTCGGTGTCGCGGAGGTCGAGGCGGATGCCGATCCAGCCGTCGCCGAAATAGGCGGGGCGGTAATAGCGGTCGCCGTCCATTTCGATCAGCGCCGCCTGCTCGTCGCCGCCGCTGATCTTGACCAGCAACGCGATCTTGCCGTCGCCATGATGGTCTTCGGTAAAATAGGCGAACTTCTTGCCCTTGACGATCCCGAAGCAGGGCATCCCATGCGACGTCACCTCGTCGCTTTCGGGCAGCGCCAGCGCCAGCTCGCGCACGCGGGCGCGCAGATAATCGGGCGAGCGTTCGCGCGTGACAAAGGTGGCGAGCGCCGCAGGATAGAGCTGATGCTCGGCAAAGCGCACGCGCGCCGCCAATGTTTCGGGCGTGTCGCCGGGCACGATCGCAACTGGGGTTTGCGCGAGCACCGGGCCGTCGTCGAGCGCGGGGGTCACGACATGCACGCTGCATCCGCCGAACGCATCGCCCGCGTCGATGGCTTGCTGGTGGGTATTGAGGCCCTTGTATTTCGGCAGCAGGCTGGGGTGGATGTTGAGCATCCGCCCCGTCCAGCGGGCAACGAAAGCGTCCGACAATATGCGCATATAGCCCGCGAGCGCGACATATTCGGCGCCAACGGCGCGCAATTGTTCATCGACCAGCGCGTCGAAGGCGTCGCGCGTCAGCCCCTTGTGCGAATGCGCCCAGGTCGCAATCCCCTCGGCCTCAGCGATTTTCAGCCCCGGTGCGCCTGGGTCGTTGCTCGCGACGAGCACCAGTTCATAGGGACAGGTTTCGGCTTTCGCGGCGTAAAGCAGCGCCGCCATATTGGTTCCGGCGCCGGAGATGAGGACGGCGACCTTGGCTTTCATGCCGATCCTCCCCGGAACGGAGAGGGGGACCAGCGAAGCTGGTGGAGGGGTACAGGCTGGACCGGCTGATCTCGAAAGGCCGCACAGATCTGCGCGTGCCCCTCCACCATCCTGCGGATGGTCCCCCTCCCCGTGCCGGGGAGGAACCTACGCATTATGCGTCGCGCTCCACGCCGCGCGCGCGCTCCAGGTTTCGGCGCTGCCGCTGACGGTACAGCCCTTGGTCCCCTCGGCGATATGACCCACCCGGAACACCGTTTCGCCTGCTTCGGTCAGCGCCCTTGTAACCGCGTCAACATCGGCCTCGGCGACGACAACCGCCATGCCGATGCCGCAGTTGAACGTCCGCGCCATTTCTTCGGGCTCGATATTTCCTTGTGCCTGCAGGAACGCCATCAGCCGCGGCTGCTCCCACGCGTCGGCGTCGACATGCGCATGAAGGGTTTGCGGCAGCACGCGCGGGATATTCTCGAGTAATCCGCCGCCGGTGATATGCGCGAGCGCGTGAATCCTGCCCGTCTTCACGAGCGGGAGCAGGCTCTTCACATAGATGCGCGTCGGCGCCATCAGCGCGTCGATCAGCAAGACAGTCTGGTCGAACAGCGCCGGACGGTCGAGCTTCCAGCCCTTGTCCGCAGCGAGCCGCCGCACGAGCGAAAAGCCGTTCGAGTGGACACCCGACGAGGCGAGGCCAAGGATGATGTCGCCCGCCGCAACCTTGTCGGCGGTAAGCACCTGGTCGCGCTCGACCGCGCCGACGCAAAAGCCCGCAAGGTCATAGTCGCCGTCCGAATACATGCCCGGCATTTCCGCGGTCTCGCCGCCGATCAGCGCGCATCCCGCCTGCTTGCACCCATGGGCGATGCTTGCGACCACGGCGGTCGCTTGTGTCTTGTCGAGCTTGCCCGTCGCGTAATAATCGAGGAAAAACAGCGGCTCGGCGCCTTGGACGATCAGGTCGTTGGCGCACATCGCGACCAGGTCGATGCCGACGCCATCGTGGCGGCCCGATTCGATCGCGAGCTTCAGCTTGGTGCCTACACCATCGTTCGCCGCCACCAGCAGCGGGTCGTTGAATCCCGCGGCCTTCAGGTCGAAGAAGCCGCCAAAGCCGCCGAGGTCGGCATCGGCGCCCGGCCGCCGCGTGGCACGGGCCAGCGGGGCGATGGCACGGACCAGCGCATTGCCGGTCTCGATCGACACGCCGGCACCGGCATAGGTGTAGGCGGCGGGTTTGTTCTGCTTGGAATCCATGGCCCGCGCGACTAACGCTTCCGGCCGACAAATGCCATGATTTCCTTGTCGGGGCCCGCGCTTTTGGGCAGAGCATAGAGAAGATATGATTTCGGCCGCTTTCCCCCGCTTCGCACCGCGCCTTTCCTTGGGCATTCTGCAAGGCCGCGACTGGCGCTGGGCTGCGCTTGTCGGGCTTTTCCTTGCGATCCTGCTCGCCGGAATCGTCGACGGGCAGATCACGCGCGGCAATCGCGGCATCACGCCGATCAATTCGAGCGGCGATTTCCTTGCGAGCGGCATCCGCGTCGACGTCACCGGCGACAATGCCGACGACGCGCGGACAAAGGGCTGGCGCGAGGCGCAGCGGCGGGGCTGGGCCCAGCTCTATCGCCGCCTCAACGGCACCGACGGCCCGGCGCTCAGCGATTCGGTGCTCGACGGCATCGTCACCGCGATCATCGTCGAGGACGAACAGATCGGCCCGCGCCGCTATGTAGCCCGGCTCGGCGTCCAGTTCGACCGCGTGCGCGCGGGGCAGATTCTGGGCGTCAGCGGGCGCACGCTGCGCTCGCCGCCGCTGCTCGTCATCCCTGTCTATTCGGTCGACGGCATCCAGCAGGTGTTCGAGCAGCGCAGCGCCTGGCAACGCGCCTGGGCCGAATATAACACGGGGCAAAGCGCGATCGACTATGTCCGCACCGCGGGGACGGGCGCCGACACTCTGCTGCTCAATCCGGGGCAGATCGGCCGCCGCGGCCGCGTGTGGTGGCGCGTGATCCTCGATCAATATGGCGCCGCCGACGTGCTGATCCCCATTGCGCGCGTCGAATATGCCTGGCCCGGCGGCCCGATCCGCGGCCACTTCACCGCGCGCTTCGGTCCCGACAACAAATATATAGCCAGCTTCACCATGACCGGACCCAGCCCCGCCGCGCTGCCCGACATGATGGAAAAGGCGGTCGCGCGGATGGATCGCATCTATACCGAGGCGCTGGAATCGGGCGTGCTGCGCACCGACACCTATCTCGTCCTCGAAAAGACGATCGAGCGCGAGGATCTGCCGGAAGAGACGAGCGCGGACGACGCGGACGCGCTGCCCGCCGAAACCGACGGCAGCGTGCCCGCAACGCCGCCCGCCGGGGTGCAGAGCTTCACCGTCCAATATAGCTCGCCCGATGTCGAATCGGTCACCGCGACCGAGCGTGCGGTCGCCGCCGCGGCGGGGGTCCAGTCGGCATCGACGACCAGCCTCGCGCTCGGCGGGACGTCGGTGATGCGCGTCACCTTCCGCGGCGACCTGGCGGCGCTGCGCGCGGCGCTGGCGGCGCGCGGCTTCACCGTGCAGGAAGGCGGCGGCCAGCTCCGGATCAGCCGCTGATGGCCGCGCGCGTGCCCTCCGGCCAGATCGCGCTGCCGCTCGACTGGAGCGCGGGCGGCGCGAACGACGGCCCGCTCGTCATCGGCACCAGCAACGCCGATGCGGTGCGTTATCTGCGCCACGTTGCAACCTGGCCCGTGCGCACCGCCGTGCTCACCGGGCCGCGCGGTTCGGGCCGCAGCCTGATGGGGCGGCTGTTCGCGCGCGACACCGGCGGTCGCGTGATCGACGGCCAGGCCAGCGTCAGCGAGGAAGAGCTGTTCCACGCCTGGAACGCCGCGCAGGCGAGCGGGTCGCCGCTGCTGATCATCGCCGACGCGCCGCCCGCCGAATGGAATGTCGCGCTGCCCGACCTCCGTTCGCGCCTTGCCGCGGTGCCGGTTCTCGTCATCGGCGAGCCCGACGACTGCCTCGCGCGCGACCTGATCGAAGCGCTCTTCGCACAGCGCGGCGTCGCGCTTGCGCCAGGCGTCGCCTCCTATATCGTGCCGCGGATGGAGCGCAGCTATGCCACGATCCACCGCGTCGTCGCGGCGCTCGACGCCGCGTCGCTCGAACAGGGGCGGCGGCTTGGCGTCCGTCTCGCGCGTGAAACATTGCTGTCACAAGGGCTGATCGACCCCGATCTCCTGGAGCGGGATTCGCGCTCCGCAAAGGCAGGATGACAACCAATGTCGATGACCGGCCAGCCGCTCCGCGCCGACAACGATCCCGTGGCCGCCGCGCCGCCACCCTGTTTCGGCCCCGAACGCTTTTTCAATCGTGAACTGTCGTGGCTCGCCTTCAACCGGCGGGTGATGGAGGAGGCGCGCAATCCCGCGCATCCGCTGCTCGAACGCCTGCGTTTCCTGTCGATTTCGGGCAGCAACCTCGACGAGTTTTTCATGGTCCGCGTCGCGGGGCTGAAGGGGCAGCAGTTGCAGGGGATCGACGATCCCTCCGCCGACGGCCGCTCGCCGGGGCAGCAACTCGCCGAGATCGAGGCCGAGGTGAACCGCCTCGTCGACCAGCAGCAGAGCGAGTGGCAATTGCTCAATCGCCAGCTCGCCGAACAGGGGATCGTCGTCCACGGCGCGGGATCGGACAAGGAGGCGCTGCGCGCCAGTCTGCGCCAGTATTTCATCGACCAGATTTTCCCGATTCTGACGCCGCAGGTGCTCGATCCGGCGCACCCCTTTCCTTTCATTCCCAATCGCGGCCTCGGTGTGATTTTCGACCTTCAGCGCCGCGCCAGCGGCGACACCGTTCTCGAACTGGTGATGATCCCCGCGTCGCTGCCGCGCTTTGTCCCGGTGCCTGGCGAGGCGAGCGGTTTCGTTCCGATCGAATATCTGATCGAACTGTTCGGCGACCTCTTGTTTCCCGGCTTCACGATCCGCTCATTGGGCGTGTTCCGCATCATCCGCGACAGCGACATCGAACTGGAGGAAGAGGCGGAGGATCTCGTCCGCCTGTTCCGCACCGCGATCCGCCGCCGCCGCCGCGGCCGCGTGATCCTGATGGAGCTGGAAGCCGACATGCCGGCGGAGATTGCCGCGGTGCTGGGCGCCGACATTCAGGGGCATGAGGCGATCGTCGCCAAGATCGGCGGCTTCATCGGCCTGGCTGCGCTTTCCGCGCTCGTCGACGTCGACCGCCCCGACCTCAAGTTCCCCGCCTATTCGCCCCGCTTTCCCGAGCGCATCCGCGAGCACGGCGGCGACTGTTTTGCGGCGATCCGGTCGAAGGACATCGTCGTGCATCACCCCTATGAAAGTTTCGACGTCGTCCTGTCCTTCCTGCGACAGGCCGCCGCCGACCCCGACGTGGTCGCGATCAAGCAGACGCTCTATCGCGCCGGTCACCAGTCGCCGGTGATCCGCGCGCTGATCGAGGCGGCCGAGGCGGGCAAGTCGGTGACCGCGGTGGTCGAACTCAAGGCGCGCTTCGACGAGGAACAGAATCTCCTGTGGGCGAACCAGCTCGAACGCGCCGGGGTGCAGGTCGTCTACGGCTTCATCGAGTGGAAGACGCACGCCAAGATTTCGATGGTCGTGCGCCGCGAGGGGCAGGGGTATCGCACCTATTGCCACTTCGGCACCGGAAATTACCATCCCGTGACCGCGCGCATCTACACCGATTTGAGCTTCTTCACCGCCGACCCGCGCGCGGGGCGCGACGCGGCGCAACTCTTCAACTACATCACCGGTTATGTCGAGCCCGAAAGGCTCGAGCTCATCACCATGTCGCCGCTCAACATGCGCCAGCAGCTCAGTGAGTTGATCGACGCCGAGATCGTCGCGGCAAAGGCGGGGCGACCGTCGGGCGTGTGGGCCAAGATGAACAGCATCGTCGACCCCGACATTATCGACAAGCTCTATGAGGCGAGCGCGGCGGGCGTGCCGATCGAACTGATCGTGCGCGGCATCTGTTGCCTGCGCCCCGGCGTTCCCGGCTTGTCCGACAATATCCGCGTCAAGTCGGTCGTCGGGCGTTTCCTCGAACACAGCCGCGTCTGGGCCTTCGCCAATGGCGCAGCGTTGCCGAGCCGCGCGGCGCGGCTTTACATCTCCAGCGCCGACTGGATGCCGCGCAATTTCGACCGCCGCGTCGAATATATGATCCCGATCGAAAATCCGACCGTCCACGACCAGATTCTCGACCAGGTGCTCGTCGCCAATCTGATCGACAATGAACAAAGCTGGATATTGCAGGCGGACGGCACATCGGTGCGGCTGGCGCGGGGCGACAAGCCCTTTAACCTGCATCATTATTTTATGAACAACCCGTCGCTGTCGGGCCGCGGCACCGCGCTGCATCAGCGTCAGGACGTGCCGACGCTCGCTTACGACCTTCGCAAAGATTGAGACGAAACGGCTTGGCCCTGCTCCGCACCTCGAAACCGGCGGTCCATCGTTCGGCGGTCATCGACATCGGATCCAACTCGGTCCGCCTCGTCGTTTATGAAGGGCCGGCGCGCGCCCCCGCAGTGATTTTCAACGAAAAGGTTGCCGCGGGGCTCGGCCGGGGCCTCGCGACCGACGGCCGCATCGCGGCGGCCGATGCGGAACGCGGCCTCACCGCGCTGCGCCGCTACGCGCTGCTCGCGCGGCATATGGAGGTGAAGGATCTGGTCTGCGTCGCCACGGCCGCGGTGCGCGATGCCGAAAATGGCCCCGATTTCATCGCCGCCGCCGCGGAAGCGGGGCTCAAGATCCGCCTGCTGTCGGGCGAGGAAGAAGCCGAAGCGGCGGGTTATGGCGTGCTGTCGGCGATCCCCGAAGCGCATGGCATCGCGGTCGACCTTGGCGGCGGCAGCCTCGAACTCGCCGAAGTTGCGCATGGCGAGGTCGGGCGCCGCGCTTCCTTTCCGCTCGGCGTGCTGCGCCTGCCCGCGCTGCGCCGCGACGGGCAGCAGGCGTTTGAGCGCGCGGTGCGCAAGATGCTGCGCGCCGCGGGCTGGCCGGGGGGGATGGCCGGACTGCCGCTCTATCTCGTCGGCGGATCGTGGCGAGCGCTGTCGCGCCTCGACCTCGAACTCACCAATGATCCGCTCGCGGTGCTCGACCAGCACAGCTTTCCGCGCACCGCGCTCCGCCGCCTGGTGCGCGCGACGCGGCGGCTGAGTTTCGAGGAATTGCGCGCGATCCCCGGCATGGCGTCGAACCGCGCGGCGACGCTTCCCGACGCCGCCGCGCTGCTCGCGGCGCTCGCCAACATCATCGACGTGCCCGCAATGACCGTCTCCTCGTCGGGGCTGCGCGAGGGGCTGCTTTATCAGGCGCTCGACCCTGATACGCGCGCGCAGGATCCGCTGATCGTCGCCGCTGAGTTCGAGGGGCGGCGCCTCGCGCGCTTTGCGCCGCACGGGCGCGCGATCACCGAATGGATCGCGCCGCTCTTTGTCGGCGAGGCGCCCGCCGACAGTCGCGTTCGCCTCGCCGCCAGCCTGCTCAGCGACGTCGCCTGGTCGGCCAATCCCGATTTCCGCGCCGAACGCGGGATGGAGATCGGGCTGCACGGCAACTGGCGCGGCATCGACATTCCGGGGCGCATCCTGCTGGCGCGCGCACTCCACGCGGGCTTTGGCGGCGCCGACGGCGATTTTCCCGCGATGGGCACGCTGGTTGGCGCCGATCGGCTCGCGCGGGCGCGGCAATGGGGGCTGGCGATCCGGCTCGCGCAACGACTGACCGGCGGGATCGAGGCGCCGCTGAAGGCGAGCCGCATCGCGCTCGACGACGGGCGGCTCATCCTCGGCCTGCAAAAAGGCTGGCACCACCTCGCGGGCGAATCGGTCGACCGCCGCCTGCGCTCGCTCGCGCAGGCGATGGGCGCCAAACCCGAACTGGTGCTGCTTTAGGAGAGCTCAGTCACCCCCGCGAAGGCGGGGGCCGCTGGCGGTTCATGCTTTCGGTGCCTGGCAAGGTCGCTCGCGGCCCCCCGCCTGCGCGGGGGCGATGTTTATTCCATCACCGGCTTATGTTTCGGCAGCCACCGCCGCGTCGATCTCGCTCATCACCAGCTTGCCGTTCTTGACTGCAAAGCCCATGCGCCCTTCGACCAGGTCGAGCGCGGCGTGACCGAAGACGTCGTAACGCCAGCCCTCCATCATCGCGATGCCCTTGCGCGACCCCGCCGCCAGCGCTTCCAGGTCGTCGCTCCGCGCGATCAGCCGCGCCGCGACATTCAGCTCGCGCGCGCGGATTTTCAGGAGCAGCTTGAGCAGGTCGGCGACAAGCGCGCCTTCCTTGCCCAGACCCGGCCCGCGCGGCGCACGATCGGGCATGTCGTCCTTGCCGAGCGGCCTGGCGTTCGTCAGCGCATCCATCAGCCGTGCGCCGATGTCGTTGCTTTTCCACGTCGCCGACAGGCCGCGGACACGGCCCAGCCCGTCCTGGTCCTTCGGCGGGTGCGCGGCGAGGTCGGCGAGCGTTTCGTCCTTGACGATGCGGCCGCGCGGCAGATTCTTGTTCCGCGCCTCGCGCTCGCGCCATGCGGCGAGCGCGCGCAGTCGGCCGAGCACGTCGGGCTTGCGCGACGGGATCTTGATCCGCTGCCACGCCTGTTCGGGGTCGACGCTGTAATTGGCGGGATCGGCCAGCTTTTCCATTTCCTCGTCCAGCCAATGCCCGCGGCCGGTCTTGATGAGCTTGTCGAGCATCATCGGGAAAATCCTGGCCAGGTGCGTCACGTCGCCGATCGCATAATCGATCTGCCGCTTGTCAAGCGGGCGGCGGCTCCAGTCGGTGAAGCGCGCGCCCTTGTCGAGCTGGACGCCCAGCCACGCTTCGACGAGGTTCGAATAGCCGACCTGCTCGGCCTGACCGAGCGCCATCTGGCCGATCTGCGTGTCGAAAATCGGGTGCGGTGTCTTGCCCGTCAGGTTGAAGATGATTTCGACATCCTGTCCGCCCGCGTGAAAGACCTTCAGTATATCCTCATTGTCGACGAGCAGGTCGAGCAGGGGCTGAAGGTCGATGCCCTCTGCCATCGGGTCGATAGCCGCGGCATGCTCGGCGTTCGCGACCTGGATCAGGCAGAGTTCCGGCCAGAAGGTGTTTTCGCGCATGAACTCGGTATCGACCGCGATGAAATCGCTGTCCCCGATCAGGTCGCAGAACTGGGCGAGCGCGGCATTGGTATCGATCAACGGATGGACTTGCATAGCGCGCCTATACAGCGAGTTGGAACCAACGGGCAGGAAAAATTGCGTGGCGGTCGACCGCTGCTCGACGAACAAGCGCGATCGTGACGCTGAAGGGCGGCGGCGGGTCTGCCGGGCAACGCATTGCCTCGGCAGGGGTGGGGCGCCCGCAGAGTGAAGCAAGGCCGATGACGGCCCGCGCCGCCACGCGGACGATGAGGCAAGCCTTGACAAATCGCTCCCCGACCTGCCTTAGGCGCGGCGGTAAATCACGCGAAACGTGATGTCCCCTCATCTTCGAAAGACCATGAAATGCACGCCTATCGCACCCATCATTGCGGCCAGCTTCGCGCCGAGCATGTCGGCCAGACTGTTCGCCTGTCGGGCTGGGTGCATCGCAAGCGCGACCATGGCGGGCTGCTCTTCGTCGATCTGCGCGACCATTATGGCCTGACGCAGATCGTCGTGGACTCGAGCGATGCCGCTTTCGCGACGCTCGACGGCCTGCGCGCCGAAAGCGTCGTGACGATCACCGGCCAGGTCGTCGCGCGGTCGGCGGAAACGGTGAACGCCAATCTGCCCACGGGCGCGATCGAGGTGCGCGCGCGCGAGGTGGCGGTGCAGTCGGCGGCCGCCGAACTTCCGCTGCCGGTCGCGGGCGAACAGGATTATCCCGAGGACATCCGCCTGAAATATCGTTTCCTCGACCTGCGCCGCGAGCGGCTGCACGCGAACATCCTGCTGCGATCGAAGGTGATCGCGTCGCTCCGCCGCCGCATGGTCGAGCAGGGCTTTACCGAATATCAGACGCCGATCCTCACCGCTTCGTCGCCGGAGGGCGCGCGCGACTATCTGGTGCCGAGCCGCGTCCACCCCGGCAAATTCTATGCGCTGCCCCAGGCGCCGCAGATGTTCAAGCAACTGCTGATGGTCGCGGGTTTCGACCGCTATTTCCAGATCGCGCCCTGCTTTCGCGACGAGGACGCGCGCGCCGACCGTTCGCCCGGCGAGTTCTACCAGCTCGATTTCGAGATGAGTTTCGTCACGCAGGACGACGTCTTCAACGCGATCGAGCCGGTGCTCGCGGGCGTGTTCGAGGAGTTTGCGAACGGCAAGTCGGTGACGCCGGCAGGATCGTTTCCGCGCATCCCCTACCGCGAATCGATGCTCAAATATGGCAATGACAAACCCGACCTTCGTAACCCGCTGATCATCAGCGACGTTTCGGCGCATTTTGCGGGTTCGGGCTTCGGCCGTTTCGCCGACATCGTCGCGGCGGGCGATGTCGTGCGCGCGATCCCGGCGCCGGGGACGGCGGACAAGAGCCGCAAATTCTTCGACGACATGAACAGCTGGGCGCAGGGCGAGGGTTTTGCGGGGCTCGGCTATGCGACGCGCAAGGGCGGCGAATGGGGCGGCCCGATCGCCAAGAACCACGGGGCGGAGAAGATGGACGCGCTCGCCGCCGAGCTGGCCCTCGGCCCCGACGACGGCCTGTTCTTCGCCGCGGGCAAGGAAGCGCAGGCGGCAAAGCTCGCGGGCCTCGCGCGCACGCGCGTCGCCGAACAGCTCGATCTCATCGACGCGAACCGCTTTGAAATGTGCTGGATCGTCGATTTCCCGATGTTCGAGCGCGACGAGGAAACGGGCAAGATCGACTTCAGCCACAATCCCTTCTCGATGCCGCAGGGCGAGCTTGAGGCGCTGGAAACGCAAGATCCGCTCGACATTCTCGCCTGGCAATATGACATCGTGTGCAACGGCGTCGAACTGTCGTCGGGCGCGATCCGCAACCATCGCCCCGACATCATGTACAAGGCGTTCGAGATCGCGGGCTATAGCCAGGCCGAGGTCGACGCCAGTTTCGCGGGCATGATCAACGCTTTCAAATATGGCGCGCCGCCGCACGGCGGGTCGGCGCCGGGGGTCGACCGCATCGTCATGCTGCTCGCCGACGAGCCCAATATCCGCGAGGTCGTCGTCTTCCCGATGAACCAGAAGGCCGAAGACCTGATGATGGGCGCCCCGGCGCCGGTTTCGGAAAAACAGCTTCGCGAACTGCATATCCGGCTGGTTGACGGACCGAAGGGCTGACTTGTTCTTCATGTGAAACTGTGGTACGCAGTTTCACATGAAGAATGTCACCATTGCCCTCGACGAGGAAACCCATCGCCGCGCGCGCATTCGCGCCGCCGAGCTGGGCACCTCGCTGTCGGCGCTGGTGAAGGCCTATCTGGAACAGCTGGGGAGCGCGGAGGCCGCCCCTGTGGCGGGAGTGCGCGAAATGCCGACCAGCTTTACGCCCATGCCGCCCGCCGCGCCCAAACCCCGCAAGCCGCGCCAGCCGGGCGCGCTCAAGGGCAAGATCTGGATCGCCGACGATTTCGACGTCACGCCCGACTGGCTGATCGATGCCTTTGAAGGCAAGGATTCGGACCTCCCCTGGCCCGAATGAGGTTGCTGCTCGATACGCATGTCCTGTTGTGGTGGCTCGGCGACAGCCCGCGCCTCGGGCCCAAGGCGCGCGCCTGTTTTCAGCGGAACGACGATGAGCTTTACGCCAGCATCGTGTCGCTGTGGGAGGTCGCGATCAAAAGCCGGACGGGAAAGATCGACGCGACGGCGTCGCTGGTTGCCGCGCATCTTGCCGACAGCGCCATCCCCATTCTGCCCGTGGAACTTGGTCACCTCAACCTGCTGGAGCAACTTCCCTTGATTCACCGCGATCCCTTTGACCGGATGCTGGTTGCGCAGTCGCTGGCGCTGTCGGCGACGATTATGACCGACGATGCAATGATCGGCGCTTATGGAGTGCCCACGATCGCGGCGAGAGAATAGCAGTGCAGATGCCCGACGAACACCGGCTCGCCACGCCGGAAGGCGACATCTGCTGGTTCGAATGGGGCGCGCCGTCGGGCCGTCCATCGCTGCTGCTGCTCCACGCGACGGGCTTTCATGCGCGGTTGTGGGACGCCGTCGTCGCCGAACTGCCGCCCGGCACCCATGTCGTTGCGCCCGACCAGCTCGGCCATGGGCGCAGCGCCAAGCCGACCTCGCTTGCCGATTGGGGGCGCACTGCCGATGCGCTCCTGCCACTCGTCGATCGTTTCGCGGGGATGCCGCTCGTCGGCTGCGGGCACAGCATGGGGGGATATGTCCTCACGCGGCTCGCGGCGGTGCGTGCGGATGCCTTTGCGCATCTGTTCCTGATCGACCCCGTCATCATGGCGCCCCAACTCTATGCCGGTCCCGCGGCCGAGCCGGTGCCCGATCCGGCCGAACATCCCGTCGCGCGGCGCCGCGCCCGTTGGGACGGGTGGCGGGCGATGGACGCGCATTTCGCGGCGCGGCCGCCCTATAGGCACTGGCAGCCGTCGGTGCTCGCCGACTATTGCCGTCACGGCCTGCTCCCTGCGGCGGACGGCGCGGGCTTCGACCTTGCGTGCCCGCCCGCGCTCGAGGCGTCGGTCTATCAGAATGCGCTGCGCACCAATCCGCACGACTGGCTGCCGCAGATGGCCGCCCCGGTCAGCCTGATCCGCGCGCGCACCGGCGAGCGTGCGGGCCATCTTGACTTTTCGGTCAGCCCGACCTGGCCAGGCCTCGGCGCCGCGCTCGGCGCGGTGCGCGACGAGCAATGGAGCGACCAGAGCCATTTCATCCCGATGGAGGCGCCCGCGCGCCTTGCCGCGCTGCTCGCCACCGCGCTGTAACGCAGCCCCCTGCGGCTGTCCCAGAAACTGACAATCGCCAGGGCGCGCTTGGTGCGCGCGCATGCTTTGGTTAGGATCGGCGCATGACCATTTCGCTTTCCGACTATGAAACCGGCGCCAAATATGACGGCGACTATTCCGGGGCGCTCGACGCGCTGACCGAGCGGCTCGAACGGCTCCAGGCCGCGCACATCGTTCATGCGCAGCGCAGCGTCATCATGGTCGAGGGCTGGGATGCGGCGGGAAAGGGCGGGATCATCCGGCGGCTCACCGCCTCGCTCGATCCGCGCTATTTCGAGGTGTGGCCGATCGGCGCGCCGACCGAGGAGGAAAAGGCGCGGCACTTCCTCTGGCGTTTCTGGAAACGGCTGCCCGGCAAGCGTGAAATCTCGATCTTCGACCGCAGCTGGTATGGCCGCGTGCTCGTCGAGCGCGTCGAGGGGTTCGCGACCGAGGCCGAGTGGCGCAAGGCCTATGACGAGATCAACGAGTTCGAGGCGCAACTGACCGGCAGCGCGACCCATCTCGTCAAGCTGTTCGTCCATGTGACGCAGGAGGAACAGGACAGACGTTTCGCCGATCGGCTCGATCATCCGTGGAAGCGGTGGAAGACCGGGACGGAGGATTATCGCAACCGGGCGAAGCGCGCCGACTATCTGGCGGCGATCGACGATATGTTCGCGCAGACGCACACGCGCTGGGCGCCGTGGAAAGTCATCGACGGCAACAATAAGAAGGCGGCGCGCATCGCGGCGCTGACGCATGTTGCCGACACGCTGGAGGCCGTGGTGCCGATGACGCCGCCTGAACGCGACCCCGCGGTGGTGAAACTTGCCGCCAAGGCGTTCGGTTACAAGCCGAAGGACTAGGATTTTCGGCCTGTTTGGGTAGCAATCAGGCGCCCTAGTCGCTACATGGGACCGATGAGCCGCGCCAAGAGATCCGACGACTGGGGGTTTCCCCGCTGGCGCCCCTATGGCTCGTCGCGCGAGGCGCAGCAGGTGCGGCTGTGCGACCGGCACGGCTGCACCGAACCCGGCAATTGCCCCGCACCCAAATCGCCGAACAGCCCTGAACGCTGGTATTTCTGCGAAAACCACGCTGCCGAATATAATCGCGGCTGGGACTATTTCGCCGGGCTGAGCGCCGAGGACGCCGCGGCCCGCGCCGCCGAGGAAGCGCAGGGCGCGCGCAGCTATGCCCGTGCCCAACATTACGCCTGGGGCGGCGCCGGCGACGGCAGCCGCAGCGCTGACGAGATGCGCGCGCTCGAAATCCTGGGCCTCGACCCCGACGCCGATTTTGATGCGACCAAAAAGGCGTGGCGCGCCTATGCGAAGGAGTGCCACCCCGACGTCAAGCCCGGCGACGACGAAGCCGCAAAGCGCTTCACGGCGGGGCAGGCGGCGTTCGAGGTGCTCAAGCAGGCCGAAGAACGCAAGAGCTGGAAACCGGCCTGAGGGACGACCGGTTTCGGTCGGAAGTGGACCTATAAGTTCCTCCCCGGAACGGCCGCTACGTCCGCTCCCCACTCCAAAGCGGGCCTCAGCCTTCGAGCAGCGCCCTTGTTGCCGCCGTGACGTCGGCCTGACGCATCAGGCTTTCGCCGACGAGGAAGGCCCGGACGCCGCTGTCGGCGAGGCGCTGGCAGTCGGCATGAGAGGCGATGCCGCTTTCGCCGACGAGCAAGGTGCCCGCCGGGACGAGTTTCGCCAGCCGTTCGGTCACGCCTAGGTCGGTTTCAAAGGTGCGAAGATCGCGGTTGTTGACGCCGATCAGGCGCGACTGGAGCTGGCTGAGCGCGCGATCCAGTTCGGCTTCGTCGTGGACCTCGACCAGCACGTCCATCCCGCGCTCGATCGCCGCAGCCTCGATCTCGCGCATCGCGCCATCGTCCAGCGCCGCGACGATGATGAGGATCGCGTCGGCGCCGATCGACCGCGCTTCGGCCACCTGCCACGGGTCGATCATGAAATCCTTGCGCAGCACGGGCAGCGCGCAGGCGGCGCGCGCGGCGGCCAGATAATCCTCATGCCCCTGAAACCAGGGCGCGTCGGTGAGCACCGACAGGCAGGCGGCGCCGCCCGCGGCGTAGGCGCGCGCATGATCGGCGGGATCGAAATCTTCGCGAATCAAACCCTTGGAGGGCGAAGCTTTCTTGATCTCGGCGATCAGCGCGTAGCCGCCCACGTCGATCTTGGCCCGCAAGGCGGCGGCGAAACCGCGCACCGGGCCGGCGTCGATCGCGTCGAGGTCGGCGAGCGAGCGCAGGGCGCGGCGCGCGGCGACTTCTTCGGCCTTGGTGGCGAGGATTTGAGTGAGTTTGTTCATTTCGGGCTCAAACTTATCGTCATTGCGAGCGTAGCGAAGCAATCCCCAGCGAGCGATTTTGATCGACGAAAGCTGGGGATTGCCGCGTCGCCTTCGGCTCCTCGCAATGACGATATCAAAAACCCGCTCATTTATAGGCGATCCAGCAGTTGAGCAGCGCGTTGGCGAGGCCCTTGTCGATCGCCTCGGCGGCTTCCTCGACTCCGTCCACCAGATTGTCGACCGCGCCCGCGACGATCAGCGCCGCGGCGGCGTTGTAGAGCACGGCGTCGCGATAGGCGCCCGTCTCGCCTTCGAGCAGGCGGCGCAGCGCGCGCGCGTTGAACGCCGCATCGCCGCCGCGAATTTCGGCGAGCGAGCGCGTCGGCAGCCCGGCGTCGGCGGCGCTGCTGCGCTGCATCCGCACGCCTTCTGCGGTCACGACCGCGACCTCGTTGCCGCCCGCGAGCGACAGTTCGTCGAGGCCTTCGTCGCCCGAAATCACGCGCGAATGGTCGGTGCCGAGCCGGTGCAGCGCCTCGGCATAGACGGCGACATAGGCGGGGCGCGCGATGCCGACCAGCTGGCGCGTCACCCGCGCCGGATTGGCGAGCGGCCCCATCAGGTTGAAGATCGTCCGCCGCCCGATCGCCTTGCGGATCGGCATGATGCGCTTCATCGCCGGGTGGCGTGTGCCCGCGAAAAGGAAACAGATGCCAAGGTCGGCGAGCTGCTCCTGCGCCTGACGGTCGGCGCGCTCCATGTCGAGGCCGAGCGCTTCCAGCGTGTCGGCGGCGCCCGATTTCGACGACGCCGCACGATTGCCGTGCTTGGCGACCGGAACTTCGCACGCCGCGACGACGATCGACAC
Organism: Sphingopyxis sp. FD7; assembly: GCF_003609835.1. Taxonomy (NCBI): domain Bacteria; kingdom Pseudomonadati; phylum Pseudomonadota; class Alphaproteobacteria; order Sphingomonadales; family Sphingopyxidaceae; genus Sphingopyxis; species Sphingopyxis sp. FD7. Next base: position 754,005 of record NZ_AP017898.1, read on the forward strand.
CGCGGTCGATACGTTCAATGTGTGATGGCCGTCGCCGCCGGTGCCGCACACGTCGATCGCGCCCGCGGGCGCTTCGATGGGGATCAGTCGGTCGCGCATCGCCTGCGCCGCGGCGGCGATTTCGACCATCGTTTCGCCCCGTTCGGCGAGCGCGATCAGAAATGCGGCGACCTGTTCGTCGCTCGCGCCGCCGTCGAGCATCGTCGCAAAGGCGGCCGCGGCCTCGTCGTGATCGAGCAGCGCCGACGGGTCGGGAAACGGCCCGAACCGGCTCATGCCGCTTGCCGTTCGCGCACGGGAAGCCCGGCGATCTGGAGGAAATTGGCGAGCATCGCATGGCCATGTTCGGTGGCGATGCTTTCGGGGTGGAACTGGACGCCGTGGATCGGCAGCTCGACATGGCGGAAGCCCATCACCGCGCCGTCGTCGCTCGTCGCGTTGATGATCAGGCAGTCGGGAATGTCGACAACTTCCAGGCTGTGATAGCGCGTCGCCTGAAAGGGCGAGGGAAGCCCCGCGTAAAGCCCGCTGCCGTCGTGGCAGACGGGCGAGGTCTTGCCGTGCATCAGATGGCCGCGCTGCACCGTACCGCCGAAATGCTGGCCGATCGCCTGATGGCCGAGGCACACGCCGAGCAGCGGGCGCGCCGCATCGGCGCAGGCGGCGACGAGGTCGAGGCTGATTCCCGCCTCATTGGGCGTGCAGGGGCCGGGCGAGATCAGGATCGCCTCGGCGCCCGTCGCGAGCGCGGCGGATGCGGTGAGCGCATCGTTGCGCTCGACGCGCACCTCGGCCCCCAGCTCGATCAGATAATGAACGAGGTTGAAGGTGAAGCTGTCATAATTGTCGATGACGAGGATCATGCGCGCGCCCTAACCATTTTGAGGCGACGGGGGAAGGTATAGAAGCTTTGCCCGCGCGAAAGCCAGCTTGTGAGGGCTGAAGCGGCGGACTCAGCCAGAATCTGATAACATTGGTTGAAATCGTCATTGCGAGCGCAGCGAAGCAATCTCCAGCCAGCGGTTACGCAGAACGATAGCTGGAGATTGCTTCGCTGCGCTCGCAATGACGGAGTGGATCAATTCAAAGGTATCAGGTTCTAGCCAGGTCCGCGGGCGCCGCCGCGGGCGGCACCGGCGACGGCTTGCCTTCATAGGCGGCAAGGCGGCGCAGCGCGTCGGCGCGGACATTGGCCCAGAACAGCGTGATGTCATAGACATGATAATTGTTGCCGGGCAGCACATAGCCCGCGACGACATAATCCTGCGCCACCTCGGCGTCGCCGATCATCAGGAAACCGCGCGTGTCGTCGCACCTCGCGCCGATCCGGCCCGCGATCAGCGACCCCGACTTGAACCCGGCGGTCGGTTTCAGCGTGCCGATATTGGCCTCGGGCGGCGCGGCGGTGTCGGGAATGCCGGTGAGCGGGTTGGTGCAGAGCATCCGCGTGTTCGCGCGCGGGCGCCCGTCGAAGCCGATCGTCCCGTCATAGGCGTCGGTGACCATCGCCGGGTCGGCGGGCTCGGCGAAGCTGGCCCAGCCGACGATGCAGCCCTTCTGGTCGGGCGTCTGGCAGGCGGGAAGGCCGAGCGCCGCGAGGTCGGTGTCGAGGCTGACCGGCCAGCCGATGATATAGGCCGCGACGATGCGCCTGGCGAGCGGGGTGCCCGCGATGCGGGTGCGGAGCAGGGTGGTGAGGTGGAGCGCGCCCTGGCTGTGCCCGGCGAGGATGATCGGCCTGTCCTTCGGCTGCGCGGCGAGGAAGGCGTCGAACGCTTCCTCGACGTCGCGATACGCCGAATCGATCGCCTTGCCCGCGGTCACCCGGTCCGTCGCGAGGAAGGCGCCGAGCGTCGCCTGGCGATAGCGCGGCGCCCAGATTTCGCCCGCGTCGGCAAAGGCGCTCGCCATGCCCTGCACGAACAGATTGGCGCGGTGGTCCGAATCGCGATCGCTGAGCGGGGCGTTCCAGCTGGAGCGGCTGTAATAGCTCGTCGGGTGGACGAAAAAGACCGCGGCGTCGCCCTTGGCGAAGGGGGCTGCGGCGGGCGTTTCGGCCGCCTGGGCGGGCGGGATAAGCGGTTCGGGCGCCTTGTTTTCGGAAGCGTCGCCCGGCGTTTCGCTGCCGTCGGCGGCGGGGCGCCACGCCGCGGGATTTTGCTCCATCCCCGGCCGCGCGAACCACATGGCGGGGTCGTCATAGGCATTCGGCGCGACCGCGGCCTGCGGCTCGAACTCGGTGCTGGGGACAAAGGCGGTGCGCGCGAGCCAGCCGGGAAAGAGCTGATAGACGATCCCCGCGGCGAGGATGAGGAGGATGATCGCGGCGATCAGATAGAGGAACTTGCGGGCCAAGGGGGGCTCCATGGGAGGGGGAGATTTGCGGGTCTCTAGCTGGTCCTGATAGGCCCTTCAAATATCTCGTCACCCTGAACTTGTTTCAGGGTCCATGGCCCGAGGCCGCGATGTCAGGCCATGGATGCTGAAACAAGTTCAGCATGACGATTTTCCAACGTAGATATGGGGCATGACCGATGCGCCAGCAAGCTCGCCCATTCCCGATTCGCCGCGCCCCTCCGCGCGCCTCGACGACAGCGATCCGCCGTGGCCGCTGCGGCCGTGGATCATGGCGGCGATCTGCGCCGCGGCGGGACTGGCCTTTCACTTGCTGGTCGATCATTCGCATGACGACCCGCTGGCGCCGTGGCGCAGCGCTGCGGCGGCCGCGATCGCGGTGGCGACATTGGTGTTCGTGCTGGGGGTCGAACGCCGCCGCTGGCACTGGGCGCTGGGTTTTGCGTTGCTGTGGGGCGCGATCCTCGGGCTGATCGCGCGGGCGACGGCGGCCTATAATTTACAGGGCAATCCGGTCGAATGGCCCTTCTGGTCGGGCATCCTCGCGGTGCTCGTCGCGACGCCGCTGTTCCAGACGCGACGCGACGTCGCGCCCGACTGGCGCTTCTGGAAGCTGTGGACGATGCCCTATGACCGGCTGCACAACCATGCGTGGACCGACGCGGTAATCGGTGCGGCGAGCCTGGCGTTCGTCGGCATCACCTTCCTGCTCACCGTGCTGATCGGGCAGATGTTCAAGCTGATCGGGATCAACCTGATCTTCGACCTGCTGAACGACGAATGGTTCGGCTGGATGCTCGCGGGCGCGGCGTTCGGCGGAGCCGTCGGCCTGCTGCGCGAGCGCGACAGGCTGGTTGCGACCTTGCAGCGGCTGGTGATGATCGTGCTCGCGGTGCTGGCGCCGGTGCTCGCGGTGGCGCTGGTGCTATTCCTGCTCTCGCTCGCGGGGACGGGGCTGCAAAGGCTGTGGGATTCGGGCTTTTCGACCGCGGCGCTGATGATGGCGGCGGCGGCGTTCGCGGTCCTGCTCGCCAATGCGGTGATCGGCAACGGCGCCGAGGACCGTGCGACGGGTCCGGCGCTGCGCTGGGCGGCGCCCGTGCTCGCGGTGGCGGTGCTGCCGCTGGCGGTCATCGCGCTCTATTCGATGATGCTGCGGATCGGCCAATATGGCTGGACGCCCGAGCGCATCTGGGGGGTGATCGCGGCCGCGATTGCGCTGGCCTATGGGCTTGTGGGGCTATGGGCGGTGGTGCGCGGGCGGCGCGATTTCGACGACTGGTTGCGGCCCTTGCAGCAGAAGCTGGCGATCGCGCTGATGGCGCTCGCGCTCTTCCTCGCGCTGCCGATTGTCGATTTCGGGGCCATTTCCGCGCGCGATCAGCTGGCGCGGCTGAAATCGGGGGCGGTGCCTGCGGAAAAGTTCGACTGGGCGGCGATGGCGTTCGATTTCGGGCCGAGCGGGCGCACGGCGCTGGCGGCGCTCGTCAAGTCGCCCGACAAGGCGCGCGCCGATGCGGCCAGGGCGGCGCTGGCGGCGAAGAACCGCTGGGATCTGATGGGACCGCGGGCGCCGATCCTGCTCAAGCCCTTTGCCGAGCGGCTGCGCGTCATCCCTGCCGATCGCGCCTTGCCTGCCGGGGCGATCGACCGCATCGCGGGCAGCCATATGTGCAGCCGCGCGACGGCGTGCGCCGCGGTGTGGCTCGACGACCGGCGGATCGGCGTCCTCGGCCAGAAGGCGCCGGGCGAATCGCTGAGCTTCGACTTTGTGACGCAGGACGATGCCGGGCGCTGGATTGTTGGCGAACGAACGATGGCGTCGCAATCCGGGCAGTCGCAGCTCGACCTCTCAAAGGCGCGGATCGCGATCGAGACGGTGCAGCAACGGCGTGTCACCGTCGATGGCGTGCCGCAATCGGGCAGTTTCGACTAGCCGCCGCTTGAAGCGCGGGGGGCGGGGTGCTAGCGGCGCCTCTTCTCCCGCAAAGGCAGGAATCAATGGCAATCGATCAGGCAACAGTGAGGAAAATCGCGTCGCTGGCGCGCATCGCGATCAGCGATGCCGAAGCCGCGGCGATGGAAGGCGAATTGAACGGCATCCTGGGCTGGGTCGAGCAGCTCGGCGAGGTCGATGTGACCGGGATCGAGCCGATGACCGCGGTGATCCCGAACACGCTCCGCCTGCGCGACGACGTCGTCGATGCCGACCCGCTCACCGGCGGCAACCGCCGCGATGATATTCTCGCCAACGCGCCCGCCGCGCAGCATGGCTTCTTTGGTGTCCCCAAGGTGATCGAATAATGACCGAACTGACCAACCTGACCGTCGCGCAGATCCGCGACGGGCATCGCGCGGGCGATTTCAGCGCCGTCGAGGTCGCCGAGGCGTTCAACGCCAATGTCGCGGGCGCGAAGGCGCTCAACGCCTTCATCGTCGAGACGCCCGAACATGCGATCGAGGCTGCGAAGGCGGCCGATGCCGACCGCGCGGCGGGGACGCTGAAGCCCTTGTCGGGCGTGCCGATCGGGATGAAGGATCTGTTCTGCACCAGCGGCGTTCAGACGACCGCGGCGAGCCATATGCTCGAAGGTTTCGTACCGCGCTATGAATCAACCGTCAGCCAGAAATTGTGGGACGCGGGCGCGGGGATGCTCGGCAAGCTCAACCTCGACCAGTTCGCGATGGGATCGTCGAACGAGACGAGCTATTTCGGCAATGTCATCTCGCCCTGGCGGCGCAACGACGGTGGCAATGCCGCGCTCGCCCCGGGCGGCTCGTCGGGTGGTTCGTCGGCGGCGATCGCGGCGCGGCTGTGCCCGGCGGCGACGGGGACCGACACCGGCGGCTCGATCCGCCAGCCCGCGGCCTTCACGGGCATTTCCGGGATCAAGCCGACCTATGGCCGCTGCTCGCGCTGGGGCATCGTCGCCTTTGCCAGCTCGCTCGATCAGGCGGGACCGATGGCGCGCGATGTGCGCGACTGCGCGATCATGCTTGAAAATATGGCGGGCTTCGACCCCAAGGATGCGACGAGCCTCGACCTGCCGGTGCCTAATTGGGAAGCAGCTTTGTCGAGTGATCTCAAGGGGAAGACGGTCGGTATTCCCAAGGAATATCGCCTCGAAGGCATCGACCCCGATATCGACGCGATGTGGGACGCCGGCATTGCGATGCTCAAGGATGCAGGGGCCGAGGTTGTAGAGATCAGCCTGCCGCACACCAGATATGCGCTGCCCGCTTATTATATCATCGCGCCCGCCGAAGCCTCGTCGAACCTCGCGCGCTATGACGGCGTCCGCTACGGGCTGCGCGAGTTGCCGCAGGGTGCAGGGTTGCAGGACATGTACGCCGCGACGCGCGCCGAAGGCTTCGGGGCAGAGGTCAAGCGTCGCATCATGATCGGCACCTATGTGCTGTCGGCGGGCTTTTACGACGCCTATTATACGCAAGCGCAGAAGGTGCGGACGCTGATCGCGCGCGATTTCGAGGCGGCTTTTGGCTCGTGCGACGTAATCCTCGCGCCGACCGCGCCGTCGGCGGCGTTCGGGCTGGGCGAAAAGACCGCCGATCCGCTGGCGATGTATCTGAACGACGTGTTCGCGGTGCCCGCAAGCCTCGCCGGGCTGCCCGCGATGTCGGTCCCCGCGGCGCTGAACCGCGAAGGGCTGCCGCTGGGCCTGCAGATCATCGGCAAGGCGTTCGACGAGCAGGGCGTGCTCAACGCCGGGCTGGCGATCGAGGAGCGTGCCGGGTTCACGGCGCGGGCGGAGAAATGGTGGTAATCTAGCGGTGTGCTCCCGCGAAGGCCGGAGCCCAGAGCGGCCTTGCGCTGCCCCGCACTGGATCCCCGCCTTCGCGGGGATACATGAAGGAACGAATGATGTCTGATTATCGCATCAAAGGCGAAACCGGCGAGTGGGAGGTCGTGATCGGCCTCGAGGTCCATGCGCAGGTCACCTCCAACGCCAAGCTGTTCTCGGGCGCCGCGACGGCGTTCGGGGCGGAGCCGAACACGCAGGTGTCGCTGGTCGACGCCGCGATGCCGGGGATGCTGCCCGTGCCGAACCGCGAGTGCATCCGCCAGGCGGTGCGCACGGGGATGGCGATCGAGGCGCGGATAAACAAATGGTCGCGGTTCGACCGCAAGAATTATTTCTATGCCGACCTGCCGCAGGGTTACCAGATTTCGCAGCTTTATCATCCGCTTGTCGGCGAAGGTTCGCTGCATATCGAGGCCGATGAAAAGGCGGGCATCGCGCATGGCAAGATGATCGGGATCGAGCGCATCCATGTCGAGCAGGACGCCGGCAAGCTGATGCACGACCAGCATCCGACGATGAGCTTCGTCGATTTGAACCGCTCGGGTGTCGCGCTGATGGAAATCGTGTCGAAGCCCGACATGCGCTCGCCCGCCGAGGCGGGGGCTTATTTGCGCAAGCTACGCGCGGTTCTGCGCTATGTCGGGTCGTGCGACGGCAATATGGAGGAAGGCTCGATGCGCGCCGACGTCAATGTCAGCGTGCGGCGGCCCGGCGAGGCATTCGGCACGCGCACCGAGACGAAGAATGTCAATTCGGTGCGCTTCGTGATGCAGGCGATCGAATATGAGGCGAAGCGGCAGGTCGAGCTGATCGAAAGCGGCGGCGCGGTCGTGCAGGAAACGCGGCTGTTCAACCCCGACACGGGGACGACGCGGACGATGCGGTCAAAGGAAGACGCGCACGACTATCGCTATTTCCCCGATCCCGATCTGTTGCCGCTCGAACTCGACGACGTTTTTCTCGACGAATGCCGCGCGAGCCTGCCCGAATTGCCCGACGCCAAGCGCGCGCGTTACGAAGCCGCGGGGATTTCGGCCTATAACGCCGGGGTGCTGACCGCCGAGGTCGAAAGCGCGCGCTGGTTCGACGCGCTGCTCGAAACCGGCGCCGAGCCCAAGGCGGCGGCGAACTGGGTGACGAGTGAGCTTTTCGGCGCATTGAACCGGCTCGGCAAGGATATCGCCGACTGTCCGGTAACCCCGGCGCAGGCGGGCGAACTGCTCGGCCTCGTCGCCGACGGCACGATTTCGGGCAGCATCGCGAAACAGGTGTTCGAGATCATGCTCGAAACGGGCGATGCACCCGCGAAGATCGTCGAGGAAAAGGGCCTCAAGCAGACGAGCGACACCGGCGCGATCGAAAAGGTCATCGGCGAGGTGCTGGCCGCCAATGCCGACAAGGTCGAGCAGTATAAGGGCGGCAAGGAAGCGCTGTTCGGATTCTTCGTCGGCCAGGCGATGAAGGCGATGCAGGGCAAGGCGAACCCGCAGGTGGTGAACGAGCTGCTGAAGAAGGCGCTGGGGTAGAGCCTGTCCTGAAGAGATTGAGGCGCCGTCTTCTTCGGATAGAAGCCGTGTGTACCCGCGTAGGCGGGTACCCATCATGCACCATATCATAGCATTGCCGTCGGGTGATGGACCCCCGCCTTCGCGGGTGGATGGAGCATAATGCAATCGTTGGCGATGAACTGCGCTATCCTCCCCCAAACCTCGCCATTCCCGCGAAAGCGGGAACCCAGCGTGGCGTCAGCTTGGCTGCGTTCTGGTTTCCCGCTTTCGCGGGAATGGCGAGGGCGCCCTAATCCTGCCCCGGCGGCAGTTCGTCCGGGCCGCGGCCCGGTTCGTCGATGCCGTCGCCGCCCGGATTTCCGGGGATTTCGAGCGGCCGGTCGGCCGGTTCTTCCTGCGGCGCCGGGGGGGCCGGGGTTTCGGGGGGCGATTGCGGCTCGATCTTGTCGGGCCTGGGCTTGGGCAGCGGGTCGGTGCCGTTCGTCATCTGCGGTCTCCTCCGGCGATCAACGAATGCCGAGGCGTCCCGTTCCAGGGGCGGCCGGGCGCGGCTTTCCGCCCTTGCCCTTGGCCGCGCGTCTGCTATAGCCCCGCCCGGCCCGCACGGGCGTGCGCGGCACAGCGCATGGCGTCCGTGCACCCGGCCGAAGCTCTGAGCGGGCGTGGCGGAATTGGTAGACGCGCTGGTTTTAGGTACCAGTATCGCAAGATGTGGGGGTTCGAGTCCCTTCGCCCGCACCAATCTGCAATGCAGGCCGGGATCATGGGGAACTTCGCCATTTTGGCGGGGTTCGGACAAGAGATTTTGAGCAAGGATAAGACCAAGGCAATGAAGACCGTCGAAACGCTGAACGAAGGCCTGAAGCGCGAATATCGCGTCACTATCACCGCCAAGGACATCGACGCGCGCGTCGACGAGGAGGTGAAGAGCATCGCCCCGACCGTTCGTATGCCCGGTTTCCGCCCCGGCAAGGTGCCGCCGAACCTGATCCGCAAGATGCACGGCGCCGCGCTGTCGGCCGACGCGCTCAACAAGGCGATCGACCAGGGCGTCAAGGATCTGATGGCGAAGGAAAAGCTGCGCCCGGCGCTCCAGCCCGCGGTGACGCTGGCCGATGGTTATGAAACCGGCAAGGACGCCGAACTCACCGTCGCGCTCGAAGTGCTGCCCGACATCGAGGCGCCGTCGATCGACGGGTTGAAGCTCGAGCGGCTGACCGTTCCCGCCGACGACAAGGCGGTGATGGCGAAGATCGAGGAATTTGCCGCGCAGATGAAGCGCTTTGAGGAAGCGCCGAAGACCAGGAAAGCCGCGACCGGCGACCAGGTCATCATCGACTTCGTCGGCAGCGTCGATGGCACCCCCTTCGACGGCGGTACGGGCGAGGATATGGCGGTCGAGATCGGTTCGGGCCAGCTGATACCCGGTTTCGAGGATCAGCTTGTCGGCGTGAAGGCGGGCGACGAAAAGGTGCTGAAGGTCACCTTCCCCGAAGATTATCCGGTCGACACGCTGAAGGGCAGGGACGCCGAATTCGCGGTGACGGTGAAGGAAGTGAAGGTTCCGGCCGCATCGAAGATCGACGATGAGTTCGCCAAGTCGCTCGGCCTCGAAAGTCTCGACAAGCTGAAGGAGCTGATGAAGGATCAGGTCGAACAGGAACTCAACGGCCTGACGCGCACCTATATGAAGCGTAAGCTGCTCGACCAGCTCGCCGCCGCCCATGATTTCGAGGTGCCGCCGACGATGGTCGAGGCCGAGTTCAACCAGATCTGGCAGCAGCTCGAGCATGAAGCGAGCCACGAGGAAGATCCCGAGGCGGCGAAGGCCGAGCTTGAAAAGGATCGCGAAGAATATCGCGCCATCGCGGTGCGCCGCGTCCGCCTGGGCCTGCTCCTTTCCGAAATCGGCCAGGCGCATGGCGTGCAGGTGTCGAGCCAGGAGATGCAGCGCCTGATCATGCAGGCGGCGCAGCAATATCGCCCCGAAGACCGCCAGCGTTTCGTCGAATATGTCCAGCAGGACGCGCTCGCCGCCGCGCAGCTTCGCGCGCCGCTCTATGAGGACAAGGTCGTCGACTTCCTGTTCGACAAGGCCGAGATCACCGATCGCGAAACGACCCGCGAGGAACTCGAAGCCGCGATTGAAGCCGATGACGACGGCCACGTCCATGGGCCGGGCTGCGGCCACGACCATGACGAAAAGCCCGCGAAGAAGGCGGCCGCGAAAAAGCCCGCCGCCAAGAAGGAAACGGTGAAGGAAGAGGCCAAGGCCGAAGAAAGCCCCGCCAAGAAGGCACCGGTGAAAAAGGCCGAGCCCAAGGCCGAAGCCAAACCCGCCGCGGCAAAGAAGGCGCCGCCTGCCAAGGCGGCGGCCGAAAAGGCCGAGCCAGCGAAGAAGGCCCCTGCCAAGAAGGCTGCGGCGAAGAAATAAGCCCTTCGCTTCGCAAGAGACAAAGAGGCCGGGTGGAGGATGCTCCGCCCGGCCATTTTGTTGGGCACGTCGCCCCCGCGAAGGCGGGGGCCGCTATCGATGGCGCAAGGTCGCCAGCGGCCCCCCTTCGCGGGGCGACGGACACCCTCAAATCACGTCCATATTATAGCAATGCCAGCTGAAGATCGCGGCGGCGCCGCGGTGGGGGCGCCAGGGTTCGGCAAGCTCGCGCGCCTGTTTCTCGCTCGGCCGCGCGCCCAGTCCGAGGATCCGGCCGACGGCTTCCTGCACGGCCAGGTCGCCCGCGGGCCAGATGTCGGGGCGTCCTTCCGCAAAGAGCAGATAAATCTCCGCCGACCAGCGCCCGATGCCCTTGACCCTGGTGAGCAGCGCGATCGCTTCCTCGTCGTCGGCGGGCAGGGCGTCGAAGGTCAGCTCGCCATCGAGAACCAGCTGCGCGAGGCTTTTCGCATAGCCCTGTTTCTGTCCCGACAGGCCGCAGGCGCGCAGCGCGTCGAAATCGGCGGCGGCAATCGCCTCCGCCGGGCACCCCGTCCCGAATCCCGCCTCCAGCTTGTTCCAGATCGAGGTCGCGGCGGCGACGCTGACCTGCTGGCCGACAATGGTGCGGAGCAGGGTCGCATAGCCACGCTCGCGGATGCGCGGTTCGGGATAACCGGCGTTGCCGAGCGCGCGCGCGAAACTGGCGTCGCGCTCCGCCAGTGCGTCAATTCCCGCGTTCAGCTGCTCCTGGCTGAGGCCCATCCTATATTCTCCTTTTGTTCCCAAAGTTGCTGATAGCAACGCTTGATTTGGCAGGCAACGCGCGACATAGCGCCAGCGACAGAAATCTATGGGGACGAGCATGGCCAAGCTGATTGTCGTGACGCGCGACGGGACCGAGCATGAGATCGAGGGCGACACCAGCCTGACCGTGATGGAGAATATCCGCGAGGCGGGCTTCGACGAGTTGCTCGCGCTTTGCGGCGGCTGCTGTTCGTGCGCGACGTGCCACGTCCATGTCGAAGCCGGCGACGCCGCCGCGATGCCCGCGATGAGCGAGGACGAAAACGACCTGCTCGATTCGACCACCGACCGCGACGAGACCTCGCGCCTCTCGTGCCAGATTCCGTTCAGCGAGGCGCTGGACGGGCTGAAGGTGCGGATCGCGGCGGAGGATTGACCCGATTCCGTCATCCCGGCGAAGGCCGGGATCTCGACGGTTCCATTGTAACGCGACGCTGAGACCCCGGCCTTCGCCGGGGTGACTGCCAATGGGATCAGGAGCCCGCCGTCGCCACCGCATAGAGCGCGATCGCCGCGGCGTTGGAGATGTTCAGGCTCTCCATCCGCGGCGAGATCGGCAGCCGCGCCAGCACGTCGCAATGCTCCATCACATTATGGCGCATCCCGTCGCCTTCGGACCCGAGCACCAGCGCGACCTTGCTGCCGTCCAGCGTCGCGCCCAGCGTCGTTTCGGTATCGCCCGTCAGGCCGATGCGCCAATATTGCGCCTCTGCAATCTCTTCCAGCGCGCGCGACAGGTTGACGACGCGCACCCATGGCACGGTTTCGAGCGCGCCCGACGCCGAGCGCGCGATGACGCCGCTTTCGGGCGGGCTGTGGCGGTCCTGCGTGATGATGGCGGCCGCGTCGAAGGCGGCGGCCGAGCGCAGCACTGCGCCGATATTGTGCGGGTCGGTGACCTGGTCGAGGATGACGAGCGGGCGCTTGCGCTCGGCATCGACTTCTTCCTGCAACAGGTCACCGAGATAGATGCTTTCGAGCGGGTCGACCTCGATCACCAGCCCCTGATGCGGCGCGTCGCGCGCGACGAGGCGTGCGAGGTCGGCGACGTCGGCATAGCTGATCGGAATCACCGGCGGCAGGTCGAGCTGGCTCAGCGCTTCGCGCGTGCCCCAGATGCGCTTGACGGTACGGTCGGGGTTGGCGAGCGCGGCGAGGACGGCATGGCGGCCCCAGAAGCGCACGGCCTGTCCGCGCTGGTTTCCGCCGGTCGGGCGGCGGTGACGGGAAAATTGTCTCATGGCCGCGCCTTTCCCATGACTGCCATTGACAGGCAAGCCTCGTTTCGCCATTGGGCCTCTTCCCAACGCGGACCCCATGGACAGGTGGCCGAGTGGTTAAAGGCAGCAGACTGTAAATCTGCCCGGGTTTCCGTACGCTGGTTCGAATCCAGCCCTGTCCACCACCCCCTTATCCGCAAGCATCCACGAATGACCGTGGAAATCCCGGAAAACCTAGGGTATTCTGCACTTCTTGGCCCGCATTTGTCCGCTGCTGTTTGCATGCAGCCGGAGGCTAGTGTGGGAGGGATGTGGGAGTAAGTTGGCTTACTCCCACACTGCACCCCTCCCAAGGTGGGCTTGAAAGTGTGGGAGGAAGAAATGGGCAAGCTCACGGCGGTAGCGGTCAAGGCAGCTATGGCGAATCCTGGCACCTATCAGGATGGCGATGGATTGGTGCTCAGGGTCGATAAGCGTGGTGGAGCCTATTGGGTCCTAAGGCTCCAGCGAGACGGCAAGCGACAGGATATCGGCTTGGGTAGCGCCAAGCAGATGACACTCGCAGAAGCGCGGCAAAAAGCCACGGTCTTGCGCAAGGCGGTTAAGGTCGACCACCGCGATGTTCTGGCCGAGAAAAAAGACGAGGCCGCTGCCAAGGTGACGTTCCGCGCTGCCGCGACTCAGTACCACAGCGAAAACGAAGCGGGCTGGAAAAGCACGGTCTATGCGCGCCAGTGGCTCGCCAGTCTCGAAAACTATGCCTTTCCGAAGCTGGGTGACATGCCGACGGGCAGCATCAGCAGTGCTGATATCATCGCTGTGCTGACCCCGATCTGGCAGGAAATCCCCGATACCGCCCGCCAGGTCCGCAACCGGATTTGCGCCGTGCTGGATTATTCCCACGCGAAGGGCTGGCGCTCCCGCGAGGCTCCATCGGGCAATGGCAGCCTGAAGGCGGGTCGCGGTCTGCCACGGCAAGTGAAGGTGCGTGAGAATCGCAAAGCGATGCCCTATGTCGCGCTGCCCGGATTCCTCACCGCCCTACGGCGTAAGCCATCCTTCGGGCGGCTTGCGCTGGAGTTGCTCATCCTGACTGGAGTGCGCAGTCAGGAGGTCCGCCTGGCGACATGGTCTGAATTTGACCTAGAGAGCCGGTTGTGGACGATCCCCGCCGAACACATGAAGCGAAACAAGGCGCATATCGTGCCGCTGTCTGACGAGGCTCTGGCCGTGCTTGCAAAAGCCGATGCCCTGCGGATGTCTGAGAGCGACGTCGTGTTCCCCGGCGTGGCTGGTAAGCCTATGTCTGACATGACGCTGCTCAAGGTGCTGCGCGACATGAGCGAACCATACCACGTCCACGGCTTCCGCTCTGCGTTCACCGATTGGGCAGCAAATGAGGGCATCCCCGATGCCGTGGTAGAAGCTGCTCTCGCGCACAAGACGCCCGACGCTGTCCAGGCTGCCTATCGCCGCACAACCTATCTTGGCACACCCGACCAGCCCGGCGCCCGCGTGAAGTTGATGGCAGCTTGGGGGCGTTACTGCCTAGGGGTGGCGACGGGCGCGGACAAGGCAGCCCCGCCGGCTTGAGTGTGGGATCAGCTTACCGATGCTCTCGCGCAGTAACTGAGACGAGAGGCAAACTCTCACCTTGAGCGTCGCTCTACAATTCGGAGCGACCGCTAAAAGCGCCAATGGCGAAGCACTTCGCGGACATAGCTAGGAGTCTCGCCATTGCGGGGAATGCCGCCTGCACGCTCAACGGCGCCGGGACCTGCATTGTAGGCAGCTACCGCGAGGTGGACCACGCCAAACCTGTCGAGCATCTGCCGCAGGTATCGCGCTGCGCCGAAGATGTTGGCCATTGGATCGAAGCGATTGAAGACCCCAAGCTCTTTTGCCGTAGCGGGCATCAGCTGCCCAAGACCCGCGGCACCCGCCGGGCTGACAGCAAAAGGGTTGTAACGAGATTCGGTCCATACGAGCGCATCAAGCAGGCCCGCAGGCAATGAGTACTTCGCCTCAGCGGCATAGATGTGAGGCAAGTAGCTCGCTCTCCGAAACCCGGATGGGGCCGGCTTGGCATTGGGTTCGTATCTGTATGGCAGGTTGACCCGGCCATCGTCCGCCACTGCCAGGTGCGGTGCTGGGGCGGTCTGCGCGGAACGCCAGAGCCCATGCTCGACCAGTTGGAAGCCGTTTGATGCTTCCGCAATCCGAATGCCTTCGGAGTGGCTGGCCGCAGCGCCGTTCGTAGCTGGCGCTGCCATGTCTTGAGCACTGGCCGGGATAGCAGAAGTGATCGCGATGCCCGCGATCAAGAGAGTTCTGATTGTCATTTCTCGATCCTTGTCTAGCCGAATCGAGTGAGAACATATAAAGAACAATTGATGTAGGAAAACTGGACTGGCGCAAGTGCAGAGCGGAGGCTGCGCGGGGAGGGCACCTCAACCGGAGAAGGTCGATGCCCCCGTTAGACAAAGTTCATCAACTCGAACGCCGCGCCCGCACGATCGTCGAAAGCCTTCAGGGTACATGGAGTCGGGGCAAAGGCATGTGCTGCTGCCCTGCGCATGACGACCGAACTCCCTCGCTGAGCGTGACACTAGGTCGCAAAGCGATCCTGTTCCATTGCTTTGCGGGATGCTCGAATGACGAGGTGATTGCCGCACTCGACCGTCAGGGTGTTCGCAGCCGTGACCTGTTCGATAGCTCTGGTGCCGTGGCCGCTGATCGACTGGAAAAAAGAGCCTTCAATTCCAACGCGCGGCGTTTGTGGCACTCGGCGACGGCGATCTCCGACAGCCCTGCCGAAGTATACCTCGGGCAGCGCGGGATTCTGCGTGCCTCTGATCAGCTTCGCTATCTCCAGCGAACGCCGCTCGGGCCACGCGGTGCAGTCCAGTTTCTCCCGGCCATGTTGGCGGCCGTCACGACTGACATGGGCATAATCGCGATCCACAGGACATTTCTCGACGCGCCGAGCGCAAAGCTCGCCGCTTTCGATCGGCCGAAGCGTGCATTGGGAAGCCTCGGCTGTGGTGCAGTCAGACTTGCCCCGCCGGCCGCAGGCCGGTTGGGCCTTGCCGAAGGTATCGAAAGCGCCCTGTCAGCCACGCAGATGTTTGGCGTCCCTTGTTGGGCAACGCTCGGTAACGAGCGGTTCGGCCTCGTCGCGATTCCAGAGGGCGTGCGCGAGCTCTACTTGTTCATCGACAATGATCCGGGAGGCGAACTCGCGGATCAGCGCGCGCGAAAGGTCTATTCTGCATCAGGCCGTGTGATCCGCTCGCGAGCACCAGAATCGATCGGTTTCGACTGGAACGATGAACTCAAGGCAAGGTTCGCTCGGAAAACCTGATCAGCGAGCCAGAGGGGAGGGCGCCTTCGGCTGATTGAGGCCTGCGAGACGCAGGACTTCGTCAGGAGGTTTCCCATGTCCAACACTTCCCTCGCCTTCGCATTCGATCCACCATGTCCGCCGCTTGTCGTGACGGCAGCCAAAGCAATGGCGTTGCAATTGGCAGCAGGCAGCGCGCTTTCGCGCAGCGACATCAACCGCATCATGACGGACCACTTCGGCGGAACCGATGCACTCGGGGCATGGTCAGTCCGTGATGCTTACGCTGCGCTCGAGCTGGCGCAGGTTCAACACCTGCAAGCATCAGATCAAGTCCAGCCCACGAGCCCGATCGACGAGGCGGAACAGTTCTTCAGCGGTCTCGATGCCCGAATTCCGGCCCAGACCAACCGCAGCGACGAGCAGATCGAATGGCAGCAGTTTGCAACGCCGCCGCGCCTTGCCTGGCTCGCTGCCCGGGCTTGCGCGCTGAGCGTCGATGAGCTCGCGCTTGAACCCTCGGCCGGAACGGGGATGCTCGCAGTCTGGGCGGCAAAGGCTGGCGCGCGCCTTGCCCTCAACGAAATCTCGCCGCTGCGCCGCGACTGCCTGACTGCTGTGTTCCCCGCTTCCCGTGTGACTGGATACGATGCCGAGCTGATCGAAGAATTGCTCGATCCGGCCATCGTCCCAAGCGTCGTGCTCATGAACCCGCCGTATTCTCACGGGATCGAGCGGGGCCACGATGGCCGCACCGGGGCGAGGCATCTGCGATCGGCCTGGAACCGGCTTGCGCCCGGCGGGCGGCTTGTGGCGATCATGCCTGAATGGTTCGACTGCGTGCGGTTTTTGGCCGGGGCGAAAGGGCCAGTTTCGCTGAGGCTCAATGCCGCCGTCGAACGCGCGTTCGTCAGGCAGGGCACCGGCATTACCACGCGGCTGTTGGTCTTCGACAAGGCGGAAGGCTCCAATGAGCCTGTCGCTATCCGCACAAACGACTTTCCCCAGTTGGTCGATCTCGTCGATGCTTTGCCGGCTCGCGCCAGCCTGGAGGCTGTTCCAGAGCAATCGAGCCTTCCCGCTCGTGCGCCGTTTCGCCTGGTGGCGGTGCCGCGCCGGCCGCTGCCGATACCAGCCAGGATCACGCCTCCAGCCTCCGCCATCGGGTCGCTCACCTACCATTCGCTCGAAACCCCTGCGCGGCTTGCCCCTCAGGTTGGCCACTATCTGCCCTATCGCCCGAGCAGGATTGTGATCGATGGCGCGGCCGAGCATCCGACGCCGCTCGTCGAGTCTGTTGCCATGGGGTCGATCGCCGCACCGATGCCCGAAGCGGTGCCGCAGCTGCCCAACGGTCTGGTTGCCAAAGGGCTGCTGTCGGCTGCCCAGGCAGAGACTCTGATCTACGCGGCAAGCGCCCATGCGCGCGATCTTCCCGGCCGGTTCGAGCCCGAGGACAAGGGCTGTTCGCTCAAGGCCTCAGCGGAAGGCCAGACCTACCGGCAGGGCTATTTTCTTGGTGATGGAACGGGCGCCGGCAAGGGCCGACAGGTTGCAAGCGTCATCCTTGATCGCTGGGTGCGCGGGGAGCGACGCCATATCTGGGTTTCGAAGAACGAGGCCCTACTGGAAGATGCTCGGCGCGACTGGGCGGCTCTTGGCGGTCTCCCGATCGACATCCAGCCCTTGGCGTCCTGGAAGCTTGGCTCCCCAATCGCCATGCGCGACGGGATTCTCTTCGTCACCTATCCGACGCTCCGCTCGGGCCGAAACGACGCAACACGTCTTGATCAGATCCTCGCTTGGGCCGGTGAAGATTTCGACGGCGTGATCGTGTTCGACGAGGCGCACGCAATGGCCAACGCCGCTGGCGGTGAAGGATCGCGGGGCAAGGTCAAGGGATCGGAGCAAGGGATTGCCGGGGTGCGTCTGCAGAACCTCCTGCCCCGGGCAAGGGTGCTCTACGCCTCGGCAACTGGTGCGTCCGACGTCAACAATCTGGCCTATGCGACGCGCCTCGGGCTGTGGGGGCCTGAGACCGCCTTCGCCAATCGTGAGGCCTTCGTTGCCGATATTCGCGATGGCGGCATCGCCGCGATGGAACTGGTCGCGCGGGACCTCAAGTCGCTCGGACTCTACACAGCCCGGGCCCTTTCATTCGCCGGTGTCGAATATGAGATCCTCGAGCATTGCCTGACCGAGGATCAGATCGCGATCTACGATGCCTATGCCGAAGCCTGGGCGATCATTCACGCCAACCTGCGCGAAGCGTTGGAGGCGACGCGGATCGTCGACGGCGAGACCGGGGGCACGCTCAACTCCGGTGCCAAGTCCGCAGCGCTGTCGATCTTCGAGGGAACCAAGCAGCGCTTCTTCGCGCAGCTGCTTTTATCGATGAAGCTCCCCAGCTTGCTGCCCGCGATCGATACGGCGATCGCCGATGGGCATGCCGTTGTCGTGCAACTCGTCTCAACGGCAGAGGCCATGCTCGACCGGCGACTTGCCGACCTGTCTGACGAGGAACGCGAAGCTCTCGAGATCGATCTGTCCCCGCGAGAATATGTGATCGACTATCTCGCCAAGAGCTTTCCTGTCCGCCTGATGGCGGTGTTCACCGACGAAAACGGCAATCCTCGCTCCGAGCCGATGAGCGACGAGTATGGCGCGCCCGTTTTGTGTCGATCGGCACTCGCCGCGCGCGACCGGATGATCGAGCAGCTCTGTGCCTTGCCGCCGATTGCTACCGCGCTCGATGCCATCATTGAGCGCTTCGGCGTTGAGCAGGTTGCAGAGGTCACTGGTCGCACGCGTCGGCTTATCGTTGGCGGCGACGGTCGTCAGAAACTCCAATCCCGCTCGCCGCGCGCCCACGTTGCTGAAACGCAGGCATTCATGGACGGTGCCAAGCGCATCCTGGTGTTCTCCGATGCCGGGGGGACGGGGCGCAGCTACCACGCCGATCTGGCCGCGAAGAACCAGGCCCGCCGCGTCCACTTCCTGCTCGAGCCGGGCTGGCGGGCTGACGCCGCAATCCAGGGGCTCGGGCGGACCAATCGCACCAATCAGGCATCGGCCCCGCTGTTCAGGCCCGTGACGACAGATGTGCGCGGCGAGCGTCGCTTCATCTCGACGATCGCGCGGCGTCTGGACAGCCTTGGTGCTCTGACGCGCGGGCAACGCCAGACCGGCGGCCAGAACCTCTTCGATCCCGCCGACAATCTCGAAAGCACCTACGCCAAGGAGGCGCTCCATCGCTGGTTCGGCCTCTTGTTCACCGGCAAGCTCGAAGCGGTCAGCCTCGGGCGCTTCCAGGAGCTGACAGGCCTGCGGATCGAGGCGCCTGACGGGTCGATGGTCGATGACCTGCCGTCGATCCAGCGCTGGCTCAACCGCATCCTGGCGCTTCCCATAGCCCTGCAGAACGCGATCTTCGATGAGTTCATGGGGCTGGTCGAAGCGCGTATCGATGCCGCCCGGCAGGCTGGCACGCTCGATCTCGGCCTCGAGACCATCGCAGTCGAGGACTTCACTGTCCTGTTGGACACGCTGCTGCGCACCGATCCGGCATCGGGCGCGACGACCCATCTCCTCGAACTGGAGATCGCCAGAGCCTTGAAGCCGCTCACGTTGAAGCGGCTCGAGGAGATCCACGGCCTCACCGGGCAGCGGCAACGGCCGGTTCGAAATGCTCGCTCAGGCCGGGTTGCCTTGCTCGTGCCGGCCCGCAGTATTCTTGCTGATGACGGCACCCGCGTTTCCCGCTTCGAACTGCTGCGCCCCTTGAAGCGGACTCACATCACCGAGGATCAGCTCGCTGAGAGCAGCTGGGAGGCAATTTCCGTCGACGTTTTCCGTGAAGCCTGGGCGGCCGAAGTTGAGGAAGCGCGGACCAGCCACAAGCGCGAGCGCCTCTATCTTGCGACGGGCCTCCTGCTGCCGGTCTGGGACAAGCTGCCTTCGGATTTCGTGAGGGTGAGCCGCATCTCGGCTGCCGATGGCCGCTCGCTCCTGGGCCGTGAGGTTCCTGTCCATTGCGTGCCCGAACTGTGCCGGGCGCTGGGACTCGAACGGGAACAGACGCTTTCCGCTGATGATGTTGTCCAGTCCGTCCTCGCGACGGGCAGAGCCATGGAATTCGCTGGCCGTGAACAGCTCATGATCAAACGCAGCTTGGTCAATGGCTCACAGCGACTTGAACTCACGGGATGGAGTGCTGCTCGGCTCGACTGGTACAAGGCCCAAGGCTGCTTTACCGAGATCATTCGCTATCAGACCCGGCTCTTCGTACCGATCGAGGGCGCGGCGAGCGTGATTGCCAGACTGGCATCATCGGCATAGTTCCTTGCCAAATGGCATTATTCGCTGTATATGATGCCATATGGAGAACTGCCATGCTGGCTCTGCAACCCGTTGATACTGCCGTTACCGCCTTCCGGCCTGATCCGATTACCCAGGACGAGGCAGCTGCCATGTTCCGGGCAGTCCTCAATCTGTTCGGCAAGTGGGAGTTGACCGACGAGCAGGCGGCAACTTTGCTCGACATGCCGGTGCGCTCGTATCGCCGATGGAAGGCGGAAGGCCCCGGGCGTATTTCGCGCGATGGGCGTGCGCGCCTCTCCAATCTCATGGGCATCCACAAGGCGCTCCGGATCATCTTCTCGGAGGCGACCCGCGGGTACACTTGGATCAAGGCAGCGAATGAAGCGTTTGGCGGAGCCAGTGCGCTCGAAGTGATGCTGGGAGGCGAGCTTACCGACATCATGCGGGTGCGTCGCTACCTCGACGCCGAGCGCGGTGGCTGGTGAGCGAAACAGCAGAAATCCCCGTTTCCAGAGTTGAGTGGAAGGGCGCTGTCAGGATCATCCGCAGTGCCTTTCCACCGATCGACCTGTTCGAAGACATCGCCGATCCCGCAGACTGGCCGCTTCTGATCTCGGCCGAGCAGAAGACCAATCCTCGCATCATGGCGACGATTGGTAATCTCGACCTCGTTCCGGTTGACCGCCGCGTCGGCGGCAACGGCGCCTCCTACCTCATGGCGCCGTTCACCCATGTCAGCATTGACCGGCCAAGCCGTTTTACTGACGGAAGTTATGGCGTGCTCTATGTCGGGGACCGGTTCGAGACCGCGCTGTTCGAGACGATCCACCACCATGCCCGATTCATGGCACGAACCCACGAAGCGCCTGGCTGGACCTCGCAGTTCCGGGAGATCGTCATGACGGTCGATGCAGACCTGCATGATCTCCGGCCTCAGGCGGGGAAGCCGGATTCGGCGCTCGATCCCGACAGCTATGCCGCGTCTCAAGCGCTCGCGCGGCACCTTTGGGCTGCGGGATCGGACGGGATTGCTTACCCGAGCATCCGGCACCACGGCGGGGAATGCGTCGCGCTATTCTACCCGGATTGCGCATCAAATCCGCTTCAGGGGCGGCACCTCGACTATCACTGGGATGGCGCGCGGGTTGATCTGGTTCGTGATGCGGGATCGGGCGCTGTCTTCCGGATTGTCGATTTGCCGCACGATCCCGCCTGACGGCATGAGTTAGGCTTCCGACCGATTACTGTAGAATCTCCGAGTACCGTTTCCGTCCAGTAGTCTCAAATCTGCGAAGCAGCCTTCACGAGTTTGTCGAGGGCCTTGTCCGGCGAAACTGGTCCCTTGTACAGCGGGCTACACGGTGTCTCTGCGAGCTTGGCGGAAATCGCCAGAAGGTCGTCGTCATCACCCTTCTCATAGGCATAGGCAGCCAGCCAGAATTCGGCCTGCTTAACGAACTCATTGAGGATGCCCACGACGCTCCGGTTCGCTGTCTTTGCATATTGGGCCTTGTCCATCCGCAAGACCTCCTGAGCGATGAATTCGCTCGGGACGCCGTGCTCCTTCAGAACCAGGGCCAATTGTGCGGGGAATCTTCGAGCAAGCGTGGCCGCCGGGGCTAGCGGCATAAGCACGGGAAGCAGCGTGCGCTCAGAAACCAGCAAAGCGAGTTGCGGCTTCCACAATATGATCGTGGCATACCAGCTGCCTAGTGCGGTTTCGCTTGCCTCAGGCGTAACAATGTCGGGTTTGATCCGATCAAGCAGCTTCTTGGTGCAATGGAGGTGGAACATGACGGCGCAGGATAGGGTTTGGCTTCCAGCGCGTCCACTGAAGCTGCTGGCATCAGTGAAAAAATGGCAAGAGCCGCCGACATTCCTGCCAACCGCGACTAAGTTTCAGCTGCCTGATACCTGCCATTAACTCATGTCGCCTAGCGACGGTGGCCAGGCGCGCAAATGCCGCTTTTCGATCCGGATAACTTCCACGCCAGAAGTTGCCCGTGCAGAGATGATTGAAAGTCCAGCGATTGATTTCGACAGAATTGAAAGCATACATCCTTGATTGCTAAACCGAAACCGGTCAAATTTGATTAGGGAGTATCGCGGGCGCCCGTTCCTCTCGCTTCGACGGCGAGATCGAACGGAAACCCGACAGCGCGTGTTGGTTGATGCTCCCAAACCGGAATGGGCTCGATGACTGCAGAGATCGCAATCCTCAATCGCACGGCTGTGGCGCTCGCAGCTGATAGCATCGTGACGCTGGCGGGGCCGAGGTCATCAAAAACGTACGACTCTGCCGAGAAGATATTCCAGCTTTCACGTTTTCAGCCCATCGGGCTGATGATCTACAATAATGCGCTCTTCATGAACGCGCCGCTAGAGGTGCTTGTCCGACGATACCGCGAAAAGGTTCCCACCACCGGTTTTCAGGAGCTGGTGCAGGTCTGGCCGGCGTTCGAAACCTTCCTGCTGAATTTTAAGCGGGAGCGCGAGGATGAAGTCGAGCACTTCCAGGGCATGATTGGCGCCGAGCTTGCAGCATTCGCTGACGCGATCGTAACCCACATGTTGGAAGGCATTGGCAAGAGAAAGAAGAAGGGGGAAGAAACCGCTGCAGAATTGCTCGCACGCCGCGTTCAAGAGCGGACTGCCGAGGCTGAAGCCCGACCACTCGTTCCAGCGTTCCTCGATGACATCACGTTCGAGCAATTTACCGCGGAATATGGCGAAGAGGTGCAAAAAGCGGCCGAGGAGAGGTTCGGGCCGCTCGAAATTGAGGTAACATCACGATTGCACGAGTCGCTTGGCCGGATGATGTTCGCAATCATCAGGTCCGATATTCGAACTGCGGCTTATACCGGTCTCGTGTTTGCCGGCTTCGGTAGTGAGGAGCTGTTCCCAACCCTGTTCGCGTTGGAGGTCGATGGTGTTTATTTCAATCGTCTTCGGACCATGAACAATCATATCGTCGATATTGATCGCCGCGGCGACACAGCGGCTGTGGTGCCCTTTGCGCAAAAAGACATGCCGGAGCGTTTCATTCTGGGCATCGACCGGCAGTTCGAGGGGGCACTTGAGAAAATTGCGGACTCGATTGTCAGCGACGTCCTCGGACAATGCAAGGATGCGTTCGACACGGACCAGGCTGACCTGGTGCGCGTTGCGGCGGCCCGGCAGTTTAAGGACGGGCTCGACCGCTTGAAGCGCAATTCGGAGCAGACGCTCAAGACCGTCGTCAATCACATGTCCAAGAAGGAGCTTGGCGAGGTTGCGTTTTCGCTCGTCGAGTTGACATCGCGCAAGCGCCGTTACTCCACAGATATGGAGACGGTCGGTGGGCCGATCGATGTCGCGATACTGACTCGCAATGAAGGTTTCGTCTGGGTAAGGCGTAAACACTATTTCGACGCCGACCTGAACCCCCAGTATGTTCCGAAGTGAGGAGGGCTACCCATGAACGATTCGCGCCCCCGACATAATGCAGGGCAATCGCCGCATCGAACGATGAGCTCGGGCCAGGCCAACGAGCAGCGCAAGATCGATGATATCGTTCGTCATGTCTCGGAGGCGTTCTCATCTGAGCTGTCTTCGATCATGAATCGCAATAAGCGCTCGTGACCGTCAGCGAGGGCGAAAGAAGCCTCTGATTGAGCTGAACGACCGAACCGCGATTTGGGCGTGGGTGTGGGTGTAGAATCCTCCACCGGGGTAGAGTTGCCCACCCTCGTGGAATAGACCTCGAACGGTGTCAAAAGGCTCAAAAATAGGGACGCCGCCTTTCGCGCGCGTTTCCTGAGCATCTGCTTCAATGTTCTCGTGCAAATGTTTGATGACTGCGCAGTCGAGATAGCGCAGCGGCTTGTCCGCCGCGCCGCCACGCACTGCTTCCTTGTTTTCGGGAATCGGTTTTCCGGCTTTCGCAAGACCTGATTCCAGAGATCGGTAGGCATCGGCGAGTAGCTCGAGATGGCTTCGGATTGTCAGATCGAGACAATTGCCAAGCTCGATCACGGCACCTACGACCGCGCCCTTGGCATAGCGGCCGATCTTAACTCGCTCAGCGGCCCATTCCGCCGCCCGATCTGCGTCGCCTTCCCAAAAATAGGCGCCTGGTCCGAGCCAGTCATAGTCCTTTTCGCTAGCACGCATTGGCGTGCCGGCGAAAATCGCTTCCGCAACTGCTTCGTCACACCCGTGATAGCCGAGGATGAATCCCGATCGGTGCTTGTTCAAGCCGCATCCTCGGATTTTCCGTCACCGCCATATTGCGGCCTCAGCTTACCATCGTCGTCCAGCAACCCCTCATCGGTGAGCCAGCGCTGCGCAAGCTCCTTGGTCTTGGTATTCTCACCAGTGCGACGCAGCAGCATGGCTTTGATCGCTTCTCGTTGCCGATCATCCATTTCACGATCCCTCCTGCTGATTCGTCCGACGCGAGCGCGCATAGGCAGCGGTGATCATCTCGATCATCGTTTCACGACTGTCGTGTGAAAGGCTATTGTCGGCGTAGAGCAAACTGGTGATCTGCGAGAGCGGTTCAGCCGGCATAATGCTCGCTCCGGGTGCGACAAACGGGTCTGCACTTAAGCCCGACCACTGCACCAACGCAGCCAGACTATCTACGTCCGGCCGCTTGCCCTGCGCCATTCGCGTCAACGTTGACGCACTCACACCGGACTGCTCTGCGACCTGTTTCCAGTTGAGCCCGCGGGCCGTGCGCGCGCCATCGAGGGCCGCAAAAAATGCCTCACCTCGAAATTCCACCCTAGACATAATTTCACTCTTGCAATCGGATTTCTATTTCGCCATAATTGCAATATAGCAATTCAAACCCCCAGATGCAATGGAGACCTTGATGACGAACGCAGCTGATACCGACGCTCGCAGCGTCAACTATATCGAGGTGGCTGATCCGCGGCTCGCCTTTCGGCCAGTGGCAATTTCAGATCGCACGCCGACGGGCGACCAGATTCTGGCCGCGTGCGACGTCTCGCCTCGAGAAGACTATGTTGTCCTTCAGTGGCTTGCGTCCGGTGACCTTGAGGAGATCCGGGGCAATGAAACGGTTACGCTCAAGGGCACCGAACCTGCCCGTTTCATCGTAGCGAAAGCTGACCGTCTCTTCCGACTCGTTTTAGATGATCGCTCGATTTCCTGGCCGCTCAAGAAGATCAGCGCTGCGGCGTTGCGGGAACTCGGCAAGATAGACCCGACCGCACGTCTCTATATCAGGCGCGAGGACGAGGCTGATGAACTGATTGCGGATGATGGGGCGGTGGCGCTTGACGACATCGGCGTCGAGAACATCTATTCTAAGCGCGAGGTTTGGAAGCTAAATGTGCAGGGGGTCGTCATCCAGTCTGAGGATCCGACGATCACCGTGCGTGCCGCATTGGTGGCGGCAGGCTTCGATCCCGAACAGGGATGGATTATCGTTCTTAAAGCCTCTGACGCGAAGCGGCAGGTGACGCTCGATGATATTATTGATTTACGCGCGCCGGGCGTGGAAAAGTTGCGACTTACGCCACGCGAGATCAACAATGGTGAGGTGGATGAGGTGCTTCGGCGTGACTTCAGTTTGCTTCCTACAGATGAAGCGGGGCTCAATGCCCGCAATCTCGAATGGGAAACGGTCGTAGATGGCGGTCGACGCTGGTTACTCTTATCCAACTATAACCTGCCAGCTGGCTATACCATTACCGCAGCCACCATCGCTCTCGAAATTCCGCCGGCCTATCCCTCGGCGGAAATCGACATGTTCTATTGCCTGCCGCACCTTGTCCGGATCGACGGTAAGGGCATTCCTCAGACCGAAGCACGGGTGAGTATCCGCGGCCAGTTATTCCAGCGCTGGTCGCGTCATCGCGGGCCGGGGGCACCCTGGCGCCCTCATGCGGATTCAGTCCTTACCCATCTTACGCTGGTCGACGCCGCCATTCTGCGCGAAGTTGAACATGAGCATTGAGCGAGACCTCGTCTTTCCGGGGAAGCTTTACGAGCGCATCCGCCGGCATCTGATCACTCCCGACGGCAACGAGGCAGCGGCGATCCTGTTCTGCCGCGACGCAATGCCAGTTCGTGCTCGTTTGCTCGTAATCGATGCTGTGCTCATCCCTCACGGCTTATGCGCGGACCGGCGCCCGGACTTTATCAGTTGGCCCGGCGAGTTCTTGTCGGACGCCATAGATCGCGCTGAGGAAGAGGGATTATCGCTCATCCTCATACACTCCCATCCCGGCGGCTATTTCTCTTTCTCCAAAACGGATGACGAGAGTGACAAGCTGGCGATTGGTAGCATTTTTGGTGGTTGGTCGGGCGATGTGCCTAATGCGGGCCATGGGTCCGCGATAATGGTTGGTTCCGGCCAAATCCGCGCACGCCTCTATAACGCTGACCTCAAGTCTCGGCCAATCGGGCGTGTCATAGTTGCTGGCGACAATATCGCGATCTGGCGATCTGGAGACCCCGATGCGGCTCCACCGATGGCCTTTGGCTCGGGAATGACCGAGCGGTTGAAGCAGCTCCACGCCTGCATCGTCGGCGTTTCTGGAACGGGATCGATTATCGCTGAGCAGGCTGCCCGGATGGGCTTCGGAAAGCTCACCCTGATCGACTTCGATCGGGTTGAGCACAAGAACCTCAACCGTATCCTCAATTCCTGTCACGCCGATGCCGATCATGGCCGTCGCAAGGTTGAGATGTTCGCCGATGCGGTCGCTCGCTTCAGACCAGATATCTCGATCACTGTCGTGCCTGAGAATATTTTCTCACGGGACGCCGTCGTCGCGGCAGCCCAGGCCGACGTGCTTTTTTCGTGCGTCGACTCGTCCGAGGGACGGCAGATCGCAGATCTGATCGCACGCGCGTTTATGATCCCCCTAATTGATATGGGGGTGACGATCCCGACCCGACGTCTACCGAGCGGCGGAGCTGCTATCGTCGAAGTAATGGGACGTATCGACTATGTGCAGCCGCTTGGCGCGACGCTTGCTGATCGAGGAGTGTATACTCCGGCCTCGCTGCGGGCTGAGTATCTCGCTCGCATCGACCCTGAGGCATTCGCCGCTGAGCAGCGCGAGGGCTATATCAAGGGTGCGCCAGAAGAAGCGCCGTCAGTGATCGCATTGAACATGCGAGCAGCAAGCGCAGCGATGCTCGAGTGTGTCGCCCGCCTCTTCCCATATCGCCATGATGGTAATGGCGAATACGCCCGTACGGTTTTCGCGCTGGCGGACGGCGATGAAGAACATCGCGGCGAAGATGCTTTTGAAATTACCGACACGCGCGACGTAGGTCGCGGGGCCGCTTCTCCCCTACTTGGCCTTCCAGCTTTAGGATAAACGCATGTTCGCTGCTTTCCTGAACAAAGCCAGAAATTGGTTCCGCGGTCTTTTTCGCCCAAGACCGAAGGCCCGAGGGATCGTCTATTACGACGCCGACGAACTGCCACATGAATTGCCTGAATTCGATCTTGCTGTAGCGCGCGAGGATGGCACTCTGTGGACAGCTGGGATGCGATGCCCATGTGGTTGCGGCCGCCGACTTGAGGTTATGCTGCTTCCTGGAGTAACGCCGCGCTGGGACCTACAAGTTGACCCCGATGGGCGTCCGACCCTTCATCCCTCGATATGGGTACAGGACGGCTGCAAAGCCCATTTCTTCCTACGATCGGGCATGGTCGAATGGTGCTAGCCAATGCAGCTCGTCGCCGGGCCTATGAGATATGAGCGTCTCTGAATGAGATGTTTCAGACGGTCCAACGGAGTTGAGTCGACAATCCGCTCCTAAAGTTCATGCGTTGCTAGCCTGAACGAAGGGCTGCTTTCCTCAATCTCAGCGCAGGACTGGAAAGTGTCCAACGTCACCAAGGATAGTCGTTCGTCATTGCCCCGCGCTCTTAAACAGATCTGCTATGAACGCATGAAAGGGGAGTGGGCTTTGCCCTGATTGAGCCATTTGGGCGTCGATGGTCGATGCACCGGGCTCAAAATCAGGAGTGTGTCCCATGATCAAGTCGATTCCACTGAACAAGCTCGTTCAGTCGCCCCGTAATGTCCGGCGTCACAGTGACCCGTCAGCAGATGCTGAGCTCAAGGCCAGCATCGCAGCCCGGGGTGTGCTGCAGAACCTTATTGTTCGGCCCGCCGCCAAGGGCAAGTTCGAGGTCGAAGCCGGAGAGCGTCGTCGCCGCGCTATGCTCGCGCTGGCCGAAGAGAAGCTGCTTGCCCGCGACCATGAAGTCATGTGCCTCGTCCTCGAGGAAAGCGCTGAAGCGGCCGTCGAAACCAGCCTCGCCGAGAACTTTCACCGCCTCGCCATGAACCCCGCCGACGAAGCCCAAGCCTTTGCCGCGCTTGTGACAGGTGGTGCGACTGCGGATGATATCGCCCGCCGCTTCGGTCTGACTGTCCGCTTTGTCGAGGGACGCCTGCGTCTCGCGACGCTTGCGCCCGTCGTGTTTGAGGCTCTGGCATCGGGCCAGATCACCCTCGACATTGCCAAAGCGTTCGGCGCCACCTCGGATCAGGACATCCAGACCCGCGTCTTCGAGCAGGTGTCCTCGGGCTACTATGCGCCCAACCCCGACAGTGTCCGGCGTATGGTCCTGTCCGGGACGGTACGAGGCAGCGATCCGCGCGCCCGTCTCGTTGGCCGCGACGCCTACATCGCTGCGGGCGGCCGCATTGAGCGCGAGCTGTTCGACAACGACGACAGCGAGTCTTGGGTCGATGTCGCGCTGCTCGAAAGCCTCGCGGCAGCAAAGATGGAAGAGCAGGCGAGGGCGCTCGCCGCCGAGCAGGGTCTTGCCTGGGTCAAGCCGACGCTCGATCCCTATGCCAGCCACGATCTGGTCGAAGGGCTGGTCAGGCTTCCCGCCGAACCGGCGCCGCTGACTGAAGCGGAAGTGGCAAGGCTCGACGAACTCGATGCCTCCTATGACGCGCATGCGGCGATCCTGGAAGATGAGGACAGTGCCGAGGAGGCCGTGGCTGCAGCCGAAGCGGCTATCGAGGCCATCGAACGCGAATGCCAGGAAATCCGTGCCCGACCGCCGGTTATCGCGCCGGAGCTCAAGGCCGAGGCAGGAATGGTGCTGGCGCTCTCCCGCGATGGCACGCCGGTTCTCCAGCCGGTGTTCTACGGCGAGCGTCAGGCTGAACCCACCGAAGCCGACGACGGGATCGAAGTCGTTGCAGGCGAAGAAGGTTCGGACAGACGCCGGACCACCTTGTCGAAACGTCTGGTCGACGAACTCGCGATGCAGCGCCGCGATGTTCTGGCATTGCACGTTGCATCTGATCCCGGGCTGGCGCTCGACATCATGGTCTTCACCCTCGCCGATGCCGATACCCACGACTGGCGGGCACGCCCTTCGACCACGCTGCGCGCGCCCGTCCCAACAGGCCCGATCATCGGCTTCGAAGCCAAGGATGCACCGGCGTGCCGCGCGCTTGCCGAGTTCAGGTCCGGTCTCGATGAAAGCTGGCGCGCTGGCGAGGATGCAATGTCCCGCTTCGACCTGTTTCGGGCGCTGCCCGATGACAGCCGCGCCGCCTGGCTGGGTTACGTCGTGGCCCGGTCGCTTGAGGCGAGCCTCAACATGTCCGATGACCGCCAACTCCCGTTCCAGGATCATCTCGGCAGCCTGATTGGCATCGACATGGCGCAGTGGTGGCGTCCGACAACCGCCAACTACTTCGACCGGGTGTCGAAGCAGGTGATCCTCGATGCGCTGACCGATGTCGGCGGTCTCGAACTCTCTTCGCGCTTTGCCTCGGTCAAGAAGGGTGACCTCGCGATGAGCGCCGAGCGCGTCTTCGCCGGCACCTACATCACCGAGGTCGACGTCCGCGAAAAGGCCTTGGCCTGGGTGCCTGAGGTCATGCGCTTCGCTCGCCCTACGCCGGAGGCGGGCGAAGCCGAGATCGACGCAAGCGACGCTGAGTCGGGTATCGACGGCGAAATTCATACCCCCCGCGAGCTGGCCGCCTGACCTCCTCCTGACAGGCAAGGCCACTCGTACCTCGAGAAGCGGTCCTTCGGCTTACGCCGGAGGGCCGCTTCCTTTTTGGAAAGAGAGCAGAGGGGGCTCGGGACCCTGTGGCACTGAGCGGCGAAGCTGTCGCCGACTGTCCAGATGCCGCAATCAGGAGAACCATCATGGCCTATCGCAAGGGGCAAGGCAGCGGCGTGTCGCCAGCCACCCGCATCACCCAGGAAATCATCGCCCGTCTGGAAGCAGGCACGAAGCCATGGATCAAGCCATGGCGCGGTGTCCCGGTCTCCCGGCCCTTGCGGGCCTGCGGAATTCCGTACCGGGGCATGAACGTGTTCTGGCTTTGGATGGTCGCCGACATGTGCGGCTACGCTTCGCCGTTCTGGATGACCTACAACCAGGCAAAATCGCTCGGAGCCCAGGTCCGCAAGGGCGAGAAATCGACCATCGCGATCTTCTACAAGAGCTACACCAAGGAGGTGGAAGCCCCCGATACTGGCGAAAAGACCGACGAGGCCCGCCGGGTGCTCAAGGCCTATCCAGTCTTCAATGCCGATCAGGTCGAAGGTCTGCCCGAGCGCTTTCATCCGGCGGTTACGCTGGAATTGGTCGAGCCTGAAGGGCGCGAGGCCGAACTCGACGCCTTCTTCGCCGCCATCCCCGTCAATCTGCGCCACCAGGGCTCCGAGGCTTATTACGAACCGACTGCGGATCGTGTCACGATGCCGCCGACGAGCCTGTTTTCCGGCTTCGACCACTATTATGCCACGCTGGCCCACGAGCTGTCGCACTGGACCGGCCATGCCAGTCGCCTGGGGCGTGATCTCAAGAACCGCTTCGGCACGGCTGCCTATGCAGCCGAAGAACTGGTAGCCTTATCTGGACAGTCTGCGCCGCCCGCAACATTGCAGTAAGGTCGGCGATGGACGCCCACGGTAGGCAGTTATCAGGCTGGCCGTAGCGCTGACCCAAGAGCTGGCGAAGGCCAGCCTGATAACTGCCGGGCCATAGGGCGCATCGGTGTGAGGTCAGCTTCCGGGTGGGGGGTCCGGGGGGAGGGTTTTGCGCCGGTGTCGATCATTACTGTTTGCGAGCGGCGTGAGGCCAAGGGCCTCGATGCGCATGTGCCGCTGATCCTGCACGGCGACGCGCTCTATGATCCCGATCTGGATCGCTTTTTTCTCGACCTGCCGCTGTCGGGGGTCCGCTCCCGCCACTCGCTTCGCGCCTACGCCTATGATGTCGCGGTCTGGCTTCGCTTTCTCGATGCCTGTGGCAAGACGGTGTGGGCTGCGACCCGCGACGATGTCGACGCCTATCATCGTGAGCGACGCCGCGACGAGGCCGATCACCG
Source organism: Sphingopyxis sp. FD7 (assembly GCF_003609835.1). Taxonomy (NCBI): domain Bacteria; kingdom Pseudomonadati; phylum Pseudomonadota; class Alphaproteobacteria; order Sphingomonadales; family Sphingopyxidaceae; genus Sphingopyxis; species Sphingopyxis sp. FD7. Next base: position 785,170 of record NZ_AP017898.1, read on the forward strand.
GATCACGGCGGCAAGCTGGAACAGGGCCGTCGCCAGCCTCGATCGTCTCTACCGCTGGGGCGAGCAACAGGGGCTGATCGTCGAGGCGCCGTTCAGCCGCCTCGCCGTGTGGCGACCGGCGCAGGGTGGCCGTCGAGGCATGATCGCGGCGCGCAACGACGCCTATGAGCGCGTGGCCAGACGATCGGACGTGCGGTTTGTCACGATGGACGACTACCGCATTTTCCGCGAGGTCGGCCTGCGGGGTCTCGCCCCTGACGGCACGGAACGCCCCGGCGCTCGCGATCGCAACGGGCTGCGCAATGCGCTGTTCGCCGATCTTCTCGTTACCACTGGCCTGCGTCTTGAAGAGGCGTCGGGCCTGCTCGCCGATGAACTCGCGGCCATCGACCACGACGATGGTCAGGCGGCGCAGCTTTGGCTGCGCCTGCCGCCGCCGCTCACCAAGGGCGACCGTGGACGCAGCATCCTGGTCCCGCGCCGTCTGCTTCGCCAGATCGCCGCCTATGTCGCCGTAGAGCGGACTGCGGGCGTGGCCAAGTTCGCCGCGCGCGACGGCGCGGCCAGATTCGAGCGACCGATCCCTGTCACTCGCGCCGGTTTCGACCGCATGCGCGACGTCTGCACCCCGGAGGAACGATGCCGCCTTATCCTGTGCGACGAGGATGGAACGCCCCGCGAGCCGGCGGCGCTATGGCTGACAGAGGTCGGGCAGCCTGTCCGCCCCAACTCGTGGGAGGTGATCTTCACCCGCGCCTGCAAGCGGTGTGCGGAGCACGGCTTTCCGCTGTCGATCAGCCCGCACCAGCTTCGCCACACCTTCGCGGTCCATATGCTCGCCTTGCTGATCCAGCAGCGACTGCGCGAGGCCGCGCTGCCGGCGGGTCCGGTGGAGAGCTATCGGCTGATCCTGGGCGACCCGCTGCAACAGGTGCAACGCCTTCTCGGCCACGCGAGCCTCGCCACCACCTATATCTATCTCGATCATATCGCGACCCGCGCCGATACGGTGGATGCGGCCGTCGAGGAACTGCTGGCGCTGTTGCCGGGACCGCAGGGCGCATGAGCGAGCGTCCCCGCAAGGGCCGGCCCGTCTCCTTCGCGCCCATCACGCCGGAGCGACCGCAGCCTGATCCGGTGCTTGGCCTCAAGTTCGCCATCGAGGCACGGCATGGCGGGACGGTCCTGGTCGATATGACCGCGCTCGATCCCCGCCCGCTCGCCATCGCCTTTGCCGGTGCGCTACGCCGGTCGGCCGCGCTCGGGGGGGCGATCGGTGCGGCCAGCGTCATCAAGCAGTATATTCAGGTCTATCGTCACTTCTTTACCTGGCTCGGCGATGAGGCGCCGAAGGTGGCCGGCGTCAGCGACCTGCGCGCAGCCCATATCGATGGCTTCGCATCCGCGCTCGAACGACGTGGGATGAGCCCGATCCACCGGCACATAACGGTGAGCAAGGTCATCAACACACTGCGCGCGATCGAGGCAGACCGGCCCGATCGGATCGCGCCCGACCTGTATGAGCGGCTGCGCTATACGCTGGCCACTTCGGCGGGCCGCTCGACCCCGCGCGATGCTTACAGCCCGTTTGTCGCCCGCGCGCTGCGCGACGCCGCAAGGGTTGATATCGACGCGATGTTTCGCCGTCTCGGCACCGATGACCGCATCGATGAGCGCGACCCGGTCATCGCCAGGGCGCGCGCCGATGTCGAAGCGATCATCGCGCGGCAGGGCTTTATCGCCGCAGACCAGCCCGCGCTGAAGAGCCTCTATTTCATGCGATTGCGGCGCGGATTGCCGATCAGCACACTGGTCGATGACCTGCATGGCCGGCACCATCTGCTCGCGCGCGATCTGCCAGCGCTGCTCGTGCTGCTCACACTCGATACCGGTCTTGAGCCCGAGTGCCTGAAGACGCTGACCGAGGACTGTCTGACTAACGCCCATGCCGGCACGGTGGAGCTGCGCTATCTGAAGCGCCGCGCTCGCGGCGCCGAGCACAAGAGCATGCGCGTCCGCGACGGTGGCGGCGGAACGCCCGGTGGGCTGATCCGCCGCCTGATCGGCGTCACCGCGGCCGCCCGCGAGCACCTGCCCGGCGATTATCTCTGGGTTTATCACAACGTCGGCGGCCTTCGTGCCGGCATTATTGACCTCAAGTATCAACTCCCCGCCTGGGCTCGCCGCCACGGCCTCGTCGACGATGACGAGAAGCCACTCCATCTGCTACTTTCCCGGCTTCGCAAGACCCACAAGGCGTTGTGGTACACCAAGACCGAAGGGCATTTGGCCCGCTTCGCGGTCGGCCACTCCCGCGAGGTCGCGGCGCGCCACTATGCCGATCTGCCATCGCTCCGGCCCCTGCACGAGGCGGCCATCGCCGATGCCTTTCGCGAAGCGGTCGCCGCCGCGATGCCGACCGTGCTCCCGCCCGCGGCCGAGCAGGCGCTGCGCGAAGCGCCCGAACAGGCCGCGCCGCTGATGCCGCCGGATACGGTGGGTCCGTTGCTCGACGGCGAACAGGATGTCTGGCTCGCCGCCTGCGCGGGTTTCCATAGCAGTCCCTTCGCCGAGGCCGGATCACCCTGCGCGCAGCCTTTCTGGGGTTGCCTCGATTGCCCCAACGCCGTCATCACCGCGCGCAAGCTCCCCGGGATCCTCGCCTTTCTCACGTTCGTCGAAGAGCAGCGACGGAGCCTGCCGGCGAGCGACTGGGCGGCCAAGTTCGGTCGCGTCCACGCCCGCATCACCACTCAGGTCCTGCCGGCCTTCTCCGATGCCGTTGTCGCAGCGGCGCGTCGGCAGATGGAGAACGAGCGGCTCTATCTGCCGCCGGAGGCACGCGCATGACCATGCCCGCCCATGTTCGCGCACCCGCGTTCGATGATCGGCCCGTGCTGGCGACCGCGCCGCTCAAGGCGGGCCATGCCCGCGAAGAGCTGTCGCGCGTCGGCGACCCGAGCTGGGATCTCGGTGCCGCCGTCTTCCGCGAGAACGCCCGGCGCTGCCATGTCACCGTGCATTTCGACGTGCTCGAACACGCCGACGTGCAGGCGGCGATGCGCGCCTATCTCTACGCGCGCCTCAACGTCGATCTTCCCGGTTACCGCCAGAAGCTGCCGCCCGCGAGCATCCGGCAGGCGTTCAACCGGGCACGCCGGTTCTTCGCCTTCGTGCGCTTGACGCTCGGACGGCTCGACCTTGCCCGCATCGATCAGGCGTTGGTCGATGCTTATGCCCGCCATCTTCGCGACGATCCTGCCCGGCGACCCATCATCGTCGGCCAGCTCCTTGAGGTGATCACCGATCTCTATCATTTGCGCGAGCACCTGCCTGACTGTGGCATCGCTTTCGAGCCCTGGGCCGGGCGAACGCCCGCGCGCGTCGCAGGCTATCGGCACGTACGTGAGAACCGCACCCCGCGGTTTCCGGAAGACGTCATCGCCGCGCTGCTCGCCTGGTCATTGCGCTACGTCACCGTCTTCGCACACGATATTCTCGCAGCCCGCCGCGAGCTTGACCGGCTCGAAGCGCGGCGTGATCGTCTTGTCGTCGCCGATTCCAGCTTCTCGGAGGCTGATCGCCAGCAACGTCGCCGCACCCGGCTCACGGCCTTTTTCGATCGCCGCCGCCGCGAGGGGCGCGGCTTGCCGATCTGGGGCACCGCTCACAACGGCAAGGTGCGCGTCGATCCCAACACTGGCACCGTGACCCCGCCGATCAACGCCCACCTTCTTCATCTTCATGCCGGGATCGATGTGCGGGCGGAACCGCGTGCGCATCTCATGCTGACTGGCGGCGAGCCGAGGCTGATCGAGGCAGCGGCAGCCGAGCTGGGGGTCGAAGTGGGCGGCATGGACACACCGATCTCGATCGATCCCGAGAGCGGTCGACCATGGCGCGCACGCTTCGACGCGAAGACCCTCGCGCACGAGGAACGCATGCTCCAGGCCGCCGCCTATATATTGTGCGCCTATCTAACCGGCATGCGCGACTGCGAGGTGCAGGCGATGCGGCGCGGTTGTCTCTCGATCGTGCGCACCGAGGACGGTTTGATCGAGCGGCATCGCATCCGATCGACCATCTACAAGCGCCGGTCGGCCCTGGGCGAGGCGGCGAGCTGGGTGACGATCGAGCCGGTCGCAGACGCGATCGCGGTGCTCGAACGCCTCTCGGCAAGACCAGCGCGCGCCAGTGGCAGCGATACGCTCTGGCCGGTGCTGCGCCCGAGCGCCGTCACCAAGACGCACCTGTCGAGCGAGGTAGTTCGTCAGCTCAACGTCTTCCGCGACCACCTCAACGCCGCCTTCGGCAGCCCCGATGCGCCGGTCGTCCCGCCCGGACCCGATGGCAAGCCGTGGCGGATCACGACGCGGCAGTTTCGGCGCACCATCGCGTGGCATATCGCCAACCGTCCGTTCGGCACTATCGCCGGCATGATCCAGTATAAGCACGCCTCGGTTGCCGCTTTCGAGGGCTATGCCGGGACCAGCGCATCGGGGTTCCGCGCCGAGGTTGAGGCGCAGCGTCGGCTCGGCCAGCTCGACGACCTGCTGGGCTATTTCGACCGGAGACAGGGCGGCGCATCGCTTGGCGGTCCGGCGGGACCGCGCATCGCGCGGACGCTCGACGATGCGGCCGACAGGCTGGCCCCTTTGCCCGCCATGATCGCCGACCGGTCCCGGCTGCGGGTCATGCTCGCTAGCGTTGCGCGCACCTTCCATGTCGGTCCGCTCGCGGATTGCTTCTTCGATCCCGCGACAGCGCTCTGCCTCAAGCGTGTGACCACCCCCGATCCCGGGCAGCCGCTCACCGCCCTGTGCGAGCCGACCCGCTGCCCCAACGCCTGCATCACCGCCCGCCACAGGCCGGCATGGGAGCGCGGCGCTGGTGAGGCGCGGACGTTGCTGCGCGAGAAGCGCCTGTCTGGATTGCAGCGTATTGCTGTTGAACAGGATCTTCGCCGGATCGAGGCCGTGCTGGCCCAGATTGCGCCCGATGGCGCGTTGCCGCCGCAGTCGGCGGCAGAGGAAGAGGGGGCTCGGATCACGTGAGGGAGTGAAGGAGCGGGAGAGCCCCGCTTCGCCCATCATGGAGATCCGCCATGTTCCGCTCTTCCGCATCGGCCGCGCGCGCCGACGTCTACACCCGCATAACCGAGGAGATCATCGCCGCGATCGAACATGGTCCGGGAGATTGGCGCGCTCCCTGGCACCACAACGGCACCAGCATTGCGCGCCCGTCCAACCTGGGCTCGGGCAAAAGGTACCGTGGCATCAACACGGTCGCGCTCTGGGTTGCGGCCATGAACGGTGGCTATGCCGATGGCTTGTGGGGCACCTATCGGCAGTGGGCAGCGGCCGGCGCTCAGGTCCGCAAGGGCGAGCGGGCGACGACCGTTGTCTTCTGGAAGCAGGTCGAGTCCGGCGGTGGCGATGCGCTTGAGGACGACGAAGGCGGCCGCAAAAAGATGTTCGCTCGAGCCTTTTCGGTTTTCAACGTCGCTCAGGTCGATGGGTTTGCGCCGCCCCCGGTCGTGACATTGCCAGAGGCCGATCGCCACGCCCATGCCGAGGCGTTCATCGCCAACCTTGGCATCCAGACCATTTTCGGCGGTTCGGAGGCATTCTATCGTCCCTCGACGGACACGGTTCATATGCCCACCTTCGAGTGTTTCCGCGACGCAGCCGCATTCTACGGCGTCTGGTTGCATGAACATGGCCATGCCACAGGGGCAAAGCATCGTCTTGATCGCGACCTTTCCGGCCGCTTCGGTTCTGCTTCCTATGCGGCCGACGAATGCTGCGTGGAAATTCTCAGTGGGCTGATCCTGGCAGACCTCGGGATCGCCCATCATCCGCGCCCGGATCATGCTGCTTACATCTCTTCATGGCTCAAGGTGCTCAAGGATGATCCCCGGGCCATCTTCACGGCAGCCAGTAAAGCCCAACAAGCCGCCGACTGGATGTGGGCGCAGCAGCCCCAGCACGAGGAGTTGGCAGCATGACCAGCACCTCGATGAAAATCACGAAGGTGCAATTTAGGGCTGGACTGTCAGGATATGTCGCCGAGCTATCGAGCGCCATGCTCGGCGCCGAGCTGGGCCTGCCCGTCACACATCTCGACAGCCACGCGAGCTATATCGATCATTGGCTCAAGCTTCTGAAGGATGACGATCGCGCCATCCTGACCGCTGCGGCCAAGGCTGAGGAGGCGTCGACCCTGCTGCTGAAGCTTGCCGGAAGGATCATGCCCGAACAGTTTGACGACGTGTCAGACGACGCGGCGCTTGCGGCCTGAGGGAGGATGCCATGGGCCGATCAGTGAGCTATCCCAGCGGCGCAATCGTCGCCTTCACAGTGCTTGAGGTCGAAGCCAAGGACGACTGGGAATTCGAGTACGAATGGCTGCGCGAGGATTTGCGCGAGCGGGCCGCCCAAGCCTTCCCGTCGCTGATCCCGCATGACGGATGGCGCGGCCGAGAAGACCGGATCCTCATGCGCAATGCCTACGCAGATTTCGGCGTATCGGTCTACGGCGGGCTGGTGGCCGTCTGGATCGTCGAACGCGATGACGGCGCCTACTGGGACGCTGATTGGCGCACGGCCCGCTCACCGCGGGCACAGCGCTGGCTGTCCCAGATCGCAGCCCGCTTCGATGCCGTGTTCGGCGACTATGACTGTCTCGGGCATATGTCGAACGGAGAGGGTGTCTACGCCAAGCGAGCGGCTTGAGCCGAGCGGGGCGGGGCTTGGATGAGGCATAGGGCGTGCCCCTGCCAATGGATCTGTTCCGACCGCCCATGGTCTGTCGCCATGCGAGAGAGGCCCTGGGCCAGCCGCCAGTCTTGCGCAACCCGGCTTGGGCGGGCCCGTGTTGGCCTTGGCCCTTCGGGCTCAAGGCCTGCCCGCGTCAGCCCGCCAAGCCGGGTTCCCCCTTACGGGTGCGCAAATCCTGCCTGAAGCTGGCCCTGACGGGCTCTCGCTGGCGCAGCCATGAACGGGTGCGTCGGCCTCACACCAGTCAGGAGGACTTCCCCATGCACACGTCATTTGCCGACCAACTCGCCGGGCTCGATCTCGCCGGCTTCTCAATTGGACCCGCTCCCGTATCGACAAGCGATTTCCCGGTCCGGGAAGCGGTTGTCCAAACCCTCGAAGCGGTCTGGTCCGATCTTTTCGCCATGGTGTCCGGGACCGCTCTTGAAGCCGACGCCGAGGATCTTGGCTGGGCCTTCGTCAACATCTTCCACCGCTCGGCGGAACGCAAATCAACTGCCCTTGACCGGGCGACCGACGAGGTGCGCGCGCTGATTGCTACGGCCGACGGATCCGAGGTCCACACCCATGACCTTGAGACCCAGGTCGAGCGAGCGCAGTGCGCCGAAAGCGCGATGCTGGCGCTCGAAGAGATGCGCGAAGTCGCAGCAGCCCTGTACCTCAATGAGTTCGGTTCCTCCTGGAAGCCGGTCTCCAGTTCGCGCTTCAATCACAGCGCCATGATGACTTCTGCGCTCGTCGAAGGTCGCGACTTCCTGCGCGCACGTGCCGAGGCCAAGCGCCGTGCGGCGGTGCCCGAAGGAACCCCGGTCGTCTTCGCAGGCGGGCGCACCCGTCATGCCACCGAAGACGATGCACTGATCTTCGGCAACAATGTCTGGGCCACGCTCGACAAGGTCCGCGACCGCGTGCCTGACATGGTGCTCATCCATGGCGGCGACACCAAGGGCGTCGACCGCCTGGCATCGAGCTGGGCTGAACGCCGCGGCATCCCGCAGGTCACGTTCTCGCTCGACATGCGCCTGGGCGCCCGTGCCGGCTTCAAGCGCAACGAGCGGATGCTTTCCCTCGATCCGCGCTATGTCATCGCCTTTCCGGGCAATGGCGTGCTCGAACGTCTGGTCATCGAGGCCAAGGCTCGGCGGATCACCGTGGTCGATCGGCGCGGGCCGCTCGGCACCAATCCGAAGAGCACTTCGGTAGCCACTGACTGAGGTCATGCCAGTCCTCGCGCCAGCGCCGGGTCGGCGCTGGCGTCGTCCGTCAGAGGAAAGGCGCGCGCCTGTGGTTTGGAGCCAGCGAATGGTCGATGGCTCCTTTCTACAGGAGGTATTCCATGATCGATATCGAGGCCGTGATGGCCGACTTTGCCGTTCGCCAGGCCGAGCGGCAGATGCAGGTTGCTGAAGAGATTCAGCAGCTCAAGGTCGCCATTCTTCCGCGCTTGCAGGATGCCGGCATCGCCCGTGTCGAGATCCGCTTTGACGGCTGCGGCGACAGCGGTGCCGTCGAAGAATGTGCATGCCTCGATGCAGCCGGCGCGGGGATCCCGTGCCCGGATGTGACCCTCTTGGAAGGCGAAGCAGACAGCGTTGATCGTACCGGTTCCAGAGAGCCGCAATCACTCGGGCAGGCACTCGAACAGCTGACCTACCTGTCGCTCGAACGTCACCATCCTGGCTGGGAGATCAACGACGGTGCCTGCGGCGAACTGGTGATTGATGTGGCTGAGGCGACTTTCGTGCTCGACTGCAGTCTGCGCTTCATCGCCACCGATGATCATTCGACCGAGCTCTAGGAGATTGAGCATGGCCCACTGCTATTACCACGCTCTCTCGTCGGTCCGGAAATGGGGCGGCACGGTCGATGACTATCTCCCGCTGCACCAGTGGTTCGACCAGTCCAAGGCAATCCTGGCAGACCCACGACACCGCGCGCTGCGGCACCATGCCGAGGGGATATTCATGCTCGAAACACTCTTCGGCGAGACCCTCGTCAATGCCGATGGCCGGGTCGTTCCGGTGCGTCTGGTCGGCGAACAGCACGTGCGCGAAGACTTGGGCTCGATCCCCTCCTTTGCCGATTGGGCGCGCTTGATCACGCCGCAGGCCTGGATGCTTCGCGGCAACCCTTTGGACGGCGCTGAAGGGGTGACGATCGACATGCCTGGCCGCGGTGAAGCAGTTGCGCCCAGGAGCGTGCCACCTGCTGAAGCGGTCGGTACCGTGATCTAAGAGGGGGGTCTCCGGTGAAGGGGCGGGGTGGATGATCCTGCCAAGACCGGAGGGAAACGAGTCAGGGCAAACCTGTTCAAGGCATCCAGCTCCACCCGGCTTCGATGCAAACCTGTCCCTGAATCACCCCTCGTCGAGACGCGCAACCCGGATCAGGTCCGACCGAGTTGCCGGGCACGATTTTGCGCATCGCTGGTGCCGAAAACCGGTTCCCACTTTTCGGCGCGATGCTGCGTGCCCGACTGCCCGCACCACCCGAACCAGTTCCGGGTTTCCCTTCGGTGCGCTTCGCCGCGGGGCGCTTCTGCTCGGGTTTTGCAGCCGGGATGGACCCGGAATGCTCGATCAGGAGAAAGCCCATGACCAATCTCGTTATCCTCGTTGGCCGCATCGCTCGCGACCCCGAGACCCGCACCACCCAGGGTGGAACCAGCATCACATCGATCTCGGTCGTGACCGACCGTCCCGCCCGCAAGGATGGCAAGACCTACAAGGACGAAAACGGCTACACCGCCAAGGACAGCGAATTCCACCGGATCACCTGCTTCAACGGCCTCGGCCAGAATGTCGCCAAGTACTGCACCAAGGGCCAGCTCGTGACGGTCGAAGGGCGCATCCACTACACCCAGTGGGAAGATCAGAGCGGCACCAAGCGCTACGGCTGCGAGATCATCGCCGACAAGGTCGACTTCCTCACCAAGGGCCGCTCCGGCAGCAACGAAGGTGCTCCCGATATCGATGAGGACTGAATGTCCTTGCCTCACGACAAGGCCCCGGTGGCAGACGCCATCGGGGCCTTTTCTTTTTGTACGCCGGCGATGCGGCGGCGCAGGGCATCGAACCCTTTGCCGCCGCCGGATGGGCTTTACGCGGGAGCAATCCGCTTCAGCGTTTCCTCGATCCCGAGCGCCATCGATGCGCGAACGATCTGGCGCAACTGCGCCGGATCGATCGTCTCCGCGCCGCACTCGATCAGCAGCTTTCCGAGTTCGGTCGCTGCTTCTTCGCGAAGACGCGCCTCCTCGTTCTCAAGTTGGGCACGCTGTTCACGCAGCTTCTTCAGCGCATCGCGGGCAGTGGGTTTGGACCTGGCCATAGTGCTTCCTTCTTGCTGGCCGTTGGTCCCCTCCGCTGCCGATCTTGGCACTGCGGGAGCATGTAGGAAAATGGTTTGTGGGGCAGGCGTTGCGCTTCTGCGCAGGCGTGGGAGAGGTCTCTCTCGCAGAAAGACCAAGTGTGATGCGGGCTTTGGGGCTGCGTCAAGGACGACGGGGCCCCACCATTTTTACCGGGCAAGCCCGGCAAAAATCGTTGCCCCCATCGCCGCTTCGCGGCCGCTATCGCGGTCCCTGACCCAGCCCGTCACCCACATCCTTCGCAGCTCCTGATGCGACGCATCGAACATCAGGAGGAAAGATCATGTACGCTTCACTGAACATTGCCGCTGCTGGTCCCGCCGCCGATCAGGCAGCCTTCGTTGCTGCCCTGGATCAGGCCCATGCCCGGTCCCTTCACAGCTACTTCACACAGTACGTCCTGACCGATGACGAGGCAGGCTATATCGCGGTCGATGAAGGCGACTACGGCGCCTTGCCCAAGGCCATGCTGGACCGTGTCATCGATACTGTGCCGGGCCGTCTCAGCGATGAATTCTGACTCGCCGGTTTGGGAGGAGGTCCGTCAGGGCTTCCTCCTTTCTTTTTGCTCGTAGACCGTTTCGGCAACCCTCGGCCGATACGGGAAGGCAGGTCGACAGCGTCAGTCGACGGTATCAGGACGGTCGAGATCGGCGAGCCGTTCCGGCATACCCAGAACCTTCAACGCCGCGGCCTCAATAGCTTCTGCCTGTGTCGGGAAAGCCTCGGAAGAACTGATCGACACCCCGTTCGGGTAAGTCACTGTCGCCTGGAAGCCGTTGCCCTTCGGTGTCGCACTCAGTGTGACCTGGCCCATGCGGCGCCTCCTTTCTGCCTGGAATATTGGCTGCAACATAGGCGTCAATCCCGTCTGTGCCTATCGCGATCCGCAGCTCGGCTACCTGCCGAGGACCCTGGGAACGGGGCTCGCAAATCGCATCATCCGCTACAGGATCAATAGCTGGTTCCTGTCCTCGCAGTTGGGGACATTTGGGCACACCGTACGCGACAAATCGCTGGATCAACTGGCAGAAAAACACGAAATTCCAGATGCATGGATCGAAATCTGCGAAATGGCAGCTTCTCCGTCAAAAGTGACGGGGGCGAGGGGAGTTACGTGGATTTGACCAAAGCGAGGCCGAGAATGGCGGAATTCGGCAGTCCTATATGTTCTTGACATGTTCTTGAATCTGACTTAGCTTCTACCTCGCCTTTCGCAGTGTGAACCGGGCTCCTGACCACAAGGAGTCCGTGCATGACACGGCCAATCTGTCTCCAGGTTTACATCTCGAGCGAGCTCAGCTCGATGATCCGCAAGGCTGCCAAGGCCAAAGGGATCAGCATGAGCGAGTGGGTTCGCGCCTTGCTCGCCAATGCCTGCACCGAGGACGAGCTTGCCTCGCGGCTCGACGCTTCCATTGAGCGAATTTCCCGCCGCTCGGTGTTCCTCATGGTCGGGGTTGATGCGCTGCTGGCAGGGCACCCCGACCACGCGCTGCGCGGTCGGGCTCACCAGGCTTACGTGCGCAAATGTAAGGAACTCGGTCTTTCCACAGCCGCTGGCGAGGGAGGCTCCGATGAAGCGTAATCTCGTCAACTTCACGCGTGGCAGCCAGCTGCTTGGACACTTCAGCTTCATGTTCGCGGCGGGTCTCAAGGGCCCATTGATTGTCGCCGCGCTCGTGATCTCATGGACCTCCTGGTGGACCATTTCGGCAGGCCTCACCGACCATGAAGTCTACCTCGTCTGGATGCGGATCTATGCTGCCATCTACGGCTTCATGGAGTTCGATCCCGCCAAGCGGATCACCCTGGAAACTGCCTTTGGCTCGACCATCCAGTTTCCGATTGCCCAGCTCGAAAGCTATCCGCCGGTGGTCCATGCGTGGCAGAAGCTGACTGCGCTTCTGACCAGTGCCTTGTGGCGGTCCGGCTTCCTCTTGGTCCCAGCCTTTGCCGTCTTCTACTGGTTCGCCGAGCGGTTCGGCGGTCGCTCCAAGGAGCGCAAACACGAGCGCGGCGCGATGCTCGTCACGCTCCCCGAGCTCGTCGATGAACTGACCGCGCACAACCGGCGCGAGCGCACCCGTGAGCTCGATGCCGCGCTGGGCTGGAAATGGCGGCTCAGCCTGCCGCGAGAGATCGCCGGGGTCTTTCCCTATCGGCCATCGCATATCGCCACGGTCACCTATCCGTGGCGGCTCGAACAAAGCCACGCAATGCTCATTGGCACCACCGGTATGGGCAAGACCGTGGCGATCTCCGACATGATTGCGGAAGCCAGAGCCAAGGGGCAGCGCTGCGTCGTCTTCGATCTGACCGGGGCCTTTATCGAGCACTTCCATGCGGCCCATTGCGACATCATCCTCAACCCGCTCGATGCGCGCTGCCCCCAGTGGAGCCTGTTTGAAGAATGCCGTTCCGAAGGTGAATTCTGGGCCGCAGCGGACGCCCTCGTCCCCCATGACGGGGGCGGAGAAGCCCAGTTCTGGGTGATTGCTGCCCGCGCGCTATTCGTCGAATTCTGCCTCAAACTCGTGGCCGAGGGCAGGGCGACCAACGACGCCCTGGCCCGTGAGCTGATGACCGCGGACCTGTCGCGCGTGCATGCCATGATGCGCGGTACGATCGCCGATCCGCTGACCGCGCCGGAAGCCGCCCGTATGGCGGAATCGATCCGGGCCGTTTTCAACGTCAACGCAAAGGCGCTCAAGCTGCTGCCGACTGCCGGACCTCGTTTCTCGGTCCGCCAGTGGATCGAGGACGGGGCCGATAGCGCCCAAAGCGAAGGCTCGATCCTGTTCATTTCGGCCCGCTATGTCGACATGAGCGTCTGCGCGCAGTTGCTTACGCTCTGGCTCGACACGGCCATGAACACGCTGATGACGATGCCCCGCACCCGCGATCTCAAGTGCTGGTTCTTCGTCGATGAGCTCGGCGCGTTGCACCGCCTGCCAGCCCTCGAGAAAGGCTTGCAGACGGCGCGCAATTTCGGCGGCGCCATTGTCCTTGGCCTTCACGCTTATGCCAAGCTCAAGGAGGTCTACGGCGAGAACATGGCGATGACGCTGGCATCGCTTGCCCGGACCAAACTGATCCTTGGAACCGCTGACCGCGAAACGGCCACCTGGTGCTCCGACTTCATCGGCCATCGCCAGGTCAGGGACATGGAAGAGGGCTACACTTACGGCTACAACAATGCCCGCGATGCGGTCAGCCTGACCCCGCGCAAGCATATCGAGCCGCTCCTGCTGCCTGACCAGCTGATGAACCTGCCGCGCCTGTCAGGGTACATCAAGTTCCCCGACGGCTTTCCCGCCGCACCGATCAAGCTGAAGCCCGTCGACCGACCCAAGCGGGCGGAGACCTTCATCGCCAGGGTCAAGGAAAGCCCGAAGGCAAGGGTCACGGTGCCCCATCCGGCGGCGGAGCAGGCCGAGCAGAAGGCAGCGCCAACAGGCAGCGAGCATCCCTCGTCTAACGATGACGGAGCGGGCAAGCCGGTCGTCCCGAAGCAGGGAGAACTGGCCCTGGATCAGGGACCGAAAGCCGCGCCGAGACAGGAGCCTGACGCGCCTGCCAAGGATCTTGGTCGAGCAGTGGAACACCCACCCGGCAAGCGAACCAAAGAGCGGGAACCGGCAGCTCGTTCCGGGCAGGAGAAGGCGGGCAAGGCCAGGAAGGAGCGATCGAATACCAGAACCGATGCTCCGCCGCGAAAGACTGGACCTTCCGCCCGCCCACTTCTCCCGACAGGCGAAGCCGCAACGGGGCGGGATCAGACGGCTGCTGCAAAGAGCGCTGCCCGGCCCGGCACGCCCGACACGAAGGCGCTGCAAGAGGGCAAGCCGGACAACCCGAAGAGCCAAGGCTCCAGCGATGCCGCCGCGCGCAAGCTGATGATCGAGGATGGTCTGCGGGAGCACGAGCCCCCGCCGATCACTGGTCCCGATCTTGGCGACATGGAGATGTGAGCATGGCGCTGACTGCCTCGGGATGGCGGACCGATCGATGCTGTCGGTAGCCAATGTCCGCACAGCCGGCGGCGCGGCCAACTACTTCGCTGCCGACAATTACTACACGCGGGCTGATGCCGATCGCTCGGGTGAATGGATGGGCAAGGGCGCTGCCGCGCTCGGGCTCGAGGGGACCGTCGACGCGCGGCAGTTCGAGGCGGTCCTTAAAGGACTGCTGCCCGATGGTAGCCGCGTCGGCAGTGACAACCGGGCGCACCGGGCGGGGACCGATCTCACCTTTTCGATGCCGAAGAGCTGGTCGGTCCTTGCTCTGGTGGGCGGCGACAAACGGATCCTCGATGCCTACGCGTCGGCCGTCCGGGAAACACTGCGCTGGGCCGAAAAGAACCTTGCCGAGACCCGGATGGAGGTTCGGGGCAGAGAGCGTGTTGTCCAGACCGGCAACCTTGCGATCGCGCTGTTCCAGCACGACACCAATCGCAACCAGGAGCCCAACGCCCACTTCCATGCCGTCATTGCCAATGTGACGAGAGGAGCCGATGGCAAATGGCGGGCGCTGCGCAATGATAAGCTCTGGCAGCACAATACTTTGCTCAATGCCATGACGATGGCGCGGTTTCGGCTGAGCGTCGAGAAGCTCGGTTACGAGGTCGGGGAGTTCGGCAAGCACGGCAATTTCGAGGCCGTCGGTGTGCCCAAAGACGTGCGCGATGCGTTCAGTTCGCGGCGGGCGGAGATTCTCGACCGCCTGGCAACGATGGAAGGGAGGGGGCTCGCCGCTCGCAGCGCAGCAAACCTAATGACCCGGGCGGACAAGGCGCGGATCGAGGATCGCGATGCGCTGCGGCAGCAGTGGCGGGATACGTCCACAAGGCTGGGCTTTGATCCCGCCATGGTCATTGCAAGGGCCAATGCCCGCAGCGCGCAGGACCTTGGCAATGTGACTGGCGTTGGGCCCACGATGCGCGCGATAGTCCGCAATGCTCAGGCCCTTGCAACCTCCTTGGCCGAGCGGCTTGGTCTACGGGAAGGTGACCCGCTGATACCCTCAAGGCTGACCAACCGCAGTGTCGAGCAGGTCGCCGCAATTCATGCAGTCGCCTCGGCTGTGCGGCATCTGGGCGAGCGGGAGGCAGCTTTCACCCGGGCCGAGATCTACCGCGCGGCGCTTGGCTTTGCGCTCCCAACCTCGCTCGCTGACATCGAGCAGCGCGTCGACCAGCTACTCCGACAGGGACATCTGGAGAAGGGCAGGGGCGCCGACCGGGAACTGCTGACGACACGCGATGCTATCAGCCTCGAACAGCGCATCATTGCTGGGGTCGAAGACGGGCGCGGCGCTGCGCCGGCGATTGTTTCTCCCGACCTTGCTGGGTCCCGTCTGCAGGCCCTGTCCCAGATCAAATATGGCCTAACCTTAAACGCTGGACAGGAAGGGGCAGGGCGTCTGCTACTTGGCTCGAACAATCGGATCGTCGCGATCCAAGGCGTCGCGGGCGCAGGCAAGAGCACGGTCCTCAAACCCGTCGCCGATATCCTGCGCGAGGAGGGAAGGGCCGTGCTCGGGCTCGCGGTGCAGAACACGTTGGTCCAGATGCTCGAGCGCGATACAGGCATTCCATCGATGACGGTGTCGCGGTTTCTCGCCCGGCACCGCGATCTCCTTGAAGGGGCCGATGCGGACCGTCTCGCCGAGGCGCGGGCCGACATGCGCGGCAGTGTCGTGCTGCTCGATGAGGCATCAATGGTCGGCAATGCCGACAAGGAGAAGCTTGTGCGGCTGGCAAACCTTCTCGAACTCGGCCGCTTTGCCAGCATTGGCGACCGCAAGCAGTTGGGTGCCGTCGATGCTGGAAAGCCATTCGATGTGATGCAGCAAGCCGGGATTGAGACGGCCATCATGAGCACCAATCTCCGCGCACGGACAGAGGGCCTTCGAGCTGCACAGCAGGCAGCGCAAGAAGGGCGCATCGAAGACGCCATGCGCCATTTGGCACCCCAGGTGATCGAGGTGGGAAATGACGTTGCTGTCGAAGCGGCCGCCGCCTGGCTGTCGCTTTCGACCGCCGAGCGCGAAGCAACCGCAATCTATGCCTCAGGCCGAAACTTGCGCAGTGCCGTGAACGATGCGGTGCAGACCGGCCTGAAGGCGAGCGGAGAGCTTGGTCCTGAAAACATGCGGCTCCAAACCCTGTCGCGCGTCAATGTAACCCGCGAGGAGCTGCGCTATGCGAGCACCTATGCCCCCGGCATGGTGGTCGATGTGGCGCGGCGTCAGCGCAGCCAAGGCCTTGCAGCAGGTGAATACCGGGTGGTCGGAACCGATGTGGCGCGCGAGCGGGTCACGCTGGAGAACGCGCGTGGCCGCCAGTTCGAGTTTCGTCCCGGTCAGATCAGGCCGCAAGGTGAGCAGGATCCGCTGCGTCTGTTCGAAGTCCGCGCCCTCGACATTTATACCGGCGACAGGATCCGGTGGACCGAGACCGATCACCAGCGGGGCCTGCTCAATGCCGACCAGGCCCGGATTGTCGCAGTCGACAAAGGGGCTGTCGTGGTGAAGACATCCTTGGGCGCAGAGCACAGGCTCGAGCAGGGCGACCCGATGCTGCGACGTCTCGATCTTGCCTATGCGCTGAATGCCCATATGGCGCAGGGGCTGACCTCCGATCGCGGCATTGCTGTCATGGACAGTCGCGAGCGTAATCTGGCCAACCAGCAGACGTTCCTGGTGACAGTTACACGGCTGCGCGATGGTCTCACGCTTTATGTCGATAATGCTGGCAAGCTTGAGGCAGCGGTCGAGCGCAATGCCGGCATGAAGCGTTCAGCGCTTGAAACGGTCGATCTCCTCCGCGATGCGGCAGCCAAAGGGCAGGCCAAAGATCGTGTGGCGCCTGCACCGGAACGCAAGCCGCCAGAGCTTGTCCGGTCGATCACCAAGCCATTCGAGATCGGCATCTAGCGTCCCGCTGTCCCCATGCGTCCGCACATGGCCGGTTGACGCGAAGTTCTTTATTTGTTCTCATTGACCCATGCCCCGAATCTCCGATGATATCCTGCTTACTCATCTCGAAGTCGCGCTGGCCGTTGCGCCGGAGCACACGCTCGTCCGTCTCAATGCCGATGATCCGCGCGCCCAGCGCAGCGCCAGGGTCGATCTTGCTCGTCATCTGGTCGAACGCATGCGCGGCTTCACCATCGAAGGCGACAGCCAGGGCGGCCAGGTCGCGCAATCGTGTCTGTTTCCGGGCGATCTGTCGCCGATCGGATGAACTGATTGGCCTTGTCGAGGAGGTTTACTGGAGTGGCCGGTCCGGGGCGTTGGAGCTCAGCTGAACAATCCGCTCGGCGATAGCCTGCCATGTCCGAATGCCTGCCTCGTCGCCAGCAAGTGCGAGCGCCCCAATCTGCTCGGCGACGTGCAAGGGAGCCTTGGCGCCATGAGTTTGCAGGACATGGTGGGCGCAGGCCCAAAGCTCCCAGTCGCTCAGCATCAGCCCAGCAGGCCGACGACACCGCCAACCGCCGCGTAGAGACCGTAGGCGACGAAGGCTACGGCAAGGAGGAATTCGAGGCGTAGTTTGAAGGCAGTCGGTCGAGGTTGTCCGACAGGCCATATCTGGTCGCAAGCAAATCCGTTGAACCCCGAACGCTCCCCGACCACTTCGACACGAGAGCCGATGAATTTCCGTACCTGGCGGGTGTTGTCGAGTTCCCAAGTCCCGCCACCGTCAGTTCGCAGCACTGGTCCGTTGGCCGCCCATTCGACGATGCCGGTCAGATGCGTGGTGCTGCTCACCGGCAAGCTGGGCCTTTCCAGTAGCGATCCCAGCGCAGGACAGTGCCGGTCTTGATCATGGCGCATGACAGATCGGCACCTGACGGCAGACGGCACCAGGCAGCGGTCCTGTTTCCGCCTGCGGACCCCTCGGAGCGGCATGTCAGCCGCGGACCTCTGACCACCACATGACCGGTCGAAATTGTTCCCTTCGCGCCGCCCATCAGATGTACAAGGGCGTCGCGCGCCTCAATTGCCGTGGCATTTGGGCAGGGCTGATTGGTGCGGCAGGTGCCGTCCATTTCCCGGGCCGCGATGCCGGCGATCCGCAGGTGAGGGCCTTCCGCACACCAGACCGGACCGTCACCATCCCAGACATGAGTCGGTGTGCAGGTAAAGGTCTGTCCGGAAGCGACGATCGAAGCGGCAAGGAGGGCAAGCATCAGAGAACCACCTTAGAGCGCCCGTCCGAACCAGAGAACCCGTCCGACGATGTTGAGCGTGCGTTTCTCGAGGCCGCGCCAGCTTGGATAGGCCGGGTTGTCGCTCAGAACCGACGCGCGCTTGCCCTGTGGTTCGAGGGCAATGCGCTTTACGCTCAACATGTCGTCCATCCGCAGGACATAGATCCCGTCTCTCAGCCGCGACTGGCCATCCCCGAGATCGACCATAACCTCGTCGCCATCGTGGAGGGTTGGCTCCATGGAGTCCCCATGGACCGCGATAATCGAGAGGCTCGATGCCTTGCTCGCGGTCAGTCGGCGCAGCCACTTCTCGTCGAAGCCGAACTGAGCGGATTTGGCTTCCATTTCGGCCAGAGCGCCATGGCCGGCCGATGCCTCGACATTGAGCAAAGGCACATGGACCAGTTCGACGACCGGGCCTGAGCGGCGGGCAGGTGCTCCAAGAACCTTCTCATCGACCCCGAAAAATCGCGCCAGAACCGAGCGGTCCTGCTCGTCCAGCTGCCTCGGGCTGCCGCGCCGAATATACTGCTGGATGTAAGCGGCATTGCGCCCCAACAGGCGCGAAACCGAGGAGTAATTCACCCCTCGTTGCTGGATCAGTTCGTCCAGGGCTCTCCGTGCGTCGTCCATGACTGCCAGTCCTATCGCGGGCGCCTAGGAAAATCGATCCTAGACTCTAGGAAGCCTTCCTAGTAAGAACATAACAAGAACGCAAGCTTAAAGCGAGTCGAGGGCGATGGAGCTACTGGAGCATATCGAGGCATATCTGGCGCAAACCCGGACGTCGCCAAGCACCTTCGGTCGGATGGCAGTTGGAGACCCAAGGCTGGTAGCCGATCTGAAATCTGGCAGGCGGCCACGTCGGCGGACCGAAGAGCGCTTGCGCGGCTATCTGAATGAGGCCGAAGCAAGGGCTGAAATCTGCCAAACTGGCTGAGCCGTTCCCTTCCAGTCCCGCCGTCACATCGGATGTCGCACGGCAGGATATTCGTGATCAGGCGTTCAGGACTATCAGCATCTAGGCTGGCAATGTCGAAATGAAGCCGTCGCCATGCTGAACCGATCTCCAGCGTAAGGGCCGTAAACAAGCCAGTTGCTGCCAACGGTCTTCCCAGTTAGACGATCTAAGGGTCAACTTTCTGTGCGGGTCAATTAACTGATTCGTATCTGCGCGGTTGATAGGGGAACGGGGGGCGCTTGAACCGATGAACTTCAAGCCTGGTGAACGAGTGCGCCTTAAGCGCGATCCTTCCGCAGTGGGGGTCGTTACGGACACGCCCCCTCAAGAAATGACGGGTCGCCTCATGATAGAGGTGGAATTTCCCACTGGTCGCGCCCGCCGCCCAGCCGGCCAGCTGGAACGCGTGGAGGCAGAAGTCGACGCGCTCGAGGACCTTCGCAATGGCAAGCTTTCCTCACCGATTGATCTGCGGCGTACGATCAATCACCTAAGAATGACCGGCAAGCTGGCAGACATGATCTACGCTATGGGTGCCACCAACACCCAGTTTCATGCCTATCAGTTCAAACCCCTGTTGAAGCTGCTCAACGCTCCGGCGCGAGGGCTTTTGATTGCGGACGAAGTCGGTCTGGGTAAGACCATTGAAGCAGGACTGATCTGGACTGAACTGGTTGCCCGTTTCGACACTCGGCGGCTGCTGGTGGTCTGTCCCAAGCCCCTCGTGGAAAAATGGCGGGCTGAGCTGCGCTCAAAGTTCAACGTGGAAGCCAAGGCGTGCAATGCGGCGGAGCTGATGGATCTGCTGCGCGATGATGCCGAGCGCAAGCAGGGCTTCGCCGCAATCGCATCACTTTCGTCGCTGCGGCCTCCAGCGAAATGGAATGACGATGTGGAGCCTGACCAGTCCGCGAGGGGGCAACTGGCTCGCTACCTGGCCGATGAACGAGATGATGAGCTGTTCGACCTGGTGATCTTCGATGAAGCCCACCACATGCGCAATGCCGATACCGCCAATCATAAACTCGGACAGCTGGTCACCGAGGCTGCAGACTATAGCCTTTTGCTATCCGCCACCCCCATTAACCTGCGCTCGAACGACCTGCGGGTGCTGCTGAAACTGCTTGATCCGGACACGTTTGAAAACGAATGGCAGTTTGCAATCCTGCAGGATGAAAACGCGCCTCTGGTCGCTGCCTGCGAAGCAGCCCGAAATCCGGGTGTCCCCATCGCCTCAGTGGCAAAATTGATAGATGAGCTGCCGCCTGGGCGGATTCTCAAAACCGGGGGGCGTCTCAAGCGGCTTCGCGCTGAACTGAAGTCTGGCGTAGAAGATACCCCTGAAACCAGGGTGCGTTTGGCCGCCCGGCTAGAGGAGATGTCCCTGCTTGGTTCGATTGTGAACCGAACACGACGCCGGGATGTGGCTGAGTTCAAGGTCGAGCGGCGGCCCAAGACCATTCCTTGGGAAATGTCAGCGGACGAACGCAAATTCTATGATCGAATTACGCATGCGATCGAGCGTTACGCCTACGACCGGGATCTCAATGAACGGTTCCTGCTGGCTCAGACACAGCGTCTTCTGGCGTCCAGCCTAGCGTCGGCTTATCGCCATTGGGGAGAGAAGACCGGCAATCTTTCGCTGGATGAAGAGGACGACGACGCGCCGAAATCGGTTCCAGGTCCGCTTGTCAGTGCTCTTGGCGAGATCTGCAATGACCGCACGGTCCTTGCAGAGCTGGAACGGAACGATACCAAGTTCGAGAGGCTGAGCGCTGCGATCAAAGACCTCAAGTCTGCAGATGGCGACCAGAAGCTCATTGTCTTTTCAAGCTTCAGGCGCGTCATCAGCTATCTCAAGGGGCGATTGGAATCCCAGGGGATTAATGTCGTGGAGCTCCACGGCGGGATCAAAGAGGACCGCCAGCAGACCCTTGAACGGTTCGCGGATGCGCCTCGCGGCACCGTGCTCCTGACCTCAGAAGTCGGCGGCGAAGGTCTTGACCTGCAATTCTGCCGCATCGTGCTCAATTGGGATCTGCCCTGGAATCCCATGAAAGTTGAACAGCGGATCGGCCGCGTCGATCGTATTGGTCAGCAGTCCGAATCCGTGGACATCATCAATCTTATTGCCAGCAATACCATCGAGGAGATCGTCTATGATCGCCTCTATCAGCGCCTCGACATTATTCGATACGCCCTAGGCGATTTCGAGCCGATTCTGGGCGAGATCGTCAAGGATCTCGACATCATCCTGTCTGACCCCACGCTGAGTCTCGCTGAGCGAGCAGCAGAGATCGACCGCGCGACCCAAGCGGCCGAAGCCCGCAAGCAGCAGGCGGATCAACTGGAGCGTGAGGCGCCTGGGCTCATCGCCCACGGAGAAAACATCCTCAACCGCATCAAGGAGGCCAACGCACCTCACAAAATGCTCTCGAGCAGCGACCTTCGGGACTACATCGTCAGCACGCTCGTGGAGAATTTCCCCGACACCAGATTTGATCGAGTGCCGGGCGCATCGGTGGAAATCTATGAAGCGCGTCTGTCCTCGCGCGCACAGGCAGAATTCGCACGGTTTCTGGACAGTTCGGCCAAGCGTTACCCGACGCGCTTCAGAAGAGATGCTGGATCTGGTGTCCGTGTCGTATTCGGCAGCAATCCAGACCCGGGCCGCTTTCGCGCGATCGATACCGTACCCATGACACACCCGTTGGCACGGTTTGCATCCGAGATCCGCCAACGCCGCCTCGCCGGTCTCGCCATTCGGCCTGTGACATCGCTTAAGATTTCCCGACAGGAAGCCGGCGGTCTGAAGCAGGGGCGATACGCAGTCGCGGTCGAACGCTGGTCGATCGATGGCCTCGTTCCCGTCGACAAGCTCTTTTATCTCGCATCAGAAATCCGGACTGGCGAGGTTATCGGACCTGACGAAGCCGAAAAGCTGCTCATTCAGGCCCTGACCTCCGATCCCAGCCTCTCGGCACTTGCTCCCGAGGAACTGAACAGCGCGATCGATGCTGTCGAAAACAGGATCATCCCGCTCATTGCCAATGCTCGGGACGATTTCGAGAATGCTGAGGCTGCTCGGCATTATGACCAGATCGAAACCCAAATTGCACTGGTCCAGGAACACCGGGAACGAAAACGCACCGACATGAAATCCCGGATTCTCGATCTGGAACTGTCAGGCGGCGATGTCCAACAGAAGGACAAGAAACTGCGATCTGCCAAGATGCTCCAAGGGAAGCTCGATAAATTTCTTGCCCGGATGGACGTCAAACTGGACGATCTGAAGGTCAAGGAGGATGCCTTTGAGATCGCCCAGCCGCAACTCGTCGGCGTGGCGATTATAGAAGTGGCGGGCTGATTCGATGAGCCGAAATCACAGCTTCCCGAAAGCTACGCTCGGTGATCTCGGGTCCGCGCTTGGGGAACTGAAACGCACGTTGATCAAATCTGAAGCCGCAGCTGCTGAAGCCAGACGTCAGCAAGAAGCCGAAGAGAAACGGCGCGCGGCCTCGCAACCGGCGAGACCGGTTCAACAGCCGACAGGTCCCAAGCCGAAATTGACTGCGGCAGCCTTGGCACGCCTAAACACGCCGTTACCAGGCGAAGCCAAGGAAGGCGCAGCGGAGGGATCGCAGCCGGCCGCGCCGCCAACGCCCCACAAACCTGTCGAGGCCGAAAAACCGGTCGCTCGGCCAGCACCTGCGCAAAAGCCCAAGCCTGCCGTGGCCGGCGATCCCGCGAAGTTGCGAAAATCCGCTGCGGATCGTGTGCGGGCGCTGGTCGGCGGTTCCACGCCTTCGGTCGAGGAGCGGCCTCATTCGATTTCCATTGCGAGCAAAGCAATTATTGACAGCGCCGTTGCTGCTGGATCAGCTATCTTGCGGGATCGTCCAGAACCAGACGAAGACGGTTACATCATCGGCTTCGATTTTGGCACAAGCTCGCTCAAGGTGGCCTATCGCCAGCCTTATGTGGCTGACGATCCTGTGGCCGTTATCCCCGTCCCAGATGAACTCCGATCCGCGAAGCATCCTGGCCTGTGGCAGAGCGTCATCTGGTATCACCCAGGAAACGAGGAATTCTCGCTATATCCGGTGGATGGCGCGATTGCGCTCGACGGTTTCAAAACCGGGTTGATTGCCGGCCATGGCTCGAACCCTATGCCTCAGGTGCCTCAGGTCACAAGAGCTGAAGCAGCAACGGCATTTCTGGCTCTGCAGTTCGCCTATATGGTCGGGGCCTATGCTCTTGAGCAACCACTGCACCCGGTCGGCGCGGATCATTTCGTGCTCATCAACATCGGAATTCCTGTCGCTGTTCGTGATGACAAGAGAGCTTTCACGGAGTTTTCCCGCCTGGTCACAGCAGCCTATGCGCTGGCGCCGAAAGTTCGCTCGTTGAACCTGCAGGCATTGAGGGCAGAGCTGGCGGCTGCGCCGTCCACCCTGCCTCCTTACTTGCAGCTTGTGCCTGAACTGACCGCAGCGATCGCTGGATATGCGGCAGACCCCATGGTTCAGCACGGCGCTCATATCCTGATCGATGTGGGCGCATCGACACTCGATATCGTCTCGTTCAATTTGCAGGCTCAGCTCAGAGCGTCAGTGTTCACAGCTGGCGTTGATCTGTTCGGAGCAAGTGCTCTCGAGGTTGCCCGATCTGCTGGGGTCGATGACACAACCTTCACCCGGGCATGCGATTACCTTTTCGAAGATGTATATGGGAAGGCTAAGGCCGACACCCGAGCTCCAAGCCTGTTCAAGCCAGGTCGGCGGCGGAGGCCGGTCCAGTTGGTGATTACCGGAGGCGGGTGCGACACCGACCTCCACACCCGCTATATAAACTTACTTCCTCAAGACCAGGTGCTTGGAGCCATCCCGTTGAAGCGGCCATCTCCGCCATCGAAAATCCTTCGAGAGAGAGGAGATCAGTCGCGTCTCCTTCTCGCCTACGGATTGACCCGTGACGTCACCGAGCTTCACGAATTGCGGCTCCCATCGGAGATAGACGACATTCCGCCGCTCCCTATTCAGACCTTTCGGATGATCGATAAGGATATGATCTGATTGCGGGCCGAGCATCAAGCATCACCGGCCGGCCGGGAATCCCGATTGGCCACGCTTGATGGTCTTGGTGGGAACATGCCGATTGCTGGTGACACTGTTCCCAGTTAGACGGCTCGAGAGTCAATTTTCTGGACGGGTCCAAAAATTGATTTGCAGGCGAAGGGATTGGCCATGGACGAGAAGCCGAATTTGAGATGGGGTGTCGAGCGCAAACTCGAGTTCATCGAATTCAGGCTTTTCTGGGAAGGCTACGTCAATCGCGGGGACATTATCGACACCTTCAACGTGTCGGTCAATCAGGCGTCTACGGACTTGAACCGTTACCTGGGGCTGGCACCGGACAATATGTGTTACGACAAAAGTGCCCGAACCTATGTCCGGACATCAGCATTCAAACCGCTTTTTCTGAAGCCTGATGCCAGCCTCTACCTGTCGCATGTGCGTTCGCTGTCGGATGGCCTCCTCGATAAACATGAGGCATGGATAGGAAATATCCCGGATTTCGGGAGCATTACTTTCCCGGCCAGAGGGGTGCTTCCGACGGTTCTTCGTACGATCGTAATTGCCATTCGTCGTCACGAGGCGGTCGAAATTTGCTACCAGTCGATGTCGTCACCAGAACCACAATGGCGCTGGATCATTCCTCACGCCCTCGGATTTGATGGCTTCCGCTGGCATGCCCGCGCGTTTTGCGAGCAAAGCGGCCAGTTCAAAGACTTCGTTTTGTCCCGCATCGCGGAAACCAAGCAAAGTCGCCCGGCGGACGCTCAGGCTACCAAGGATACGGCGTGGCACGATATCATTGAGCTAGAGATTGGGCCGCACCCGGATCTCAGCCTAAATCAGAAGCGGGTGATTGAACTTGACTACGGCATGCAAAACGGTCGAGTCGTCATTTCTGTTCGTAAAGCCTTACTCTACTATGCTTTAAAGAGGCTGGGCCTTGATACCGATCCTTCTGCGCGGAAGCCGCAGGACCAGCAGATTGTGTTGCTAAACAAGGATGCGATTGCGGCATGAGCATTTCTTACCAGGCACTTGTACTGTGACCGCTCAATCAATCCCGACCCCTGGAGCCTTAGTTCGACTTCGCTCAGCCACCTGGAAGGTTTTGGCGACATCGACGCTGAAGCTCGGCTATCGCGAAGTACATTGCCGAGGCTTGTCAGGGCTGGTTCGTGACAAAGAAGCCCGATTTGTCTGGGACCTCGAAAAGGGTGCACGCGTTCTCGATCCCGCAGCGATCCAGTTAGTTCCGGATGCTCCCCGTCAGCACCAATGGCACAGATTTGAGGTTGTGATTTAAGGAGGATTTGGGCTTCGTCGTAGTGACGAAGGAACGAAGATGAAGCCCAAATCCTCCAATGCAAAATCGCCGACCAAGGCCCCTGCGGAGCGGGTGGTGAAGGACATCCGGCGTGCAACCCGCCGGCACTTCTCGGCCGAAGACAAGATCCGCATCGTGCTGGATGGCCTGCGCGGCGAGGACAGCATCGCCGAGCTGTGCCGCAAGGAAGGCATTGCCCAGAGCCTGTATTACACCTGGTCGAAGGAGTTCATGGAAGCCGGCAAGCGCCGCCTGGCCGGCGACACCGCCCGTGCCGCGACCACTGGCGAGGTGCAGGATCTGCGCCGCGAAGCCCGCGCCCTGAAGGAATGCGTTGCCGACCTGACCCTGGAGAACCGCCTGCTCAAAAAAAGCATGATCGCGGATGGGGGCGACGACGAATGAGGTATCCCGCCTCGGAGAAGCTCGAGATCATCCGGATCGTCGAGCAGTCGCACCTGCCCGCCAAACGCACGCTGGACCAGCTCGGCATCGCCCGTCGGACCTTCTACCGCTGGTATGACCGGTTCCTCGAAGGCGGCCCGGAGGCCTTGGAGGATCGGCCGTCGGCGCCGACCCGGGTGTGGAACCGCATCGGCGATGATATCCAGGACCAGATCGTCGAGATGGCCCTGGACTACAGCGAACTGTCACCGCGCGAGCTGGCGGTGCGGTTCACCGACGAGAAGCGCTACTTCGTGTCGGAAGCCACGGTTTACCGCCTGTTGAAGGCCCATGATCTGATCACCAGCCCGGCCTATGTCGTGATCAAGGCCGCCGATCAGTTCCACACCAAGACCACCCGGCCGAACGAGATGTGGCAAACCGACTTCACCTACTTCAAGATCATCGGGTGGGGCTGGATGTACCTGTCGACCGTGCTCGACGACTTCTCGCGCTACATCATCGCCTGGAAACTGTGCACCAACATGCGGGCCGAGGACGTCACCGACACGCTGGACATGGCGCTGGCTGCCTCGGGCTGCGACAGCGCCACCGTGCTGCACAAACCCAGGCTGCTCAGCGATAACGGTCCCAGCTACATCGCTGGCGAACTGGCTGAATACATCGAAGCTCAGCAGATGAGTCATGTGCGCGGTGCACCGTGCCACCCTCAGACCCAGGGCAAGATCGAGCGCTGGCACCAGACTCTGAAGAACCGCATCCTGCTGGAGAACTACTTCCTGCCCGGCGACCTCGAGGCCCAGATCGAAGCCTTCGTCGAGCACTACAACAATCAACGTTACCACGAGAGCCTGAACAACGTGACGCCCGCCGACGCCTACTTCGGCAGGGCACCAGCCATCATCAAACAGCGTGAAAGGATCAAACGACAGACCATCGAATATCGGCGCTTGCAACACCGCAAGCTCGCCGCTTAAAATCCAGCCCCTGACGAGGCCCGCACTCCGCTAATTTACGCCGCGAGTTGTGCCAAATGTTCTGACGACGGACAATTCAGTCCCTGACCGGGATCGGCGGAGAGACTGAGGCAGAAGCCCAATTGCCTGTGACTGAGCTAACATTCGGTCAGATGATTGAGACGGAGCAGAGCCGCCAGACAATCTTCATCCCAGACAGCGAAGCCGAGCTGCGTCGTGTTTTCGAGGAAGGGCTCGAAGGATGGCGCATTTTCCTGCATCCGGAACAGCGCAAGATCGCCTACCGGGACTATAATGGCCCGGCCTTGGTCCGAGGTGGCGCTGGGACCGGCAAAACTGTCGTCGCGATGCACAGGGCTAAGCATCTGGCGGACCAGATCGAAAAGAGCCCGGACCGGGCGGGCCAGCGCGTCCTTCTTACTACCTTTACGACCAGCCTAGCCCATGACATCGAGGCCAACTTGCGGACGCTCTGCCCGGCCCATCTTGATGCGCGCCCGCCCCGGATCGAGGTCATCAATCTCGATCGATGGGTTTCCCAGTTCCTAAAGCGCAAGAGCTTTGCGCGCGAGGTTGCCTTCTTCGGGGAAGCGCGGGATCGGCTGGACCAAGTCTGGCGAGAAGTGCTTGACGATCATGAACTGCCGGAGGGGCTGTCTGAGGCATTTGTGCGGGCGGAGTGGTCGCAGATCATTCAGGCGAAAGGACTTGTCGACCAGAAGGCATACCTGAAGGCGTCCCGAGCCGGACGTGGCACCCCCCTCGATCGGAAAAAACGGGCGGCCCTTTGGGACATCTTCGCCGATTATCGGGCCCGACTGATCAGCGAGCGGCTCGCAGAGCCGGATGACGCGTACCGGGAGGCAACCGAGATCTTGTCCGCCGAGGCACCGAATCTTCCTTATTCGGCCGTGATTGTGGACGAGGCACAGGACATGGGAGAACAGGCGTTCCGATTGATCAGAGCGATCGTCCCGGAGAACCAATCCGGAGACAAAAACTCTCTTTTCATCGTGGGGGATGCGCATCAGCGGATCTACGGGCGGCGGGCCGCCATGTCCGCATGCGGGATCAACGTACGGGGCCGCTCAAAGCGGCTTCGGCTCAACTACCGTACGACACAAGAGATCCGTGCCTGGGCCGTCTCCATCCTTGAGGGGGTTAACGTGGACGACCTTGACGAGGGTACGGATAGTTTGCGTGGCTACATCAGCCTCATGCGCGGGGTCGCTCCGGAGCTGGTCGGGTGCCGATCCGAGGCGGAAGAATTGGATGGGTTGGTGGCTTGGGTCCGGTCACTCCCGACCGACCAAATCCGCCTCGCTGAGATCGGAGTCCTCTGCGCGCGTCGAGTGGACACGGACAGGGTCCAAGGCGCACTTCGCGCAGCTGGTATCGAGACCGTTATTCTGCAGTCTGGTGCGGACGACCGTTCCATTCCTGGAGTCAGGATCACCACGATGCACCGGGCCAAGGGGCTCGAGTTTTTTGCTGTTGCAATCCCGTTCCTATCTGATGGATCCTTTCCATCTCAGGGCGCTCTCAAGAGCGCTGTAAATGCAGCAGATCGGGACGACATAATTGCTCAGCACCGCTCGCTTCTCCACGTCGCCGCGACGCGAGCGAAGAAGGCGCTGCGAGTTTCATGGTCAGGTCGACCGACAAACCTTTTTACAGGGTCTAAGTGAGATACTCCTCCATCACATCGTCCTGTTCGACGGGGACCCGGACAGTGTCGGGGTGGCTGAGAACTTCATCGCGAAGATTCGGGGGGACGCGTTCCGAAACCAGCAGACGTTTTTTCGCTTCTTAGGGTATCACCAACGTTCGCGGTTTTCTCATTTTCCTGGCACCGTGAGAATGTTTCCTCTATGTTCCAACGGCAACTGAGATGAACGCCATCATGACGAATTTCGACATTGAAAACGCCGACGCTCGCGGAACCCGCAAGTGGGAAGGGCTGTCTGAAATCGATCAGGCGATCCGTGAAAATCGTCTGATGGAGTATCGGATCAAGAAGTCCTGGGCCGATCCTTGGGCGCGCAGTCTCACGATAGCGGTCCTAGTCGTCATTGCCGTTGGTTTTTCATACTTGGCTGGCGCGTCTTTCGGACTGTGGTGACCGTTGCAGGTCACCACTCCTTCACATCATCCGCTGCTTCTGCACTGGCACCTTGGGCTCCCTTGGTGATCGCGTCCAGACGTCCCCTAGAGCCGGTAATCTTCTGGCGACCGGCCGCCTGAGCCCTTTGCACTTCTTCATGGAGACCGTCGGCGCCCACCCGTGGTATCGAGCCGGAACCTCCGCCGCCGCTTTGTGCTCGGCCGCGCACCGATCCTGCGCCAGAGACTGCCGGACGGGATACGGACTGTCCGGGGACGAGTACGAGGCGATCGTCGATCCCGTCGCGAAGCTGCTCGGCATAGCTTTCAATGAACTTTGCCTGCAATGCTTGGCCCTCCGAGCTGAGCTGGAAAGTGACATCGTCGAACCGCGCATTGCCATAGAAATCGCGGTTGCTTTCGATCTCGGCGAGACCCCATTCGCGGTAGGCCTGCGACAGATTGAGGCTGCCTGCAGCGCTGTTGCCCTCGAAGAAGGACGCCTGGCTCTCGAGACGATTGGCAAGCTCCTCGGCCCGACGAGCTTCGATTGTGAAGCTCTGGGCTTCTGTCAGAGATGCGTTCATGCCGCTCGCGGTGCTCGAGATCGACGAGCTTGATGAGGTGCTGACCGAGCGGACGAACCCATCGCGGGTGCTCGACCAATTGCGGCTGTCAGACATCTGGGACAGGCTCCCGAAGATCCGCGAACGGTCTTCGGATGCGATGCCGATGTCGCTGTCGGTCCATGTGCGTGTCCCACCGCCCTTCAGGCCGACGTTGGCCGAAGCGACTCCATTTGAAATGCCCGCTTTGGCGCCCGCCTCGCCACCTAGGAACCAGGCGGTAGAGATGTCATCGGCGGCTCTGCGCGATAGCCCGAATTGCCGCTGCAGATTGGTTGATGCCTGGTCTACCTCGCTGAACGCGGTCTGGATGCTGTCGGAATTCGAGGTGCCGGTCGCGCTCTCGAAGGATGCGCCGCGACTGAACTGGTCCCTGAGCTCGCGGAACTTCGTGACAGCGCTGGTCGTCGATTCCGTGGCGACATTAGCATAAGTCTCGCTGTTGGCGCGGGCCTGCGATGCCATCGTCGAAAGGCGCGCCGTGAACTCCTGGCCCAGCGTCGGCGTGAAGGGATAGCTCGAGGTCGGGATCTGGTCGTAGCTGCCGTCAGGAAAGCTCGTGGTCATTGAGCCCGTGTCGCTAAAGGTCCGCGTCTGCGGCGCGCCATAGGTGAAGCTCGGCGCAATCGTGCCTTGTGCAAACTGACGAGTGAGAACGCTCGAGTTTTCGAAGCTCGTGTTGCCGAGCGAGACGTTGCCGGTACTCGCCTCGCGGGCCGCTTCCTCGGCCGCGTTCTGGCTCGGGTTCAGGTAGCTCGTGGCGTGGTGGGAAATCGCCATGGCGCCCTTGGCCACACCGCCTGCCAGGAACGGCACCGATGCGATGAGATAGCCGGCCAGCAGACCGATATCGCTGTTGACGTCGGCCATTCCGGTAAAGCTCGCCAGGCTGAGGCCGTTGCTGCCCGTGACCGCGCTCATGTCGGCCGCGCCCTTGTACATCAGCATCATGTGGAGGATCACGAACAGCGGCCCCCAGGCCGCGAGATAGAAGAAGCCTGTCACATAGCCCTTGAGTGCGACAGGTCCCGTCTTGGGGAGCAGGAAGAGCGGGAAGAGCACCGGGAACAGCGCGTAGAACAGCACGGTCAGCACGACGTTCAGGAGTGGGACCCACTTCATGGCGTTGCTCGCAATCGAGCCATAGGTCCGCTCGGTCTGAATGTCGGCGCGGGTCTGGGCGTAGACGTCGACATTGCCGGCGCCGCTGGTGCCGGACATCGAATGCATGGCCTGGCTCATCGCATTGATGGTCAGCGTCTGCTTGAAGATCTGGGTCGCATTGGCCGAGACGCCAGTCAGGTACTGATAGGCCACCGGCAGGTCGGCAAAGAGCTTCGCCTTGGCGAGCGCGGCGGTCTGGTTGGGGTAAAGCTGACGGCCAAACACCGATCCCATCGCATCGACGAGGCCGGCCCACTGCGCATTGAGCGTGTCATAGGCCTCGCGGCAGGTCACGATGTTCGAGCTCACCTGGCCCGAAGCGGTATCCCGCGTCAGGAACCGCTGCGCGCGCGCCTGGCTTCCCGGCGCGATCGTCGCCCAGATGTCGCCGGTTTCCGCGAGCTCCTTCATCGAGTAGCGGCCGAGCAGCACGTCGTAGAACACGCATTGCCGGAAATGCTCGTCGAGATTGGCAGCAAACTCCGGATCGGAAATCCGCAAGGACCGGGTCGCATCGTAGAGCCGCGCGCCGTAGATCATCCCGTTTTTCGAATAGTTGAGATCCCCAGGCAGGCCGAACACCACTTCTGCCGAGCCCGTCAGATAGTCGCCGACCTGGCTGGTAAAGCTCGCCATCAAGGCCAAGCCCAGCGGCACGTTGCTGACATTGGCCGGGGCAAGGCTCGGATTGAGCCGGTCGGTCACATGGACATCGAGCCGCGGCACCATGAGGCAGGAGTAGATGAGCGTTGCGCCGAGGAACCAGTTGATCCAGGCGCGCCAGTCCTGATTGAACGCGAGGGTGATGGCAGACAGGCCCAGCCCCATTACCATCACCACCTGGAGCAGGCTCTTGTAGCCCCCGTTGCCGGTCCAGGCGGCGACCGCCTGGAAGACGTTGACCAGATAGTCCCCGCCGCCGACCGTGAAAATCTCGACCATGTCTGTTGTCCCGCCTGGATGTGGTTGGTCCGGTCAGTGGGTGAGGGCGCGGTTCTGGACGCCGCGCGACCAGTCCAGCGATGCGGCCATTCCGGGCGACATCGAGGCGGCCAGCACGTTCTCGATGAACGCCGTCTTCTCGATGATCTGCAGCACCGCATTGACCTTGAGGTGCGTGTTGGCCTGCCGGTCAGCGAGAGCCTGACGCACGACATTGACCTGATTCTGCCACATCGCGATCTTGGCTTCGTCGGCCCCGATGAAGCTCGACATCGAGCGGCCCGCCTCGCTCACGATCCGGTCGAGCACGGCAAACAACAGGTCGACACTGGCGATCTCGGCCAGGGTCTCCCGGTCGTCGGTCGGCATGCCCCGGCCATAGGCCGCCTGGACGGTCAGGATCTTGTAGAGCGGGATAGACGCGACTTGCAGCAGTTCCTTCTGCTCTTCGCTGATCGCGGTGTCGTCCCGGATGGCCTGAACCATACCGCCGATGAGCGCCGCCACGCGCGGCCGCAGCGCTTTCGATGCCGGCAGGCTCAGCGACTTGAAGCCCGGGTTGAGGCACTTTTCCGGCTCGTCGCAGTCGAAAATGAGGACATTGCCATTCGCCGTGCCATCCAGCAGCGAAGTCACGAGGGTGGACGATGCCTCACCGACGATTGGCACGAACTTGCCCGGCTCATCGTCCTTTGGGGGCACGTATATTATCGTGCCGAGCAGCGTCATCGCATATTCGGCGAGCTCTTCGTCGAACCGGCCGCCTGGCGAGAAGAACGCCGACTTCTTGAGGATCGTCCAGGTGTAGTTTCGCGCAACGCCCGGATTGACGTCGTCATACTTGCCCGAGCCTTGCGCGGTCGTGCTCGAGCGCTGCCCCCTGGTGCCGCACCCATGCTTGGCCGCGGCATAGTCGGTGAAGATACCTTCGGAGTTGCCGATCGCTTCGCAGATCGCCTTGTCGGCAAGGTCGCCCTTCGGCCAGATCCCGCCCACCAGACCCTGCGCCATTTCGCAGGAGTTGATGTTGAGGTTGTTCATGAGCTGAGCCTTCTGGCTGAACTCCTGCATGATCTTCGAGCATTCCGGGCAGACCGTGTCGATCGCCAGGCTGAAGGCAAAGCCGACAGCATTGTTCGCGACTGCCTTCAGCATCGCGACGATCTCGCTCGTGTTGATGAAGCTGAAGGACCCCGCAAAGATGTCGATGCCGCCGCAACCGGCGCGGGCGCGCGGCAGCTGTAGATTGGCGATGTTGGTCGTCTTCTGCGGGAACCGCGTCCAGACATTGCCGAGGCTGTAATAGCCGGCCGACTGCCCTTGGAACGCGGTAGGTCCGTTGACGTTGGCAGCGCCCCCGACGTCGTTCAGAAACGAGTCCATCGAACTGCCGACGTCGGCCGATGCGCCAGACAGCGGGAGAGCGAAGGGGAGGGCGGCTGCCAGAAGCGCAGCGATGGCTCTTTTCATCCTAGTAGTCACGTCCAGCTTCCTTCGATGTGAGTAGGTAAATCCGGTCCTGCAGCTCGTCGGCGCTCATGACGCCGTAGCCGATCGGGATGGGGCGGCCGGTCTGCGCGTCCCAGAGCACGACCGCTGGCGTGATCTTGGGCTCGAGCCCCATGCGGCTGCGCTGGTTGGTCTCGACCGTGTAGTTCGGGAAATGCCGCGACGGGCCGCCATCGGTCGAAATTGCGCGCACCGCGATATGCCAGGTCGAGGCAACGCTCTGCACGATCGGCGACATGACTTCGCAAGCGCCGCAGCTCTGGGCGAAGAAGTAGAAGAGCCCGTAACGCTCGGAAAGCTGGGCCATCGCGGCGTTCCGTTCCGCGCTTCGCGAATCCTGCCACTGGCGCTTGCCAAGCGTCGAGACCGGGCGCTGCAGCGTGTAGTCGAGCTCGGGATCCTGCCAGATCGCCCGCTGCCAGACGTCGCTGAAGAGCGACGCCCGGTCGAGCTGGGCGCGCTGGAAGCGGATATAGGCCGTCACATTTGCTGGCGTCGGCTCGAGGATCGCCTTGGCCTTCAGTTCGCGCAAAGTCGCCGTGATCGCATCAAGTTGGCTGGTCGCGCTGGACGTAGGTGCTGGCGAGGGCGAATTCTGGTCCGGCGTCTTGGGCCGCTCGCAGTAGAACCAGTATCCAAGCCGCCGCTCCTCGCAATAGAAGCTATCCTGGCGCTCGGCCGGCTGCGCGCTCGGCGGCGCATCGGCCCGGCTTGCGGCCGACTGGGCGGTCGCCGGAGAAAACTGGCAAACGGAATTGGCAATCGCACAGGCGGCAAGCAGCCGCCACGCGGCCTTACTGGCGGGTGCGGGCATAGTAGTCCTCGATCTTCTGTTGGATGTCCTGGGTTGCCTGCAGCTCGTCAGGCAGGCGGGCGGCGTCGGTGAACTCGGCATAGACCTCGCTGAAATCCATTTTCGAGAGGTCGAGCCGGGCAAACTCGTCGATGGTGAAGCCCTGGCATTGCTCGGTCTTCGGCTTGCCCCAGGGCTTGTTCAGCTGCTGGCGACCCTGTTCCTGCAGGATCCGCGAGAGCTTGGATTCAAAGCAGCAGTAGACCTTGCGCTTGGTCAGGCACACGCCAAGGAAGGAGGACGAGCAATATGTGCCGACGTAGGCGCACAGACCCTGCGCATCCTTCTGATGCAGCAGCATCTCCTCGCGGCTGCAGCCCAGCGCCACGAGCAGCTGGATGCCGGGGATAAGCGGGAAACCCTTGCCCTTGCAGCAGTTGAGCACGCCGAAGACTTTGGACGAGCAGCTTTCCCGGGTCCCCTTGAACAAAGTGAGATTGTCCGGATCGAATTCGCGGCGCGCCTGGTTCATCGCGTTCAAGGCGACGGCCGCGTCCTTGAACTCGTCGTTAGCCTCGCGCTGGATGGTCTCGCACGAGCCATCGATGCAGTAGACATCACCGTCGCAGATGAACTGGCCGGTCGTTGCAGGCTGGTCTGGAACCGGGCAATCATAGACCCGCTCCCAGGTGCGGCAGGGCTCCCCCGCGAGGCAGTCTTCGCGCACCAGCTTGCAGCCTGGAGTGGCTTCAAGTGTCTGGCAGTCCTGTGCCTCGATGAACTGCGCACAGCTGTAACTGCGGCTCCAAGCCCAGCAAGGCTGCGTCACGGCGATGCCATCGATGATGCGGGTCACCGGATCGCTGTCCGTGCACGTCTCGGTGTCCTGCTGGCACGAGGTATCAGCCGCAAGACCAGCGCACAGGCTTTCATCGCGCGTGGTCGTGACGACGTTCTCGCCTGTCACCGAGTAGGGCGTCGCGCCATCGACCGGCGCCGTGCAACTGACGAGATCGACCCTCAGATCGCCCGAGTTACAGCCCCAGTAGATCCCGAAATAGGGATCGCACAGGTTGATCGGATAGGACTGCGTGACCGTGCATTGCGGCGCGGGGTAGCGGTTGCAGTTGTAGACCGAAGCCGGGTCCACACCGCTGCCGCCTACGCAATAGTAGCCGTAGACCTGCCGCTGCTCGACACGCGCGGTCAACGTCACGGGGCAGGTCCGCGTTTCCTGTGTCGCCGTATAGCCGACATTGCAGGTCGCCATGTAGCGCGCCGCGGTTCCGCTGGCCGGCGGCAAGGGCACGCAGCGTCCCTGTGAGCCGCCGATGGCCATTCCGCTCGTATAGGCGAGCGGGTCGTCGCTGATCACATTGCTGCGCGCGATCGTTGCGTCGAGATCCTGCGGCGCAAACCGGGCGCGCCGGTCCATCGAATCCCGCATGGCCTTGTAGCCGGTGTTGGTCGTCGCCTGGCTCGCCGCTTCGCGGCTCATCTGGTCAGGATCGTCGAAGTAACTTGCCTCACTCGGCGTGCCGCCGAAATTGGGAATGCGGTTTGCATCGGGGTTGGTGGTTGCTGCGTTTTGCGCCGAGGCTGCCTTGTCCCGTCCGAAAGCCTTGCCGTCGGCCTTGGCAGCATCGGTTGTGGTTTGGGCGTGGAGCGGGCCGACGAGGGCGAGAAGAAGCGCGCCCACGCCAGCGAGAGAGAGGACCGATCGTTTCATGGAACCTGCCTTTCAAGGCGGGCGAGGTGCTGGGCGGCGAGCAAAGCGCCGGGGCCGCCGCCGCGCGCGAAGGTCTCGAGCGCGTAAGCTGCGCTGACATTGCCGCTCATCCGGTCGTGCGGCGGCACTTGCGTCCGGCAGTCGAACCCGTCACATAGATCGAAGTCGCTGCTGGTGACGACGTAGGTGGGAACCGACTCGATCCCGAAGGCGCGGA
The DNA here is from genome assembly GCF_003609835.1 of Sphingopyxis sp. FD7. Taxonomy (NCBI): domain Bacteria; kingdom Pseudomonadati; phylum Pseudomonadota; class Alphaproteobacteria; order Sphingomonadales; family Sphingopyxidaceae; genus Sphingopyxis; species Sphingopyxis sp. FD7. Next base: position 821,366 of record NZ_AP017898.1, read on the forward strand.
ACAGCCGCGGGTCGATGCCGACGCCGTCCAGCTGCTCGCCGGGCTTGGCAACTTTGGCCAATGCCGTGGTGAGAGCCTTGACGCTGTTGCCGGGCAGCCCGCGCAAGGCAATAACACCGCCAGCCTTGGTCACGTCGTCGATCATCGCACGCAGCGCTGCAGACGGCATCGATAGCGAAGCAAAGGCGATGAACCTCGGCGCCTCGCCCATGCCTTCGCTGGTCATGGCGCCGGCATCGGCCACCATCCGGTCAAAATCGAATGTGCTGGCCTCACCCGGCTTCGTGTTTGCGGCGGCCTCACGCATGTAGCGGCGAGCGTGCGCCTCGGCCTCGTCGGAGCTGGTCCTCGCCTCCCGCGCGAGGGCTTCGGCTCTGGCGCGGGCATTGGCGGACAGCGCGTCGGCATCGGGGGCACCAGCACTGGCCCGCGCCCGGATAGCGGCCAGATCGAGGTCCGGTTCGGCCGTCTGCGCCGAGGCGCCAGCCAAAGCAGCAAGGCTAGAAAGCGATGCGACGACAAGAAGATGAGGAAGTTTGTTCATAGCGCACAGCAATTCCGCTTGCGCCAGACCAGGTAGCCCATGTCCTCGCCAATGGCGGGATAGACCTGGCCTGCCGACATGAATGTGGTGGAGGCACCAATGGGCGCGCAGGCGTAGCGGCCCTTGGTCTGCGGATTGGGATTGGTGGCCTGGAAGCGGTACTGCTGCTTGCGCATCACCGGCATCAGGTACTTGCCGCAAAGCCCTTTGTTGCCCATCGTCCCCCAGGCGACGAGCTCGCGGTGGAGCTTGTAGGAGAAGCGGGCGAGCGCGAGCCGCGAGGCCTGCACATGGCCGATCGTTGCCGAGACATTGCCGTTGAGCGGATACATCGTGCCCTGGCAGCCCGCGCACCAGAACAGCTCATCGGTCGGCAGCTTAGCCGTTGCCGCCACGCAGTCCGCTGCACAGGCGGCAAGCGCCAAGGGATTGGCGAAGAGGACCGCCTCGGGATTGATGATCGCGGTGAGCTCGCTGTCCTGCCACAGCGGGTCAATCTCGGTGATGTAGAGGATGTCGATCGAGCCGGACTCGAGGCACAGGAAATCGGCGACGATCTCCATCCAGTAGATCAGCGGATAGGCATACCAGTGGACATGCCACTGCGAGTTGTACTGCGTGGCGCCGCCGACCGCCGATGGCCCCGCCATCGACTTGAAGCCGATGTCGAACCCCGGATCGAGCTTCATCCCGCCGAGATTGACGAAGCACCATGGCTTCATGCTGACGTCGGCAAGCCGGACCGGCTCCCAGAACCCCATGGCGATGCCGGGCCGCAAACCGCAGAGGCAAACAGGGAGAGCCGGGTTGCTCGGATCGGGACGGCTCGACGGCCAGATCTTCAGGCCACCGACCGAGATCGGAAACAGGCACGACCAGCAGATGTCCGTGATCGGATTGACGAACTTGCCAGTGCAGCGCCCGGGACCGGCCGCAGCCTGGGCAGGAGCACTGGACACGACGCTCAGGCTGGTGAGCAGAAGTACTCCGCAAAGCCATGACAGAAGGCGTTTTTTCTTGCTCATGACGGCGCACGCTCCTTGAGAGGCACGGGCTGTTCGGTGATGATGAGCGCGCGGCCCTGCTGCTCGACGGTTGCGGGCACCGCGCGAATGCCAAAGTGTTTCACCAGCGTGCCGCCCTGATCGAAGTAGAAGCGCCGCTGACGGGCCTTCATGAGTTCGAGCGGCGCACCGGCTACGAGGATGAGCTTCGCCTTGGTGCTGGCAAAGCGGCGGGTGGCCCAGGCGAGCTGCGCCGGGTCGTCCCCGTCGAGAAAGACGAGGGGTGCGCGCAGCGGCACAGTATCCAGAGGATTGACCCGCGTGCCTGCGGCAATGATGACCCGGCCCTTGTCGTCGGCAATGTCGCGCGGGGCGGTGATCGTCGGATCGAAGCGCCAGCTGCGCAGCGCAGAGGCGAGGGTGACGCCCGCGACCGGCTCTGGCCGGTTGACCCGGGCGATTGTCCGCCGCTTCAGCTCTTCGTTGAGACGGGCCGTTTCGCCGGTCTTCTCAAGCTGGGTGAGCCTGGCATGGATCTGCTGAAGCAGGTCCGGTTCGATGACCGGCCATACCGCGCCGTGCTGGCCGTAATCGCGAGCCATTGCCTGTGGTGCGATGGCCAGCGCCAGCGCAGTGGTGCAAACCGGCAGAGTGAGGAGCCTCACAGGATTGGCCTCCCGACCCCGAGTATGCGCGGTCCACAGATCCAACCGATCGCGGCATAGCGACTGTCGAAGCCATCCTTGTGTTCGCTGGTGACGAAGTAGCAGCCTTTCGGCACGCGCCCCGTAGGTCCAAGCGCCAGCGGTTCGCCGAGGCGGCTCTCAAGCTTGGCCTTGGCCACGGCCTCACCGTTGACGAAGTAGATGCGGTTTTGCTCGGTGATGATGTCGCCCGGAACACCGCTCACCCGCTTGCCGAACGGCTTGGGCTTCGCCCCGAAATGCTTGACCAACAAAGGCGAGGTGGGCGGGTCGAACAGGATGATGTCCCCGCGATGCACGGGTGCCCCTCGCGTGACCCATATGGCCCAGTAGGGCAGGCTGGGGCTCACATTGATCATAAGCGCATGGCCCTGCGCGAAGGCGGCAAGCGCGGAGAGCGCCAATGCCCCGGCACCGAGCCCGCCCCAAAGCACAAGCCGGCGCGCCGATGCTGAGCGGATCAAGAGATCAGCGGGCCGCATCGGGAAGGGCTCCCATGCGGCGCACGACGTCGGCACGCACAGACCCGGTCAGGTCGGGCGTGCTTCCGGCGACCACAGCTTCGGCAACCAGAACTGTCCGGCCTTCGCGTCCGAGCTTCTGTACCGAGGCTTCCACGGCCTTGAGGTAGGCCTGGACGCGCAGTCTGGTTTCTTCAGGCGGCCGACCGGCCCGTGCTTCGGCTTCGATGAAGTCGCCCATGATCCGGCTCAGCTGAACCGTGACGACCTCGCGCTTTTCCAGGGTGAGCAGCTTGTCCGTCGCCCAGACACCCCACAGCACCTGACCGACCATGCCAGCGCCGACCAGGACAGCGGTGAGATTGATCGTTGCAAGCCGCCCGCGCAGGCTCGATGTTGCCAGAATGTTCTTCACAGCTTTTCTCCCGAGAGTTCGCGGTCGAGATCGCGGATGAAGCGCGGCATGCGCCACACGACGACGAGCGTCGCGAGACCGATCAGAACGAACTTGCACTGGCCGAGGAATGTCACGCGCCGTGCGAGGTCGGCCGCCAGGAAGCGGTCACCGAGATTGGCGACATGGGCGAAGAAGGCATCGGGATTGCCGCCCGACAACAGCAGGAAGAACAGCAGCGGTAGGCCCAGCGCCATCAGGTAGGACGAGCCGAGAAACAGGCAGCCGCGAAGCAGAATGTAGCAGCCATCGGCCATGCGCGAGCGCAATGTCCGCACCGGCTGGCTGACGCGCTGTTCGTCTTCGGACGGGTCGGTCCGGTCGAACGGGGTGACGAGGTGGAGAGGCATGGAGATAGGGATCCTTTGGTGATGGGGTGTCAGCGGTTGGGATGAGCGATGCGCTCGATCGCATCGGCGAGCTGGTGCCCGCGCGCGATCTCGGCATCGATGGCGGCGAAGGTCTGGGGCGAACTCGAGAAGAGCGTTGCCGAATAGTCATCGAGCACGAGCCGCCCGATCGCCTCGGTCTCCGGCCCCTTGATGAACACCTCGGAATAGTCACTCCCGGAGCGCTTGAGACTGCGGATCAGCGTCTCGGTGCGATCGTCCATATCGAGGCGCTTGCTCGCCTTGAAATCGGCGATCGTCTCCGGCTTCTGCTGGAGGATCAGCATCCAGTCGCTGTTCTCGAGCGCCGCCGTAGCCCCGTGCGACTTGTAGTAGTCGTTGAGCGACTGGGTAGCGGTCGCCAGCGCGCCGCCATACTTGCGGCAGGTGCGGGCGTAGGTTTCGACGAATTCACCCATCGAGCCGCCCTTGAGCATCGACCAGGCTTCATCGATCAGCAGAAGCTTGCGCAGTGACCTTGGGCTTCGCGTCATGGCTTGGCTGGTCATGAACATAATGGCTGAGAGCACGACGCTGCGCAGATCCTCCCGGCTCGCGAGGTCCGACATCTCGAAGACCGTGAAGTCCGCATCGAGGTCGAGGCTTGCCTGGCCTTCGAAGAAGGCGCCGTAGGTTCCGCCCGCCATGTAGGGGGCGAGCGCGGTTGCGATGTCGGAAGCAGTGTCATGGCCGAGACTGGCAAGCATCTCGCCGACGGTCGTAACTGTGGCAGCCGCGCCGTGCTGCGCCCAGACGAAGTTGACCGCCCGGTCGATCAATCCGCGCTCAGTATCCGTCAGCTTCGCGCTGTGGCGAGCCATTTGCCCGACGATGGCCTTGATCATCCCGAAGCAGTCGAGACGGTAGTCCTCGTCTTCGGCGGCGCGGGTCGCATCGATCATCGAGAACGGGTTGAGGCAGAAGCCCGCTGCAATTGTGAACTCGACAAAGCGGCCGCCCTGCAGCTTGACCGAGTGCTCGAAGCTGCGGCCATCGTCGATCACGACAACCTGGGCGCCGGCGCCGCGCAGCGCGGCGCACATCTCCTGGAGCAGCACCGACTTGCCCGATCCCGACTTGCCGCAGATCGCGACATTGTGGTTGCCGGCCTCGTTCTCGAACGGGGACCAGAAGAAGGGCTGGCCGCGCCGCCCGACGAACAGCAGGTGGGGGTGGGCGCTGCCGAGATACTCGCCCTGCATGGGCACGATATTGGCAGCGGTCGTCGATAGCACGGTCTTGAACCGCTTCAGCCGCTCCATATCGGCGCCGAGCCCGTCAGCCAGGGTGAGCGGCATCGCGGCGAGCAATCCCTGGATCTGGAGGTAGCGCTCGTCGGTAAGGTCCCAGCCCGCCGCCTTGTAGATCGATTTGATCGCGCGTTCGTGGCGGTCGCCCTGGCCCAGCGGTGAATAGGTCGTCACACCGTAGAAGACCCGCACGAGACGGCGGCCTTCTTGGAGCTCGGCCTGAACATGCTGCCACTCGGCGGCCTGTTCGCCGATCCGAGGCAGGAACCGAGCGCTGCGGGTCCCGGCGAGGCTGGTCGTCCGCATGAACTTGAAGCCGGCCTTCGCCGATGCAGCCTCCTGGTCCGGATAGACGAGACACAGCATAGTGGCGGCGGGGCAGGGGAAGCGCAGCTTGTCGGTGAACAGGTCGCCGATCAGCCGCGCGCATTCCCACGGGGCCCAGCGCGATGGCATGTTGCGTACGGCAAAATGCCGGACATCGAAGGCATCGGGATAGACGGTCCCGATCTCGGGCACGCCGTCATTGACCTTGCCAGTGGGGCGGAAACGCTCGGTCACGAGCCGCATGCGATCTTCAGCCACCACCAGTTCGATGTCGTGGCGGATCGCCTGGGCGGCGATTGGATCATTCGGGTTGTAGGGCACCGCATCGTCCTGCGGGGCGGTGGTGGGCGAAGTCAGATCATCGATGACAGCGATGAGCGCTTCCGGCCCGACTTCGACCACGCCGAGATTGAGCGACTTGAGCATCGCCATCAGGCCATCGCGGGTCTGCTTGAGATCCTCGTTGCTGACCGACTTGGAGGTCGGCACCCCGACCGAGACGATGACCTGGTGATGCCGCGCATGGAAGGGCGCGTCCGGCGAGCCGGACTCCCAAACCAGCGAATAGAGCCGCCGCGCCCGGTGCCGGGCAATTGCCTCGTACACGCCGCCCTGGATGTAGCGTGGGGCGAACCACGGGGCGATGATCCTGCTGATGCGCGGGCTTGCAAGGTGGAGTACCTGAAGGCACGCGCCTGCTGGAAGTCCTTCCGAGAAGAACTGTCCCAGGATTTCCCCGGTGCGCTCGTCGGCTCCGATCAGCGGCGTAACCGAAAGGACAAAGCCCTTCGAGCGTGCGTTGAAGTAAAGGCGGGTTGCCGGATCGTAGACCCGGTAGGGGAGCCAGTCGGAGAGCATGTCGACCATGAGCTGCGGGCGGGCTTTGTCGGCGTGCTCGGCATCACCCAGCAATCCGCTGAGCAGCCGATCGACGACGGTCTTGAGTTGTTCGGCCATCACTTGGGCTCCTTGGGCTGCGAGGTGCTGACGATCGGCTGTTCGCCGGTTCTGACTGACGGGCGGATTGCAGCTTTCGCGGCTTCAATCGCCGCTGCGCTCGGGAACACCGGAGCGCTCTGCCCCGCCTCAGGCCGAGGGGCTCGATCACGCGGGGGAGGCGACGTGTCGAACCCCTCGACCGCCGGTGCCTTGGCACCGGCAACGGCCTCGCGCGCCGTGGAGGGGAGGACCAGCGGCGAGGCATCTGAAGTTTCGTTGAAGGGACTGGGGGCATCGGCGTCCGAGATGACGCCAACCTGACCCGCGTCGTCGCGTGCAGACGAGAAGGGCGACGCCTCGTCAGCTACGTTCGGGCCTCCCTCCGCGCCGTCCGGTGCTGGGGCTCTCTGAGCGGCCTTCAGCTGCCGACGGACCTGGCGCATCAGGGATCCGCCCTGGCCCTCGCCCGCCTTGCGGCGCAGCTCGGTGGCCCAGCGCGGATTTTCGACGACGGTCCAGGCGACCGCTTCGTCATGCAGCGTTCCAGCTTCATCGACATGAGCGGGGAAGACGACGCGCAAGGTGCGTTCCGCTGTGCGGCTGGTGTCGGCATCCACGACGCCTGACTTCTGCCGCGCGTCAGCATGGAGCAGCGTGCCGTTCGACAGATTGTCCGTCGCCTTGGCATCGATGACGTGAGCCGGTGCGCAGTCGCCCTTCGGCGCGCGGCAGGTGAAATCGCCCTCGACGTTGGTGCCGAACGTGGCGCAGCCACTGGCAAGACCGGCCAGACAGGCGCAGGCAAGGAGACGTGTCGGAAAACGCATGGGTCTATCCTTTGGGAGCAGGGGTGGGGGCCCGGTTGGGGCCAGCGCGCAGGAAGTCCCGGAGCACGGCGGCAGGCCGGAAGCCTTCGAGAACAGCGCCATCGGCGGGGCGCACGATCACAGGTGTGCCGCCAAAGCCGTGGGCGCGCGCGAAGGCCTCGTTGGCATCGAGCCCGCTTGTGTCGCAGGGTTTGGGATTGGCGAGCGCCAGACCCGAATAGGCCATATGCAGCGCCAGCTCAGGCCGGGGCGAGCACAGAACCCGTTCAGCATCGCGCCGGCTTTCGGCCCCGAAGATCGAGATCGGCCGCTCTTCAACCCGCGCTCCGATCGCCTTCAACTCGGCCTCGAGCTTCTTGCAATAGCCGCAGTGGAAGTCCGAAAAGACGACGACACGCGGACCATTGGCAGGACCCCAGGTGATCGCGCCTTTGGCGGGAAGCTTGCCGAGCGGGACATGGCGCGGCGGGGTGATCCGGGCTGACGCTGCGGCTGCGCTCGGGCTGCCTTCCGCTTGTGTTTCAGGATTGCTGCGCCGCGCTGCCCCCGCTGCCAACAGGTCGGGATTGAGGGCAAGCAATCGGGCGGCCGTCAGATCCTGACGGGCTTCCATGTCGTAGACCCGGCCGATTACCAGATATTTTGCGGCCCGGTCGACGTAGAAGAGCGTCGATTTGGATGCGACCTCGCACAGGCCGCCAAGGCCCTTGCAGTTGATTGCGTCGATCGGCGTCTTGGGCAGGCGCAGCTTGAGCGCCTCTCGAACCTTCGCCGTGTCCGGAGCGGCAGCGGGGGCAGCAAGGCTTGCCACACCCCATCCCGTCGCAGCTGACACGGCGATGATCGCCGCCAGTCCGGCGCTGGCACGCAACCAGCGGCGCCGACGATTGTCCTGCTCGAGGAGAGTATTTTCAATCATTGGGAGTTCCTCACGTAGACGCCGTCGAGGAACACGATCTCGACATCGATGCCGGTCGGCATCTCGACGACGGGTTGATACTGTTCGGCGCGCTCGATCAGGTATTTGCTGACCGTGTCGGCCGCATCGGCGGCACCCTGGCCAAGCCCGCCGCCGAGAATGTCGCCGGCCGATAGCTTGGAGCGACTGCCGTCGGGGTTGGTCGTGACGCCGGAAAAGACGCTGTTGGCATTGGCCGAGAAGCCGCGCCCAAAGCCGCCGACGATCCCGGCCAGCAGGGCCTGGCTGACGAGGCTGCCTTCGCGGCTTACGACACGGCCGCGGACCCCGGACTTGCCAGCGAAGCTTATGAAGCCTTTGACCTCGCTCACTGCGACCCTGCCGCCAGGCTGATCGCAGGTCATGCGGGCGAGCTTCACATAGACCTTTTCGCTGCTGAGATCCCCGCGTGCCGCGCCGTTGACGACGCAGCCCTGAATCCGGGTGGTCAGAACCCTTCCGTTCTGCATCACCGAACGAGCAGGGCCGGTAATCCGAAGCACCACAGGCAGCGGATCGGTCTGGCTGGCGACACCTGCCGAGGCATCGACGCCGACGATTACGCGTGCCGGAGCGTAGGAGTTGGGCGGCAGATAATCGGGCGAATCCTCGACGACGACCGGTGGCGCATCGGGCCGGCCCACACGGAGGCCATTGGTCGCTGCCTTGTCGGAGCTGAAGCTCATCAACTTCACCTCGCCAGGCGACGAGATCATGCCGCCCTGCGGATCACCCCCAGTGGGCGCAGCTCCTGACTGGGACGAACGGGCTCGCGCGTCGTAGCCGCCTGCCTGCGGCCCATAAGCCGGTGGCAGAACAGCCGGTGCCGGTGATGCAGGCTGCGCGGCAAGCCGGGTCTTGAGCTCGGCGTTCTCTGCCGAGATGGCATCGATCGCGGCCTGTCCATCGACCCGCATGGCCTGGTTTTCGGCCTTGAGAGCGGCGAGCTGCGCCTCGATCTCCGTCCGCGGGACGCTCCCATCCTTCAGCGCCTTCTGCTCGCGGGTGACCGCATCGAGCCTGTTGCCGTAGGTCGCGACGAACTCGCGCTGCGACAGGTCGCGGTTGACCAGGCCTGCCGTGTCGATCGTCTGCGCCGCATTGGGATCGCCGGTCTTGTCCTTGTCGTCGCCGCCAAGGATGAACCAGCTTCCGCCGATGAGGGCGAGTGCTCCCAGCGACCCCAGCAGCAGCTTCTGACGGCGCGCGGTGCGGGCGTTGAGCCCGGAAAGTTCGGACGATGCCGCGCTCTCGGCCTGCAAAGGGGAAGTGCTTGGCGTATGGGTTGCATCAGTCATTGCCTGTCTCCCCGCTTGCGCCGACAACAAAGGCCGTGGTGCTGGCCCCGGGTTCGAGCTTTGGCTCGGCGATCGAGACGGCGAGCGTGTCGCGCGGTGCGAGATCGCGTTCGGCGAGCGTCACGCTTTTCGCTCCGCGATTGTGGATGCGGACGACCTTCCCAGTGAGGCTGGCGCCGCGATAATCAGCGATGAGCTGGACTTCGAGATCGCCGACCCGTGCGGGTATGGCAGTCGATTGGCGGACCTCGAAACCGTCGACCGTCCGGTCATTGGCCATCGCCTGGATGAGCCTGACGGCGCTGGTCTCGATCGGGGTCTGGCTTTCCCAATCCGCCGCCCGGTTCTTCGCGATGGCGGGGTTGGTGATGAAGACCTGGGTCGCCGGAATTTGCTCAACCCGGCACGCGACCTTGTAGACGAAGCCCTTCTTCGTGGTGGTGAAGAAGCTGATCGACCGTGCCGCGTAAGTTTCTGGCACCGACACATAGATGTCGCCGCGCACCGGCTCGTTCGTCACGGCAAAGTCGTTGTAGGGCGTGCCGGTCGAGATCTTCGAGACGCTGGCGAACTGGTCGTCGACCAATGCGAAGCGGGTCAGCTCTCGCGCTGAAACGCTGCATTCGATCGCCGCGCCATCGGCGGCCTGTTTGAACTGGTCGGCCGCATGGGCGGGGGTAGTTGCTACGGCGAGCAGCGCGGCCGCGCTCAGAAGTAGGACCCGTGCGTGGGCCGCTGGTCGGTAAGCCATCACTGGGCCTCCTTGGATTTGTCCTGTGGGGGGAGCTGCGCAAACCCGGAGAGCGCGAGGCGCAGGCCGCGGTACGTCCAGCTGAAACGGAAGCGGCGTTCGTCACTGGCAATCACCTGCGCGCCGACGAAGGTCTTGAGCGTGCCGGTCACATCCGATGTCAGACCCTTGGGATCGACAGTCATCGACCGGATCACGAATGCCTGGGTGACATCCGAGCCCCGCTGCTCTTCGACGATCCGGACGAGCTCGGCCTTGAGGCGGCCGTAGCTTGCGGGATCAGCCAGCTTCAGGATTTCGTTCATCCAGTAATCGAGGCCTTCCGGACTGCGATTGAGAAGAACAAGGGCAGCATCGCGGGTGACGAGCTCGAGATAATCGGCATCGACCCCGGCACTGCTCACGGTGAGCGCTTTGGGAACGGTCGGAACCAGCACCACTTCGCGGTCGCGGGTGGCGGCAAGGCTCCCGGCGACGACCAGTGCAAGGCCAAGGCCGGCGCTAGTGAGCGCAAAGAGGTTCCGCTGGCGCAGCAGCGATTGCTGCCGTTCGTGGGATATGTCGGAATACATGGAAGTGCCCCTCAACCGGCGAGTAGTCGGCAGTGAGAAGGCGGCGTTGCCTTGAGGCCCAGAAATCCTGCAGGCAGATACCAGTATGCGGCGTGGGCTACCCAGGAGCTGGCGCGTCCTGCTTTGGCCTTTCGCAATGCGAACCAGGCGCCGAAGGCGACTATGATGCCGATAAAGATATGCTGGGTGAGGATCCCCCAGGTGAAGGGGGCCAGCATTCCCGCGAACTCGTCGATGGTCCAGAAGCCGATAAGCTCCGGGTCATCGAGACGCCGGGGAATGATGTAAGGGTCTGCCATGGCGACGCCGCCTTCCCTTGCCGCGTTCAGATGACCGCGGTCACGACCGAGGTGACGATCGGAACACCGGTGCCGACGCCGATGCCGACACCCACCGGAACGGCGACCTGGCCGAGCGAAAAGCGCCCGGACGCCAGACCGATCAGGCCGCCAGCGAGGCTGAGAACCGTGATGATCTTGCCGCCGGAGCCTTCCAGAAAGTCGGTGAACTTGGTGAGGGCAGGGGTGAAGGTCGTATCAGCGCCAGCATAGGCGGCGCTCGCCGCAAGCGCCGCGACTGCGACCGGGATGGCAATGTTGAGGGTCTTGCCGAGGCCCTTGACGCTGGCGCGCCGGGGGAGGGTGAGAGACTGCATGTGAAGCTCCGGTTGAAGGGGTGGTCACAGCGTTCTTGCGTTCGCTGTGTGTTCCACATGCATCTAGGAAATGTTCGTAGGAAAGTGTTCAGCGGCAATACCGTCTGGAGGTGGAAGGATGCGGACGCATCTTTTCCCGCTGAACGCATAAAATCGACGATAAAGACGTACCATCAGTCATTTTGTGTCGGTGAACGCCGTCCCGGGAGGCGGGATTTGGCGACGACTCGGATAAAGGAACTGATTCGCCTCTAAACGAGATGTTCCGTTTATGTTCTTTTCGTTTTCCTACATGGGGTGCTTCGCGATATGCCTGCGACTCGAACCAGTGCAGATACAAGGAGACACCCATGCACCATCCAACCGCCGCCGCCAGACCGGCCAATGAAAGCCTGGCACGCGTGCTCGCCCATGCGATCGAAGCCGCTGGCAAGCCCCGCCACAGGATTGCCAGTGAATGCGGAATGCACCGCGAGACCCTGCTTCGCCTTGCGCGCGGCGAGCGGCCTATCGGGCTCGACGATGCGGCACTTGTGCTCGCCGCCTGTGGAGCGCACTCCCGCGCGACGATGATCCTTGCTCTTGCCGGGCAGGAAGACCTCGCCTGCGAGTGGATGCATGGCGAAATGGGCGAATTTCTCGAAGAGTTCTTCACAAGCCTCCCAGTCCATCTTCAGCGGACCCTCGGACGGCGGATTGAGGATCTGCGGCCTCGGTGGGCCAACGGCACCTCACAGCTCGTGGCACGAATGCTTGCCAAGCACATCGATGATTTTGTGGACCGGGACATCGCGATGTCGCTGCCCCGGTAAATGCCAAAGTTCGGAGGGGATCGAACCCAAGCAAGTGAGATCAACAATGCCGCATGCAACACCAGATGAAATGCACACGCCTCAACCGCCCGAAGCAGCACCGCCGGCGAGGCTTTTGCGCCTGCCGGAAGTGATCGCCCGGGTCGGACTGCGCCGCTCCGCTATCTATCAGCGTATGAGCGAGGGCCGGTTCCCGAGATCGCGATCGCTGGGGCCGAAATGTGTCGTATGGGTCGAAGCGGAAATCAACGACTGGATGCGAGATATTGTGTCGAGCTAAAGGCGTTTCCGGGCCAATTTGGCACGGTATGTCGGCGGCCGACCTGACTGCAGGCACTTACAGTGGTCATACTGACAGTCTGCGTCACCCGGATAATATTCTGCTGAAAAAGTGGGATGCAAGGGATGCTAACAAGCGGCGCGGCTGGATGATTGGCGCGCGGGTGTCTGCTTGATCTCCCTTTATTTGGACGCTAAACAGCACCCCAGCGGGGCTAAGCAACCTCCCGCCGAGGTCAAGACAGGCCCAAGCGTTGCCTCGTTGCCTTGCCATTTCCGGTGGGGCGAATTGCGCGAGGTTATCTTGGCTTCACTGGCTACTTCCCCGTCCATCACATTTGCCGAACTGCTGCGGGTGTTTACCCGTATCGGCTTCCTTAGTTTCGGAGGCCCCGCCGGACAGATCGCGCTCATGCACCGCGAGCTGGTGGATGAGCACAAATGGATAAGCGAGGAGGACTTTCTCCACGCGCTCAATTTTTGCCACCTGCTTCCCGGCCCCGAAGCGCAGCAGCTGGCGACGTGGATTGGCTGGCGACTGCATGGCTGGCGCGGCGGGCTGGCTGCAGGCTTGCTGTTCGTAATTCCCGGTGCGCTGATCATCCTCGCGCTGTCGGTGCTTTATGCGATCGCCGCCAATCTCGCATGGGTCGAAGCGCTGTTTCTGGGCGTGAAGGCGGCGGTGCTGGCCATCGTCGTGCAAGCTCTCCTGCGGATTGCCGGGCGCGCACTCGATACGGGCCTGAAGCGCGGGCTCGCGGCGGCGGCCTTTGTCGGCCTGTTCTTCTTCGATCTCCCATTCCCGCTGATCGTGCTGGGGTCAGGGGTCATCGGCATGATCGCGGGGAAGAGGCGACCCGATCTGCTGGCGCTCAAGCCAGCCACAGGGGCTGACGCTGTGCCGGAGCGGCCATGGCGCACCACCTTCTTCTCGATTGCGCTGTGGGGCGCAGTGTGGGCGGCGCCGATGGTGCTGATTGCGGCGACGCTGGGGCGCGAGCATGTGTTGTGGGATATCGGGGCCTTCTTCTCGCAGCTTGCCGTGGTGACCTTTGGCGGGGCCTATGCTGTGCTCGCCTATATGGCGCAGGAGGCAGTGCAGGGTTTCGGCTGGCTCCAGCCCGGTGAAATGGCCGACGGGCTCGGCCTGGCCGAGACCACACCGGGGCCACTGATCCTTGTCACCCAATTCGTCGGCTATCTCGCCGCCTTCCGCGCGCCCGAGCCGTTCTCGCCGCTGATGGCAGGGTTCCTCGGGGCGATGCTGACGACCTGGGTCACCTTTGCGCCGTGCTTCATGTGGATCTTCGCCTTTGCCCCGTGGATTGACCGGCTCGGCCGTGCGGTGGCGCTGAAAGGCGGGCTGGCAGCGGTGACGGCGGCGGTGGTGGGGGTGATCGGCAACCTGACCGCGTGGTTCGCGCTGCACGTGCTGTTTACCGCGGTGGGCCAGCGCCATGTCGGCCCGGTTCGGCTCTACTGGCCCGAGCTTGCCAGCTTCGACTGGCGCGCGGGCTTGCTGGCACTACTGGCCTTCACGCTCGCCTTCGGCTTGAAGTGGTCGGTGCTGCGCGTGCTGGCGGCCTGCGGGGTGGGCGGACTGGTTCTGGTTCTGGCGACGTGAGGAGGACGATATGAGCGATATTACCCGAAGGCAGGCAATCGGCACCGCCGCCCTTTCCGCAGCCGGCGCGGCGCTGGTAGCAACCCATGGCAGCGTTGCCGGGCAGGCGCCGGCCTCTGCTGCCGCCGCCTTCGCCGGAAAGCACACCCCCAAGCCGCTGCGCTTTAACCCCGCTAAACTAACCGGGCTGTCGGAGAAGCTCATCACCTCGCACTGGGAGAACAATTACCAGGGCTCGGTGCGCGGGCTCAATACCATCGAGACCCGGCTCGCCGCGGCGATGGCCGATCCCGAATTTCCGCCGGTCGCCTACTCCGGGCTCAAGCGCGAGGAACTGCACCGCACCGGATCGGTGGTGCTGCACGAGCTCTATTTCGGCGCGCTCGGCGGGATTGGCACTCCCGGCGGATCGATCACCGAAGCGCTGACAAGCTGGTTCGGCGGATACGATGCCTGGGCGGCCGAGTTCCGGCGCACCGCGATGAGCCTTGCCGGCGGATCGGGCTGGTGCGTGCTCACGTGGAACGCGCACACCCGGTCGCTCCACAATTACTGGGCTTGGGATCACATGCACGGCGCGGTGACCGGCACCCCGCTGATCGCGCTCGACATGTATGAACATGCCTATCACATGGACTATGGCACCGCCGCCGCGCGCTATGTCGATGCTTTCATGGCCAATCTCGACTGGGAGGTGGTCGACGCGCGGTATCGCGCGGCGATTGCCTGATCAGGAGCGGCCCGGCCAGTGTCCGTGCAAGTCGTCGATGACATAGGGATGGGCGTGTTGCCCACCGCCATGCCCGGCCAGATGCGGATGGTCTGCGGGCAGATCGGGGTGGTCGTGGGCCAATGCGGCGGGGTCGTTCGTCGGCCAGCGCCATAGCGCCAGCAACAGTCCCGCAGCGCCGAGCCCCGCCAGTGCGACCAAGGCGGTTGTCATGCCGAAGCGGGCGCCCGCCTGCCCCGCGATCGGATAGGCCATCAGCCAGCAGACATGGCTGAGCGCGAACTGCGCGGCGAAGAGCGCGGGGCGATCAGCCTCGCTGGATGACCGCCGCAGCAGCCTGCCACCCGGCGTAACGCAGAGCGAATAGCCGATACCCATCACCAGCCACCCGGCAAGAAGATGGGGCCAATCGAGCGCCAGACCTGCCAGTCCGCCAAGCGTCACGGTGAGGATTAGAGCCCCCGTGAGCATGACCGTCCGGTCGGCGATGTGCTGCAACACCCGCGGCAGCGCGAGGGCGGCCAGCATCGAGCCGCCGCCATAGGCCGCAAGCGCCAGAGCCACATCGCCTTGGCTGCGGCCCATGCCCTTCACAATGACGACCGTGTTGACGATCACCATTGCGCTGCCCGCCGCAGCAGTGAGGGTCACGGCCAGCAGGCCGAGCAGGCGGGGTGTCTTCAAATAGATGCGCGCGCCGCGCGTGGTCTTGCGCCAGACACTCTCGACAATCGCCGCGGCAGCCTTGCGATGCGGCAGCGCGGCCGTGACGACCAGCAGCGCCGAGATCGCAAAGCCGATCGCTGTGCCCGCGAACAGCCAGTGGAAGCTGATCACCGTCAGGAGCGCAGCGGCCAGAATCGGGCTCAGCAGGCTTTCCAGATCATAGGCGAGGCGCGAAAGCGAGAGTGCGCGGGTGTATTCCTCCTCGTCCGGGAGAATATCGGGGATGGTCGCCTGAAACGTCGGCGTGAAGGCCGCCGAGGCCGATTGCAGCAGGAAGATCAGCAGATAGACCTGCCAGACCGCATCGACGAACGGGAGCGTCAGTGCAGCACCGGCGCGCAGCAGGTCCATCGCCACCAACAGTCCCTTGCGCGGCAGCCTGTCGGCATAGGCCCCGACCACCGGCGCGACGCCGATATAAGCCACCATCTTGATCGCCAGCGCCGTGCCCAGCACCGCACCCGCATCCGCGCCGGCGATCTCGTAAGCCAGCAGACCGAGGGCCACCGTGGCAAGCCCCGTCCCCACCAGCGCGATGACCTGCGCCAGAAACAGATGCCGGTAGGTGCGGTGTGCAAGCACGGATAGCATGATCGGGTTCTCCTATCCCTTGCCGCCCAGATGTATCATGCCACGTTCGCCGGCATGGCCGAACCTTGTTGCGCCTCCACCTCCCTCCCGCGCACCATGCGGTAGAGCGCGGGCAGGACGATGAGGGTCAGGATGGTCGAGGAAATGATCCCGCCGATCACCACGGTCGCCAGCGGACGCTGGACTTCGGAGCCGAGCCCGACGTTGAGCGCCATCGGCACGAAGCCGAGGCTTGCGACCAGCGCGGTCATCAGCACCGGGCGCAGGCGCGCCTGTGCACCGTCGCGGATCGCGTCCTCCAGCCCGCTGCCTTCCTCCATCAACTGCTTGATGAAGGTCAGCATCACCACCCCGTTGAGCACCGCAACCCCGGACAGGGCGATGAACCCGACCCCGGCCGAGATCGAGAACGGGATACCGCGCAGCAGCAGCGCCGCGATCCCGCCGGTCAGCGCAAGCGGCACGCCGGAGAACACCACCAGGGCATCCTTCCATGACCGGAACAGGGTGACGAGCAGGCCGAAGATCAGCAGCAGCGCGAGCGGGACGACGATCTGCAAGCGCGTCGCCGCCGATTGCAATTGCTCGAAGGTCCCGCCGTAATCGATCCAGTAGCCTTCGGGCAGCTCGACCTCGGCACCGATCCGCTCCTTCGCCTCGGCGATGAACGATCCCAGATCGCGGCCACGGACATTGGTGGTCACCACCGCGCGGCGCTTGCCGTCCTCGCGGCTGATCTGGTTCGGCCCCTGAATGCGCTCGATGCTGGCGACCTCGGACAGCGGCACAGCGCCGCCGCTAGGAAGCGGGATGGGCAGGCGCTCGATCACCTGCGGGTCCTGCCGCAGCTGCTCGGGCAGACGCACGACGATGTCGAAACGCCGGTCACCCTCGAAGATCTGCCCCGCCTCGGCACCACCGATGGCGGTGGCGACCACGGTCTGGACATCATCGACATTGAGGCCGAGCTGGGTGAGCTTGAGCCGGTCGGGCACAACCTGGATGAACGGCAGGCCGGTAACCTGTTCGGTCTGGGCGTCCTGCGATCCGGCAATGCTGCCGACCACGTTCTCGATTTCGGCTGCGGTTGCCGCCAGCTGATCGAGATCGTCACCATAGACCTTGATCGCGACATCCGAACGCACGCCCGCGATCAGTTCGTTGAAACGCATCTGGATCGGCTGGATGAACTCGTAGCGCGAGCCCGGCACTTCCTGCACGGCCTTGTTCATCTCCGCGACCAGTTGGGCCTTTGGCTTGCGCGGATCGGGCCATTGATCGCGCGGCTTCATGATGACGAAGGTATCGGCGACCGAAGGCGGCACCGGATCTGTGGCAACATCGGCGGTGCCGATCTTGGCGAACACCATGTCGACCTCCGGGAACTTCTTGATCCGGTCTTCGAGGGCGCTCTGCATCTGCACCGCCTGGGTCAGGCTCGTCCCGGGAATGCGTAGCGCGTGCAGCGCGATGTCGCCTTCATCGAGATTGGGAATGAACTCCGACCCCAGACGCGTCGCGGCGAGACCGCTCAGCGCCACCAGCACGGCCGCTGCGCCAACGACGATCCGGCGCTGACGGATCGCGAAATCGAGCATCGGGACATAGCGGGATTTGGCCGTGCGCATGACGCGGTTCTCTTTCTCCTCGACCCGGCCGGTGACGAAGGTCGCCACGGCTGCGGGAACGAAGGTGAGCGACAGCAGCAAGGCGGCCGTGAGCGCCATCACCACCACCAGCGCCATCGGGTGGAAGGTCTTCCCTTCCACGCCCTCCAGCGCGAAGATCGGGATGTAGACAATGGTGATGATCAGGATGCCGAACAGGCTCGGGCGGATAACCTCCGCCGAGGCACCGGCGGCGAGCTTGAACCGCTCTTCACGGTCAAGCACCCGGCCAAGCCTGTGCTGTGCCTCGCCGAACCGCCTGAGGCAGTTTTCGACGATGATCACCGCACCATCGACGATGAGGCCAAAGTCGAGCGCGCCAAGGCTCATGAGATTGCCCGATACATTGGTCTGCACCATGCCCGTGATGGTCATCAGGAACGACAGCGGGATCACCGCCGCCGTGATCAGCGCCGCGCGGATATTGCCGAGCAGCACGAACAGCACCACGATCACCAGCAGCGCGCCTTCGGCAAGGTTGCGTTCGACGGTGGAGACGGTGGCCTCGACCAGCTTGGAGCGGTCGTAGACAGTCTTGGCGACAACCCCGCCGGGAAGCGAACGGTTCACCTCCTCAAGGCGTTCGGCCACTGCGACGCTGACTTCGCGCGCGTTCTCGCCGACCAGCATGTAGATGGTGCCGAGCACCACCTCCTGCCCGTCCTTGGTCGCCGCGCCGTTGCGGATTTCCGAGCCGATCTCGACATCGGCGACATCCGCGATCCGCACCGGCACGCCGCCGCGTGTCGCAACGATGATGCCGGCCAGGTCACGCTCGCCCTGCGCCTGCCCCGGCACGCGGATCAGGTATTGCGCGCCCGAACGCTCGATGTAACCCGCGCCGACATTGCCATTGTTGGCTTCGAGCGCGGCGATGACGTTCTCGACCGTCAGGCCGAAGCCTGCGAGCCGCGAGGGATCGGGGGCGACGACATATTCCTTGCGGTAGCCACCCACCGAATTGACTTCGGTGACCCCCGGCACGTTGCGCAGCTGGGGGCGAACGACCCAGTCGTGCAGCGTGCGCAGATCCTGCGCGGTGTAGCGCGTGCCATCGCTTTTGACCGCCCCCGGCTTGGCCTCGATCGTATACATGAAGATTTCGCCCAGCCCGGTCGCGATCGGGCCCAGTTCGGGCTCGATCCCGGCGGGCAGGGTCGAACGCACGCCTTGCAGGCGCTCGTTGACGAGCTGGCGGGCGAAATAGATGTCGGTGCCGTCGGCGAACACCACCGTCACCTGGCTCAGGCCGTAGCGCGAGACCGAGCGCGTGTATTCGAGCCCCGGCAGGCCGGCGATCGCCGTCTCGACCGGGAAGGTGATGCGCTGCTCGGCCTCCAGCGGCGAGAAGCCAGGCGCGGCCGTATTGATCTGCACCTGGACATTGGTGATGTCGGGCACGGCATCGATCTTCAGCCGCCCGAAGCTGTAGGCCCCGATGGCGGCCAGAAGCAGGACCGCGACCAGCACTGCGACACGCTGCCGGATCGACAGCTCGATAATTTTCTCAAGCATTTCCGGGGGCCTCTCAGTGATCGTGGCTTGCGCCGGACTTTTCGATGTCGGCCTTGATGACGTAGCTGTTCTCGGCGGCGTAAACCGTGCCCGGCTTGATGCCGCTGATCACCTCGGTCCATTCCGGCCCCTCCTTGCCGAGTTCGAGCATTCGCACTTCATAGGTCTGGCCGATCTTGGCAAAGACCACGCGGAAGTCGCGGAACTGCTGGATCGCGTCGGTCCTGACCGCCAGCGGCACCTGGCGCTGTTCCACGGTCACCAGCCCGCGCACTGCCATGCCGGGACGCCAGAAGCCGTCGCGGTTGGGAAGCGCAGCCCGCGCGGTCACGGCCTGGCTGGTGACATCGGCAAGCGGGAGGAAATCGCGGATCACCGCGCTCTGCGTGCGCTCGCCTTCCAATCCGCGGATCTGGACCTGCTGGCCGGGGCGCACCCGCTCGATGTCGCGCGGGAAGATCGGGAAGGTCGCCACGGTGCGCGCCGGGTCGGAAATCACGAACAGCGGCTCGCTATCGGCAATCGACCCCACATTGGCATTGCGCGCACTGATCACGCCCGCCATCGGTGCGTAGATCGCATAGGTCTGGAGCGAATAGCTGCTCTCCACCTTCGCGAGCAGCGTTCCCTTGGCCACCCGGTCGCCGACGTTCCTGAACACCGCCACCACCGGGCCGGGATACTTGGCGCCCACCTCGGCGCTGCCGGCCGGATCGAGTTCGACCCGGCCAATGATCTCGACCGTATCGCCGATCGCTTGCGAGCCGACGGTCTCCGTCTCGATGCCGGCAGCACGCGCGGCCGCATCGGTGATGGTCGCGCGGCCCTCGTAGGATGCAAAGCTCCACTTGTGAGCCTTGCCGCCCATGCTCGCCTCGACCACGACATCGAAGCTGTGCGGCTCGACCAGCACCGCATTGCCGCGCAGGAAATCGTCCTGCGGGGCGAAGTCGAAGGTGGTCTTCTCCCCGTCGAGCCGCGCGATCATGACGCGCGCCTTGACCTCTTTGGGATCAAGCGGCTTGTCGTCACGGTAGGCGTAGAGCCGGTATTCGGGCGGCACGCCATCCTCGAACACGGTGACCTCGATGGCAAAATCGCCGTCGCGCAGCATCCGCCCGTTGTGCGGCCCGCGCTCGTAATCGGCGGCCGCAGCAGCTTCGGCTTCGGCGCTTTCTGCGGTCCCGGCATTCTCACCCGCTTGACCGCAGGCGATGAGAGGTGCCGCGAGAAGAGCGGCTGCGATGAGATAGATACGGCGCATGGTCAGTTACCCCCAACGAGTTCGGCAAACCGGCCGGTCAGGCGATCAAGTTCAGCCTTGGCACGGTGATATTCGGTCATGGCATCGACCATCCGCACGCGTGCGTCATGCAGCGCGTTTTGCGCGGTCGAGACGTCGAGAAAGGTGAAGCCGCCGCGCTTGTAGCCCGCCAGCACTTCGCGCAGCGTCTGCTCGGCGCCGGGCACGACCTTGGTGCGGATCGCCTCCGCCTCGTGGCCCGCTTCCTCGACCCGCTCCACGGCAAAGCCAATGGCGCGGCGCCGCTCGAACCGCTCGACGGCAAGGTCGGCTTCGATCTGGCGCTTCTCGGCTTCGGCGCGGTCGCGATTGGCCTGGTTGAGTGCGCGGTTCGATAGCGGCAGCGAGAAGCCGCCAACAAGAGCGACATCGCCCGTGCCAAGGAAACGCGGGCCGGCGAACACGGTCGGATCGGTGCGCGCGTTCGCGGCCTGCAATCGGATATTGGCATCGGCGCGGCGGCTGCGCGCCTCATACAAGGCCAGATCGATCGAGGCGAGATCGTCCGGCACTGTGCCTGCTGGCGCAAAGTCGAGAAAGGCGTCGGTCACAACCGCGAACTCTTTGTCGGCCTGTCCGGTGAGCAAAGCAAGTCGGGCCTTGGCCGCTTCCACCGCATGTTCGGCCAATTCCAAATCGACCTTGGCTTCCGCCAGCTGCGTGCGCGCGCGCGTTCCTGCAAAGAGCGGATCGCGGGCATCGTCCACCCGGCGCTGCACGTCTTTCTGGAGCGCTTCGGCGATCTCGACCCGGCTGCGCGCGAGTTCGAGATCGAGCGTCGCGGCCTGCACCTCGACGTAGAGTTGCTGGACCTTCTGGGCGAGATCGAGCCGCGCGATCAGCCCCTGCGCCTGCGCGACCCCGATGTCGCCTTCGGCCAGTGCCACCCGGGCCGCACGCTTGCCGCCCCGCTCGATGCGCTGATTATAGGTGGCATCGATCTGGAACTGGTTGAAACCATTCGTCCCGATGTTCTCGACGGCGCCGTCGATGGTCGCAGCGGGCTTTGTATCAGCAGCCGCGCGCGCGGCCTCCAGCACTTCCACCCGGGCTGTTGCTGCGGCACCCAGCGGCGAGTTGGCCACAGACTGGCGGATCGCCTCTTCGAGGGTCAGCGTATCGGCATTGGCCGCTCCCGCTGACAGGAACGTGACCGCAAGCAGTGCGGCACGCAGTATCGTCTTCATTTCACCTGCTCCTGACACGTCTGCTCAAGGCGCGGCCGGACTCAGCCGGCAGCACCGTGCAACGATGTCAGGCGGTTCGCGGAGGTCTCAGAAGCGAGTTGGGGCGGGAGATAGCCGCAAGCGATGCAGGCGGCGGAAAATGGAGCTCCTTCGCCGATGGCAGGCCTCCAAATTCGGTATGATCGGCGGACAGCAGGGCGAAGCCATGCCCGGCCATGGAGCCATGACTATGCGTCAGGCCTCTCTCCGGATCCCGCTGATCGGCCGGTGCGTCCCCAAGCGCCGCCTTCTCGAAGCTTGCCCCCGGGTCCACAGCGTGAACATGGTCCGAATGGTGCGTATGAACGGCCGTGGCAGAGGACAACTGCTCGTGCACAGCCAAATGCGCATCCCAAGCTCTGCCCGAAAGGAGCATCGCGCAGAGGACAAGGAGCAGGCCAAGCCGGGCAAACATCTGGAAAAGGCTAGGGCCAAACTATGCTCGAAGCAATATGTCTTTCCCCGTGCGTCGCTCGCAGGGGTCTATGGTGCAGGCAAGTCTCGAGCACCGAGACCCTCTATAGGCAACGCATCTGAGCCAATTTTAGGCCTTGGCGACTGGTGAGCTCGTGCCGGGAGAGGAGCCTTGTTTCCGATTAATGAACACGCATGGCAGGTCATCGCCGCCGCTCTATTCAGCTGTCACGCGGCTGCGATGCCGCCTTGATTTTGCGACGCCATAATCGGCGAGACGGGGTGCTGGCTAACTCTGAAGACAGATTGGAGGACAGCGGCCTCTCCGGAATGCGTGATCAACGCCGGCATTTTGCAATCAGCTCAGTCACAGAATCGATAGGGTCAATGCCTGAGTGAGCCGTAATGTCCGGTTTTGCCTTGAGAGCTGGCATTGAGGACATTGAAATCTGATGGCCGAAAAGTCCCACGATCTGGCTCTAGCGCGTACCGCTCTTTCAGGGGTTGAACCAGCGATTGTCGCTCGGGTTGAGCCGATCGGTCACATGGATTGTGCACCTTCTGAGGTCAGATAAAACGCCTAAGGCGAACGACTGTACGTCGCAAGGAACCCATTATGTGGGAGGAAATGTGGGAGAATACATCTGAAAATCCATTATTTATCTATAAAATACAGTACTTAATGAGGTGGTTCGGTACAAGCCCTGCCACCATTTGTTCCCCTTCTGGCTTCCGTTATCCTCCTAGAACTTGTAACCAAGCCGAGCATTTGTGCGGGTTGGTCACTCCGGCACTGTCCGGCACCTTCCGACCCTTGGAACGAAATTTGGGGGTAGGGGGGATCGGTCGATACCCCCAGAGGCGGAGAATCGAGGTACGCTCACCGACGTCCCGATCAAGAAAGCCAGGCCCGCTGACAAGCCTTACAAGATGCCAGATTCCGACGGACTCTATGTGCTGGCGTCGACCACGGGCAATCGGTCCTGGCGCCTCAAGTACCGGCTCGGCAAAAAGGAGAAGCTGCTCACCTTCGGCAGCTATCCCGACGTCTCGCTGATCCGCGCGCGCGAGCTTCGCGAGGCGGCGAAGGCCACGCTGCGCGACGGACGAGATCCCGCCGTGGAGAAGAAGCAGCCCGCGGCGGCGCGGACCTTCGCAGCGGCGAACATCTTCGAGGCATGCGCCCGGGAATGGTACGCGCTCAACAAACCGCGCTGGAGCCCGGCGCATGTCCCCGCATTCTGGAAGGTTTGCGCCCACGCTTGCTTGGCGTCGGTTTCCGTCCCGTCGCACGCTCCATTTCCTCCAGCCAGGCGGTCGAGCCGATCGGCCGACCCGGCGTTTCGGCTTTACGCAGCGCCGCATATCCGTTCGGGAAAAGGGCGCCTGTGTTCGCGGCTGCGGCGGTGAGCCGATCGCGGATACCGGCCGTCGGCAGTCCGTGAGGAGAATCGGCAGGAGTCACGCGAAACCGGTGCCGCGGCGCAGCGGTCCGGAGCCCTCGCCCGACGCGATAAGGCTTGACGAAGTGAACGTTATCATTTAGGTGAACGTTCACAATTCGCGCTACAATCGCGCAAATACATAATCCTGGGGAGGAATTGCCGATGAATGATTCGCGGAAGGTCAGTTTCGATCGCTTGACAATGGGCGCTTCGTTGCTTGCGATCGGCATCGCATCTCAACCGGTCCTCGCCCAGGAAAGCGTCACCGCGCAGAATGAGGATGACGCGATCGTCGTCACCGGCATCCGCGCGAGCCTTGAGCAGGCACAGGACATCAAGCGCGACGCGCAAGGCATTGTCGATGCCATTTCCGCCGAAGACATCGGCAAGTTCCCCGACACCAATCTGGCCGAATCCCTGCAACGCATCACGGGCGTGTCGATCGACCGGGCGAGCGGGGAAGGGTCGACCGTCACCGTCCGCGGCTTCGGTCCCGAATTCAATCTTGTCGTGGTGAACGGCCGACAGATGCCGACTTCGACCTTGGGCGACGGCTTTTCGGCGCCGTCGTCGCGCAGCTTTGATTTTGGCAACCTCGCCGCCGAGGGCGTCGCGGGGGTCGAGGTTTACAAGTCGGGCCGCGCGTCGCTTCCCACTGGCGGTATCGGCTCGGTCATCAACATCAAGCTGCCGCGACCGTTGGATCGCCCCGGTCTCAGGGGCAGCATCGGTGTCAAGGGCGTTTACGACACGTCGCAACTTTATGGAACGGACGTCACGCCCGAAATCTCGGGCATCGTCAGCAAGACCTTCGCCGATGACCGCATCGGAATCCTGCTCGCCGGTTCGTATCAGAAGCGCAATGGCGGGCAGGCGCAGTTTACGGTGGGCAATTGGCGGCCGGGCTATACGGGCGCCGAGAATAACTGGGGTACGCTTGCGCAGCCCGGAGATCCGCGGTTCGCCAATATCGAAAACCGTCCGGGACCCACCGACATTTACCAGGTTCCGCAGAATGCGGCCTATGATTTTTACGATTTTCAACGCGAACGGATCAACGGACAGGCGGTGTTGCAGTTCAGGCCGACGGACAGGCTCGACGTATCGCTCGACTATATTTTTGCTCAAAACACGTTCGACAGCCGGCAAAGCAGCATCGGCGTGTGGTTCAATCACAATGACACGTCGAGCAGCTGGACCAACGGCCCTGCCGCCGGGGCCAATTTCTACGCGGAGAATTTCGCCGCAGCCGAAGGTAAGGATCTGGCGATCACCGGCGCGGTCGGCTCGAACCGCAATATCAACCATTCGTTCGGCGGCAACATCAAGTGGGAAGGGCCGTGGGGACTCCGCCTCGAGCTCGATGGTCACCATTCCACGGCCGAATCGAAGCCGACCTCGCCTTATGGCAGCGGAATTGCCGTTGGCACCGCAATCTTTGGCGTCGCCAGTCAGCGAGTGGACTTCACCTCGGACATGCCGGTCATGTCCGTCACGATGCATCCTGGTTCCGAGATTGCGGCGGAGAATATCCGTCCGGCGGGCAACGCCTTCCGCAATGCCTATATGAAGGATACGATCGATCAGGTCAGCTTGCGTGGCGGGTTCGATTTTGACGCATCATTTATCGAAAGTCTCGATTTTGGCGCGAGCTACATCGAGAATGATGTGCGTACCGCATTCGGGGTGATCCAGAACGACACCTGGGGCGGAACCCTGTCTGCGGCGGACACGCCGGATTCGCTTTTTGTTCCGCGTGCCCTTGCCCCCGACCTTGCCGGCATGAATGGATCGAGCGATCCGGCAGTCATCCCTACCTATTTTCTGATCGACACGGCGGGGCTGATTTCGCTCCTCGACGACAGGCTCGGTATATGTGACGCCGCGCCGGGCGATACGTGTCTGGCGCCCTATTCCACCGACCGGCGCATCGTCGAGAAGTCGGTCACGCCCTGGATCCAATCCTTTCACAGCTTCGATCTGGGCGATGCCAGGGCGAATCTTCGCCTCGGGCTTCGCTACGAGAAGACCAAGGTTACATCGAGGGCGCTTGCCGAGATCCCGACGGGCACCGTCTGGGTGGCGCAAAATGAAATCAGTCTGGTCAAAACGCCCGGCACCGATTTCACGACGCTGAAAGGCGAATATGAGAACTGGCTTCCGGCGATCGATTTCGATCTGTCGCCCTTTGAAAATGTGAAGCTGCGCGCATCATACAGCCACACGATCACCCGCCCCGACTATGCCAGCATGCAAGGCGGCATCACGCTCGCGCAACCGTTGCGCGTGGGGGCCGGCGGCAGCCAGGCGAGCGCGGGTAATCCGGCGCTGCTTCCCTACAAGTCCAAGAACGTCGATCTGTCGGCCGAATGGTATTATGATCGCGCGAGCTATGTGTCGGTGGGCTTCTTCAACAAGAAGGTCAGCAATTTCATCGCCAACGACACCACCCAGACGCCCCTGTTCGACCTGCCCGATCCCTCGCAAGGTGCGGCGGCGGCAGCAGCGCGCCAGGCGCTCGGGTCAAACGCCAGTTTTGACCAGATCGTCGCCTGGGTGCAGGCCAACCGGCCCGCCGACTATGTGGCCGGCGTCGGCACGGCGGGCGGCATAGCGGGACGCGCGGGCGATCCGAATGTCATCTTCACCTTCACCCAGCCATCGAACAGCGATCAACAGGCGCGGCTTTGGGGGTGGGAGTTCGCGATCCAGCATAATTTCTGGGACACCGGCTTCGGTGCGATCCTGAACTATACCGTGGTCAACAGCGATACGGCATTCGATAACACATTGCCGTGGACGACGACGCAATTCGCTGTGCCCGGCGCGAGCGACAGCGCCAACGCAGTGCTATATTACGACAAAAACGGCTTGCAGGCGCGCATCGCCTATAACTGGCGGGACCGGTTCCTGGCGGGCAAGGATCAGGATCCCTATTACATCAAGTCCTACGGCCAGTTCGACGCCAGCCTGAGTTACGAGTTCAAGAAGGGGCTTACGGCATTTGTCGAAGGCATCAATATCACCAAGGCCGACCGGACCGGCGTGCGCCGCAACGATCGCGCGATTTTCTTCGCGGCGCCTGGCTATGCCCGCTATTCGGCAGGCATACGGTTCACCTTCTGACGGAGCAGGCGTGACCCGCAAACCGCGCTGACGACGATGGGCCGCATTGCTTCCGCAGTGCGGCCCATCTGTTTTGTTTCGCAACCAATGTCGGATATCTGATCGAGCGATGGACAGATCGATTCACAATGTGGTGATCGTCGGAGGGGGAACCGCAGGCTGGCTCTCGGCATGCGTCCTGGCGGCGCGCCGTCCCGATCTGTCGATCATGTTGATCGAAGCGCCCAACATCGCCCCGATTGGCGTCGGGGAAGGCACCTGGCCGACGATGCGCGAAACCCTGGCGACGATCGGCATCGAGGAAAGCGAGTTCCTGCGCGAGTGCGATGCGTCGTTCAAGCAGGGATCGCTGTTCGTCGGGTGGGTGAACGGCGCGCCGGATGATCGCTATCTTCATCCTTTTTCCGCTCCGCCGCCGCATGACATGCGCGACTTGTTGGCGGCCTGGCGAGCGGATGAAGACGCCACCTCCTTTGCCGCTGCAATGACGCCGCAGGCCGCGATCTGCGAACGCAACCTTGCTCCGCGCCACCCTGCGATGCCGGACTATGCGGGAACGGTAAACTACGCCTATCATCTTGACGCCGGGAAATTTGCCCGGCTTCTCGCGCGCCATGCCACCGAACGGCTCGGCGTGACACATATCGCTGCCGAAGTTGCCGGAATTATCGGCGGTAGCGATGGCGATATTGCGGCACTTGGGTTGCGTGACGGCAGGTCGATCGAGGGCGATCTGTTCGTCGATTGCAGCGGACAGGCGGCACTTCTTATCGGCGGGCATTACGGCGTCGAATGGATTGATCGCGCCGACGTTTCTTTCAACGACCGCGCCCTTGCCGTGCAGGTGCCGACCCAGGCGGGAAGCGCTATCGCATCGCAGACCATCGGGACAGCCCACCGGGCCGGCTGGATCTGGGACATCGCGCTGCCGACGCGGCGCGGGATCGGCTGCGTCTATGCGGCGCGTTTCATGTCGGACGGGGAGGCTGACGCCACGCTGCGCGATTATATCGCCGCGAACATGCCGGAGGTCCACGCTCGTGACCTGACACCGCGCGCCTTGGCGTTCCGGACGGGGTATCGCGCGCGTCTGTGGCACAAGAATTGCGTGGCTGTCGGGCTTTCTGCCGGTTTCATCGAACCGCTTGAGGCCTCGGCGATCGTAATGATCGAGCTTTCGCTGCGCGCGCTTGCCGACAATTTTCCCGCCGGTCGTGCCGCTATGGATATTCATGCGCGGCGCTTCAACGCGCTGTTCCACTATCGCTGGGAACGCATCGTCGATTTCCTCAAGCTCCATTATGTGCTCAGCCAGCGCGACGACCCCTATTGGAAAGCCCATCGCGCTCCCGCGACGATTCCCCCCCGGCTCGCGGAGCAACTCGCGCTTTGGCGTGACCAGCCTCCGTCAGCATGGGATTTTCCCCAGATGGACGAAGTCTTCCCGGCCGCGAGCCAGCAGTATATCTTGTACGGTATGCGCCCTGGCGAAACGGTGTCGCCGTGTCGACCTCGATCGCACGTCGCCGCCCGACTGGCCGACATATCCGAACGCGCACGCGCGCTGGCGGCCGCGCTGCCCGAGAATGCGGCCTATTTTGCCGCGCTGCGAGCGCGCGCCGCCTAGCCAGAAAGATCTGCCGTCAATGAGCAACCATCAAATCCTCGATCCGGCCGATCATGCCGAGCTACGCGTCCATATGGGTCCGGGTGCAGAGTTCGGCGACAAGGTCATGGCATGCCTGGCGGTCCCCAACGAGTTTCGCCGGTTGGCCACAGACTATCCGATATTGTTCCATTACGACCAGGAAAGTCGCAGCTTTTCGGCGCTTGCCCTGATGGGGTTTGAGAAGGGCGAGAATCTGTTCCTCGACGGCAACTCCTGGTCCGCATCGGCCAAGCCCATGGCACTTGCCATACAACCCTTTCTCATCGGTCGTTCGCGTGACGGCAGTTCGTCGGCTCAGGTACATGTCGATCTTGACCATCCGCGCATCGCCAGCGGCGTTGACGGCGTTCGCGTGTTCGACGAGGCAGGTCGCCCGACGCCCTATCTTGAACAAATCATATCCATGCTCGCCGAACTCGATGAGGGACACCGAAAGAGCGGCGAGTTTTTCGCTGCGCTCGACCGTTACGATCTGCTCGAACCCTTCGCGCTTGACGTGCCGCGCGAGGGCGGCGGCGAACACCGGCTGGTGGGTTATCATCTCATCAACGAGACCAAATTGCGTGCCCTTGAGCCTGGAGCGATGAGCGAGCTTCATGCGGCCGGACATTTGCTGCCGCTGTTCATGGCGCTCGCCTCCCTGGGAAACCTTGGCAAGCTTGCGCGCCGCCGCGCCGCGAAACATGATGGCTGAGCGCGCTGCCATCCTCGACGAACTCCCGCATGTCGTCGAGAGGGCCGTGGCGCCCGACGCGCTCGATGGGCGTTTGTCGAATGCGCAAGAGCCCTTCGTCGTGCGTGGTCTCGCGGCGCACTGGCCGCTGGTGGAGGCGGGCAGGGCCGGAAACGCCGCAGTGCGCGATTATCTGGTGGAACGTGCCCGATCGCGCCGATTTCCCGTCAATATCGGCGAACCAGGCGGTGGCGACCGGCTTTTTTACAATGCGGCGATGGGGATGAATTTCCGTATGGCGCAGGGGCCGCTCGCCGAAATACTGGACGGAATTATTGCCAATGCCGGCAAGGTCGATGCGCCGGTCATCTATCTCTCGTCGATCGACATGGGAGGGTATTTCGATGGGTTGCGCGAGGAAAACCGATTGCCGCTCGGGAATCGGGCTCCGATCGAAAGCATCTGGATCGGCGGACCCACGCGCATTGCGGCGCACAATGACGTGCCGCATAACCTGGCAATCTGCGCGGCGGGGCGGCGGCGCTTCACCATCTTTCCGCCCGAGGAGTTTTCGAATCTGTATCTCGGCCCGCTCGAGAACACGCCGGCGGGCCGGCCTGTCAGCATGGTCGATTTCCGGGCCCCCGATTTTTCGGCGCACCCCCGGTTTCGCGACGCGCTCGATCGCGCCCAGGTCGCCGACCTCGCGCCCGGAGACGCCATTTTCGTGCCCTCGCTGTGGTGGCACCATGTCGAGGGTCTGGCGCCCCTGAATGTGCTGGTCAATTATTGGTGGAGCGACGTTCCCAACCATCTTGGAAAGCCGGAAGATGCGCTGCTCCACGCGATCCTTGCCCTGCGCGACCTGTCGACCGCCGACAAGGCGCGCTGGCGGGCCTTGTTCGACCATTATGTCTTCGCCAACGGAGCCGAAGTGACCGATCACCTGCCTGTTGAAGCGCGCGGGATACTCGCGCCGCTTACTCCCGAAACTGCCGGACAAATCCGCGCGCGGCTTCTGCGAAGCCTGTCGCGATGATCGGCATGGTCGCCAGCGCCCCCAAGCTCAGGATCGTCATTGCCGGCGGCGGGACCGCCGGCTGGATGGCGGCGGCCGCCTTGTCGAGCGCCCTGGGCGCGGCCATCGATCTGACGCTGATCGAATCCGACGCCATCGGGACGATAGGCGTTGGCGAAAGCACGATCCCGCCGATTCTTCTGTTCAATCGGTTGATCGGGGTCAACGAAGCCGAATTCATGCGCGCGACCCAGGCGACATTCAAATTGGGGATTCGGTTTGAAAACTGGAAGGATATCGGCGAAAGCTATTTCCATTCGTTCGGAACGACGGGCAAGGATCATTGGTCGGCGGGGTTCCAGCATTTCTGGCTCCACGGCCTGACCTGCGGGCACGACCGGACCTATGACGATTACTGCCTGGAGCTGAAGGCCGCGCTTGAGGGCAAATTTGCGCATCTGCCCGATGACCGCATGAATTATGCCTATCAACTTGATTCATCGCTTTACGCTGCCTTCTTGCGCAAGCGAGCGGAAGGTGATGGCGCAAGGCGCATCGAAGGCCGGATCGCCGCGGTCGAGATTGACGGTGCGAGCGGGAGTATTGCCGCCCTGATGCTCGACGGCGAGCGACGGATCGAAGGCGATCTTTTCATCGATTGCACCGGTTTTCGTGCGCTGCTGATCGAGGGAGCCCTGCATGCGGGGTTCGACGACTGGACCCACTATCTTCCCTGCGATTCCGCAATTGCCGTGCAGACCGCAAGCGTCGCCCCGCCCGTGCCCTACACGCGCGCGATCGCGCATGACGCCGGATGGCAATGGCGCATTCCGTTGCAGCATCGCCAGGGGAACGGGATCGTTTATTGCAGTCGCTATCTTGCCAGGGAGGAAGCGCTCGATCGGTTGCTCGGTTCCGTGGAAGGCGACGTGATCACCGCGCCCAACTTCATCGACTATCGCACGGGAGTGCGGCGCAGGCAGTGGTATCGAAACTGCGTGGCAATCGGTCTTTCGGGCGGATTCATGGAGCCGCTCGAATCAACCTCGATTCACCTGATACAACGAGCCATCCTGCGTCTTATCCGCATGTTGCCTGCGGGGCCTGTAAGCGAGCGCGACATCGCCGAGTTCAATGATCAGCAGTTTGCCGACATGGAGCAGATTCGCGACTTTCTCATTCTCCATTACAAGGTGACCGAGCGGCGCGATTCACCCTTTTGGCGGCAGTGCGCGGCGATGCCGATCCCGGCGAGCCTCGAACAGAAAATCGAGCTGTTTCGCGAAACAGGGAGAGTGTTCCGCAGAAACGAGGAACTCTTCGTCGAAAACAGCTGGGTGCAGGTGATGATGGGCCAGGGCATCATTCCGCAGCGGTACCATCCGATCGCCGCGAAACTGCGCCGCGAGGAACTGGACGCGTTTTTGTCGATGCTGCGCGACGGCGTCGAGCGAACGGTCGCAAGCCTGCCCGCGCATGAAGCCTATATCGCCCAGTATTGCGCAGCCGGCGGGCGGCATGAAACATGACGCTCGCGGTTGTCGTCGCACTTGTTCTGGAGAGCGCGCCCGCACCCGCGGCGGTGTCGGCGGCGGATAATTGGACCCTGATTTGGTCGGACGAGTTCGATGGGGCAACGCTCGACCGGGCGAAGTGGGGTTTCGATGTCGATTGCTGGGGCGGAGGTAATGACGAGCGACAATGTTACACCGACAGCCTCCGCAACGCGCAGTTGAGATATGGCAAGCTTGTTATCACCGCGCGCGAGGAGGCGGTAAAAGGCGCCGCCCTTCCTGCTCGCATGCGGGAGCGATCACCGGTCCCGCCAGCCGAAGTTGCGCGCGAATATAGTTCCGCGCGGCTCACCACGCGCGGCAAGGCTTCGTGGACCTATGGCAAGATCGAGGTTCGTGCACGGCTGCCCCAGGGACAGGGCACATGGCCCGCGATCTGGATGCTCCCGGACGAAGACCGCTATGGGGGCTGGGCCGCGTCGGGGGAGATCGACATCCTCGAGGCGGTAAACCTTGGCGTAGCCTGCGAACAATGTCCCGGCGGCCGTGAGAACAGGATCCTGGGCACGCTGCATTTCGGCGGGGCGTGGCCGAACAACAAGCACAAGGGCGAGGAGATGGCCTTCCGCTCGGTGCTGGATGGCGAGTTCCACACCTATACGCTCGTCTGGTATCCTGATCGGATGATCTGGCAAGTGGACGGGCGGACATTTGCCGAGCGCCGCGCAGACGAATGGTGGACGAGCGGATCGAACGCGCCGGGAGCCCCCTTCAACCGACCGTTTCACCTCATCATCAACCTTGCAATCGGCGGCCGGCTTGCGGAGTCCCGCGGGCTTGGCGGCGTCCAGCGTGGCGGCTATCCCAAGCGCATGGAGGTCGATTGGGTTCGGGTCTGGCAAATGAGCGGGACAGCGACTGGCTCCGCGACCGGCCAAGCGGCTGAAAGGGGCGAATAGAAAATGGCTAGACGCCGTCAGGCGGTGACGATCAAGCATGTGGCTGCCGACGCCGGCGTGTCGCTGCAAACGGTCAGCCGTGTCATCAACAATGAACCCAATGTGCGTTCGGCAATGAAAGCTCGCGTCCAGGCGTCGATCGACAAGCTTGGCTATGTGCCGTCGATTGCGGCCCGTCGGATGAGCGGATCGCGCTCTTACCTGATTCTGGCGATCAACGATCGCGATCGTACGATCGCGGACTGGACGGCGCGACAGGGCACCGATTGGGTGGATCAGATGCTGCTTGGCGGCATGCTCAAGTGCGCCGAATATGGCTATCGGCTTATTTTCGAGCTTGTCGACACGCATAGCGATCATGTCGAACGCGAACTGCGCGCGACCATCGCGGCACTTCAGCCCGACGGGGTGATTTTGACGCCTCCTCACTCCGACAACCCGCTGATCGTGCGATTGCTCGAGCGGCAACGAATACCCTTTGCGCGCATCGGATCGCGCGGCGAGGGGGCGGGCATCGCCTTGGTAATGGACGACGAGAGCATGGCGCGCCGCGCGACGCGCCACCTGATTGATCTTGGCCATCGGCGCATCGCTTTCATTGCAGGTTCAAGCGAATATCCGCTGAGCCAATGGCGCGTCGAGGGGTGGGAAAGCGAAATGCGGGCGGCGGGATTGCCGGTTGCCGGGCTCGTGGCAAAAGGGGACTTCACTTACGAATCGGGCGCGGCCGCCACGCGGCGGCTTCTTGGTTCTTCTCATCCTCCGTCCGCCATCATCGCCAGCAATGACCAGATGGCGCTCGCCGCCCTCGAAGTCGCGCGCGAACTGGGGGTCGGTATTCCGTCGCGGCTTTCGCTCGTAAGTTTCGACAATACGCCGATCGTGCGTTTCACCCAGCCGACGCTCACCGCCGTGGACCAGCCGGTCGCCGAAACGGTGTCGCGCGCTGTCGAAATGATCATCAAGGCGCAGCGGGGGGAAAAGTTGCCGCCGCAACCTGTCATTGTTGCCGGAGGCTTCGTCGAACGCGAATCGACTTCTGCGCCTGCGCATGGATGATTCCGCGCCGCATCAGCACCAGTCGATCGCCTTCATGCTGCTTTATGCCCTGGCGGTTGCCGGCGGAACCATGGCCTATGTCCCGTTCCTCACCATCCTGCTTCCGTCGCGCATCGCCGCGCTGGCAGGGCCTGCCGACGTGCAATGGCTTGGCCTGCTGACCTTTGCGGGCGCCGTCGCGGCCAGTATTGGCGGTATCGTCTTCGGCTGGCTCAGCGACATCACGAACAGCCGGCGAGGGTGGATTTTGTCGGGACTGGCGGTGACCGTCGCGCTGCTCCTGGCCGTCCCGCTGGCTGAAGATGTGTGGACACTCGTGTCGATCATCATTGTCTGGCAGCTCGCGCTCAACATGGTTCTCGGCCCACTTGCGGCCTGGGGCGGAGACCTCGTTCCCGACGATCAAAAGGGTCTCCTCGGCGGTCTTCTGGCATTTGCGCCCGCGCTTGGGGCCTGGTCGGGCGCGCTTGTCACCCTGCCCATGCTTGAAACATTCGAATCGCGACTTTTCGCGCTTGCGTTGCTGGTCGTGGCCGCCGTCACCCCGGCGACCGTTTTTGCGCGCCCCCGACGTTTGGAAATGCTGAGGCGGGCACCGCCGCCGGATTCCGATGAACCGATCGGAACGGCGTCAAAGGGACCGGCCGTGCGGATGTGGGTCGCCCGCTTCCTCGTCCAGATTTCCGAGGCGGCGTTGTTCGCCTATCTCTACTTCTGGTTTCGTTCGATCGACCCCGAGATGGGCGATAACGAAAAGGCGCGCCTGTTCAGTCTTGCCCTCACCATCGCAATACCGATCGCGCTCTACTGCGGCCGCTGGTCCGATCGCAAAGACCGCCCGTTTTTTCCCCTTGTGATCAGCAGCGCGATTTCGGCGGTCGGGATGCTGGGCATGGCGCTCGCTTCCTCGGCCGACCTCGCCAAGCTCGCCTATCTTCTCTTTGGCATCGCGACCACCGTGTTTCTGGCCTTGCACGCTGGTCAGACGCTTCGGATTCTGCCGCGTTCGGATCGCCGTGGACGTGATCTCGGATTTTTCAACCTGACCAACACGCTTCCGTCGCTGATCATGCCGCTACTGACGATCCTGGTTGTCCCTGGATTCGGTTTCGAGGCGCTGTTTCTGGTGCTTGCGGCGCTCACTGTCCTTGCAACGTTGATCCTGACCACAATCCAGCGCCCCAATCCCGCGCGCAGCTAGACCCTGTTTCCGTGAGATTGAAGCGCGAGACGGAGCCGATTTTGCCGCGAGGCGAGGCGCGAGGAGGGAGCGATGGCTTTCCATCGTGACCGACGAGCGACGACGTCCTCGCGGCAAAATCGGCCCGCCGCCGCAGGCGGTCGTCCAGCGAGCCGGGCCGGGCGCGCCGCGTCGCTTGCACGGGCCCACCGGCCCGCACGGCGCAACGCTCCTCCCCGGCACAGCGCGCTGCACGATCTCGTCGCTTCAATCTCACTGAAACAGGGTCTAATCCGACCTACAGCGCTGGCGGCCCTCCGCGCGTCCGGTGCTCAGGTGCAAAGCACGCTGCGCTCCGGGTCATGGAAAACCACCATTTTGACCTACGGTCGTCTTCGACTTTGACTCGCCAGCTTCCGAGGGTCGATCCGTCCTGGTCCTCTTGATTTTGACAAATCTTTGTGACAGATAGAAATGAGAACGTTCACAATAAAGGGAGAGGCGATGCGGCGGACGTCTATAGCGATGGCACTTGGACTCTTGCTTGCAGGAGCCGCGGGCACCGCCGCCGGGATGGAAGAAGGGGGCGCGCGGGTGCATCCTGAAATCTGGCCCGTTGCGCGAAGCCCGCAAGCGATCAGCGACCCGGCCACCGAACGCCGCATCGACGTGCTGCTCGATCGGATGACGGTCGAGCAAAAGGTCGGACAGTTGATTCAGGCCGACATCAGCGCGATTACGCCCAAGGATCTCGAAACTTATCCCCTCGGGTCAATTCTTGCCGGGGGAAACAGCGGCCCCTTTGGCAATGAACGTTCGACCGCCGCCGAATGGGCGCGACTCGTGCGAGCGTTTCGGGAAGTGTCGCTGCGACCGGGAGCGAATGGTGTCGCCGTTCCGATCCTCTTCGGCATCGACGCGGTCCACGGACACAATAATGTCCCCGGGGCGACGATTTTCCCTCACAATATCGGGCTCGGCGCCGCGCGCGACCCCGATCTGATCCGTCGGATCGGCGAAGTCACGGCTGCCGAGATTGCCGCGAGCGGTATCGAATGGACTTTTGCGCCGACGCTCGCGGTGCCGCGCGATCTTCGCTGGGGCCGATCCTATGAGGGCTATGCCGCCGATCCGTACCTCGTGGCGCAATATGCCAAAGCAATGACACTGGGACTGCAGGGAAAGCTCGCGCCGGCGCAGCCCATCGCAAAAGATCGTGTCGCTGCGACGGCAAAACATTTCTTGGCCGACGGTGGAACGGAGCATGGCAAGGACCAGGGTGACGCCAGGATCAGCGAGACCGAACTGATCGCGATACATGCGCAAGGCTATCCCGCAGCGATCGACGCGGGGGCGTTAACGGTCATGGCCAGCTTTTCAAGCTGGAACGGGACCAAGCATCACGGCAATAAAGAGCTGCTGACCACGATCCTCAAACAGCGGATGGGCTTCGAGGGATTTGTTGTCGGCGACTGGAACGGTCACGGTCAGGTTCCCGGTTGCAGCGTCACCGATTGTCCCAAATCCATCCTGGCCGGACTGGACATGTTCATGGCGCCGGACAGCTGGAAGGGGCTTTATGCGTCGACGCTCGATCAGGCGAAGTCAGGGATCATTCCCGCGGCGCGGCTCGACGATGCGGTCCGGCGGATTCTGCGCGTGAAGTTCAAGCTGGGACTTTTCGACGACGTCCGGACCTTCCCGACCAGTCCATCGGTCATCGGGTCGCCAGATCATCTGGCGGTCGCCCGCGAGGCCGTCGCCAAATCACTCGTTCTGCTCAAGAATAATGACGCTGTGCTCCCCATCCGGCCCGGCGCGCGCGTGCTGGTGACCGGCCGGGCAGCGAATAATATGGCAATGCAATCCGGCGGGTGGACAATCAGCTGGCAAGGTAGCGATGTCACCCGCGAGGATTTTCCGAACGGCCAGACGATCTGGGAAGGGATCGAAGAGGCGGTCGCCGCGGCGGGCGGCGCGGCGACGTTTTCAGTCGACGGAAGCTTCGCGACAAAGCCCGATGTCGCGATCTTCGTATTTGGCGAAGAGCCCTATGCCGAGTTTCAGGGCGATGTTCCCACGCTTGATTACCAGCCGGTCAATCCTGTCGACCTCGCTCAACTCAAGCGTCTGAAGGGGGCGGGCATTCCCGTCGTCGCCGTTTTTCTCTCTGGTCGACCGCTGTTCACCAACCCTGAAATCAACGCCGCGGACGCATTCGTTGCCGCGTGGCTGCCGGGTTCACAGGGCGCGGGCGTCGCGGACGTCCTTGTCGCACGTCGCGATGGCAAGCCGATCCGAGATTTCAGCGGAACATTGCCCTTTGCCTGGCCCGCTACCGCAGCATCGCCGATCGCTGCTCCATTGTTCCCGATCGGCTATGGTCTTCGCTACGATCAGCCGTCTAAGGTGCCCCGGCTCTCCGAGGATCCCGGAATCGACGTGGCGGCAGCGCTCAATCTCGAGAATTTTTTCGCGGGTGGACGTGCGCGCGCACCCTGGTCGATGAGCGTCGGAGACGATGGCGGTGTGCGACCGGTTGAATCGGCAGCGGTGGTCAGCCCGAACGGGATGCTTTCCGCAAAATCGGTTGACGTGATGGCGCAGGAAGATGGGAAGCAGTTTCGATGGGCTGGAACGGGCACGGTCCAGATTTCCGGGCCGAACGCCGATCTCACACATCATCTGGGTCAGGATATGGCATTGCGCCTTGATGTGCGCGTCGACGCTGTCGGCGAAGGACGCGTAAGCGTCGCGTTCGCAAATGCCGGGATCGACGTGACCGACTGGGTCGGCGCGGCGCCGACCGGAATATTGTCGACGCTCCAGATTCGGTTGCGCTGTTTTGCCGACCGCGGCGCCGACCTGCAGCGCGTCGGCAATCCGCTCGGCCTGGCGGGGCACAAGGGGCTGGGACTCACGCTGCTCTCGGCGAGGGTCGAGCCCGCACCGAACGCGCCTTCTTGTCCGGTGCAGGCGGAATAGGGTCCGGTCGTTTCCGGTCGCGATCGCAAAGATACGAATGATGCTGACGCCCGATATGCAACCGGGCGGTGTTCTTGTCGCCCGCGAGGCCGTCTGCGATCGGTCGGCCCTCGAACGCTGACCTCGACGTTGACGCGCGCGATTCCATCGGCTGGCGCGCTGCGGTCGGGGCCGCGTGCTTGCGCGCGTTGTCGCGGGACCATTGCTGCCTTCCAGCCGGGCACGACAGGTCATCCGGTCGTCCATCTCGGTCGGCTGCAATCGTTCAGAGCCCGGCCTTGTCGAAGACATGTCCTTCGGGGTCAAGATCGCGCAGATCGCTCCCTCGCGTTTCGCGGCCGTACCGGGCGACCAGAAGGAGCGATGCGGCCATTACGGGCATGATCGTCAATATGCTTGCCACCAGCGACGGGACGATGGCGAATATCGCGAGGCCCTGCGCGCATACTCCGCCCAGTTTGCTGGATGCCGCGACCCAGCCGGTGTTGCGGCCGCGGACTCTCAGCGGGAAACTCTCGGCGCTATAGGGAAGAAGCATCGCGATGATGGCGTTGCTGCCCACTATGAGCAGGGCTGCGGGCAAGAGCGGTGATGCGTTTTCAACCAGCGCGAACCAGAGCATTCCCCCGAGGCCGGCAAGCGTTGCAACGGATGCCGCAAGGAGCGACAGTTTCGTGCTCCAGGCGTGATAAATCCAGGCTACGAAAAATACGGTGGGAAGCGCGACAAGCGCGGAATCGGCAAGCAGGCGGCTCGACGATGACGTGCTGTATCCGCGCGCCACCAGTTCGGCCGGGAGCCACAGCAACAAGCCGAAGTTCACGAAACTCCATGCGATGGCGGTAAAGTTCAGCGCCACCACGCCGCCGACGAGTTCCGATCGCCGGTGCGAATCCTGTCGCGGCGGCGGCGGCGCTTGGTCCGTCCTGTGCAGGTCTGACCCGAAGCGCGCCATGATCCGCCGTGCTTCTGCATGTCGACCGCGCGCCATGAGAAACTTGGCCGACTCCGGAATGAAGGCTCCGAGCGCGACAAGCACAAGACCGCTCGGCAAATTGGCCAGCCACAAGATTCGCCAACTCAGAAGCGGCTCCAGCCAGGCGGCAATGAGGCTCGCCGCGACATAACCCCCCGCCGCACCCAGCCCGCCGACGAGCACCAGGCTCCAGCCCCGGTGGCGACTGGGCATCATCTCGGCAAGAAGCGCATAGGTAACGGGCAGCATGCCCCCCGCGGCAGCCCCCATCATAAAGCACATGACAATGTTCCAGGCCAATGACGGCATCGTTCCGCAAACGGACGTGCCGACAAACATCACGGCCGACAAAAGGATGGTCGCTTTGCGGCCGTAAACATCGGCCACGGCGCCCCAGACTATGGATCCGGCCACCGTTCCCAACAGCGCCGCAAAAGGGACGAGCGAAACGGTTTCGCGCGATAGCCCATATTCCTGCATCATTCCGGGTATCACAAACCCGAGACTTGCGGGCTTCATGATGTCGATGACGAGCGCGACAACCAGGGCTGCCATCAAACGCACATGCGCCGCGGAGAGGGGCGCATCTTCGGGCGCCGAGACCGACAGTCGGTCAGCCGCGACAATGTGCCGGGCGAGCTTCGCGGGAAGCAAACCCCAGGCGGCGACGCCGACGCCCGCGACGACGAGCGCCATGCCGACGACCATCATGCTGTCCACCGGCATTCCGGCCATCCGGAAACCGTGATCGCGCCCCATCCAGAACATCGGCAGATGGGCCGCCACGCCGATTGTAACCGCTGTCACTCCGATGAGGAAGAGCCAGGGACTGCGTCCATTGTCGAGCATATCGTCCTTGGCAAATCGAGGGCGGGAAACAGGCGCTAATCATCTTGTCATCATGGTGCGCCCACGTCGACTCAGGACTCGCCGCCGGATTCGATTTTCTCCACTGGGGAAAAAGGAATCCGTCCTGAACTCACCCTGCGGCCTCGCCTTGGACGGTGCAGATCGGCAAAACTTCGTAACCTGCGCAGGGCCCTCAATCGATCGTGCGCGCGAGTTCGCGGTTGAGCCATAGCGCAACGAGCGTCACGATCGCGCCCGACAGC
The DNA here is from genome assembly GCF_003609835.1 of Sphingopyxis sp. FD7. Classification (NCBI taxonomy): domain Bacteria; kingdom Pseudomonadati; phylum Pseudomonadota; class Alphaproteobacteria; order Sphingomonadales; family Sphingopyxidaceae; genus Sphingopyxis; species Sphingopyxis sp. FD7. Next base: position 861,102 of record NZ_AP017898.1, read on the forward strand.
AGATAGGCGCCCGCGGCGATCAGCCCGAATTCGCTCGACAGCCAGAGCGCGACCATCGGCGCGAAACCGGCGCCGAACAGCCAGGCGAGATCGGTGGTGAAGGCCGATCCGGTATAGCGGTGCCGCGGGGTGAAGTTCGACGAGAGCGCGCCCGACGATTGCCCGAACGACAGGCCGAGCAGCAGGAAGCCGAGTATCATGAAGCTCGCCTCGCCGGCCTGCCCTGCGTCGAGCAGCTGCGGGGCGAAACCGCTGAACGCCGCGATGGCCGCTGCGGTCGCGGCGAGCACGGTGCGGCGACCGAAGCGGTCGGCGAGATAGCCCGAGGCGATGATCGCGATCACGCCGCCGACGGCGGCGATCGCCTCGATCATCAGGAAGCGCGCGGGGGTTTCGTCGGTGAACAGGAACACCCACGACAGCGGATAGACGGTGACCATGTGGAACATCGCGAAGCTGGCAAGCGGGGCGAAGGCGCCGATGACGATGGTTTTCCATTCCGAGCGCATCGTGTCGAGCAGCGGCGCGGGCTGGAGCGCGCGATTCTCGAACAATTCGGCATATTCGGGGGTCACGACGATGCGCAGCCGCGCGAACAGCGCGACGACGTTGATCGCAAAGGCGACGAAGAAGGGATAGCGCCAGCCCCAGGCGAGGAAATCTTCGGCCGGCAGCGCCGAAATCAGGAACATGAAGAGCAGGCTGGCGACGATCAGGCCGAGCGGCGCGCCGAGCTGCGGGATCATCGCATACCAGCCGCGCTTCGATGCGGGGGCGTTCAATGCGAGCAGCGACGCGAGGCCGTCCCACGAGCCGCCGAGCGCGACGCCCTGGCCCATGCGGAACAGCGCGAGGAGCAGCGCGGCGCCGACGCCGATCGATTCATGGCCGGGCAGGAAGGCGATCGCCGCGGTCGATCCGCCGAGCAGGAACAGCGCGATGGTGAGCTTGGCGCCGCGGCCATAGGCGCGGTCGATGGCGGTGAAGATGACCGTGCCGACCGGACGCGCGACGAAGGCGAGGGCAAAGATCGCGAACGACCAGAGCGTGCCCGTCAGCGGATCGAGGTGCGGGAACACCAGCTTCGGAAACACCAGCACCGACGCGATCGCATAGACGAAGAAGTCAAAAAATTCGGACGTGCGGCCGATGATGACACCGATGGCGATTTCGGCTGGATCGATTTTGTGCCCCCCCTGTTCGTTGGCGCCGTGGAGCGCCCGCGCGTCGCGTTCGGCCTCGGTCGTGGGGACGGTGTCGGCAGCCATGGTATCGATCCTTGCGCTGGCGCCCGCCGCACGTCAGGGTGCGCAGGCACGAGTCGGTCTTAGGGCAAAAGCACCCGCAATAAAAACGCCCCTGCGCGATGACGACGGATCGTGGGATTGGACAAAATGTCCTATGTGCAGTGCGACGAAGGCGGCTTAGGCGCGCGTCATGCCCGCTGATCTCCCCCGTTTTTCCGCCCGGATGCGGCTGCTGCCGCTGCTCGCCGCAACGCCGCTCTTGTCGGGGTGCGGCATGGTCGTGCTCGATCCCGCAGGCGACGTCGCGCGTCAGCAGGGCGATCTGATCGTCCTGTCGACCGTGCTGATGCTGCTGATCATCGTGCCGGTGATGGCGCTGACGATCTTTTTCGCGTGGAAATATCGCGCGTCGAACCGGGACGCCACCTACAAGCCCGACTGGGACCATTCGACGCAGCTCGAGCTGGTCATCTGGTCGGCGCCGCTGCTCATCATCATCTGCCTCGGCGCGGTGACATGGGTGGCGACGCATCTGCTCGACCCCTATCGCCCGCTCGCACGCACGGGGCCGGGAAAGCCCGTCGCGGCGGAGGTGAAGCCGCTCGACGTGCAGGTCGTCGCGCTCGACTGGAAATGGCTGTTCATCTATCCCGAACAGGGGGTGGCGACCGTCAACGAGCTGGCGGTGCCGGTCGATCGGCCGCTGCGCTTCCGCATCTCTTCCTCTTCGGTGATGAACAGCTTTTACGTGCCCGCGCTCGCGGGGCAGATTTATGCGATGCCGGGGATGGAGACCAAGCTTCACGGCGTGTTCGACAAGACCGGCGAGTTCACCGGCTTTTCGGCCAATTATTCGGGCTGGGGCTTTTCGAACATGCGCTTCGGCGTCAAGAGCCTGACCGCCCGCGAGTTCGATCAATGGGTTGCCGCGACGCGCGCGTCGGCCGAGGGCGACCTTAGCCGCAATGCCTATCTGAAGCTCGAAACGCCGTCGCAGAAGGAGCCGGTGCGCCGCTTCGTCGCGAATGACCCGCAGCTGTTCGACGCAGTGGTCAACATGTGCGTCGAGCCGGGCAAGATGTGTATGCACGACATGATGTCGCTCGATGCCGCGGGCGGCGCGGGGATCGCGGGCATCGGCAATGTCCGGCAGGTCACCTATGACAAGTTCGCCGCGCGCGGCACCGTCGATGCCGCCCGCTGGTCGATGCGCTACGTCGCCGCCTGGTGCAGCGCGCCGGTGATGTCGAACGACCGCCCCGACGCGAAGCCCGTGTCGCCGGAAAAGCTGAAGGGCGAGGGGCTGCCGCTGCCGGGCAAGCCCGCCCGCACCGCGCTGAACGCGCCCGCCGCCACGCGCCCGCTGTCCTGACCGTCTGCCGAGCTGAACCCATGTCCGACGCTATCATCCCGCATCCCGCCCCGCCGACGCACCCGATTTTCGGCAAGCTGTCGATCGACGCGATCCCGCTGCACGAGCCGATCCTCGTCGCGACCTTCATCGGGGTGGCGATCGGCGGCATCGCCGTGCTCGCGCTGCTGACCAGATATCGCCTGTGGGGATATTTATGGAAGGAGTGGTTCACCACGGTCGACCACAAGCGGATCGGGATCATGTACATGATCCTGGGGCTGATCATGTTCCTGCGCGGCTTTGCCGACGCGATCATGATGCGATTGCAGCAGGTGATGGCGTTCGGCGGGTCCGAAGGCTATCTGAACGCGCATCATTATGACCAGGTGTTCACCGCGCACGGGGTCATCATGATCTTTTTCGTCGCGATGCCGTTCATCACCGGGCTGATGAACTATATCGTGCCGCTCCAGATCGGCGCGCGCGACGTCAGCTTTCCCTTCCTCAACAATTTCAGCTTCTGGATGACGAGCGCGGGCGCCGCGCTGACGATGATCTCGCTGTTCGTCGGCGAATATGCGCAGACCGGCTGGCTGGCCTATCCGCCCTTGTCGGGGATCGCCTACAGCCCCAATGTCGGGGTCGATTATTATATCTGGGGGCTTCAGATAGCCGGGGTGGGCACGACGCTGTCGGGCATCAACCTGATCGTCACCATATTGAAGCTGCGCGCGCCGGGCATGGGGCTGATGAAGATGCCGGTCTTTACCTGGACTTCGCTCTGCTCGAACATATTGATCGTCGCAAGCTTCCCGATCCTGACCGCGACGCTCGCGCTGCTCAGCCTCGATCGCTATGCTGGCACCAATTTCTTCACCAACGATCTCGGCGGATCGCCGATGATGTATGTGAACCTGATCTGGATCTGGGGGCACCCGGAGGTCTACATCCTCATCCTGCCGCTGTTCGGCGTGTTTTCCGAAGTCACCTCGACCTTCTCGGGCAAGCGGCTCTTCGGCTATACGTCGATGGTCTATGCGACGGTGTGCATCACGATCCTGTCGTACATCGTCTGGCTGCACCATTTCTTCACCATGGGGTCGGGCGCCAGCGTCAACAGCTTCTTCGGCATCACGACGATGGTGATTTCGATCCCGACGGGGGCCAAGCTCTTCAACTGGCTCTTCACCATGTACCGCGGCCGCATTCGCTATGAATTGCCGATGATGTGGACGATCGCCTTCATGCTGACCTTTGTCATCGGCGGCATGACCGGGGTGCTGCTCGCGGTGCCGCCCGCCGACTTCGTGCTGCACAATTCGCTGTTCCTGATCGCGCATTTCCACAATGTCATCATCGGCGGCGTATTGTTCGGCCTGTTCGCGGCGATCAATTACTGGTGGCCCAAGGCTTTCGGGTTCAAGCTCGATGTGTTCTGGGGCAAGATCAGCTTCTGGTGCTGGGTCGTCGGCTTCTGGGTCGCCTTTACCCCGCTCTATATCCTCGGCCTGATGGGCGTGACGCGGCGTATGCGCGTGTTTGACGACCCCAGCCTGCAAATCTGGTTCGCGATCGCCGGGGTCGGCGCGCTCATCATCGCCGCGGGCATCGGCGCGATGCTGGTCCAGTTCGCGGTGAGCATCTGGCGCCGCAAGGAGCTGCGCGAGGAAAGCGGCGATCCGTGGGACGGCCGCACGCTCGAATGGGCGACCAGCTCGCCGCCGCCCGATTACAACTTCGCCTTCACGCCGGTGATCCACGACCTCGATGCCTGGTACGACATGAAGAAGCGCGGGCACCAGCGGCCGGTCGGCGGCTATCGCGACATTCATATGCCGAGCAATACGGGGGCGGGAGTCATCCTGTCGGGCATCTGCCTTGTCCTGGGGTTTGCGCTCGTCTGGCATATCTGGTGGCTGGTGGCGGCGAGCTTTGTGGCGGTGGTCGCCGGGGCGATCGTCCATACGTTCAACTACAAGCGCGATTTCGACATTCCCGCGGCGACGGTCGCGGCGGTCGAGGACGCGCGCAGCCGCCAGCTGGCGGCCGGAGCCTGATGCGATGAGTGCCAAGACTTTGACCGCGAACGAGGCCGTGCAGTTCTACGACCTCGACGAACAGGCGCATCCGGAGGGGCACAGCACGATGCTGGGCTTCTGGATCTATCTGATGAGCGACTGCCTCATCTTTGCGATCCTCTTTGCCTGTTACGCCGTGCTCGGCGGCAGCTATGCCGCGGGGCCGGCGCCGAGGGATCTGTTCGACCTGAAACTGATCGCGCTCAACACCGCGATGCTGCTCTTCTCGTCGATCACCTACGGCTTTGCGGTGCTCCAGATGCAGCAGGGCAGGGTGAAGGGCGTGCAGATATGGCTCGCGATCACCGGCCTGTTCGGGCTCGCCTTCCTCGGTATCGAGCTTTACGAGTTCCACCATCTGATCGAGATCGGCGCGACGCCGCAGCGCAGCGCGTTCCTGTCGGCCTTTTTCACCCTCGTCGGCACGCACGGGCTGCACGTCACCTTCGGTATCATCTGGCTGGTGACCTTGATGGTCCAGCTGTCGAAGCACGGGCTGATCGCCGCGAACAAGCGCCGCGTGATGTGCCTTTCGATGTTCTGGCACTTCCTCGACGTCGTGTGGATCGGCGTCTTCACCTTTGTCTATCTGATGGGAGTGCTGCGATGAGCGCCGACCCTCACGCTGCGCATGGTCATGGCGAGATCGAGATGCCGCACGCGACGATGCGCGACTATGTCATCGGTTTTGTGCTGTCGGTGATCCTGACCGCCATCCCCTTCTGGCTGGTGATGACGATGCCGCTGAGCGCTGGAGTGACGGGGGCGATCATCATGGGCTTCGCCGTGGTGCAGATCGTCGTTCATATGATCTTTTTCCTGCACATGACGCCAAAGGCCGAGGGCGGCTGGTCGCTGACCTCGCTGGTGTTCACGGTGATCGTCGTGGTCATCATGCTCGCGGGGTCGCTGTGGGTGATGCACCACCTCAACACCAACATGATGCCGATGCCGCACGAGGCGACGGGCCAGCTTGCGAGCCAGGCGCCGTGACGCGCGCCCGCCGCGCGGGTTTTGCCGCGGCGGCGCTGATCGCGGCGATGCTTCTGGCGGGGCTCGGCGTGTGGCAGGTCGAGCGCCGCGCGTGGAAGCATGAGCTGGTCGCCGCGGTCGAGGCGCGCATCGCCGCCGCGCCGGTGGCGGCACCGGGACCGGAGGCGTGGCCGCGGATCGACGAGAAGGACGACGCCTATCGCCGCGTCACCGCGACGGGCGTGTTCCGCCACGACCGCGAAACGCTCGTGCAGGCGGTGACCGAGCGCGGCGCGGGCTTCTGGGTGCTGACGCCGCTCGAGACGCCGCGCTTCACGCTGCTCGTCAATCGCGGCTTCGTGCCCTCGAGTCGCCGCGAGGCATCGACGCGGGCGGCGGGCAATGTCGCTGGGCCGGTGACGGTGACGGGCCTTTTGCGCGTGAGCGAGCCCGGCGGCGCCTTCCTGCGCGACAACGATCCGGCCGAGAACCGCTGGTTCTCGCGCGATGTTGCAGCGATTGCGAAGGCGCGGGGACTGAAGCGGGCCGCGCCCTATTTCGTCGATGCCGACGCGGCGCCGAACCCCGGCGGCTATCCGGTCGGCGGGCTGACCGTCGTGCGTTTTCGCGATCATCATCTGGTCTACGCGCTGACCTGGTTCGCGCTTTGCGCGCTCAGCCTCTTTTTTGCCTGGCGGATGTGGCATAGTCGCGATTGATGACCGCGCTTTCGATCCTGCCGCCGACGTCCAGCACGGCGCCCGCCGGCCGCCGCAACATGGCGCTGCTGATCCAGCTGCGCTGGCTCGCGGTGGGCGGACAGCTCGCGACGATCGGTATCGTCAGCGGGCCGATGGGCATTTCGCTCGAGCGCGGTCCCCTGCTCGGCGCGATCCTCGTGCTCATCGCGATCAACCTCGCGAGCACCGCCTTGCTCCGTCGCGGCCGCGCGGTGACCAATGCCGAACTGACCGCCGCGCTGCTCTTCGATGTCGCCGCGCTTGGGTGGCAGCTGCACCACAGCGGCGGGCTCGCCAACCCCTTCGCCTCGCTGTTCCTGCTGCAAGTCGTGATCGGCGCGATCCTGCTCACGCCGCGTTCGTCATGGGCGATCGTCGCTGCGGCCTTGGTGGCGCTCGCGGCGCTCCGCATCGACCCGACGCCGCTTGTGCTGCCGCCCGCCTATGCCGCCGATCCGATGGGGCTTTATCTTCAGGGCAGCTTTGTCTGTTTCCTGCTGATCGCGGTGCTGCTCGTCGCGTTCGTCACGCGGATCAGCCGCAATTTGCGCGAGAGCGACGCCGCGCTCGCCGCGAGCCGCCAGCGCGCGGCGGAGGAGGATCATATCGTGCGCATGGGGCTGCTCGCATCGGGCGCGGCGCACGAGCTTGGCACGCCGCTCTCGACGCTGTCGGTGCTGATCGGCGACTGGAAGGCGGCGGCGCGGCTGAAGGACGACCGCGAGTTGCAGGAGGATCTTTCCGACATGGATGCCGCGGTGCAGCGGTGCAAGGCGATCGTCAGCGGCATTTTGATGTCGGCGGGCGAGGCGCGCGGCGAGGCGCCGCAACTCACCACGATGCGCGCGGCGTTCGGTGAGATTGTCGCCCACGCGCGCGCCGCGCGCCGCCCCGACACGCTGGAGTTCCACGACCGTTTCGGCGCCGATGTCGCGATCGTGTCGGACCCCGCGCTGCGGCAGGTGATCGGCAATGTGCTCGACAACGCCGCCGAAGTGTCGCCCGACTGGACCAGCTTCACCGCGTCGCGTGACGGTGAGATGCTGGTGATCGAAATCGCCGACCGCGGCCCCGGCTTCAGCGACGAGATGCTGGAGGGGTTCGGCCAGCCCTATCGCTCGACCAAGGGGCGCCCTGGCGGCGGGCTGGGGCTGTTCCTGCTCGTCAATGTGCTGCGCAAGCTCGGCGGCGGGGCGACGGTGGCAAACCGCGACGAGGGCGGGGCACTCGTGCGTATCTGGCTGCCGGTCGCGGCGCTCGCGCGGCCGGAGGGAGAAACGCAATGAGCGACAAGCGACAACTGCTGATCGTCGAGGATGACGAGGCGTTCGCGCGGACGCTGAAACGCTCGTTCGAGCGGCGCGGCTATGCGGTCGAGGTTGCGCACAGTCCCGACGAGATGGACGCGCTGCTCGCGACATTCCATCCCGGCTATGCGGTGGTCGACCTGAAACTGGGCAGCGCGTCGGGGCTGGCGTGCGTTCAGGCGCTGCGCGCCGCCGACCCGATGATGCGGATCGTCGTGCTGACGGGCTTTGCGAGCATCGCGACCGCGGTGGAGGCGATCAAGCTCGGCGCCTCCTATTATCTCGCCAAGCCGTCGAACACCGACGACATCGAGGCGGCATTCGAGCGCGCCGAGGGCAATCCCGACGCCGCGCTCGACGCGCGCCCCTCGTCGATCAAGACCGTCGAGTGGGAGCATATCCACCAGACGCTCGTCGAAACGGGCTTCAACATCTCCGAAACCGCGCGTCGGCTGGGGATGCACCGGCGGACCCTGGCGCGAAAGCTGGAGAAACGGCAGGTTCGCTGAAGGGGGCGGGACAACCACCTGCCGTCATCCTGGCGAAGGCCGGGATCTCACCGGTGCGTCAGGCCCAGACGGTGAGATCCCGGCCTTCGCCGGGATGACGGAGGGGAAAGGTTGGGGTTATTTCCCTTCAACCAGCTCGCGTTGCAGGAACCCGTGCAGCATCGCCGCGCGGACCGCGTCCTCGGCATGGTCGGCGCCGACCGAATGGCCGCCCTCCAGATATTCGTGATAATAGACGCGGTTGCCATTCTCCATCAGCCGCGCGGCATATTTGCGCGCGTGGCCGGGGTGGACGCGGTCGTCCTTGGTCGAAAGATAGAGGAAAATCGGCGGATAGGTCACGCCCTTGCGGATGTTGTGATAGGGCGAATATTTCGACAGGAACGCCCAGTCGCCCGGCTCGTCGGGGTCGCCATATTCGGCGACCCACGAGGCGCCCGCGAGCATCTTGTCATAGCGCCACATATCCTTGATCGGCGAACCCGAGATCACCGCGCCATAGAGGTCCGGCCGCTGCGTCATCGCCGCGCCGACGAGCACGCCGCCGTTCGAGCGGCCCGAAATCGCGATCCGGCCCTTGGCGCTGATGCCCGCCCTGACCAGATCCTCGGCGACCGCGTGCAGATCGTCGAAGCTGTTCTGGCGCTTTTCGCGGAGCGCCGCCTGATGCCAGGCGGGGCCATATTCGCCGCCGCCGCGGATGTTCGCGAGGACATAGGCGTTGCCGCCCTCGACCCAGAAAAGGCCGAGCGGCCCGGCGCGATAGGGCTGGCCGGTGAGGTATCCCGGCGTCTGCGCGGCGCGGAACCCGCCATAGGCGTGGATCAGCGCCGGAACGGGGCCGCTCGCGCCCTTTTTGCGGACGAGGAAATAGGGGATTTTCGTCCCGTCTTTGGAGGTCGCGAAACGCTTTTCGGCGGTCATGTCGTCGGCGTCGAAGGTCGCGGGCAGGCTCTGCACCGCCTTTGCCGCCTGACCGTCGGCGACGGCATAGAGCGTCGGCGGGGTCAGCATCGTCTCGGCGGTGGCCAGCAGCGTATCGCGCTTGCCGATTGTCCCGGCGATGCCGACGGTGGCATTGGCGGCGAGCGGCACCGCCTTGCGGCTCCATACGCCGGTCGCCGTGTCGCGGCGCAGCGCGAACAGCTTGCCCTCGACATCGTCCAGCGCCTTGACCCAAAGGATGTTGTCGGTCGCCGACACCTCCTCGATCGCCTGCGCCTTCGTCGGCGTCATCGCCGGGACGATGGCGACCTTGCGGTTCGCCGACATGTCGGCGAGCGACAGCGAGACGAGCGAGCCGGCAGGATTGTCGCCCCAGTCGCGGTTCAGAAAAACGATCAGCTGGCCGTCCAGCACATCGCGCACGCTGGCGGTTTCGGGCACGATTGTTGGGATGTAACGTGACCGGTCGCTGTTCGGCAGCAAGAGGTCGGCAGTGTAGAAGGTCTTGCCGCGGCTGATCATCGGCCAGCGCGTGTCGCCGTCGGTCAGCGCGAACACATTCATGCCGACGTCGTCGGGCGCGCCCTCGGCGACTATCGTGGCGGACGACAGCGGCGTCCCGCGTTTCCAGCGCTTGACGATGCGCGGATAACCCGACGCGGTCATGCTCCCCTCGCCATAGTCGGTCGCGACGAGCAACGTGTCGGCATCCTCCCACGTCACGCTGCTTTTCGCCAGCGGCAGCGTGAAGCCGCCGTCGACGAAACTTCGCGTCGTGCGGTCCCATTCGCGGACGATGTCGGCGTCGGTGCCGCCGGGGCTCAGCGAGACGAGGCAGCGCGTGTAATCGGGCGCAAGACAGTCGGCGCCGTGCCAGACCCAGCTCTGCCCCTCCGCCTTGCCGAGCGCGTCGACGTCGATCAGCGTGCGCCATTCGGGCTTGCCGGCCAGCCAGGCGTCGAGCGGGCTTTGGCGCCACAGGCCGCGCGGATTGGTGGCGTCGCGCCAGAAATTGGTGATCGTATCGCCCATCACCTCGCCGGGCATCGCGATCTGGCGATCGTCGTCGAGGATTTCGCGCGCACGCTTGCGGTCGGCCTCGAAGTCGGGGCGACTCCTGAGCAGCGCGTCGGCCTTGGCGTTTTCCTTCTTGACCCAGTCGAGCGCCTTCGGACCCTCGATGTCTTCGAGCCAGAGGTAAGGGTCGGCTTCCGGCGGCGCGGCCACGGCGGCAATGGAACAGCTGAGGGCAAGCGCGGCGAGGCTGGCGCGGATCATTCGGAACATCTCCCCTGGGGTTGGTGGCGCTGTGCTAGCAGCATCACACAGTACAGGGAAGCATCTGTCATACCGGGTAGGGGTCAGCCTGAATTTCCACCTGTGCGCGGTCCGCGTATGCTTCTTTTCTCGTCACCCTGAACTTGTTTCAGGGTCCATGGCCCGACCTCTCGACCAACGCAGCGTCGGACGAGGGAGCAGGCCATGGATGCTGAAACAAGTTCAGCATGACGAAGGAATGGAGTGACCCACGACAGGCTCACTGGTCGATGATGATCGTCCCCGGATGATGCTTGTCGAGATGCTTCTTGATGATGCGAAGGTTGCGCGTGTTCGAGCGGAAGAAAAAGTCGAACGCATCGCCGACCAGCGGGACCGCGCCGAGCGCGGTGTCGACACCCAGATTGCCGACCATCCGCCAGATCTTCCATTTCGGCATTCCCAGGTTACGCGCTTCCCAGATCAGGTAAGCGCCCATCGTCGCGGCGATGACGTCGCCGACGACGGGGACCAGCCCGACGATCGCGTCAAGGCCGACGGGGCGGCCCAGGCCCGGAATGACAAAGCTGCGTTCGAGCAGGGTTTCGAGCATTTCGACGCGCTTGCGCAGCGCGGCCGGGTTGGTGCGGTCCTGGATTAGCGCGTCGAAGATCGCGTCGGGATTGGGCGGCGCAGGGGCCATCGGCGTCCTTTCAAAAGCGCTCCGAGGCGAGCGTCACCGTATTAGTTGGGTATGGCAATCAGATGATTCAATGGATGCTGCGCACGGCCGTTCGCGCGCAGTCCCGTCAGGCGCTGCGACGCGACCGACCATCGCAGCGGCGTCGCGAGCGGGATGAAGGGGGCATAGCGCGCGAGCACCGCCTCCGCCTCGCCGATCTGCCGCGCGCGCTGACCGGCATCGACATTGGCGGTCGCCTGGTCGATCAGATCCTGCGCCTCGCGGTTGCAGAGCGTGTCGCGGCGGCACGACAGGCGGCGCAGCGCCCAGATCGGATCGTCGCTCGGCGCCACCTCGTCGATCAGCCGCAGATCGGCGCTCGACGCCATTTTGACGCGGCGGCTGGGCACGCCGATCGCCGCCAGATCGGCGGCGACATAGGCATAGAGGATGCGGCCGCCGGGCGAGTCGGGAACGGCGATGCGCAGTGGTTCGATTTCGCGTCCGGCGGCGCGCCAGGCGTCGACGACGCGGCGCGCCTGAGCGAGCCGCGACGTCGCGTCATAATCGGCCCACGCGGGCTGCAAGGGTGCAGGGCCACCGTCGCGCGTATAGAGCGCGGGGCGGAGCGTCACCTGCGGCTGCCATTCGGTCAGCCCGAAGGCTTCGATCAATCGTTCGCGTCGGATCGCGCGCAACAGCGCGTCGCGATTGGTGTCGGTCGCGAGGAAGCCTTCGGCGCGGACGAAGGCCAGCCCGAACAGGCCGGGCACGGGATCGACCACCAGCCGCGACCGGCCGATGTTCGAGGCGACGAAATAGGGCAGGGTGGAAAAGCGCCCGCCGATCACGCCGTCGGCATAGCCATTCTTGAACCGCGCGAGCGCGCCCTGCGGCGTCGTGCCGACGAGTTCGATCGACGCGGCGGGGTCATTCGCCGCGGCTTCGGCGGCTTCGGGATCTTCGGCGAGCGGATCGGGGACGGGGGAGAGCAGCAGCGCCTGACCAACCTTGCGCGCGCGCATCGGCCCCCAGCCCATGCCTCGGTTAACGATCGCCATCGACGGCTGCGCGAGCAGTTCGAGCAGCGCGGGTTGCGGCACTGACAGGCGGATTTCGATGACGGTATCGGTCATCGCCTTGATCGTCTCGACCTCGGGAAAATCATCCTTCAGCACATGGCGGCTGGCGGGGGCGAGGTAGGACCGCAGGATGGCGGCGACGGTCTCGGCGGTTACCTTGCTGCCATTGGTCCATTTCGCCTCGGCGATGCGAAAAATATAGCTGCGCCCGTCGGCGGTGACGGTCCAGCGGTTGGCCAGCCCGGTGTCGATCTGGCCTTCGCCGTCATAGCTGACCAGCCCCTGCGACGTCGCGTCGAGCAGCGCCGCATTGGCGGTGGAAAGCTCGCCCCGCGCCGGGTTCGCCATCGGGTTGAGCTCGCTCATCGCGGCGACGCGTACCGGCCCGCGCTCGCCGAACAGGTCGCAACCGGACAGCGTCAGCATCAGGCCGGCCGCGATAGCGATCGCGCGGCATATGGTGCGGCCCGTTGCTGTCATTCCGAAGCGTCCCTCAAATCGTGTAAGCCAATCATAACCATGTGCTGCCAAAGCTGGCTAGGGGTGTCGCGACGATTGGGCAGAGGATGACCGGCAGCGGGAACGGAGATGCGGGCGAGCGCGTCGCGCTGCGCATCGAAATCGCGGGGCGGACGCTCGGCCATATCCGGCGCGAGCTGGCCGTGGTGCCGCATGGCCTCGACGATATATTGACGCCGACGGCGCGCACGATGCCGCCCGCGGGCCGCGACGGCTGGCTGCTCCGGTCGCTGCCGCGCGATCGGCTGCCCGCGCTGAGGGCCGAACTGGACGGCTGGCTGGTCGTCGAGCGTCAGGCCTATCCGCGCCATTATGTGCCGATGGCGGGGCAGGGCTTCGACGACTGGTGGCAGGGCTTTTCGTCCAAAACGCGCTCGACCTTGTCGCGCAAGGCGCGGCGGCTCGCCGATCAGTTCGCGGGCGGCACGGCGGTGCGCGCCTATCGCACGGCGGACGAGATCGACGAGTTCATGGACATTGCCGCGATATTGTCGGCGCAGACCTATCAGTCGCGGCTGATGCAGGCTGGGTTGCCGGTGAGCGATGCCGACTGCGCGCGCGCCGTCGCTGCGGCGGCCGAGGACAAGGTCCGCGCCTTCCTGCTGTTCGCCGGCGATCGCGCGATCGCCTATCTCTATCTGCCCGTCGAACGCGACGTGCTGATTTATGCCTATCTGGGCTATGATCCCGCCTTTGCCGCGCTGTCGCCGGGAACCGTCCTGCATGTCGAGGCGATGCGCGCGCTGTTCGCCGAGGGGCGGTTTCGCGCCTTCGATTTCACCGAAGGCGACGGCGCACACAAGGCGCAGTTCGGGCGAGCTTCGGTCGATTGCGCCGACATATTGGTGCTGCGGCCGACGCTGCGCAATCGCGCGGCGCTGGGGCTGATGAGCGGCGTCGACCGGCTGGCGGGTGCGGGCAAGTCCCTGCTCGAACGGCTGGGTCTGCGCGCGAAAGCGAAGGCGCTGATTCGTCGCTGATTCGGCCCCGATCGGGGGGCGTATTTGGTGCGGACGGCGGGACTTGAACCCGCATGACACTAGGCCGGCAGATTTTAAGTCTGCTGCGTCTACCGATTTCGCCACGTCCGCACGCGCGGTGACGGTCAAGCCGACGGGCCGGGGGAGGTCAAGCAAGTTTCGCGCTTTGCGCCGGGCGCCGCGTCGGCTAGACCGCCTGCCATGACAGCCGTTCTCCAGCTCTCCGGCCTCGGAAAAACCTATAAAAGCGGTCACATAGCGCTCAGCAATGTCGATCTTGAAATCAACAAGGGCGAAATCTTCGCGCTGCTCGGGCCGAATGGCGCTGGCAAGACGACGCTGATCAGCATCGTCTGCGGAATCGTCACCGCGAGCAGCGGAACGGTGACCGTCGGCGGGCACGACCACGCCCGCGATTACCGCGCCGCGCGGTCGATGATCGGGCTGGTGCCGCAGGAATTGCACACCGACGCCTTTGAAACGGTGCTTGCGACGGTCAGTTTTTCGCGCGGGCTGTTCGGCAAGCCCAAGAACCCCGCCTATATCGAACAATTGCTCCGTGACCTGTCGCTGTGGGACAAGCGTGGCAGCAAGATCATGGAATTGTCAGGCGGCATGAAACGCCGCGTGATGATCGCCAAGGCGCTGAGCCATGAGCCCGAAATCCTGTTCCTCGACGAACCGACCGCGGGGGTCGATGTCGAACTGCGCCGGGATATGTGGGCGATGGTACACGGGCTGCGCGAGCGCGGCGTGACGATCATCCTGACGACGCATTATATCGAGGAGGCCGAGGAAATGGCCGACCGCGTCGGCGTCATCAGCAAGGGGCAGATCATTCTCGTCGAAGAAAAACATGCGCTCATCAAGAAGCTCGGGCGCAAGACGCTGACGCTGAACCTCGCCGAACCGCTCGGCGCGGTGCCGACCGAACTGGCCGACTGGAAGCTTGAACTGGCGGGCGACGGGCACGAGCTTGTCTATGAGTTCGACAGTCAGGCCGAGGCGACGGGCGTGCCCTCGCTGCTCCGCCGGATGAGCGACATCGGCGTCGGTTTCAAGGATCTGCACACCAGGCAAAGCTCGCTCGAGGATATTTTCGTCGGGCTGGTGCACGAAGACAAGCACGAGGGCAGGGGCGCGAGGGAGCCGGTCGCATGATTTCCAACGTCCGTGGCATCCGTGCCATCTATCTGTTCGAAATGGCGCGGTTCGGCCGCACCTTCTGGACCAGCCTGATGCTGCCCGTCATCACGACGGCGCTCTATTTCGTCGTCTTCGGCTCGGCGATCGGCGGCCGCATGGCCGAGGTCGGCGGCGTTCCCTATGGCGCGTTCATCGTGCCGGGGCTGATGATGCTGACGATGTTCACCGAAAGCATCAGCAACGCCTCCTTCGGCATCTATATGCCCAAATGGACGGGCACGATCTATGAAATGCTGTCGGCGCCGCTGTCGCCGCTGGAAACGGTGGTCGCTTATGTCGGCGCCGCAGCGACCAAATCGGTCATCATCGGATCGATCATCTTCGCGACCGCGCATCTGTTTGTCGATGTCCAGGTCGCGCATCCGCTGCTGATGGCCCTCTTCATGATCCTGATGGCGGTGACCTTTTGCCTCTTCGGTTTCATCATCGGCGTCTGGGCGCAAAGTTTCGAGCAGTTGCAGGTCATCCCGCTGCTCATCGTCTATCCGCTGACCTTCCTCGGCGGCGCCTTCTATTCGCTCGACATGCTCCCCGCCGCGTGGCGGACGGTGACCTTGTTCAACCCCGTCGTCTATCTCATCAGCGGCTTTCGCTGGACCTTCTTCGGGCAGGGCGACGTCGCGATCGAGGTGAGCATGGGCGCGGTCGCATTCTTCTTCGCGCTGTGCCTGGGCGTCATCTTCTGGGTGTTCAGGACCGGCTACCGGCTGAAAAACTGAGGTTCCGATAACGTCATTGCGAGCGCAGCGAAGCAATCTCCAGTTCGATAGCTGGAGATTGCTTCGCTGCGCTTGCAATGACGATGTTTGGATCGTCGCTCAGCTGTTCAGCCGCTCGCGCATTTCCTTGCCGGGTTTGAAATAGGGCACCTTTTTCGCCTTCACTTCGACAGCCGCGCCGGTGCGCGGGTTGCGGCCGGTGCGCGACTCGCGCGCGCGTGTCGAAAAGGCGCCGAAGCCGCGCAGTTCCACACGACCGCCGACCGCGAGCTGGTCGACGATGGAATCGAAGAAAGTGTCGATGATACGCTCGACCTCCTCGAGCCTCAAATCGCTGTTTTCGTTCGCGATCTTCTGAACCAGTTCTGACCGGATCATGTGCTTCCCCTATCTCGCATAGCCACGCTTTGCCCGCAAATGCAGGCGCATCGATCGTTGCCGTCGATTGTGCGTGAGACCCCTCCCAACGCGCGGACAGGGTATCATGAATCACTGTTCGGTCAAAATATATCACTGAAAGAAAAAGCCCGCAGAGGGACACTCTGCGGGCCTTTTCGATTGCCTTGCGGCGGACCGAAGAAATTATCAGTCCTTCTTGCCGGCCTTCAGCGCTTCGCCGAGGATGTCACCAAGCGACGCGCCGGAATCCGACGAGCCGTACTGTGCAACGGCTTCCTTCTCCTCCGCGATCTGCATCGCCTTGACGGAGAAGTTCGGCTTTTTCGAACGATCGAAACCGACAACCATCGCGTCGAACTTCTGACCGACCTGATAACGCTCGGGGCGCTGTTCGTCGCGGTCGCGGCCAAGGTCGGCGCGCTTGATGAAGCCGGTGGCGCCGTCTTCGCCGGCCTGCACTTCGAGGCCGTTGTCGCGGACTTCGAGGACCGAAACGGTGACGATGTCGTTCTTCTTCAGCGAGCCTGCAGCAGCGGCGCCGCCGCCAACAGCGGGAGCGCCCTTTTCAAGCTGCTTGATGCCGAGGCTGATGCGTTCCTTCTCGACATCGACGTCGAGAACCACAACCTGCACCTGCTCGCCCTTGCGGTGGAGGTGCAGCGCTTCTTCGCCCGAGATGCCCCATGCGATGTCCGACATGTGAACCATGCCGTCGACGTCGCCCGGCAGGCCGACGAACAGACCGAATTCGGTCGCGTTCTTGACCTCGCCTTCGACGACCGAGCCGACCGGATGCGCCTCGGCAAAGGCGCCCCAGGGGTTCGACTGCGCCTGCTTGAGGCCCAGCGAGATGCGGCGCTTGTCGCTGTCGACCTCGAGGACGATGACGTCGACTTCCTGGCTGGTCGAAACGATCTTGCCGGGGTGGACGTTCTTCTTGACCCACGACATTTCGCTGACGTGAACCAGGCCTTCGATGCCGGGTTCGAGTTCGACGAACGCACCGTAATCGGTGATGTTGGTGACCGTGCCCGACAGCTTCGCCCCGACCGGATATTTGGCGGCGACGCCTTCCCACGGATCGCTTTCGAGCTGCTTCATGCCCAGGCTGATACGCTGCGTGTCGCGGTTGATGCGGATGATCTGCACCTTGACCGTGTCGCCGATGTTGATGATTTCGCTCGGGTGGTTGACGCGCTTGTAGCTCATGTCGGTGACGTGGAGCAGGCCGTCGATGCCGCCGAGGTCGACGAAGGCGCCATAATCGGTGATGTTCTTCACCGCGCCTTCGATGATCTGGCCTTCTTCGAGGTTCTGGATCAGGCCGCTGCGCTGTTCGGCGCGCGTTTCTTCGAGGATCGCGCGGCGCGACACGACGATGTTGCCGCGGCGGCGATCCATCTTCAGGATCTGGAAGGGCTGCGGCAGGTCCATGAGCGGACCGACGTCGCGCACCGGGCGGATGTCGACCTGGCTACCCGGAAGGAAGGCCACGGCGCCGCCGAGGTCGACGGTGAAGCCGCCCTTGACGCGGCCGAAGATGACGCCTTCGACACGGGCTTCCTTGTTGAACTCCTCTTCGAGGCGATCCCAGGCGGCTTCGCGGCGGGCGCGGTCGCGCGACAGCATCGTTTCGCCATTGGCGTTTTCGACGCGGTCGACATAGACTTCGACTTCGTCGCCGACCTTGAGGTCGGCCTTCTGGCCGGGCATCGCGAACTCGCGAAGCGGCACACGGCCTTCGCTCTTCAGGCCGATGTCGATCACTGCCAGGTCATTTTCGATCGCGGTCACGGTGCCCTTGACGACGCGGCCTTCAAAGCCGCCGTCGGCGCCGCCGAGCGATTCGTCGAGCATCGCGGCGAAATCGTCGCGCGTCGGAAAAGCCGTAGAGGCCATAGAG
Source organism: Sphingopyxis sp. FD7 (assembly GCF_003609835.1). Lineage (NCBI taxonomy): Bacteria > Pseudomonadati > Pseudomonadota > Alphaproteobacteria > Sphingomonadales > Sphingopyxidaceae > Sphingopyxis > Sphingopyxis sp. FD7. The sequence continues at coordinate 879,001 of NZ_AP017898.1, forward strand.
TGTATTCCTTACTTCATTGTTCCGGCCAAGCGGTTGGTTCCGCTGGTCTTGTGGCCGATCCGTCCCGTCCGCCGGATGCGAAACGAAACATCGTCGGAGCGCTTCAAGGGCGAGACACGGGCAAAGCAAAAAGGGCGCGACGGGTGCGTCCCGTCACGCCCGGCGCTCGACATGCAAGCGACGGTTCATCCGTGCCTCGACCGGCAGAACGCCCGTCGGACGGCGCGCATATAGGCGGGGAAGGGGTTTTCGGCAAGGAAAAAGCCATGCCGACCAACGATGCCTCCGAACAGCGGAGCGGATGAGGATTCACGCGGAGACGCGGAGATTATGGCTCGGGCCGATAGGCCCCTTCATGCTTCACCGTCGCGGTTCCAGACAGGTTGCAGGAGAACGCCGCTTCGCGGCAGGCGCCATCTCTCCCCGCGTTTCCGCGTGAACCAAAATCCCCTGCGATCTCTGCGGCCCTGCGCGAATATATCTTTCAGCCTCGCCGTCCGACCTTGCTCTCGACGAAGGCGATCGCGGCGGCGATCGCGGCATCGCGGTTCATGTCGCTATTGTCGAGCAGCATCGCGTCGGGCGCGCGGAGCAGCGGCGCGTCGGCACGGCCGGTATCGCGCGCATCGCGGGCATGAACATCGGCGAGCACGGCGTCGAAGCCGATTTCGACCCCGCGCCCCAGCATTTCGGCATGGCGCCGCCGCGCGCGTTCCCCGGCGCTCGCGGTGACGAACAGCTTGGCGTCGGCGTGCGGCGCGATCACGGTGCCGATGTCGCGTCCGTCGAGCACCGCGCCGCCGGGCTGGTTGGCGAAATCGACCTGACGCTGAAACAGTGCGGCGCGGACCTGCGGATGGACCGACACGCGGCTGGCGAGGCTTCCCGTACTTTCGAAGCGCAACGCAGGGTCATCGAGCAGGCTGTCGGGAAAATTGCAGGCGGCAAGCGCGTCGGCGGCCTTGTCGGGATCGCCGTGATTGAGCTGCGTCTGATAGCCGACGGCGCGATAGAGGAGGCCGGTGTCGAGCACCGGCAGGCCGAAATGCGCGGCGAGCGCCCTGGCGATCGTTCCCTTGCCCGATGCCGTGGGGCCATCGATCGCGATAATCATTGCTGCAAGCCCGCAAGCAGCGGTTCGAAATTGGGGAAGCTCGTCGCGACCGGCGCCATGTCGTCGATCGTTACCGGCGCCTCGCTGACGAGGCCGACGACGGCAAAGCTCATGCAGATGCGATGATCGAGGTGGCCCGCGATGGTGGCGCCGCCGGGCAGCGGGTCGCCACCGCTGCCCTCGATGACAAGACCATCTTCCTTTTCCTCGATGCGCGCGCCGATGGCTTTGAGGCCGGTCGCCATGACCGCGAGGCGGTCGCTTTCCTTGACGCGCAACTCGTCGAGCCCCGTCGTCACCGTCCGCCCCTCGGCGAGCGCCGCGGCGACGAACAGGATCGGAAACTCGTCGATCATGCTCGGCGCGAGCGCCGGATCGACCTCCATGCCCTTCAATGCGCTGTGGCGGACGCGCAGATCGGCGACGGGTTCGCCGCCGACATCGCGCGCATCGAGCAATTCGATGTCGCCGCCCATTGCCTTCAAAACCTCGATCAGTCCCGCGCGCGTGGGGTTGAGCCCGACATTCGCGATGGTGATGTCGGAACCCGGCACGATCAGCGCCGCTACGATGAAGAAGGCCGCTGACGACGGGTCGCCGGGAACGACGATCGTCTGCGGCCTCAGTTCGGCCTCGCCGACGATGCGAATGTGCCGCGTGCCGCTGGCATCGGTGTCGACCGTCAAGTCGGCGCCAAAGCCGCGCAGCATGCGCTCGCTATGGTCGCGCGTCGGCACTGGCTCGATGACTTCGGTGATGCCCGGCGTGTTGAGTCCGGCGAGGAGGATTGCGCTCTTCACCTGCGCCGAGGCCATCGGAAGGCGATAGGAGAGGGGGATGGCCGGTGCGAGTCCGCGCACCATCAGCGGCAACCGCCCGCCCGGCGACGCGCCGATATCGGCGCCCATCTGTGACAGCGGGTCGATCACGCGGCCCATCGGGCGGCCCGACAGGCTGGCGTCGCCGATGAAGGTGGCGGTGATCGGATGGCTCGCAACGAGCCCCATGAGCAGGCGCGTCGAGGTGCCGCTGTTCCCCATGTCGAGCGCACCCTGCGGCTGGAGCAAGCCGCCAACGCCGACGCCGTGGATGCGCCATTCGCCGTCGTCGCGGCGCGCGATGCCCGCGCCCATCGCGCGCATCGCGGCGGCGGTGGCGAGCACATCATGCCCTTCGAGCAGGCCGGTGACGCGGCTTTCACCGACGGCCAGCGCCGACAGCATCAACGCGCGGTGCGAGATGCTCTTGTCCCCCGGAATGGCGATCCTGCCTTTCAGCGGGACAGAGGCAGAAAAGCGGCGCGGTGTGGCGATTTGGTCGGTCATTGCGAGCGGCTTTTGACAGCGGCCTTGCAATCTGGCAAGGCGCACGCCGATTTGGCGGATAGCTATTCAGGCGCCGCCGCTCTTCCGATATTTTTATCCTGTTTCCAAAGGATTATGAGGCGTTTATGATCAAGGCTGAATGGGGCACGAAACGCAGCTGCCCGAAATGCGCCACGCGATTCTATGATTTGACCAAGGACGATCCGGTCACCTGCATCAATTGCGGTTACGCCTGGATTCCGGAATCGGTGCTGAAATCGAAGCAGCCGATGCCGTTCGAGGAAGCCGAAAAGCCGGGCAAGGCCGCAAAGGACGATGTGGCGGCCGACGAGGATCTGGATCTGGACGTCGATGTTGACGAGGACAGCGATTCGCCCGACAATGACGTCGATCTGGGCGGCGACGACGATCTGGGCGTCGCGACCGGCGACGACGAGGACGACGAAAGCTGATCGGTTTTTCGCGAGGGGCAAAAACTTCGTCGAAAGACGATTTCGCCCCTTGCATCACCCGGCGGCGCTGCTAAAGGCGGCGTCCCGGTCGCGCCGCCCAGGCGCGACGAAATGGCACGGGGCCTTAGCTCAGCTGGGAGAGCGCCTGCATGGCATGCAGGAGGTCAGCGGTTCGATCCCGCTAGGCTCCACCATTCTTCAAAAAGGGCCCGCGCAAGCGGGCCTTTTTGTTGTCCGGCGGCGGCCGCCTCTCAGGCCGCTTCGTCGGTCTCGAAAACGGGTTCCAGTTCGATCGGGTCGGCGAGCGTGATGCGGTCGAGGATCGACGCGGTGTCGTCGCGCACCTTCAGCATCAGGCTGCGGAGTCGGCATTCGGCTTCGGGAAGGCAATTCTTGCAATGTTCGTGCGCGTTGCGCGCGGCGCAGGGGACGAGCGCCAGCGACCCGCGCGTCAGGCGGACCAGATCGCCATAGCTGATGTCGACCGGCGGCAGGGCGAGCTGGTAACCGCCGTCGCGGCCACGCTGCGAAATCAGCAGCCCCTCGCGCGCCATTTCGGAGAGGATCACGGTCAGGAACTTCGGCGGGATATTCTGCGCCTCGGCAATGTCCGCAAGCTGCACCTGGCCCTTGCCCCAATGATCGGCAAGATGCTGGAACGCGCGGATCGTATAGCGGGTCTTTTGCGAGAGCATGGCGGCGTTACTGTGACATTATTCTCCCTAATTCAACCTGTCTGGATGAGATAAGTTGCATGGTTGATGAAAATCACAGCGGGTGGCATGATTCGTCGATAGGGGGTTGCGTGACGGCCCGGTTGCGGGCGTGGAACAGGTGAAACAGATGATGGGTAAAATCCTGACGACCCCGGCGGTTTTGGCGGCCTGTCTGCTCGCGATCAGCCCCGCACAGGCGCAATTCGGCAGCCTCTTGCGCAAGGTGACCACGCCCGCGCCCGCGCCGAGCGAGGAGGGCAATGGCGGCTGTCCCAAGGGCAAGAAGGGCAGCAGCATCGGCCGCAACATCCTGGGCAATGTCATCAGCGATGCGGTCGGCGACGCGGCGAGCAAGGCGGGCGTTTATTCCTATGTCCCGATTGCGGAGGTGAGCGGGACGCTGACCGATGCGATCGCCTGCCGCCTTGATCCCGCCGAACAGGTACAGGCGGCCGCAGCGACCGAGGAGGTGACGCGCGGCGAAGAGGTCGGTGCGACCGCGAACTGGACGAGCGAAACGCGCCCCAACGTCAGCGGGTCGTCGACCGTGGCGTCGATCAACGACGAGCGTGGGGGGCGCAAATGTATGAACGTCAACGACTTCATCATTGTCGAGGGTGAGGAAACGCGCGTCACCAAACGTATGTGCAAGGGACCGGGCGAGTCGCGTTATGTCCTGGCGGCATAAGACCGCGCGGCTGGGACTCGCGGCCGCGGCGCTCGTCGGGGCGACCGGGGCGACCGGGATGGATCCGGTCAATCCGACCTGTCCGCTGAACCCCAACTGGTCGGACAATCCCACGATGAAGCTGACGATCGAAAAGCGCGGCGGCATGAAGGTGATGCTGGCGGAGGGGCGCGTCGATCCTGGTCTGCCCGACCGTCTTGCGGCCGCGCTCAAGGCAAACCCCGACGTAGGCGAAATCTGGCTGCGCTCGCCGGGCGGCGATGCGCGCGCCGGCAATGCCGCGGGGCGAATTATCCGGTCGAACATGGGGCTGACGACGCGCATTCCGAGCGGCTGGGCCTGTTTCAGCGCGTGCAATTTCGTTTTTATGGGGGGACAACCGCGCGTGATCGATCCCGGCGGCGTCTTCATGGTGCATATGTTCACTCGAACCGGTGATCGAGCGGCCATCGACATGAGCGTCGCGCTGGGCACCGACGCGACGCGCGAGCTTATCGGCGATATCGAACAGGACTCGGCCCTGCTCGCCAGCGAGGATAATGATTTTCTCATCCGAATGGGAATCTCCCGCAAATTGCTGACCGAGATCATGTATCGCCAGCAGGCGGTTGCCAGCGAGGACAATAAGTCGACGCGGCGGTGCCTGACGCTGGACGAAGCGCTGAAATATGGTGTGACCTACGCTCCCGAATGAGGAGCGCGGCATAGCGTTGCAAACCGAAACGAATGTCGTAGACTGGCGGTCGACAAGGAGAGGCTGCCATGACCGACATGACGCATGACCATGCGACCTTCCGTTCGATGATCGACGGGACGCAGGAGGATTGGGACATCATCGCGCGCGAGCAGAAGCTGTTCGCGCCGCAGAATGGCAGGCGCATCCTCGATCATCTGAAGCTGCTCGGCGGTGATTATGGGGGGTTTCCCGTGGACCGGCTCGAGCATTGTCTGCAAACCGCGACGCGCGCGCATCGGGACGGCCGCGACGAGGAATATGTCGTGATGGCGCTGCTCCACGACATCGGCGACACGCTGGGCGCGTTCAATCATCCCGACGTCGCGGCGGCGATCCTGAAACCCTTTCTGTCCGAGGAAAATCTGTGGATCGTGCAGCACCACGGCATCTTCCAGGGCCATTATTTCTTTCATTACATCGGCCTGGATCGCGACATGCGCGACCAGTTCAGGGATCACCCCTATTATGATGCCTGCGCCGAATTCTGCGAAAAATATGACGCGCCGGCGTTCGACCCCGATTATGACAGCGAGCCACTGGAGTTTTTCGAGCCGATGGTAGTGCGGCTGTGCTCCTATCCGCGCACGAGCATCTACAAGAAGGTGATGGCCGGGGAAGCGGCGGCGTAGGCCTCTATCCTCAACCGTCATCCCGGCGAAGGCCGGGATCTCACCCTATCGGTTTGCCGCACCGGCGAGATCCCTGCCTTCGCCGGTATGGCGACCAACGGGTCAGGCTTACTTCCCCTTGAACTCGGTCTTGCGCTTCTGCTGGAACGCCATGATGCCCTCCATCGCGTCGGCGGTGCCGCCGGCGATGAACTGGCCCCTGGCCTCGGCGTCGAGCGTGGTCGCGAAATCCTGTGACAGTCCGTCGCGCAAGACCTTGCGCATCGTGCCCAGCGCGATCGTCGGACCGTTCGCGAGGCGGGTGGCCAGGCCCCTGGCCTCGGCCATCAACTCGCCATCATCGACACATTTATAGATCATGCCCCAGTCGGCCGCCTGTTCGGCGCCGATCTTCTCGCCCAGCATCATCATCTGCAACGCGCGCGGCACGCCGATCAGGCGCGGCAGCAGCCAGGACGACCCGCCGTCGGGCACCAGACCGATATTGACGAAAGCCTGAAGGAAATAGGCGCTCGTGCCCGCGATGGTGAAGTCGCCCGACAGCGCGAAGCTGCACCCCACTCCTGCAGCGGGGCCGTTGACCGCAACGACGACGGGAATATCGAGGTTCGCGAGCGCCAGCAGCATCGGGTTGTAATGACCGCGCAGCGCATTGCGGCTCCGTGCCCCACCGCCGACCGTGCCGCCCGAACGATCGCCCGCCAGGTCGGCGCCCGAACAGAAACCGCGTCCTTCCCCGGTGATCAGCAGCGCGCGCGCGCCAAGCCCCGGCAAATGATCGAGCGCCGCGCGGATGTCGTCCGCCATCGCGGGCGGCATCGAATTGAGCCGATCGGGGCGATTGAGCGTGATCGTCGCGACGGCATCGGCGAAATCGAGCTTGATCGTGTCGAAAGCGGGCAGATCGGTCATGGAAATATCCTCTCGCTGGGGCTTTACCTTTACGTTCACGTAAAGGTGTGACGCATTTGGGGTGCGAGTGCAAGGGGCCGTGGGGGAGGGGCCCGAACCCGTTCGCATGTCATCCCGGCCTTCGCCGGGATGGCGACGGGGAGGGGCCGCAAACTGCTCGGCGCTGACCATCAACACCCAACCCCCGGCCGTTGACTCGGCGTGCGCCAAATCCTATATGGCGCCCATACCTCATCGTCCGAGATAGAGCCTGACTTTGCGCGGCGGGCTGTACGGATAGGGCGGCGGGGATTTCGAGATGCGTCAAGAAGCTGCGGTAAACCGGCAACGGTTGCCTGCGGCCTTTTTGCGTCTCTTCTGCGCTCGCGAGTCATTTTATCAAGGCGAGACAATCTCTTATGGCGACCAAGGCGAAGTCGGTGGGCCAGGCCCTCGAAGCAACCGCGACCAAGCGAATCCGCAAGCTGTTCGGCAACATCCACGAAGCGGTGGAGATGCCAAACCTCATCGAGGTGCAGCGCGAATCCTATGAGCAGTTTCTGCGTTCGGACCCCTCGATCGGCTATGTTTCGGGCCTTGAAAAGACGCTGCGCAGCGTTTTCCCGATCCGCGACTTCGCCGGCACCGCCGAGCTCGACTTCGTTCATTATGAACTCGAAGAGCCGAAATATGACGTCGAGGAATGCCGTCAGCGTGGCATCACCTATGCGGCGCCGATGAAGGTCACGCTGCGCCTGATCGTCTTCGAGGTCGACAGCGAAACCGACACGCGCAGCGTGCTCGATATCAAGGAGCAGGACGTGTACATGGGCGACATGCCGCTCATGACCGAGAACGGCACCTTCTTCGTCAACGGCACCGAGCGCGTCATCGTGTCGCAGATGCACCGTTCGCCGGGTGTGCTCTTCGACCATGACCGCGGCAAGACCCATTCTTCGGGCAAGTTCCTGTTCGCGGCGCGCGTGATCCCCTATCGCGGCTCGTGGCTCGATTTCGAGTTCGACGCCAAGGATATCGTCAACGTCCGTATCGACCGCAAGCGCAAGCTGCCGGTCACCAGCCTGCTCTATGCGCTGGGCATGACGGGCGAGGAAATCCTCAACCATTTTTATGACCGCCTCGTCTTCGAGCGCGCCGAAAATGGCTGGAAGGTTCCGTTCGTCGTCGAAAACTGGCGCGGGGCGAAGCCCGCGTTCGATGTCGTCGACGCCAAGACCGGCGAAGTCGTCTTTGCCGCGGGCCACAAGATCAGCCCGCGCCTCGCGAACAAGGCGGCGAAGGACGGGCTCGACACGCTGCTGATCCCGACCGAGGAAATCTTCGGTCGCTATTCGGCTTACGACCTCATCAACGAATCGACCGGGGAGATTTACATCGAGGCCGGCGACGAAGTGTCGGCCGAGAATCTGGAGAAGCTTGACGCCGCGGGTATCGACAAGCTGGTTCTGCTCGACATCGACCACAACAACACCGGCCCGTGGATTCGCAACACGCTGAAGGCCGACAAGGCCGAGGATCGCGACCAGGCGCTGTCGGACATCTACCGCGTCATGCGCCCTGGTGAACCGCCGACGCGCGAAACCGCGGAAGCGCTGTTCGCAGGCCTGTTCTTCGACCCCGAGCGTTACGATCTGTCGGCTGTCGGCCGCGTCAAGCTCAACATGCGCCTCGGCCTCGATGCCGAGGACACGGTCACGACGCTGCGCAGCGAGGACATTCTCGCCGTCGTCAAGGAGCTGGTGAACCTGAAGGACGGCAAGGGCGAAATCGACGACATCGACAATCTCGGCAACCGCCGCGTGCGTTCGGTCGGCGAACTGCTGGAAAACCAGTATCGCGTCGGCCTGCTGCGCATGGAGCGCGCGGTGAAGGAGCGGATGAGCTCGGTCGACGTGTCGACGGTGATGCCAAACGACCTGATCAACGCGAAGCCCGCGGTCGCCGCGGTGCGCGAATTCTTTGGTTCGTCGCAGCTTTCGCAGTTCATGGACCAGACCAACCCGCTGTCCGAAGTCACCCACAAGCGCCGCGTGTCGGCGCTCGGGCCGGGCGGTCTGACGCGCGAGCGCGCGGGCTTCGAGGTCCGCGACGTTCACCCGACGCATTATGGCCGCATCTGCCCGATCGAAACGCCCGAAGGCCCGAACATCGGCCTGATCAACAGCCTTGCGACCTTCGCCCGCGTCAACAAATATGGCTTTATCGAAACCCCGTACCGCCGCGTCGTCGACGGCAAGGTGACGAACGAAGTCGTCTATCTGTCGGCGATGGAGGAATCGAAGCACACGGTCGCGCAGGCGAACGCCGATTTGAACCCCGACGGCAGCTTCATCGACGAGCTGATCTCGGCGCGCGAAGCGGGCGAGTTCCTGATGGCGCCGCGCGAGCAGATCACGCTGATGGACGTGTCGCCGAAGCAGCTCGTTTCGGTCGCGGCGTCGCTGATCCCCTTCCTGGAAAACGATGACGCCAACCGCGCGCTGATGGGATCGAACATGCAGCGTCAGGCAGTGCCGTTGCTCCGCGCCGAGGCGCCGGTCGTCGGCACCGGCATGGAAGAGACGGTTGCGCGCGATTCGGGCGCCGCGATTGCGGCGCGCCGCGGCGGCGTGATCGACCAGGTCGATGCGACGCGTATCGTCATCCGTGCGACCGACATGGTCGAACCCGGCAAGTCGGGCGTCGACATCTATCGCCTGCAAAAGTTCCAGCGCTCGAACCAGAACACCTGCATCAACCAGCGTCCGCTGGTGAAGGTGGGCGACGTGGTCCGCGCCGGCGACATCATCGCCGACGGCCCGTCGACCGAGCTTGGCGAGCTGGCGCTCGGCAAGAATGTGCTCGTCGCGTTCATGCCGTGGAACGGCTATAATTATGAGGACTCGATCCTCATTTCCGAACGCATCGTGAAGGACGACGTCTTCACCTCGATCCATATCGAGGAGTTCGAGGTCACCGCGCGCGACACGCGCCTTGGCCCCGAAGACATCACGCGCGACATCCCCAACGTCGGCGAAGAAGCGCTGCGCAACCTCGACGAAGCGGGCATCGTCTATATCGGCGCCGAAGTCGGCCCTGGCGACATATTGGCCGGCAAGATCACCCCCAAGGGTGAATCGCCGATGACGCCGGAAGAGAAGCTGCTGCGCGCGATCTTCGGTGAAAAGGCCAGCGACGTGCGCGACACCTCGCTGCGTCTGCCGCCGGGCGTGTCGGGCACCGTCGTCGAGGTGCGCGTCTTCAACCGCCACGGTATCGACAAGGACGAACGCGCGATCGCGATCGAACGCGAGGAGATCGAGCGGCTGAAGCAGGACGCCGACGACGAGCGCGCGATCCTCAACCGCGCGACCTTCTCCAGCCTCAAGGATCTGCTGGTCGGCCAGACGACCAGCGCGGTGCCGAAGGGGCTTAAAAAGGGCGATACCGTCACCGAAGAGATGCTGGTCGGCCTCGACCGCGCCGACTGGTGGAAGCTCGCGGTGGTCGACGACAAGGCGCAGGCAGCGCTCGAAGCGATCAAGGCGCAATATGACGACGCGATCAAGCGCATCAACGCGAAATATGAGGACCGCGTCGAGAAGCTCCAGCGCGGCGACGAACTGGCGCCGGGCGTGCTCAAGATGGTCAAGGTGTTCGTCGCGGTGAAGCGCAAGCTGCAACCGGGCGACAAGATGGCCGGCCGGCACGGCAACAAGGGCGTCATCAGCCGCATCCTGCCGGTTGAGGACATGCCGTTCCTTGAAGACGGCACGCCGGTCGACATCGTGCTCAACCCGCTGGGCGTGCCTTCGCGCATGAACGTCGGACAGATCCTCGAAACGCATCTTGGCTGGGCGTCGCGCGGGCTTGGGCAACAGGTTACTCGGGCGCTGGAGGAGTGGCGCGACGCCAACCCCGATGCAACCGGCGGCGAAATGCCCGAGGCGGTGCGCGAGAAGCTGGAGCATGTCTATGGCGCCGAATATGTCGAAGACATCCGTTCGCGCGATGCCGAAGGCATTATCGAGCTGGCGTCGAACCTGAAGGTTGGTGTGCCGTTCGCGACGCCGGTGTTCGACGGCGCGAAGGAAGCCGATGTGTCGAACATGCTGACGCTGGCGGGACTCGATGAATCGGGTCAGTCGGACCTGTATGACGGCCGCACCGGCGACAAGTTCGACCGCAAGGTGACCGTGGGCTACATCTATATGCTGAAGCTGCACCACCTCGTCGACGACAAGATCCACGCGCGTTCGATCGGCCCCTACAGCCTCGTCACCCAGCAACCGCTGGGCGGCAAGGCGCAGTTCGGCGGCCAGCGCTTCGGCGAGATGGAGGTCTGGGCGCTCCAGGCCTATGGCGCGGCGTACACGCTCCAGGAAATGCTGACGGTCAAGTCCGACGACGTGATCGGCCGCACCAAGGTTTACGAAGCGATCGTCAAGGGCGACGACACCTTCGAGGCCGGCATTCCCGAAAGCTTCAACGTGCTCGTCAAGGAAATGCGCTCGCTGGGCCTCAACGTCGAATTGTCGTCCTATTCGGACGAAGATCCCGACGAAGGTCCGGAAGCCCTTCCCGAAGCCGCCGAATGAAATAGCTCCCTCTCCCCTTCAGGGGAGAGGGCTGGGGAGAGGGGCAGTCACTGCGCTGTCCCCGTGACCCCGCCCCCTCTCCCAACCCTCTCTCCCAAAGGGGAGAGGGCTAACGAGGAACCAGATTATGAACCAGCTTACCAACTTCATGAACCCGGTCGCGAAGCCCGAGACCTTCGACATGATCAAGATCGGCATCGCGAGCCCCGAGCGTATCCGCTCCTGGTCGTTCGGCGAGATCAAGAAGCCCGAGACGATCAACTACCGCACGTTCAAGCCCGAGCGTGACGGACTGTTCTGCGCGCGCATCTTTGGCCCGATCAAGGATTATGAATGCCTGTGCGGCAAGTATAAGCGCATGAAATACAAGGGCATCGTCTGCGAAAAATGCGGTGTCGAAGTCACGGTCACGAAAGTGCGCCGCGAGCGCATGGGCCATATCGAGCTCGCCGCGCCGGTCGCGCACATCTGGTTCCTGAAGTCGCTGCCGTCGCGCATCGGCCTGCTGCTCGACATGCAGCTGAAGCAGCTCGAGCGCGTCCTCTATTTCGAGGCCTATATCGTCCTCGAACCCGGCCTGACCCCGCTCGAGAAGTTCCAGCTCCTCACCGAAGACGAACTGCTCGACGCGCAGGATGAATATGGCGAGGACGCTTTCTCGGCCGGCATCGGCGCCGAGGCGATCCGCACGCTGCTCGAAAATCTCGACCTTGAGCAGGAGCGCGTCGACCTGATGGAAGAGCTGGCGACCACCAAGTCGGAGCTCAAGCCCAAGAAGATCATCAAGCGGCTGAAGGTCGTCGAAAGCTTCATCGAATCGGGCAACCGTCCCGAGTGGATGATCCTTGAAGTCGTCCCTGTGATCCCGCCCGAACTGCGCCCGCTGGTGCCGCTCGACGGCGGCCGCTTCGCGACGTCGGACCTCAACGACCTCTATCGGCGCGTCATCAACCGCAACAACCGTCTGAAAAGGCTGATGGAACTGCGCGCGCCGGACATCATCGTCCGCAACGAAAAGCGCATGTTGCAGGAAGCCGTCGACGCGCTGTTCGACAACGGCCGCCGCGGCCGCACGATCACGGGCGCCAACAAGAGGCCCCTCAAGTCGCTGTCCGACATGCTCAAGGGCAAGCAGGGCCGCTTCCGCCAGAATCTGCTCGGCAAGCGCGTCGACTATTCGGGCCGTTCGGTCATCGTGACCGGTCCCGAACTCAAGCTGCACCAGTGCGGCCTGCCCAAGAAGATGGCGCTCGAACTGTTCAAGCCCTTCATCTACGCGCGCCTCGACGCCAAGGGTCTGTCGATGACCCTGAAACAGGCGAAGAAGTGGGTCGAAAAGGAGCGCAAGGAAGTCTGGGACATCCTCGACGAGGTGATCCGCGAGCATCCGGTGCTGCTCAACCGCGCGCCGACGCTCCACCGCCTCGGCATCCAGGCGTTCGAGCCCGTGCTGATCGAGGGCAAGGCGATCCAGCTTCACCCGCTGGTCTGCGCCGCGTTCAACGCCGACTTCGACGGCGACCAGATGGCGGTCCACGTCCCGCTTTCGCTGGAAGCGCAGCTCGAAGCGCGTGTGCTGATGATGTCGACCAACAACATCCTCAGCCCCGCGAACGGCAAGCCGATCATCGTGCCGTCGCAGGACATGGTGCTCGGTCTCTATTATCTGTCGCTTGAGCGCGAAGGCGAACCGGGCGAGGGCATGTTGCTCGCCGACATGGCCGAAGTGCATCAGGCGCTGCACGTCGGCGCGGTCACGCTGCACTCGAAGATCATCAGCCGCGTCCCGCAAACCGACGAAGATGGCAATGAGTATCTCAAGCGCTTCGAAACCACGCCGGGCCGTATGCTGATCGGCGAATGCCTGCCGAAATCGCACACCGTGCCCTTCGACGTCGTCAACCGCCTTCTCACCAAGAAGGAAATCGGCGACGTGATCGACCAGGTCTATCGCCACACCGGCCAGAAGGAGACTGTGCTGTTCGCCGACGCGATCATGGCGCTGGGCTTCCGTCATGCCTTCAAGGCGGGCATCTCGTTCGGCAAGGACGATATGATCATCCCGGCGTCGAAGGAGCAGCTGGTCGACGAGACGCGCGCGCTCGTGAAGGATTTTGAACAGCAGTATCAGGACGGTCTGATCACGCAGCAGGAAAAATATAATAAGGCGATCGACGCCTGGTCGCAGTGCGGCGACAAGGTCGCGAACGCGATGATGGACGAAATCCGTGCAACGCCGAAGTTGGAGGACGGCCGCCTCGCCCCGATCAACTCCATCTATATGATGGCGCATTCGGGCGCGCGTGGTTCGCAGGCCCAGATGAAGCAGCTCGCGGGTATGCGCGGCCTGATGGCCAAGCCGTCGGGCGAGATTATCGAAACGCCGATCATCTCGAACTTCAAGGAAGGCCTGACCGTGCTCGAGTATTTCAACTCGACCCACGGTGCGCGCAAGGGTCTGGCCGATACGGCGCTCAAGACGGCGAACTCGGGTTATCTGACCCGCCGCCTGGTCGACGTCAGCCAGGACTGCGTCGTGATCGAGGAGGATTGCGGCACGACCCGCGGCATGGAAATGCGCGCGATCGTGCAGGGCGGCTCGACGATCGCCTCGCTCGGCGAGCGTATCCTCGGTCGCACGACGCTCGAAGATGTCGTCGACAAGGATGGCAATGTCATCGCGCCGGTCGGCACGCTGCTCGACGAAGCGACGACGCAGCGCATCGAGGATGCCGAAGTCCAGTCGGTGAAGATCCGTTCGCCGCTGGTCTGCGAAGCGACCATGGGCGTTTGCGGCAAATGCTATGGCCGCGACCTCGCCCGCGGCACGCCGGTCAACATCGGTGAAGCCGTCGGCGTCATCGCCGCGCAGTCGATCGGTGAGCCCGGCACGCAGCTGACGATGCGGACCTTCCACATCGGCGGTGCAGCGCAGGTCAACGAACAGTCGAACGTCGAAGCGATTTCGGACGGCACGATCGAGTATCGCGACATGGCGACGATCGTCGACCAGCGTGGCCGCCGCCTGGCGCTGTCGCGGTCGGGCGAGATCGCGATCATCGACAGCGAAGGGCGCGAGCGCGCGTCGCACAAGCTGCCCTATGGCGCGCAGATCATGCACAAGGACGGCGAAAAGGTGAAGAAGGGCGACCGGATCGCCGAATGGGATCCGTTCACCATGCCGCTCATCACCGAAAAGCAGGGCGTCGTGAAATATCAGGATCTGATCGACGGCAAGACGCTGACCGAACAGGTCGACGAAGCGACGGGCATCGCCCAGCGCGTCGTGATCGAATATCGCGCCGCGGGACGCAGCAAGAAGGAGGATCTTCAGCCGCGCCTGACGCTGCTCGACGACGCGTCGGGCGAAGCGGCGCGCTATCTGCTCGCGGTCGGCACGATGATCTCGGTCGAGGACGGTCAGGAAGTGCAGGCGGGCGACGTGCTGGCGCGCGTCAGCCGCGAAGCGTCGAAGACGCGCGACATCACCGGCGGTCTGCCGCGCGTTGCCGAGCTGTTCGAAGCGCGCATTCCGAAAGACAACAGCGTCATCGCGAAGATCAGCGGCCGGATCGAGTTCGTCAAGGATTACAAGGCGAAGCGCAAGATCGCGATCGTGCCGGAGGAAGGCGATCCGATCGAATATCTGATCCCCAAGTCGAAGGTTCTGGAAGTGCAGGAAGGCGACATGGTCAAGCGCGGCGACGCGCTGATCAGCGGTTCGCCGAACCCGCACGATATTCTCGACGTCATGGGCGTCGAGGCGCTGGCCGAATATCTGGTCGCGGAAATCCAGGAAGTTTATCGACTCCAGGGCGTGAAGATCAACGACAAGCACATCGAGGTGATCGTTCGCCAGATGCTGCAGAAGGTCGAGATCACCGACGGCGGCGACACCACGCTGCTGCCGGGCGAACAGCTCGATTATCTGGAGATGATGGAATATAACGCCAAGCTGCCGAAGAATGCCAAGCCCGCCGAGGGCCGTCCGGTGCTCCTCGGCATCACCAAGGCGTCGCTGCAAACGCGCAGCTTCGTCTCGGCGGCGTCCTTCCAGGAAACGACCCGCGTTCTCACCGAAGCGTCGGTGCAGGGCAAGATCGACTCGCTCCAGGGCCTCAAGGAAAATGTCATCGTCGGCCGCCTCATCCCGGCGGGCACCGGCGCGGCGATGAACCGCGTCCGCGTCACCGCCTCGTCGAAGGATGCCGCGCTGCGCGCCGCGATGCGCGCCGCGAACCAGGAGCATCTGATCGCGCCGCGGACCGCGGCCGAGGAGCATGAAGCCGAGCTGGCACAGGGTCCCGAAGCGGCGATCGGCGACGATCCGCTGGGCAAGGTGCAGGGCGAGGACTTCACGACCGACGATGTGATGGTCGAAGAACGCCCCGACGGCGAGGAATAAGCCCCTCGCGGCCATCGGCCACAGAAAAGCCCCGCCGGAGCGATCCGGCGGGGCTTTTTTTCGGCACCCCTGGCGACGCTTCGCGGGCGACCGGAGCACGTCTCCGCGATCGAGGAGGAGCGCAGGCCGGCTGGACCCCTCTCTTGCGGATCAGCTGTTGATGAAATCCAGAAGGTCGGCGTTGAACCGGTCCTGGTGGGTGACGGTCAGGCCATGGTCGGCGCCTTCATAGATTTTGAGCACCGCCTGCTTGACGATCTTCACCGTGGCGCGGGCCGAGGCATCGATGGGCACGATCTGGTCGTCGTCGCCGTGGAGGACGAGCGTCGGAACGTCGAACTTCTTCAGATCGTCGTTGAAGTCGCTTTCCGAAAAGGCGCGGATGCTGTCGAGCTGGCCCTTGAGCCCGCCCATCATGCCCTGCCGCACAAAATCGTCGCGCACCGCTTCGCTGATCGCCGCGCCGTCGCGGTTGTAGCCGTAGAAGGGGATGGTCAGATCCTTGAAGAACTGCGGCCGGTTGTCGAACGTCCCCTTGCGGATGCCGTCGAAGACGTCGAGCGGCAGCCCGCCCGGATTGGCTTCGGTCCTGAGCATCAACGGGGGGACCGCGCCGATCAGCGCGACCTTGGCAACCCGCACCGTGCCGTGACGACCGATATAGCGGGTGACTTCGCCGCCGCCGGTCGAGTGGCCGACGAGGATGACGTCTTTCAGGTCCAGCTGTTCGATCAGCTCGGCGAGGTCGTCGCCATATTGGTCCATATTATTGTTATCCCAAACCTGGTCCGAACGGCCATGGCTGCGGCGATCGTGGGCGATGGTGCGGAAACCCTGGTCCGCAAAGAAGACCATCTGGGCGTCCCAGGCGTCGGCGCTGAGCGGCCAGCCGTGCGAAAAGACGATCGGCTGTCCATCCTTCGGCCCCCAATCCTTGAAGAAGATGTTGGTGCCGTCCTTGGTGGTGATGCGGGTCATGTCGTGGTTCCTTTCAGTCTGGAGGGGCGGGATGTCCGTCTCGATGCACGGGAGATAGGGCGGACCGTCCTTGCGCGGGATTGGCGGACACGACATTATGCGGGCCGATTCCGACAAAGGAGCCGATATGCCCACGCCGACGCTGCCCGACGCGGCCATTGTGCCGCTGATCGAAGTCGGATTGATGATCTATCCCGACTGTCAGATGGGGATGGTCCACGGCATCACCGACCTGTTCGACGTCGCGGGCCGCTTTGCGGTGGACAATGGTCGGCGTCCGGTGCGCGTCAGCCACTGGCGGTTGCAGGAGGGCGGGGGCTTTGCGCGTTGCCGCGACAGCCATCCGGACGAAGCGGCGGGCAATTCGCCGACCGTGCTCGTCGTGCCAGGCAGCCTCCACAAGCTGATCGAGCCCGGCGAGGCCGAACCCTATGCGCGCTGGCTGCTCGACCGGCACGCGCAGGGTGCGGTGCTGGCGTCGAACTGCGGCGGCGCCTTCTTTCTTGCGGCAACGGGGCTGCTCGCGGGGCGGCCCGCGACGACCCACTGGTATTTTGCCGAGGAGTTCCGGCGCCGCTTTCCCGACGTCCGCATGGAGGCCGACCGGATGGTGATCGACGATGGCGACATCGTCACCGCGGGCGGCATGATGGCGTGGACCGACCTCGGCCTGCGTATCGTCGAGCGCCTGCTCGGTCCGACGGTGATGATCGAGACTGCGCGCTTCCTGCTGCTGGACCCCGCGGGGCGCGAACAGAAAAATTATGCGAGCTTTGCACCGAGGCTGACGCATGGCGACGAGCCGATCCTGAAGGTCCAGCACTGGTTGCAGGCGCGCCGCGCGGGTCCGGTCACGGTCGCCGAAATGGCGCGTGAGGCCGGGATGGAAGAGCGGACCTTTCAGCGGCGCTTCAAGGCGGCGACGGGGATGACGCCGGTCGAATATGTCCAGCATCTGCGCGTCGGCAAGGCGCGCGAGCTGCTGGAGTTCACGCGGCGCCCGGTCGATCAGATCGCCTGGAGCGTCGGCTATGAGGATGCGGCGGCGTTCCGCAAGCTGTTCCACCGCCTGATCGGCCTGTCGCCGCACGGCTATCGCCAGCGCTTTTCGACGCCGGGATCGCTGACCGAAGCGGCATGATCGGCGGCGACTATCCGGCAGGTAATCGCCGAGGCGGCGAAGGTTCGCGATAACGGCCAGTGAAGCGCCGACAATTTTTTTCGCCCATGTGTCGATTCCGGTTGGGCTCGTTCGTCGTCAGCATAGGAGGCCGCTGTTGGCCCCGCTAACAAGGAGATGACCAATGCGTGTGATGGTGTTCGTAAAGGCGACCGAGGACAGCGAAAAGGGCCTGCCGCCGACCGAAGAAATGACCGCGATGTTCGAGGCGATGGGCAAGTTCAACGAAGAACTGGTCAACGCCGGGGTGATGGTGTCGGGCGACGGGTTGAAGCCGTCGTCGCACGGCAAGCGGATCCACTTCGACGGCCCGAGCCGCACGGTGATCGACGGTCCTTTCGCCGAAGCGCGCGAACTGGTTGCCGGTTACTGGATCTGGGAGGTCAAGGACATGGACGAGGCGGTCGCCTGGGCCAAGCGCTGCCCCAATCCGATGATGGGGCCGAGCGACCTCGAGATCCGCCCCTTCTATGAAATGGAGGATTTCGGTGACGCGGTGACCCCCGAGATCGCCGAGCAGGAACAGCGCCTGCGCGAAAGGCTCGCCGGCGAATGACGCCTGTGTCCGCTGCCAGGCTTGCCTCGTCGGCGAGTTTCCCGGACAAGGCGGGCATGGCAGTGGACGATACCCACCGGGCAATCGAGGCGGTTTTCCGGATCGAACGGGCCAGGCTGATCGCCCGTCTTGCCCGCCTGACCCGCGACGTCGACCGCGCCGAGGAGCTGGCGCAGGATGCGCTGCTCGTCGCGCTGACCGAATGGCCGAAAAGCGGCGTTCCGGCCAATCCCGGCGCCTGGCTGATGGCCGCGGCGAAGCGGCGCGCGATCGACGGCATCCGGCATACCGCGATGCAGGGACGCAAGCATGCCGAGATCGCCCGCGAACTCGACGAGGAGCAGGGCATGAGTGCGGAGGCCATGGAAGCGGCGCTGGACGATCCGCTGGGCGACGAGTTGCTCGGCCTCATCTTCGCCGCCTGTCATCCGGTGATTTCGCGCGAAGCGCGCGCCGCGCTGACGCTGCGGCTGGTCGGCGGGCTGACGGTCGAGGAGATTGCGCGCGCCTTCCTGTCGAACGAGGCCGCGATTGCGGCGCGGATCACCCGCGCCAAGAAGGCGATCGCCAGGGCGGGCGTGGCGTTCGAGGTGCCGCGCGGCGCCGAGCTGGCGGCGCGGCTGCCCTCGGTGCTGGAGGTCGTCTATCTGATCTTCAACGAAGGCTATGCTGCGACCAGCGGGCCGTCGCTGGTGCGGCCCCCGCTGTGCGCCGAGGCGCAGCGGCTGGGACGTATCCTGGCGGCGCTGATGCCGGGCGAACCGGAGGTGCTGGGGCTGCTGGCGCTGATGGAGATTCAGGCGTCGCGGCTGGCGGCGCGCGCCGCGCCGGACGGCAGGTTCGTGCCGCTGACCGAGCAGAACCGCGCCCGCTGGGACCAGCTCCTGATCCGCCGCGGCCTCAATGCGCTGGCGCGGGTCGAGGCGCTGGGCGGCGCCGACGGACCCTATGCGTTGCAGGCGGCGCTTGCGGCGTGTCACGCAAGGGCGCTACGCGCCGAGGACACCGACTGGCGGCGCATCGCCGCACTTTACGACCGGCTGGGGCAGGTGACGCCATCGCCGGTGGTCGAGCTCAACCGTGCGGTCGCGCACAGCATGGCGTTCGGTCCCGAAGCGGGACTGAAGCTGGTCGACGCGATCGCCGACGAAGCGGCGCTGCGCAACTATGCCCCGCTGCCCGCGGCGCGCGGCGATTTCCTGCTGCGGGCCGGGCGAAAGGCCGAAGCGCGCGGCGCATTCGAGGCGGCGGCGGCGCTGTCGACCAATGAACGCGAACGCGAATGGCTGCTCGCCCGCGCCGCGGAATGCGGCTGAGGCGCGAGACAGGACAGCACTGACCGATGCGCTAACTATCGGTAATTGTGTCGTAACATTTCGCCTGTCGCCCCGTCGCTCGTCGACGATAGAAGGCCGCCGGTCGAAACAATACCTAGAATGCTTTGTTTCTGCGCCATGGTCGTGGTGGCTTTTCGCGGTGCCGCGAACGCCGCCTTTCAGTTCAGGAGTTTATCGCTTCGCCCGGCTGCTTTCACGGTGGACCAGATCGTGCCGGTTGCCCCTTCGCTTCCTCCCCCACGAAGGTGATCGGAAATGACCATTCCCCTCGACGCGGCCGCTGGCGGCTGCGAATGCCTGCCTTCGCGGCGGCGCTTCGAACGCGACGATCCGCCCGCCGAGCGGTCGGTAAACGCCTTTGTCCTGCGATATGAGGATCGCTGGTTCGGCATCGAAAAGCAGGTTGCGTTCGAGGCCCCCGATCTGGCTACCGCGCTGGCGATGGTCGAGCATGAGCCGATCGGGCGTTGGGCCGAATTGTCGCTGGACGGCAGGACGCTCTGCCGCTGCGGCGGCGAGCCTGATGGCGCGGCGCGTTATTGGGTCGTCGATTGATGGGCCAGGTCGCGGCGGCCTTGCCGCGCGATCATTCGGCCGTTTGAGCGGCGATCCGAACCTTCTCGGCGCGCAGTTTTTCGGTGTGGAGCAGCTTGTCGGCCATCGCCTGCCACGCCGCCGCGGCGCGCAGGTTGCGCTCGCGAACCTGGGTCAGCGCCGAGGCATCGGCCTCAGCGGTGCATTTTTCGGCTTGGGCAAGATAAAATTCGGTGGTGGCCGACACGGGGCTTTGCTCCTGTAAGGTGGCGGGTCAGTCGACCATATCGGCGATCAGGCGCCGGAGTTCGCGCCGCGACAGCGTCGGGCGGCGGCGCGGCGCATTCGCCGTCATGGCCTTTCCGGCCAGCGACAGCGCAGGCAGCGCGGGGATGATCGAGGGATTGGTCTGGAATAGAGTCATCATCTTTATCTTTGATTTCTGCGTTATGTGAATATGCCCGGTCAGCGCGAACGGCGCTGTCCGGGAGTGGCCGGCCCGCCGCCGCGTTCGCGGTAGACGAGGCGCCCCTTGCTGAGGTCATAGGGCGTCATTTCGACGCGGACCGCGTCGCCAACGACCGTCCGGATGCGGAAACGCCGCATCCGGCCGGCCGTATAGACGACGACCCGATGACCATTTTCGAGCAGGACGCCGAAGCGCCCGTCGGGCAGGACTTCGTCGACCTGCCCGTCGAAGGTCATCAGCTCCTCCTTGGCCAAGATCAGGCCGACTGGAGGTTGATCGCCGAAACCTTGCCGTTGCGGCCGGTTTCGAGCTCGTAGGAGACGCGCTGCTCCTTATTGAGCGTGTCCATGCCCGCGGCCTGGACCGCGGTGATGTGGACGAAGCTGTCGCCCGAGCCGTCTTCATTTTCGATGAAGCCATAGCCCTTGTCATTGTTGAAGAATTTTACGGTGCCGATCGGCATGAGAGTGTTTCCTTTCACGAAAACGGGAAATCCTCCGGCAAAAGCACCGGCGGAGCTGGCAGCATGTGAAGGGAAAAGTCTGCCCCGAAAGGCCGTCAAATTCCGTCGCAGGCGACGTTAGCGAGGCCGATATGGAGGATTTTTCCCGAAAAGTCAAGGTGGCGTCCAAAATTGCGGCGGATGGATGCGGGATCGGCGCGGCGATTTTGCTGGGTGTGCGATGATGAAGTTGATGCGGGGGCCGGGAATTATTTTGGCGGGAGGCCGCGATAAAGGCGGATTATTTGGGACTTTATCTTTCGGGCAAATATCCGTGCCCCGGTGAAAGCCGGGGTCCAGGGGCGCGGTGCGCAACGCGCGGCTTTTGCCCGCCCTGGGCCCCGGCTTTCGCCGGGGTACGGGTGGCACTGGCATCGAGCGAGGCCGGGGTGGCCGCGAGGGAAAGGTGGCCGCAAGCGCAGACGAGCGCTGCGCGCTCGGCCCCTCCGTCAGCCGCTTTGCGGCTGCCACCTCCCCATGGCTTCGCCACAGGGAGGATTGGTCAGGCGCCGTTGGCGGCGCTGAGGATCGCGCGGACGCTGGCCGTCGCGACGTCGGTGTCGAGGCCGCAGCCGAACAGGCTCTTCCCGTCGGCGGTGCGGCATTCGACGTAAGCGGCCGCCTGAACATTGCTGCCCTGGCCGATCGCGTGCTCGCTGTAATCGACGATGTCCATGACCGGGCCGCCCGATTCGGCGAGCGCGGCGATGACGCTCGACATCAGGCCGTTGCCGCGGCCGCTGACGCTGCGTTCCTGGCCGTCGATGCGGAGGACTCCAGCAAAGATGCGACTGGCCGTGGGTGCCCCTCCACCACTTCGTGGCCCCCCTCCCCGTTCCGGGGAGGAATGGCTTTCGGACCAGTCGACGAGCTGGAAGCGTTTGGCGTCGGTGGTCAGATAGGCGCGCTCGAAGGCGTGCCAGATGTCCTCGGCGCCGAGTTCGCGGCTCGTTTCGTCTGCCAATGCCTGTACGATGTGGCTGAAGCTCGCCTGCATTTTCTTGGGCAGTTTCAGCCCCTTGTCCTGTTCGAGCACCCAGGCGACGCCGCCCTTGCCCGACTGGCTGTTGACGCGGATCACCGCTTCATAGCTGCGCCCCAGGTCGGCGGGGTCGATGGGGAGATAAGGGACTTCCCAGCGTTCGTCATTCTGGCGCTCGCGCGCGGCGAAGCCCTTTTTGATCGCGTCCTGATGGCTGCCCGAAAAGGCGGTGTAGACGAGCGCGCCGCCATAGGGGTGGCGCGGGTGGACGGGGAGCTGGTTGCAATATTCGACCGTCGCGATGACCTCGTCGATATTCGAGAAGTCGAGGCCGGGGTCGACCCCCTGCGTGTACATGTTGAGCGCGATGGTGACGAGGCAGGTGTTGCCGGTGCGCTCGCCATTGCCGAACAGGCAGCCCTCGACGCGGTCGGCGCCCGCAAGCAGGCCGAGTTCGGCCGCCGCGACGCCGGTGCCGCGGTCGTTGTGGGTGTGCAGCGAGATGATCGCGCGGTCGCGGTTCGGCAGGTTCTTGGCGAAATACTCGATCTGGTCGGCGTAGATGTTGGGCGTCGCCGCCTCGACCGTCGCGGGGAGGTTGAGGATTATCGGGTTGTCGGGGGTGGGGGCGAGGATGCCCATCACCGCTTCGCACACCTCGATGCTGAAATCGAGCTCGGTGGTCGAGAAGCATTCGGGGCTGTACTGGAAACGCCAGTCGGTGCCGGGGAGGCGCGCGGCATTGTCGCGCAGCTGCTTCGCGCCGTCGATGGCGATCGCCTTGATGTCGGCCTTGTCCATGCCGAAGACGATCTTGCGCCACGCCGGTGCGAGCGCATTATAGACGTGGACGATCGCGGCGCGGGCGCCCGCGAGGCTGTCGAAGCTGGTGCGGATGAGGTCGGCGCGGCTTTGCGTCAGCACCTGCGGCGTGACATCGTCGGGGATGCGGCCCGAGCGGACGAGGCCCTGGATATAGTCGAAATCGGTCGCGCCGCTGGCGGGAAAGCCGACCTCGATCTCCTTGAACCCGGCCTTCACCAGCAGGTCGAAGAAGCGCGTTTTTTTCTCGGCATCCATCGGGTCGATCAACGACTGGTTGCCGTCGCGCAGGTCGGTCGACAGCCAGATGGGGGCGCGGGTGATCGTGCGCGCGGGCCATTCGCGGTGGGCGAGCGGAACCTGCGGAAAGGCGCTATATTTGACCGAGGGGTCAGGGAGCATGGTCATGGGATGAAAACTTCTTCTTCGGGTGGTTGCGTCAGTGTCGATCGGACCCTTGAGCGGGTGGCCGCGACAGCTGCGCAGCCAGTGTCACGCCCAAGGGCGTGTAAGTCGCAGAAGAAGAAGAGCGGCGGTGCGCATCGGCGCCCTAGTGATGCAAAATGTCGTGCTTGGCAAGGGGGGAGTGCGAAAATTGCGTGGGTGGCCACCCTTTCGTCATCCCGGGCTTGACCCGGGATCCCGCTTCTTGAGGCTCGCGCTGCTTTCGACATCAAGCGGGACCCCGGATCAAGTCCGGGGTGACGAGCAGAAGGATCTTACCCCGTCACCCACTCGACCTTCGGGTCATTGAAATCCACCACGTCGGCCAGCTCGCGGACATTGGGATAACCATAGCCGACGAGGTTGATGAAGGTCTGGATGTTGAGCGCGAGCGCGGCGGCTTTGACCGGCACCGGGCTTTGATCGTTCGAGAAATTATTGTTGCAATAGATAAGGATCGGACGGTTCGTGTCGGGGCCGATCACCGCGGCGAGGCTGTCGGCGGTGAAATCGGTGAGCGGCAGGTTGACGGCGCCCTTGATATGGCCGCGCGCAAAGGCATCCTTCGAGCGCGCGTCGAGCAGCAGCGCGCCGGGCCGCGCCGCCTCGGCCTTGAAGGCGTCGAAGGCGAGCAGGCGCGCTGCGCGCTGCGGCGCGACGCGGGCGGCGAGCGCCTCGAACGCGGGATAGTCGATCTGGGGGTTCGCCTGCGCGAAGGCGGGCGTGGCGATGGTGAGGGCGAGGGCGAGAAGCAGCGGGCGCATGATGATCCTCCCTTGAGTGGCGGGACGCTACGCCGCGCATGCTGGCCCTGCGATGAACCGGAAAAATGCCGCCGGGCCGCGCGGGAGGCGAGCGGCCCGGCGCAGTGCAGGGGAGCATTGCGGGAGGTCAGGCGGCTTCGCTGGCGTCCTCGTCTTCGTCCCAGGGCTCGAACAGCTCATCCTCGATCATATTGTCGACGGCGTGAACGCGCACGCCGATGCACCAGTCGGCGAGCGGGCCTTCCCATGCAGCCTCGACCTCGGTGAGCGCCTCGGCGGCGTCCGTGGGGCGGTCGCCGACAAGGTCGAAATCCTGCACGCCGTCCTCGGGCGGGGTGATATAGACATGGGGGTCCAGCCGGACGTTGCTCCAGCCCGCGGTGGGGGCAAGCCCTTCGGCCTCGACGGTCAGCTGCGGATTTTCCTCGTCACCCGCGATCCAGGCGGTGACCTCGACGATCTCGCGTATCAGTTCGCTCATCACGCGCGCTCCTTGTGCGAAAAGGGGCGGGGCCGCGTGGGCCCCATCCCTTCATAGGCGGCACGTGTGACAGATTGAGGTGCGCGCGTTACTGTTTCTCGAAAGCCGCGTGGATTTCGAGTTCGACCTCGTCGCTGACCATCGGGATGCCATAGGTAATGCCGAAATCGCTGCGGCGAATCGTGCCTTCGGCCTTGAATCCGACGGTCGCCTTCTTGTTGTACGGATTGGTGCCGGCACCGTGGAAATCGACGTCGAGCGTGACGGGTCTGGTCACGCCGTTCAGCGTCAGATTGCCCGTAACCCTGGCCTCATCGCCGTCGGCGTCGACGACAACGCTGGTTGAAACAAACCGGGCGTCGGCGGGGGACGCGCCGAAAAAGTCAGGCTTGCCGCCATCCTTGCCCGCGCGCAGCAGGTGATCGGTGAGCCCACTGCTCGCGGTCGTCACCTTGGCGACGGGGATCATCACATCGACCTTGGCGGCGGCGGGGTTGGCCGGGTCGATCACCAGCGTCCCGGTCACGTCGCCGAACAGGCCCGTGTATCGGCTGAAGCCGAAATGATCGACTTCCCAGACGACCATCGTGTGGCCGGGATCGGCGACGTAGGTGCCGGCGGCGACGCGCGCCTTGTCGGGAGTGCCGGGAAGGGCCGGTGCATTCTGTGCGACGACGACGGGCACGGCGACAACGGCAAGGGCGAGAGCGGCGAAGGGGGCGATACGGCGCATGAAAACCTCCTGCTGTGGGGGAGGGCATAGCTAGGCGAACGCGCCGCCCG
Organism: Sphingopyxis sp. FD7; assembly: GCF_003609835.1. Taxonomy (NCBI): domain Bacteria; kingdom Pseudomonadati; phylum Pseudomonadota; class Alphaproteobacteria; order Sphingomonadales; family Sphingopyxidaceae; genus Sphingopyxis; species Sphingopyxis sp. FD7. The sequence continues at coordinate 904,387 of NZ_AP017898.1, forward strand.
CCGTCAACAAGGGCTGGTGAAACGCTGCATTTCCATCAGCGTGTCGATGTGCGGCGCGCCTCGAACCATTGGCGGAGCGCCAGCGCGGCGCAGCCGGTGAAGCCATAGCTGCCGACGGGCGAGCAGCTGTCGGGGCGGGTCTGGCGGGCGATATTGTCATAACCCTCGACCGCCGACGCCCAGCTGCCGCCACCCGCCGGTGCGTCGTCCTTGAGCTCCTCGCGCAGTTCCCTTGGCACGCGGTAACGGTCGGCTTCGGGACGCTGCGCGCAAACGATGATCTCGTCGCCCTGCGGTTCGGGGCAGGGGTCGTCGCCGAAGGTGTAGAGCACCGAGGTGCGCTGCGGCGGCTCGCCCGATTGCGCGAGCCTCTCGCCGTCCTGCGCCAGCGCGGGCGCCGCGGCCAGCGCAAGCAGGGAAAGGAGGAGGGCGGCGGTTCTGGTCATCATTATCGCATTCCCCTGGCCCCGCTGCCCCGCGCACATCATGGGCGGCGAAGATGAACCTGAGCCGAACCGGCGGCGCAACCGGCTGGTTTTGCGATACAATGGGACGAGCGGGGCGCACGGGCGACGGCGCTGGAGCCCGGCGGGCGGCCCTGATTTCCTCGGATCGTCAGGGTTCGATGCCGGCCCGGTAGGTCGGCGCCACCCTCATCCTGCTCGCCTGCTCATAGGCATGGCCCGCGGCCAGCACGTCGGCGTCGCTCCATTGGGGACCGATCAGCGACAGTCCGACCGGCAGCCCCTCGATCGTGCCCATCGGGACGGTCAGATGCGGATAGCCGGCGACGGCGGGAAGCTGACTCGCGCTGGGGCCGCTGTAGTGATCGCCGTTGACGAGGTCGCTCGTCCACGCGGGGCCGTTGGTCACGCCGACGAGCAGGTCGACGCGATGCGCCTTCATCAGCCGGTCGATGCCGTCGGCGCCGGCGAGCCGCGCGGCCCTGGCCTTTGCCTCCCGATAGGCTTCGCTGTCCAGGTCGCCCTTGCTTTCGGCCAACTCGAACAGCGACTGGTCGAACCAGCGCAATTCCTGGGGATGCGCCTTGTTGAAGGCGATGAGGTCGGCGAGGGTCCGTGGCCCGCCGGTGCCGGGCAGGCTGGCGAGATAGGCGGCCATGTCGGCCTTGAGCTCGGTCATCAGCACCTCGAACTCGGCCTCGCCCAGCGATTCCAGCCCCGTGCGGCTGTCGGCGATCTCGACGATCGTTGCGCCTGCGGTCGCCATCACGCGCAGGGCCGCGTCGAAAAGGGCGGCGATGTCGGCGCGGTCGCCGATGCGGTCGCGCAGGACGCCGATGCGCTTGCCTCGAAGCGCGTCCGCCGACAGCGCGGCCGCATAATCGACCTTGCGCGCATCGGCTTCGGCGGTCGCCGGATCGGCGGGGTCGCTGCCCGCGATCACGCCGAGCAGCACCGCGGCGTCGCGCACGGTCAGCGCCATCGGACCCGGGGTGTCCTGGCTGTGGCTGATCGGCACGATATGGGTGCGGCTGACCAGCCCGAGCGTGGGCTTGAATCCGACGACCCCGTTCACCCCGGCGGGACAGGTGATCGAGCCGTCGGTTTCGGTGCCGATCGCGAGCGGCGCAAGGCTTGCCGCGACCGCCGCGCCGCTACCCGACGAGGAGCCGCAGCTGTTGCGGTCGAGCGCATGGGGGTTGCGTGTCAGCCCGCCAACCGCGCTCCAACCGCTCGTCGAATCGTTCGACCGGATATTGGCCCATTCGCTGAGGTTCGCCTTGCCGAGAATCACCGCGCCGGCGGCGCGCAGCCGCGCAACGATCGGCGCGTCGCGGTCGGTTACATTATCCTTCAGCGCCAGCGACCCGGCGGTCGTCGGCAGCGGCCCGGCGGCCTCGATATTGTCCTTCAGCAGCACCGGAATCCCGTGGAGCGGGCCGCGCGCCGACCCCGCCTCGCGCTCCCGGTCGCGTCGGTACGCCTGAACCGTCGCATCGGGAAAGGTCGCGATCACCGCGTTCAAGACCGGGCCATTGTCGTCGATCCGGCGAATGCGGTCGAGGTAGGCGGCGGTGATAATGTCGCTGCTGATCCGCCCTGCCTCCATCTCGGCCTGCAACGTCGCCGCATCCTTGCCCTCCATGTCGGGAAGCGGCGGCGGCATCGCCGCGGCGGCGAACGGGAACAGCAAGGCGAGCGCGGCCAGGAAATTTTTTTGCATGGGAGGAAGGCTGGCAGCCGTAGCGGCAATTGCAAGCGGCAATTTTCATCGCGTCGCAGCGGCATTGACAGGGGCAGGCGCCCCCTGCACCTTTTTTGCCTTCGGGAGAGAATGATGAACGAAAAAGCTGCGCTTGCCGTGGGGGCTGGGTCGCCCGCCGCCGACAGTGCCGCCGCGAGCACGCGGACGATGCTGTGGATCCTGCTGATCGTCTATATCTTCAATTTCCTCGACCGGCAGATCGTCAATATCCTCGCCGAACCGATCAAGGCCGACCTCGGCCTCTCCGACACCGAGCTGGGGCTGCTCGCGGGCCCCGCCTTTGCGGTTTTCTATGCGCTGCTCGGCATTCCGATCGCGCGCTATGCCGACAAGGACGGGACCAACCGCGTCCGGCTGATCGCCGCCGCGCTCGCCATCTGGTCGGCGATGACCGCGGTGTGCGGTCTAGCGCAGAACTTTGTGCAGCTGCTCTTTGCGCGCATCGGCGTCGGCGTCGGCGAGGCGGGCTGCACCCCCGCCGCGCACTCGCTCATCACCGACAGCGTGCCGGCGGAGAAGCGCTCGTCAGCCATCGCCTTTTACGGCATGGGCGTGCCGATCGGTTCGCTGCTCGGGCTCATCATCGGCGGCATCGTCAACGACCTCTACGGCTGGCGCATCGCGCTGATGCTCGTCGGCGCGCCGGGCCTGCTCCTCGCGCTGATCGTGCTGCTGGTGATGCGCGAACCTCGGCACCGCCGCACTGCCGAGGCTGCGGCGACTGCCGCGGCGATGACGCAGCTTTCGACCCGCGAGGCGATGAAGGAAATCTTCGCCTCGCGCGCTTTCGTCTACATTCTGATCGCCGCCTCGGTCACCGCCTTCCTCGGCTATGGCAAGGCGCTGTGGACGATCAGCTATTTCATCCGCAGCCACGGCCTCTCGACGACCGAGGCGGGGTTGTCGATGGCGGTCGTGCTCGGCCTCGCCGGGGTGTTCGGCACCTGGCTCGGCGGCAAGATGGCCGATATGTTCGGCAAGCGCGACAGGAAGCATATCCTGACTTTCCCCGCCTATGGCATGGCGGTGGCCGCGCCGATCCTGTTCCTTGGCTATTATATGGAAAACTGGCTGATCGCGGTCGCGCTGCTCATCGTGCCGACGATCCTCAATTCGGCCTATTACGGTCCCGCCTATGGCTGTGTGCAGGGGCTGGTGCGCCCGCAGGCGCGCGCGGTCGCGGCGTCGATCATGCTTTTCGGCCAGAATCTGATCGGGCTGGGCTTCGGCCCCTTCCTCTTCGGGGTGTTGTCCGACCTGCTCGCGCCCGCCTATGGGCAGGAAAGCGTGCGCTATGTCCTCTATGGCGCGGCGTGGCTCGGGCTGATCCCTGCCTTTTTCTTCTGGCGCGCCAGCCTGCGGCTGAAGGCCGAGCTGAAGTCGGGGTAGGCGTTTATCGTCATTGCGAGCGGAGCGAAGCAATCTCCAGCCATCGGACTTGCGCAAAGCCGACAGCTGGAGATCGCCGCGTCGCCTTCGGCTCCTCGCGATGGCGAAGCCTAATAGGGCGGCGCTTGCCTGGCACGCTGCGTCTTCGCCGCGTCGATCCACCAATTGAGGTCGTCGGCGAAGCGCGGGAACGCCTTTTCCAGCCGCGCGCCGTCCTCGCCCGCGGGTTTTCCCTCGCCGTCGAAGGCATGGCCGATCCGCCCGACCGTCAGGATCGACGAGATCACCGCCATCCCCATTTCGCCCAATATGTCGCGCCATCCCATCATCGCGCGCACGCCCGCAAAGGGACCGGCCGAATAACAGGCGATCGCCGCGGGGCGCCAGAACCATTCCTCGAGGAAATGGTCGGTCAGATTCTTCAGTCCCGGCTGCGGCCCCCAATTATATTCGCCGGTGACGAAGACGAAGCCGTCGGCGGCGACAATCTTCTCCGCCAGTGCCGCCATCGCGGGCGGCGCCTCGCCCTTCGGATATTCCTTGTACATGCGGTCGAGCATGGGGAGGCCGATCGCCCTGGCGTCGATCAGTTCGGCACGGTCGCCGCGCGCGCCGATCGCATCGACCAGCCAGTTCGCCAGCTTGATGCCCTGCCGGTCGCGGCGGTAGCTGCCATAAAGGACGAGGATCGAGCGGGCCATGTGCCGCTCAGTCGCTGAACGGATCGCGGATCAGGATCGTGTCCTCGCGCTCGGGGCTGGTCGACACCAGCGCGATCGGCGTTTCAATGAGTTCCTGCACGCGCTGGATATATTTGATCGCCTGCGCGGGCAGGTCGGCATAGCTGCGCGCGCCCGCGGTCGATTCGCTCCACCCGTCCATTTCCTCATAGATCGGCTCGACCGCCGCCTGATCGGCGGCGTGCGCGGGGAAATAGTCGAGGATCTTGCCGCGCAGCCGGTATCCGGTGCAGATGCGGACCTTGTCGAAGCCGTCGAGCACGTCGAGCTTGGTCAGCGCGATGCCGGTGACGCCCGACACCGCGCAGCTCTGCCGCACCAGCACCGCGTCGAACCAGCCGCAGCGGCGCTTGCGCCCGGTGACGGTGCCGAACTCGTGCCCGCGCTCGCCCAAACGCTGGCCGACCTCGTCCTCCAGCTCGGTGGGGAAGGGGCCGCTGCCGACGCGCGTGGTATAGGCCTTGGCGATGCCGAGCACGAAGCCGACCGCGCCGGGGCCGAGGCCCGATCCCGACGCCGCGGTGCCGCTCACCGTGTTCGAGCTGGTGACAAAGGGATAGGTGCCATGGTCGATGTCGAGCAGCACGCCCTGCGCGCCCTCGAACAGGATGCGCGCACCGGCCTTGCGGACCTTTTTCAGCCGCTTCCACACCGGCTGCGCATATTCGAGCACATAGTCGGCGATTTCGCGCAGGTCGGCGAGCAATTGTTCGCGGTCGATCGGGGGCTGGCCGAAACCGGCGCGCAACGCGTCGTGGTGCGCGGTGAGGCGGTCGATCTGGGGTTCGAGATGGTCGAGATGCGCAAGGTCGCAGACGCGGATCGCGCGGCGCCCGACCTTGTCCTCATAGGCGGGGCCGATACCGCGCCCGGTGGTGCCGATCTTGCCCGCGCCCGCCGCGGTTTCGCGCAAGGCGTCAAGGTCGCGGTGAAAGGGCAGGATCAGCGCGCAATTGTCGGCGATCGCGAAATTGTCGGCGTTGATCTCGACCCCCTGGCCGCGCAGCTTGGCGATCTCGTCCCTGAGCGCCCAGGGATCGAGCACGACGCCATTGCCGATGATCGACAGCGTGCCGGTGACGATGCCGGAGGGCAGCAGCGACAGCTTGTACACCTGATCGCCGACGACGAGCGTATGGCCGGCGTTGTGACCGCCCTGGAACCGGACCACGGCGTCGGCGCGGCTCGCGAGCCAGTCGACGATCTTGCCCTTGCCCTCGTCGCCCCATTGCGACCCGATGACGGTAACATTTGCCATGATGCTGTCCTGCTGGATGCGGCCCTTTCGGCCCGGCGCGGCCTTAGCGGATTTGGCCGGAGAGGCAAGCGCGGAGCGGGATGATTTTGCGACAATTGGGCGTCACGCATTCGCGCGGACATGGTTCGATTTCTCATATCCCCATGAAGGCGCGAACCCGTCTCCGCTCGGCTCCATATGGCGGCGACGCGAGATGGCGCCCTGCCTTCGCAGGGGCATGGCAGAGGAGAAGCGGCGATGAAAAGACGGATTGGTGCGGGTGTTGTGATCGTGGCGGCCTTCGCGGCGGCCAGCGTGCTGGCGCCCGCCCCCTTTGCCGACGCGCGCGAGACCCTGCGCGAGCGGCTGCGCGACCGGATGGCCGAGCGGATGGGCGCCGACGAGGGGCCGAAGGCGCCGGGCGGCGAAACGATTTCCTACGGAAACAACGCGCTGCAAACCCTTGATGTTTGGCGCGCGAAAGGCGCGGAGGGACCGGCGCCGCTGATCGTCTTTGTCCATGGCGGCGGGTGGAAACGCGGCGACAAGGACAATGCGACGGGGCGTTTCAAGGCCGTGCATTATCCGGGGCAGGGCTATGCCTTTGCCTCGATCAACTATCGCCTCGTGCCCGCCGCGACGGTCGAGCAGCAGGCCGCCGATGTCGCGGGCGCGGTCAGGGCGCTGATCGACCGCGCGGGAAGCCTTGGCATCGACCGGCGGCGCATCGTGCTGATGGGGCACAGCGCGGGCGCGCATCTGGTCGCGCTCGTCGGCACCGATCCGCGCTATCTGCGCGGCGCGGGGCTGTCCTTCGCCGACATTGCCGGAGTGATCCCGATCGACGGCGCTGCCTATGACGTCGCGGCGCAGATGCAGGATGGGCCGCCGATCATGCAGAAAACCTATGCCCAGGCGTTCGGCGCCGACCCTGTGCGGCAGAAAGCCTTGTCACCGACGCAGCAGGCCGCTGCGCCCAATGCGCGCGAGTTCCTGCTGCTCTATGTTCAGCGCGCCGACGGGGTGCGGCAGGCAAAGGCGCTCGGCGCCGCGCTCGAACGGGGCGGCAGCCGCGTCGAGCATGGCAGCTTTCCCGGCGAGGGGCTGAAAGGCCATGCGGAGATCAATCGCAGCCTCGGCGATCCGGCCTATGCGCCGACGGGGTTCGTCGATGACTGGTTGAGGCGGGTGTTCGCGCGATAGGGGCGGCAAGGGCGATTATGGAGACGCGCCGTCAAAACTCGTCATGCTGAACTTGTTTCAGCATCCATGGCCTGATCTCTGATCCAGCGCCGCATCGAAGGAAACGCCGGGCCATGGACCCTGAAACAAGTTCAGGGTGACGGTGATGGAGATCGAGGCTCTTGGTTCAACCCCCGCCCTCAACCCGCCGTAACCTCCAGCCCGCGCCGCACGCCCGGCCGCGCCAGTCCGGCGTCCAGCCAGCGCTGGACGTGCGCGAAACGCTCAAACCCGACGATGTCGGCGGCGCCGTAAAAGCCGATCAGATTGCGCACCCAGCCGAGCAGCGAAATATCGGCGATGCTGTAATCGTCGCCCATCACCCAGGGCCGCGCCGCGAGCCGGTCGTCGAGCACGCCGAGCAGCCGCGCCGATTCGGCGGCGTAGCGATCGCGCGGCCGCTTGTCCGCATAGTCCCGCCCCGCGAACTTATGGAAAAAGCCGAGCTGGCCGAACATCGGGCCGACGCCGCCCATCTGCCACATCACCCACTGAATCGTTTCGTAGCGCGTCGCCGGATCGGGCGAGAGAAATTGCCCGCTCTTGTCGGCGAGATAGATCAGGATCGCGCCCGATTCGAACAGCGCGAGCGGCTTGCCACCCGGTCCCTGCGGGTCATAGATCGCCGGAATCTTGCCATTGGGGTTGAGCGCGAGGAAGGCGGGGTCATGGCTTTCATTCGCCATGATGTCGATGCGGTGCGGCTCATAGGCAAGGCCGCTTTCCTCCAGCATGATCCCCACCTTCACCCCGTTGGGCGTCGGCGCGGAGAAAAGCTGGAGCCGGTCGGGATATTGGGCGGGCCAGCGTGTGAAGACGGGATGGTTCATGCTCATGCGCCCTGCTCGCGTTTCGCCTGCCGGTGGTGGCGGATCACTTCGTCGATGATGAAGCGCAGGAACTTCTCGCTGAACTCGGGGTCGAGGTCGGCGTCGCGCGCGAGCGCGCGCAGCCGTTCGATCTGCCGCTCCTCGCGGCCGGGGTCGGCGGGGGGCAGGCCTTCGCGCGCCTTCAGCTCGCCGACCGCCTTGGTCACCTTGAAGCGCTCGGCGAGCATATAGACGAGCGCCGCGTCGATATTGTCGATGCTCTGGCGGTAACGGCTCAGCTGGTCGTCCATGCGCGGGGCTCCTCTGTTGCGGGGCACGCTTGGCACCGGCGAGGGGGCGGTGGCAAGCCGAAAGTCGTTGCAAAATTGCGGTCGCGCCGCCAAGGGTCGCGGCGATATGACTGCCGAAATCCATCAGCTTCACGGGGCTGTGCCGCCCTCGCTCGACCCGATGATGGCGCTCGTCGCCGCCGATATGAACGAGGTGAATGCCGTCATCCTCGACCGGATGCAGTCCGAAGTGCCGCTGATCCCCGAACTCGCGGGGCATCTGATCGCGGGTGGCGGCAAACGGATGCGGCCGATGCTGACCTTGGCGTGCGGGCGCCTGCTCGACTATCCGGGGCGCCGCCATTGCAAGCTGGCGGCGGCGGTCGAGTTCATCCACACCGCGACCCTGCTCCACGACGATGTCGTCGACAAATCGGACCTGCGCCGCGGCCGCAAGACCGCGAACGTCATCTGGGGCAACAGTGCGTCGGTGCTCGTCGGCGATTTCCTGTTCAGCCGCGCCTTCGAGGTGATGGTCGAGGACGGCTCGCTGAAGGTGCTGAAAATCCTCAGTCGCGCCTCGGCGGTGATCGCCGAGGGCGAGGTCAGCCAGCTGTCGGCGCAGCGGCGCATCGAAACGAGCGAGGACCAGTATCTCGCGATCATCAACGCCAAGACCGCCGAACTGTTCGCCGCGGCGTGCAAGATCGCCGCGGTCGTCGCCGAACGCGACGAAGCGACCGAAGCCGCGCTCGACGCCTATGGCCGAAATCTGGGCATCGCCTTCCAGCTCGTCGACGACGCCATCGACTATGTCTCCGACACTCAGACAATGGGCAAAGGCGTCGGCGACGATTTCCGCGACGGCAAGGTCACATTGCCGGTCATCCTCGCCTATGCGCGCGGGTCGGCGGCGGAGCGCGACTTCTGGAAGCAGGCGATCACCGGGCACAAGACGTCGGACGAGGACCTCGCCCACGCCACCGGCCTGTTGCGCAAGCATGACGCCATCGCCGACACGCTGGCGCGCGCGCGCCACTATGGCCAGCGGGCGGTCGATGCGATCGGCGGTTTTCGCGCCAGCCAGGCGAAAGCGGCGCTGACCGAAGCGGTCGCCTTCGCGGTCGCGCGGGCGTATTGAGACAGCTTTTCCATCGTCACCATATCGGGAACGACGAATGCCGATGATGGGTCCAGCCGCCGAAACGCCCGACGCGTACATCGCCGCGCTGTCGGGCTGGCAGCTGGAGCGCTGCCGGATGATGCGCACCGCGATCCTGGGCGCGGCGCCGTTTGACGAAACGATCAAATGGACCAATCTGGTGTTCATGGCCAATGGACCGTGCATATTGATCCGCGCCGAGGCGCAGCGCGTGCTGCTCGGCTTCTGGCGCGGCAAAAGGCTGCGCGCGCTCGATCCCCGGATCAAGGCGAGCGGCAAATATGAACTCGGCAATCTGGTGCTTACGGAAGCAACCGAGGTCACGGCAAAGCAGGTCGCGACGCTCGCTGCCGAGGCCTATCGGCTCAACATCGAACTGGGCAACCCCGCGGCGCGCGCATGAGTAACACCCAGCTGCCGATCGACGCCGCGCTGCCCGACATCATGGCGGCGCTGCTGTTGAAACCCAATGCCGTCGTCGTGGCGCCGCCGGGCGCGGGCAAGACGACGCGCGTTGCGCCGGCGATCCTGGGCCAGCCGTGGTGCAAGGGCGCGGTGTGGCTGCTTTCGCCGCGCCGACTCGCGGCGCGCGGCGCGGCCGAGCGGATATCGGAAGAGATGGGCGAGGCGGTCGGCGGCACGGTCGGTTATGCGACGCGGCTCGACAGCAAGCAGTCGGCGGCGACGCGCCTGCTGGTGATGACGCCCGGCCTGTTCCGCAACCGCATCCTGGCCGACCCCGAACTGTCGGGCGTGTCGGCGGTGCTGTTCGACGAGGTGCACGAGCGCAGCCTCGACGGCGATTTCGCGCTCGCGCTCGCCATCGACGCGCAACAAGGGCTGCGCGACGATTTGCGCCTGGTCGCCATGTCGGCGACGCTCGACGGCGCGCGTTTCGGCGCGCTGCTCGGCGACGCGCCGGTGGTGAAGAGCGAAGGCAAGATTTTCCCGCTCGAGCTGCGCCATGTCGGTCGCCGCGCCGAGGATCGGCTGGAGGCGTCGGTGCTGGCGGCGGTGCGGCAGGCGATGGCCGACGAGGCGGACGGCGACATGCTCGCATTTCTGCCCGGCGCCGCCGACATCGAGCGCGCCGCGAATGCGGTGGAGGAGGCGCGCCTGCCGCTCGCCGTCCATCGCCTGCACGGCCAGATCGACCCGGCGCTCCAGCGCAGAGCGCTCGTCCGCGATCCCGACGGGGGGCGCAAGCTGATCCTCGCGACGAGCATCGCCGAAACCAGCCTGACGATCGACGGCGTGCGCATCGTGATCGACGCGGGCCTGTCGCGCCGCCCGCGCTTCGACAAGGCGGCGGGCATATCGCGCCTCGTCACCGAACGCGCGAGCCAGGCGTCGGCGACGCAGCGCGCCGGTCGCGCGGCGCGGCAGGGGCCGGGGGTCGCCTATCGTCTTTGGGAGGCCGCGGCGACGGCGGGGATGCCGCCCTTCGACCCGCCCGAAATCCATGAGAGCGACCTGATGCCCGTCGTGCTCGACTGCGCGAGCTGGGGCATCATCGACCCGCGACAATTGGGCTGGCTCGATCCGCCGTCGCCCGCCGCGGTCGCCGAAGCCAAGACGCGGCTGCAAGCGATCGGCGCGCTCGGTGATGACGGGCGGATCACGGCGCATGGCAAGGCGCTTGCGGCGATCCCGCTTCCCGTGCCGCTCGCGCACATGCTGCTCGACGCAGCGCGCGCGGGCGAGGGCGAGCTGGCGGGCCGTCTTGCGGTGCTGCTCACCGAACCGGGGCTCGGCGGGCGCGGCGTCGATGTCGAGACGCGGCTGGCGCGCTGGCGCGGGCAGCGCGACGGGCGGTCCGAAGGGGCGTTTCGCCTCGCCCGGCGGCTGTCGGGCATTGCCGAGAAGCTCGCGGCGGACGCGGGCGATACCGCGCCGCGCTCGATCGGCGGCTGGGTCGCGACCGCCTGGCCCGAGCGCGTCGCGCGTAGGCGCGCCGGGCAGCGCGGCGATTATCTGAGCGTCGGCGGGCGCGCCTATCGCATCGATCCGGTCGATCCGCTGAGCAACCATGAATGGCTCGCGATTGCCGACGCGCAGGGCCATGCCGCGGGCGTACGTATCCTTGCTGCGGCGCCGATCGAAGCGGCCGAGGTCGAAGCCTTGTTCGCGGACCGTATCCTGTCCCATTCGACGAGCCGCTTTGACAGCGCGACCGACCGCGTCGATCATCGCCGCGAGCGGCGGCTGGGCGCGATCGCGCTGACGAGCGGGCAGGCGCCACGCGGCGACCATGCGGAGAGCGACATAGCCGTGCGCATGGCGGCGGTGCGCGAGAAGGGGCTGGGTCTGATCGGCTGGGGCCCGGCGGCGCAGGCGCTGCGCCAGCGTGCCTCCTTTGCGGGGATCGACGCGCTGTCGGCCGATGCGCTGGGCGACAGCCTCGAAATCTGGCTCGAACCCTTACTTGCCGGTTGCCGGGGGCTGCGCGACATCGGCGACCGCAGGCTCGCCGATGCGCTGATGGTGATGCTCGACTGGCCGGCGCGGCAGCTGCTCGAAAAACATGCGCCCGCCGACTACACGACCCCGGCGGGCAGTCGCCATCCGATCGACTATGGCGCCGACGGCGGCCCGACGGTCAGCGTGCGGGTGCAGGAGATGTTCGGGCTGTCGCGCCATCCGACCATCGGCGATCCGCCGGTGCCGCTGATTCTCGCGCTGACCTCGCCTGCCCACCGGCCGATTCAGACGACGCGCGACCTCGCCTCCTTCTGGGCGGGCAGCTGGCACGATGTGGCGCGCGAGATGCGCGGCCGCTATCCCAGGCACAGCTGGCCCGACGACCCCGCCAACGCGCGACCGACGCTGATGACCAAGGCGGCGCAGGCGCGGCGCGATGCGCAATAGGCCCCTTTTCGCCCGCGCCGCTTGCGGCTAAGGCGGCGGCAGAATAATCCGGTCAGGGACTCTCCGATGAAAGCGCGTATCTTCCAGAAGCCCAAAAATGCGATGCAGTCGGGGCGTGCGGGCACCGATCGCTGGATGCTGGAGTTTGCCCCCGCCGAGGCGCGCAAGCCCGACCCGCTGATGGGCTGGGCGGGCAGCGGCGACACACAACGCCAGCTGCGGCTGAGCTTTACGAGCCGCGAGGCGGCGGTCGCCTACGCCGAAAAATATGGGATCGACGCCGAGGTGATGCCGACGCCCGCGCGCAAGCTGAAGATCCAGGCCTACGCCGACAATTTCCGCTAACGATCGCGCGACCGGATTCGACTGAGTCGCCCCTTGTGTCGTCATCGCGGCGAAGGCCGGGATCTCGCCGTTGCGGCAGGATGCGAGGGCGAGATTCCGGCCTTCGCCGGAATGACGATTCAGACAGCTGGATTATAGTCCGACCGTTGTACCGTCATCGCGCGGGGACGACGCGAATTATTCGCCCTGTCGGCGATTATTCCGCGTCGGGCTGCAACAGCTTGTGCAGGTGGACGACGACATATTTCATTTCGGCATCGTCGACGGTGCGCTGCGCGGCGCTGCGCCACGCCTTTTCCGCCGATTTATAATCGGGATAGAGGCCGACGACATCGAGATTGTTGAGGTCGACGAAGTCGAGGCCCTGCGGATCGCTGACCCGGCCGCCGAACACGAGGTGCAATTTGCTCATCGCTGCTTTCCTTGCGGAGTACCGCTGGTTGGGGAGAAGCGGCGCCCCCTACCAGCGCTTCTCTTGTCCCGCAAGCGGGCTCATTCCTCGCCCGAGCGTCCCTTGGGCAGCAGCGAGCCGATGAGCGCGCCAACGGCGACCGCGCCGGCGACCAGCGCCAGCGGCTGCTTTTCGGCGACCTCCTTGAGCTTGCTGTTCGCGCGCTTCGCCTGCACCTTGCCCTTGGCATAGGCTTCGCTTGCCGCCTCGCGCGCGGCGCCCGCCTGTTCGCTGGCGCGCGCTGCGATCTCTTCGGTCGCGGCGCGGGCGCGGCCATAGCCTTCCTGGATGCGCGCCTTTGCCGCCTCGGCGGTCAGGCGAGCGTTCTCGGCGGTTTTCTCCGCAAGTTCACTCGCTTTCGCACGTGTTTCGCGCGCGGTTTCACTGAACGGCTTCATCATCTTCCTCCACTTGTCCGGTGTCATCTTCGTCGGCCGTGTCGGCACGAAAATGATCGGCGACACCCGCCGCCATATCCTGCACCTTGCGCGCCAGTCTGGGCGCATGTTCCCTGATCGGTTCGCGCAGCAGCCAGGCGATGCCCGCCGCGGCGGCGATCGCGATCGGCCAGCGATTGTCGCGAAACTCCTGCCGCATCGCGTGCGCGGCATCATCGACCTTGGTTCGCACGCGATATTTGCCGCGGTCGAGCAGCGCCGCCGGGTGCAGCGCCGCCTTGGCGACATCGAGCCGCCGGTAAAGCTCGGCGCGCTGGAGCATCGAGCGGCGCGCGGCGGCGATCAGGCGGTTGCGCGTGCGCGGCATCAGTCGTCCACCCCTTCATTCACCAGGTCGCGCCGCAGCGCGGTGCGAATGTCGCCATAGGCCCGCCGCGCGCGCCAGCCGGCGAGCGCCGCGATCAGCAGCAGCACCGCCACCACGATGATCGTCGCGAGCAACGGCCCCGTGTGCGGCGCGAGCGCAAGGATCGCGCCGAACGCCAGCGCAAGCATCGCGACGCCGAGCGCGCAGGCGGCGACGGCGCCCCACGCGGCACTCCACGTCGCGCCGTGCAGGGCGAGTTCGCCGCGCGCCTCGATCAGCGCCAGCTCGGCCTTTGCCGTCGCCGACAGATTTTCGACGACGTCGCCGACAATCTTGTCGAGCGGGACGGGTTCGCTGGTCGCCGGGCGACCATCGGGCGCATAGCCGTGGCTTATGCCGTCAAAGCTGCGCCCGGCGGGCGCGGGGGTTTCGGGGTCGGAGGATGCCAAGGCCCGATCAATCGTTCGAGCCGCCCTTGAGCATCCGGGCGAGCACGAAGCCGATCACCGTCGCGGCGCCGACCGCGATCGCGGGGTTCTTCTTGACCATGTCGCGCGTCGAAGCCGCAAGTTCGTCGAGATCCTTCTTGTCGAGCGTCGAGGCGAGGCCGGCGACGGTCGATGCCGCCGAGCGCGCATAGTCGCCGTACTGCTTGCCGAACTTGGCATCGACAGTGCCCGCGCTGTCCTCGAGCAGCCTGGCGAGGCTGCCCACGGCTTCGGCGGCCTTGTCCTTGCCCCTGGTCGCGGCATCGCGCGCCGACGCGGTGGCCTGTTTCTTGAGCGCAGCGGCTTCCTGCTTCAGCGATGCCGCCTTCTTCGACGCTTCGGACTTGATCGTGTCGCGCGTCACCGCCAGCTGATCGCGGATCGGATGCTCCCTGGCGGTCTTTGTCGACGCGGGCTTGCGAGCTGGCGCCGCCTTGGTGGCTGCGGCCTTCGCGGGGGCCTTGGGACGGGGCGCGGCGACTTTCTTGGTCGCGGGCGTAGCGGCTTTTGCCATCATCTTGTCCTCTTCTGTCGTATCGGGCGCCGCGCGGGCGGGCATCCTTTCTGGTCCTGTCCCAATATATAGCAAGCGGCGCCCTTTGGTTCCATAGCCGCGCAAAAATCCTATGCATATTGCGTCGGCGCGCAGCCGCCGATAACAGGCGGGCGCCTCATCCATCCGGCCGCTCCGGCCGCCAGCAGGGACATTATCCATGACCGCCATCATCGACATCCACGGCCGCGAAATCCTCGATAGCCGCGGCAATCCAACCGTCGAAGTCGATGTGTTGCTGGAGGACGGCAGCTTCGGCCGCGCCGCGGTGCCGTCGGGCGCCTCGACCGGCGCGCACGAGGCGGTCGAATTGCGCGACGGCGACAAGGCGCGCTATCTGGGCAAGGGCGTGACCAAGGCGGTCGCGGCGGTGAATGGCGAGATTGCCGAGGCGCTGATCGGCCTCGATGCCGAGGACCAGCGCGAAATCGACATGGCGATGATCGACCTCGACGGCACCGCGAACAAGAGCCGCCTCGGCGCCAACGCGATCCTCGGCGTCAGCCTGGCCGCCGCCAAGGCCGCCGCCGACGCACGCGGGCTGCCGCTTTATCGCTATGTCGGCGGCGTGTCGGCGCGCACCCTGC
Organism: Sphingopyxis sp. FD7; assembly: GCF_003609835.1. Taxonomy (NCBI): domain Bacteria; kingdom Pseudomonadati; phylum Pseudomonadota; class Alphaproteobacteria; order Sphingomonadales; family Sphingopyxidaceae; genus Sphingopyxis; species Sphingopyxis sp. FD7. The sequence continues at coordinate 919,542 of NZ_AP017898.1, forward strand.
CGGTGCCGATGATGAACATCATCAACGGCGGCGAACATGCCGACAATCCGATCGACGTGCAGGAGTTCATGATCATGCCCGTCGGCGCGGGCAGCATCGCCGAGGCGGTGCGCTGGGGCAGCGAGATTTTCCACACGCTGAAGAAAGGCCTGTCGGCGAAAGGCCTTGCGACTGCGGTGGGTGACGAGGGCGGCTTCGCCCCGAACCTCGCCTCGACGCGCGCCGCGCTCGATTTCATCGCGGCGTCGGTCGATCAGGCCGGGTTCAAGCTGGGCAGCGACGTCGTGCTCGCACTGGATTGCGCCGCGACGGAGTTCTTCAGGAACGGGAAGTATGACATCAGCGGCGAGGGGCTTTCGCTGAGTCCCGAACAGATGGCCGACTATCTCGCCGCGCTCGTCAGGGATTACCCGATTCTGTCGATCGAGGACGGCATGAGCGAAGATGATTTCACCGGCTGGAAGGCGCTTACCGACCTGATCGGCGACAAGTGCCAGCTCGTCGGCGACGATCTGTTCGTCACCAACCCGGCGCGGCTCGAACAGGGGATCAGGGACGGTCTCGCCAATTCGCTGCTCGTCAAGGTCAATCAGATCGGCACCCTGTCGGAAACCCTCGACGCGGTCGATATGGCGCACCGCGCGCGCTACACCGCGGTGATGTCGCACCGTTCGGGCGAGACCGAGGATTCGACGATCGCCGACCTCGCGGTCGCGACGAACTGCGGCCAGATCAAGACCGGCAGCCTCGCGCGTTCGGACCGGCTTGCGAAATACAATCAGCTCATCCGCATCGAGGAAGAGCTGGGCGACATGGCGCGCTATCCGGGGATGGCGATTTTCGGATAAGCCCTTTTACCTCGTCATGCTGCACTTGTTTCAGCATCCACGGCCTGAACTCGCGAACCTGGGCCATGGATCCTGAAACAAGTTCAGGGTGACGATTAAGAATGCATAACCCGCACCCGACGCCTTGACGCCATGAATCGCCTGTGATTCAAGGGCGGCGATGATGCAGCGCCACAAGTTCCGCAAGTCGATGAGCCGCGCGACCGGGCCGGCGCTCGCCGTGATCGCGGTGCTGGCCATGCTGGGCTATGCGATCTTCGGCCCGACCGGGCTTTACGCCTGGGGCGAATATAGCCAGTCGGTCGAAAAGAAGCGCGTCGTGCTGAGCGAGTTGACCAAGAAAGAGCGCGAGCTTCAGAACCGCGTCAATTTGCTCGACCAGCGGCGCGTCGATCCCGATCTGGCGGAGGAATATGTGCGCTCGAAACTTGGCGCCTATCACCCCGACGAGGTGATCATTCCGATGGAGCCCGAGGCGAAGTAACGCTTCCATGCCGTCATTGCGAGCGGAGCGAAGCAATCCCCAGCTATCGACCTCGCGCCATGCTGAAAGCTGGCGACTGCCGCGTCGCCCCGGATCAAGTCCGGGGCTCGTCGCAATGACGCCGACAAGGTTTGCGGTGCCGAAGCTGCATACGTAAGTCGGCCCTGTGCGCGATCATGGCAGGCGTTGCCAAACCCGTCGCGCCGCTCCTATAGGGGGCCTTGCCGTAACGGCTAATCGCAAAGGAAATCCGCCTTGGCCAAAGCACCCGCGCGTAAGACTGCCGCGCCAAAAAAAGTCGCCTCCACCCCAGCTCCCTCGTCCAATCGCGAGCAGCCGCGCGACCCCGTCCCCTATGAGGCGACGCCGGAGGAGCTTGAGAAATTCTATCGCGACATGCTGCTCATCCGCCGTTTCGAGGAAAAGGCGGGGCAGCTTTATGGATTGGGCCTGATCGGCGGCTTCTGCCATCTCTATATCGGGCAGGAAGCGGTTGCGGTGGGGCTCCAGTCGGCGCTCGACGGCGAGAAGGATAGTGTCATCACCGGATACCGCGACCATGGCCACATGCTCGCTTACGGCATCGACCCCAAGGTCATCATGGCCGAGCTGACCGGCCGCGCCGCGGGCATCTCGAAGGGCAAGGGCGGCTCGATGCACATGTTCAGCGTCGAGCATAAGTTTTACGGTGGCCACGGGATCGTCGGCGCGCAGGTGTCGCTCGGCACCGGGCTTGCCTTTGCGCACAAATATCGCGGCGACGGCGGGGTGGCGATGGCCTATTTCGGCGACGGCGCCGCGAACCAGGGCCAGGTTTACGAGAGCTTCAACATGGCCGAGCTGTGGAAGCTGCCGATCATCTTCGTGATCGAGAATAATCAATATGCGATGGGCACGTCGGTCAACCGCGCGTCGGCCGAGGACCAGCTCTATCGCCGCGGCGAAAGCTTCCGCATTCCGGGGATGCAGGTCGACGGCATGGACGTTCTGGCGGTGCGCGGCGCGGCCGAGGCGGCGCTCGAATGGGTGCGCGCGGGCAAGGGGCCGGTGCTGATGGAACTCAAGACCTATCGCTATCGCGGCCATTCGATGTCCGACCCCGCCAAATATCGCAGCCGCGAGGAAGTGCAGGCGGTCCGCGACAAGTCGGACGCGATCGAGCATCTCAAGAAATTGATGACCGACGCCGGGATCGGCGAGGACCGGATCAAGGACATCGACAAGGAGATTCGTGCAATCGTTGCCGAATCGGCCGACTTTGCCGAAAGCGCGCCCGAACCCGACCTGTCCGAACTTTATACCGACGTGCTGGTGGAGCAGTATTGAGATGGCCATCGAACTGAAGATGCCGGCGCTGTCGCCGACGATGGAAGAAGGCACGCTCGCCAAGTGGCTCGTCAAGGAAGGCGACGCGGTGAAGTCGGGCGACATCCTGGCCGAGATCGAGACCGACAAGGCGACGATGGAGTTTGAAGCAGTCGACGAGGGCACGATCGCTCAGATCCTCGTTCCCGAAGGTACCGACAATGTGAAGGTCGGCACGGTGATCGCGACGATCGCGGGTGAGGGCGAGGATGCGGCGACGCCTGCCAAAGCCGTCGCCCCGGCGGAAGCTGGGGCCGCTATCGAAGCCACTCCTGCGCCAGCGGTCCCAGCTTCCGCCGGGACGACGGAGAAGGTCGAAAAACCCGCCGCGGTAGAACGGGCCGATGATCCCGCCATCCCCGAAGGCACCGCGATGGTGAAGCTCACCGTCCGCGAAGCGCTGCGCGACGCGATGGCCGAGGAGATGCGCGCCGACGACCGCGTGTTCGTGATGGGCGAGGAAGTCGCCGAATATCAGGGCGCCTACAAGGTCACGCAGGGCTTGCTCCAGGAGTTCGGCGCCAGCCGTGTGGTCGACACGCCGATCACCGAATATGGCTTCGCGGGTCTCGGCGCGGGCGCGGCGATGGGCGGCCTCAAGCCGATCATCGAGTTCATGACCTTCAACTTCGCGATGCAGGCGATCGACCACATCATCAACTCGGCGGCGAAGACCAACTATATGTCGGGCGGCCAGATGCGCTGTCCGATCGTGTTCCGCGGGCCCAACGGCGCGGCAGCGCGCGTCGGGGCGCAGCACAGCCAGAATTACGCGCCCTGGTATGCCAGCGTCCCCGGCCTGATCGTCATCGCGCCTTATGACGCCGCCGACGCCAAGGGGCTGCTGAAGGCCGCGATCCGCACCGAAGACCCGGTCGTCTTCCTCGAAAACGAGCTGCTCTATGGCCGCAGCTTCGAGGTTCCCGATATCGAGGATTTCGTCCTGCCGATCGGCAAGGCGCGCACCATGCGCGAAGGCAGCGACGTCACGATCGTCAGCTATTCGATCGGCGTCGGGCTCGCGCTCGAAGCCGCCGACAGCCTTGCGGGCGAGGGCATCGACGCCGAGGTGATCGACCTGCGCACCTTGCGTCCGCTCGACACCGCGACGGTGCTGGCGAGCCTCAAGAAGACGAACCGCCTCGTCGTCGTCGAGGAAGGCTGGCCGGTCTGCTCGATCGCCAGCGAACTCGCGATGGTCGCGATGGAGCAGGGCTTCGACGACCTCGACGCGCCCGTGATGCGCGTGTGCAACGAGGATGTGCCGCTGCCCTATGCCAACAATCTCGAAAAGGCCGCGCTGATCGACACGCCGCGGGTGGTGAAGGCGGTGAAGGCGGTCCTCCATCGCGCCTAGTCTCCCTCGTCATTGCGAGGAGCGAAGCCACGAAGCAATCTCCGGCGGGCGATTCATGGGGCCGCGGGCTGAAGATTGCTTCCCCCGGCCTTCGCCGGGGTCGCAATGACGATGCTGTGCTGGTAGCGCCGCGACGATGGATGACGCTGCTCCAGAAATTTCCTTCTGCCCCGACATGCGCGATCCGCGCGTCATGGTCGCGGTGCCGCGGGCGCGGCGCGCGGCGATGGCGGCGCTGTGGGGCCTCGCCGCACGGTTGACCAAATTGCTGCTCGATGCACGCGAGCCGCTGATCGGACAGATCAAGCTTGCGTGGTGGCGCGACATGATGGCGCTGCTCGCAAGCGATCCCGCCGCCTTGCCCAAGGGCGAACCCCTGCTCGCCGACCTTGCGGCAAGCTGGGCCGGGCAGGGCGGGCTCGATGCGCTGGTCGATGCGGCCGAAGCGATGCTGCTGGCCGAGAATGATGCCGAGCGGTGCGCGGCGGCCGCAAGCTTCGGCGCAGAGCTTTTCGCGCTGTCGGGAGGCGGAGCTGCGGCCGGGAAACGCTGGGGCCTGCTTTGGGGCGCCGGCGTCGTCGAGGCGAAGGATATGGCGCGCCGCCTTCTAGCCGATGCCAGGAACGCCGAGGCGCCCGCGCGCGGGGATTTCGCCGGCAGCCGCGCGCTGCGGATGCTCGACCACTGGGCCGCGGCGATCGCGCGCCGCGATGGCGCGCGCCATTTGCGGCGCGAGGGATTGCTGCTTTTGCGTATCGGGCTGTTCGGCCGCTGATCGAATAAATGCCGCCGGGGGTGGAAATGCGCCGGGCGAACATCTATCTTGCGCGGTACAGAATAGGGTCAGGACCCATTCATTGCGCGATCGAGGTTTGAGGCGATTTTGTTCAGTGTGAGGAGGCAAGGCGAAGGAATATGCCGATATTTCAAGACTTGCCGACGAAACAATGGACAAAATCGGTCAAATCCCGAAGGGACGTCGAAATGGCTTCGATCTCGGGCCCGCGCGGCCTTGCGGGTAGCGATGCTACCCGCTGCACCCGCCCGAACCCGATATCTTCGCCATTTCGACGCCTCGATCGCGCAATGAATGGGTCCTGACCCCAGGGTCGCAGGGGACAGTTTATGTTCAACGGGCTGATCGCCTATCTCGATTCGATCAAGGCGCGCGACCCCGCGCCGCGGTCGCGCTGGGAAATCCTGCTCTATCCGGGCCTGCTCGCGGTCGGGATGCACCGCGTCGCGCACTGGCTGTTCGAGGCGCGGCTGTTCTTCCTCGCGCGCTTCGTCAATCATCTGTCGCGCTTCCTGACCGCGATCGACATCCATCCGGGCGCGACGATCGGTCGGCACCTGTTCATCGACCATGGCTTCGGCGTTGTCATCGGGGAGACGGCGGAGATTGGCGACAATGTGTCGATCTATCAGGGGGTGACGCTCGGCGGCACGGACCCGGCGAACGGCATCGGCGGCAAGCGCCATCCGACGCTCGCCGACGACGTCATCGTCGGATCGGGCGCGCAGATACTGGGCCCGATCACGGTCAATGCGCGCGCGCGCGTCGGAGCCAATGCCGTGGTGACCAGGGATGTGCCCGAAGGTGCGGTGATGGTGGGCATACCCGCGCGTTCGACCTTGCTGGACGCAACCGAATATGCGCGCGAGTTCGTGCCTTACGGGACGCCGTGCAGCGAAACCTTCGATCCCGCGACACAAAAGGTCGAACTGTTGCAGTGCCAACTCGAGCAGATGCAGAAGCAGCTCGCGGCGCTGATCGCCGAACGCGACGCGGCGCGCGGCACCGAAGTCGAAGAGGCGCCGCGGCGCAGAGGGAGCCGGAAAAGCGCCTGATGGGAACGGTCACCCCCCTGCCGTTCCATGGCCGGACGGCGCCGCTTCAGACCGGTTTTGAACGCCCCGAACTCATGCGCATCCTTGATCTTTACGGCCGGATGGTCGCGGCGGGGCACTGGCGCGACTATGCAATGGATTTCCATCGCGACGCCGCGATCTTCTCCGCCTTTCGCCGCGCTGCCGAGCGCCCCGAATATCGCATCGAAAAACGTCCCGCGCTGCGGAACCGCCAGGGCATGTGGGCCCTGGTCTCCGAAGCGGGGGCGATTTTGAAACGCGGGGACGAATTGTCGAACATCCTCGCGCCCGTCGAACGCAAGCTGATGAAACTGGTCGGCGACTGACCGTCAGCCAGCGGCGGCGCGATGCGCCGCAAGGACCGCGTCGTAATTTCCGAGCACCCGTTCCTCCAGGTCGGTGTCGCCATATTCGATGACTTCGACGATCCTGCCGTCCGAAAAGCGGAACAGGAAGCAATAGTCATTATTATATCGCTCGCCGCGCCTCGTCGTCACGTCGCCGCGGACCTCCGCGACGACGGTGTCGCCCTCGGCGATCAGGTTGATCGCGCGCGCGGTATAGGTCGTCGCGAACAGCCCGAACAGCGGCGCGAGCAGGTCGCGACGCACCGCCTCCTGCCCCTCGAAGCGGCGCGACCAGCTTGAATGACCCGGAAGGCGCCAGACATAATCGGGGTGGACCGCCGCGCCAAAGGGCGCGCGGTCGCCGGTTTCGAGCGCGGCATAGATGCGGCGGATCGTTTCTTTGTTGGCCTGTGCGGTCATCGAATTTTCCTTTCGACGCCGATCATGCCCGCGGCTAGATCATAACAAAAATGAATATAGTGGATATTGGTTATGCGTGAACCGGATTTCGATCGCTGTGACCTCAATCTGCTGCGCCTGTTGCTCGCGTTGCTCGAAACGCGCGGGGTATCGGCGGCGGCGGAGCGCGTCGGATTGTCGCAGCCGGCGGTCAGCCGCGCGCTGGCGCGCCTCCGCCGCGATTTCGGCGATCCGCTGCTCGTTCGCACGGGCGGCGGCATGGCGCCCACGCCGCGCGCGGTCGCGCTGCTCGATCCGCTGCGCGCGCTGCTCGCGAAGACGGCGGCGCTCTATCGCGCCGAAGCGTTCGACCCGGCGTCGGCGCGGCAGGTCTTTCGCGCCGCCATGCCCGACGTGATCGCGGCGACGATCCTGCCGCGGTTCGCGGCGTTGCTGCTGGACGAAGCGCCATCGTGCCGTATCGAGATCGTCCCCTGGGCGATCGGCGCAATGCCCGGCGCGGGGGTAGAGATCGATTTTGCCATCAGTTGCGAGCCGCATCTCTATCGTTCGATGCGGATGGAGCCGCTGTTCGACGATGACGACCGGCTGGCGGTGCGCGCCGACCGCGCCGCGGCGATCGCCGCGATGGGACTGGCGGAGATCGCCGCCCTGCCGCACGTCGGCGTCGCGACCGCGGCGATGCCGCACGATCCGGTTGACCGCTGGTGGCGCGACGAGGGGCTGGAGCGCAATATCGCCGTGGTGGTGCCGCATTATCTTCAGGCGTTGCACCTGGTTGCGGGCAGCGATCTGGTCGCGGTGCTGCCGTCGCGTTTCTGCGCCGGGCCGGGCGCGGCGCTGGGCGTGGCGGCGGTGGACTTGCCGCTGGCCCCGTCGCCGGACCGGCAATGGCTGTTCACGCCCGTGACAGCCGAGGCCGATCCGGCATCGATCTGGCTGCGCGCGCTCGTCCGGCGCGCGGCAGCGGAGGTTTAGGCGGCCGCGGGCAATTGCCCGGCGACTTGCGCGGGCAACAGGCCGACGACGGCGCGGCGCGCATTCTGCCAGAAGGCCGACAACAGCAGCAGCGCCGAGCCGATCACGAAAGCGGTCAGCGCGACGTTGAGTTCGACCGCGCCGAACTGGTTGAACAGCTGCGTCAGCGCGAACAGCACATAGGCGAGCGCCGAGACGAGCAGCGCGCGGCGGTCGATCGCGAGCGCGATCAGCCCGAACAGCACATAGATGGCGACGACCATCAACGCCGCGCCGCTGCCGATATTGTCGCCCTCGGTGACGCCGAGCAGGTGAAAGATCGGATGCGCGATCATCGGTGCGGCGAGCAGGTGGAGCCAGAAGGCGACGTCGCTGCGCCGCGTCTGGCGTGCGCGGTCGCTCTTGTCCCACCACATGGCGAGCGCGAAGACGCCGAGTCCGGCGATAAGGACCAGCGCCATCACCAGCGTCGGATTATGATCGGGAACCCCGGTCAGCGACAGGATCAGCGCGATTGCGGTCGCGGCGAGGGCAGCCGTGCCCGCCGCGACGGTGATCGGCACCATGAAGCGTTTCCAGTGCAGCCAGGTCGCGCCCGCGGTCACCGCGGCGATCGTGCCGACGAGCAGCGCGCCGACGGTGTCGCCCGGACTGCTTCCGAAAATGGCCTCGCCATGTTCGACGAGGAAACCCGCCATTGTTGCAAAAACGCCGCCGGCGAAGGCGAGGACAAGGATGATGCTGGGCAGCGCCATGCGGCGGCGGCGCGTGAAATACTCCGCCAGAAGCCAGGCCGAACTCGCGACGAACGCGCCCGCCAACGCGCTGTGGATCGATTCGCCGATCCACGCCACCGCGACGAGCAGGATCACCGCCGCGATGCTGACGAAAATATCGTTGAAGCCGGTGATGAGGCGGAAGGATTCTTCATCCGCTCCGGGGGCGGCGCGCACCGATGCGATATGGCCGCGAAAAGCCGCGGCGGCCTCCGGCGTCAATATCTTTGCATCGACCGCGGCTTGCAGGTCGCTTTCACTATACATCGGGGTCGTCCTTCCTAGACCGATCCCCTTGCCCCGCCGAGACTATTCCAGAACTGTGTTGCTGTGTCAATACGGCATGGCGCCGTGATCCGCCCTGTCGCGCAGCGATGGGGAGGGGGACCGCTCGCGAAGCGAGTGGTGGAGGGGCGGCGACGTCTGCGCCAAGGCCCCTCCGTCAGCGGCTACGCCGCTGCCACCTCCCCATGCCTGCGGCACAGGGAGGATCGAAATGCCTCAACCCAGCGCCATCAGCGCCTTCATCACATTCATCGACTGTTCGCTGCCCGATTGCGGAACGGTGTCGCCGGTGCGGTCGATGATCTTGTCCCACGCGGCGGCGACGCCTTCGGGGGTGCGCTCGCCTTCGGGCAGCGCGACGCCGGGGGTCATGGTGACATAGGCGGCGTGATAGGCGCCCGCGCCCGCGCCGACGATCATGTTGGTCGGCGCGTCTTCGCTGACGAGATAGAGCGCGGCGGGAACGACATTTTCCGGCGTGAACTTCTCGAACAGCTCGGCGGGGAAAATATCCTCGGTCATCCGCGTGCCCGCAACCGGTGCGATGGTGTTGCAGCGGATATTATATTTTGCGCCTTCGAGGTGGAGCGTCTTGGTGAGGCCGGCGAGGCCCAGCTTCGCCGCGCCATAATTGGCCTGCCCGAAATTGCCGTAGAGGCCGGTCGACGATGCGGTCATCAGGATGCGGCCATAGGCCTGGTCGCGCATGATGTCCCAGCACGCCTTGGTGACATAGGCGCTGCCGAGCAGGTGAACCTTGACCACCAGGTCGAAATCGGCGGGCTCCATCTTGGCGAAGCTCTTGTCGCGCAGGATGCCGGCGTTGTTGATGAGAATGTGGACGCCGCCCCATTCCTCCTTCGCCTTTGCGACCATTTCGACCATCTGTTCATATTCGGTGACGCTGCCACCGTCGGGCATGGCGGTGCCGCCCGCGGCGCGAATCTCCTCGACCACCTGCAATGCCGCGTCCGAATGGCCGGTGCCGTCGCGCGCGCCGCCGAGGTCGTTGACCACGACCTTTGCGCCGCGCCGCGCAAGTTCGAGCGCATAGGCGCGGCCAAGCCCGCCGCCCGCGCCAGTGACAATGGCAACGCGGCCGTCAAAATTGATCGTCATGATGGTCTCCCGCAAAAGGCCCTTCGCCTGAAAGGTTGCCCGAAAAAACTGGAACGTCCTTAGCCGCTGGCGCCTCGCTGGCAAGGGGTCAGGAAAAATGGCGATGCAACAAAAATGTCATGCAATTGACGCGTAACGGTCACTTATACGCCATAACAGCGCCGCCAGTTTGTAACCCTTTCGTCACGGAGCTTTCCCTTCCATGCGCTATTCGCTGACCGCCGCCCTGCTGGCGACCTCGATCCTTTGCCTGCCGACGGCGGCGCGGGCGCAGGCGATGACGGCCGAGGAAGCTGCCGCGCTTCGCGCCGAGCTCGCGGCATTGAAGGCGCAGGTCGCGACGCTCGAATCGCGGCTCGACGCCGCGACCGTGCAGCCGACGCCGACAACTGCGCCCGCGCCAACGCCAGCGGCGCCGTCGGTCACCGCCAGGCCCGCGAGCGAGATCGCCTGGAAGGGCGCGCCCGAGATCAGGACCGCCGACGGCTGGAGCTTCAAGCCGCGTGGGCGGATGCAGCTTGATTTGGCCGCAGTCGATGCGCCGGTCGGTGCGACCGGCGTGCGGGGCGGCCTTAAAACCGAGTTCCGCCGCATCTATCTGGGTGTCGACGGCAAGATTCCCGGCGGTTTCGCCTATCGCGTCGAGGCTGATGTGGCGAACAGCTCGGTCGAGCTCACCGACGTTTACCTGACTTATGGCACCGGCCCGCTGTCGATCACTGCGGGGCAGATCAAACCCTTCTGGTCGCTCGACGAGATGACAAGCGACCTCTTCACCAGCTTCATGGAGCGTGCAGCCTTTGCGCAGGCCTTTGGTTTCGAGCGGCGCGTCGGCCTGTCAGCGCAATATAAGCGCGGCGACCTGCTGCTTCAGGCGGGGGTGTTCGGCGACAATGCCGAGGATCTGCTCGATGACACGAACAATGCGGTCAGCCTCGACGGTCGCGTCGTGTGGATGCCGAAGCTCGGCGATACGCAGCTGCACCTTGCCGCGTCGGGCCACTGGCGCGACCCCAATGACCCGGCGGCGCTGGGCCGTTATCGCGCCCGGCCCTTCGTTCACACGACCGACGTGCGGCTGGTCGATACCGGACAGATCGATGTGGCGAGCGAGCGCGGCGTCGGGCTGGAGGGCGCAGTGATCGCGGGGCCGTTCCACGCCGCGGGCGAAGCCTATTGGCACCGGGTCAACCGAACCGGCTCGGCCGATCCGACCTTCTTCGGCGGCTATGCCGAGGTCGGGATGGTGCTGACGCCGGGTGACCGCCGCGGATATAAGGACGGCGGTTTCGACCGGCTGAAGCCCTCGAAGCCGATCACCGCCGGCGGCATCGGCGCGTTTCAGGTGAACGCCCGTTACGATCATCTCGATCTCAACGACGGTGGAATCGTCGGCGGACGCCAGCAGGCGGCGCTGATCGGCCTTGTCTGGGCGCCGATCGACTATATCCGCATTTCTGCCAATTACGGCAAATTGTGGATCGACGATGCGCGCGTGGCGACGGCAACGGGCGATCGCGATTATACGGCGGACACTTTCGGACTGCGAACGCAGGTCGATTTCTGACGCGGATCGGCGGGCTATTTCGGCTTCTTGATGCCTGCCGCCGCCTCCAGTTCGACCAGAGCATCCTCCAGATAGTCGATCATCCGCTGTGCATGGGGCACGCTGCGGCGACAGGCGGTGATGCCGAAATCGATGTTTCTGAAGTTCGACACCTGGGTGATGTTCATCGCCATGCCGTCGACAGGGATGCTCGCGGGATACATGCCGTCAAGGCGCGCGCCGTTCCAGTACATCTGCTCGCGCGGGCCGGGGACGTTGGAAATGGTCGCCGAATAGGCGGGAAACCTGTCGGCGGTGCGGGTGAGCGCGGTGAGCATCATCGGGAAGCTGGTGATCGCGGTGTAAAGCTGAATCTGCTGCGCGGTCATCGCGCGCAGCTGCGCCTTCGCCGAGTTCATCGATTCCTGGATCGCCGCCATGCGGCTTGCCGGATCGTCGATATGCGTCGCAAGGTTCGCGGTGACCGATGCGACCGAATTGCCCGAATCGACGTCGTCCTTGGGCCGGATCGACACCGGCGCCATGGCCTTCAGGGGCTTGTCGGGCAGTTCGTTCAGCGACTGGAGATATTTGCGCATCGCGCCCGCGCACATGCCGAGCACCGCGTCGTTGATCGTGCCGTCATAGGCCTTGCCCATCGCGCGCACGCGTTCCAGCGACCAGCTTTGCGCGACAAAGCGCCGCGCGCCCGTGATGTTGCGGTTGAAGCTGGTGCGCGGCACCCCGGCAAAGGGGGTGACGAGGCCGTCGCCGCCGATGCCGAACATCGCCGCAAGATATTGGTTCATCGCCTTGGTCACCCCGACGCTGTTGCCCCATTGTTCCTTGAGGAAATCGCCGATCGCCCTGATGTCGGTGAGGTCGGGGCGCGGCGGTTTTTTGGGGGCGGGGAACTTGCGCTTATAGGCCTCATAGGCCTCGACCGACAGCGGCGAGGCGGTACGGCGCTCGTCGGGGTCGGGCGAGAACATCGAGTTGTAGAAATGGATGCTCGCCGCGCCATCCATCAGCGCGTGGTGGATTTTCTTGAAGGTCGCGATCTGGCGGTTGGGCAACCCCGAAATGAGCGTGATTTCCCACAGGGGCCGCGTGCGGTCGAGGAGGCTCGAATGGAGCCGCGAGGCCAGCTCGAACATCTCGCGATAGCGCCCCGGCCTGGGCAGCGCCGCGGCGCGGACATGATAGTGCATGTCGATGTCGCGGTCGGGGACGAGGCGGATCGGGCCGTACTGGCCGAAGGGGGTGAGCTTCAGCACTTCGCTGAACGGTCGCCTGAGGCCTTCCGACTCGCGGAGGAGGGCAAGCTGGTCATTGAGCCACTCGGTCTCGTCGACCCCGTCGGGCAGCGTATAGAGGTTGATGCCGCCAATGTGCATCGGCATCTCGCGACTTTCCCCCCACAGGAACATCGCATCGGTCACCGGCATCAACCGCATGGCAGCTCTCCCCTATGCTGCGTCTTGGCCGCGCAGCATGGCAGGGGAGGCGGGCGAGTCAAGGCCGGGGCCCGAGGGCGATCATCAGGCGGAGGCGGTCAACGCCCGGAACTCGATCGTGATCGTGACCGGGCCTTCCGGTTCCAGATGGTGCGGGACGCCAGGCGGGATCAGCATCGTATCGCCAGCCGCGATCCGGCGTGCGCCGCCGCTCGCGTCGTCCCAGCGGAAGCGGATCGCGCCCGTCACGACATGCAGCAACCCCCAGGCGCCGGGCTTCAGCCGATGCTCGCGGAGCAATCCGGCCGGAATCTCGGCCGCGGCAAAGGGGCCGATCTGGCGGTAAGCCGCCGCGCCCGTCGGCAGCGGCGGTCCGCGATCGGCGATCAGCATTTTTCCATCGTCAGAAGCTGGCGGCGCGGATGACGAAGAAGGTCAGGCCCAGAAAGGCGAAGCCCGCGGGCACGGCGAGCAGCTGCGCCGCGACGGTGCCGCGGTCCATCGGGCCGGTCCAGGTATCGAGCATCCCGCCGACGCGATCGAGCGGCGAGTCATGTTCGGGGCCCTTTTGCGCATGGAGCAGTCCGGCGGTCACGAAATACATCAGCATGTAAAGCAAGGAGATGGCGAGCATGAAGATCGTCGCTGTGTCGCGGCCGGTCGCCGCGGCGATGCCGACAAAGAAGACGGCATAGCAGGCGAACATCGCGCGCCACATCCAGCGCGGCAGCTGAAAACCCGCCTGGACCCCGCTGGTTTCATAGGGATCGTTGGACAGGCGGGCGGGATGAACGGCAGGCATGTCAGACATGGGGAAGCTCCACTTTGCTGGACAGATCGGCATCGCGGTCGCGATGCAGGCGGATGCCGGTGAGCAGGCTTTCGGCGATCATTCGCGCCTTCTCCCCGACCAGTTTCGCCGCTTCGGGTGTCGGCGCGATGCGGTGTAGCGTCGCGTAGAAGAGGTCGAGCCAGTGCGCGAAATGCGCGGCGTCGAGGCCGGGGATCGCGAGATGCTTGACCATCGGATTGCCCGAAAAACTGCCCGCGCTCAGCAGGATCGACTGCCAGAAGCGGTTCATCTGGGCGAGGTGCGCGGGCCAATCGTCGATGCGAGCGGCAAAGACCGGGCCGAGCAGCGCATCGGCCCGGGTCGCGGCGTAAAAATCATCGACGAAGGCCGCGATAAAGGTTTCGTCGATGCCGATGACCTTTGCATCGGCGCGCCGCGCCGCGCGCGCGGCGGCGGCGTGGGGATGGGCTGGCGCGTGCGCGCGGATCGGTTGCATCGGGCTCGACTCAATAATGGTATTTCAGATACCTCTTATTATCGCGGTTGAGATAAAAAGCAATATCCAATATACCTAATTAATGCGACTGAGCCTTCACAGCGACTATGCGCTGCGGATCCTGATGGCGCTGGCGGCGACCGGCCAGCAGATGTCGGTCGACGAGATCGCCAGCCACTACGGCATTTCGCGCAACCATCTGGCCAAGGTCGCGCAGCGGCTGCAAACACTGGGCTATGTCAGCGCGCAGCGCGGCCGCGGCGGGGGACTGACCCTCGCGCGAGCGCCGAGCGAAGTGATCGCGGGAACGGTCGTGCGCGAGTTTGAAAATCTGGGCGGCCTGGTCGAATGCATGGACCCGGCAACCTCGACCTGCCCGGTGCGCGGCGGATGCGGGTTGCAAGGTGCGCTCGGCGGCGCGCTCGCCGCCTTCCTCGCGCACCTCGACCGCTACACGCTCGCCGACCTGCTGCCGCAGCCCGCGCGGTTCCGCGCGCTGCTCGGCGCGGAGTGAGGCAGCGGGAGCCGCCCGGTCAGGGCGCCGAGGTCGGCACCGGGATATGCACGCTCGCGCCTGGCCCGAGGGGGAGGTCGAGCGCGACCCAGCCGATCACCAGCGCCGTGCCGGTGACGAGCAGCCCGATCGAATAGGGCAGCATCGTCGCGGCAAGGCTGCCCAGCCCGAAGCTCGGTTGCCAGCGCTGGCAGAAAATCAGGATCAGCGGGAAATAGACCATCAGCGGGGTGATGATGTTGGTCGACCCGTCGCCGACGCGATAGGCCGCGGTCGTCATTTCGGCGCTGATGCCGAGCAGCATCAGCATGGGCACGAGGACGGGTGCGAGTAGCGCCCACTTGGCGCTTGCCGACCCGACAAACAGGTTGAGCGCGGCGGTCAGCAGCACGATGGCGGCGAGCAGCACGGGCGCGGGCAGGTCCATCGCTTTCAGCCCGTCGGCGCCATGGACGGCGAGGATGAGGCCGAGGTTCGACCAGGCGAACATCGCGACGAAATGCGCCGCGGCAAAGGCGAGGACGAGATAATAGGCCATGTCGCCCATCGATTCGCTCATCATCTTAACCAGGTCGCGGTGGTTGCCGACGACGCCGGTGGCGCGGCCATAGGCCCAGCCGGCGAGCAGGAAGAGCAGGAAAAAGCCCGCGACGAGCGACTGGTAGAAGGGGGTGAAGCGGCCCTCGGGCGGTCCGTCCTCGGCGATCAATGGCGTGCCGGGGCCGAGCGTGAAGAGCAGCCACAGCCCGATGACCAGGAGGATCGCGAGGCCGGCGTGGCGCAGCCCCTTGCGCTCGCCGTCGTTCAGCGGACGGTCCTGTTCGCCGATGTCGCCCTTCGCCGCGAGACCGGCGGGGACATAGGCGCCAAGGCGCGGCTCGATGATACGGTCGGTGACGTACCAGATGACCGGCAGGAAGATGAAGAGCATCGCCGCGATGAAATACCAGTTGCCCGCGATATTCGCCTGCCAGTCGCCGAACACCGTTTCGACCGCGGCCTCGGTGATGCCGAACAGCAAGGCGTCGAGCTGGCCCGGCAGCAGATTGGCCGAAAAGCCGCCCGATACGCCCGCAAAGGCCGCGGCGATCCCCGCGACGGGATGGCGCCCGGCGGCGTGATAGATCACCGCCGCAAGCGGGATCAGCACGACATAGGCGGCGTCGGCGGCGAGATTGCCCATCATCGCGACAAAGGCGACCAGCGGGGTGAGCATCCATTTCGGCGCGCCGCGCACGCTCGCGCGCATCGCGGTGCCGAACAGGCCGCTGCGCTCGGCCACGCCCGCGCCGAGCATGACGACGAGCACATAGCCGAGCGGATGGAAATGGGTGAAGGTCGCGGGCATTTCGACCCACAGCCGCGCGATATTGTCGGCGCTGAGCAGGCTCGTTGCAGCGATGACTTTCTGTCGCCCGGTTTCGGGATCCACCTCGGTCGGGTGCAGCGCCGACCAGCCCGCCGCCGACGCGATCGCCGAAATGACGACAAGCATGCCGACGAGCCACAGAAACAGCACCACGGGATCGGGCAGGCGGTTGCCGACCCGTTCGATCCATCCCAGCACGCCCTTTTGCGGCGGCGTGGCGGCGGCGGTGCTGTCGGTCATCCTCAATCCCTTTTCGATCGGCTTGTCGTTCGCGTGGCGCCGACTATAGCCGGGCCATGGCCAAGCTCTACTTTTATTATGCCAGCATGAACGCAGGCAAATCGACCACGCTGTTGCAGGCGGATTTCAACTATCGCGAGCGCGGCATGGAGACAATGCTGTGGACCGCGGCGCTCGACGACCGCTATGGCACGGGGCAGGTGACGAGCCGCATCGGGCTGATGGCCGAGGCGCACAAGTTCGACCCCGACAGCGATTTGTTTGCGGCGGTGACTGCGGAGAATGCCGAGCGGCCGCTCGCCTGCGTGCTCGTCGACGAGGCGCAATTTCTGTCGCGCGAGCAGGTGTTGCAGCTGGCACGGCTCGCCGACGAGGCGAATATCCCGGTGCTCTGCTATGGCCTGCGCACCGATTTCGCCGCCAACCTGTTTCCGGGCTCGGCGGCCTTGCTCGGCCTCGCCGATGCGCTCGTCGAACTCAAAGCCGTGTGCGAATGCGGGCGCAAGGCGACGATGAACCTGCGCGTCGATGAAAGCGGCCGCGCGGTGGTCGAAGGCGCGCAGACCGAAATCGGCGGCAACGACCGCTATGTCGCGATGTGCCGGCGGCATTTCATGCAAAAGCGGCGCGAGGCGGCGGGTGATGCTTGACCGGCTTTATGTCGAGCTTGCCGACGGCGACCTTCGGCTCGTCAAGCTCGCCGAGGCGCATCGCGAAGCGCTGCGCGTCGCCTGCGCCGCCGATCCTGACATCTGGCCGATCTATTCGTCGAGCTATGACCCCGAGCATTTCGACGCGAGCTTCACCGCGCTCGTCGGGCATGAAAGCCGGATGCCCTATGCCATTTTCGACCGCGAAACGCTCGTCGGCATGACCGCGTGGCTGCGTCCCGATATGTCGGCGCAGACGATCGAGCTGGGCAACAGCTATATCCATCCCGCTGCGCGCGGCACCGGGCTCAACGGCCGGGTCAAGCGGCTGATGCTTAATCATGCGTTCGCTGTCGGCATCCGCCGCGTCGAGTTCCGCATCGACGAGCGGAACGGGCGGTCGCAGGCGGCGGTCGCCAAGCTTGGCTGCACCAAGGAAGGCGTGCTGCGCGCCGAGCGGATCACCTGGACCGGGCATGTGCGCGATACGGGGCTGTGGTCGATCTTGGCGGGGGAGTGGGCCGGATAACAGGCTTTGTCATTGCGAGCGCAGCGAAGCAATCTCCAGCTATCGACCTTGTGCACGGCCAAAAAGCTGGAGATTGCCGCGTCGCCTTCGGCTCCTCGCAATGACGGCCGCAGCAGGGTCAGCGCTGGTTCAGCCTGCTCCTGCTAGACGAGTCGCCATGAAGATACTCGCACTCTCCCTGGCCGCTGCGCTCCTTCCCCTTTCGGTCGCGGCGGCCGACGAGCCCGCCGGGGAACCGCGCGCGCTCGGCGTCGAATCGAGCATCGTCTTTCCGAGCGACAGCTCGATCCGCAACTGGCGCGCCGATGGCGAACGCGGCGTCTGGATCCAGGACCGCCGCGGCGACTGGTATTATGGCGCCTTTGCGGGATATTGCCGCGACATCGACTTCGCCCATGCGATCGGCGTCGAAACGCGCGGCGCGGCGCGGCTCGACCGTTTTTCGGCGATCATCGTGCGCGGCGAGCGCTGCCCGCTCTCCTCCTTCGTGACCTCCGCGCCGCCGCCGTCGAAGCGCGACAAGTCGAAGGACATCATGGGCGAAAAGCCCGCGGCAAATTGACAAGCGCGGCCCGGCGCGCCTAGCGCGCCCCCGTGGACGGCTGGATCATTCTCGACAAACCCATGGGGCTCGGATCGACGCAGGCGGTCGGCGCGGTCAAGCGCGTGTGCCGCGAGGCGGGGCTGGGCAAGGTCAAGGTGGGCCATGGCGGCACGCTCGACCCGCTCGCGTCGGGGGTGCTGCCGATCGCGCTGGGTGAGGCGACGAAGCTCACCGGACGGATGCTCGATGCGAGCAAGGTCTATGATTTCACCATCGCCTTCGGGACCGAAACCGCGGGCCTCGATGCCGAGGGTGACATCGTGGCGGTGAGCGACGTGCGGCCGACGCTGGCGGACATCGAGGCGGTGCTGCCGCGCTTCACCGGGCCGATCGAGCAGGTGCCTCCGGCTTATTCGGCGATCAAGATCGACGGGGAGCGGGCTTATGACCGCGCGCGCAAGGGCGAGGCCGTCGAGATGAAGGCGCGGGGGGTGACGATATACTCGCTTCGTCATGCCGGACTTGATCCGGCATCCATTGCCGCGGGCGCCGGATGGACCCCGGATCAAGTCCGGGGTGACGAGGGTGGGGAAGCGTGGTTGGATTCGATCACTCTCACCGCCCATGTCTCAAAGGGCACCTATATCCGCTCGCTCGCGCGCGACATTGCCCGCGCCGTCGGCAGTGTCGGCCATGTCACGATGCTCCGCCGGACGAAAGCCGGGCCATTTACGCTCGAACAGGCGATTTCGCTGGACAAATTGAACGCTTTCGGCCAAGGGGCCGCGCAATCAGAAGTATTTCTGCCGTTCGAGGCAGGGCTGGTCGACATCCCGGCTCTTGACCTTTCCCCGGAAGCGGCAGGGGCGATCCGTCAGGGTCGCGTCTGGACCGGGGTTAGCACGCACGACGGGCTCTATTGGGGACGCGACGCCGAAAACCGGCCCGTTGCCTTGATCGAGGCTTTGGCGGGAACGCTGAAGGTCGTGCGGGGCTTCAATCTGTAAGACACGATGTTCGAGGAAGAAATTATGTCGATTACCGCCGAGCGCAAAGCCGAAGTCATCAAGGACAATGCCCGTGCAACGGGCGACACCGGTTCGCCGGAAGTCCAGGTTGCGATCCTCACGGACCGCATCAACGCGCTGACCGAGCATTTCAAGGCGCACCACAAGGACAACCACAGCCGCCGCGGCCTGTTGATGATGGTCAACAAGCGCCGCAGCCTCCTCGACTATCTCAGGAAGAAGGACGAGGCCCGCTATTCGGCGCTGATCGCGAAGCTGGGCCTTCGCAAGTAACGCAATCGTTCGGCCCCCGGTAACGGGGGCCGTTTACGTATTGCGTTATCCCCGCGCAGGCGGGGATCCAGGGCGGGATCAAGCCGAAGCCTCATCCCGCCAGCGGCCCCCCGCCTTCGCGGGGGCGACACAAAGAACAAGGGCCGCTCCCGCATCCGGCGGGGCCGCCATAGGGCAGACAGACGCCCTACACCGCCCCGGGCCGGATTGCCCGGAATCAGAGGCCCCGCCCGGCATAGGGCCCGGCGGGCGAAGGAAAAAGCATGTTTGACGTGAAAAAAGTATCGATCGAGTGGGGCGGTGAAACGCTGACGCTCGAAACGGGCAAGGTTGCCCGTCAGGCCGACGGCGCCGTGATGGCGACGCTGGGCGAAACGGTCGTGCTGTGCGCCGTGACCGCCGCGAAGTCGGTGAAGGAGGGGCAGGATTTCTTTCCGCTCACCGTCCATTATCAGGAAAAATACTCGGCCGCGGGGCGCATCCCGGGCGGCTTCTTCAAGCGCGAACGCGGCGCGACCGAAAAGGAAACCCTGGTCAGCCGTCTGATCGACCGTCCGATCCGCCCGCTGTTCCCCGAAGGTTTCTATAACGAAATCAACGCCATTGCCCAGGTTCTGAGCTATGATGGCCACAATGAGCCCGACATCCTCGCGATGGTCGCCGCATCGGCCGCGCTCACCATCTCGGGCGTCCCCTTCATGGGCCCCATCGGCGCGGCGCGCGTCGGTTATCTGAACGGCGAATATATCCTCAACCCCACCGACGAACAGGTTGCCGAAGGCGACCTCGACCTCGTCGTCGCGGCGACGCACGACGCGGTGATGATGGTCGAATCCGAAGCCAATGAGCTGTCGGAAGAGGTCATGCTGGGCGCGGTGATGTTCGCGCACGATGCGTGCAAGGAGGTCGTCAAGGCGATCATCAAGCTCGCCGAACAGGCCGCGAAGGAACCCTGGGAGATCGCGCCTTCGGACGACAATGCCGCGCTCAAGGACAAGCTCAAGAAGCTGATCGGCAAGGATATTGCGGCCGCCTACAAGCTCACCGACAAGTCGGCGCGCTCGAACGCCCTCAACGCGGCGCGCGACAAGGCGAAGGCGATGTTCGCCGAAGACGGGCTCGACCCGCAGGCGGTGATGGCGGGCATCAAGCTCACCAAGAAGCTCGAAGCCGAAATCGTCCGCACCGCGATCCTGAAGGAAGGCAAGCGCATCGACGGCCGCACCACCACGCAGATCCGCCCGATCGTCGCCGAAACGCACTTCCTGCCCCGCGCGCACGGCTCGGCGCTGTTCACCCGCGGCGAGACGCAGACGATCGCGACCTGCACGCTCGGCACCAAGGATGCCGAACAGATGATCGACGGCCTCAACGGGCTGTCATATCAGCATTTCATGCTGCACTATAACTTCCCGCCCTATTCGGTCGGTGAAGTCGGCCGCTTCGGCGCGCCCGGCCGCCGCGAAGTCGGTCATGGCAAGCTTGCGTGGCGCGCGTTGCATCCGGTGCTGCCGACGAAGGACGAGTTCCCCTACACGATCCGCCTGACCAGCGACATCACCGAATCGAACGGTTCGTCGTCGATGGCGTCGGTGTGCGGCGGTTCGCTCGCGATGATGGACGCCGGCGTGCCGATCAAGCGTCCCGTCTCGGGCATCGCGATGGGCCTGATCCTCGAGGGCCAGGATTATGCGATCCTCAGCGATATCCTGGGCGACGAGGATCATCTCGGCGACATGGATTTCAAGGTCGCGGGCACGTCCGAAGGCATCACCACGATGCAGATGGACATCAAGATCGCGGGCATCACGCGCGAAATCTTCGAGGCCGCGCTCGCGCAGGCCAAGGAAGGCCGCGCGCACATCCTGGGCGAGATGAACAAGGCGCTCGGCGAAGTCCGCAGCGAATTGTCGGCGCACGCGCCGCGCATCGAAACGATGCAGATCGACAAGGCGAAGATCCGCGACGTCATCGGCACCGGCGGCAAGGTGATCCGCGAGATCGTCGCGACCACCGGCGCCAAGGTCGACATCGACGACGAAGGCCTCATCAAGATTTCGTCGAGCGACCTCGACCAGATCGAGGCCGCGCGCAAGTGGATCGCGGGCATTGTCGAGGAAGCCGAAGTCGGCAAAATCTATGACGGCAAGGTCGTCAATCTTGTCGATTTCGGGGCGTTCGTGAACTTCATGGGCGGCAAGGACGGCCTCGTCCATGTCTCGGAAATCAGGAACGAGCGCGTCGAAAAGGTCGCCGACGTCCTGTCCGAAGGGCAGGAGGTCAAGGTCAAGGTGCTCGAGATCGATCCGCGCGGCAAGGTCCGCCTGTCGATGCGCGTCGTCGATCAGGATACCGGCGAGGAACTCGAAGACACCCGCCCGGCGCGCGAACCGCGCGAGCGCGGTGACCGGGGCGATCGCGGCCCGCGCCGTGACGGCGGCGACCGCGGCCGCGGCGGCCGCGACCGTGGCCCGCGTCGCGACGGCGGCGATCGTGGGCCCCGCCGCGAACGCAGCGAAGGTCCGGAAGACCAGGGCCATGTGCCCGATTTCCTGAAGGACTGAGTCTTTCGATCAGCGAACAGGGAAGGGGCTGCCGAGAGGCGGCCCCTTTTCCTTTGGCGGAATGGCGGTTTTGGGCTGGGGAGCGGACAAGGTCGGTCCCCGCCCGAAAGGGGGCGGACGGCGGCCCGGCATGGAGTGCGCGCGGCCGAACCCAATTGCCCCGCAACGACGTTGGTTCGGTTCCGCGCGCGCCTCGATCACGTCGAGGTGCGCCTTTCCAGCCGGTCGGCCCGGCCCGTCGCCGCGCGACAGGAAAGCACTCGCGTCGGCGGCGCAGTTGCGTTTATGATCGGGGTCATGCTGAACCTTGTCTTCGCCTTCTTCTTCGCCGCCCAATCGCCGTCGGCTCCGCCGCAGGCCACGCAGTTGCCGCCGCCCGTGCCGCCGGTGCCCGCGCCCGTCACGCCGGTCGTCGAGGCCGACACGCGGCCCCATGTCGCACTCACCACCGATCTCGGCACGATCACCGTGCGGATCGAGGACAAGCGCGCGCCGGTCACCGCCGCCAATTTCCTTCGCTATGTCGATACGAAGCGGATGGACGGGTTCCAATTCTATCGCTCGACCCGCAGCTGGGGGCCTGCGAACCAGTTGATCCAGGCGGGCAATCGCGGCGATGCGCGCCGGAACTTTCCGCCCATCGCGCACGAGCCGACGACGACGACGGGCCTGACCAATTGCAAGGGCGCGCTGTCGATGGCGCGGCTCAATCCCGGCGACGCAACCACCGACTTTTTCCTGCTGCTCTCCGACATCAAGGGGTTCGACGCCGATGCGCCGGGGGGTGACGGGGCGGGCTTTGCGGTGTTCGGCGAAATCGTCGCGGGCGCCGATGTCGCCGCAGCAATCTTCAACGCGCCGATATCGCCCACCGCGGGCGAGGGGGTGATGGCGGGGCAGATTCTTGACCCGCATGTGACGATAAGGACGGCGCGCCGCGTCCCCGCGCCCGCCGATGCGCCAGAGGGCTGCGTGGTCAAAGCGGGATGACTCGTCCCGCCGCTTATTCCCGCAAGGCGACGCCGAAACCCGACCGGGCGGCCATCATTTATTTTGCGTTCATCCGCGCTGTGGCTATACCGCGCGCATGACTCATTTTGCACCTTCGCGCGCCGCCGCGCGCCTGCTCGCCGCCGCATTCGTGATCACGCCCATGCTCGCGGCCTGCGCCGGGGGCGGGGGAGTCAAGCAGGACACGCGCTATGTCGCGCGCGACGTCAACACGCTCTACCGCGCCGCGCAGGATCGGCTCGACCGCGGGCAATATGGTCTCGCCGCCGCGCTGTTCGATGAAGTCGAACGTCAGCACCCCTATTCGCCCTGGGCGCGCCGCGCGCAGCTGATGAGCTCGTTCAGCTATTATATGGACCGCGAATATACCCCGGCGATCGAAGCCGCGCAGCGCTTCCTCGCGATTCATCCGGGCAACAAGGACGCGCCCTATGCCTATTATCTGATCGCGCTCAGCTATTATGAGCAGATCAGCGACGTGACGCGCGACCAGCGGATCACGCAGCAGGCGCAGGCGGCGCTCGGCGAAATCGTCCGCCGCTATCCCGACAGCCGCTATGCCGCCGACGCGCGGCTGAAGCTCGACCTGGTGCAGGATCATCTCGCGGGCAAGGAGATGGAAATCGGGCGTTTCTATCAGCGCAGCTCGAACTGGCTCGCCGCGTCGATCCGCTTTCGCGAGGTCGTCGACAAATATCAGACGACCAGCCACGCGCCCGAGGCGCTCTACCGGTTGACCGAATCCTATCTCGCGCTTGGCATTCCCGAAGAAGCGAAGAAATCGGCGGCGGTGCTCGGCGCCAACTATCCGGGCAATGAATGGTATGAGCGCGCGTACAAGCTGATGCAGAAGCACGCGCCGAGCGCATAGATTCTGGCTTTGTTCTGCGGTAAGGACGGCGCGTGCTGACCGCATTGTCCATCGCCAACATCGTTCTCATCGAACGGCTCGACCTCGACTTCGAGGCCGGGCTGGGCGTGCTGACCGGCGAGACGGGGGCGGGGAAATCGATCCTGCTCGACGCGCTGGGCCTCGCGCTCGGCGCGCGCGCCGACAGCGCGCTGGTGCGGCAGGGGAGCGGGCAAGCACAGGTCACCGCGAGCTTCACCGCGCCCGCCGCGGGCAGCCCGCTCGCTGCGCTGCTCGCCGAAAATGACCTGGTGCAGGAACCGGGCGAGCCGCTGATCGTGCGTCGCACGCTGAAAGCCGACGGCGGCAGCCGCGCCTTTCTGAACGACCAGCCCTGTTCAGCGGCGCTGCTGCGCGAGGTCGGAGCGCATCTGGTCGAAATCCATGGCCAGCATGACGACCGCGGCTTGCTCGCGCCCGCGGGGCACCGCGCGCTGCTCGACGCCTATGCACGCGCCGACACCGCCGCGGTCGCCGCCGCCCATGCCGCGTGGCGCGCCGCCGAGGCGAAGCTTTCCGCCGCGCGCGCGGCCATCGCCGAGGCCGAGCGCGACCGCGAATGGCTCGCACATTGCGTCGCCGAACTGCGGGCGCTCGCTCCGCAACCGGGCGAAGAGGCCGAACTCGCCGAAGCGCGCGCCGCGATGCAGAAGGGCGAACGGCTCGCGGGCGACCTCGGCGCGATCCTTGAAGTCTTCGACGGCAGCGAGGGCGGCCCCGCGCTGCTGCGCGGCGCGGCGCGGCGGCTCGACCGGCTTGCGGGCGACCATGTGCTGCTCGCCGAGGCGCTCGCCGCGCTCGACCGCGCGATCATCGAGGCCGACGAGGCGGAGACGAAGCTGCACGAGGCGGCGCGCGCGCTGGAATATGACCCCGAACGGCTCGAGGCGGCCGAGACGCGGCTGTTCGAGCTGCGCGCGATGGCGCGCAAGCATGGATGCCAG
Source organism: Sphingopyxis sp. FD7 (assembly GCF_003609835.1). Taxonomy (NCBI): domain Bacteria; kingdom Pseudomonadati; phylum Pseudomonadota; class Alphaproteobacteria; order Sphingomonadales; family Sphingopyxidaceae; genus Sphingopyxis; species Sphingopyxis sp. FD7. The sequence continues at coordinate 944,261 of NZ_AP017898.1, forward strand.
CCGGACGAACTCGCCGAACTCACCGGCACGCTCGCCGCGCGGCTCGACGCGATCGAGGGCGGCAGCGCGGGCCTTGCGAAGCTTGAAGCCGCGGTCGCCGAGACGGCCGCCGCTTATACCCATGCCGCGACGGCGCTCTCCGATCAGCGCACGAAGGCGGCGGCGCGGCTCGACGCGGCGGTCGCGGGCGAGCTGGCGCCGCTGAAGCTCGACGCCGCGCGGTTCCAAACGCTTGTCGAGCGGCTTCCCGCCGACCGCTGGGGCGCCGATGGTATGGACCGCGTCGAGTTCCTGATCGCGACCAACCCCGGCGCGCCCTTTGCCCCGCTCGCCAGGATCGCGAGCGGCGGCGAATTGTCGCGCTTCATCCTCGCATTGAAGGTCGCGCTCGCCGAAGAGGGCGGCGCCGACACGATCATCTTCGACGAGATCGACCGCGGCGTCGGCGGCGCGGTGGCAAGCGCGATCGGCGAGCGGCTGGCGCGACTGGCCGGTGCGGGCAAGCAATTGCTCGCGGTGACGCACAGCCCGCAGGTCGCGGCCAAGGGCGCGTTCCACTTCATCATCGCCAAATCGAGCGAGGGGACCATCACGCGCACCAGCGTCCACGCGCTCGACGATCGCGGCCGCCGCGAAGAAATCGCGCGGATGCTGTCGGGGGCGGAGGTGACCGAGGAAGCAAGGGCACAGGCGGAGCGGCTGCTGGAGGTGGCGGCGTGACCTCGCCCCACCCCCTCGACCGCCCCGTCTGGTCGATGCTCACCGGCCGACAGGCGCATCTGGCGGAGGGCGACGCGCGCGCGCTCAGGATCGACCGCGATTATGGCGTGTTCGGGGTCGCCGCCGATACGGGCGCCGGGGCGCAGGCGGCGCTGGCCGCGCTGGTGCCCGCCGACGGCGAACTCTGGATCGTCGAGGGCGACCCCTGGCCGGTGCCGCCGGGGGTGCGCGAGGTGAAGCGCGCGGTGCTGGCGCAGATGGTTGCCGACGGACCCCCGCCGCCGCCGCGCGACGGCGAACCGCCGATCGTCGCGCTCCGCGATACGGATGCGCCCGAAATGGCCGCGCTCGCCGATCATGCCAAGCCGGGACCGTGGGGACCGGCGACGCACCGCTACGGTCCCTTTTTTGGGGTTCGCGAGGACGGCCGCCTGCTCGCGATGGCGGGGCAGAGGATGCTGATGTCCGGCATGGCGGAAGTCAGCGGCGTCGCGACCTGGGCCGATTGCCGCGGCCGCGGGCTGGCGCGCGCGCTGATCGGCCATGTCATGCGCGAAATGGTGGCGCGCGGCGAAACGCCTTTCCTGCACAGCTATGCGGATAATGCGGGCGCGATCGCGCTCTATGAATCCCTGGGCTTTCGCATCCGGCGACAGGTGCATGTGCTGGTGATCGCGCGGTAGGGGCTTTAAGATGAAAGACGTCGAATCGCTGACCGAGGCCGAGGCCGCGAACGAGCTGATGCGGCTCGCGAAAACGATCGCGCGTCACAACAAACTTTATCACGCCGAAGACAGCCCGGAGATTTCGGACGCCGATTATGACGCGCTCGTCCGCCGCAACAATGCGCTGGAGGAGGCCTTTCCGCACCTGATCCGCGCCGACAGCCCGAACAAGCTCGTGGGAGCCGCGGTCGAGGCCTCGCCGCTCGCGAAGGTGACGCACGCGCAGCGGATGATGAGCCTCGACAATGCCTTTGCGGCGGAGGACGTCGAGGAGTTTGCGGCGCGCGTGCGGCGCTTCCTCAATCTCGGCGAGGGCGAGCAGGTCGCGTTCACCGCCGAGGACAAGATCGACGGGCTGTCCTGCTCGCTGCGGTATGAAAAAGGCGTGCTGGTGCAGGCGGCAACGCGCGGCGACGGGACGGTGGGCGAGGATGTCACGCCGAACGTGCGGACGATTACCGACATTCCGGACGAGCTGGCGGGCGACATCCCCGACATCTTCGAGATCCGCGGCGAGGTCTATATGGCGAAGGCCGATTTTGCGGCGCTCAACGCGCGGCTGCTCGCCGAGGCCGACGATCCCGAAAAGGCGCGCCAGTTCGCCAATCCGCGCAACGCCGCCGCGGGATCGCTGCGCCAGAAGGACGCAAGCGTCACCGCGTCGCGCCCGCTGCGCTTCCTCGCGCACGGCTGGGGCGAGGTGAGCGCGCTGCCCGCCGACACGCAATTTGGGGTGATGAAGGCGATCGAAAGCTGGGGGGTGCCCGTGTCGCCGCTGCTGCGGCGCTGCGACGGCGTTGCCGACCTGCTCGACCATTACCGGATGATCGAGGCCGAGCGGGCCGAGCTGCCCTATGACATCGACGGCGTCGTCTACAAGGTCGACCGGCTCGACTGGCAGGCGCGGTTGGGGTTCGTCGCCAAGGCGCCGCGCTGGGCGGTCGCCCACAAGTTCCCCGCTGAACGCGCGCAGACGACGCTGGAAGCGATCGACATTCAGGTCGGACGCACGGGGAAGCTGACGCCGGTGGGACGGCTGACCCCCGTTACGGTCGGCGGGGTCGTCGTCTCCAACGTCACGCTTCACAATCGCGATGAAATCGCGCGCCTCGGCGTGCGTCCCGGCGACCGCGTCGTCATCCAGCGTGCGGGCGACGTGATCCCGCAGGTCGTCGAGAATCTGACGCGCGACGAAGCGCGCGAACCTTATGTCTTTCCCGACCATTGCCCGGTGTGCGGCAGCGAGGCGGTGGCCGAGGAGGGCGAGGTCGATGTGCGCTGCACCGGCGGGCTGATCTGCAACGCGCAGAAGTTCGAGCGGCTGCGCCACTTCGTCAGCCGCGGCGCGCTCGACATCGAGGGGCTGGGCGAAAAGAGCATCGCCGAGTTTCTGGCGCTCGGCTGGCTCGACAAGGGGCCGGCCGACATATTCCGCCTGAAAAATCATCGCGAAGCGCTGCTCGCGCGCGAGGGATGGAAGGAAAAGTCGGTCGACAATCTGCTCGCGGCGATCGAGGCGAAGCGGCAGCCCGACGCCGCGCGCCTGCTCTTCGGGCTCGGCATCCGCCATATCGGGGCGGTGACCGCGCGCGATCTGCTGAAGGGGATCGGCGACATCGCGCGGCTTCCCGACAAGGCGGCCGAACTGGGTGCCTGGATCGCCGCCAATCCGCGCGAAGAGGGCGAATCCGACGGCAGATATGCGGCGCGCAAGCTCGACGCGATCAAGGCGATCCTGGAGGTGCGCGCCGACGGCATCGGCCCCGCGGTTGCCGAAGCGCTCGGCGACTTCTTTCACGAACCGCATAATCGCGCGCTGTGGAACGATCTGCTCTCCGAAGTGTCGCCGCCGCCCTATGTGGTCGAAACGCGCGACAGCGAGGTGTCGGGCAAGACCGTCGTTTTCACCGGCAAGCTCGAGACGATGAGCCGCGACGAAGCCAAGGCGCAGGCCGAGGCGCTGGGCGCGAAGGCCGCGGGCAGCGTCAGCGCCAAGACCGACCTCGTCGTCGCCGGTCCCGGCGCGGGGTCGAAGCTCAAGCAGGCGGCGGCGCTCGGCATCCGCGTGATCGACGAGGCCGAATGGGCGGCGATCGTCGCGGCGGCGGGATAGGGCAATCCGCCCACTTGCCAGCCGCGCAGGCGCGCCATAAGGCGCGCGCCGTGACCCTGCTCGCCGCCTTTCGCCGTCCCGGCATCCTGCTCCTGCTGCCCGTGCTGCTGGCGCTCGCGGCGCGGATGCTCGTCGCGCCGGGCTGGATGATCGAAAGCGATGCAAACGGGTCGATCACCGTGCGCATCTGTTCGGACCCCGCCAATCCCGGCGCGACGATGACGATCCCGATCCCGATCGAAAAGACCGGCGAGCACGACATGGCGGAGGGGCAGCAGCATTGCCCGTGGGGTGCGCTGGCCACTGCGCCGATCGTTCCCGACCTGCCGGTTCTGGTTGCCGCGCCGATGGGAGCCGAGCCCGCGCCGCTTGCGCTGCCGTCACTGGGCTTTGCCCCCGGCATCGCATCGCCGCTGCCGCCCAGTACCGGACCACCTTCCCTAAGCTGACGCCTCGTCACCCCGGCGAAAGCCGGGGTCTCGCCCTTGCGCCCCGATGCGCCGTCGAGATTCCGGCCTTCGCCGGAATGACGAGTGATTTGCCGCGCCCTTTTACGCGGCTCCATGCCAGTTTTCCGGGGAAGATATTTCCATGACCAAATTCGCCACTCGCGCGGCGCGCTTGCTCGCGCTCGCCACCTGCCTTGCCGCCGTTCCTGCGCACGCCGACGAAGCGGCGGACAGCACTATCATCGTCACTGCGCCGCAACTGACCAACGAAGCCGAAGCGCGTGTCCAAAAGACCGCGGGTGGCGCCGATGTCGTCAGCCATCAGGATTATGCGGATAAATCCATTGTCAGCTTGCGCGACACGCTCGCCTTTTCGCCCGGCGTCTATCTCCAGCCGCGCTATGGGCAGGAGGTGCGCATTTCGATCCGCGGATCGGGACTGTCGCGCGGCTTTCACATGCGCGGCCTCACGCTGTTGCAGGATGGCGTGCCGATCAACCTGGCCGACGATAACGGCGATTTCCAGGAACTCGAACCGATCTTCTTCGACCATCTGGAGGTCTATCGCGGGGCAAATGCGCTGCGTTTCGGGTCGGGAACACTGGGCGGCGCGGTCAATGGCGTGACGCCGACCGGGCGTACGGCGACAGGCTTTTACCTGCGCGGCGATGTCGGCAGCTTCGGCAGCTATCGCGGCCTGATTTCCGCGGGGGCTGTGGGCCAGCGGGTCGACGCCTGGGGCGCGGTCAGTGCCGACACGTCGGACGGCGACCGCGAGCATGTGGCGCGGCGCGGCTTCCGCTTCCACGGCAATGTCGGGATGCAGTTCAGCGACCTGATATCGAACCGCCTCTATGTCAGCTTCAACAATATCAATCAGGACATCCCCGGCGCGCTGACGCGCGAACAGGCGCTGACGGCTCCGCGCATGGCGAATTCGGGCAGCATCGCGGGCGACAATGCGCGCGACATCGATTCGCTGCGTATCCAGAACCGCACACGCTTCGATTGGGGCGCGCTCCGCGTCGACGTCGGCGTCTTTGTCAACGCCAAGCGGCTCTATCACCCGATCTTTCAGGTGATCGACCAGGACAGCACCGACCGTGGCGGATATGTCCGGCTCGACTATATGGATGATCTGATCGAAGCGACGCTGGGCGGCGAATTGCGCGTCGGCGACACCAGGTCGAAGCGCTTTGCGAACCTCGCGGGAAAGCGCGGTGCGGCGACCTTCGACGCCGATCTCGATGCGCACGCGGCGACAGTCTATGGCGAAGTCCGTTTGAAGCCCGTTGACAGGCTGTCGCTGATCGCGGGCGGCATTTACGCCGACGGGATGCGCAAGCAGCGCATCAACCGGAACAGCGCAGCACCGACGCAGAATGGCACCGTCGCCCGCGCCGATTTCAACGCTTTCTCGCCCAGGTTCGGCCTGTTGTTCGAGCCGGTGGCGGGGGCGCAAATCTATGCCAACTACAGCCGCTCGGTCGAGTTTCCGGGGTTCAGCGAGCTTGCGCAGATCGCGAGCTTCGTCCCGCTCGATCCGCAGCGCGCGTGGACGGCGGAGGTCGGCACGCGCGGCCGGGCTGGGCCGGTCAGCTGGGACATCACCCTCTATCGCAGCGACATCAAGGGCGAGCTGCTCCAGTATAATGTCGGCCCGGCGATCCCGGCGTCGACCTTCAACGCGGGGCGCACGCGGCATGAGGGGATAGAGGCGGCGTTCGAGGTCAAACCGGCCGTCTGGCTGCGGCTCCGTCAGGTCTATACCTCCAGCAATTTCCGCTTCCGCGATGATGCCGACTATGGCGACAACCGCCTGCCGGTGGTGCCGCGCCACGTCTACCGTGCAGAGGCGCGCATCGGCACCGACGCGCTGCATATGGCGCCGAATGTCGAATGGGTGCCCGATGGACCCTATGCCGACTATCGCAACCAGGTTCGCACCCCCGGCTATGCGCTGGTCGGCGTGACCGGCGGCGCGCGGCTGGCGGAGGGGGTCGACGCCTTTGTCGACGTGCGCAACATCACGGGCAAAAAGGCGATCGGCGACATCAGCGCGGCGATCGCCGTGACCGATGCCTCGGCCATTTATTACCCCGTCGAGCGCCGCGCCATAGCGGTCGGCGTCCGCGCGCGCTTCTGATCGGGAGGCGATGACCGGCGCCCGGCAAGCGCGTTGCTTCGCGCGGCGCGCTGGCTCGGCGTTGCGGTCGGAGGCTCGGCGCGCCTATAGCGGACGGATGGTCCCTGTCCTTCGCCTGCTGGTCGCGTTCGCCTTCTTGTCGCTGACGCCCGCCGCGGCGGCCCACGGGCGCGGCCCGGTGGTGCTTGCGGCGGCGAGCCTGCAGGAATCGCTCACCGAAGCGGCGGACGTCTGGGCGGCGCGCGGGCATTCCCGGCCCATTCTGTCCTTCGCGGCGTCGTCGGCGCTCGCGCGGCAGGTGATCGCGGGGGCGCCGGCCGACCTCTTTCTGTCAGCCGACGAGCCGTGGATGGATGCGGTGGCGAGGGCGGGGCGGCTCCGCGCGGGGACGCGCGCGACGCTGTTCGGCAACCGGCTCGTGCTCATCGCGCCCGCGCGCAGCCGCGTGCGGCTGAGCCCGGCACGCGGCTTTCCGCTCGCCCGCGCACTCGGCTCCGGCCGTCTCGCGATGGCCGATCCCGACGCGGTGCCCGCCGGGCGTTATGCGAAGGCGGCGCTGACCCATCTCGGCGTCTGGCGCAGCGTCGCGGGCCGACTCGCGCCCGCCGAAAATGTCCGCGCCGCGCTGGTGCTGGTCGAGCGGGGCGCCGCGCCGCTCGGCATCGTCTATGCCACCGACGCGCGCGCGTCGAAGGCGGTGCGCATTCTCGGCACATTTCCAGCGGCGAGTCATCCGCCGATCCGTTATCCGGTGGCGGTGTTGAAGGCCTCACGGCACCGCGATGCCGCGGCTTTCCGCGCCTTCCTTCTGTCCACACAGGGTCGTGCGATCTTTACGCGCCACGGCTTTTCGGCGCCGTGATGCTGTCGGCGGAGGAATGGGGGATCGTCGCGCTGTCGCTCAAGGTCGGCGGGCTCGCGGTGCTCGCGACGCTGCCGCTCGCCTTCCTGATCGCGTGGTTGCTCGCGCGTCATCGTTTCCCCGGCCGGATGCTTGTCGATGCGCTCGTCCACCTGCCGCTCGTGCTGCCGCCGGTCGTCACCGGCTGGCTGCTGCTCATCGCTTTCGGTCCAGCCGGGCCAGTGGGACGCTGGCTTGAGGACTGGTTCGGCGTCACCCTGATATTCCGCTGGACCGGCGCGGCGCTCGCGGCGGCGATCATGGCGCTGCCCCTGATGGTGCGCGCGATGCGGCTGTCGATCGAGGGGATCGACCGGCGGCTGGAGGGCGCGGCCCGCACATTGGGCGCCGGACGCTGGCACGCGTTTCGCACGATCAGCCTGCCGCTTGCGCTCCCCGGCATCCTCGCGGCGCTCGTCCTCGGCTTCGCGCGCTCGATCGGCGAGTTCGGCGCGACGATCACCTTTGTCTCGAACATTCCGGGCGAGACGCGCACCTTGCCGCTCGCCATCTATTCGGCGCTCCAGACGCCCGGCGGCGAGACGATGGTGACGCGGCTTGCGTTGCTGTCGGTGGCGCTGTCGCTCGGCGCGCTGGTCCTCTCCGAATGGCTCGTGCGCCGCACGCACGGCGAAAGGGCGCGGCGTGGCGATTGATATCGACGTCGAGAAGCGGCTGGGCGAGCGCAGCATCGCCGCGCGCTTCGCCGCAGGGCCGGGGCTGACGGCGCTGTTCGGGCCGTCGGGGGCGGGCAAGACGACTATCCTCAACATGGTCGCCGGACTGCTCCGCCCCGATCGCGGCCATATCCGCGTCGGCGAACGCAGCTTGTTCGGTCCCGGCGTCGATCTGGCGCCGGAGGCGCGGCGCATCGGCTATGTCTTTCAGGACGGACGGCTCTTTCCGCACAAGCGCGTGCGCGCGAACCTGCTTTATGGTCATGATCTTGCAGGCCCCGCGCACCGCTGGATGGGGTTCGACGAGGCGATGGCCTTCCTCGGCATCGACCATCTGCTGGGGCGCTGGCCGCAAAGCCTGTCGGGCGGCGAGGCGCAGCGGGTCGCGATCGGGCGTGCGCTGCTCGCGGGGCCGGAACTGCTGCTGATGGACGAACCGCTCGCGTCGCTCGACGCCGCGCGGCGCGACGAGATCATGGCCGTGATCGAGCGCATCCGCGACGAGCTGCGCGTGCCGATCCTCTACGTCAGCCACGACCGCGCCGAGGTCGAACGGCTGGCGACCGAGATCGTGCCGATCGGCGAATAAGTTTCACTTGAAACCATATTTGTGATAGAAGTCAGCCCATGGAAAGCCATTTTACCCACGTTCACGAAACGCCGCCGTCGGGCGCCGCGGCCGACTGGACGATTCCGCAGAACTGGGACGCCTTCACCGCCGCCGAACATGCGATGTGGGACCGGCTGTTCGCGCGCCAGTCGGCGATGCTGCCCGGTCGCGCTTCGGAGGCATTCTTGCGCGGCATCGACGTGCTCAAGCTCGAAAAGCCGGGCATCCCCGATTACCGCGAGCTCAACGCGCGGCTGATGGCGGCGACCGGGTGGCAGGTCGTGGCGGTGCCGGGACTGGTGCCCGACGACGTGTTTTTCGACCATCTCGCGAACCGGCGCTTTCCCGCGGGCAATTTCATCCGTACCCCCGACCAGCTCGATTACCTCCAGGAACCCGATGTCTTTCATGACGTGTTCGGTCATGTTCCGATGCTCGCCGACCCGGTGTTCGCCGACTATATGGTGGCCTATGGGGAAGGAGGCCTGCGCAGTCTGAAGTTCGATGCGCTGAAACAGCTGGCGCGGCTTTACTGGTACACGGTCGAATTCGGGCTGATCCGCGAAGCCGGGGCCTTGCGCATCTATGGCGCGGGCATCGTTTCCTCCTATGCGGAAAGCATTTTTGCGCTTGAATCGGACAGCCCGAACCGCATCGGCTTCGACCTCGCGCGCGTGATGCGCACCGATTACCGGATTGACGATTTTCAGCAGAATTATTTTGTGATCGACAGCCTCGAACAGTTGCTCGACGTGACCGTGAACACCGACTTCGCGCCGCTCTATGCCGCGAACGCCGCGCTGCCGCCGATCCCGATTGCCGACATCTTGCCCGGCGACGCGGTGGTCACCCGCGGCACGCAGGAATATGCCCTCGCCAAGAGCGGCTGACGTTCACTCGCTTTCCTTGCGCACCGTCGATATCAGCTGACGCCGCTGCTGAAAGGCTTCGCGGTCGGGCGGCACGGTATAGATACCGCGGAGCAGCGCCGCGTCGTGGCGCGACAGTTCGCGGCGCTCGGTTTCGCCGTCGAACAGCGAGAGGATCGACTCCTTCGGCGGCGGGGGATTGCTCCGGAATTCGGCGAGCGCGACCATGGCGGCGTAGGAGGCGACCGAGTCAAGCGGGGTGCCGTCGGCCTGATGGACGTCGATCACGACCGTCGCGGTCTGCAGCGCCCGCACGACCTGCGTGCTGACGATGCTGCTGTTATAGAGCTTTATATAATAATCATTGATCGGCATGCCGTCGCGGCTCTCGTCGCGCGTCGTATACCACCAGCGGATCGCACCCGTTCCGTCGAGCACGCGGTCGCGCGCCACGGGCCCTAGCTCGGCGAACTGTTGGGGCGCCTTGCGGCGCGCCGCACGCGCGAGCGCGCGCCCGTCCGCGCTGAAAGCGACGACGATATTGGGTCGGCATTCGGCTGGGGCGACATCGGCACCCGCCGCAGCGGCGACGGCGCGGACGCGTGCATTGACGATCGCGGCCACATGATCGTCGACCCCTATTGTGTGTGGACAAACAGGGTCTACCCATCGCGCGAGCGGTTTGAGCTGCACGACCCCGGAGCGGCGCACATATTCGGCCGCGCGCTTCTTTGCTTCCTCGCGGGTCAGCGGCGTCCCCGTGACGATGATCGAATCGGGATCGTCGCCGGCAATGGGCGCGGCGGCGAGCAGGGCGATGGCGGTAAACAGGCTCATGGCCGATTCTCCCGATGACGTGCCAAAAGCTAGCAAGCCACCGGTAAAATTCAACTATTTGGCTACCAGCTCCCGAAACTCGCGTCCGACGGGCTGGCGCGGTGCAGCGCGCGTTCTTTGCGCCGCCAGCCATAGCGGCGACGCTTGACGAGCAGCAGGCACGGCCATTCGGCGCTGCCGCCGCGCGCAGCGAGGCGAAAGCCCTGCGCGCGATAGGCAGCGAGCACGGGATCCATCTGGCGCGCGATCAGTCCCGCGAGGATCGCATGGCCGCCCGGCGCGGTCGCGGCTGCGATATCGGGGGCAAGCGTGATCAGCGGCCCGGCAAGAATGTTCGCGACAACAAGGTCATAGGGCACGCGGTGACGGATCGCCGGATGGTCGGTCCCCGGTGCGACCGCGAGCGCGAGCCGTCCGCCGCCGCGGCCCAGTGGCACGCCGTTGATCGCGGCATTGTCGCGGGTGACAAAGATGCTTGCGGGGTCGATGTCCGACGCGATCGTGCGCGCGCGCGGCCAGAGCGACATGGCGGCAAAGGCGAGCAGCCCGGTGCCGGTCCCGATATCGGCGATGTTGCGCGGGCTTGCGCCCTGCCGCGCCAGCCGGTCGAGCATCGCAAGGCAGCCCGCCGTCGTATCGTGCCCACCGGTGCCGAACGCCTGGCTCGCGTCGATCAGAAAGGGGGTCGTGCCAGGCGGTATGCGGTCGGCAAAACTGCTGGTATGGACAAAGAAGCGGCCCGCGCGGACGGGCTCGAGGCCCTGCTGCGATATCTTGACCCAATCCGCTTCGGGCAATGGCTCGACGATCGGCATATCGTCCCTGGCGCTTGGAACGAGCGAGCGGAGGAGGTCCAGCAGCGCCGCGTCGGGCTTGTTGTCCAGATAGACGTCGAGCTGCCACCGCCCCGAATCCTCGTCGATCTCGCGCGTAACCACCACCGGAGGCTGGGTCAGCGCATCGAGTGCCGGTATCTCGCCCGACAGCGCTTCGGCCTCGGCGCGGGTGCAGGGGAGGGAAGCGATCCAGTTCATTCAGCGCACATAGCTCGCGCCATTGATGTCGAGCACCGCGCCGGTCATCGACGCGGGTGCCTCCATCGCGCACCAGCGCGCCGTTTCGGCCACTTCATCGGGCGCCGCGACGCGTCCCAGCGGAATGTCGGCGAGCAATTTGTCGCCGCCGCGGCTTTCCAGATAGTCGTCGGCCATGCCCGTCATCGTGAAGCCGGGGCAGATCGCAAAGGCAAGGATGCCCTCCCTGGCATAGGCGCGTGCGATCGTCTTGGTCATCGCAACCATTCCCGCTTTCGATGCGGCATAGTGCCAGTGCGCGGGGCTGTCGCCGCGATACGCCGCCCGGCTCGCGATATTGACGATGCGTCCGCCCGACTGGCGCGCCTGCCAGTGCAGCACCGCGCAGCGGCAGAGCTGCGCGCTGGCGGTGAGGTTGACCTGCATCGTGCGGTTCCAGTTCGCGAGCCAGTCGGCGTCGGCCGCGTCAATGGGGTTCGCCTCGAACACCCCGGCGTTGTTGACGAGTATGTCGATGCGCCCGCCCAGCCGGTCGAGGCTCGTCTGCCACAACCGGTCGGGGGCCGCAGGGTCGGCCAGGTCGCCGTCGGCGCTCGACAGCGCGACCACCTTCGTTGCGTCGGTGCTCAGCGCTTTGGCGATCGCCGCGCCAATGCCGCGGCTCGCGCCGGTGATCAGGATGTGGGTTGGCATGATGCGGCTTTAGGCAGCGGGGCTGGGCTTGCCAAGCGGGCGCATCCCCAAACTCGTCATCCCGGCGAAGGCCGGGATCTCACCCTATCGGAATGACGCACCGGCGAGATCCCGGCCTTCGCCGGGATGACGATGAAATAAGTGAACTTACGCCACCCGGCGGCTGAACTCGCTGGCCGCCTGTTCGAGCTGTTGCAACCGTCCACCCATCTTGGCGAACTCCTGACTCAGCACACTGATCTCGCTCGCGACCATGCCCGAATCGTTGCGGATGCTGGCGATCGTCGACGACATGCTGTCGGCGGCCAGCGCGGTTTCGTCGACTGCGGCGGTGATCGAAGTCACCGTCTGCGCCTGCGCGTCCATCGCCTCGCGGATGCGTTGCGCCGAGCGTTGGACTTCAACGATCGTCTGCTGGATCGACTGGTTCGCGCTTACCGACCCGCGCGTCGCCTGCTGGATCGCGGCGATCTTGCCCGCGATATCGTCGGTCGCGCGCGCGGTTTCGTTGGCGAGGCTTTTCACCTCCTGCGCGACGACGGCAAAGCCACGGCCCGATTCACCCGCGCGCGCGGCTTCGATAGTGGCGTTGAGCGCGAGCAGGTTGGTCTGCCCGGCAATCTCGCGGATCAGTCCCAGGATCGACTCGATCGATTCGGCGTGGTGCGACAGCGCCTCGGACATGGCGACCGCTTCGCCCGCCTGTTCCGACGCGCGCGTCGCGACACTGGCCGAGGCTTCGACTTCGCTGCGTGCATCCTCGATCGCGCGGATCAGCCCCGCGGCGGTCGATGCCGCTTCGCGCATCGCCATCGCCGACTGTTCGGACGCTGCGGCGACCTCGCTCGTCTTGGCGATCATGCCCTTCGCCGCCTGGTCGGCCGAAGCCGCCTGCCTGGCGAGCTGCTCGCGCACGCCTTCCGTATCCTGCACCAGAGAGGCGATCGAGCGGTCAAAGTCGCGCGCGAGCGTCTGTCGTTCGCCGGAAATCACGGCGCGATCAAGCTTGCTGGCGTATCGCTGCATGATGTCGAACTCGAGCAGCGCAAGGCGGTTGATGGCGCTTGTCAGCCGTGCCAGCCGTTCGGCGTCGCCGATACAGGCCTCGACGACATATTCGATTGTCAGTCGCTGGCTTTCGGCGATGCACGACATGACCGAGGCAAGCGGCATTTTGACGCGCCGCGCCATATGCGTATTCTGACAGGCGATCGTCGCGGCTTCCTGTCCGGCCGCGTCGGCATATTTGACCGAGGCGTGGCGGGCGCTACCGCGGACATAGCGGTCGTAAAGCTCGCCTTCGACACGGCGATCCATGTTCGGCAGCGCATTGAACGCATCCCAATAGGCCCGCGCGACGGCTTCCTCGCGGCCGCCGACGATGGCATGGATTTCGGCCGCGTCTGCGGCCAGCCGGCCGTCGAGATCATAATAAGGAAAGCGCTCCGACATCAAAATCGGCTCGATCTGCTGTTTGTGAATCGGACTGTCCTTCACCATGATCCCATCCCTGGTCGATCCAAAGCCGCGCGGGTCTTCGCCCGTGTGCGTCCCACGAAACTGGTGAACGGGATATGCGGCAAGACTGGTAAATCGATCGTTAACCCGCGGCGGAGACCGGATAGCCCTCGAACGCCTTGATCGTGCGCAACGCAAAGGCGCTGTGCATCGCCGCCACGCCCGGCAGGCGCGACAGGCAATGGCGGTGCAGCCGGTCGAAATCGGCGACGCTGCGCGCCGCGACGCGCAGCCGATAATCGGAGGCGCCCGACAAGAGCTGGCATTCCAATATCTCGTCGAAACTTTTGACCGCGCTCTCGAACGCCGTCAGCGCTTCCTCGCTCTGCGAGGTCAGGCTGATGTCGACGAAGACGTCCAGTCCCAGCCCGATGCGTTCGGGCGACAGCCGCGCGGCATAGCCGGTAATGATTCCCGCCGCCTCGAGCGCGCGGATGCGGCGGTGGCACGCCGACGGCGACAGCCCGACGATCTCGCCGAGTTCGGCGGCAGGTTTCGGTCCCTTGCGCTGGAGCAGATGAAGCAGCTTTGCATCGATCCGATCAATCATTGTGCAGAAAATCCCGATGTTGCGCAAAAAACTTGCACATATGTGTCGAATCAAAGGATCATATGCAAGCACCTCGCGGGGCTTTGCTGCTATTCTTTTCCGAAGGCACCGCGCGCCGACCGGGCGCCATGGCCAAGGACAGTGGAGAGCGAAGATGATCATCGGCACCCCGAAGGAAATCAAGAATCACGAATATCGCGTCGGGCTGACCCCCGAAAGCGCGCGCGAGCTCGTCGTCCACGGCCACCGCGTCCTGGTGCAGACCGGCGCGGGCGAAGGCATCGGTGCGCACGACCGCTTTTATGTCGAAGCGGGCGCCGAGATCGTCCCGACGGCGGAAGAGATTTTTGCGGCCGCCGACATGGTCGTGAAAGTCAAGGAGCCGCAGCCAGGCGAGCGCGCGATGCTGCGCGAGGGGCAGATCCTCTACACCTATCTCCACCTCGCCCCCGACCCCGACCAGACGCGCGACCTGATGAAATCGGGCGCGGTGTGCATCGCCTATGAAACGGTCACCAGCCCGCACGGCGGGTTGCCGCTCTTGAAGCCGATGAGCCAGGTCGCGGGGCGCATGTCGATCCAGGCGGGCGCCACCGCGCTCGAAAAGGCGCATGGCGGTCGCGGGGTGTTGCTCGGCGGCGTCCCCGGCGTCGCGCCGGGCAAGGTGTGCGTGATCGGGGGCGGCGTCGTCGGCTTCAACGCGGCGCAAATGGCGGCGGGGCTCGGCGCCGACGTCACCATCCTCGACCGCGATCCCGAAGTGCTCGAACGCGTCGGCACCTTTTTCGAGGCACGCGCCAAGACGCGCTTCTCGAACCGCGCCAACCTGGCGGAATGCGTCGCCGAAGCCGACCTGGTGATCGGCGCGGTGCTGATCCCCGGCGCCGAAGCGCCCAAGCTGGTGACGCGCGAGATGCTCGGGACGATGCGGCCCGGCTCGGTGCTCGTCGACGTTGCGATCGACCAGGGCGGATGTTTTGAAACCAGCCATGCGACCACGCACGCCGATCCAACCTATGTGATCGACGGCATCGTCCATTATGCGGTGGCCAACATGCCGGGCGCGGTCGCGCGCACCAGCACCTATGCGCTGAACAATGTCACTTTGCCGCACGCGCTGCGCATCGCCGATCTCGGCTGGAAGGAAGCTTTGAAACGCGACGTGCATCTTGCGCAGGGTTTGAACGTTTGGAATGGTAAGGTGACGTTCGAAGCCGTAGCGGCAGCGATCGGAACCGATTATGTGCCTGTCGAACAGGCACTCGCCTGACGACAAGGACCATAGAGCAAGATGACCGACCAAGCCCCGCCGCCCAACGACGACGAACAAGAAGAAAATGAAGTGCTGCGCGCCGCGCGCGAGTTGCGGCAGCAGCGCGAGGCGGCCGAAGCAGCCGAAGCCGCGGACCAGGACGCGACCAAGGCGAAACGCGGCTGGAAAACCGCCGCCGCCGCGGGGCTGGGCATCGGATCGGCGGCGGTGATCGCCGCGCTGCTTTACGTTAATCGCGACAAGCTCAAATAAACCCGCCGGACTCCGGCGAACAAAAAAGGGCGGCCATCGCGGCCGCCCTTTTTCGTCAATGTCGCCAATCAGGCGGCCTGTTGCAGCGCCTCGATCGCCGAGGTCGCGCGCGCGATCGCCTCGCCGTCCATCATCTGCTGGTCGGCGGCGATGATCGTGACATCGGTGATGCCGACGAAGCCGAGGACGTGGCGGAGGTATCCGGTGGCGAAATCATGGTCGCTGCCAACGGGCACGCCGCCCGACGCGACGACCAGCCAGGCCTTCTTTCCCTTCAGCAGCCCTTCGGGACCGTTCTCGGTGTAGCGGAAGGTGCGGCGGGCGCGGGCGATCAGGTCGACCCAGGCCTTGAGCGACGCGGGGATCGCGAAATTATAGACGGGCACGCCGATGACGATGGTGTCCGCCGCTTCCAGTTCGGCGATCAGCTCGTCGGAGCTCGCGAGCGCGGCCTTCTGCTCGTCGCTGCGCTCGGTCTCGTCGGTGAAATTGGCGCCGACCCAGCTTTCGGTGAGCAGCGCGGGCGGGGCCAGCGCCAGGTCGCGGGTGGTGACCGCCGCGCCATAGCCCTGTTCGACGAGGCGTGCGACGAGCTGGTCGGTGAGCTGGCGCGTGGTCGATCCGCTGGTGCGGGCGCTGGCATCGATACGAAGGATATTGGACATCATATTACTCCTTGGGTTCAAGCGGGGAGAGGGGGTGCCGCGAGCCGGGGGCAACTCGCGGCACCGGGTAGGCCGCCGTCGGGGAGGGACGTCGGCGGCCGAGGCGGGGCTTCGTTACAGGCTGTCGACAAGGACCAGTTCGGCGTCGTCGATCGCCTCGACCTCGATCCGCCCGACATCGCGCAGCGCGATGCCGTCGCGGGGATCGGCGTCGTGGCCGTTGACGCGGATACGTCCCCTGGCGGCGACCAGATAGGCATGACGCCCGGCTTCGAGGTCATAGGAGACGCTTTCCCCGGCGTTCACCGTCGCCGCGGCGACGCGGGCATTGGCGCGGATCGGCAGCGCATCGCCGTCGCCGTCGATCCCGCTGGCCAGCGTCACGAACCGGCCCGAACGATCATTCTTGGGAAACTGCCGCGCCCCCCAGCCGGGATTGCCGCCCGCCTGATCGGGGATGATCCAGATCTGGAACAGCGTCGTTTCCTCATCTTCCAGGTTGAACTCGCTGTGCGTGACACCGGTGCCGGCGCTCATCACCTGCACGTCACCCGCGGCGGTGCGGCCGACGTTGCCCATGGAGTCGCGATGGCTGATCGCGCCCGTGCGGACATAGGTGATGATTTCCATGTCGCGGTGCGGGTGCGGGGGAAAGCCCGACTGCGCCGCGATCCGGTCGTCGTTCCACACGCGCAGCGCGCCCCAGCCCATGCGGTCGGGATCGTGATAGTTCGCGAAGGAAAAATGGTGGCGGGCGTCGAGCCAGCCATGGTCGGCGTGGCCCAGCGTGTCGAATTTGCGAATGTCGATCATGGCCTTGTCCTTTCTCTGCCGCCGCTGGGCCGGGGTGCCCGGCGGCGTTCATCTGTTGAGGACAAAATAAGGATTGGGATTGTTTCTAAAATAGCATAGATGGAAAATCATCGTTTCCATTTTGGAGCTATGGTATGGCGCTTCCCGATTATGAAGGCTGGGCCTGTTTCGTCGCCGTCGCCGACGGCGGCAGCTTTACCGCCGCCGCCGCCGCGCTCGGCCTGTCGAAAGCGAGCGTGTCGAAAGCGGTGACGCGCCTCGAGGCGTCGCTCGGTATCACCTTGCTCCACCGCAGCTCGCGCGTCGTTGCGGTATCGACCGCGGGGGCGGGGCTGCTCGAGGAGGCACGCGCGATGGTTGCCGCGGCGACCGCGGCGACCGAAGCGGCGCGCGGCGACCGGCTCGACCTCGCCGGCCCGATCCGCCTTGCAGCGCCGATGAGCTTCGGGATCAAGGTGCTCGGCCCCGTGCTCGCGGCCTTTCTTGAGCAGCATCCCGCGGTCGAGATCGAACTTTTGCTCAGCGACGCGCGCAACGACCCGATCGCCGAGGGCATCGACCTCACGCTGCGCATCGCGCCGCTCGCCGATTCCAGCCTGCTCGCCCGCACGATCGCGCCGGTCGCGGCGTCGCTGATCGCCAGCCCCGCCTATCTCGAAAAACATGGCACGCCCCGGCACCCGCTCGACCTCGCGCGCCATCGTCTTATCGGCTATGGCCACCGCCAGCGCGCGATGCCGCTCCATTTCTCGCGCAAGGGCGAAGAGGCGACGGTGCTGCCGACCGGGCCGCTGTTCGCGAACAATGGTGATGTCATGGTGCCGATGATCGTTGCGGGCGGCGGCATTGCGGTCCTGCCCGACTTTATCGCGGCCGACGAGCTCGCCGCGGGGACTGTGGTGCCGATCCTCACCGACTGGTCGCTGCCGCAATCACATCTCCACCTTCTTTCGCCCCCTTCGCGGCTGCGTCCGGCGCGCGTCCGCGCCTTTTCGGACCATCTCGTCGACACGCTCAAACGCTCCTGCAGCGGCGCCAACGATCGTTATGCGATGCTCCCCAAGGGGTGAAAGCGCGGTCTCCGACTGTTGCAAATAAGGCGCGACTCGTGGATTCCTGCGGGTTAAACCAAAATTAACCTTTTCCCTTCATTGCTTTCATGGTTAATGTTCCGGCAGTCCTGCAACGGGGGTTGGTCGGTGACATCCTTGATGGTCATGCGATCGGTTCGCGGGATCATCGTGGGAAACAGTCAAGGGGTGCCCAATGCGCGTACTGCTGATCGAGGACGAGCCGACGACCGCGAAAGCGATCGATACGATGCTCACGACCGAGGGCTTCAACGTCTACACCACCGATCTGGGCGAAGAGGGCCTCGATCTGGGTAAGCTCTATGATTACGACATCATCCTGCTCGACCTGAACCTGCCCGACATGCACGGCTATGACGTGCTCAAGAAGCTCCGCACCGCCAAGGTGCAGACGCCGGTGCTGATCCTGTCGGGCATTTCGGAAATGGACAGCAAGGTGCGCTCGTTCGGCTTCGGCGCCGACGATTATGTCACCAAGCCCTTCCACCGCGACGAGCTGGTCGCCCGCATCCACGCGGTCGTCCGCCGGTCGAAGGGGCACAGCCAGAGCGTCATCAAGACGGGCAAGCTCGCGGTCAATCTCGACACCAAGACGGTCGAGGTCGACAGCATCCGCGTGCATCTGACCGGCAAGGAATATCAGATGCTCGAACTGCTGAGCCTGCGCAAGGGCACGACGCTCACCAAGGAAATGTTCCTGAACCACCTCTATGGCGGGATGGACGAGCCTGAACTGAAGATCATCGACGTCTTCATCTGCAAGCTACGCAAGAAGCTCGCGCTCGCCTGCGGCGGCGACAATTATATCGAGACGGTCTGGGGCCGCGGTTATGTCCTTCGCGACATCGACGACGAAGGCAATGAGGTGCGCCGCGTCGCCTGACGCCGCGCATCGCGCACAAGTTAACCGAGGGAAGCCGGCGCGGAGCGATCCGCGCCGGTTTTCCTTTTTTGAGGATGCGCGGGGGGATGAAGTGAGCAGGCGACCGGTGGCGGCCTGAAGCGATCCTCCTCCAACGGGGGAGGGGGACCACCCGAAGGGTGGTGGAGGGGCACAGGAGGTCGAGCGCGGCATTCCGACTGCCCGTGCCCCTCCACCATGCGTCGCATGGTCCCCCTCCCCGTGCCGGGGAGGATCGGCAACGCCCGCTTTTCACCCCAAACCGCCGCCCCGCCAAAGAAAAAGGGCGGCTGTCCAACCGGACGCCGCCCTTGATTCCGTATGTCCGAAAGCGCGGTTTATGCGTCTTCCAGTTCCTCGTCGGTCATCACCGGGCCCGAATCCTGGCCCTTGGCATCGACGTCGCGGTCGACGAATTCGATGATCGCGATCGGCGCGGCGTCCGATGCGCGGATGCCGGCCTTGATGACGCGGGTATAGCCGCCGTTACGGTCCTTGTAGCGTTCGGCGAGCACGTCGAACAGCTTGGCAAGCTGTGCTTCGTCCATCAGGCGGCTCATCGCGAGGCGGCGGTTGGCGAGGCCCCCGCGCTTCGCCAGCGTGACCAGCTTTTCGACATAGGGACGCAGTTCCTTCGCCTTGGCGAGCGTCGTGGTGATCTGCTCATGCTTGATGAGCGCGGCCGACATGTTGCGGAACAGGGCCGTGCGGTGTGCGCTCGTGCGCTGCAGCTTCCGGCCACCCGATTTATGACGCATGATTTCTTCCTTCGTTTGTCAAAGGGGCCGTGTGAGGTACCCCAAGCCAGGTCGATTAAAGGGCCGACCCATTCCCGAAATCGTCATCCCAGCGAAAGCTGGGATCGCTCGCGGTGTGTCACCACGATAGCGGCCCCAGCTTTCGCTGGGGCGACGGCTATCTTTACCCCAGCAGTTCCTGCTCCAGCTTCTTGGCCATTTCCTCGATATTTTCGGGCGGCCAGCCGGGGATGTCCATGCCGAGGCGCAGGCCCATCGACGACAGCACTTCCTTGATTTCGTTCAGGGACTTGCGGCCGAAGTTCGGCGTGCGGAGCATTTCGGCTTCGGTCTTCTGAACCAGGTCACCGATATAGATGATATTGTCGTTCTTCAGGCAGTTGGCCGAACGGACCGACAGTTCGAGCTCGTCGACCTTCTTCAGGAGGAAGCGGTTGAGCTGATTGACGTCGGACTCGTCGCTGGCGGCCGAGGGGGCCGCCATGCCGATGAGGCCGCTGTCGTTCATCGCTTCCTCGAAGTGGACGAAGACCTGGAGCTGGTCCTGAAGGATGCGCGCGGCGTAAGCGACGGCATCTTCGGGCGTCACCGTGCCGTCGGTTTCGACGGTCAGGTTCAGCTTGTCATAGTCCAGTTCCTGCCCGATGCGGGCATTGTCGACCTTGTAGGCGACCTGGCGCACCGGCGAATAGAGCGAGTCGACCGGGATCAGCCCGATCGGCGCGTCGGCCGGACGGTTGGCGGTCGCGGGGACATAGCCCTTGCCGGTGTCGGCGACGAGTTCCATGTTCAGCGTCGCGCCCTCGTCGAGGTGGCAGATGACATGGTTCGGGTTCATCACCTTGATGTCGCCCGACACCATGATGTCGCCCGCCTTGACGGTCGCCGGGCCGGTCGCCGAAAGCTGGAGCCGCTTCGGCCCTTCGCCCTCCATCTTGAGCGCGATCTGCTTGACGTTGAGCACGATGTCGGTGACGTCTTCACGCACGCCGGCGAGGCTCGAAAACTCGTGCAGCACATTTTCGATCTTGATCGAGGTGATCGCCGCGCCCTGGAGCGACGAGAGCAGCACGCGGCGCAGCGCGTTGCCCAGCGTCAGACCGAAACCGCGTTCAAGCGGCTCGGCAACGAAGGTCGCCTTGCGCTTGCCGTCGCCGCCGGCCTTGATTTCCAGGTTGCTGGGCTTCTTCAATTCCTGCCAGTTCCGGATGTTGACAGTCATGGATTTCCCTTTGCTAGTGGCGGGACGGATGGGGGTCGGCCATCGGTCCAGCGAGGAGTTTTATGCGGGCGGCGCCCCGTTCCGGGGCGCGCCCGAAAGGACGTCAGACGCGGCGGCGCTTGGCCGGGCGGACGCCATTGTGCGGGATCGGGGTCACGTCGCGGATCGACGTGATGTGGAAACCCACGGCCTGCAACGCGCGCAGCGCCGATTCGCGACCGGCGCCGGGGCCCTTGACTTCGACTTCCAGCGTGCGGACGCCATGTTCGGCGGCCTTCTTGCCCGCGTCTTCGGCGCAGACCTGCGCCGCATAGGGGGTCGATTTGCGGCTGCCCTTGAAACCCATCATGCCGGCGCTCGACCAGGCAATCGCATTGCCCTGCGCGTCGGTGATGGTGATCATCGTGTTGTTGAAGGTCGCGTTGACGTGGGCCACACCCGACGAGATATTCTTGCGTTCGCGCCGACGAAGGCGCTGCGGTTCACGAGCCATGATGAAATCCTAACCTAAATCCGTAAAGCGGGCCGGGGCGCAGCCGCGATGGGCGGCCGCCGACGCGGAAAAACCGACTTACTTTTTCTTGCCGGCGATCGGCTTGGCCTTGCCCTTGCGGGTGCGCGCATTGGTGTGCGTGCGCTGGCCGCGAACGGGAAGGCCCTTGCGATGGCGCAGGCCGCGATAGCAGGCGAGGTCCATCAGGCGCTTGATGTTCATCGCCGTGTTGCGGCGAAGATCGCCCTCGACCGTGTGGTCGGCGTCGATCGTTTCGCGGATCTGCAGGACTTCGGCGTCCGACAGGTCCTGAACGCGGCGGCTGTGGTCGATGCCCAGCTTGTCGGCGATGTCGACGGCGGTCTTGCGGCCGATGCCATGGATATAGGTGAGCGCGATGATCACGCGCTTGTTGGTGGGCAGGTTGACGCCCGCGATACGTGCCATTGTTAACTTTCTCCTGCTCCACAGGGCGCGCTGGCAAACGGCCCCATCTCAAAGCGTCTGATTTCCAACGCAAAAAACGGACCACGAACGCGCCGCTGCGCTTCGCCGTCCGGTCAGCCTGTCGGAATGGAAGCGCAACTAGGCTGAGTCGGACCGATTGTCAAGCGAAGCGCCCGGCGGCGGCGCGGCGGAATGGCCTGGGCCGCGTCAACTATGCAGGAAATGCATCACATCGCCGTCCTGCACGACATAGGCCTTGCCTTCGGCGCGCAGCTTGCCGGCCTCGCGTGCCCTGGCTTCGCCGCCCAGCGCGACATAATCGTCATAGGCGATCGTTTCGGCGCGGATGAAGCCCTTCTGGAAATCGCTGTGGATCTCGCCCGCGGCCTCGGGCGCGGTTGCGCCCTGATGCACCGTCCACGCGCGCGCTTCCTGCGGGCCGACGGTGAAGAAGGTGATGAGGTGGAGCAGCTCGTAACCCGCGCGGATGACGCGCGCGAGGCCGGTCTCGCTGAGGCCCATTTCGGACAGGAACTCCATCCGGTCGGCCATGTCCATCGTCACCAGCTCGCTCTCGATCGCCGCGGAGACGACGACCGCCTGCGCGCCTTCGGTCGCGGCCTTGGCGAACACCTTGTCCGAAAAGGCGTTGCCCTTCGCCGCGCTGCCCTCGTCGACGTTGCAGACATAGAGCACGGGTTTCGAGGTCAAAAGCTGCGCGTTGCGCAGCACGCGCGCTTCCTCGTCGCCCCTGGGTTCGACCAGCCGCGCGGGCCTGCCGTCGCGCAGCAGGTCAAGCGCCTGGCCCAGCACCGACGCGGCGATCCTGGCTTCCTTGTCGCCCTGTGCCGCCTTCTTGGCAAAGGCGGGGACGCGCTTTTCCAGGCTTTCGAGGTCGGCGAGCAGCAATTCGGTTTCGACCGTCTCGGCATCGGCGACGGGATCGACGCGGTTTTCGACATGCTGGATGTCGTCATCCTCGAAACAGCGCAGCACATGGACGATCGCATCGACCTCGCGGATATTGCCGAGGAACTGGTTGCCCAGCCCTTCACCCTTCGACGCGCCGCGCACGAGGCCGGCGATGTCGACGAAGGCGAGCTGCGTCGCGATGATCTTCTTGCTGCCGGCGATCGCCGCCAGCTTGTCGAGCCGGTCGTCGGGCACCGCGACATTGCCGATATTCGGCTCGATCGTGCAAAAGGGATAGTTCGCCGCCTGCGCCGCCGCGGTTTCGGTGAGCGCGTTGAACAAGGTGGACTTGCCGACGTTGGGCAGTCCGACGATCCCGCATTTGAAACCCATAAAAACTCCATCAGGCCGGATAACCCCGGCGTCGCAGCGCCCCTAGCGTCAAGTCGCGATGCGCGCCAGCCTTTGCGGTTGCGCTGCGTTCAGACTTGGCGCTTTATCGCCCGGCCTATGAAACCCTCGCGCCCGATTGCCGCCATTCTCTTCCTGCTCGCCTTGGGCACAACTTCCGCGCTCGCCGCCCCTGACCGCTTCGAGGCAGGGGTGTTCGCCGAACTCAACCGCTTCCGCAGCGATCCCGCCGCCTATGCCGATTTTCTGCGCGATTATCGCCCGCGGTTCGAGGGGCGGCGGCTGCGCGCCGCCGAGGAGGGGGAGATCGACATAATGACGCGCGAGGGCGTCGTCGCGGTCGACGAGGCGATCCGCGAACTCAGCCGCGAGCGGCCCTTGCCGCGTCTCGAATGGAGCGACCTGCTCGCCCGCGCCGCCGCCGATCATGTCGCGGTCCAGTCGCGGTCGGGCGCGGTCGGCCATTATACGCGGGGGCAGGGGCCCGGCGAGCGGATGCGCGCGCGCGGCGGCGGCCCCTATGTCAACGAAGTCATCACCTATGGCCATCACACGCCCGAAGGCGTCGTCGACCAGCTGCTGATCGACGATGGCGTTCCCGACCGCGGCCACCGTTTCAGCCTGCTCCGCCCGACGCACCGTTTTGTCGGCGTCGCCTGCGGGCGCCATCCGGTTCACCGCACGATGTGCGTGACGCTCATGGCGCAGACCGCCGACGGATCACCGCCCCCGCCGCCCAAACGGACACCGTAGCCGCCCCCGCCTCAGTCGTGGACCGCCTTCACCAGCGGCCCCAAGGCCGATCCGCCGAGCCAGGCGAGCTGGACCTCGGCTGACACGCGGTTGATCGCTTCCTGCGGCTTGTTCCCCGGATGCACCGCGCGGCGCAGCGGCCGCTTGCCCGCGGGCATCGCCATGATCTCGGCGATCGCGCGCGGCACGTCGAGCGGATCGGCGCTGCGTCCGCTGCCGTCCTCGGTCCCCATGCCGCGCGTGAAGGGCGCATAAGCCTCAAGCAGCGCCGGATCGCTGCGCTCTTTCAGCGCCCCCGTATAAGCGTTGCGGTTGACCCATACTTTCGTCGGATAACCGCCCGGCTGGATGACCGTGACGTCGATGCCGTGTGGCACCAGTTCATAGGCGAGCTGTTCGGACAGGGCCTCGACCGCGAATTTGGTCGCCGAATAATGGCCGCCGCCGGGCACGATGACGCGGCCGAGTTGCGAGGAGATGTTGAATATCTGTCCGCCCTTCGCCGTGCGCATCTGTGGCAGCAGCGCGCGGAGCATCCGCTGGATGCCAAAGACATTGGTGTCGAAGATCAGCTGCGTGGCCGTCATATCCTGCACCTCGACAGGTCCGGTGATGCCGATCCCGGCATTGTTGACCAGCGTGTCGATGTGCCCGCCCGCAATGTCGAGCGCCTTCGCGGTCCCGCTCGCGACCGAGGCATCGTTCGTCACGTCGATTTCGACGATGTGGAGGTCGAGCTTTTCTTTCGCGGCCTCGGCGGCCAGGCTTTCCGCTTCGGGGCGCGGCAGATTGCGCATTGTCGCGATCACCTTCGCCCCCGCGCGCGCATAGTGCAGTGCGCCGACGCGCCCGAACCCGCTCGAGCAGCCGGTAATCAGCACGGTGCGACCTTTCAGCGAGGGATTGTCGGCAGGCGTGGCGGCGTGCAGCAGGGCCGGGGCGGCGGACAGCGCGGCGGCCCCGGCAAGAATCTCGCGGCGATTGGGGGTATGCGGCATGGCGAACGGCTCCTTTCGAGGGTCATCATGCCTCAGTTGGGGGCGCGTGCCAAATTGGCGGTCGGGAGGGTGGTTTGCGGTGGGAAGCAACCCGATAACTCCGTCATGCTGGCTGCGGCGATGGCCTCGCTGTTTCAGCATCCATGGCCTGACCTCTGATCCGGCGCAGCGCCGAATGAAACGAGTGGGCCATGGACCCTGAAACAAGTTGGCGCTTATCCCGCTCGCATACGTAGGCGTCATTGCGAGCGCAGCGAAGCAATCTCCAGCTTGCGTAGCACCCGAACGATGGCTGGAGATTGCTTCGTCCCCCGGATCAAGTCCGGGGTCCTCGCAATGACGAGTGGGGTCTCCTTATGGTAAGGGGATAATCGCCAAACAAGTTCAGGGCGACGATGAAGAAATGGCCCGCAACCGCCCCCAACTCATCCCTGCAACCGCAACGCCAGATCGCTCTGGAACCGCACATCATCACCCTTCGCCAGCCATTCCGCCTCCGCGGCAATCGCGCCGAGCAGGTCGATCAGCGGCTCCATCTCGCTCTTGTGATAATTGCCGAGGACATGGCCCGTCACGCGGTCCTTGTGTCCCGGATGGCCGATGCCGATACGAACGCGGCGGAAATCGTCGCCGATATGCTGGATCATCGACCGGATGCCGTTGTGCCCCGCCGCGCCGCCGCCGCGCTTTACCTTCACCTTCATCGGCGCGAGGTCGAGCTCGTCGTAAAAGACGGTGACGTCGGCGGCGATCAGCTTGTAGAAATCGAGCGCCGCGCGCACGCTGCGGCCGCTTTCGTTCATGAAGGTGCCGGGTTTGAGCAGCAGGATGCGTTCCGCGCCGACGCGGCCGTCCTGAATCCAGCCCTGAAATTTCTTCGTGGGCGGCGGAAAATCGTGGAAATCGGCGATGACGTCGGCGGCCATGAAGCCGACATTGTGACGGTGCATCGCATATTTGGGCCCCGGATTGCCAAGGCCGACCCAGAGCTGCATTCTTTTTCTCCCCTCCACTTCAGGGGAGGGGCAGCGAGCCCCGGACTTGATCCGGGGTGCAGCGGGGCGGGCCGACCGGCCTAGCGCTGCCCCGCGGAACCCCACCCCAACCCCTCCCCCGATGGGGAGGGGCCGAAGTGCTGGTCTCAGGCTTCGTCGCCGCCTTCGGCTGCGCCTTCGCCTTCATCCTTCGTCGTGTCGCCGTCGCTCGACTTGAGCGCCGACGGGGCGACGATGGTGGCGATGGTGAAGTCGCGGTCGGTGATCGCGCTTTCGACGCCCTTCGGCAGGGTGACGTTGCTGATGTGGATCGAATCGCCGATGTCGAAACCGGTGACGTCGATCACGATCTCGTCGGGAATCTTGTCCGCGTCGCAGACCAGTTCCAGCTCGTGACGAACGATATTCAGTACGCCGCCGCGCTTCAGGCCCGGCGACTTTTCTTCGTTCTGGAACACGACCGGCACCGCGACGGTGACCTTGGCGTCCTTGGCGATACGCAGGAAGTCGGCGTGGATCGGGCGATCCTTGACCGGGTGGAAAGCGACGTCCTTGGGCAGGGTGCGGATGGTCTTGCCGCCGACCTCGATCATCACGACCGAGTTCATGAAGTGACCCGTCATCAGCTGCTTCATCAGCAGCTTTTCCTCGACGTGGATCATCAGGGGTTCTTCCTTGCCGCCATAGACGACGGCGGGGACGCGGCCATTGCGACGCAGATCACGCGAGGCTCCCTTGCCTCCGCGTTCGCGCGTCTCGGCCGTCAGCGTCAGCTGATCGCTCATATCATTTCTCCGAGAAACAGTTACACAGTTCCGCCGCGCCTCCAGGGATGACCATGGCGGAAGCCGGGGCGCTTAGCGGGGAACGGCCGGAAAAGCAAGCGGAACGGGGAGGGGCGGGAAAAGGATCGGGTTGGGGCCTCGCGCGTCGATGGGTTGGCGAGGGCAAATGTCTGGAAGCGGTCGGAATAGGACCTTCATTCCATCGTCATCCCGGCGAAGGCCGGGATCTCACCTTATCGGTTTACTGCACCGGCGAGATCCCGGCCTTCGCCGGGATGACGGAATTGAAGATGTCCGCTCTCCACCCCGATGCCGCCACACACCCGCTACTGCACCCGCCGGACCCGCACGCCCCGCGCTTCCAGCAACGCGGGCACACCATCCTCGCCCACCAGATGCCCCGCGCCGACCGCCATCAGCACCGTGCCCGGCCGCTCCATCCGGCGCGCCGCCCATTTGGTCCAGCGATGATTGCGATCGGTGATGATCGCCTTGCGCGCCGCGGGGACGGCGTCGATGTCCTCGTTGACGACCTTCTCCAGCGCCGCGACGTCGCCGCGGCTCCATGCCGCGGTCAGCGCGAGCACGTCGCGGGTCGCCGTATCGGCCTCTTCGGCCGCGCGAATGAGCAGCATACGCTGCGTCGCTGGATCGAGCGTTTCAAACAGCATCAGCTGTTCGCGTGCGCGTTCCAGTCCCGCGACCGGCTTGCCCGCCGTCTCGAAGCGTTCGGTCAGCTGCGCCTCGACTCCTTCCTCCGGAGACAGCTTGGCATTCTGCGCGATGCGCTGGCCGACCAGCACCATGACCGCCCAATCGTCCAGGCCGTCGCCGTTCAGCGGCCGCCCGCTCGCCTCCAGCGCGCGGTAACCCATCAGCGCCTTGCCGGTCAGTCGCGCGTCGATTGCCAGCGGAGCGCTGCGCGGCGCCAGCCTGCGGAATGTATCGGCGGCGGCGTCGAGCTGGGTCGGCGACAATTCCATCACCAGCTCGTCGGCGGCTTCGATCGCGGCGCCGACCGCGCCGTCGTCCCAATCGGTGCCGCGCGGCAGCGCGTGCATCGACCCCAGGATATAGATGCGCGTGTCGGCATCCTCGGCCAGCCACATTGCCGGCCGCGCCCTGGTTCCGGGATCGGCGGGGCCGCACGCCGCGAGCAGCAACGGCAGAAGGGCCGCCGCGATGCTGCGCCTCCCTGGGCCGGGCGAGGCCGATGCCCGCCTCAATAATCGACCCGTGTTACCGTCAGGCCGCGCTCTTTCAGATAGTCCTGCACGCTCTTTTCGCCCGCCAGATGCCCCGCGCCGACCGCGACGAACAGCGTTCCCGGCTGTTCCATCCGGGCTTTCAGCGCGTCGGCCCAGCGCGCGTTGCGATCGTAGAGCAGCGTCTCAGCCAGTTCGGGCGTCGCGGCGAGGCTTTCGTTCATCGCAACGGCGAGCCCGTCGGGGTCGCCCTTCGCCCACAGCACGACCATCTTGTCGAGCGTCGGCCCCAGCGTGTCGAGATCCTTCACCACCGAATTGAGGAAGGCGATTTGCTGCGGTTCGGGCAGACCATCGAAAAAGCCGAGCTGCTCGCCCAGCGTCTCGAATCCCGCCACGGGCTTGCCGCTCGCCTTGGCAAAGCGCGTGAGCTGCTTTTCGGCGCCCTGTTCGGGATCATAACCCAATTTGGTGAGCGGCAGGACCGACAGGGTGATGGCGGGGAACCAGGGTTCGAACATGTCAAACTGCGCCGGAGGCAGGCCGACGCTCGCCATCGCCGCCTGATAGGCCGCAAGCTGCTCCGCGTCGAGCCGCGAGGTCAGCGTCGTGCCGTTCGCGTCGATCGCGAGCGGCAGCATCGTCCTGGCCACCTCGGCCTGGTCGTCGGGCAGCACGAGTTCGAGCATCAGCTGGTCCGATTTGTCGAACGCATCCTTCACCGCCTCGTCGAACCAGCTGAGGCCGGGTTTCAGCACATGGACGGTGCCGAACAGATAGATGGTCGTGTCCTCGTCCCTGACGACCCATAGCGCGGGATCGGCGTCGACGGTCGCGGGCGGGGCAGCGACCGCGGGTGCTGCTGTAGCCGCCGCGGGCGCCGGTTCGGCGGCGGAGGCCATATTGCCGCCGGGGATCAGCGCGCATTGCGCAAAGGGAATGATTGCGCAGGTCGAGGCGAGCGTCTTGAACCAGCTGTTCATCGGGAGGGCCTTTCGTGGATCGGTTATGGCGGTTGAGAGGATGAGGAGCGGCGACCTTCAACCACATAAGGGTGGGGGAGTTCAAGGGCGGCCGAAACGAAGCCATGGGCCGGCGGTGCGCACTGCCCGTTTGCCCGCCCTTGACCCCCGCGCGCGGCTGCGCCAAGGGCGGCGGCACTTGTTGCACCTGCGAAAGAGCGGAATTGTGGCCGACGCGGCGGAGACGAAACCCTTAAGCTTTCAGGATATGATCCTGACGCTGCACGCCTATTGGAGCGCGCGCGGCTGCGCGATTTTGCAGCCCTATGACATGCGCGTCGGCGCAGGGACATTCCACCCCGCGACCACCCTGCGCAGCCTGGGGCCCGAGCCGTGGAACGTCGCCTATGTCCAGCCGAGCCGTCGGCCCACGGATGGCCGCTATGGCGAGAATCCGAACCGGCTCCAGCATTATTACCAATATCAGGTGATCCTGAAGCCCTCGCCCGCCGACCTGCAGGAACAATATCTGGGCAGCCTCGCCGCGATCGGCATCGACCCGCTGCTCCACGACATTCGCTTCGTCGAGGACGACTGGGAATCGCCGACGCTCGGCGCGTGGGGGCTGGGCTGGGAAGTCTGGTGCGACGGGATGGAAGTCACCCAGTTCACCTATTTCCAGCAGATGGGCGGTTTCGATTGCAAGCCCGTCGCGGGCGAGCTGACCTATGGGCTCGAGCGGCTCGCCATGTATATCCAGGGCGTCGACAATGTGTACGACCTGCGCTTCTCCGACCCCGTCGGCGACGTGCCGGGGGTGAGCTATGGCGACGTGTTCCTCGAGAATGAACGCCAATTCTCGAAATGGAACTTCGAGGTCGCCGACACCGACAGCCTGTTCGCGGGCTTCAGGGCCGCCGAAGCCGAATGCCAGCGCGCGATCGAGGCGGGGGTGCCGCTCGCCGCCTATGACCAGGCGATCGAGGCGAGCCATTTGTTCAACCTGCTCCAGGCGCGCGGCGTGATCAGCGTGCAGGAACGCGCCAATTATATGGCGCGCGTCCGCGATCTGGCGAAGGGCAGCTGCAAGGCATGGATCGACAGCCAGTCCGAACGCTGGACCCAAAACTATCCGGGGTGGACGCTATGATGGCGGCAAGCGCGATCCTCCCCCACCGGGGGAGGGGGACCATGCGCAGCATGGTGGAGGGGTACGCGGTGTCGAGCGCTGTGGACGCGGGCCCGTGCCCCTCCACCAGCTTCGCTGGTCCCCCTCCCCGTGCCGGGGAGGATCAAGAATGACCGATTTTCTGCTCGAACTGCGCAGCGAGGAAATCCCGGCGCGGATGCAGGCGGGCGCGCGTGCCGAACTCGACAAGCTGTTCCGCGCGCAGATGGCCGCTGCGGGCATCGAGGTCGGCGACCTCACCATCTGGTCGACGCCGCGCCGCCTCGCGCTGATAGCGAAAGGCCTGCCCGAAGCGACCGCTGCGGTTAGCGAAGAGATGAAAGGCCCACGCACCAGCGCGCCGCCGCAGGCGCTCGAAGGCTTCCTCCGCAAGACCGGGCTGACGCAGGACCAGCTCGAAGATCGCGACGGCGTCTGGTTCGCCGTCATCGACAAGCCCGGCCGCGCGACCGCCGACGTGCTCGCCGAGGTGATCCCCGCGATCATTCGCGGCTTTGCCTGGCCCAAGTCGATGCGCTGGGGCCGCGAAAGCGCCAGCAGCGAAAGCCTGCGCTGGGTGCGCCCGCTGTCGGGCATCGTCGCGATCTTCGGCGAAGAGCTGATTCCGTGTGAAGTTAGCGGGATTTCCGCGGGTTTCGCGACGCGCGGCCATCGCTTCCACTGCCCCGGCGAGATCACGATCGGCTCGGCGTCGGACTATGTCGAAAAGTTGCGCGCCTGCCATGTCATCGTCGACCATGAAGAGCGCCAGTCGATGATCCGCGACGGCGCTGCGAAAGTCGCGGCCGACGCCGGATTGGGTCTGGTCGAGGACGAGGGGCTGGTGATCGAGAATGCCGGGCTGACCGAATGGCCGGTGCCCTTGCTCGGCCGCTTCGACGAGGCATTTCTGGAGGTGCCGCCCGAGGTCATCCAGCTCACCGCGCGCGTGAACCAGAAATATTTCGTCGTGAACGGCGCAGACGGCAAGCTCGCCAACGGCTTCGTCTGCACCGCGAACATCGATGCGGTCGATGGCGGCGCGGAGATCGTCGCGGGCAACCGCAAGGTGCTGGCGGCGCGGCTGTCGGACGCGCGCTTCTTCTGGGAGCAGGACCGCAAGACCCGACTGGAAGATCACGCGAAGAAGCTCGACCGCATTACGTTTCACGAAAAGCTGGGCACGGTTGCCGACAAGGTCGAGCGGGTGGCCAAGCTGGCGCGCTGGCTGGTCGAGCAAGGCATCGTTACGAACCGCACCCCGGCGAAAGCCGGGGTCCAGGGCGGCACGGAACAAACGGCAGCGCCAGGCAACCCTGGACCCCGGCTTTCGCCGGGGTGCAGCGATATTTCGACGGCGGAATTGGCCGACCAGGCCGAACTCGCCGCGCGCTTGTGCAAGGCCGACCTCGTCACCGAAATGGTCGGCGAGTTCCCCGAATTGCAGGGCCTGATGGGCGGCTATTACGCCCGCGCCGAAGGCTTGCCCGATGCGGTCGCCGACGCGATCCGCGACCATTACAAGCCGGTCGGGCAGGGCGATGATGTGCCAACCGCACCGGTGACCGTGGCGGTGAGCTTGGCGGATAAGTTGGATACAATTGCTGGCTTCTTCATGAAGAATATGAAGCCAACGGGATCAAAAGATCCCTTCGCCTTGCGTCGAGCTTGGCTTGCCAACATCTCTTTGGTTATAGAAAATGATATTCGAGGCGAGTTGACCGCATGGCTTGCAAAAGCCCGCAATCTTTACCTTGAGCAGGGCATTGGCGACGAACGAAGTTATCCTGACGCCGGTGGCTCAATCGAAAATGCGGTTGGTGCAGCTATGGAGCAAGTCTTCATGCTGGATGTTCGGGACTTTCTCGCCGACCGCCTCAAGGTCCAACAACGCGAAGCGGGCGTTCGCCACGACCTGATCGACGCGGTTTTCGCGCTCGGGGGCGAGGATGATCTTGTCCGCCTGCTCGCCCGCGTGAAGGCGCTGCAGGCGTTTATGGCGACCGACGACGGCACCAACCTGCTCGCGGGCTACAAGCGCGCGGCGAATATTTTGAAACAAGCCAGTGTTCCGGCGGAAGCCGGAACCCAGGGTGGCCAAGAACGGACGTCTGCGGATGCACGCCCTGGGCTCCGGCTTTCGCCGGAGCGCATGACGGATGTGGATCGGGCTTTGCTTGCCGCCCTCGACACCGCCGAACCGGCTGCGCGCAACGCTGTCGAAGAAGAACGCTTCACCGATGCGATGGCCGCGCTCGCGAGCCTCCGCGCGCCGATCGACGCCTTTTTCGACGGCGTGATGGTCAACGATCCCGACGAAGCGGTCCGCGCCTATCGGCTCGGCTTGCTCGCGCGATTTACCGGCGCGGTGCATGGCGTCGCCGATTTCTCGAAGATAGAGGGATAAAGCGAACCGTCAGTTTCCGTTCGTGTCGAGCGAAGTCGAGACACCGGGAAGGCGAGGATGAACGATGGGTATGTCGACTGCGCTCGATGCGAACGGGAATTGAGATGCCGCTTAGCTTATAACGAACGAAGCAAAACTGAATCGACCAAGTGCGATTGCATACCTATCCAGCCGCAACCTCCTCCCCGGGGCAGCAGGAGCAAGAGATGACGAAGATGGTGCATTTGTTCGGCGGCGCGGCCACCACGACCGAGCGGTCGAAGGAATTGCTGGGCGGCAAGGGGTCGAACCTCGCCGAAATGGCCTCGATCGGCCTGCCGGTGCCGCCGGGCTTCACGATCACCACCGAAGTCTGCACCGCCTATTACGCCAATGGCGAACAATATCCGGCCGGGCTGGCCCAAGAGGTCGCCGCGGGCATCGCGCATATCGAGGCGATCACCGGCAAGCGTTTCGGCGACGCCACCGACCCGCTGCTCGTTTCGGTGCGCTCGGGCGCGCGCGTGTCGATGCCGGGGATGATGGACACGGTGCTCAACCTGGGGCTCAACGACAGGACCGTCATCGGCCTCGCGGAAGCCTCGGGCGATCCGCGCTTCGCGTGGGACAGCTATCGCCGCTTCGTCCAGATGTATGCCGACGTCGTCATGGGCCTCGACCATGCCGAGTTCGAGGAGGCGCTGGAAATCGCCAAGGAAGACAAGGGATTTTTCCTCGATACCGAAATGTCGGCTGAAGACTGGCAGGCGCTGGTCAAACAATATCAGGCGATCGTCGAGCGCGAGACCGGCGCACCCTTTCCACAGGAGCCGAACGACCAGCTGTGGGGCGCGATCGGCGCGGTGTTCGCGAGCTGGGAAAGCGACCGCGCGAGAGTCTATCGCCGCCTGAACTCGATCCCCGCCGAATGGGGCACCGCGGTCAATGTGCAGGCGATGGTGTTTGGCAATATGGGCGACACGTCGGCGACCGGCGTGGCTTTCACCCGCGATCCCGCGACGGGTGAGCGCGCCTGGTATGGCGAATGGCTGATCAATGCGCAAGGCGAAGACGTCGTGGCGGGAATCCGCACCCCGCAATATCTGACAAGGCAAGCGCGCGAGAAGGCGGGCGCCAAGCCGCTCAGCATGGAAGAGGCGATGCCCGAAACCTTCGCCGAATTGGGCCGCGTCTTCGACACGCTCGAAAATCATTATCGCGACATGCAGGACATCGAGTTCACCGTCGAGCGCGGGACGCTTTGGATGCTGCAAACGCGCTCGGGCAAGCGCACCGCCAAGGCGGCGCTCAAGATTGCGGTCGATATGGCGGCCGAGGGGCTGATCAGCGAGGAGGAGGCCGTGGGCCGCGTCGATCCGGGCGCGCTCGATCAGCTGCTTCACCCGACGCTGGATCCCAAGGCCCCGCGCGACGTTTTGACCAGGGGACTGCCCGCCAGCCCCGGCGCGGCGTCGGGCAGGATCATGTTCACCGCCGACAGCGCGGAGAAAGCCACCGCGATGGGCGAGGCGGTGATCCTCGTCCGCGTCGAGACGTCGCCTGAGGACATCCACGGAATGCACGCGGCCAAGGGCATCCTCACCGCACGCGGCGGGATGACCAGCCACGCGGCGGTTGTCGCGCGCGGCATGGGGCGCCCCTGCGTCTCGGGCGCGGGCGGACTGAGTATCGATGGCGCCGCGCGCGTGCTCCGCGTTGCGGGTCGCGAACTGCGCGAGGGCGACATCATCACCCTCGACGGCTCGACCGGCGAGGTGATGGCGGGCGAGGTTCCGACCTTGATGCCCGAACTCGTCGGCGATTTCGGCACGCTGATGGGCTGGGCCGACAAGGTGCGCCGGATGAGGGTGCGTACCAACGCCGAAACCCCGCAGGACGCGCAGGTCGCGCGCGACTTCGGCGCCGAGGGGATCGGGCTGTGCCGCACCGAACATATGTTCTTCGACGCCGCGCGCATCACCGCGGTGCGCGAGATGATTCTCGCCGACAGCGAGGACGGTCGCCGCGCCGCGCTCGCCAAGCTGCTTCCCGAACAGCGCGGCGACTTTGCCGCGATCTTCCGCGTGATGGCGGGGCTGCCGGTGACGATCCGTCTGCTCGACCCGCCACTCCACGAGTTTCTGCCGACGCGCGAGGAGGATTTTGCCGATGTGGCCGCCGCGGCGGGGGTGGGGATCGAGGCGCTGAAAGCGCGCGCGAACGAGCTGCACGAGTTCAATCCGATGCTCGGCCATCGCGGGTGTCGCCTCGGGGTCACCTATCCCGAAATATATGAGATGCAGGCACGCGCGATTTTCGAGGCGGCGTGCGACGTCGCCGCCGAAACCGGCGCGGCGCCGATCCCCGAGGTGATGATTCCGCTCGTCGCCACGCGCCGCGAGTTCGACCTGATGAAGGCGGTCGTCGACGCCCAGGCGAAGGCGGTGTTCGCCGAAAAGGGGCGTGAGATCGCCTATCTGGTGGGAACGATGATCGAACTGCCGCGCGCCGCGCTGATGGCGGGCGAGATCGCCGAGTCGGCGGAGTTTTTCAGCTTCGGCACCAACGATCTGACGCAGACGACGATCGGCATCAGCCGCGACGACGCCGGGCGCTTCCTGACGCAATATGTCGACAAGGGCATTTTCGTCACCGACCCTTTCGTCAGCCTCGACGTCGAGGGCGTGGGACAGTTGATCGAGCTCGCCGCGACACGTGGCCGCAAAACGCGCGCGGGCATCAAGCTCGGCATCTGCGGCGAACATGGCGGCGATGCGCCGAGCATTCTTTTTTGCGAGAAAACTGGGCTCGATTACGTCAGCGCCTCGCCCTATCGCGTGCCGATCGCGCGGCTCGCGGCGGCGCAGGCGGCGCTGCGCAAATAATCGCCCAAAGGGGCTTGCGCGACTCCGCGCGGCCCCCTAAAGGCACCGCTCCACGCACCCGTAGCTCAGCTGGATAGAGCATCAGACTACGAATCTGAGGGTCGGGCGTTCGAATCGCTCCGGGTGCGCCAGCTTTTTCGAGGCCTTCCGCGTTTCGATGCGGGAGGCCTTTTGCGGTCAGCAATCACATGGCAGTCTCGCAAACCGGTTTCGCGTCGGTGCCGCAGCGGGAGCAAGTCCCGCCGCCAGGGCCGAGCGCATGGGGCGAGGGAAGTCGAAGCCTGCGTCGAGATGGCGGCAGCGCCCCTCGCGGGGGTGCTGTTCGACCACTTCAAATGGCGCGGGGCGAGAGCGCCGTCGCGCGACGCGGCGCCGTGACGCCGATAGCCGGGGCCATTGGGATAATCGGGTCGTATGGGGGAATCCCCTGAGTCTTTTGTTCGACGTGACAGATCCCCGGGAATGTGACCCGTTTTGATTAGAATCCGACGCGAAGGAGTCGGATAGAATATAGCAAAGCAGGTTCAGCGAAGAGCAGATCATCGCGATGTTGAAGGAGCATGAGGTAGGGGTGCCGTCGGCGGATGTATGCCGTCGGCACGGGGTCAGCTCGGCGACCTTCTACAAGTATAAGGCCAAGTTCGGGGTGTGGAGTGTCGGAGGTGCGGCGTCTTCGGGCGCTGGAGGACAAGAACGCGAAGCTGAAGAAGCGCCTGGCCGAGGCCATGCGTGACAATGCGGTGCTGAAGGATCTGACATCAAAAAAATGGTGACGCCCGGCGCCAAGCGGGAGGCCGTCGCATATGCTCGTGACCATCACGGGCTGAGCGAGCGTCGGGCGTGCAGCCTGGTGGGCGTGAGCCGCCGAGTGATCAGATATGAGCCGACGAGGCCGGATGACGGTGCTCTGCGGCAACGCCTGCGCGAACTGCCGACCGAGCGCCGCCGGTTCGGCTATCGTCGCCTGGGGTGTCCGGCATCCCCGTTGCCCGGGAACTGACGATGCTGATCGGCCTGCGGGGGAAGCCTCATATGGTCGTCAACGACAATGGCACCGAACTGACCTCGTCGGCGATCCTGCGCTGAATGCTATGACCTAGTCCGCCGTAGCACACTGAACCAGTTAGTTGCAGCTGGACCGCGATTTCTGAAATGCTATGACCAAGCGCCAGCTGACCTGATCCCACCCCTCGTTGCAGCTGGACCGCGATTTCTGAAATGCTATGACTAACATTACTGGTAACGCAATTAGAAATGTGTTGCAGCTGGACCGCGATTTCTGAAATGCTATGACTGCTCGCTCGCGTTTCCAGTCGATGAGATCGTTGCAGCTGGACCGCGATTTCTGAAATGCTATGACACCTGCCACGCCAGCGGCGCTAGCTATTAAGTTGCAGCTGGACCGCGATTTCTGAAATGCTATGACGCCATCGCAGTCAGGGCACCGTTCCGCCTGGTTGCAGCTGGACCGCGATTTCTGAAATGCTATGACCGAGCGGCGAGGAGGCAAGGCGGCGGGTCTGTTGCAGCTGGACCGCGATTTCTGAAATGCTATGACATTCGGTTCGGCTGGCTCGACGATTTCGACGTTGCAGCTGGACCGCGATTTCTGAAATGCTATGACCTTAACGAACGCCGGATCATTCCGTTCGTTGTTGCAGCTGGACCGCGATTTCTGAAATGCTATGACTTGCGCCTGAATGTCCACAGGATCAGCGGCGTTGCAGCTGGACCGCGATTTCTGAAATGCTATGACCCAGCGTCGGGTCGGCCGATGCGATGAGCTGTTGCAGCTGGACCGCGATTTCTGAAATGCTATGACCCGCAAAAAATCTCATCGCGCCCAGTCTCGTTGCAGCTGGACCGCGATTTCTGAAATGCTATGACGACGTCTTGGGGTTTGTTGTCGCTGCCCTCGTTGCAGCTGGACCGCGATTTCTGAAATGCTATGACGCCGCGCAGATCGAGGCCGTGACCGAATGCGTTGCAGCTGGACCGCGATTTCTGAAATGCTATGACGCAATCGACCGGCGGCATGTCGTGCGCCGTGTTGCAGCTGGACCGCGATTTCTGAAATGCTATGACTGTAGCAGCGTAGTGTAGAGGCCAACACGCGTTGCAGCTGGACCGCGATTTCTGAAATGCTATGACTCACGGCATTTTCGAAGCCGAGCGCAAGTTGTTGCAGCTGGACCGCGATTTCTGAAATGCTATGACCTATGTTTTCAACGTCAAAAGCGGCGGTAAGTTGCAGCTGGACCGCGATTTCTGAAATGCTATGACACAACGCTCAATGGTGGCGCGATTACTGGGTTGCAGCTGGACCGCGATTTCTGAAATGCTATGACTGATCCACGCATCGCCGCGCGCCATGCGCCGTTGCAGCTGGACCGCGATTTCTGAAATGCTATGACCGCCGTAGTAGCCCCAGCACGAGCCGTCCTGTTGCAGCTGGACCGCGATTTCTGAAATGCTATGACGCCGCCATGATAATACTTGATGTCGGCAGCGTTGCAGCTGGACCGCGATTTCTGAAATGCTATGACATAGGGGGTGGGTTACCGTGTGCAGCGGTCGTTGCAGCTGGACCGCGATTTCTGAAATGCTATGACGATCACCGACGTTGGACACAGACTCGATGAGTTGCAGCTGGACCGCGATTTCTGAAATGCTATGACGCCGACGCCATAGGTCGGCGGCAAGCGCAGTTGCAGCTGGACCGCGATTTCTGAAATGCTATGACTTTTTCAAGGTCAATCCTTTGGTTCGCATAGTTGCAGCTGGACCGCGATTTCTGAAATGCTATGACGGAATGCGCGGTGGCCTAATCCCCGGTCCGTTGCAGCTGGACCGCGATTTCTGAAATGCTATGACTCCTGCAGCTTCTCCGACGCCCGCTTATGGTTGCAGCTGGACCGCGATTTCTGAAATGCTATGACTGCGCTGGCAGAGGCTATCGGCCGGGCGCTGTTGCAGCTGGACCGCGATTTCTGAAATGCTATGACCCGTAATAATATACGGCATGACAAAAATCAGTTGCAGCTGGACCGCGATTGACGTGACCCCCTGATTTTCCTCCAACAGTGATTAGAGTCCGGTCTTGAAGGAAGGACGGACAGATGAAGCGTTTGAGGTTTTCGGAAGAGCAGATCATCGGGGTGTTGAAGGAAGCGGAGGCGGGCGCGAAGACCGGCGAGCTGGCGCGGCGACACGGGGTGTCGGAAGCAACGATCTACAACTGGAAGGCCAAGTATGGCGGCCTTGAGGTGTCGGAGGCGAAGCGGCTACGCTCGCTCGAGGACGAGAACGCGAAGCTGAAGCGGTTGCTTGCGGACTCGATGCTGGACAATGCGGCGCTGAAGGATCTTCTCACAAAAAAATGGTGACGCCCGCCGTTCAGCGGGAAGCGGTCGCCCATCTCCAGGCTTGCCATGGGATGAGCGAGCGGCGGGCGTGCCGTGTCACAGGCGCCGATCGGAAGAGCATGCGCTACCGGTCGCAGCGTGGCGACGATGCCGAGGTTCGGGAGAAGCTGCGCGAGTTGGCGCAGCAGCGTCGCCGGTTCGGTTATCGGCGCCTGCATATCCTGCTGCGCCGGGAGGGCGTGATGATCAACAGGAAGAAGACCCAGCGCCTGTATCGAGAGGAGGGGCTGATGGTCCGACGAAGACGCAACCGGCGCCGGGCGATCGGTGCGCGGGCGCCCGCACCGGTGCTCGCGCTGCCGAACCAGCGGTGGAGCCTCGACTTTGTGCATGATCAGATGGCGTCAGGTCGGCGGTTCCGGGTGCTCAACATCGTGGACGATGTCACGCGGGAGTGCCTGCGCGCGGTGCCCGACACGTCGATCTCCGGGCGCCGGGTCGTGCGCGAGCTCAGCGATCTGATCGAGGAGCGCGGCAGACCGGGGATGATCGTCAGCGACAATGGGACCGAGCTGACATCGAACGCGGTGCTCGCATGGTGCGGTGAGGTCGGGGTCGAGTGGCATTATATCGCGCCGGGCAAGCCGATGCAGAACGGCTATGTCGAGAGCTTCAATGGCCGGATGCGCGATGAGCTTCTGAACGAGACGCTGTTCCTCGACCTCGATCATGCCCGCACAGTGATCGCGGCCTGGGCCGAAGATTACAACCAGGCGCGGCCACACTCGGCCCTTGGATATGAGACACCGGCGGCGTTCGCCGCCGAACTGCATAAGCAATGGCCTGTGCAGCTACGCCCTTCGGGCTCCGCTGCACAGGCCATTGCTTACACTGCGCTCATGCGCAACAAAGCTGCTGGGCTCTAATCCCCGCTGGTGGAAACCAGGGGGTCACGTCACTCCCGCCCAACAATCCATCGTCGAGATGGAGTTGCAGCTGGACCGCGATTTCTGAAATGCTATGACCGCGCGATCAACGAGGGCGTTCCGATCACCGTTGCAGCTGGACCGCGATTTCTGAAATGCTATGACCTTCCGGCGTGCCGTAGAAGACCTGCGCTTGTTGCAGCTGGACCGCGATTTCTGAAATGCTATGACAGCCGATGCCTTGAAAGAACAAGGCTTCACGTTGCAGCTGGACCGCGATTTCTGAAATGCTATGACGCCCCATAGCGTCGGATTGAGCGTGCCCTGGTTGCAGCTGGACCGCGATTTCTGAAATGCTATGACATGGCCAGCGATCTGTTCTGGATGAAAGATGTTGCAGCTGGACCGCGATTTCTGAAATGCTATGACAGCGCTCGATAGTGCCAGCGGGACGGCCCAGTTGCAGCTGGACCGCGATTTCTGAAATGCTATGACGTCATCAGGGCTATCCCAGGCGATAGCATCGTTGCAGCTGGACCGCGATTTCTGAAATGCTATGACGGAAGGACCATCCGGGGACGCGGGACTTCCGTTGCAGCTGGACCGCGATTTCTGAAATGCTATGACCAGGGCTTTCGCCATCGCTCCCGCCACGCCGTTGCAGCTGGACCGCGATTTCTGAAATGCTATGACCGCACTGCCCGTCGAGCAGGCCGAACTTGCGTTGCAGCTGGACCGCGATTTCTGAAATGCTATGACCAGTCGGATTGGCACTATCCCTAGTAATATGTTGCAGCTGGACCGCGATTTCTGAAATGCTATGACGGATGGGCTCTTAACTGGTTGAACTGAAACCGGAAAAGATCCCATCTGTCACTGCAAAAATGCAGCGAATCATCAAAACAGGGCGAGTTGATCGGGATTTTTTCGTTGCCGCTGGCGACGTTGGCTCGAGAACCGGATGATATTCTCGTACTGCTTGTCGGTAAAGTTGAGCACATGAATCTCTCCGCGTTCGGGCAGGTGAGCCTCGATTCGCCGCAGGTAGGTTTCATAATGTTCTTTGCCATTGCAAAACCGAGCATAGATTGAAAACTGGCTCATTTCAAAGCCTTCATCAAGCAGAAACTCCCGGAATTTCGTCGCTTCGCGTGCGTGTTCCTTGGTGTCCACCGGCAGGTCGAACATAACGAATATCCACATCAGCCGGTATCCGCTCAGGTTCATGCTTCGATCGCAACTGATTGCCCGATCGAGGCCCAATCGAGAGGATCGGGTGGGTCAAACAGGGCCAGTGCCGATCTGCGTTCTTCGAAGCTTCGGGCAAGCGATTGCGCCAGTCGCTGGGCTGCCACGGACACGGGTGATACGACTCCGCCCAAGCGGAGATCATGGCCGATCAGACGCGCCAGCCGCTGTTTCGCTTGCGTGGTGACGGCGTCGACGCCTTCCTCGCTCATCCGCAGAACCAGCGCGTCAACAAGCGGTCGGAACGGCTCGACCAGATCGTCGGCCAATGCAAAGCCGTTGAGGCGACTATGGTGGTGCAGCCCGATCGCCGGGTGAAGCCCCGCGCCGATGATTGACCTAGCGACGCAGGATCGCACGACCGTGTAGCCATAGTTCAGAAGGGCATTCGGGCCATCGGCATTCTGATCCCGACGAAAATCGCTCCCGAACAGGGCGGGCCAGTATTTCCGCGCGGCCTGCGCCTCCAGATTATCCGGGTCGCCGGAACGAACGCGCCGTGCCATCAAGGCCAGTGCGTTGGCTTCATCCCTGCCTTGCGCCGCCAGCAACGAGGCTTGCAGCGAAATCTTGGAGACAATGATTTTCTGCCAGAGCTGTTTGAAAAGGGGACGCGGCGCCTCCCATTGTGCCCGCATTCTGGCAGCCTGAGCGTGATGACCATCAATGGGTGACATGATCGCCACCGGCAAATGGTTGGCCGCGCACAGCACCATGATTGCACCGCGTTCGGCAAGCGCGACGACCAGGCTGGTCGTCCAGGTCACGCCGTGGGCATGGACGATGACCGCCTGAATATCGTCGAGCGCTACGCGCCCCTGTTCCTGCCGATCAAGGCTGACGACAAGAAATCCGCGATAAGCAGAGAGATGGAGGTCGTTTGTGGCAATATCGACAATGCGATCCATGGCCAGCCTTTCGGGAGAGCAGGCTGGCACATCATGGATAATGACGGGTTAACGCGGCCCGGGGTCGAAAATGCGGCCGAGTTCATCGACGCGAACCTGGCGGGCTTTCATGTTCTTGAGCGCCGATGCCCCCGGCCCATAGAATTTGAAGGGGTCATCCGGGTTTTTGTTGCGCTCGGTCATATTTCCCGCTTCGTTGTGCTCGATCAGGAAAATCTGGCCGTTTTGTCCGTATTTCTGTACCCGCATAATCTGGCGAGGCCCGCCATCACGCTCAATCGCGATCAGATCATTCTGCCTGAGGCTCAGCACTTTCTTCGCTGCCGGGTGAGGGCGCTGTTCGATAAAGCCCGGCTGGTGAAGATCGAATGTCGAGATAACCTGATGGACCCATCGGCCGTCCGGCATCTGCCAGACATTATAGCGCGCATTGGAATCGCCCAGATAGCCCTTGTAGGGCTTGCCTGTTCGATCTCTGATCGGAATGAGCGTGAGTCCCTCCCGAACTCTCACCCGGCGAATGCCCCTGAAGTGCGGATGAGTGCGGGAAAAGTCGAGCAAGGCCTTCTCGAACTCCTTGCCCGCAACATCGCGCGTTGCCTGCCATAATGCGTCGCGCAGAGCGGTATCGGGAATGCGATCCGGATCGGCGATGTCCTTGGGCGTCAGGCTGGCGAGCGGAACGCGGTGGACAACGACCGGCAGGCCCGTATCGCTGATCAGGCCGGTGAAGCCATAAGCCGTGTCGTTGTGCAATTTGCCGGCCGTGATGTCGCGCCCCGGTTCGGGCTTGCCCCGGCGGCCGTGATCCGCCTTGTGACTCACGGTCGCGGCCAGAATCTTCTCACGCAGTTCGTCGCGGAAACGGCGATCGTTCGGATGCCGCGCCCACGGCATAGGCAAATCTTCAAACAGCCTGTCGAGATTCTGCTTTTCGGCGCGCGCCGCCGCCTTCGCAATCTCCGCGATCAGCGCCGGCGTCATGATGCCGACCACGGCGGCGTCGATCGCGTGATGACGATGATCGAGGCGGTTCTTGGGCGCATTGCTTTCCTTATTATCCACCCAATTATGATCGGGCAGGATGGAGTTCAGATCCCACAGGCGGCGCAACATCGCGGTCATCCCGCCATGAACGGCGAACACATGCCGCTCGCCGCGTTCGGGATAGAGGCAGGCCAGATATTTCGCCGCGATACGGGTGAGATATTGGGTATCGACCAGTTGCCGGGGCAGGAAGCTGCCTTCCTCCGCCGCATAGCGGTCCCGCGCATCCGGGCCGAAGCGCCATTGCTTCGAGCGGTGAAGGTGCGCAACCTGCTCCTGGATGATGGACCATCGGTCGGGATCATGGCCCCAGCGCTCCCAGGGGGTTTGACTGCCCTTCTCGCGGTTGCACCACGTATGGACAAGCACCTTGTTGCCAATGCCGTCATCATAGCTTTGGGAATATGGAACGATGTGGTCGATCTCGACATCGTTGTTCCGGATATGCGCCTGGCCGATATTCTCCCCGCAATAGGGGCAGCGGCGATTGAGGACGTCCTTGGGGTTCAGTTCCGTCCACAACCGCAGGATCAGTCGGTTGCGCCCGGTATCGCGGACGCCCATCGTGCCCAGCTTCGCGCCACGGTCGCGTGCGGCATCGGTGTTCTCCTTGAGTTGCCGATTATAGGCGACCTTCTCCTTTTCGTTGAGCTTCAGTTCGCGCGCCAGTTCGACGAAGATCTGGTCGGGCTTTCCGTGGACCCGGATGATCGCGCTCACCAGTCTGGCCAGCTGGTTCAGCCCGATATGGACGGTGGGATTGGTGATCTTGCCGAACCGGCGTTCATTCGCGTCGCCATATTCAGGCTTGCCCGGCGCGATCTCGCGCGAGAGGATTTCACCATAGTAAGGGAGTTGGTCGAACGCTTCCCCAGTCCGGAAATCGCTGTGATGAAATCCAGCCCGTTTCGCGGCTTCGGCGTAGGTGCAGACATCAGCCTTATATTCTTTGAGCAGCGCTTTTGTCGCCGTCAGTCCAAAGCGCCCATGCCCTTCGGGCAGTTTCGCGTTGGCGACAGCCAGCGCGGTTTCGTCGTCCAGCCCATATTCGCTTTTCAGCCAGGTCAGCAGGGTGTCGCTGTCCTCCTCTTCGAGCAGCCGTTCGATGATCGTCCATTGTTCTTCGGCGCTGAAATGAAACCAGCGCGGACCAAACAGTTTCTTGTGCGAAAGTTCGGCGCGCACCTCGTCACCATCCAGCGCCTTGCGGTTTTCGCCTTCCTTGTTGAACCGTTCGCCGTCCTTGAGTTTCAGCGTCTTGCCCAGCGTGTCGAAAGAAACCGACTTCTTGTCCTGCAACTTCAGGATCAGGGCGTCGCGCTCATCGAGCGTCAACGGGCGCCCGGCTGCACCCGGTGCAACCACCCTGAGCTGGTT
Organism: Sphingopyxis sp. FD7; assembly: GCF_003609835.1. Lineage (NCBI taxonomy): Bacteria > Pseudomonadati > Pseudomonadota > Alphaproteobacteria > Sphingomonadales > Sphingopyxidaceae > Sphingopyxis > Sphingopyxis sp. FD7. The sequence continues at coordinate 988,349 of NZ_AP017898.1, forward strand.
GACCTCCTCATACAGGCGGCGCTGCTGGAACAGCGGATGCGCCTTGGGCAGGCGCTTCTCGTCCGTCGGCACGCCGTTGATTCCTGCGAAGGTGCAAGGACCGACAATCTGTGGCTTCAGCGGTCGTTGATATTCGATCACACGGTAAATGCCGTTCCATGCCTGCGGCGTCAGCAGGTCTGGATACCAGGCCTTTTGCGCATCCCAGATAGCGCGGAACTCGTCCAGCACATGCCGACGGTCCGGATAGAAGTCATAAGCCTTGCTGTCGGCGCGCATCCTGACGCGCTTGCCCATCGTGCCATTCGATTCATGATCGCGCTTGACCAGAAACTCGCCCAGGGTTCGCGCACCCAGTCGCCGCATGTCCTCGTCAAGCAGCCTGGTGGCCGTGGCGATCTTGCCATCCTCGCCGGCTTTCGACGTGCGCTCCGCCTTGCGGTTGGATTTGAAACCGCGCCGCTGGTTGAGATGGAACAGCGCGCGCCCGATCTGGTGAGGTTCCAGCTTCTCGTCGAGCGCGCGAACACGCAACGCATAGGGGTCTTGCGTCTCCAGCGCCCTGGCCAGTTCGGGATCGGCTGGCAGCAGTCCGTGCCGACGCAATTCCCGCAGCATGGCGGAACGCCGCCCGATATAGCGGTCCCGCCGCCGCCTTGCGCCGCGCGCCTCCCGCCGTTTGACCGCCAGCGGCGTGCCGGACCCGGAAACGGCGAGCTTCGACGGCTCGCGCCCGTCCGAAAAGATGCGCACGCCGATGTCGCGGATGCTGTCGCCGTCATAGAGGCACCAGCCGATGCTGTTGGTGCCGATGTCGAGGCCGAGACGCGTTGTCATATACGATTCCCTCCCTCAGCTTCCATCCGCAAGGGAAGGGGCGAGCGTCGGCTCGACCCTTCCAGGCTCCACCAGCTGCAGCCCGAATCGGACACGACAAGGGCTTTTTACCACAGGTCAATCGAAGTTAAAACTCCCTACTCCATTTAAATCACTTCCGATCACGGGCCAGGCGTGGCATGGTGGCGTTGGCGACTGATAAATGGAGTAGGCTGCAATCGGACCGGCGATTTCTGAACCTCTTGACATCAGCCGCGATTCCTGATGGACTGAATCCTTCAGAAATCGCGGTCCGGTTGTTAACAAGCAACTTGATTGCACCAAATAAGGTGGGGGCTACGGCCCCCATTTCTTACCGTTGCCCAAGAAGCGGGATTCGTAGTTGTGACCGAATCCGACCGTGTGGAAATGTTCGGTTGCCCGCTAATGCCAGACTCATCTGACAAGTACCGAGCAAATCATTCGTCGTAAATGGTTGCGGGCAACCCGGATGTCGTGGCGGTTGTTTACTGGCAAGGGTACCGTGTCCTGAAGACCGCCTTGCGGGAAGCTGCTGCGGGGTGCTGATAGCCGCTCTTTGCGAGGAGCGGTGATGAACGAGGATACCGGAGCGGCGGGAGCGAGTGTTCTCGTGAGTGGTCATATGAGTGATCGTATGAGCAGTCGGATCGCGGTCGTTGGCGGTCGTCGCCGTTGGTCGGTGGATCAGAAGCTGTCGATCCTGCGCGAGGCGTTCGGCCCCGACGGCTCGGTCTCGGCGACGTGCCAGCGGCACGCGGTCGGCAGCGGGATGCTTTATACGTGGCGCCGACAGGCCCTGTCGGGCTGATCTTCCCCCGGTTGCGCGGACACCAGGGTTAGCCCGTCATGCGTTGCTCGGCCTGTTCGGGGGTGAGATACCCGAGGGCCGAGTGCATGCGGTTCCGATTATAATAGCCTTCGATATATCCGAACAGAGCCTGCCGGGCTTCGAGATGCGTTGCCCAGCGGCATTGATGGACCAGTTCGACCTTCAGCGTATGGAAGAAGCTCTCCATCGGCGCGTTGTCGTAACAGTTCCCAGTGCGGCTCATCGACGCGGTCGCGCCGATCGCAGTGAGTTGATCGACATAAGCCCCGGCGGCATATTGCGATCCGCGATCGGAGTGATGCACGAGTCCGCGTAGCGGTCGCTGCCGTTGGGCGGCCATCATCAACGCAGCGAGCGTCAGTTCGGTGCGCATGTGATCCCGCATCGCCCAGCCCACGATCTTGCGAGTCGCCAGATCGAGCACGGCGGCCAGATACAGCCAGCCTTCGCCGGTCGGGATATAGCTGATATCGGCCAGCCACACGCGGTTCGGCGCCGTGGCTTCGAAGCGCTGCGCGAGCAGGTTCGGCGCGATCGGCAGGTAATGGCGGCTGTCGGTCGTCGAGGGCCGAAAGCGGCGACCGGCAAGCGCACGGATGCCGTGGCGGCGCATCAGCCGCTCGACACGACCGCGGCTGCAGCCGCGCCCTTCCGCGCGCAGCGCGGCATGCATCCGGGGACTGCCGTATCGCCCGGAATGCCGCGCCTGGATCCGACGGATATCGCCGAGCAACACGGTGTTCGCCGTCGTGCGCATACTCGGCGGCCGATCGCGCCAATCGTAATAGCCGCTGCGCGACACACCGAGCATGCGGCACATGACGCTGACCGGCCAGGTGCCAGCATGGGCGCGGATGAACTGGAACTTCACCGTGGCATCTCCGCGCAAATGCCGACCGCTTTTTTCAGAATGTCGCGCTCCATGCGCGTGCGATCGAGTTCGCGGCGCAGCCTGGCAATCTCCGACGCCTGATCCGCCGGCGACGCCATCGGCGATGATAGCGGCTTCGCCGCAGGCACTGTCCCCTTGATCTCCAGTGCCCGCTGCCAGCGCCTCAACATCGTCGGCATGATCCCCAGCTCACGCGCAACGTCGGTCTGCATCCGACCGCTCGTCTCCCACAGCGTCACAGCCTCGCGCTTGAACTCGTCTGTGAAATATCGCTTCCCAACCTTCGCCATCTTACACCTCCTCGCTCCAATGAGCCGTTCATCGGTGTCCGCGCAACCGGGGGAAGATCACTGGGAGCAGGTCGACTTGTCCCGCCGCATCGTCACGATCGGGCACGGCGACACCAAGAATGGCGAAGCACTGGGCGTACCGCTCAACGATCTCGCCATCGCGGTGCTCGAGCGGAGGATGGCGATCCAGCACGAATATGTGTTCACCTTCAAGGGCCGCGCGCTCGGCCAGGTGAATACCAAGACGTGGCGTGCGGCGCTCGTGCGGGCAGGGATCACCGACTTTCGTTGGCACGATCTTCGCCATACATGGGCAAGCTGGCTTCGGCAGAATGACGTGCCCACCTGGGTGCTTCAGGAGCTGGGCGGGTGGAAGTCCGAATCGATGGTGCGGCGCTATGCCCATATGTCGGTGAAGCATCTCCAGCCCTATGCCGACCAGCTGACGTTTTCGGTCACACCTCGGACCGGCGGAAATCCGCCAGCCGGGGGTTCGGCCGAAGGTCACAAAAATGGTCACAGTTCGGAGCCGCCAAGGCTCAAGCTCGTGGCCGGGACTGACCTAAGTTACTGATTATATTGAAGAATAAATGGTGGACGCACTAGGGCTCGAACCTAGGACCCGCTGATTAAGAGCCATGATCAGAGGGTCCTAGCGCGTCCGCATGTGTCCGAAAATGGCGGAAATCTGCGATTCACAGTCCGCATTGTTCTTGAAATGTTCACCAGTATCCACTACAAAAAGCTACCTAAGGTAGCAGGTACATATGGCGAACAAAGTAGGTTTGACGGACGCGAAGATCGCAGGGCTCAAGGCGCCGGCGGCTGGTCAGGTTGAGCTGGCCGATGGTATCGTCCCCGGCCTGAGGCTCCGCATGGGTGCCAGTGGTATCAAGACGTACATTCTGCGCAAGCGGGTTCAGGGCAAGTGGTTGAATGTGACCATCGGACGCCATGGTCCGAGTTTTACCCTCGCTCATGCGCGTAAGAAGGCGCGAGATCTGCTGGTCGATGTCGAGCAGGGCAAGAGCATTGCCAGGAAGCCGGGTGCTAAGAGGAAAGGGGCAAAGGGCGTCGGTACGGTCGCCGAGCTCTACGAGACGTATCTGTCCCAGCAGATCGAGGGCAAAAAGCGCAGCGCAAGGGAGTTCGATCGGGTCTTCCGAAAGTACATTGAGCCCGAGCTGGGAGACCGCCTCGCGGACTCCATTACCCGAGGTGACGTGAGCCGCTTTGTTGAGAAGATCGCATTCGAGCGGGGCAAGGAAACCCTGACGATGGCGCGGATCGTCTATCGCCATCTTTCGACCTTCTACACTTGGGCACTCACCAGACTCGAGCATATGCCCGCCAATCCCTGCCGGGACGCGTGGCGTCCGAAACGCAATGAACCTCGTGATCGCGTACTCAGCGACCGAGAACTCGCGGCGCTATGGCAATCTGCGGTCGAGGATGGCTATCCATTCGGTCACCTTGTGCAGATGCTTGTCCTTACGGCTCAACGCCGGGGTGAAGTGCTCGATGCAGCTTGCGACGAGTTCGATTTCAAGGCGAAGGTTTGGACCGTCCCAGGCGACCGAGCGAAAAATGGCAAAGCGAATGTGGTGCCGCTATCCGCGCAGGCCCTTGCAGTAGTCACAGAGGTCTTCGTGGCCGCAGGGATCGATCCTGACGATGCTCACAAGCAATCCCAGATTCTGTTGGCATCGAAGGTCACCAGCACGAACAGCGTTAGCGGCCTCTCGAAAGCATGGAAGCGGATCAGAGCAAGCGTGGACGAGAAGCTCGGCTACGAAGCCGGTCACTTCACAATGCATGACATTCGGCGGACGGTGGCAACTGGCCTCCAGCGTCTCGGCATACCTCTGGTGGTTTCTGAAGCGGTCCTCAATCACCAGTCAGGATCAGCTATGGCCGGTGTGGCGGGGGTTTATCACCGACACCAGTATACCAACGAGAAGCGCGAGGCGTTGGCGTTGTGGGGCAAGGAGGTAATGCAGATTGTAGCCAAGTACCCCGTCGAGGCCAAAAGCGGCTAAACTCCCGTGCAGTCGCTTGCCTGCAAAATGGTCCAGCCCGGCAACAATCCGTCGATTTCCTCTGTTTCGGCTAACTTGCGGATAAACCGCTAAAAGCGCCAATAGCGAAGGACGTCGCGGACATATCCGGGCGTTTCGCCATTCCGCGGTATCCCGCCCGCGCGTTCGACTGCACCTGGACCGGCATTGTAGGCTGCGACAGCGAGGTGAACCACGCCGAACCTGTCGAGCATCTGCCTCAGATACCGCGCCGCGCCGAAGATATTGGCCATGGGGTCAAAGCGATTGAAGACGCCAAGTTCCTTTGCCGTTGCTGGCATCAGCTGGCCAAGGCCCGCAGCGCCTGCCGGGCTGACAGCAAGGGGGTTATAGCGGGATTCCGTCCAGACGAGCGCGTCGAGCAGGCCGGTAGGCAATGAATACTTCGCTTCCGCCGCATAAACGTGGGGCAGGTAGCTCGCCCGCCGAAACCCGGATGCGGCAGTTTTGGCCTTGGGCTCGTATCTGTGCGGCAGGTTGACCCGTCCATTTTCTGCAACGCTCGAACTTGGTGCTGGGGCGGCTTGCGCGGATTGCCAGAACCCATGCTCGACCAACTGAAATCCGTTCGATGCTTCGGCAATCCGAAAGCCGCCTGAAGGACCGGCATGTTGCTCTGGTAAATCTGGCATTGGCAGTTCTTGGGCATTGGCAGGCATGGCTGATGCGATGGCAATGCCACCGATCAAGAGAGCTTTTATTGTCATTTCTCGATCCTTCTATAGCCGAATCGAGTGAGAACATATAAAGAACAAACGATGTAGGAAAATGCTTTGGCGCTGGTGCAGAGCGGAGGCTGCACGGGGAGGGCACCTCAACCGGAGTAGGTCGATGCCCCAGCTAGAGAAAAGTCATCAACTCGAACGCCGTGCCCGCACGATTATCGTACGCCTCAAGGGAACATGGCGCCAGGGCAAGGGCATGTGCTGCTGTCCTGCCCACGACGACCGCACACCGTCGCTCAGCGTGACCTTGGGGCGAAAGGCCATCCTGTTCCATTGCTTCGCCGGATGTTCGAATGAGGACGTCATTGCTGCATTGGATCGCCAGGGCGTTCGCAGCCGAGAGCTCTTTGATGGTTCTGGCCCTGGAACAGCTGATCGGCAAAATCAGAGTGACTTCAGTCCCAATGCGCGACGCTTGTGGCAATCGGCTTCGGCGATCTCCGACAGCCCGGTCGAACGATATCTCGGACAGCGCGGTCTCCAGCGCGCATCTGACCAGTTCCGCTACCTTGAACGTACGCCGCTCGGGCCACGCGGGGCAGTTAAGTTTCTCCCTGCGATGCTGGCCGCAGTCACGACTGACATTGGCGTTATCGCAGTACATAGGACATTTCTCGACGTGGCGAGCGGCAAGCTGGCCGGTTTCGAGCGGCCCAAGCGTGCGCTTGGCACCCTTGGCTGTGGTGCCGTCAGACTTGCGCCGGCAGTGCAGGGGCGTCTGGGTCTTGCCGAAGGTATCGAGAGCGCCCTGTCAGCCATGCAGCTCTTCGGGATCCCGTGCTGGGCGACGCTTGGAAACGAGCGGTTCGGTCTGGTTTCGATCCCGGAGAGCGTGCGCGAGCTCTACCTGTTCATCGACAATGATGCCGGAGGCGCTCTCGCCGAGGAGCGAGCGCTGAAGGCCTATGCTACGCCTAATCGTGTCATCCACTCGCGAGCACCGGCCTCGCCTGGTTTTGACTGGAACGATGAGCTGCAGTCGCGGCTTGCCCAAAAACCTGATCTATCGGGCAGAGGGGAGGGGGCCTTTGGCTGATTGAGGCCTGCCCGCCGCAGGACCTCGTCAGGAGGTTCCCATGTCCAATTCTTCCCTCGCCTTTGCATTCGATGACCCATCACCGCCCGTTGTTGTGATGGCGGCCCAGACCATGGCTTCTGAGCTGGCGGCAGGCCGCGCGCTTTCACGCAGCGACGTCACGCGCATCATGACAGAGCACTTCGGGGGGAGCGATGCTCTCGGGCGTTGGTCAGTTCGTGACGCCCATGCAGCCACCGAGCTGGCACAGGTTCAATACCTGCGAGCAGCGGATCAGATTCTGCTCTCGGCGTCGATCGACGAGGCGGAACAGTTCTTCTGCTCCCTCGATGCCCGACTGCCGACCCAGACCAATCGCAGCGACGAGCAGATCGAATGGCAGCAGTTTGCGACGCCGCCGCGCCTTGCCTGGCTTGCTGCCCGAGCTTGCGCGCTGGCCACTGGCGAGCTTGTGCTGGAACCCTCGGCCGGAACGGGCATGCTCGCGGTCTGGGCCGCCAAGGCCGGCTCGCGCCTTGCCCTCAACGAAATCTCGCCGCTCCGCCGCGACTGCCTGAATGCCCTGTTCCCGGCTGCCCGAGTGGCCGGTCATGACGCTGAGCTGATCGACGAACTGCTTGATCCCGCCATCACCCCAAGCGTCGTGTTGATGAACCCTCCCTATTCGCACGGCATCGAGCGAGGGCACGATAGTCGCACCGGCTCGCGCCACCTGAGGTCGGCCTGGAACCGTCTGGCGTCCGGCGGTCGGCTTTTCGCAATCATGCCCGAATGGTTCGATTGCGCGAGGTTTCTGGCGGGTCTGAAGGGGCCAGTTTCGCTGCGGCTCAATGCCGCCGTCGAACGCGCGTTCGTCAGGCAGGGCACCGGCATAACCACGCGGCTGTTGGTGTTCGACAAGGTGGACGACTCCCATGAGCCTGTCGCTATCCGCACAAACGACTTTCGCCAGCTGGTCGATCTTGTCGAGGCTCTGCCGGCTCGCGGCAGCTTGGAGGCTGTTCCCGAGCAATCGAGCCTCCCGGCTCGTGCGCCGTTTCGCCTGGTGGCCGCGCCGCGCAGGCCACTGCCGACACCGACCAGAATCACTCCTGCAGCATCCGCCATCGGGTCGCTCACGTACCAGACCCTCGAAACCCCTTCGCCGCTTGCCCCTCAGGTCGGCCACTATCTGCCCTATCGTCCGAGCAGAATCGTGATCGATGGCGCGGCGGAACATCCAACGCCGCTCGTTGAGTCCGTCGCCATGGGGTCGATCGCCGCACCGATTCCCGAAGCTGTGCCCCAGCTGCCCGACGGAATGATTGCCAAGGGACTGCTGTCGGCCGCCCAGGCAGAGACACTGATCTACGCGGCTAGCGCCCATGCGCGCGATCTACCCGGTCGGTTCGAGCCCGAGGACAAGGGCTGTTCGCTCAAGGCATCTGCGGAAGGCCAGACGTACCGCCTGGGCTATTTCCTCGGGGACGGAACGGGCGCCGGGAAGGGCCGTCAGGTTGCCAGCGTCATCCTCGATCGCTGGGTGCGCGGGGAGCGCCGCCATATCTGGATCTCGAAGAACGAGGCGCTGCTCGAAGATGCCCGGCGCGACTGGGCTGCGCTGGGTGGCCTCCCGATCGACATCCAGCCGCTCGCATCCTGGAAGCTCGGCACCCCCATCGCCATGCGCGATGGCATTCTCTTCGTGACCTACCCGACCCTGCGGTCGGGCCGAAACGATGCGACCCGCCTCGACCAGATCCTCGCCTGGGCGGGTGATGACTTCGACGGCGTGATCGTGTTCGACGAGGCGCACGCCATGGCCAATGCTGCTGGCGGCGAAGGATCGCGAGGCAAGGTCAAGGGATCGGAGCAGGGTATCGCTGGCGTGCGCCTGCAGAACCTCCTGCCGCGGGCACGCGTGCTCTACGCCTCGGCAACAGGTGCATCAGACGTCAACAATCTGGCCTATGCCACGCGCCTTGGCCTGTGGGGTCCGGAGACAGCCTTCGCCAATCGCGAGGCGTTCGTCGCCGACATTCGTGACGGCGGGATCGCAGCGATGGAACTGGTTGCGCGGGACCTCAAGTCGCTCGGCCTCTACACCGCGCGCGCATTGTCCTTCGCCGGCGTCGAATACGAAATCCTCGAGCATCGCCTGAGCGAGGATCAGATTGCGGTCTATGACGCCTATGCCGAGGCCTGGGCGATCATTCACGCCAACCTCCGAGAAGCGCTGGAAGCCACGCGGATCGTCGATAGCGAAACCGGCGGGACGCTCAATTCCGGTGCCAAGTCCGCAGCGCTCTCGATCTTCGAGGGAACCAAGCAGCGCTTCTTCGCGCAGCTGCTTCTGTCGATGAAGCTGCCCAGCCTGTTACCAGCTATCGACGCAGCGATTGGCGAGGGGAACGCCGTGGTCGTCCAGCTGGTCTCGACCGCAGAAGCCATGCTCAATCGTCGGCTTGCCGACCTCTCTGATGAGGAGCGCGAAGCGCTGGAGATCGATCTGTCCCCGCGGGAATATGTGATCGATTACCTCGCCAAGAGCTTTCCTGTCCGGCTGATGGCGGTCTTCACCGATGAAAACGGCAATCCTCGCTCAGAACCGATGAGCGATGAGCAAGGCGCGCCAGTACTATGCCGATCGGCACTCGCCGCCCGCAACCGGATGATCGAGCAGCTCTGCGCCTTGCCGCCCATCGCGACTGCGCTTGACGCCATCATCGAACGCTTCGGCGTCGATCAGGTGGCGGAAGTGACCGGCCGTACGCGGCGGCTGATCATTGGCGGCGATGGCCATCAGAAACTCCAATCCCGATCGCCGCGCGCGAACGTCGCTGAAACCCAGGCCTTCATGGATGGCAGCAAGCGCATCCTCGTCTTTTCCGACGCCGGGGGAACGGGGCGCAGCTACCATGCCGATCTCGCAGCCAAGAACCAGGCCCGCCGCGTTCATTTCCTGCTCGAGCCAGGATGGCGGGCTGACGCCGCAATCCAGGGGCTCGGACGGACCAATCGCACCAATCAGGCATCAGCGCCGCTATTCAAGCCGGTGACGACCGATGTCCGCGGCGAGCGCCGCTTCATCTCGACGATCGCGCGGCGGCTCGACAGCCTCGGGGCCCTGACGCGCGGGCAGCGCCAGACCGGCGGACAGAACCTGTTCGATCCGGCCGACAATCTCGAGAGCATCTACGTCAAGGAGGCGCTCCACCGCTGGTTCGGCTTGTTGTTCATCGGCAAGCTCGATGCGGTCAGCCTCGGGCGATTTCAGGACCTGACAGGCCTCAGGATTGAAGCACCCGACGGGTCGATGGTCGATGACCTGCCGTCGATCCAGCGCTGGCTCAATCGCATCCTCGCACTTCCCATCGCCTTACAGAACGCGATCTTCGATGAGTTCATGGGGCTGGTTGACGCGCGGATTGATGCCGCGCGTCAGGCCGGCACGCTCGATCTCGGCCTTGAGACCATCGCGGTCGAGGACTTCACGGTCCTGTCGGACACGCTGCTGCGCACGGATCCGGCGTCGGGCGCGACCACCCATCTGCTGGAACTGGAAATCGCCCGGGCCCTGAAGCCGCTGACGCTGAAGAGGCTCGAAGAGCTCTACGGCCTCGCCGGGCAACGGCAGCAACCTGTTCGGAACGCGCGTTCAGGCCGGGTTGGCTTGCTCGTACCCGCCCGCAGCATTCTTGCCGATGATGGCACGCGCGTGTCCCGCTTCGAATTGCTGCGTCCGCTGAAGCGCAGCCACATCACCGAGGATCAGCTGGCTGAGAGCAGCTGGGAGGGAATCTCCGTCGACGCTTTCCGCGAAGCCTGGGCAGCCGAAGTTGAGGAAGCGCGGACCAGCCACAAGCGCGAGCGCCTCTATCTTGCGACGGGCCTTCTGCTGCCGGTCTGGGACAAGCTCCCGTCCGATTTCGTGAGGGTCAGTCGCATATCGGCAGCGGATGGCCGCTCGCTGCTTGGCCGGGAGGTTCCGGTCCATTGCGTTCCGGAACTGTGCCGGGCGCTGGGTCTCGAACGCGAGCAAGCGCTGTCAGCCGACGACATCGTCCAGACTGTTCTGGCGACTGGCCGAGCCATGGAATTCATTGGCCGCGAGCAGCTCATGGTCAAGCGCAGTCTGGTCAATGGCTCACAGCGAATTGAACTTACCGGATGGAGCGTTGCCCGCCTTGACTGGTACAAGGCCCAAGGCTGCTTCTCGGAAATCATCCGCTACCAGACGCGGCTGTTCGTGCCGATCGATGGCGCGGCGAGCGTGGTTGCCAGATTGGCATCATCCGCATAGACGGTTGCCAAATGGCATTAATCGGCGTATATGATGCCATATGGAGAATCGCCATGCTGGCTCTACAACCCGTTGATACTGCCGTTACCGCTTTCCGTCCCGATCCGATTACCCAGGATGAGGCAGCTGCCATGTTCCGGGCAGTCCTCAATCTGTTCGGCAAATGGGAGCTGACCGACGACCAGGCGGCAACGCTGCTCGACATGCCATTGCGCTCCTATCGCCGCTGGAAGGCTGAAGGTGCCGGGCGCGTTTCGCGCGACGGACGCGCTCGTCTTTCTAACCTGATGGGCATCCACAAGGCGCTCCGGACCATCTACTCGGAGGCGACGCGGGGATATGCCTGGATCAGGGCAGCCAATGACGCGTTCGGTGGAGCCAGTGCGCTCGATGTGATGCTCGGAGGCGAACTCACCGACATCATGCGGGTGCGTCGCTACCTCGACGCCGAGCGTGGTGGCTGGTGAGCAAAACCGCGGATGTCCCGGTTTCTCGAGTTGAGTGGAGGGGCGCTGTCAGGATCATCCGCAGCGCCTTTCCGCCGATCGACCTGTTCGAGGACATCGCTGATCCAGCCGACTGGCCGCTGCTGATCTCGGCAGAGCAGAAGACCAATCCCCGCATCATGGCGACGATTGGCAATCTCGACCTCGTTCCAGTCGACCGACGCGTCGGCGGCAATGGGGCATCCTACCTCATGGCGCCATTCACTCATGTCAGCACTGACCGGCCGAGCCGATTTACCGATGGCAGCTATGGTGTTCTCTATGTCGGGGACCGGTTTGAAACCGCGTTGTTCGAGACGATCCACCACCATGCCCGCTTCATGGCACGGACAAAGGAAGCGCCTGGCTGGACCTCGCAGTTCCGGGAGATCGTTATGTCAGTCGATGCTGACCTCCATGATCTCAGAGATGTAGAACTCGCGCCGGCCCTGGATCCTGAAAGTTACGCAGCATCCCAAGCTCTGGCTGCGAATCTCAGGGGTGCGGAATCCGACGGCATTGTCTACCCGAGCATCCGACATCCTGGCGGGGAGTGCGTCGCACTCTTCTACCCGGACTGCGCGTCAAATCCTTTGCAGGGGCGCCACCTCGACTATCACTGGGATGGCGAGCGGGTTGACCTTGTCCGCGATGCCGGTTCGGGAGCTGTTTTCCGCATCGTCGATTTGCCCATCGATCCTGTCTGACCGCATGAGTTGGGCTTCCAGCGGAGTGCTGTAGGATCTCCGAGCACAGTTGCCGGCCAGCAGACTCATGTCTGCGCACCAGCCTTCACGAGTTCATGAAGGGCTTTGTCCGGCGAAACCGGACCCTTGTACAGCGGTCCACACGGTGTCTCCGCTAGCTTGGCGGAAATCGCTAGGAGGTCGTCATCATCACCCTTTTCATAGAGTCTGATTCAAAATTATCGCGATAGATTTCATGCTCTTGCGATACGGCGGACGAAGAGCTGAATTGAGGCGATGAACAGCCACGCGGTTGCCGATGCGATGGTCTGCTCGAAGTCTTTGGCGAGGCGGCGGTTGCGACCGAGCCACGCAAAGGTCCGCTCGACCACCCAGCGTCTGGGCAGGACCTCGAAGCCCTTGGCATGGTCGGATCGCTTGATGATCTCGACCGTCCACTTCCCGATCTTGCGCAGCGCCTGGCGAAGCTTGTCGCCAGCATAGCCGCCATCGGCGAAGATGTGCCTGAGCCAAGGGTGACGGCGGATGATCTCGGCCAGAACAAACGGCGCGCCATCGCGATCCTGCACGTCAGCGGTGTGGATCACGGCATGAACGAGATTGCCCTCGGTGTCGGTCACGATGTGTCGCTTGCGGCCCTTGATCTTCTTGCCTGCGTCATAGCCGCAAGGCCCGCCGCTTTCCGTGGTTTTCACGCTTTGGCTGTCGATGACCCCAGCGCTCGGAGAAGCCTCGCGCCCGAGGGCTTCCCGCCCGATCAGCAGCAGGGCGTGATTGAGCGAGAGCCACAGACCATTGTCGCGCCACAGATAGAACCAGCGCCGCACCGTCGAGACCGGAGGAAAGCAGGGCGGCAACATCCGCCAGGGCAGCCCACCGCGCAGCAGATACAGGATCGCCTCGATGATCCGCCGCAGCGGCCATTTGCGCGGTCGCCCTACACAGCAAGGGCCCGGAAGTAACGGCTCCAGCACGGCCCATTCCGCATCGGTCAAATCGCTTGGCAAAGCCAGGTCGGCACGGGCATACTGCGCCCGGGTGGTGTCGGTCCACATCGTTGAACTCCCGAAGTTTGTTGCAAAACCCCGTGAATCAGCGACTTGGGCTCGCGTCAAGCTAACCCGCTGGCACCACTCAACTTAATTTCGGATCAGGCTCATAGGCATAAGCGGCCAGCCAGAATTCGGTCTGCTTGACGAACTCATTGATGATGCCCACGACGCTCCGGTTCGCAGTCTTTGCGTACTGGACCTTGTCCATCCGCCAGATTTCCTGAGCGACGAATTCGCTTGGGACGCCGTGCTCCTTCAGAACCAGCGCCAAATGTGCCGGGAACCGTCGAGCAAGCGTGGCCGCTGGGGCTAGCGGCATAAGCACGGGAAGCAGCGTGCGCTCAGAAACCAGCAAAGCGACTTGCGGCTTCCAGAACAGCACCGTGGCATACCAATTGCCCAGCGCGGTGTCGCTTTGTCCGGGCTCAGCGATCTCGGGTTTGATCCGATCTAGCAGTTTCTTGGTGCAGAGGAGGTGAAACATGGCGGCTTAGGATAGTGCTCGCTGTCAAGCGCGTCCACTGACGCTACCGGCCAGGCCGCTGGAATGGTTGGAATTGAAGGGACCGACCAGGTCAAGACATTCAACATCGTGAATATGAGCGTCAGCTTTTGCTGAAATCCGTCATTCGGGTCGCTTACACCCTCCGGTCATTTTGTCACACAAGCGGCGTGCGGGAATCGAACGGTCTTGGCCGCCTCAATCGCAGAGGTCGAAGTAGGCTGGCACCCCGTTCCAAGGCGAGAACAGGGTGCTACCCGTCCAGTAGCTGACTTCGCCGTTGCGAACGGATCGCTTTGCACGAAAGACCGTTTCCGCCGTAAGTCGATCAAGGCAGGCGGGACCAATGTCGGGAACTTCCAGACCCCTCTGGCCATAGCCATCGTCCGATATCGTTCGAGCGGGTATGGCCATCAGAAGCGCCGCGTGCTTAGTCTGCTTCAGCACGATCGCGAATTGGTTCATGATTGCCGAGTAGCCTGTATTCGCTTGAACGATGCGGGGATCGTTCGCTGCTAGGTCCTGGATCAAACGTGAGACCGTTTCGGGCGAGATCAGCTTAGATTTGTCGCGGATGATCCCGTCGCTCGCGTTCCGGCACCAGTCCCGCACATGCTCGGACGTCGCGAGCGTCATCGGGATCTTGGTTCTGCTGGCGAATTTTCGCGCTGACGGCAGATAGTCGGAGGTCGTGACGAAGATGCTTCTCTGCGCGGCCTCTACATCAGCGACACCGTGAAGTGCCGCTACGGCGGAGAGGCCGATCTTATTCTTTGGCGCGTAGTGCTTGGCCTGGACGAGGGTTAATATGTCGCCAAGCGGATCACGCTGCAGGATCCGAATGTCGACGCCACCGTCGTTAGTGCCTGGGCCGAGTTCACAGGCGAACCCCTGGCTCTGGAAGATCCTGAAGAGAAGTATCTCATACTCTCTCCATGTCAGGCGCTCGAGATCAGCCGGACGCTTCGCGAAATGAGAGTACAGCTCCTCGTAAACGTCTGCCACGTCCTGCTGGACGAGGCTGCAGACCCACTGCCAGTTCGCCTGGTCGAGGAACGGCTGGAGCAGCGGGCTTTCGTCCGCGGGATATATGTGTGCGCTGACAGCGTCGTTTCGCTCATACCAGAAGCCATGGCGCTCGAGCAGCTCGTGGAATTCGACGTCGAGGCCATCGAATTCGCCGTCGAGCGCTCGGCCTAGGTCGCCGTCGAAGTGGAGGATCGTGACGACGGGCGTGTTTCCGGGTTCTCCGTCGATCCGTTCCGCGTAGGACTGGAAGCCGCAGTCAAACCAGAGTTCGTGCCGGGAGGCCCACTCTTGGACCGAGCGCTGGAGATTTGCGACCACGGCGTCGAGCTCCCCGTCGGACGGTAGTCGCGGCACACCGGTATTTTCGGCTTGCCTGGGCTTCATAGATCACATCGCTTGTTGGAAGTGGACGACATGCTACTTCTTTGAGAAGTCGATCTGTAGCTTTTCCCGGTACACCCCGATACGCTTGCTCGCCCGATCCACGATGTCCTCGTAAAGGAGGGTTTCGGCGTACAGCTCGCCCAGCATGCGTCCGGTGTCCGGATCTTCTAGAGCGCTAGTGTGGAAGAAGCTGCGACCGGACGCGAACTTCTTCCAGCCGATCATTCCCAGCGGATCGAGCGTATCTCCGACCAGATAGCCGTAGAACTTCTTGAGCCGTCCGTTCGACTTCGCTGCAAGTAGGTGCGCGTAGCGCGACAGGTCGCCGATGTGCTCGTCTAAGAGTCTGATTCAAAATTATCGCGATAGATTTCATGTGACCGGCCCCCACCGAGTGGTCCGGGCTATATGTTAGTGCATTGACGCCTCCATCGCCAGTGTCGGCCGTAGGTGGAGCGAAGCGGAACCGGAGGGCGACACTGGCGATGGAACGGCCTCCGGCGCGGGTGGTCGGTATCCCAGCGAGCTGTGCGGCCGGACGGTGTTGTAATGTCGCCGCCAGGCCTCGATCAGGATCCGGGCCTCGGCGAGCGAGTAGAAGATTTCGCCGTTGAGCAGTTCATCACGCAGCGATCCGTTGAAGCTCTCGCAATAGCCATTCTCCCATGGTGATCCGGGCGTGATATACAGCGTCTTCACGCCGATCTGGGCGAGCCATTGCTGCACCGCCGTCGCGATAAACTCCGGGCCATTGTCGGACCGTATGTGCGCTGGTGGCCCACGCGTGACGAACAGCTCGGCGAGCGCCGCCAGAACGTCATCGCTCCTGAGCTTGCGTGCCACCGGCAACGCCAGGCACTCCCGGCTCGCCTCGTCGATGATCGAAAGGATCCGGTATTTGCGACCATCGTGGGTCCGCCCTTCGACGAAGTCGTAGGACCAGACATGGCCGGGATACTCGGGCCGAAGCCGGATGCACGATCCGTCGTTCAGCCAGAGCCGCCCGCGCTTCGGCTGCCTTTGCGGTACCTTCAGCCCCTCGCGCCGCCAGATGCGCTCGACCCGCTTGCGGTTCACATGCCACCCCGCATCGCGCAGCAACGCCGTCACCCGGCGATAGCCATAACGACCATATTGCCGGGCCAGCGCAATGATGTCCTCGGTCAGAGCTGCTTCGTCGTTCGCCCCGCGGGGCGCCTTGCGCTGTGTCGATCGATGTTGCCCGAGCACACGGCACAGCCGCCGCTCAGACACCGGCATCATCATTCTGATGTGATCGATACAGCGCCTTCGGCGCGCGGGGCTCAGAAGTTTCCCCGGGCAGCCTCCTGCAATATCAGCTTGTCCAGCGTCAGGTCCGATATCGCACGCCGAAGCCGCGCATTCTCTTTCTCCAAGTCCTTCATCCGCCGCGCCTGGTCGGTCTTCAGACCGCCATATTCCTTACGCCACCGATAATAGGTCTGTTCCGTAACGCCGATCCGGCGACACGCTTCAGCCGTCGTCGCCCCCTGCGCCAACACGACCTCCGCTTCACGCAGCTTGCCGATAATCTCTTCCGGGCGATGCTTCTTGGCCGGCATTCATATTCTCCTTCGTCATCCAAAATATCATCAATTTTGGACCACTCAGAAGGGGGCAGATCACATGCTCTTGCGATACGGCGGACGAAGAGCTGAATTGAGGCGATGAACAGCCACGCGGTTGCCGATGCGATGGTCTGCTCGAAGTCTTTGGCGAGGCGGCGGTTGCGACCGAGCCACGCAAAGGTCCGCTCGACCACCCAGCGTCTGGGCAGGACCTCGAAGCCCTTGGCATGGTCGGATCGCTTGATGATCTCGACCGTCCACTTCCCGATCTTGCGCAGCGCCTGGCGAAGCTTGTCGCCAGCATAGCCGCCATCGGCGAAGATGTGCCTGAGCCAAGGGTGACGGCGGATGATCTCGGCCAGAACAAACGGCGCGCCATCGCGATCCTGCACGTCAGCGGTGTGGATCACGGCATGAACGAGATTGCCCTCGGTGTCGGTCACGATGTGTCGCTTGCGGCCCTTGATCTTCTTGCCTGCGTCATAGCCGCAAGGCCCGCCGCTTTCCGTGGTTTTCACGCTTTGGCTGTCGATGACCCCAGCGCTCGGAGAAGCCTCGCGCCCGAGGGCTTCCCGCCCGATCAGCAGCAGGGCGTGATTGAGCGAGAGCCACAGACCATTGTCGCGCCACAGATAGAACCAGCGCCGCACCGTCGAGACCGGAGGAAAGCAGGGCGGCAACATCCGCCAGGGCAGCCCACCGCGCAGCAGATACAGGATCGCCTCGATGATCCGCCGCAGCGGCCATTTGCGCGGTCGCCCTACACAGCAAGGGCCCGGAAGTAACGGCTCCAGCACGGCCCATTCCGCATCGGTCAAATCGCTTGGCAAAGCCAGGTCGGCACGGGCATACTGCGCCCGGGTGGTGTCGGTCCACATCGTTGAACTCCCGAAGTTTGTTGCAAAACCCCGTGAATCAGCGACTTGGGCTCGCGTCAAGCTAACCCGCTGGCACCACTCAACTTAATTTCGGATCAGGCTCTAATGGAACGCCCGGCGCCTTGAATTCTATGATGATAGCCGAGCCCTCCTCTCCGAAGATCGCGATGTCGGGCCGCTTGGCGGAATGATCCTTGGTCCGGCGGCGCAGGGTTTCCGCTAGCTCGGTGTCGATGGTCGGATCGAACAGCTTCTCTCCGTCGTCCCATTCGATCTGGGAGAGCGGTTTATCGGACGCGATGTATTCGTAATATTGATACTCTTCGCTCAGGAGCCAGATGTCGTGGTCGGTCGTCTCACGGCTGTCCTTTCGCATCGGGAAGAAGATGCTGTGGATGATCTGCTCGTCCTTGCGACGCTGGCCATCTTCGACGGCCTGCACGGCGAGGCCCCGTCCGCAGGCGAGCTTTAGGACTTCGACGATCGCTGCCCGACGGACGACGAGCTGGGAGAGGTTCGCCATGTCGAACGTCTTGAGGTACGAAGTATACTTCCACGACAGCTCGTTAATCTTGTGGCGGAAGTCGGCGGTGTGCGGCTCAGCTGCCTCGATCTCCGCGCGCAGGTCGAAGATCTCGGCGGTGTCGGCGACGATGCGTTCCTGGTACTTCTTCAGCACGCGCTCGGCGACGGACTTTGCAGTGTCGCCGTAGATGACCCGCGTGTCGGTGTCGGTAAGCATCGCCTGGATCACGCCGAACTTGTCAGCTACGTCCCTGATGACGTCGTCCTTGCTCCAGCCGGAGGGGGTGACCATCTCCGCAATGATAGGATCTATTTGTTCGTAGATGTCGGCGAATGCGACGGTCGCGTCGGTGAAGAGGTCGCAGACCGGCAGTTCGTCAGGAATCTCGTGGAATCCGTCGCGCTGCTCGTTGACGCGCCGGTCGAGGAGGTCGGCCTCGATCAGCACGATGTGGTGGAAGCCTTCGACCGGGCGGTTCTGCTCGGCAACCGTCTTCAGGTATCTCTTGGTTATGTCGAGCACCGGCGAGGATCTGGCGCAGAACGAGATCGCGTTGCGAGGAAGGTCGTAGGTCTGGGCGTCAAGCCGGTAGTGCGAGAGGGTGAAGGTCTGCGTCGTCCCCAACAGGTCGCCGGACTTGGGATCGCGTTCGGCGACCTCGGTCGACCTGACCACTGTCACTTCCGGCAGATCCGCCGCTGTCAGGCTGCTCCGTTCGACGCCACCATTGGAATGTCGGGTCTCAAACGCGATGACGAAGTCACCCAACTGCGACTTGAGGCTCACAAGGCGCTGCAGGAACGCGATCAGCATGTTGCGGCGCATGTTCGCCGCCGAGAAGACGTCGGACAAGGCTTCGGTCCTGAAGAGCTTTGCCCGCGTCGCGTCCCTGAGTCCCTCGAGCCTGATCGCGGTGCCTATCTGTCGTTCGTCGCCGTTGGTGCTGATGAAGTCGGCGACGTCGATCTTCTTGCGTGCAGCGTCGGGCACGAGTGTGCGGGTGGCGACCCCCGTCTCGTTGCGAAACGTGCTCTGCACCCCCACGCGCTCGAAGTGGTGAAAGTACTGAATGCGGCCCGAACCCTTGCACTTGCCGATCCCGGCGATGGCGAGGTCATCCTTGTACGAAGTGTCCTTGGTCACGAAGGCGTCGGCCTGGTCGTTACCGAAGCCGCAGCCATTGTCTTTGCAGGTGATCGATATGTCTGTGCCATCGGCAAGCAGACCAGACGAAGTGATGTCGGCCTCGATCGAGACCGCAAGACTCCGCGCCCCTGGATCGGTGTGCTGCCGGATCAGGAAGGCGTCGATCGAGTTCGAGATGAGTTCTTCGAGGACAACGTATCTGTCCGAACTTATCTTGGTGTTTTTCAGACTTCCACGAATATCGAGCGTCATTTTGAATCCGTCGGAAGGCTTACTTTAATGAGGCAGTCTTGCGGGCGCGGATGGCCCGAAGTCAAGTGTCTTGGGGAGCCGGGGCGGCTCCCAAGTTCGGTCTCATAGATCAGTCGCGGGTTCTGCTAAGGGAGCCTTATGCCGGGGAATCCCGATCAGCGGCCGGGGAAGATCTTGTTCTGATGGTCCACCGGGTCCGCGTTGGGGGCGACGATCACTGTCGGTCATTCGACCTAACAGTCGACAACCCTGAAAGCTGTCATCCGGATGCTCAGGTCTGCGTAGGCACGCAGCAATCGATGACCATCCAGCCGCGCCCGGTGAGAATGTCGAGTTCTCCCGCGGCAAAGACATCCTTGCGCATCGCTAGGCACAGGAGATGGGTGGGGCGCGTCATCGCGACATAGTGCAGTCGCAGCCTACCGAGCATTCGCGAACCTTCGGTGACCACGTTGCCTCGGCCATTCAGGCGCGACCCGCCCGCCTTAGCACCGAGGAGCCAGGGTTTGAGCTCGCTCAGGTGATGCGCGAAGTAGAAGCTGTCAAGCACCAGTGTCGCAGTGTGGGACTCGCCCTTCACCGAATGGATGGATCCCAGCCGGACGTGGACCTGCGGAGCGCCCTCGGGATAGGCGAACAGATTGTCGGTTCGCGCGATAGGGGACTGTCAGGAATTTCGTGTGTGGGCGGGCGGTTGAACATTAGGCCGCCATGGCCTTGATGAAGCGCTCACCGAACAGGACGGCGAACTGGGCCTTGGCCATGGACCACTCACGTGGCGGCATTCTCCACTCTTTCTCGGAGCGGTTCAAGATCAGATAGAGTAGCTTGGTTGCTGCTTCGTCGCTGGGGAAGTGCCCCCTGGCCCTCACCGCCCGCCGAAGCTGGGCGTTCAGAGCCTCGATAGCATTGGTCGTGTAGACGATCCTGCGGACCTCCTCCGGGAAGGCGAAGAAAGGTATGACCTCGCTCCATGCCCGGCGCCAGCTCTGGCCGATGGCAGGGTATTTTTGGCCCCATTCGCTGGCCTCGAAGGCGGTGAGTGCCTCCTCGGCAGCTTTGGCATCAACCGCGCGGTAAATGCCCTTCAGAGCAGCCGCCAGCGGCTTGCGGTGCTTCCAGGAGACGAAGTCCATCGAGTTGCGCAGCAGGTGCACGATGCAGGTCTGGACGATCGCCTCGGGGAACACGGCGGTGATCGCATCCGGGAAGCCCTTGAGGCCGTCGACGACGGCCAGCATGATATCTTCCACCCCGCGGTTCTTGAGCTCGTTCATCACGCGCAGCCAGAACTTGGCGCCCTCGTTCTGTTCGATCCACAGGCCCAGCACGACCTTGGTGCCGTCGGCCATCACGCCGAGCGCGATGTGGATCGCCTTGTTGCGGACCATGCCTTCATCGCGGATCTTGACCCGGATGGCATCGAAGAACACCAGCGGATAGGCCTGATCGAGCGGCCGGGCCTGCCAGGCGGCGACCTCCTCGAGCACGGCGTCGGTGACGGTCGATATCAGGTCCGGCGAGACGTCGATGCCATACAGCTCGCGCAGATACCCGGTAATCTCCCGGGTGCTCATCCCGCGGGCATACATCGAGATGATCTTGTCGTCGAAGCCCGGGAACCTGCGCTGATACTTGGCGATCAGCTGCGGATCGAAGCTGCCCTGCCGGTCGCGCGGGATCTCGATCTCGATCTTACCGGTGCCCGTGGCAACCGTCTTGCGGCCATAGCCATTGCGGCTGTTGCCAGCCTGCTCTTCGTGGCCGAGATGATGATCCATCTCGGCATTAAGCGCGCGTTCGGCCAAGGCCTTCTTCAGCGAATCCAGCAAGCCGCCTTGCTGCAAGGCCGCAGCAGCATCACCGCCAGCCAAAAGTTGATCCAGCAAATCAGACGGGATCACAGGTTCTTTGCGTCGAGACATAGTGGGACTCCTTCTCACCCATTATGCCCGCCCACACACGAAATTCCTGACAGTCCCCGCAACCACTGGCGAGGTGCAGGATCTGCGCCGCGAAGCCCGCGCCCTGAAGGAATGCGTGGCCTACCTGACGCTCGAAAACCGTCTGCTAAAAAAGCATGATCGCGGATGGGGAGGGCGAAGAATGAGGTATCCCGCATCCGAGAAACTCGAGATCATCCGGCTCGTCGAGCAGTCGCCCCTGCCCACCAAGCGGACACTGGACCAGCTCGGCATTGCCCGCCGGACGTTCTACCGCTGGTATGACCGCTACCTCGAGGGCGGCCCGGAGGCGCTGGAGGATCGACCCTCGGCGCCGAGCCGGGTGTGGAACCGCATCGCGCCTGAAGTGCAGGATCAGATCGTCGAGATGGCGCTGGAGCAGACGGAGCTGTCACCGCGCGAACTGGCTGTGCGATTTACCGATGAACGCCAATACTTTGTGTCTGAAGCGACGGTTTACCGCCTGCTGAAAGCACACGACCTGATCACCAGTCCGGCATACGTCGTGGTGAAAGCCGCCGATGCGTTCCATACCAAGACCACCCGGCCGAACGAGATGTGGCAGACCGACTTCACCTACTTCAAGATCATCGGGTGGGGCTGGTTGTATCTCTCCACCGTGCTCGACGACTTCTCGCGCTACATCATCGCCTGGGAAGCGAAGCTGGACACCCGCAACAACCGTGATTTTGGCGACTTGATTGGCCGCGGTGCGGCATGATGCCTACAGGATGACCGTTTGTGCGGACAGATTGTCCTTTTTGCGCTGGTTTTGATGGGCTTTTCATCCGCTGCTGCGGATTTCGGGCGCACCTATGCCGTGGCTGCGCGCCGTTCGTGGAAGATCAGGCGGTCGAAGTTGTAGGCGAGGTTGGCGAGCGTGAGTTTGGCCTGAGCACGGGCAATGCCGATGGTGCGGATGAACAGGCCATAGCGGTTTTTCTGGTGCGCAAAGACATGCTCGACCCGTGCCCGGATCGCTGACTTTGCCGCATTGGCCCGCGCCATGCGCTCGGGCATCGGCTTGCCCTTGGGCTTGCGGCGATGAATGCGGCTCTTGAGCATGTTGGCCTTGAGCCATGCCTCGTTCTTGCTGCTGCGATAGGCGCTGTCTGCCCAGACATCGCCAGCGGTGTTGCTCGTGTCGATCACCCTGCGCAACTGGCGCCCGTCGCTGTCGGCTGCCGAGGTGACGGTTGCTTTGCGGATAAAGCCGTAGCGCCGATCGATGCTGATATGCGACTTGTAGCCGAACACCGGCGTGGCGATCTGCGGCAGCGGCGTCCCATCGGGACGATGGCGGACCTTGCCCCCTATCTTCACCGTCCAGCGCGCGTCGACATCCTTTTGGTGCGCCTTGTTCGGCTTGCCGCGCCAGATCTGCCTTGCCGACTTGCCCGCCTTGATCGCGGCCTTCTCGTCCTCGGTGTTGCGCTGCTTGGGCGCGGGCACCAGCGTGGCATCGACGATCTGACCGCCCATCGCCAGATATCCCGCCTCGCGCAGTTGCTGCTCGAACGCCTGCATCAAAGCCTCGAGCGTGCCGCTCTGTGTGAGCCGGTTGCGATAGTGGCGGATGGTGTTTTCGTCTGGCATCGCGCCGCCAAGGTCGAAGCCGAAGAAGCGCATCCAGCTCAGCCGATCCCGGATCATGAACTCCATCCGCGCATCCGACAGATTATGCTGCGCCTGAACCACCAGTACCTTGAACATCGCCACAGGATCGAAGGCTGGCCGGCCGCCCTTGGCGCCGTCACTATAACCGAGGCCCTTGGTCAACAGCGGCCGGAAACGCTCGAACTCCACCGTGCCCGCCAAAACCTCCAGCGGGTCGCCGTCCTTGCTCAGCCGCTCCAGGTGCTCCGCCAGCGAAAACAGGCTGCGTGAGTGCATCAAACCTCTCCGTCCAATGCACAGAGTGAATCAGATCATGGCCCCAAACGCGAGGGGTTTTTGCGGGTGTCCAGCTGGCCAAAGGCCAACCTGTGCACCAACATGCGGGCAGAGGATGTAACCGACACGCTGGATTTAGGCCGTAGACTCATTAGCAGCGATCCATAGGCGTGCACAGAAGAGCTTGATGGCGGCGAGGAAGTTGTCGCTTCGTTTGTCGTATCTGGTGGCTAAACCTCTGGCGTTTTTGAGCTTCCCGAAAAACCGTTCGACCAAATTGCGATAACGGTAGAGAAAACTGCTGAATGCGAAGCCTTTACGGCGGTTGCGCTTGACTGGGATGTTGGCGAAGCCTCCCTGTGAGTTAATCCGGCGGCGAATGGCTGAGGTGGTCCCGCCTTCTTGGACAGTTTGGCGGCTAAGTTAAGCTAATCCCGGTTGTCGTTATGCCGCCTGTTTGATCATCAGATCATGGGGGGCATGCCCCCCATGATCTGATTGTCCGATCCGCCTATAGGCCTCGACTGGGGTTCTCCCGGCCAGGCCCGAGTGCGGACGCTGGGTGTTGTAATAGGTGATCCACCGGCCAAGGCCAGCCCGCAGTTCCGATCCGGTCTCGAAGGCATGGAGATAGACGCATTCGTACTTCAGGGATCGCCAGAGGCGCTCGATGAAGACGTTGTCCATCCACCGGCCCCGACCATCCATGCTGATGCGGACCTCAGCGTCGCGCAGCACGCTGGTGAAGGCCTGCGACGTAAACTGGCTGCCCTGGTCTGTGTTGAAGATTTCTGGCTTGCCGAACCGGGCCAGCGCCTCCTCCAGCGCCGCGACGCAGAAGCCGGCGTCCATCGTGTTCGACAGGCGCCAGGCCAGCACCTTGCGGCTCGCCCAGTCCATGATCGCCACCAGGTAGAGGAACCCGCGCCGCATGGGGATGTATGTCACATCGGCGCACCACACGTGGTTCGGCCGCTCGATCGTCAGCTTGCGCAGCAAGTATGGATAGATCCGGTGCTGCGGGTGCGGATCGCTCGTGCGCGGCCGCTGGTAGATCGGCGTCAGCCCCATCTTCGCCATCAACCGCCGTGCCCGACGGCGACCGACCTCGTGTCCGGCACGCCGCAGGTGCCGCGCCATCTGGCGGCTGCCGTACCATGGGCAGTCCAGGAACGCCGTGTCGATCACCGTCATCAGCGCCAGCGTCTCGTCCGTTTCCGGCACCGGTGCGTAGTAATAGGATGAGCGGCTGATCCGCAGCAAACGGCACTGTGTCGAGATCGACAGGCGGTGGTGAGCAGGTTCAACCATCGCCCGCCTCCAGTCCACGCTCATCGACCGAAGGCTTTCGCTAAAAAATCCCGCTCCACCACCAGTTGCCCAATCTTGGCGTGCAGTTTCTCTACCTCGCTCTCGCTGATAACCTTAGCCGCATCGCCGGCCCCGGAGAAGGTGCCTGCCATCCCATCGATGGCCTGGCGTTTCCACGATGCGATCATCGTGTGATGCACGCCATGCTTGGCTGCCAGCTCCGCCAGCGTCAGGTCGCCCCGGATCGCCTCCAGCGCCACCTTGGCTTTGAAATCCGCGCTGTAGCGCTTTCTCGTCGTCTTCATTCCCGTACCAATCCATCAGGTCGGGATTAGCTTAGCATCCTGTCCAGAAAACCGGCACCACCTCAGACAGTCGGGCAGCGATCGAGGTCGTGTCCGTCAATGTGGTGTAAATTCGGGTGTGGCCAGCGGGCTTCATTTTCAGGCGGCCTTTGGTGTAATCTGTAGCGGCTGAGCCTCCTCGATTGTTGGTGTGGCGAGCGCTGCCATGCCCTCGATCTGCATGTAGCGGTGCTGGAGCTGGTATTCGTCGTTCTGCTCGAGCAGGACGGCGCCGACGAGGCGGATGATGCTGTCCTCGTTGGGGAAGATGCCGACGACATCGGCGCGGCGCTTGACCTCCTTGTTCAGCCGTTCGAGCGGATTGGTGCTGTGGAGCTTGACCCGGTGCTGCTCAGGGAAGGTCATGTAGGCGAGCACGTCATGCTCGGCTTCATCCATGCAGGTGCCAAGCTTCGGCCAGCGGGCGCGCAGCTGGTCGGCAACCTGACGCCAGACCTGTGTCGCAGCGGCATGATCGGGCTGGAGGAAGACCTGGCGGATGGCGGCGGCAACAACGGTGTTCTGGCCCTTGGGAACGTAGGCCAGCGCATTGCGCATGAAGTGGACACGGCAGCGCTGCCAGGTGGCGCTGAGGACGCGGGTGATCGCTGCCTTGAGGCCTTCGTGGGCATCCGAGATGACCAGCTTGACCCCTGTCAGACCGCGCCGGGCGAGGTCCTTGAGGAAGTCTGACCAGAACACCTCTGCCTCCGAAGGGCCGATGTGCAGGCCGACGATCTCGCGCTTGCCCTCGGTGTTGACGGCAACGGCGATTATCGCGGCAACGCTGACGATCCGGCCGCCCTGGCGCACCTTCAGGTAAGTGGCATCGAGCCAGAGGTAGGGCCAGTCGCCGGCAAGCGGGCGCTTGAGGAAGGCATGGACGCGCTCGTCGATGTCCTTGCACAGCTTCGAGACCGAGGATTTGGAGATGCCGGTCATGCCCATGGCCTGCACCAGATCATCGACGCGCCGGGTGCTGACGCCGGCGATCCACGCCTCCTGGATCACGGCGACCAAGGCCTTCTCGACTGTCTTTCGCGGCTCCAGGAAGCCCGGGAAGTAGGCGCCGGTCCGCAGCTTGGGGATCCTCAGGTTGAGCGTGCCGAGCCGGGTATCGAGGCTGCGGTCGCGGTAGCCGTTGCGCCAGGTCGTCCGCTCGCCGGAACGCTCGTGCCGGGCGGCACCGACCAGGCCCTCGACGTCGGCCTCCATGATGATCTGCAATACGCTTTCGGCAATGGTGCGCAGAAAATCTCCATCTCCGCTCTTCGCCAAAAGCTCGGCAAGCGGTAGTCTGTCTTCGGTCATCGGGATCAACTCCTTGGTTGGTGTGAAGTCTGGAAACTCCACCTTACCAATGAGCCCGGTGGCCACCGAGATCGAAATCGCATGGGGTGGGGCATGCCCCACCCCATGCGATCACCTCAATCTACACCAGAAATTACACCACGAACGCGGACGCTAACGCGATCGATAATCAAAGTCCCCCTGCTGAACGGGACAGGCAACGATTCACGCTCACAATGGCGGCTGGTTGATGCGGCTTGGCTAGGTCGGCTGTGTGATCAGCCCGCCAGTGTCGCAATCTTGCCAATTGTTGGTGAGGCGATGGAGCCGACCCTCTGCAATGGCGACGAGGTTATGATTAGCCGAGTTCGCGCCCAGGAGAGCGTGCGTGAAGGCCTTTATGCCATCCGTGGGTCTTCTGAAATCTTCGTGAGGCGGATAGCGATCGACCCAACGAAGAACCGTCTGACCGTTCTGACCGATCACCCCGCATATCCGAGTTGGCAGGGCATCCAGCGCAAGGGCGTCGATATTGTCGGCCGGGTGATTTGGATCGGAGCTCGGGTGGCTTAGCTGTCTTGTTTCGCCGTGATGCTCGATGCTCTTAACGGCCATCCCAGCCGGTGATGCTGGTGCCGAGCAAAGATGGGTTTAGCAGTCGCGCTGGCTGGGTGGTGAAACGACGACTCGCTCAAGCGCAGTCGGACAACGGGCTAGCCATGAATCCTTCACCGTGAACGCTGATGTGTGGAGCCTGAGCCGCCGCAGCGCCGAATTTGCGCGCTGCTACCTAGAGAGCTACCTAGAACGAAAACGCTCCCGGTCGCTCGATCCGACGAGCTTTGTATCCGATTGAAAAATATGGGGAAAGTGGTGGACGCACTAGGGCTCGAACCTAGGACCCGCTGATTAAGAGCAATCTTTCCGTCCGGATGTGTTCGCGAGCGACCGCATCGATGTGCAGGTGTCCAGAGGATCTGGTCAACTGACTGCGATCCCGTCGAGGATCGGACAATCGGGTCTGCTGTCGCCGCTGCACCCTTCGGCCAGTTCCAGCAAGGCGCGCCGCATGGCTTCAAGTGCTGCGGCCTTGCGACCAAGGTCATCGGCATGTGCCAGGGCAACGGCCTTCACTTCACTGCTCGTCCGCTCGCGGTTGTCCCATAGGCCGAGGAGAGTGGTGATCTCCTCAAGCGAGAAGCCAAGGCCGCGGGCGTTGGCAATGAAGCGCAGGCGCTCGATCGATTGCGGCGAATAATCCCTGTAACCATTGTCGCGTCGGTCAGGGGGCGGCATCAACCCTACGCGCTCATAGTGCCGGATCATCCGCTCCGACACGCCAGTGGTCTTCGATGCCTGTCCGATGTTCATGGCCGCTGTTCGCCGAACTTCGGGTAGCGTCCTTGGTGGTGGCCGCCATGGAAGAAGTGCAGCAGCGGGCAGGCGAACAGGAATGCGTAAGGGATCAGCCCGAAGAAGTGCTGCCGGTGTTCCGGATAGAGCAGGAAAGCGGCGATCAGCGCGCCCGATGCCGCGGCCAGCAACCACGCGCGCTTGCTGGAAAGGCTCATAGCGCAATCCTCCTGAGACGCAGCGAATTACCGATGACGCTGACCGAGGAAAGTGCCATTGCAGCCGCTGCGATGATCGGTGAAAGCATGATGCCGAACAGCGGGTAGAGCGCGCCCGCAGCCACCGGGATACCAGCGACGTTGTAGGCAAAGGCGAAGAACAGGTTCTGCCGGATGTTGGTCATGGTTGCGTGGCTTAGGTGCCGGGCACGCGCTATCCCTGTCAAATCGCCCTTGAGCAGTGTGATGCCCGCGCTTTCGATCGCAACGTCTGTGCCGGTGCCCATGGCGATGCCGACATCGGCAGCAGCAAGCGCGGGGGCGTCGTTCACACCGTCGCCTGCCATCGCCACGATCCTGCCTTCGTCCCTCAAGCGCTTCACGATCGCGCTCTTCTGATCGGGCAGGACATCGGCTTCGATGTCGTCAATGCCGAGCCGCCGCGCGATGGCCTCAGCTGTGATGCGATTGTCTCCGGTCAACATGATGACATGGATGCCCGCTTCGGCCAGCGCCTTGAGCGCGGCAGGCGTGGTCTGTTTAACCGGATCGGCAATGCCGATGGCACCCGCAGCACGGCCATCAATGCCAAGGAAAATTGCGGTCGCCCCGTCAGCGCGCAGGGCGTCAGCACGCCTCGCCAGTTGGGCAGTCGAGATACCCTGCTCCTCAAGAAAGCGGGCATTGCCAGCAACAAGCCGATGTCCATCGACGATGCCGGTGATGCCCTTGCCGACGGGCTGATCGACGTCGCCAGGTTCACTGATTGCGAGACCCTTGGCTTCTGCATCCCGGACAATGGCCAGGGCCAGCGGATGCTCGCTGCTGCGTTCGAGGCTGGCGGCAAGGCGCAGAACCTCTTGGCTGTTGAACCCCTCGGCCGTCTCGATCGCGACCACCGCAGGCTTGCCTTCGGTGAGCGTGCCGGTCTTGTCGACGACAAGGGTATCGACCTTTTCCATGCGTTCGAGCGCCTCGGCATTCTTGATAAGGATACCGGCCTGGGCACCGCGTCCGACCCCCACCATGATCGACATCGGGGTTGCTAGACCAAGCGCACAGGGACAGGCGATGATCAGCACGGTCACCGCTGCAATCAGGCCATAGCCCATCGCCGGCGACGGGCCGACCAGGGACCAGACGACGAATGCGATCACCGCGACAGCGATCACCGCCGGCACGAACCAGCCAGACACGGCATCTGCAAGCCGCTGGATTGGCGCACGACTGCGCTGGGCTTCTGCCACCATCTGGACGATGCGTGCCAGCATGGTGTCGCGCCCAATCTTCTCGGCGCGCATCACGAGGCCACCGGTCTGATTTATCGTGCCGCCAATCAGCTTCGACGCTGCCTCCTTGATCACCGGCATGGACTCGCCAGTCACCATCGATTCATCGACCGTGCCGCGGCCGTCCAGCACCACGCCATCGACCGGCACCTTTTCGCCAGGGCGAATGCGCAAAGTGTCGCCGACCATTACCTGGTCGAGGGTGATCTCCTCGTCGCTGCCATCGGGACGAACCCGGCGGGCGAGCTTGGGCGAAAGGTCGAGCAATGCGCGGATTGCGCCACTGGTCGTCTCGCGGGCATGCAGTTCAAGCAGTTGGCCAAGCAAGACCAGGACGGTAATGACCGCTGCCGCCTCAAAATAGACCGCGACCGAGCCGTCCATCGCGCGAAACGCGGCCGGAAAAATGCCAGGCGCGAGCGTCGCCGCCATGCTGTAGGCCCAAGCGACTCCGGTCCCCATCGCGATCAGGGTGAACATGTTGAGATTGCGGCTCTTGATCGAGGCCAGGCCGCGTTCAAAAAAGGGCCAGCCAGCCCAGATAACCACTGGCGTTGCCAGCACCATCTGAACCAGGTTGCCGATGTTCCCATCCAGATAATGGCGCAGTCCTCTCAAGTGTCCGCCCATCTCGAGTGCCACTACCGGCAAGGCGAGGATGAGCCCGATCACAAAGCGCCGCTTCATGTCGGCATATTCCGGTGACGGTCCATCGCTGAGCGTCGGGGTCATCGGTTCCAGGGCCATGCCGCAGATCGGGCAGCTTCCCGGCCCTGCTTGCTGA
This sequence comes from Sphingopyxis sp. FD7, assembly GCF_003609835.1. Taxonomy (NCBI): domain Bacteria; kingdom Pseudomonadati; phylum Pseudomonadota; class Alphaproteobacteria; order Sphingomonadales; family Sphingopyxidaceae; genus Sphingopyxis; species Sphingopyxis sp. FD7. The sequence goes on from NZ_AP017898.1 coordinate 1,018,335, forward strand.
ACCTCCGGATGCATCGGGCAGGTCCAGATCGCGCCTTCTGGCACCGGTTCTGTCGGGCGCGGCGCATCAATCACATAGCGCGCCGGATGAGCTTCGAACTTGGTCAGACAGCCAGAGCTGCAGAAGTAGTGATGGGCGCCGTCATGGGTGGCGACATGCGTCGTCGTCGCAGGGTCAACGCTCATTCCGCAGATGGGGTCAATCACCATTCCTGGAGCCTTCGATCCGGAATGGGCGCATTTCGCATGGTCGTGATGCGACTCGGTCATACTTCGTGCTCCTCTGGTCGCACCTCTCATCAACCTTGACATCACGTCAGGGTCAAGAGGTAATTCACCCGTACGCCATGATCGGTTCCAGCGTACCCAGCCAGGCCACCACGGCGAGGATCGTAAGCACTGTGGACGTCTCCAGAATCAGGCTTTGCCGAAGACTACGTAACGCGGGGACCGGATTGCCGTTGGCGATGGCTGCACCAAGGGCGGGTGTCAGCCGCCAGCGGTTGACACCCGCCAGCATCAGCATTGCAGCAAACAGGGCGAGCTTGATAAGCAGGAGTTGGCCGTAGCGCGAAGCGAACAAGGCGTACGGATGCGGCAAGCCCATTAGGCTCAGGCTGTTGATGATGCCCGTGAGAACGATCAACCCGACCGCAAGCGTCCCAACCCGCGAGAATTGTTCAAGCGCCCGATGCGCGATCCTGATCTGCGCATCGGATTGCTGCGCCAATGGCTGAAAAAGCAGCCAGGAGAAGGCGGCGATTCCGCCGATCCATACAGCCGCCGCCAGCATGTGGACGATGTCGCTCAGCCGGTGGAGCGTTCCAGTCCACCCTTCGGTTGCACCGGCATGGCCAGTCCAAACCAGCGTGGCGATGGCAAGCACAGCCGAGGCAAGCAGACAGTATCTTGCTAGGTGTGGGGTTCGGCCAAGCCCCAGGGCGGCAAGCAGGGCAATTGCAACTGCCACCATGCGCACAACCCAGGCGCTGCCGATGGCGCTCTGTGTAACGATTTCCCTGAAGGCCGAGCCATCTACTGCCCAGAGGCTTGTCCCGGTCATGGCTGCGACAAGTGCGATCATGCCGCCGCCGGACAGCAGCAGTCCGAGCAGCGAAAGGAGGAGGGCGGGTTTGGCCAGCGGCAGCAAGACAGTGCCTCGCTCCTCGGGTTTCAGCGCGTAAAGCGAGAAGGCCGTCACACCTGCCAGCACCATTAGGTCGGCGTAAAGCGCGAACCGGATGGCGATGACAGGCAGGTTGTCCATGTCTTCAGCGTACGGTGAAGCTGAAGTTGCCGCCCATGCGATGCGTGTCGGCTCCGGCCGCGCTCCAGGTCACGCGGTAAGTGCCGGCGGCGAGCGGGCGGCGGAGCAGCAAAGTCATCGATTTCCGGTCCTTGCCCAGCTGCACGGTGAAACCCGTGATCGGCATCGGCGCATGGTTTGCCATACCCGGCATTCCCGTCATCGCGATCTCGGCCCGTGCCGTTGCGCCGATCACCGCCTCATTAAAGCGCAGTTCGATCCTCGTTGGTGCTTCGACCGTTGCATTGGCGGCCGGGGTCGAGGACACAAGCCGCGTATGCGCGCTGGCAAGCTGCGGGACCATAAGACCCAGAGCCGCGGCGGCGAGGGCAAGGCTGATCAATCGCATGAGGAAACTCCTTGGAATTGGCTACCAGGATGAAATACGCGCGCCGGAACAGCATCCCTCAAATTGGGCGGGTTCGGTTTTTCTGAGGGATCGGGGAAATGGCTTCGTATTGGATGTCGACACCTTGGGAGACTCACCATGTCAGATCTTGATCAGGCGCTCCGCCGTTTGGCCACACTTCCGGCCCCTTCGGGGCTGGCGACAATCGACGACAAAGTGCTTGCCGGAGTGGCTGCGAGCCGCCGCGAGGCTGCGGCCGGGTCTCGGCTGACGGGCTTTGCCGCAGCCCTCGCCCTGGCGGTTGGCATAGCGGGTGGTGGACTGGCGGGCGGCGAACCCGCCACAGCTCAGCCACTCTCACCCTTTGCCCCCGACAATCTGCTCGCACCTTCAACCTTGCTGGATGTGCACCCGTGAATTGGACCAGGCGGCTGATCGTTATCGGGCTTGTTGCATTTGCGGCGGCGCTGGCCGGAACTTATGCCGGTCGCGTCCTGTTCGCTCCGGAAGGGCAGAGCGAGACCGAACTCCACGCACTGCTGCACCGCGAACTCGAACTCGATGCCGCACAGGAAGCAAAGATTGAAGCAATCGAGCAGCGTTTTGCCACCCGCCGCAAGGTGCTTGAGCTGGAGATGCGGGCGGCCAATGCCCGTCTGGCCGAAGCGATAGAAGCGGAACATGGCTATGGTCCGGAAGTCACCGCCGCCATCGACCATACCCACAAGGTCATGGGTGAGATGCAGAAGGAAACACTGGAGCATCTCTTTGCCATGCGCGCCGTCCTGAGGCCCGATCAGGCGGCCAGGTTCGACCGGTCGGTTACCAGAGCCCTGACCCCGGAATTGCCGTGAGCCTTTCGCTGTCCGACGGAAGCGACGGCGAGCTCGCGGCACTGGCGCTCGCCGGTCGGCAAGACGCCTATCGCGAACTGCTGGCGCGCCACCGTGAAACTGTCTTTCGTCTGGTGCGAGCGTCGGTCGGCGACCCGCACGAGGCACTTGATATCACCCAGGAAACCTTCATCGCCGCGTTCTCGTCGCTTGGACGCTACGACCATGAGCGCCCTTTCCTGGTCTGGCTTAAGCACATCGCGCTCAACAAGTGCCGGGACTGGGCGAGGCGGAGAAAGGTTCGGGCTTTCTTCACGCGAGCAGCGCCGCTGGAGATGGCTTTCGAAGTTTCGGATGATTCCATTCCTGCCGACGTGCAAGCCGCGGACCGGACCGAACTGGCGCGCGTGACCGCGGCCATATCGCGCTTGCCGTCCCGTCTGCGCGAGGCGCTGGTCCTCCGCACGATCGACGGCCTCGGCCAGGCTGAAGCCGCAGAGGTGCTGGGAGTCAGCGAGAAGACGGTCGAGACCCGCCTCTATCGGGCCAGGGGAAAATTAAAGGCGATGCTTGGCAACCAGATCTGAGGGCTAGGGAAAGCGGCTGCGTATAGGACGTTGAAGCCGTCAATCTCACCGGACACCATTCATGCACTCTTTTGCGCTTGATCGCCGTACACTCATCCGTTCGGCTGCCTTGGGAGGCGGGGGCCTTGCGCTTTCGGCAGCGCTCCCGGCCTGGGCGCGCAGCGGAACTTCTGGTCTTGGTGCCCCGATGGCCGTGTTGTCCGGGGAGCAAATCGCACTATCCATCGGCCATGCCTCGCTCAGGGTCGGCGGACGTGATGGGCATGCCATCGGCATCAACGGTGCGACACCGGGCCCGGTCATCCGGTTAAAGGAGGGCCAGAAGGTTCGCCTCGCGGTGAACAACACGCTGAACGAGGAAACCTCAATTCATTGGCACGGGTTGCTCGTGCCTTTCCAGATGGACGGCGTGCCGGGAGTGAGCTTTCCCGGGATCAAGGCCGGACAGACCTTCGTGTACGAGTTTCCCGTCAGGCAGTCTGGCACCTATTGGTATCACAGCCACTCCGGCATGCAGGAAGCGTTGGGCATGTATGGCGCGATCGTCATCGATCCCGCCGCGCCCGATCCGGTGGTCTATGACCGCGAACATGTAATCATGCTCGCCGACTGGAGCTTCATGCATCCGCACACCCAGTTGCGGAAGTTGAAGGCCCAGCCCGGCTATTTCAACATGCAAAAGCAGACCTTTTCGGGATTGCTCGATGGCAAAGACCAGTCCGCTTCCGAGCGCCGTATGTGGGCCAAGATGCGGATGGACCCGACAGACATTTCGGATGTCACCGGCGCAACCTATCATTTCCTGGTCAACGGGCATGACAGCGCCGCGAATTGGACCGGACTGTTCGCCCCCGGCGAGCGGGTGCGCCTGCGCATCATCAATGCCGCCGCCATGACCAATTTCAATGTCCGGATTCCGGGCCTTGCGATGACGGTGGTTGCCGCCGATGGGCAGAACGTGCAGCCAGTCGAGACCGACGAGTTCCAGATCGGCATTGCCGAGACCTATGACGTCATAGTGGAGCCCAGGAGTGATGAGGCTTATGGCTTCATCGCCGAAGCCATCGACCGCTCCGGTCAGGTGCGCGCCACGCTTGCTCCGCGCCTCGGCATGGTCGCGCCAATCCCGGCGATCCGCGAACGCCCGCTGCTGTCCATGAAAGACATGGGCATGGGCGATATGTCTGCACCCGGTGCCGATGCGAGTGTAGCTGATCACGCAGCGATGGGCCACGCGATGCCCGGGGTGGATCACGGCTCGATGAAGATGCGCGATCCGGCGGTCGCGCCGCAGGTCAAACTGGGGCCAGGCGTGGCAACGCTTTCGCCAATGCCGATGGACCGCACAGGCGAACGCCCGACGGGCCTAGAGAAAGTCGATCACCGGGTGCTGACTTATCGTGACCTCAAATCGCTGACCCCCAATCCCGACAAGCGCACGCCGTCGCGAGAGATCGACATCCATCTGACCGCCAACATGGAGCGCTACATGTGGTCCTTCGACGGCGAAAAGTTCAGCGAGAACACTGAGCCGATCCCGTTCCGCCACATGGAGCGGGTGCGCATCAATCTCATTAACGACACCATGATGCCCCATCCGATTCACCTGCACGGTCATTTCTTCGAACTGGTTACTGGGAGTCCCGGCCATCATCCGCTGAAACACACGGTCAACGTCCTGCCCGGCGGCAGGGTCTCGTTCGATCTGACTGCCGATGAGCTCGGCGACTGGGCATTCCACTGTCACATGCTGCTGCATATGATGTCGGGGATGTTCCGGGTCGTGACCGTGCGCCATGAGGAGGACGCGGCATGAAGGCGACCCTTCTCATCAGCGCTGCTGTCTTGTTGGCAACGCCCGGCTTTGCGGTGGCCCAATCCTCCATGCCAGGCATGGAAATGAAGGATGCGCCCGGCACAGTTGCTCGAGGCGAGGTAGCGCCGGCTGCAATGGACCATTCCGGCCATAGTCAGCCCGAAGCTGCAGTTCCCGCGCCTGTCGCAGTCGATCCCCATGCCGGACACGCTGCCGAGCCTAAGCCAGCCGGTCCGCCACGGCCTGAAGCCATCGATCACTCCGGCCATGATATGAATGCCATGACGGGCATGTCCGAGGGTGATCCGGCTATCGGAACTGCTCCCGCCCCTGCGCCGCCAGGCGACCATGCCGCGGATACCGTGTTCGATCCCGCTGAGATGGCGCGCGCACGCGAAGCCCTACGGCGAGAGAATGGAGCCTTCAGCGGGTCGATGGTGCTCTTCGATCTCGCCGAATTCCAGGCGCGCAAGGGCAGGGACGGTTATCGTTGGGCAGGCGAGGCCTGGTTCGGCGGTGACGTCGATCGCCTCCTGATCAAAACAGAGGGCGAGGGCGCATTCGGCGAGCCGATCGAGGATCTGGAAATCCAGGCACTCTATTCACGTGCCATCTCGCCGTTCTGGAATGCCCATGTCGGCTTGCGGCACGATATAGTGCCCAATCCCTCGCGGACTTATGCCGTGCTCGGGGTAGAGGGGATCGCGCCTTACTGGTTCCATTTGACGGGGCAGATGTTCCTCTCCGACAAGGGGGACATCCGGGCTCGCCTTGAGGGAAGCTACGATGAGCGGATCACCCAGCGCCTCATCTTCCAGCCTCGAGCGGAACTTAATTTCTCCGCTCAGGACATGCCCGTGATCGGGGTCGGATCAGGACTCACCGACTTCGAACTGGGTGCGCGCTTGCGCTATGAGATCCGACGCGAGCTCGCGCCCTATGTTGGCGTGGAATGGAGCCGGAAGGCGGGTGACACCGCGCGTTTGTCACGGCTCGCAGGAGAAGATCCAGATGCGGTCAGTTTTGTCGCTGGCGTCAGGGTCTGGTTCTGATTCTGATGGCAATGCACAATGACTTTGGCTGGACCGACGGGTCGCAAGGGAGCAGGACTTGATCCTATGAAATCGGTCGTCGCTTTCATTGTTGCGCTAGCATTGGCGTTCGGCGCAGGACCGCTTTGCGCCGCCCCGGCAGCGGCTTCGATGCAGACCGCTAACATGGAATGCGGCGACATGCCGGGAAGCGGCGACCGCTCACATCATCATGGCGCACCGGACGTGGCGCGGGTCTGTCATGCGTGCCTCTTTGCTGCGCCTGCCATCGGCACCAATCTGAATGCCATACGATGGGATTGGATCGGCCCGGAGATCCGGGCGCCCCAAAGCCTGTCCGGATTGACGCCCGAGCCACCGACACCGCCCCCGCGCCAGCCGGTTTCCCGATCCGTTTCAATCTTATCTGGAGAATACACATGAAATCCAAGTATCTGCTGGGCGCCCTCGCGCTCTCGCTTTCTACTGCCGCGTTTGCAGCCGAGCCTGCACCGACGCCAGAAAAGCCGTGCTGTTGCTGCAAGAAGGACGAGCACGGCCAGATGGCCTGCTGCAAGGAGCATGGCGAGCAGGCTGGTGAGCATGCTGGTCACGACATGAGCGGCATGGATCACAAGTAAGCAATGGTGCGCGGAGGGTGGTCCGCTACCCTCCGCGTATTGCCATGTGAGTACTGGCAAATGCGGACTGGACCTTAGTTTACACCGGAGCGGTTCAGCGGCCACCCGCGGATAAGGAGATCACATATGCGAAAGCTCGTTTTGGCACTGGCGCTGTTTTCGACCCCCGCGCTAGCGGCAGGCGACATCCTGATGCATCGCGATCCGGGGTGTGGCTGCTGCGAACAATGGGCTGCGCGGGTTCGGCAGGCCTTCGGCAGAAATGTGCGAATCGTCGATGACGCGAACCGTACCGCGTTCCAGCGGCAGGTGGGTCTTCCCGCAAACCTGGTGTCATGCCACACCGCGATCGTGGACGGGATCGCCTTCGAGGGACACGTTCCTATTGCGGACATGCGCCGGGTACTGGCGAGCCGCCCGAAAGGTGTTCGTGGGCTTGCAGTTGCGGGAATGCCCATCGGATCGCCGGGCATGGAGGTGCCGGGTGTTCGCGCGCAACGGTATAACGTCATTGCCTTCGGGGCCGCGCGCACCAGCGTATACGCACAGCATTAGTCGTCGCATTAAAAGCGAGCGTCTTAATCTCCGCTCCCGCGAAACCCGGAGCACATCCGGGCAAATCGAATGAGAGCGGGGCAAGATGCTTCCGCGAGTTGTGTTACGTTTGGAGCGGGGGCGTTTTCGCCTTGATCGCGATGAAGGCCGCGCCTGCAGTCGTCCTTCGCCCAAGCCAGCCCGCTTCACGGCGATCTGTGATCTGGCCGAGGAGGCTGCAGCGCCAGCGCCTGGAGGCGTCACCGAGCGAATTGCCGTGCTCCTTCGCGGCCATAGTAAGCCCCGCAGGATTGCTATCACCCGGCGTCAGAACACCAGAACCTTGTCCGCCTGCAGCGTGCTCTCGGCTAGCTCATCCATCGAGCTGCGCCTTGCCATCGAGCAGGACGGGCAGATAATGATCATCGCATCCGGAATTGGCATTTGGTCACCTCTGCCGCTGAGATGGGACCGCCGAACTCAAATATAAGTCGCAGGGCTGACGACTTTGAGAGTGCCGATTCGTGCCAGCCTTGGAAAGTGAGCTTGAGCTGGGCCGCAAAGCAACCCGCGGAACGGCCATTTTGCAGCTTTCGCTCACAAAATCAGTTTCAAGGAGCCTGCTACCTAGAGAGCTACCTAGCGCAATTCCGCCACGCGGCAGGTCTCTGCTGTCGCGCTGTAAGCATATGCTTTATAAGGAGAAAGTGGTGGACGCACTAGGGCTCGAACCTAGGACCCGCTGATTAAGAGTCAGCTGCTCTACCAACTGAGCTATGCGTCCATCTGCCGGATTTCGGCTTTCACGATGCGGCGGAAATCCACCTGCGTCGTGAAGAGAGCGGCCCGCTATCATGGCGGTGCATCCTTGGCAATGGGCTTCGACGATTTTTTTAGTGAAAGCGGCGGGCGCCCGTCTTGCTGTCGTTCTCGATCGCGAGAATGATGCCCACGCACGTCATGATCGTGAGCATCGACGACCCGCCATAGGAAAAGAGCGGCAGCGGGATGCCGACGACGGGAGCGAGGCCCATCACCATCATCAGGTTGATCGCGATGTAGAAAAAGATCGTCATGGTGAGCCCCGCCGCAGTGAGCTGGCCGAAGCGCGTCCGTGCTTTCAGCGCCACGCGCGTCGACCAGCGGAGCAGCAGGAAAAAGCCGAACAAGAGCGCAAGGCCGCCGATCAGCCCCCATTCCTCGGCCATCGTCGCAAAGATGAAGTCGGTGTGGCCTTCGGGAAGGTAGTCGAGGTGACTTTGCGAGCCATTGAGGAAGCCCTTGCCGCCGATACCGCCCGACCCGATCGCGATCTTCGACTGGCTGATGTGATAGCCGGCGCCGAGCGGGTCGCTTTCGGGGTCGAGGAAGATGAGCACACGCCGCTGCTGATAATCGTGGAGGAAGGAAAAGAGTATGGGCAACGCCGCAATGCCTGCGATCGCCGTGCTCCCGAACCACCAGAGCGGCAGGCCGGCGACGAACATCACGATCACTCCGCCGATGCAGATCGACAGCGCGGTGCCGAGGTCGGGTTGCAGCATCACCAGCGCGGCGGGCAGGCCGATCATTACCAGCGCCGGCCACAGCGCCGTAACGCTGCGCGTGCTTGCGGGCGGTAGCTGCGCATAGAAGCGCGCAAGCGCCACGACGATCGTGACCTTCATCAGCTCCGACGGCTGAAGGTTCATGAAACCGAGGTTGAGCCATCGCTGGCTGCCCCCGCCGACGAAGCCCAGCAGTTCGACCGCGAAGAGCAGGATGAGTACGCCGATATAGGCAAGATAGGAAAAATCCTCGAAAATTCGCAAGGGGAGGCGACCAAGGACGAGCGCGCCGCCCAGAAAGACCAGGAATCTTACCCCCTGTTGCCACGCCCAGGGCGACCAGTTGCCGCCCGCTGCCGAATAGAGGACGAGCAGGCCGAACCCCGTGATGCCGCACAGAATCGCGATCAGCTTCCACGGGATGCGCTGGATGGCTGGCGGTACCGGAATCATTCCGGCACCCCCGGATCGGGATCGCTCGACGCACCCATTTTCCACGCCGCATAGTCGCGCTCCATGCGCTCGGCGATCGTGCCGCCCCAGCCGGCCTCAAGCGTCTCCAGCGCCTCCATCCCTTTTTCGCGGTCGAAGAGAAAGGTCATGAAATCGCGCGCCACCGGCGCGGCGGCGCGGCTGCCGCCCATGCCATGCTCGATGACGATGCCGGTGGCATAGCGCGGATTGTCGACGGGCGCGAAGCCGACGAACAGGCCATGATCGCGATATTTCCACGCGCCGCTCTGCCCGCGCGATCCCGACGCCAGTCCGCGCACCTGCGCGGTGCCGGTCTTGCCCGCCATGGTGATGCCGTCGAGCGGCAGGCGGCTGCGCACCGCGGTCCCCGCTCCGTTGACGACGCGGTCCATGCCGGCGCGCGCCACCGCGAGCGCTTCGGCGGAGAAGGGGAGGGGTTCGTTGGTGAACTGCCGATTGACCAGCCGCGGATACAGGCGGCGTCCCGACGCGATGCGCGCCGTCATCACCGCGAGCTGGAGCGGATTGACGCTGACATAACCCTGACCGATCACCGCGTTCAGCGAGTCCGAGGCGGTCCATTGCTGGTCATATTTGCGCAGTTTCCACGCGCTGTCGGGGATGGTGCCATAGCGCTGGTTGCTGCCCGCCAGCTGGAACTCCTCGCCCAGTCCCAGCAGCCGCGCGGTTGGCGCCATCGCGTCATAGCCGAGACGATGCGCGAGCCAGTAGAAATAGCTGTTGCAGCTTTTCTCGATCGCGGTCGGCATGTCGATGCTGCCGTGCGTGCCAAGGCAGCGGAAGAATCGGCTGCCAAGCCGGTAGCCGCCGATGCAGGTGTGGCGCTCGCCGGGGTCGACGCCATGCTCGATCGCCGCGATCGCCGCCATCGGCTTCAGCGTCGAACCGGGCGGATAGAGCCCGCGCGTCGCCTTGTTGATGAGCGGCTGATGATCGTCGGCGCGCAGCCACGCATATTCGGAATTGCTGATCCCGTCGGAAAAGCTGTTGGGATCGAAGCTTGGCATCGACACGAACGCCAATATGTCGCCGTTGCGGCAGTCGATCACCACCGCCGCGCCCGATTCGCGTCCCATGCGCCGCGCGACATATTCCTGCAGGTCGGCGTCGATCGTCAGGTGGACGGTCTTGCCCTGCACGTCGGGCTGAGTGTCGAGGTCGCGCACCACCTTGCCGCGCGCGGTCACTTCGACGCGCCGCGCGCCGGGCTTGCCCTTCAGCATCTCCTGAAAATATTTCTCCAGCCCGTCCTTGCCGATCTTGTAGCCCGGCGTGATGTAGAGCGGATCTTTCGCCTTTTCATATTCCTCGGCATTGGGCGCGCCGACATAGCCGATCAGGTGGCCGACCGCCGCGCCGGTCGGATAGTTGCGCGCAAAGCCGCGCTGTGGCGCGACGCCCGGCAGTTCGGGCAGTCGGACGAGGATCGAGCTATATTCGGCCTCGGTCATATCCTCCTTGATCGCGACCGGCTGAAACCCCGACGCGGCCTTGAGGTCGCGGTTGATCCGCTCCATCGTGTCGCCGTCGAGCCGCAGCAGCGTCCGGAGTCGGCCGAGCACCATCTCGCGGTTGTGCAGACGGTCGGGAATGATGTCGATGCGCAGGCTGACGCGATTGTTCGCCAGCGCCTTGCCGTTGCGGTCGACGATCCATCCGCGGCGCGGCGGGATGAGCGTCAGGTTGACGCGGTTGCTTTCGGATTCGAGCACATAGCGGTCATTGTCGATCACCGAAATATAGGTCATGCGCGCCGCCAGCGCGACGCCCACAGCGGCCTGCGCCCCGCCGACGACGAGCGCGCGGCGGGTGAAGGTGAGACCCCTCCACGCTTCGGTGATCGGCGGCTGCTTCTTGTTGAACATCTGCGCGGTTTTATCGGCGTTTCAGGCGGAAATTGTCAAACTTGCCGGTCAGGCGCATGACCAGCGGTACCAGCAGCACCGAGATCACGATCTGTGGCACGACGAGGCCGAGCACACGCACGGCGTCGGCATCGGGGTGGGTGATGAGCGCGGCGAGCGACTGGATCGCCGTGATCAGCAGCGCGGCAATCAACCAGTCGTGAAAGAAGCCGCGCCAGTAAATACGCTGCGACGAATAAGCGATGGCGATGCTCGCGAGCGTCCACAGTCCGACCGCGGTGCCGATCGGCGCCCCGCTGAACAGATCGTCCCACAGGCCGAGCGGCAGGCCGATCCACACCGGCCACATTTCGGCGCGCAGCAATTGCCAGCAGAGGAAAAAGAGCAGGCCGAGCGGCGGCAGCACCGGCGAACTGGCGATGAGCGGCAGCATCAGTGGCAATGCCGAGGCGAGCATCACGCTCGCGATCGGCACGATCCGCATCCGCCACAGCGAGGCGGGTTCGCCAAGGCGCGGCCCCTTGCGGTTCACGGTGCGGGGGCGGGGGCGGAGGGTGTGGCCGGCCCCGGCCGACCCGCCGCCTCGATATTGTCGGGCGTATAGGGCCGCAACACCGCGACGGCGTCGACCTTGCCGGGGTCGGCGAGCGGGCGTGCGAGCGCGCCGTCGTCCTGTCGCCGCACGACGATCGCGACCGGGATGTTCGGCGGATAAAGCCCGCCGGTGCCCGATGTGACCAATATGTCGCCGGGCTTGAACGGGTTATTCGCGATATTGAGCGTGCGCACGTCGAGGTCGCCGTTGCCGCGGCCGCTCGCCAGCGCGGGCAGCCCGTCGCGTGCGCGGCGCACGGGAACGATATTGTCGACATCGGTGAGCAGCAGCACCTGCGACACCGACGGCCCGGCGGTCAGCACGCGGCCGATCAGCCCGTCGGCGCCGCGCACCGGCTGGCCCGCCGCGACGCCCAGATTGCGCCCGATGCTGAGCAGCGCGATGCGCTTGCTGCTGGTTGAGGTCGAGGTAAGCAGGTAGCCGTTGGCGAGCGCGGTCTTGTCGGTTTCCTGGAGCCTCAGCAGCGCCTTGAGCTGGCGATTCTCTTCCTGGAGCGAGCTGGTCGCGACCAGCTGGCGCCGCGTGTCGGCCAGCTCCTTGCGCAGCCGTCGATTCTGCGATCCCGCAGCGACATAGGCGCCCACCGTATCGTCAATCCCCGAGATCGAGCCGATGACCGAGCGCGTTCCGCGCGCGATCGGTGCCGTCAGCTCCTGGCTTGCGATGCGAAGCTGGGCGAAGCCGACGGGATCCGCGATCGACAATATGGCAAGCAACAGCCCGGCCACCGCGCCGGTCACCGCGATGACATAGGCGACGAACAGGCTGTACTGGGCCTTTCGGGATTGCCCCGGACGCCGATGTGCCGGGCGGACCATGGTTCAGAGACCCTCGATCAGGCTTGCTGGAGCACGCCGCGGAAAGCGGGGTCTTCCATTGCGCGACCGGTGCCGATCGCAACGCAGGTCAGCGGATCGTCGGCGACGGTCACCGGCAGTCCGGTCGCATCGCGCAGCAACTCATCGAGTTCGGCGATCAGCGCGCCGCCGCCGGTCAAGACGATGCCCTGGTCGACGATGTCGGCGGCAAGTTCGGGCGCGGTATTTTCGAGTGCGATGCGCACGCCCTCAACGATCGTGCCGATCGGTTCGGACAGCGCCTCGGCAATCTGTGCCTGGTTGATCGAGATTTCCTTGGGCACGCCGTTGACGAGGTCGCGGCCCTTGATGTGGATCGTCATTCCGGTGCCGTCGGCCGGGATGCGCGCGATGCCGAAATCCTTCTTGATCCGCTCGGCGGTCGATTCGCCGATCAGTAGATTATGGTGGCGGCGGACATAGGAAACGATCGCTTCGTCCATTTTGTCGCCGCCCGCGCGGACCGAGGTGGTGTAGGCGAGACCGCGAAGCGAAAGCACCGCGACTTCGGTGGTGCCGCCGCCGATATCGACGACCATCGACCCGATCGGTTCGGTTACCGGCATGTCGGCGCCGATCGCGGCGGCCATCGGTTCCTCGATCAGATAGACTTCGCTCGCGCCGGCATTCGACGCCGCATCGCGGATCGCGCGGCGCTCGACGCTCGTGGAGCCCGAGGGCACGCAGATCACGATTTCGGGGCTGCGGAAGGCATTGGGTTTGCCGCCATGCACCTTGGTGATGAAATGCTTGATCATCTGTTCGGCGACGTCAATGTCGGCGATGACGCCGTCGCGCAGCGGGCGGATCGCCTCGATGCTGTCGGGGGTCTTGCCCATCATCAGCTTGGCGTCGTCGCCGACCGCCTTGACCCGCTTGATCCCGTTCAGCGTCTCGACCGCGACGACCGACGGTTCGTTGAGCACGATGCCCTTGCCGCGCACATAGACGACCGTATTCGCGGTGCCGAGGTCGATGGCCATGTCTTGCGAATTGAACTTCAGAAACCGGGAAAAGAAAGACATCTATATTGCTTCCTGTCATCGGACCGACGGGAACGCAAACGACCCCGTGCCCCTGCCGCATTCTCATCCGCTCGCCGTCCGGCAACAGGACCAATCAGGGAGAGATTCCGGCTCGTCCGAAGGGCTGGCTGGATAAAATGATCAGGGCTGTGCGGGTGGGTCGCGATTTGCGTCCGACTGCGCTAGGACAGGCCCCATGTCAATACGCCGCCTGCCCGAAACGCTCGTAAATCGGATCGCGGCCGGTGAAGTGGTCGAAAGACCCGCCGCTGCGCTCAAGGAACTGGTCGAAAATGCCATCGACGCGGGCGCGACTCGCATATCGGTGCGAATCGCCGAGGGGGGCATCGCGCGGCTGGAGGTCGAGGATGACGGCTGCGGCATGACCGCCGCCGACATGGCGCTCGCGCTTGAGCGCCATGCCACGTCGAAGCTGCCCGATGACGCGATCGAGGCGGTGACGACGCTGGGGTTCCGCGGCGAGGCTTTGCCCTCGATCGCCAGCGTCGCCCGGCTGACGCTCGAAAGCCGGACGCCGGGGGGCGACGGCTGGCGCCGGGTCGTCGACAATGGCGCGCTGGCTGGCGAAGGGCCCGCGGCGCTGGGCCAGGGCACGCGCGTGATGGTCGAGGATCTGTTCGCGCGCATCCCCGCGCGGCGCAAGTTCCTGCGCAGCGCGCGCAGCGAATATGCCGCCTGCCTCGACGTCGTGCGGCGGCTTGCGATGGCGCGCCCGGATGTGGGCTTCACGCTCGAGCATGACGGGCGGCGCGTGCTCGACGTGCAGGGCGGACAGGACCGCGTCGCGCGCGTCGCCGCGCTCACCAGCCGCGACCTTGCAGCGAACAGCATCGGCGTCGATCTGACGCGCGGCGACGTGCATCTGGGCGGCGTCATCAGCCTGCCGACCTACAATCGCGGCATCGCCGACCATCAATATCTGTTCGTCAACGGCCGCCCGGTGAAGGACCGGCTGCTCGTCGGTGCGCTGCGCGGCGCCTATGCCGACCTGCTCGCGCGCGACCGCCACCCGGTCGTTGCGCTGTTCCTCGACGTGCCGACCAGCGAGGTCGATGTGAACGTCCATCCCGCCAAGACCGAGGTGCGCTTTCGCGACCCGCAGCTCATTCGCGGGATGATCGTTGGCGGGCTGCGTCGTGCGCTCGACGAGCATGGCTTTCGCAGTGTCCAACGCCCCGCCGAGGCGGCGCTTGGCGCATGGCAGCAGGAACCCGTCGCGCCGCCGCCGACGACGGGCTTTCTCTTCGACCGGCGCGCCGAAATTGCGGCGCATCCTTTCGCCGCCGAAGTGTCGCTGCCCGCCGCCGACGTCGCGCGCGTCTATGACCGGCTGATGCCCTTCGCCGCGCCCGCGCCGCTTGCCGGACGCGCCGAGGTCGCGGTGACGCCGCCGCCCGCCGCCGACGCGCACCCGCTCGGCATCGCGCGCGGCCAGATCGCCAAGACCTATATCGTCGCCGAGGCCGAGGACGGGCTCGTCATCGTCGACCAGCACGCCGCGCACGAACGCCTTGTGCTCGAAACGCTGAAGCGCGGCATGATGGGGCAGGCGGTGCCGTCGCAGGGCCTGCTGATCCCCGAAGTCGTCGAACTCGACGAACCGGCGTGCGACCGGCTGGAGGCCGCGGCGTCGGCGCTCGCCGCGCTCGGCGTCGAACTCGAACGCTTCGGTCCCGCCGCGGTGATGGTGCGCGCGACCCCGGCGATGCTGGGCGCGATCGACTGCCACAAGCTCATCACCGACATCGCCGACGATCTCGCGGGCTATGACGCCGCGCTTGGCCTCAGTGAAAGGCTCGAACTCGTCGCCGCGACGATGGCGTGCCACGGGTCGGTGCGGGCTGGACGGACCTTGAATGTCGCCGAAATGAATGCGTTGCTTCGCCAGATGGAAGTCACGCCGCATTCGGGCCAGTGCAACCACGGGCGCCCGACGTGGGTGAAGCTGGCGATGGGCGACGTCGAACGGCTGTTCGGGAGGAAATGACATGGGGGTTGATCGTCTTGCTGCCGCACTCGCGCTGGCCCTCGCGGCCGGGATCGCGCCCACGGCGCCGGCCAAGGAGCCTGCCGCCGATTGCGCGACCGTGCCGGTGCTGCCGCCGGAGTTTTCGGGCTGGGCGCGAAGTGCGTCGAACAAGACCATCTACGCCTATGGCGATGCGCGCGCCGCCGACTGGCCGCCGCTCGGCGCCGCGCGGACGGGGCTCGCGCTGCATCGCTTTGAAAGTCTGCGCTATTGGGCCGCGCCTGCGCAGCGGCCCAATTCGTTCAAATATGGCGGTATGGTCCCGGTCGCGGTGAAAAAGCCCGGCCGCCTGCTCGTCGCGCTCGATCAGGGCGCGTGGATCGACCTGGTGCAGGACGGGAGGCCGGTCAAACCGGCCGCGCACCGTCACGGCCCGGCCTGTTCGGGCATAACCAAGATCGTCGAATATCGGGTGGCGCCCGGCCGCTACCTGCTTCAGATCGTCAACGCCCCCGAGCCGACGATCCGCGCGATGGCCGTGCTGCGCTAGGCCATCTTCACGCCCGCCACGCCGCGTTCGACAACGCCCGTCGTGCGTTTCGAAAGCGTGTTCACCGGCGTCGTCACCTTGTCGACGACCATGAAATGCGTCTGCCACGCTTCGCGCCCGACTTCGCAGACGAGGTAACCGCGCTGGTCGTTGGCGAATTTGAGTTCGGGGTTGCGCGCCAGCCATTCGTCGGTGCCCGCGCGCTTGTCGCTGCCGTCGCCGCCACTGGAGATCGACGTCGCGACAAACTCGGCGCCGACGACCTTGTCCTCGAGAACCAGATCGCCGCAGAAATTCTGATGCTCGTCGCCGGTCAGCACGATATTGTTGTCGAGCCCCGCAAAGCGCGACAGCATCCGCGTCCGCGCCGCTTCATAGCCTGCCCAGCTGTCGAGGTTCAGTATCTTCTCGGTTTCCTCCGGCCGCCGCCGCCGGTCGAGCGACATCATCGTCACCTGCTGCGCCAGCGCATTCCACGTCGCGCCGCCGCGCGCCAGGTTGCGCGCCAGCCACTCCTCCTGCGCCTTGCCCAGCACCTGCCGGTCTTTCGCGAACACGTCGGGGCAGGCAGGCTTGAAGCCGTCGCCGCACGGCTGGTCGTCGCGATACTGCCGCGTGTCGAGCAGCTGCATCGCCATCAGGTCGCCATAGCGGAACTCGCGGTGTGCCGCGACCATGCCGCCGCGCGGCAGCAGCGACCGGCGCACGGGCATATGTTCGTACCACGCCTGCATCGCCGCCTGTTTCTTCAGCATGAACACCTCGGGCGACACGGCGTCGGGATCGTCCTTGTCCAGCCCCATCTTCCAATTGTCGTGGTCGGACACCCAATTGTTGCGGATCTCGTGATCGTCAAAGCTCGACAGATGCGCGTGGACCGCGCGCACCGCCTGCTGGTCGATGTCGAGCAAGGTCTGGGCATAGGCATTGCGGAAATCGGTAAGGTCGAACAGCGCGCGCTGCGCATATTGGCGCACGGGACGGATCGGCAGGCCGTCGTCGAACAGATAATCCTGGCGATATTCATAGATGAAATCGCCATAATGATAGACGAAGGCCAGCTCCTCGCGCGCCATGTGGCGATAGGCGCCGTAAAAGCCCGACTCGAAATGCTGGCACCCCGCGACGCCGAACTTCATCGCATCGACCTTTGCGCCGGGCGCGGGGAGCGTGCGCGCGCGCCCGCGCAGGCTGCGCTCGCCCGCAGCGGTGAAGCGGTAATAATAGGGACGGTCGGGCTGCAATCCGGTAAGCTCGACATGGACGCTGTGCGCCAGCTCGGGCCGCGCGAGCGCGGTGCCCTTTGCCACCACCTCGCGAAAGCCGCCGTCGCGCGCGACCTCCCATTCGACCGGCACATTGGTCAGCGGCATCCCGCCGTGGCGCTCCATCGGCTCGGGGGCGAGGCGCGTCCAGATGACGAAGCCGTCGCTCGCCGGGTCGCCCGCCGCGACGCCGAGCTGGAAGGGGAAATCGCGGAGCAGCCCCTGCGCGCGGACGATCGCCGGCGCGGCCAGCCCGGCGAGCGTTGCTCCGGCAAGGAAATGGCGGCGGTTGTACATGGCTTGGGCTCCGTCGGACGAATCGATGCCCCTCGATAGCCGAGCCCTGCGTTTCATCAATGACAGTTCGGCGACGTCCTCACACCCACATGCGCGCCATCCACAGCGCCATCGCGATCATCATCAGATTTTCGGTCAGCGATACGAACCCCAGCGGCACCTTGCTGCTGCCGCCGACGCACGCGCATTTGATGTCGCGCTTGTCGATATAGACCGCCTTGAACACCGACACCGCGCCGATGCCGCCGATGAACAGCGCCAGCGGGATCGACAGCCAGGGCAGCGCGTGCGCGGTCATCAGCACGCCCGCAAGTCCCTCGGCGAACGGATAGAGGCTCGCATAGGGAACCCAGCGGCGCGCGAGCAGGTCGTAGTTCAGGAACATCGTCGCGAACTTGTCCACATCCTGCAATTTCAGCAGCGCGAGCACGATCATGCTGAACGATATGAACCACTCGGCCGTGCGCAGGGTGAAGGCATTGCCATAGGCGGCAAAACTCGCCGCCAGCGCCATCAGCGCCGTCATCGCGAACAGCGCGATGACGGGGGTGTAGCTGGTGGCGTCGGGATCGGCGACCTTCAGCCCGAAATGGCGGCGCAAATCGTCATAACCACCGATCCGTTCCCCGTCGATGAAGGTTTGCGGCGTCGTCTGGACGCCATGCGCCGCCTTGAACGCATCGGTCTCCTCGCGCGTCGTCAGCCAGCGGTCGTCGACCCTGTAGCCGCGGCGTTCGAGAAGATATTTGGCTTTCAGGCCATAGGGGCAGATGTGCCCAGGCATGACCATGCGATGAAGAATTGCCTGTTTTGTCATGATTCCCGTATAGCATCCGTACTATGGTACGGAGTCAAGCGATGCAGATGACGATAGGGAAACTCGCGACCGCGGGCGGCGTGGGCGTCGAAACCGTGCGATATTATCAGCGCCGCGGGCTGATGGGCACCCCTGCTCGGAGCGGAGGCGTCGGGTGGGGCGGCGGTATCCGCCGTTATGGCGCCGACGACCTCAGGCGCCTCAGATTCATTCGTGCGGCCCAGACAGCGGGCTTTACGCTCGACGAAATATCCGAGTTGCTGTCGCTCGACCAGAGCGACGACCGCGCCCGCGTCCGCACGCTCGCGCGTCAGCGCATCGCGGCGCTCGACGCAAAGATCGCACAGATGACCCAAACCCGCGCCGCGCTGGCGCGCCTTGCCGACCAATGCGCGGCGAGCGAAGCCGGGCCGTGCCCGATTATCACGGCGTTCGAGCCATAGCGCCCCGACCCTGAGCTTCTGGCAAGGCGATCCTCGATGGATCGGCTGACGACCTGGTTGCGGAAGGCCTCGTGATCCGGTTCCTCCCCTTTCGGGGGAGGTGCGTCAATTGCGTCGAACGGCGGCCCATCCTGCCGGAGTCGCCTCAAGGCGACGTCAACGCCACCGCGCGATCGTGCAGGCGCGAAACGACCGCCCGGTGAATGCCCGGCGCACAGGCGATGACGCCAAAGGCCTGCGCGCGCGGGGTGTTGAAAATAAGCGGCTCGCCAAAGGCGTCGCTCACCGTGGCGCCTGCTTCGCTGGCGATCAGCGCGGCGGCGGCGACGTCCCATTCAAAGCCCCAGCGCAGCGTCGCGACCAGGTCGGCGCGGTCGTCGGCGACCAGCGCCATGCGCAGCGCGATGCTGTTCGGCTTGGTCACCATGATGAGGTCGCGGTCGATCTTGGGCAGGCTGTCGGCGGGAACGCGCGCGCCGTCGAAGATCATCCGGCGGCTGGCACGCAGCGTGTCGCCGTTGAGCGTCGCGCCCTTGCCCTTTTGCGCGACCCACAATTCGTCGAGCGCGGGGGCATAGAGGACGCCGAGTTCGGGCAGGCCGTCGACGATCAGCGCGACCGACACGCACCATCCGGGGCGTCCGCGGATGAAATCGCGCGTGCCGTCGATCGGATCGACGCACCACATCGCGCGGCGCGCCAGCCGGTCTTCATTGTCGGCGGTTTCCTCCGAAAGCCAGCCCGCCTCGGGCACCATCGCGCCGAGCACCGCCTTCAGCCGCGCATCGACCGCCAGGTCGACGTCGCTGACCGGATTGTCGTGTGACTTGTGCCAGACATCGACCGGCCGCCCTTCGCCGCGCCAGCGCGCCATCGCCATGTCGCCGACCTCGCGCGTCGCGGCGATCACCGCTTCGAGATTGCGGCCGGGCATGGCCGCCTCAGCTCGACGCGACGGTCATGCCGTCGATGCGCAGCGTCGGCGCATTGGTGGCATGGCGAAAACGGAGGTCGTCGGCGGGGATCAGCGCGGCGAACATGTCGATCAGATTGCCCGCGACCGTGAACTCGGCGATCGGCTCGGCAATCGTGCCGCCGCGGATCATAAAGCCCGACGCGCCGCGGCTGTAATCGCCCGTCACCGGGTTGACGCCATGCCCGATCAGTTCGGTGACATAGATGCCGTCGGCGACGTCGGCCATCAGTTCGGCGGGGCTTTGCGTTCCCGCGGCAAGGTGAAGGTTGCTCGCCGCGACGCCCGATGCGCCGCCGCCGCGGCTCGCATGGCCGGTCGGCGTCAGGCCGAGCTGGCGCGCCGAGGCGCTGTCGAGCAGCCAGCCGGTGATTCGTCCGTCTGCCACAATATCGCGCGCCGCGGTCGGCAGGCCTTCGCCATCGAAGGCGCGGCTGCGCAGGCCGCGCGGGCGGTGCGGTTCGTCGCGCACGACGATGCTGCTGTCGAGCAACATGTCATCTTCCTTGCCGAGCAGGAAGCTCGTCCCGCGCGCGATCGCGGGGCCCGCGATCGCGGCGAGCAAATGGCCTATGATGCCGCCACTGACGCGCGGGTCGAAAAAGACGGGCAGCTTGCCATTCGGCGCCCTGCCCGGGCCCAGCCGCGCGACCGCGCGCCTGCCCGCGCGCGCGCCAATTTCCGCTGTGCTTTCAAGGTCGGAGAGATGGTGCGCGCTGTGCCAGGCATAGTCGCGCTGCATCGCCGCGCCTTCGCCCGCGATGACGCTGGCCGACAGGCTGTGGCCGCTCGAACCGTAGCCGCCGGCAAAGCCGTGGCTGGTTGCGAGTGCAAAGCGCGTACGGCTGTGGCTCGCGCTGCCGCCTTCGCTGTTGGTCACGCCCGCGACCGCGCGTGCGGCATCCTCGACGGCCAGTGCGGCTTCGCGCAGCGCCGCGGGGTCGGCCTCGCTTCCGTCGTCGAGGTCGAGGTCGGGCACCCTACCCCTGAACAGCAGTTCCTGCGGCGCGAGGCCCGCATAGCGATCTTCGGGCGCTTCGCGCGCCATGGCGACGCAGCGTTCGACCAGCTTGCCAAGCTCGCCCGCGTCCATATCGGCGGTGGAAACGCTCGCGCTGCGCTGCCCGACGAAGACGCGCAGCGAAATATCCTGCCCCTCCGACCGCTCGACATCCTCGAGCGCGCCGAGGCGCATCGTCACCGACGTCGCGGCGTTGCAATAATAAAGCGCGTCGGCGGCGTCGGCGCCCGCCTTGACGGCGGCGTCGCACAGCATCTGCGCGCGATCGAGAGCTTCGGAAACGGAAAGCATCGCCGCGCCCTATACGGCGCGCGGGCGAGGGTCAAAATCTAAGTGATTTCGTCGCCCCCCAAAGGCGGATGCCACTGGAGGGTTTGTCCGGCGTCGCGGCGCAGAAGCGTTGGCGGCCCCCGCCTGCGCGGGAGCGACGGCAATGTTTCGGGCCCTATTTGATGATCGCCGCGATCGCATCCGTCGCGGCCATCGCGCCGCTGATCCACAGGAAGGGAAGCGTCAGCGCAGCGATCCACAGGCGGCGAACATCGCGGCGGAAACGCGCATGGAGCCCCCAGCTGGCAAGCGCCTGGCGGCTGAGGTGATACCAGCGACGCTCGGTCGCGCGTGCGACGGGAAGCGCGAGCGCAAGCAACATGACCAGCGCGACGATGATATAGGTCGGCGGCGCCCCGGCGGCGACCGCGCTGGTGACGAGCCAGATCTGGATCGCGGCGAAAGCGAGGAGGGCGGCGGCGGCGTGCCAGGTCATCCGACGACCAAGGCTCCGCGCGGGTGGAACGCTTGCAGTGGAGCGGCGCCAGAGGCGCGGTCCGAACGTCGATGCCATGTTTCAGCCTCCCCGGCCGGCGATTCCCAGAAACGCCACGTTTTGCCCCAATAATTCCCAAGTCAAGACAGGTTGGCAGCGATTCGTTAATTTTTTCCTCTGTTCGGCGCGGAATCGCAACGGGATCGCGGCAAGACGAACCGATGAGGCCGGCCGACGGGCGCGCGGGCGCTTCTGGGCAGCGGGAAGCGAAGGTGGCGGCGGTGCGCTACTGCTGCGGCGGCACCGGCAGTTCGCCCGCGTCGGCTTCGTCGGGCGAGGTCGGCGCGGGCGCTTCGCCATTCGCCTGTCGCTCCAGTTCCTCGGCGGCCTTTTGCCGCTCCGCCAGCGCGCGTTCCTCGGCGACGACCGCGGCTTCGACTTCGGCGGCGGCGGCGTCGATGCCGGCGAGGCGCTTGGCGCGTTCATCGGCGATCATCGCCTGCCAGTCGGTCTTGTCGGCGGCGCGCCGCTCTGCGCGCGCGCCCGCCACCAGCGCCTGGGTGCAGCCCGTGAAACCGCCAAGGCCGGTCGGCGAGCAACTGTCGGTTCCGAAGCGCCCGACACGTTCGAGCGCGACCACCTTGTTGGCCCAGGCTTCGTTGCGCGGATCGAGCGGGTTGCCGCGCAGCATCGGCGGCACGCGATAGCGCTCGCTTTCGGGCAGGCGGTTGCACACGACGATCTCGTCGGCGCTCGACGCTTCGCATTTGTCGTCGCCATACACGATGACCTGGTTGATCTTTTCGGCGTCCGCCGGGGTTTCCTGGGCCACGGCGGGCACGGCGGCGCTTCCCGCGAGGATCAGCGCAAAGAGGGGGAGGCGGGTCATCGGATCTTCCTTTGTTACATCAGTCGAATGCCACAGATTTTCTGCATCAGCCATGAACATCCCATATCCGTTCGCATCGAGCGAAGTCGAGATGCCCTGCGGCCTGGCGCTATTCCGATGGGCGTCGCTTGCCCGGCAGTCTATCAGATACGTTTCGACAGCGCGATGGCTGCGCGGCACCCGGCGCGGATCGCGAGGCTGAGCAGCGGATAGCCGGGCGCTTTTTCTGCCCCGGCCCTGAGCGCGGCGTCGCGGTGCTCAAGCTCTTCGGCCCGGAAATCCGCGACCGCGGCGCTGAGTTCGGGGTCGCTGTCGCCCAGTTCGTCCAGCTGGTGCCGGTAATGCCGGTCGATCTCGGTCTCGATCGCCGCGGTGCAGGCCATGGCGGCGCGCGGCCCCATCGCGGCGGTGGCCGCTCCCAGCGCAAAGCCCGCGACGTTCCAGAAGGGCTGGAGCGCGGTCGGACGCACGCCGCGCCGCGCGATCATCGCGTCGAAAAACTTGCGGTGGCGCTCTTCCTGTTCGGCCATAAGGGCGATTTCGCGCGCCATCGGATGCCGGTCGCCCATTACGGCGAGTTGCCCGGCATAGATTCGCGTCGCGCCAAACTCGCCCGCCTGGTCGACGCGGATCATCGATGCGGTGCGTTCGTTCGTCATGCCGCCGATGTGCTCCCCCGGCGCAGCAACGTCAAGACGAGCGCGGCGGCGCCGAACGAGAAGATCGCGTTGAACCCCGCGAGCGAGATGCCGAACAGCGACCATTGCACCGCGTCGCAGCGGACGAGCGGCGCGTCCATGATCGATTCGAGCGTCACCGGCCCACCGCTGCCCGTCGCGCAGGTGGTAATGCCTTCCCAGAAGCCATATTCCACCCCGGCATGGAACACCCCGATCGCGCCGCTGACGGCGATGGCGGCGGCAGCGAGCAGGGTGAGCGCCCGCATCGCCTTATCGTTTCGGCGGAGCAGCAGCGCGAGCAGCGCCAGCACGATCGCCGCCTGGTGCGGCCAGCGCTGCCAATAGCACATCTCACACGGGTGGAGGCCAAAACCATATTGCGACACGAGCGCGCCGCCATAGAGAAGCAGCGGCGCCAGGAATGCGACGAGGGGGGCGGCAAGGCGCGATTTCATAAGGTCAACCTTGAAGTCAAACCGTCATCCCGGCGCACGCCGGGATCTCACCGGTGCGTCAGCACATAGCGGCGAGATCCCGGCCTGCGCCGGGATGACGGGAAGAAACATAGTGTCAGACGGGAAGAAACATAGTGTCAGTTGCGGCGCGTCGGCTTTGCCGCGGGCTTGCCCGCCGCCGCCATGCGCGGCGTTCCGGGGCCGATCCGCCCGATCGTCTGCAACGCATAGTGAAGCTGGAAATCCTCGATCCCCTTGGCTTTCAGCTCTTCCGCGGTCGCGGTGAAGCGCGGGTCGGCCTTTTCATCCTTTTCGATGAGGCCATTGTCGACCTTTTTCTCGTTGATGAGGTGACGGCGCAGGTCGCTTTCGCGGAACTTCGGGCGCGACGCATAATCGGGGTCGCTGAGCTGCGGCACCTTGATGTCGGGATCGATCCCGCCTTCCTGCACGCTGCGGCCCGACGGCGTATAGTAGCGCGCGGTGGTCAGGCGAAGCGCCGTGGTGTCGCTGAGCGGGAGCACCGTCTGCACCGATCCCTTGCCAAAGCTGCGCTCGCCCATGACGACCGCGCGATGCTGGTCCTGCAGCGCCCCCGCGACGATTTCGGAGGCCGAAGCCGAACCCGCGTCGATCAGCACGATGACCGGCGCACCGTCCGCGAGATCGCCCGGTTCGGCGAAATAGCGTTCGATGTCGCCCTTGCGGCGGCCGCGCTGCGACACGATCTCGCCGCGTTCGAGGAACAGGTCGCTGATCCCCACCGCCTCGTCGAGCAGTCCGCCGGGGTTCGAGCGGAGATCGAGGATCCAGCCGCGCGGTTTCTTGCCCAGCGATTTTTCGACCGCCATCATCGCGGCCTTGAGGTCGGTGGTCGCGTCGGCCGAAAAGCTGGTGACGGTGAGCACGCCGACGTCGCCCCTGACTTCCCATTTGACGGGCTTCAGGTCGATGATCTCGCGCGTCAGCGTCATCTCGATCGGTTTGTCCTGACCCTCGCGCACGATGGTGATGTCGATCGGCGTGCCCGGCCGCCCGCGCATCTGTTCGACCGCCTCGTCGAGCGTCATGCCGAAGATCAGCTCGTCGTTGATATGGGTGATATAATCGCCCGCCTTGATCCCGGCGCGGGCGGCGGGCGTGTCGGCGGTCGGCGCGATCACCTTGACCACGCCATCCTCCATCGTCACCGACAGGCCCAGCCCGCCATATTCGCCGTCGGTCTGCGTACGCAGGTTCGAGAAACCGCGCGCGTCGAGATAGCCCGAATGCGGATCGAGGCTGGCAAGCATCCCGTTGATCGCGCCCTCGATCAGCTTGGAATCCTCGACGGGTTCGACATAGTTGGACTTCACTTCCAGATAGACGTCCATGAAGCGCGCGATTTCTTCCTGCGTCTTCGAATCGACGCTCGCCATCGCGCCGGTCGCGAGCGGAACCAGCGCCAGCGTCGAAAGCGCGGCGGCGCCCTGCCACAGCGCGAAGCGACGGCGCGGCGAAGCGGTGGTTTTGGTCGAGTCGGTCATATCAATCTTTCACTCGGGCGAGAGCCATCCCGCCTTGTAAACCCCGGAGTGTCATCATCCTATGCAAATCTGTGCGGGTCAAGCGGGGCATCCCTGAGCGGCGCGGGAAGCTATGGGCGTATGCGAATCTCCACTCCGCACCCCGAGCGAAGACCAAGGCCTCGTTCGAGCGAGGCGAGAACCTGCGGCTTCGCTGCCTCGGCTTCGCTCGGCATAGCCCCTCGTCTTCGCTCGGGGATGCGGAAACAGGGTCTAGCCGATCATCGCAACGATATCGACCGGGCGGCCCGCACGGCGCAGTTCGACGGTGATGCGGCTGTCGTCCGATCCCGCGCGGCCGACGGGTGCGCCCGCCTCCACCATATCGCCGACTCCCACCGACAGCGCGATCATCCCGGCGAGCAGCGAGATCCAGCCGCCGCCATGGTCGATGATGACGATCTTGCCATAGCCGCGATAATCGCCGGCAAAGCTGACGCGGCCGGGGGCGGGAGCGACGACCTGTCCGCCCGGCCGCGCCGCGATCGTGACGCCGCGCGACCGCACCCCGCTTTCGTTCACCTCGCCCAGCCCGGTGACGATGCGTCCGACGACGGGAAGGCGGTAGGCGCTGCCGGTAATGCCGATCTCGCGTGCGGTGGGCGGGGGGACAAGGCCCACCGGTCCGGCGGCGGGGTTGCGCGGGCGCGGCAGCGGCCCCGCGAGCTGTCCCAGTTCGGCGCGCACAAGCCCGTCGGCTTCGAGCGCGTCCATCAGCTCGACAATATCGCGCGCCTTTTCACCCAGCCCCAGCGCGCGGTCCGCCTCGATCCGCGCGCTGCTCATCAGCTCACGCGAGCGCAGCCGTCCTTCGTTTTCGAGCCGCGTCAGTGCGGCGCGGCGCGCGGCGAGCTGCGCCTTGCTTTCCGCGAGTGCGTCCAGCGCGATCGCCTGCTGCCGCCGGGCGGCGTCGAGCAAGGACAGTTCGCGGCGGACTCCGGCGGTGCGCCGCGCGATCACCGGCATCGCGGCGTCGATCACGGCGCGCGCATGAACCATGTCGCGAAGCGATCCCGGCTGCGCGAGCACACTGACCGGCGGCTGACGGCTGAGTTGCTGAAGCGAGGCGGCGAGTTCGAGCAACGGCTGCTGCTGTTCGGCGAGCCGCGCGCGCTGCGCCGACAGGCGGCGGGTCACGAGCGCGACGCGCGCCTCGCCCGCGCTGATGTCGGCTTCGGCCGACTGGATGCGTGCGGCGAGCGCAGCGCTGCGTTTCTTCAGCCGGTCGGCCTCGTTGCTCGCCGCGGCGGCCTGTTTTTCGAGCGCGGCGCTGCGCGCCATCGCCGCCGCCGACTGCTGCCGGGCGTCGACGAGCTGCATCCGTTCGCGCGCGGCGATCGCCTGCGGGTCGAAGAGGTCGCTCTGCGCGAGCGCGAAGGTGCCGCCCGCGACCGCGACGGCTATGCCGAGCGCCGCGAGCGCGCGCCTCACCGGCGCCCCTCGCGGTGATAGGGGTGCCCGGCGACGATGCTGGTGGCGCGCCACAATTGTTCGGCGAGCATCGCGCGCGCCAGAAGGTGCGGCCAGGTCGCGCGGCCAAAGGCGATGACCTTGTCGGCGCCCTCGCGCTCCTGGGGCGTGAAGCCGTCGGCGGCGCCAAGGCAGAAGCGCGCTTCGCGCACGCCGCCGTCGCGCCATTGCTCGAGCAATCGGGCGAATTCGATCGACGACATCTGCTCCCCACCCTCGTCGAACAGGATCGTGCGGCTATTGTCGGCGGCGGGAGGCATCCGCCCGCCCGTGTCGGGAAGTTCGGAAATCTTCTGCGCCCAGGTCACGCGCTTCATATAGCGTTCGACCAGTTCGGCCTCCGGGGAGCGCCCGATGCGCCCGCGCGCGATGATGTGCAAAAGCATATGTCCGGCCCGCCTATGATCTGCGGGTCGGGCCGGAGGTTGCCGACGACGCGACAAGGGGTGACGAAGCGTTGGCGTTATTTTGTTTCGCACAAAGGCACAAAGGCACGAAGATGTTGTGTTGGGCCATAGCCGTCCCCGGCCGCCGCAGGCGCGTTATCAAAGGCGCTTCGCGCGAGTTGACAGAGGGGTTTGGCGATCTTCCGCCTTTCTCTTCGTGCCTTTGTGCCTTTGTGTGAAACAAAAAAGCACTCACCTTTCCGCCGCGCCCGTCGCTACGGCGGCAACTAGCCCGCGCCAGGCCAAGGCGTCAATTCGCGGCCGCGACCGGCGGTGCGTCGCCGAACGACCACATGCGTTCGAGGTTGTAGAAGCTGCGCACCTCGGGGCGGAACAGGTGGACGATGACGTCGCCGGCGTCGAGCAGCACCCAATCGGCGTTGGGCAGCCCTTCGACGCGGACGCTGCGGCCCGCTTCCTGCTTGATCCGCTGCGCCAGCTTCTCGGCGATCGCCGAGACGTGGCGCGTCGAACGGCCGCTCGCGATCACCATATGGTCGGCGATGCTGCTCTTGCCGGCAAGCGGGATGGAAATGGTTTCCTGGGCCTGATCCTCGTCCAGCTGGTGGAGGATCAGCGCGTGGAGCGCGTCCACGCTGTCGTTGGCAGGGGCGGCGTCCGGCGCGGCCCCCTGGGTGGCGGCGATCAAATGCGTCCTTTCTTGGTCGATTCCACAAGGCGCGAGCGCGTGACCGGGTCGCGCTGCGCGCGGCCTTCATAGCGTTCGAACCAGCGGGGGTTGGCCTGCCGTATCGCAGTCGCGGATCGCACATCGGGCGAAAATCGCAGGAACACGAGGGCGGGCGGTCTCCAGTCTGTCCAATGCTTCTTCTGGTCTGCGGGCCGGACAAAACGCCGCAGCCATCCCATCGCACGTCTTGCATGGGCGCGGCCATTATAGCCCGGACGCGCGACAACCGCAATCGGCATCAGTCGCGCAATGTCCCGCCAGTCGCGCCAGCGGGGCAGCTGGACCAGATTGTCGGCCCCCATGATCCAGATGAAGCGCCGATTCGGATAGCGGCGGATCAGCTTTTTCAGCGTATCGACCGTATAGCGGGTGCCTAGTTCGGCCTCGATCGCGGTGGCGCGGATCGGCGAACGCCGCGCCATGCGCCGCGCCGAAGCGAGGCGGGCGGGCAGGGGAGCCATGCCCGCCCCGGGCTTCAAGGGATTGCCCGGCGAGACGAGCCACCATAGCTCATCGAGGCCCAGCACGTCGATCGCGTTCAGGCTGATCGCGCGATGCCCGCCATGCGCAGGATTGAAACTGCCGCCGAGGAGGCCGGTGGGGATCACAGAAGGGTTTGCCAGTCGCTGCGCAGATGGACCACGCGAAGGACGAGGAGCCGTTCTGCATTCACATCATACAGCAGGGCAAACGGAAGCTGGCCCAAACGCCATATTCGCAGCCCATGTGCATCGACGAGCGAGCCGGCGCGTGGCGTAAGCGCCAGGAAGTCGCTCGCTCGTTCGGCTTCGGTCAGCAACGCATCCGCGAGGTCGAAATCGACCAGATAGAGGCCGTCGGCATGGTTCAGCAGGTCTTCGGTCGCTGCCTGCGACCATTGGACATTGATCACGCCGCCGCTTTATCGCGCTTTGAACGGAGTTCGGCGCGCTTCGCCGCGATCAGCATTTTCATCTCTTCATGCGAGATCAGCGGCTCCTCGCGTGCCGACCGCTCGCCTTCCTCGATGATTGCGAGCATCTCGGCTTCGCGTTCGACAAACTGTCGAACCGCCTGCGCAACGAGCCACGAGCGCGAGCGATCATAGCGGTCCGCCAGTCTGTCGAGCGTTTCCAGAGTTGCGGCGTCGAGCCGTGTCGTGATCGGTGTCGTAGGCTCCATGCGCCATTTATATCACTTGTATACAAATGATTCAAGGACGCACCTGCCCGCTCCCGCGCACCAGCCATTTATACGTCGTCAGCCCTTCGAGCGCCACCGGCCCGCGTGCGTGCAATCGCCCCGTCGCGATGCCGATTTCGGCGCCGAGGCCGAATTCGCCGCCGTCGGCGAATTGGGTCGAGGCGTTGTGCATGACGATCGCGCTGTCGACGCCGGCCAGGAAGCGCTCGGCGGTCGCGGCATCCTCGGTGACGATGGCATCGGTGTGGCGGCTCGAATGCGCGTCGATGTGCGCGAGCGCGCCGTCGAGGCCGTCGACCATGGCGATCGAGACGATGGCGTCGAGATATTCGGTGTCCCAGTCGCCCGCCGATGCCGCATCGACGTGCGGGCTGAGCGCCGCGACATCCTTGTCACCGCGCACTTCGCAGCCCGCCTGGACCAGCGCATCGACGATCGCGAGGGGTGCGCCATAGGCGCGGTCGATCAGGATCGTCTCGGTAGCACCGCAGATGCCGGTGCGGCGCATCTTGGCGTTGACCGCCAATTCTATGGCTTTTGCCGGATCGGCGGCGCCGTCGATATAGAGATGGTTGATCCCGTCGAGGTGCGCGAGCACGG
Source organism: Sphingopyxis sp. FD7 (assembly GCF_003609835.1). Taxonomy (NCBI): domain Bacteria; kingdom Pseudomonadati; phylum Pseudomonadota; class Alphaproteobacteria; order Sphingomonadales; family Sphingopyxidaceae; genus Sphingopyxis; species Sphingopyxis sp. FD7. The sequence continues at coordinate 1,047,936 of NZ_AP017898.1, forward strand.
GCACGCGCGCTTCGTCCTGCACGCGCGCGACCAGCCCCTTGCCGCCGCGCGGAATGATGATGTCGATCAGCCCCTGCGCGCGCAGCATCGCGCCGACGGCGGCGCGGTCCTGTGTCGGGACCAGCTGCACGGCATCGGCGGGCAGGCCCGCCTCGACGAGTCCCGCCGTGAAGGCCGCGTGGATCGCGCGGTTCGACTGCGCCGCCTCGCTGCCGCCGCGCAGGATCACGGCATTGCCCGACATCAGCCCGAGCGCCGCGGCGTCGGCGGTGACATTGGGGCGGCTTTCATAGACGATGCCGACGACACCCAGGGGCACGCGCACGCGGCTCAGTTCCAATCCGTTGGGGCGCGTCGTGCGGTCGATCTCGCGCCCGACGGGGTCGGGCAGCGCCGCAACCGCCTCGATCGCATCGGCGATTCCCGTCAGGCGCCCCTCGTCGAGGCGGAGCCGGTCGAGCATCGCGCCCGACAGGCCGTTCGTCCGCCCCGCAGCCATATCCTCGGCATTGGCCGCCAATATCGCCGCCGACTGCGCGCGGATCGCGCCTGCCGCGGCTTTCAGCGCTGCCGCCTTTTCGGCGGTCGGCGTCTGCGCGAGCCGTTTCGCGGCGGCGCGCGCGCGCGCGCCCATATCGGCGATCAGCGCGGCGGCATCGCCGGGCAGCGGGGAGGGGGCGGTGAGCGTTTCCGTGGTCATGGCGCCTGCCTCTATCATGTTTCCCCGACTTGCCGAAAGTCCCGTTGCGCGGTGCGGTTTGCGCCTCTAGTCAGAGGCGCATGAGCGGGGATATCGAAGGTATCGGGGCGGCGGTGACCGCGGGGCTCGCGGCGCGTGCGGTCGAGTCGGCGCATGGCGGCGCAGCGCATGGTCAAGCGCCGCCGCGCTGCCTCAATTGCGGCACCAGCCTCGCCGGGTCGCATTGCCACCATTGCGGACAGCGCGCCGACGTCCACCGCAGCTTCGGCGCGATCGGGCACGACCTGGTCCACGCCATCTTCCATTTCGAGGGCAAGATATGGAACACGCTTCCGTTGCTCGCGTGGCGGCCGGGCGATCTGACGCGCCGCTATATCCATGGCGAGCGCGTACGTTTCATCTCACCGCTCGCCCTGTTCCTGTTCGCGGTGTTCCTGACCTATGCCATACTTGCGATGATCGGCAGCGGGGGTGAGTTCGGCACTGCGCTCAGCAAGGCAGCCGACGAGCAGACGCGCACCACCGCGGTCAAGGACAGCATCCAGATGGAAGTCGACCGCATCGACGGCGAACTGGCGAGAGCGGACCTTGCCGAAGAGCGGCGCCGCGCGCTCGAAGCCGAACGTGATGTCCTCCAGCAAAGCGCCACCTATCTTGGCGTGGCGCGCGCGCGCAGCCGGAGCGAGCGCGCGGCCGATCGCGCCGCCGGCCCCCCGGTGCTGGACGATCCGCGCGATCAGGTGGCGACGAGCGCCGATTTCATTTCGCGAAACAAGATCGATACCGGCGTTCCCTTCATCGACAATGGCCTCAAAAAGGCGTTCGCGAACCCCGCGCTGGTGCTCTACAAGCTTCAGGCAAATGCCTATAAGTTCGCCTGGGCACTGATCCCGCTGTCGCTTCCCTTCATGTGGCTGCTCTTTCCGTTCAGCCGACGCTTTCATGCCTATGATCATTTCGTTTTCGTCACTTATTCGATCTCGTTCATGCTGCTGCTGTTCGTCGTCGTGCGGCTTTTGAACCTGACGATCTTTGGCGAGGTCGCGACCTTTCTCGCGATGCTCTATGTGCCCTTCCACATGTATCGCCAGCTGCGCGGCGCCTATCGCTCGTCGCGCTTCGGCGCCTTTGTGCGCGCCAACCTGCTGCTCTTTTTCAGCCTGTTCACCGTGATCTGGTTCATGCTGCTGCTCCTCGCACTCGGCATCAGCGGGTAACAACAGCCGTAACAATCGGCGGGCACAGACGCGGCAGGGGGCAATTCATGGCGAGGAGGAGGATGGGATGCACGCAGCCTGGGGTGAGATCGACCGGCGCCTGCTGATCCGGCTCGGCACGGCGGGACTCGCGGCGCTGGCGCTGCCCGGCGCCGCGCGCGCGGCGATGGCGCAGGGCTTTACCCATGGCGTCGCGAGCGGCGAGCCCAGCGCGCATTCGGTGCTGCTGTGGACACGTTACGCCGCCGCCAGCGACGCGCAGCTCACCGCCGAACTGTCCGAAAGCGCCGACTTCGCGCGCGTTGCCGGGGGCGGCAGCGTGACAGCGGCGGGCGAGCGCGATTACACCGCGAAAATCACCGTCGACGGGCTCGAACCCGGCCGCTGCTATTATTACCGCTTCGTCGCGCCCGACGGCAGCAAGTCGCCCACCGGCCGTACGCGCACCTTGCCCGCCGGGCCGACGAGCGCCTTCACGCTCGCGCTCTTTTCCTGCTCGAACCTGCCCTTCGGCTGGTTCAACGCCTATGCCCATGCCGCCGCGCGACAGGACATCGATCTGATCGTCCACGCGGGCGACTATCTCTATGAATATCCGGTCGGCGATTATCCGTCGCTCAGGCAGGCGCTGCCGGGCCGCGAGATCCAGCCGACGCACGAGATGGTGAGCCTGGCCGACTATCGCCTCCGCTACGCCTCCTATCGCGCCGATCCCGACCTCCAGCGGCTCCATGCGCTCTTTCCGATGATCGCGCAGTGGGACGACCATGAATTCACCAATGATGCGTGGAAGGGCGGGGCCGAGAACCATGATGAGGGCGAAGGCGAATGGGCGGCGCGCGCCGCGGTGGCCGAGCGCGTCTATCGCGAATGGATGCCCGTCGCCGACACGCGCTGGCGCGACTATCAGGTCGGCGACCTCGCGACGATCTTCCTCCCTGAAACGCGCGTCAACGGCCGCGACCGCCAGTTCGAGCTCGGCGAGATCATCGCCGGCGGCGGCGATCCGGCGGCGCGGCTCAAGACGTTTGCCGAAACCGACTATCGCGATCCCGCGCGTCAGATGCTCGGCGCCGAACAGGAAAACTGGCTGTTCGAGGGCTTCGCCCAATCGACGAAGGCCGGAACGCGCTGGCAGGTCTGCGCGCAGCAGGTCGTGATGGGCAGTCTCTTCTCGCCGCCCGAAACGCGCGACTGGTTCGCGGGCGACCAGCCCGACTATGTCCGCCGCCGCGTCGAAACGGGACAGCTGGCGGCGAAGGCGGGGCTGCCGCTCAACCTCGACGCCTGGGACGGCTATCCCGCCGCGCGTTCGCGCCTGCTCGCCGCCGCGCAGCGCGCCGATGCCGATCTGGTCACATTGACCGGCGACACGCACAACGCCTGGGCCTTCGACCTTGAGGAGGATGGCCGCCCCGCGGGCATCGAGATCGCGGGGCAAAGCGTGACCTCGCCGGGTTTCGAGGCCTATATCCCCGGCATCAGCGACGAGGTGCGCGTCGCCGCGCTCCGCCGTTCGTCGCCGCAGCTCAAATGGGCGAATACCGAGGACCGCGGCTATGTGACGGTGCAACTGAGGCGCGAGCGCGTGACCGCGCACTGGCACAATGTCGAAACGATCCGCACCCGTTCGCCTGCGCTGAAGGGCACACACAGCATGACGGCGACGCGCGGGCGGCGGACGTTCGACGCAGCCTAGCTATAGGGCGGTGTATCCTCGAACTCGGCAAACCAGGGGTAATCGTTCGCGACGCTCGCCGTGAAGCGGGCGGGCCGCTTTTCGAGGAAGCTCGACACGCCTTCGGCGGCGTCGGGGCTGCGCCCGCGCGCGAAGATCGCGCGGCTGTCCCAGCGGTGCGCGCTCATCGGGTGCGGCGCGCCGAGCATCCGCCACAGCATGTGGCGCGTCAGCGCGACCGACACCGGCGCGCTGTGATCGGTCAGCTCGCGCGCCTTGGCGATCGCGGCGTCGACCAGCTCGCCGGGCGCGTGGACCGACTGGACGAGGCCCTTTTCATGCGCTTCGTCGGCAGGGATCAGCCGACCCGAAAAGCACCAGTCGACCGCGGTCTGGATGCCGACGAGACGCGGCAGGAACCAGCTCGACGCCGCTTCGGGGACGATACCGCGTCGCGCAAAGACAAAGCCATAGCGCGCGGTGTCGCTCGCCAGCCGCGCGTCCATCGACAGCGTCATCGTCGCGCCGATGCCGACCGCGGCGCCGTTGATCGCGCCCAGCACGGGTTTCTTGCAGTCGAAGATGCGCATCGACACGCGCCCGCCCGAATCGCGGATCAGCGGGTGCGACCAGTCGATCGTGCCGTCTTCGCCGACGGGGCTTGCCGCCGTGCCATCGGGCAGCACCGCCCGTTTGTCGGTGCGCTTGTCATAATCGAAGGTCGCGGCGCCCTGGCCCAGATCGGCGCCGGCGCAATAGGCCTTCTCGCCCGACCCGGTGAAGATCACCGCGCGCACGCCATCGTCAGCGTCGCATTCGTCGAGCGCGGCGACGATCTCCAGCATCATTTCGGTGGTGAAGGCGTTCATCCGCTCGGGCCGGTGCAAGGTCAGCAGTGCGATGCCTTCGTGGCGGTCGAGGCGAATCTGGTCGAAGCTCATCCATCTCTCTCCTTGATTTTGGCATAGCGTCGCAAGCGATGGCGCGGAGTGCAAGCACTTTACGTAAACGTAAGGATGTATCCTCCCCATCGCTTCGCGACAGGGAGGATCATCGGCGACGTGACTGATGACGCGCCCGGCCTTTGCCGCTATAGGCCGCCCGACCGCCCCGGCGCCGCGCCTCGTCCATGAGTCGTTCCCGCCGGGGTCAATCATTTGGTTCCGACAGAAAGTTGACCGCCATGGCCCGTCGCCGCCAGATCTACGAAGGCAAAGCCAAGATCCTGTACGAAGGCCCCGAACCGGGCACGCTAATCCAGTATTTCAAGGACGACGCCACCGCGTTCAACGCGCAGAAACGAGGGACGATCAACGGCAAGGGCGTGCTCAACAACCGGATTTCGGAGCATGTCTTTACCCTGCTCGGCAATATCGGCGTGCCGACGCACTTCATCCGCCGCCTCAACATGCGCGAACAGCTGATCCGCCAGGTCGAGATCGTGCCGATCGAGGTGATCGTGCGCAATGTCGCCGCGGGCACGCTCGCGAAGCGGTTGGGGCTCGAGGAAGGGACGCAGCTTCCGCGCACCCTCATCGAATATTGCTACAAGGACGACGCGCTCGGCGATCCGCTCGTCGCCGAGGAGCATATCGCCTGCTTCAACTGGTGCAGCCAGGACGAGCTGCACGACATTCAGGACATGGCGATCCGCATCAACGACTTCATGAGCGGCATGTTCGCTGCGGTCGGCATTCGCCTGATCGACTTCAAGCTCGAGTTCGGGCGGCTTTATGACGGCGATTTCAGCCGCATCATCCTCGCCGACGAGATCAGTCCCGACGGTTGCCGCCTGTGGGACATGTCGACGAACGAAAAGCTCGACAAGGATCGCTTCCGCCGCGACCTCGGCGGCGAGGTCGAAGCCTATCAGGAGGTCGCGCGCCGCCTCGGCCTGCTGCCCGAAGGCGGCGACAATGCGGTGCTCGACCTCGAAAGCCACCGCAAGAAAAAGGGCTGAACCTTCCTTATCCGTCATCCCGGCGAAGGCCGGGATCTCGCCGGTGCTGAAACCCTATCGGGTGAGATCCCGGCCTTCGCCGGGATGACGATAGGAAATAGGTTCACGATCGTTGCCAAGGCCTCCGCCTTGACGCGGGCGCAATGATCGCCAGAACGGCCGAATGACCAGCTCTATCCTCCGGCGCGCCGCCACCGCGCTGTCGCCCTTCGCCCTTCTTGCCGTCTGCTCCGCGCCGCTGCTTGCCAAAGAGGCGGATAAGCCCGCCGCCGCCGCCGCGATCAACCCGCAAAGCGACGCCGCAAAGGCCTGGAACTTTGCTGCCAGCGACGTGCCGGTCGACCCCGAAACGATATTCGGCGTCCTCCCCAACGGCATGAAATACGCCTTGCTCAAAAACAGCACGCCCAGGGACAGCGTCGTCATCCGGATGCGCTTTGACGTCGGCAGCTTTGCCGAGGCCGAGGACCAGCGCGGGCTGGCCCATTTCCTTGAACATATGGCGTTCAACGGCTCGACCCATGTGCCCGAGGGCGAGATGATCAAGCTGCTCGAGCGCAAGGGGCTGGCGTTCGGCGCCGACACCAACGCCTCGACCGGGTTCGACGAGACGATCTACAAGCTCGACCTGCCCAACGCTTCGGACGATTTGATCGACACCGGGCTGATGCTGATGCGCGAAACCGCGAGCGAGCTGACGATCGACCCCGCCGCGGTCGACCGCGAACGCGGCATCATCCTTTCCGAACGGCGCGCGCGCGACACCTATCAGCTCCGCAGCCTCGTCGACCAGCTCGCTTTCCAGATGCAGGGGATGATTGTCGCGGATCGCCTGCCCATCGGCACCGAAGAGGTGATCCGCACGGCGCCCGCATCGCGCCTGCGCGATCTGTACGAACGCTATTACCGGCCCGAGCGTGCGACATTGGTGATGGTCGGCGATTTCGACCCAACGGCGGTCGAGGCGAAGATCAAGGCGCGCTTTGCCGACTGGAGGGGGAAGGGCGCGGCAGGCGCCGATCCCGACATCGGGACAATAGATTATGCGCGCGCAGTCGCCGCCGACGTTTTTGTCGATCCCGCGATCCAGGATTCGGTGACGCTCGCCGCCTTCCGGCCCTGGATCGACGAACCCGACACCAGGGCGAAACGCGCGCGCCTGCTTGCCGAAAATATCGGCGAGGCGATCGTCAGCCGCCGCCTCGCCAAGATCGCGCTGCGCGAAGACTCGCCGATCCTCGGCGGTGCGCTGTCGGACGCGAACGGCTGGAAGGTTTTCGATCAGGTGACGATCGGCGCGGTGGCAAAGGAAGGCGCGTGGCGGGAAGCGCTCACGCTCGTCGAGCAGGAGCGCCGCCGCGCGATCGAATATGGCTTTACCGCGGCCGAGGTCGCCGAACAGCTCGCCAATCAGCGCACGGCGCTGCGCAACGCGGTCGCCGGCGCGGCGACGCGCCGCAGCGAGGCGCTGGCCGACGCGCTGGTCGTCGCGGCGAAGGGCGAGGCGGTCTTCACCCGCCCCGAAACGCGCCTGGCGCTGTTCGAGGCGGTGGCGCCCTCGCTTGACGCCGCCGCGGTCACCGCCGCGTTCCGCAAGCGGATGGCGGGGCTGAGCGCGCCGCTCGTGCGCGTGACGGCCAAGGCGCCGATCGCGGGTGGGGCCGATACGATCCTCGCCAGCCTGCAATCCTCGATGCAGGTCGCGGTCGCGCCGCCCGCCGAGGCCGCGAGCGCCGCCTTTGCCTATGATGATTTCGGCACGCCGGGCGCGATCGTCGCCGATGACCGGATCGAGGATCTGGGCATCCGCCGCGTCCGCTTTGCCAATAATGTGATGCTCAACATCAAGACGACCGATTTCCAGAAGGATCGCGTGCTGCTGTCGCTGCGCGTCGACGGCGGGACGCTGCTCGCGACGCGCGACGATCCGACGCGCGTTGCGCTCGCCAACTCGTTCATGCTCGGCGGGCTGGAGGCGCATAGCGTCGACGATCTGCGGAGCGTGCTCGCGGGGCGGACGGTCACCCCCGCCTTCGGCGCCGCGATCGACGCCTTCGGCGGCACGGCGACGACCTCGCCCGAGGACTTCATGCTTCAGGCGCAGCTGCTCGCCGCCTATCTCACGCATCCCGGCTATCGCGCCGACGGGCTCGCGCTCATCCGCCGCGTGCTGCCGCAGCAATATGCCGCGAACGACGCGAGCCCGGCGGCGGTGATCGCCCGCGATGCGGGCGGCATCCTCGCCAACGACGATCCGCGCGCGCAGACCCCACCGCTCGAAAAACTGATGGCGCTCGACTGGGCGCAGCTCAAACCCGTGATCGCCGACAGCCTGGCGCACGGGGCGATCGAGATCGGCGTCGTCGGCGACATCAGCGAGCAGGCGGCGATCGACGCCATCGCCGCGACCTTTGGCGCGCTGCCGCCGCGCCGCGCCGCCTTCGACCCGCGCACCGACGCGCGCATCCGCGACTATGCCGCCGACCGCAGCGAGCGCACGCTGATCCACAAGGGGCCCGCCGAACAGGCGGAACTGCGCGTTTATTGGCCCGCCCGCGACGACAGCGACCTGGCCGAAGCGATGCGGCTAAACCTGCTCGCGCGCGTGATGCAGCTGAAGCTCACCGAGGAACTGCGCGAACGGCTCGGCGAAAGCTACAGCCCCGGCGCCGCAGCCAGCCTGTCGGACGAGTTTCCGGGCTATGGCCACCTCTTTGCCGCGAGCAATGTCGATTACCAGGATCTGGCGACGACGCGCGCGGCGATCTTTGCCATCGCCAGGGAATTGCGCGCCGCCCCCGTCGACCCCGACATGCTCGACCGCGCGCGGCGTCCGCTGGTCGAGGCGATGACCAAGGCGCGGCGCGAGAACAGCTACTGGCTGAACTATGTCGCCGAAGCGACCAGCCAGGCCGACCGGCTCGACCGCAGCCGCAATGGCATCGCCGAGGTCGAGGCCGCGACGCCCGCCGAGTTGCAGGCGCTCGCGCAGCGCTATCTGACCGACGACAAGGCGCTGGTGATCAAGGCGGTGAGCGACAAGGCGGGGAAATAGCGCGTTGGTGTCCACTGACGACCGTTTGCGGCCGTTTGCCCGAAGGGCCGTGTTGGAACAGGATTCGCGCAGAGGCGCAGAGATCGCAGAGTGGAAGCGCATTCTCCTCTGCGATCTCTGCTGCCTCTGCGCGAATGTTATAGAATGCCGCATTCCGACCATTTGCGGATCTTTATTCCATCGTCATCCCGGCGAAGGCCGGGATCTCACCCTATCGGTTTGCCGCACCGGCGAGATCCCGGCCTTCGCCGGGATGACGGATAAGGGAAGGCCCGGAATCCACCCCAAAACCGCCGCCTAAACCCGCCCCGGCGCCTTTGCCCGAATGAAATTCTCCAGCGCGGCGAACAGCATTTCGCGCGCGTCGCTGCCCAGCATTTCGGCGGTTCGCCAGTCGAAATCGACGCGGTCGCCGCGCGATGCGGCGCCGACGATCGCGGCGAGCAGCGCCTCGTCGAAACTGAGCCGCGGACAGCAGGGCGGCGCGACGGCAAAGGGGTCGGGCCAGACATGCGCGATCGCCTCGACCACCAGCCGGAAGCGGCGCGCCGCCAGGATATTGCCCCAGCGCCGTTCGAGTTCGGGCATCGGGTCGTGGCCGCTGCGGCGGCAGAGGATCGAATAGCGCAAGGCGAGCACCGCCTGCGCGGCATCGACCGACACGTCGCGCACCAGCGGCTGCTCGGCAAGTTGGCGGATCAGCGTGCGGCTTTGCATGACATCCTCTCTTCCGGCCCGTAAAGTCCGCGGGTCCGCTTTGCGCCCCGGCGGAAAAAGATGCCGGCCGCCTTGTCGCAGCTTGAAGATGCAGCGGCCGGCAGGAGGGGACTGCTCGACTGTGCTATTGAGAATTAATCGCAATTACAAGCGAAAAAAGAGGCGCCCGAAAGCGCCCCTGAAAAGCATGGTTTTCCTGCCATGTCATCCCGGCGAAGGCCGGGATCTCATCCTATCGGTTTACCGCACCGGCGAGATCCCGGCCTTCGCCGGGATGACAGATTCGGATCAATCGTCGCCCGCAGGCTTCGACTGGAGCTGGATATAATTTTCGATGCCCATCCGCTCGATCATCTCGAACTGCTTCTCCAGCTCGTCGACATGATGCTCCTCGCTTTCGAGGATGTCGGCGAACAGATCGCGGCTCACATAGTCGCGCACGCTTTCCGAATGCGCGATCGCATCCTTGAGCAGCGGGATCGCCTCTTCCTCGAGCGCAAGGTCCGCCTTCAGTATTTCCTCGACCGTCTCGCCGACGCGCAGGCGGCCGAGCAGCTGGAAATTGGGGAGGCCGCCCAGAAAGAGGATGCGGTCGGCCAGCTTGTCGGCGTGCTTCATCTCGTCGATCGATTCTTCGCGCTCGAAATGCGCGAGGCGCGCGACGCCCCAATTGTCGAGCATCCGGTAATGCAGCCAATATTGGTTGATCGCGGTCAGCTCGTTCTTGAGCGCTTCGTTGAGGAAGTCGATGACCTTTTCGTCGCCCTTCATGGTGTCAGTCCTGTCATTTTCTGCTGTGTGGGAGTGGCGGCATTATACCGCCCCGGACACCGCCAGGCCAAGGGTGAAAATGGCAGAAATCTGCGAAAAATCAGGCGGCTGCGGTCGCGTCGCTGATGATATTGCGAGCGAATGACAGGCACTGGCCGCACTTGGGTTTGCGACCCAATTGCGCATAGGCCGCCTTCGCGCACCGCAACCCGCCATTCCGCGCGACGTCGCGCAGCTGGCTTTCCCTTATTGCGTTGCAGACACAGACGACCATGTGCGAATCCTTCTCAACAACCCCGATTTAGGGATAGTGCGACGGATTCGCAACAAGAAAGATGCGAGTGGTTCGCAATCCGGAAAAGCATATTTTTCGCGGGCACGGCCCTTGCCCGAAAAGCGATTCGCGGGCATAGGCGCGCGCATCGTCACCCCATCCCGCGTAAAGGTCCGCCCCCATGAAAGTGAATGTCTATGTGACGCTCAAGCCGGGGGTGCTCGATCCGCAGGGCAAGGCGATCCACCATGCGCTCGAAGGGCTGGGCTTTAAGGGCGTCGCCGACGTCCGCGCGGGCCGCTTCATCGAACTCGACGTCGCTGACGGCACGAGCGATGCCGATCTCGACGCGATGTGCGCCAGGCTGCTCGCGAACACGGTGATCGAAAACTACCGCATCGAACGCGCCTGATCCCAAGCCTTAGGAGCCTGTCCCATGAAGACCGCCGTCATCGTCTTTCCCGGCTCCAACTGCGACCGCGACATGGCCGTCGCGCTCGAAACGGTCACGGGCAAGGCGCCCGCGATGGTCTGGCACCGCGAGAGCGAGTTGCCCGCCGGCACCGATTTCATCGCGCTGCCCGGCGGCTTTTCCTATGGCGATTACCTTCGCTCGGGAGCGATGGCGGCGCGCTCGCCGATCCTGCGCGCGGTCGCCGAGGCTGCGGGCCGCGGCGTTCCTGTGCTCGGCGTCTGCAACGGCTTCCAGGTGCTGACCGAAGCGGGGCTGCTCCCCGGCGCGCTGATGCGCAACGCGGGGCTCAACTTCGTGTGCCGCACCGTGCCGCTCAAGGTCGAGAACAGCCAGTCGCTGTTCACCGCCAGCTACAATTCGGGTGAGGAAATCCACATTCCGGTCGCGCACCATGACGGCAATTATTTCGCCGACGAGGGCACGCTCGACCGAATCGAGGGCGAAGGCCGCGTCGCCTTTCGCTATCTGGACAGCGTCAACGGGTCGGCGCGCGACATCGCGGGCGTGCTGAGCGATGCGGGCAATGTGCTCGGCATGATGCCGCACCCCGAACGCGCGATCGACCGCGCGCACGGCGGCACCGACGGGCTACGCCTGTTCGAAGCGGCGCTCGGCGTCCTCGCCTGAAGGCTCGGGGGCGGCGCCCTGGTCTGACGCCGCATCGGGTCGCGGCAGCCAGCGCCCGACGAGCGCCAGCACCGTCGGCCAGAACATCGTGTTCCAGATGTCGTGCCAGTGTGCATCGTCGGGCTGGACCCTTGCCGCGCCATATTCGACGACCAGGTCGAGAGCCTCGCCACCGCACGCCAGCGCCAGCACCGCAAGCCACGCGGCGATCCAGCCGCCGCGGCCGCGCCATGCAAGACGCACGAGCAGAAACAATGCCAGCCCGAAATAGATGTGCAGCGCATCCTTGCTGAGATCGGTCGCGGCCACGATCCACATCTTTCGCTCGACGAACAGCGCGGCAATCTCGATCAGCGTCATGTGGGGTCAAACCTTGGCGGCAAAGGGCGTGAAATCGGTGCCTTCGTCGAACACGTCGACACCTTCGCGTCGCTTCAACGCGCCAACCACGACATAGGTTACCGGCGTCAGCGCCGCTTCCCACAATGTTTTGATCAGCCATTGCGACAGCACGACCTGATAAAGCTGTTCGGGCGGCCAGCCGGCAAGCCCGTAAAAGGCGAGCGGATAGAAAATCAGGCTGTCGAGACCCTGACCCACCACGGTCGAACCAATGGTGCGCATCCACAGGAAGCGTCCGCGGGTCCACAGCTTCATTCGCGCCAGGACATAGGCGTTGGCGAACTCGCCGACCCAGAAGGCGGTCATCGAGGCAAGCACAATACGCCAGCTGTTGCCGAACACGAACTCATAGGCTTCCTGACCCGGCCAGCCGTCGGCAGGCGGCAGCGCCACGACCGCCCATGCCATGAACGCCATGAAGGCGAGCGCGGCAAAGCCCGTCCAGATCACCCGCCGCGCGCGCGCATAGCCGTAAACCTCGGTCAGCACGTCGCCGATGATGTAGCTGATCGGAAAGAAGAGCACCCCGGCGCCGAACGCCCATTCGCTGCCGCCCGGCAACACGACATAGCTCGGTTTCGAGGCACCGATGATGTTGGACAACAGCAGGATGGCGACAAAGGCCGCCATCAACAGATCGTAATAGCGGAAATGGCGCACGCTCGCGGCGTTCGCATGAACGGGCGGGGGCGGGTGGCTGGGCGTGTCGGTCATCGACGCGCTGCTTAACCTGCTTTGCAGCCCGCGCAAACCACGCTATTCGCGCAACCGTCGATACCCGGCTCTGCGCGCCCGTAGCTCAGCTGGATAGAGCACCCGCCTTCTAAGCGGAGGGTCTGGGCCGCGAAAGGGATGGGAGTATTGTAGGTTAGCCGTTGCCGGTCTGCCAGCGAACCGTGTAGCGAACCGTATTGGGGCCCCGTAGCTCAGCTGGATAGAGCATCGGTCTTCTAAACCGAATGTCGCGTGTTCGAATCACGCCGGGGTCACCACGCCACTAGCGGTAGATTTTGCGAGCTTTCCTCGGAGAGCGAGGTAACGAATGGATTATGACGCAACGATTCTCCTCTGTCGCAAATGATCTTCCCCCGGTTGCGCGGACACCAGGGTTAGCCCGTCATGCGTTGCTCGGCCTGTTCGGGGGTGAGATACCCGAGGGCCGAGTGCATGCGGTTCCGATTATAATAGCCTTCGATATATCCGAACAGAGCCTGCCGGGCTTCGAGATGCGTTGCCCAGCGGCATTGATGGACCAGTTCGACCTTCAGCGTATGGAAGAAGCTCTCCATCGGCGCGTTGTCGTAACAGTTCCCAGTGCGGCTCATCGACGCGGTCGCGCCGATCGCAGTGAGTTGATCGACATAAGCCCCGGCGGCATATTGCGATCCGCGATCGGAGTGATGCACGAGTCCGCGTAGCGGTCGCTGCCGTTGGGCGGCCATCATCAACGCAGCGAGCGTCAGTTCGGTGCGCATGTGATCCCGCATCGCCCAGCCCACGATCTTGCGAGTCGCCAGATCGAGCACGGCGGCCAGATACAGCCAGCCTTCGCCGGTCGGGATATAGCTGATATCGGCCAGCCACACGCGGTTCGGCGCCGTGGCTTCGAAGCGCTGCGCGAGCAGGTTCGGCGCGATCGGCAGGTAATGGCGGCTGTCGGTCGTCGAGGGCCGAAAGCGGCGACCGGCAAGCGCACGGATGCCGTGGCGGCGCATCAGCCGCTCGACACGACCGCGGCTGCAGCCGCGCCCTTCCGCGCGCAGCGCGGCATGCATCCGGGGACTGCCGTATCGCCCGGAATGCCGCGCCTGGATCCGACGGATATCGCCGAGCAACACGGTGTTCGCCGTCGTGCGCATACTCGGCGGCCGATCGCGCCAATCGTAATAGCCGCTGCGCGACACACCGAGCATGCGGCACATGACGCTGACCGGCCAGGTGCCAGCATGGGCGCGGATGAACTGGAACTTCACCGTGGCATCTCCGCGCAAATGCCGACCGCTTTTTTCAGAATGTCGCGCTCCATGCGCGTGCGATCGAGTTCGCGGCGCAGCCTGGCAATCTCCGACGCCTGATCCGCCGGCGACGCCATCGGCGATGATAGCGGCTTCGCCGCAGGCACTGTCCCCTTGATCTCCAGTGCCCGCTGCCAGCGCCTCAACATCGTCGGCATGATCCCCAGCTCACGCGCAACGTCGGTCTGCATCCGACCGCTCGTCTCCCACAGCGTCACAGCCTCGCGCTTGAACTCGTCTGTGAAATATCGCTTCCCAACCTTCGCCATCTTACACCTCCTCGCTCCAATGAGCCGTTCATCGGTGTCCGCGCAACCGGGGGAAGATCAGAACTTGCTCGTCCGGTCGATCGCCACGAACAGGCGCAGCTTGCCTTCGGCGGTCTGCACCTCGGCGATGTCGATGTGGAAGTAACCGATCGGGTAGGTCTTGAACTTGCGCTTCGGTTCCTTGTCTCCCGTCACTTCGGGCAGTCGGCTGATCCTATGCCGTTGCAGGCAGCGATGCAGCGACGAGCGGGTCAGAGCCTGCCCCCGCGAAGGCGGGGGTGCGGGATCGTCGCCTGCAGGGCGTAAAGGCAGTCATCCAGCGGCAGCAGCGTGTGCTTGCGGAAGGCAACGATGATCGCCTCCTCCTCGATGCTCAGCACCGTCGAATGAGCATCCTTCGGGCCGGTTGGCAGATCCTCGATCGCCGTGCGCTTCTTCCACTTGGCGACGGTCTTCTGGTTGATCCCGTAGCGCTGGGCCAGAGCCCTCAGGCTCTCTTGACTATGTTGTATCGCTCGACGGACTGCCGCTGTCGTGCGGGCGCTCCCGTGTAAAATCTGTCCCATAGTGCATCCTTCCAGGCTTGCGCCGACAATGCACCATCAAACACCGGGACCAAACACCTATTGCCATCCCATCAACCAACCATCATGAAGGAGCCAGACTCTACCTCTGACTGGTAACAATAAGGGGTGCATCACCAGAAACGCCCGGAAAATCCCAGGATTTTTCCAAATGGGCGGGCAGGCGTCAAAATGTGAAAATGGAGGAGAGTGAGGGATTCGAACCCTCGGTACCCTTGCGGGCACTTCGCATTTCGAGTGCGACGCTTTCGACCACTCAGCCAACTCTCCTCGCTGAGAGGAGAAGCCCCTAGCGGCGGTCCGTCCTTGTTGCAACCCTCTGGTCACAAAAAAGGACGGACCGGACGGCGATCAGGGCCTTTCGGCTTCCCACCAATAGGGCTGACGCTTGCGGTCGCCGGTTTCCGCCTCGTTCATCGTCAGTGGGTCGTAAAGCCGCCCGCCGAGCATGACGCGGTGGATCTTCTCGGTATTGCGGATGTTTTCGGTGGGGTCGGCGTCGAGGATGAGCAGGTCGGCGAGCTTGCCGGCCTCGAGCGATCCCACATCCCTTGCATAGCCGAGCGAGGTCGCGGGCATGATCGTCGCGGCGCGCAGCGCGTCGATGTTGCTCCAGCCGCCGCGCACGAACGACCATATTTCCCAATGCGCGCCAAGGCCCGCCTGCTGGCCATGCGCACCGATCGATACCATGCGCCCCGCCGCGGCGATTTTTCCGGCCTGGCGCGCGGCATCGTCGTCGACATAGTCGCTTTCGGGCGCGATTACGCGGCGCTTGTTGTTCGCGGCGAGTTCGGTCGGCGGAATATGCTTCGTCAGGATCGGATGCTCCCACACATTGGTATGCGCGCGCCAATAGGGATCGCCCGCGGGGCCGCCATAGGTGACGACGAGTGTCGGCGTATAATCGACCTTGGTCTGCCCCCACAGCTGCACGAGATCGCTGTAGAAGACGTGGAGCGGGATATTGTGCTCGACGGTCGAATTGCCGTCCTGGATGAGCGAGACGTCCATCGTGTAGAGCGAGCCGCCCTCGGGCACGACGGTCAGTCCCTCGGCCTGCGCCGCCTTGACGACCATCTGCCGCTGGTCGCGCCGCGGCTGGTTGTAATTCTTGACGCTGTGCGCGCCCTGCGCCTTCAGCCGCCGGACATGCGCGAGCGCGTCGTCATAGCCGTTGATTTCGGCATAGATGCCCGCCGCCTTCGCGCCATAGATGATCTCGCCCGTCGAAAAGATGCGCGGGGCGAGGATCAGCCCCGCGCGCTGCATTTCGGACGAGACGAAGATTTCCGACGCGCGCGACGAGGGGTTGTGGCTGGTCGTCGTGCCCATCGCCAGATTGACGATTTCCGACCAGTTCTGCTGCGGCACCAGCTCGTCGGCGCCATGCGGGCCATGCGCATGGGCGTCGACGAAGCCGGGGATGATCGTCTTGCCGGCGGCGTCGACCGTCACCGCGCCCGCGGGGACGGTGATTGCGCCCGCCGGACCGACCGCGGCGATGCGGTCGTTTTCGATCAGGATCGCGCCATTTTCGATCACGCCGCCGTCCTTGTCGGCCATGGTGACGATCTTTGCTCCGGTGATGAGCACCGTGCCCTTATGTTTCGCGGCCGCCTGTGTCATCGCGAGTGACACGCCGTCGGTCGGCGGCGTGAACTTCGGCGCCTTGTCGTCGGTTGGGGCATTGGCGAACAGGCTCGCCAGATCGGCGCTGAACAGCGTCGCGCCGCGGCTCCAGTAGAAGCGGCGGCCGCCGTCCGACCAGTGGATATAGTCGGCGCCGCTGCCCGACACGCGCGTTACCGGCAGCGCGCCGCTCCTGGTGCCGAGCGACACGTCCTGTCCGCCGGGCATCAGCGGCGTGACATAGGCGTCGTAATTCTGCCGGAAGGCGAGGGTGCGGCCGTCGGGCGATATTTCATAGTCGCTGACGAGCTCTCCACTGGCATGGACGCGCTTGTCCTCGCCGCTCAGGTCGGTGCTCACGAGCTGACTTTTGCCATCGGCGGCGGTGACCATGAAGACGCGGTCGTTGGCTGAGCCGAACTGCGGTTTCGCCCCGTCGCGGCTGATCCGTTGGGCGGCACCGCCGGACGCCGCGATGCGATAGACGCCGGGATTCTCGCCCCAGCGCGCCGAAACCAGCCCGCCGCCGCCGCGCCGTTCAAAAACGATCGTCTGGCCGTCCGGCGAGAAGCGCGGTTCGGCATAGTGGCCGGGCGTCGCCGTCACCTTGCGCGAACTTCCCCCGTTGGCGCCCGTCACATGGATTTCGCCAAGTCCTGCATCGGTCCAGCGCACGAAGACGATCGACTTGCCATCGCGCGACCAACTCGGCCACGCTTCCATCGCCGCATCCTTCGCCGAGGTGAGCCGCCGCGCGGTGCCGCCGGTGGCGGGCTTGACCCACAGCTTGCCAAGCGTCTCGAAGACGATGCTGCGTCCGTCGGGCGACACTTCGGCCCAGCGCGGCATTCTGGTGGTGAAGCTGTCGGGAGCGACCTCGACCGCCGGATGAATCGCATCGACGATCACGCGGTCGTCGTCGACGCTGAACGGGATGATGCGCGCCTCGCCGCCGCTCGCGCCGACGCGGCGCAGCTTGCCGCCCGCCCAGAAAAGGATGTCGCGGCTGTCGGGAGTCCACGCCATGTTCGGATAGACGCCCGTGACCGCCCAGGTTTCCTGCACATCCTGGTCGAGCGCGTCGTAAATCCTGGTTTCGGCGCCCGACGCGAGATCCTTGACATAAAGTTTGGACAGCGCGCCCTCGCGCCGCACGAAGGCAAGGCGCTTGCCGTCGGGCGACGGGGTCGGGCGCACCGCCCCGCCGTTGCCGGACGCCGCGGTGCTTATGCTGCCATCCTCGAGGTTGTAGCGTTCGATGTGGAACAGGTCGGTGTTGCTGTCCTGCGCATATTCGAAGATCGGCCCCGGCGTGACATTGCGCGTGTAATAGACGCTCTTGCCGTCGGGCGCGAAAATGGGTTCGCCGAGTTCTTTCTGATGCCGCTCATTCGGTTTCTTGACCAGCGGCACCCCCGCGCCGCCCGACACATGATAGATCCACACCTCGCCCGTGCCGAGCGAACGGCCGGTGGTGAAATGTTTTTTGGCGACGAGGAATTGCCCGTCGGGTGACCAGCTTGGCTGATTGAGCAGGCGGAAATCCTCTTTCGACACCTGCCTTTTGTCGCTGCCGTCGCGGTTCATGATCCAGATATTGTCGCCGCCGCCGCGGTCGGAGACAAAGGCGATGCGCGTCCCGTCGGGCGAAAAGCGCGGCTGATGCTCATAGGCGAGTCCCTCGGCGATGCGCGTTGGCGTGCCGCCCTCGATCGGCATCATATAGATGTCGCCCAAAAGGTCGAAGGCGATGGTGCGACCGTCGGGGGCGACGTCGACGTTCATCCAGCTGCCTTCGTCAACCGCAATCGGGACTTTACGGGTTGCCATGCCCGGCGGGGCGTTGACGTCCCATTTATCGTCTTTGGTCTCGGCGGTCGGAACGGGCGCGCTCTGCGCCCAGACCGAGGTCGAACAAGCCAGAGTCGCCGCAAGGGCGAGAGCGAAGCGCGCCATGATATTATCCCCGTTTGAAATTATGTGCCGACCATATGGTCGGCACGTGAACTTGCAAGCGACGGCTTTCGACGAAGCCACTGGCAGGCTCGACGGGCGGCTGCTAGCCCGGTGGACAGATGCAAAACGGGGAGGGGATGGCGTGCCGCTGACGGGAATAAGGGTGCTCGATTTCGGCCGCTATATCGCCGGTCCCTATTGTGCCGCGCTGCTCGCCGATTATGGCGCCGATGTCATCCGTATCGAGGCGCCGGGCGGCAATGACGATCGCTTCACGGTGCCTGTCGCCGAAGATGGGTCGGGCGCGATGTTCATGCAGATGAACCGCGCCAAGCGTTGCCTGACGCTGAAACCGGGCAGCCCGGAGGGGCGCGAGATCGTGCGCCGGCTGGTCGGAACCGCTGATGTGGTCGTCGCCAACCTGCCGCACGAGGCGCTGGCCAGGCTGGGGCTCGATTATGACAGCCTGTCGGCGATCAACCCGCGCGTCATCCTGGCGACCGCTTCGGCCTTTGGCAGCGAAGGGCCGCTGGCGCATCGCGTCGGCTTCGACGCGGTGGGGCAGGCGATGTCGGGGGCGGTGCATCTCACAGGCACGCCCGATCAACCCTATCGCGCGCAGGTCAATTATGTCGATTTCGGCACCGCGCTCCACTGCGCCTTCGGCATCCTGCTCGCGCTGCGCGAGCGCGAGATGACAGGCCGGGGGCAATGCGTGTCGGGATCGCTGCTCGGCACCGCGCTTGCGCTGTCGAATGCGCTCACCATCGACCATGCGCTGAACGGCATCGAGCGCCAGCCGATCGGCAACCGCAGCTTCAGCTCGGCGCCGACCGACCTGTTTCGCACGCGCGACGGGTGGATCGTCACGCAGATCGTCGGCAACGGCATCTTCGCGCGCTGGGCTGCGCTGGTTGGGCGGCCCGAACTGGTCGACGATCCGCGCTATGCCAGCGACATATTGCGCGGCGACAATGGCGAAGCGTTGAGCGCGATCATGCAGCGCTGGTGCATCGACCGGACGAGTGCGGATGCGATTGCCGAACTGGCCGAGGCGCGCGTGCCGGCGGCGCCTGTGCTGCGCGCGGGCGAAGCGCTGGCAGAGCCGCAGGTTGCGGCGATGCGGCTCGTCGAACCCGTCGCCTATCCAGGCGCGCCGGGCGAGGTGCCCGTCATCCGCGCACCGATCCGCCTGTCGGAAAGCGAGAAAGTCGCCGCGAAGCGGGCGCCACGGCTGGGTGAGCACAGCGACGCGATCCTGACCGAGATCGGCTATGACGCCGACGCGATTTCGGCTTTGCGTGCCGCAAATATAATTTGAGCGGGCGAGGGTGGACAGCGCGCGTGCGGTCACTTACGTTACCGCTCGGTATAAAAATCAGCCAAGGAGCCTCGCGATGACCGACACCAGCGAATATGTGCCGCCGAAAATCTGGACCTGGGACAAGGAAAGCGGCGGGCGTTTCGCCAATATCAACCGACCGGTCGCGGGGCCGACGCACGACAGGGAGTTGCCCGTCGGCAAGCATCCGCTCCAGCTCTATTCGCTCGGCACCCCCAACGGCGTGAAGGTGACGGTGATGCTCGAAGAATTGCTCGCTGCGGGTCACAGCGGCGCCGAATATGACGCCTGGCTGATCAACATCGGCGAGGGCGACCAGTTTTCGAGCGGATTCGTCGGCGTCAATCCGAACAGCAAGATCCCCGCGCTGGTCGATCGCAGCGGCGCCGAGCCGATCCGCGTCTTTGAATCGGGCGCGATCCTGATCCATCTGGCGGAAAAGTTCGGCGCCTTCCTGCCGACCGACACCGCCAGGCGCGCCGAAACGCTGTCGTGGCTGATGTGGCAGATGGGCAGCGCGCCCTTCCTGGGCGGCGGCTTCGGCCATTTCTACGCCTATGCGCCGACCAAGCAGGAATATCCGATCAATCGCTATGCGATGGAGGTGAAGCGCCAGCTCGATGTGCTCGACCGGCGCCTTGCCGAGAGCGAGTTTATCGCCGGCGGCGACTATACGATCGCCGACATGGCGATCTGGCCCTGGTATGGCGCGCTCGTGAAGGGGCTGGTCTATGACGCGGGCGAGTTTTTGCAGGTGCAGGAGTATAAGAATGTTCTGCGCTGGACCGACCAGCTTGCCGCGCGCCCGGCGGTGAAGCGCGGGCGGATGGTCAACCGCGTGACGGGCGATCCGGCGAGCCAGCTTCGCGAGCGCCATGACGCTTCGGATTTCGAGCTGCGTACGCAGGACAAGCTGGAGGCCGCCGATAGTGCGTAATTTGCGCAGAGTGCGACGGCGCCCGCGTTAACCCTTCGGCAAAAGGCCGCGGTCTGGGGCCGATTGCTCCGTTCGTTGCGGGCCCATCCTTATGTAAATTGCGCAAAATCGGTGGAGCGCTGCCTCGACGCCGATTTTACGCCGCGCGGGCAAGCTGCCCGCCATGACAGGTTCGACCCGATTTCCGCGGCGCGTCCGCCCGATCGCCCTGACTGGTGCGACCCTGGCGCGCGGGGAGCGCGGCGCCGCCATCGTCGAAATGGCGCTGGTGCTGCCGCTGCTCCTCGCGTTGCTGATGGGCATTCTGGTCTATGGCCATTATTTCATGCTCGCGCATATGGTGCAGCAGGCGGCGAACGATGGCGCGCGTGCGGCGATCGTCGGCCTCGATGCCGCCGACCGGCGCGCCGTGGCCGAACGCGCGGTGGCGCGCAGCATCGACCCGGCGGCGGGCACCCACAGCGTCGCCGTGTCCGAAAATGCCGAGGCGATCACCGTCGCCGTCACCTTCACCGCCGCCGAAGATGCCTTTCTGCGATCGACCTTCGTTCCGGCGCCCGATCATGTGATCGGCGCGCGGGCGACCTTTGAACTGCCGGTCGATTGAGCATGGCGATCCGGTCGCTTCCCGAAGCGCTGATCCGCTGCCGCCGCGCGGGAATCAGCATCACCGCGGCGCTCGCCATGCCGATGCTGATCGGCGCGGCGGCGCTCGCGGTCGATGTCGGCTCGCTCCATCTCGACCGGCGCAAGCTGCAGGGCATCGCCGACGCCGCGGCGCTGGCGGCGGCGGGTCGCCCCGGCGAGGAGCGCGCGGCGGCCGAGCGGATCATCGCCGCCAATTGCACCTGCGTCATCCGCATCGAGACGCTGGCGGCGGGCACCTACACCGCCGACCCGGCGCTCCCGGCCGAAGCGCGCTTCGCGGCGGGCGGGGGTTCGCCGAACGCGGTGCGGATCACGCTGTCGCAGGACCGGCCGCTGTTTTTCGGCGGCTTCCTGACCGGACGACGCGACAGCATCATCCGCGCCACCGCTACGGGCGCGCGGCGCGGCTATGCCGCCTTTTCGCTGGGGTCGCGCGTCGCCGCGCTGAACGGCGGCGTGGCCAATGCGCTGCTGTCGGGGCTGACCGGCAGTGAGGTCAACCTGTCGGTGATGGACTATGATGCACTGGCGAGCACCGACATCGACCTGCTCGCCTTTTCCGAAGCGCTGAGGACCGAGATCGACGCCGATGTCCTGACGTTCGGTCAGACGCTCGACAGCCAGGTGACGCTACCGCAGGTGGTGTCGGCGCTGGCGAGCGCATCGAGCGGCGATGCGGCGACGGCGCTCGAGCGGATCGCGGATGCCGCTTTGCCGCGCAGCCTGATCCCCTCGCGCGCGATCGACCTTGGCCCGCGCGCGTCGAGCATTCGCGTCGATGCGGCGAACCCGGTGAAGGTCAATGCGCTGAGCCTGCTGCGCACGATGCTGCTCCTCGGCAGCGCGGAGCGGCAGGTCGACCTGTCGCTCGCGAGCGATTTGCCGGGCGGATCGGGCGTCGACGTCGCGCTGCTGATCGGCGAACCGCCCGCCGAGTCGCCGCTGATCGCGGTGACCGATACCCATGATGTGGTCATTCGCACCGCGCAGGTGCGGCTGAAAGTCGACACGCGCGTCGCGACCCCGCTGGCGAGTGTCCATATCCCGCTGCTCGCCGAACTGGGGTCGGCCTCGGCGCGGATCACCGACATCGATTGCGCGCCGAACAGCAGCGCCGCGGTGACGCTCGCTGTTGTCACCTCGCCCGCCATGGTGGCGATCGGGACGGTCGACGATGGCGATTTCGCCGACATGCGGCGCCCGCTCGACCCGGCACCCGCGCGCCTCGTCAAGCTGCCGCTCGTCAGCATCGACGCGCGGGCCGAAATGACGCTGGCGGACCTCAATGAAAAGCCCGTCGCCTTTTCACGCGGCGAGATCGACGACGGGACGGTGAAGACGGTGTCGAGCAGCGGGCTGGTCGCGGGCGCGGCCGAATCGCTCGCCGACGATCTGGAACTCGACGTCAATGTGCTGGGGCTGGGGCTCAACCTCGGCGCGCTGACCACGGTGGTCGGTGAGGCGGTCGCGCTCGCCGCGCCCGTCCTCGACGGGGTGCTTGGTGACCTCACCGGCCTGCTCGGCCTGCATGTCGGGCAGGCCGATACGCGGGTCAACGCGCTGCGCTGCGGCCGTGCGCGGCTGGTGTGATCCAGTGCGTCACGGCGCCATTTCGGACAGTTTTGCCATGGTTTTCCTCCTGTTTCGACCGAACGCCGTCTCGAATGCGCTATAAGGCGATGGTGCTGGCCGGTTATCGGAGGGCGACGTGGCGACGATACAGGAACCGCAACGGGTCTCGGCGGCGGATTTCATCCGCGGCTTTGCCAATTGGCGATTGCAGGCGGCGCGCAAGCCCGTTGTGGTCACGCATCACGGCAAGGACGCGCATGTGCTGATCTCGCTCGACGATTATCGCCGACTGGACGGTGGCGACGCGCGCGACATCGCCGCGCGGGGCGACGCGTTGCAGGCCTCGCACGCGGCACTGGTCGAATCGATCCGCGACGCGGTGATTCTGATCAACCCGGCCTGGCAAATTGTGGCGATCAATCCGGCGGGGTGCGACCTGCTCGAACGGTCGGCCGCCGCGTTGCTCGGTGAAGCGCTGGCGGCGACGCTGCCGGGGCTTGAAACAGGCCTGCTCGCCCATCGTCTCACGCGCCTGATCGATCATCGCGAGCGGTTTTCGGGCGAGATTCCGGGCGTAGTGCGTCCGGGCCAGTGGCTGCGCATCGATCTGCTTCCCGTTCCCGCGGGCGGCGCGATCATCCTGCGCGACGTCAGCGCGGCGATGGAGGACCATGCCGCCGCCGACGCGCGGCGTGCTTTGTTGCAGGCGATCGAGGCCGACGGGGCGATCGGTCACGCGCGCATTTCGGTGCGCGAAACGGTCGAGAGCGCCAATGCGGCGCTGATCGCGATGATCGGCGTTGATGCCGCGGCGATCCGGCGGGTGCGCTTTTCGGCGCTGTTGCCCATCGGGCATCGCCAGCGCTTTGTCGAAGCGCTGGAATCGGTGTTTCGCACGGGCAACCCCGAACGCATCGCCACCGAGCTGGTGACGCGCGAGGGCGCGGTGCTGCCCGTCACGCTGTCGATCGCCGAAATCCGCGGCGCCTATGTCAGCGAAGGCGCGATGATCGTCGTCACCGCCGCGCGCTGATTCGTCCATCCCGGTGCACGGGGCCGCTGCTGGACAAGCCCCCTGTAAAGCGCAATCATCGATCGCGAAGCGTTGCGGGTTGCAACTTGCCGTTTACGTAAAGGTGAGCGCTCGATATAAGGGCGCCAGTGCCCAGTGGGAGAATCGATATGGACATGGAGTTCAGCCCCGAAGACCTGGCCTTCCAGCAGGAAGTGCGCCAGTTCATCGCCGACAATTATCCCGCGGAGCTTCGCGGCAAGCAGGACGAGGGCGAAGAGCTGTCCAAGGAGGATTTCCTCTCCTGGCACAAGATACTGTATAAAAAGGGCTGGATCGCGCCGGCGTGGCCGGTCGAATATGGCGGCACCGGCTGGACGCCGACGCAGCGCTTCATCTGGTCCGAAGAAACCGCGCGCGCCGATTGCATCCGCCTGATGCCCTTTGGCCTCGCGATGGTCGGCCCCGTCATCTACACCTTCGGCACGCCCGAACAGAAGGCCCACTTCCTGCCGCGCATCCTGTCGGGCGAGGATTGGTGGTGCCAGGGCTATTCGGAACCCGGCTCCGGCAGCGACCTTGCCTCGCTCCGCACGACGGCGGTGCGCGACGGCGATCATTATATCGTCAACGGGCAGAAAACCTGGACGACGCTCGCGCAGCACGCCGACTGGGGTTTCTTTCTTGTCCGCACCGACAAGGATGCGAAGCAGCAGGAGGGCATTTCCTTCCTTCTCATCGACATGAAATCGCCGGGGATCACGGTGCGCCCGATCATCACGCTGGGCGGCGAGCATGAGGTGAACGAGGTGTGGCTGGAGGATGTCCGCGTCCCCGTTGCCAATCGCGTTTACGAGGAAAACAAGGGCTGGACCTGCGCCAAGTTCCTGCTCGCGCACGAACGCACCGGTATCGCCGGCGTCGCCGCGTCGAAGCGCGGGATCGAGAAGGTGAAGGCGATCGCGCGCACCGAACTCGACGGCGACAAGCCGCTGCTCGCCAATCCCTTCTTCAAGCGCAAAGTCGCCGAGCTGGAGGTCGATCTGACCGCGCTCGAGTTCACCGAGCTGCGCAGCCTGGCCGGCGCCAATGCGGGCAAGGGACCGGGGCCCGAATCGAGCCTGCTCAAGATCAAGGGCAGCGAAATCCAGCAGCGGCTGACCGAGCTGACGCTCGAAGCCGTCGGCCATTATGGCGCGCCCTATTTCCGCGGTTTCGGGGAGGGCGACAACGAGCATCCGATCGGGCCCGACTATGCCCATCGCGCCGCGCCGACCTATTTCAATATGCGCAAGACGACCATCTATGGCGGGTCGAACGAGATTCAGCGCAATATCATCGCGAAGATGGTGCTCGGCCTCTAATCGGAAAACGGACGTCATCCCGGCGAAGGCCGGGATCTCGACCTCTCGCCATGACGCGGCGGCGAGAACCCGGCCTTCGCCGGGATGACGATCAAGTTCAGGAACGACGATAATGGATTTCACCTACACCGAAACGCAGGACATGATCCGCGACACGCTGGCGCGCTTCCTTGCCGACACCTACGACTTCGAGTCGCGCCAGAAGTTCATCAATAACGAGCAGGGCCGCGATCCCGCGATCTGGACCGCGCTGGCGCAGGAGCTGGGGATGCTCGGCGCACCCTTTGCCGAGGAACATGGCGGTCTCGGCGGCGGTGCGCTGGAAAATGCGATCGTCATGGAGGAACTGGGCAAGGTCATCGCGATCGAGCCCTATCTGCCGACCGTCGTGATCGCGGGCGGCGCGCTGAAGGCGGTCGGCGGCGCGCAGGCCGACGCGGTGATCCCCGAAATCATCGCCGGCAATGCGATCGTCGCCTTTGCCTATGCCGAACCGCAGGGCCGCTATGACCTCGCCAACCTCAAGACGAGCGCCAGGAAGGATGGCGCAGGCTATGTCCTGAACGGCCACAAAAGCGTGGTTTATGCGGCGCCCTGGGCAACGCATCTGCTCGTCACCGCGCGCAGCGGCGGCGGCCAGCGTGACAGGGATGGCGTTTCGCTGTTCCTGATCGACGCCAGGCTACCGGGCATCGTCCGCCGCGACTATCCGACCGTCGACGGCAACCGCGCGTCGGAGATTTATTTCGAGAATGTCGCCATCCCCGGCGATGCGCTGCTGGGCAGCGAGGGCGGCGCGCTGCCGCTGATCGAGCAGATCGTCGACGAAGCCACCGTGGCGGTGTGCGCCGAAGCAACGGGCGTGATGCAAAAGCTGCACGAAGGCACGCTCGAATATACGCAGCAGCGCAAGCAGTTCGGCGTGCCGATCGCCAAGTTCCAGGTGCTCCAGCACCGCATGGTCGACATGTTCATGGAGGTCGAACAGGCGCGCTCGATGACAATCATGGCGACGCTCAAGCTGGGCCTGCCTGCGAACGAGCGCATGGCAGCGGTGTCGGCCGCGAAAAACAAGGTCTCGCGCGGGGCAAAGTTCGTCGGCCAGAACGCGATCCAGACCCACGGCGGCATCGGCATCACGCAGGAACTGGCGATCGGCCATTTTTTCAAGCGCGCGACGATGATCGAGAGTCAGTTCGGCACTGCCGACTATCATATGGATCGCTACGAACGGATCGCCCTGACCGATTGACGGAGTCGTCTTTCGACCGGAAGCTGCCCTCAACTCTATCGTCATCCCGGCGAAGGCCGGGATCTCGCCGGTGCGGTAAACCGATAGGGTGAGATCCCGGCCTTCGCCGGGATGACGGATAAGGGAAAGGCCGGAATCCACCCCAATGCGGACATTCGCTAATAAGCCACGTCCACCGCGATGCGGAGCGTGCGGGGGCGCAGCGGGGTCAGGAATCCCGCATTGCCCTCGACGAACGGCGTGCCGAGCGAGAAGCGATTGCCCCGCGAATCGAACAGGTTGGTGAGCGTCAGCGACAGGCCGCGGCGGTCGTTGCCGATGCGCATCGCAAGCCCCGTATCGACATAATCGCCCTGGCTTTCGCCGAGCAGCGGGCCAATGCCGAGCCGGGACGGGCCGATATAATTGGCCCAGCCATTGATGCGAAAATCCTCGTCGCCGACGTTGGTGGCATAATTTATCGAGCCGCGCACGGCATGGCTGGCAACATTGGGAATGCGTCCCAGCCGCGCGGGCGCCGCAGCAAAAACGGGCAGAATCTCCGGCGACAGATCATCGACGCGGCTGTGGTTATAGACGGCGCCCAGCTCAAAGGTCAGCGCGGCGGTCGGCCGCATCGCGAGCGCCCCCGACAGGCTGGTGATACGGCCGTCGCCGATATTGGCGGTGGTCGGAAAGCCGTTGCTGTCGATGAAATCGGCCTGGATGTTCTGCCAGCGGCTGTGCGAGACGGACAGGGTCGCGTCGAGCAGCGTCTGCTTCCGGTCGCCGAAGCGCACGCCCGCTTCCCACGTCCGGACCCGATCATTCCTGAAACGCCGCACGAAATTGCCGTCGATGGCCAGCCCGCCGGGGCGGAATCCCTCCTGATAGCGCGCGTAGAGACGCAGATTGTCGAGCGGCATCGCGAGCAGCGAAGCAGAGGGCAAGAGGTCGGTTTCGTGCCGCGACGCCGTCGTCGCGCGCTCCGCCTCGGCGAGCGCGAAGGGCACATCCTCGGCCATGCCGCCAAGCCGCACATGCGACAGCCGCAGCCCGCCCGAGGCGACGAGGCCCGGAAGCAATTCCCTGGTCGCTTCGGCAAAGCCCGTCCATTCGGTGACGCGGTTGGTCACGCCTGGCAGCGGCGTGCGGAGCATTCCATAGGCATATTCGCGGTCCTGACGCGCGCGATTGGCGATGAAGCTCGCTCCGACGACCCAGCCGAACCCGTCATGATAGGGGCGCCAGATCCGGTTTTCGCTGGCGAACATCCGCGTCACATTATGTTGTTCGAGCCGCCGCGGCACGTCGCGCGACGGGGTGATGTCGATCGGCGCAAAGAGGCGCCGGACGTCGACCATGCCGACGGCCGCACCCGGTCCGGCACCATCGAGTTCGCCGCCATGCGGCAGGCTGGCATCGAAGCGTTCGGACAACCGGTGGTCGATAAAGGCGTTCGACGACTGAAAGCGCAAATCGCCCCAATCCTTCATCACCACGAGCGTTCCAAGGCCGTACCGCGTCTTCGCCGGTTGCTCGATCATCGAACGGCGGGTGAGCGGCGCCGTATCCTTGTCGGCATATTGCGCGTCGTCGGAGGTGATCGACTGATAGATGCCGCCGATGTCGACCGCCCAGCCGTCGCCTGCCTCGATCCGAAAGGTGCCGCGGCCGCCGCGGATATGGGTACGGTTGACGTCCTTCTGTCCGCGCAGCGGGTTGTCGATATAGCCGCCATCGGTGATCATATAGCCGACAAGGCGCAGCGCATGGCCGTCCTCGCCAACCGGCAGGTTCGCAATGCCCGCGATATCGCCGCCGGGATCGCCATGCTGGGTCAGCGCGACGCCCGCGATCGCCTGAACCGTCGGGCCGCGCGGATCGGGCGCTTTCGGGACGACGCGAATGATCCCGCCGAGCGACCCCGCGCCATAGAGCGTGCCCTGTGGCCCTTCGAGGATTTCGACATTGTCGATGTCATAGAGGCGCAGGTCGGGGTCGGGGGCGTTATAGCTGAGGCGAATATCGCCCAGATACTGGCCGACGGTCGCCTGCGTCGGCCCCGTGAAACTCGAATCGGCGATACCGCGAATGAACAGCTTGTTGCGCCCCGAACCCAGATGGGTCGAGGAAACGGTGGCGGTGCGCGACAGGATCGAATCCATCCCGCGCTCGCCGCCGAACGCCAGTTCGCCGCCATCCAGTTGGGTGACGACACCGGCAAAATGCGAATAGGGAAGGTCGGTTTTCGACGCGGTGACGATGATCGTATCGGCCGCGGCGGCAACCACCTCGTTCGCGGGTTCGCGCGCGCGCGGCTGAGGCAGCTGCCGCGGCGCGGGCGCGGCGCGGGCGCGCTGCGGAGCCGGGCGACGTTCGATGCGCCAGCTCGTCGCACTGACGCGGACGGCGTGCGCATCGGTTCCGGCGAGCAGGCGGCGGATCGCTTCGTCGACGGGCATCCGCCCGCGCACCGACCGGACGCGCGCTTTCCACAGCCGGGCATCGGCGACGCTGATGCTGACGCCGCCCTGTCGGCTGATCACCGGCACAACGGCCGACAGGCTGCCGCCGCGCACGTCGAAGGCGCGTTCTTCGGCTGCTTTCGCCTGCATCGGCAGGCAAAGCACGATCGCTGCTGCGACAAGGCCGAGGCGCCTTTCCATCGTCAGCGGGTCAATATCCAGCCTTCGCCGCGCCGTTCGGCGCGTGTTCCCGACAGGGCGGCGAGGTCGGCGACCGTGCGGCCGCGGTCCTTGTCGACGATCAGCGCGCCGCGGAACGACACCGCGGCCGCGTTGGGCGCGATACGGATCTGAATTGCCGCCGTCCGGCGCAGATCCTCGGCGACGACCGACAGCGGCGCGCCATTATAGACGAGCAGGCCGCTCCGCCAGCCACCGACGTGGGCAATGTCGACGTCCTTCACCACTGGCGGCGCACTGGCGCCGTCGCGCGCGTCGAGTCCCTTGCCTGCGGTCAGCCGGACATTGTCGCGGTCGGGATTGTAAAGGACGACGCCTTCGGACACCGCAACCGATGTCGTCCGGTCACGCCGCACGACGTTGAACGCGGTGCCCAGGTCGACGATCCGCGCGCCGCCCGTCTCGACGACAAAGGGGTCGCCGTCGCGGTGCGCGACGCGGAACATCGCCTCGCCCGATTCGAGACGCGCAAAGCGCGGGCGGTCGTCGTCGATCTCGATCACCGAACCGCCGTTGATGTCGATCGTCGATCCGTCGGCAAGGGTGATCGCGCGATGTTCACCCGCGGCGGTTTCGATACGGCCATCGCTTCCAAGCAGGCCGGGCACCGACAGGCCGACGGCGCCGATCAAGGCTGCGGCGATGGCGCCGCCGAACCAGCGCCGCCGCGACAGGCGGCGCGGCGGAGGCGCCTCGGCTATCATTGCAATCGGCGGGGTGCGCGGCAGCGCATCGAGATCGCGGTCGAGGCTGGCGATCGCATCATAGACTGCGGCATGGCTCGCGTCTTCGGCCAGCCACTCGGTAAAGCCGTCCCAATCGTCGAAGGCCGGATCGCGCTGGCGAACCAGCCAGTCGATCGCGCGGGCTTCGGCGGCGCGGTTCGGTTCATCCGGCATCGAACTGCCTCCTCAGCGCGGCGAGCGCGGCATAGACTTTGCGAAGATCGGCTTCGACGGTGCTCAGGCTGACCCCCATTTCGCGGGCAATCTCGCGCTGCTGCACACCATCGATGCGAAAGCGGCGAAAGATGCGCGCGGGCCTTTCGCCCGTTGCCGCGATCGCCGCGTCGGCGAGCGCGAGTTGTTCGCGCGAGATCAGCGACGCCTCGCTCGACGGGCTGTGCATCGCGGCGCTCTCGCCCCACGCCTTGTCGCGAAGGTCGCGCCGGTACGCCGAGCGGTAGCGATCGAGCATCAGATTGTTGGCCGCGCGCATTACATAGGCGAGCGGATCGGCCACGGGCCCCACGCCGCGTTCGGTCAATCGCATCCACAAATCCTGGAACAGATCTTCGGCGCTGTCGGCGGCGCCGCGCATTTCCAGAAACCGCAGGATGCGATCGCGATGGGCGAGCAATACGCCTTCAATGCCCTGCAAGGCGTCGCTCTGATCGCGCGGCTCGGTCATGACTTGTTTGCTTTGGAACGCCATTTCTTGCCGGAACAGGCCGCATCGCCCCGCGGCAAAAAACCCTTTGAGCTTGCGGTCATATAACGCCGATGGTCGGCCACGCAACTGCGCGGCGGGAAAAGGAAAGAGGTCGGCGGCAAGCATCTGGCGTGTCATTTCCTGAAACCAAGGCAAGGGGGAAGCGGGGTAGGGGATCCGCTTCCCCCTTGCGGACGGGTCGGTCCGGGGGGCTAGAGACCGACCCGCAGGCTCGCACGGAACGCCCAGCCGACATGGCTTTGCTGTTCTTCCGCTGACAGTTCGCCGGCGACCTGAAAGGCCGAATTGCCGGCGATGCCGCGAAGGCGGCCGACCCAGCCGCTCGTGCGATCATCGGGAATCAGGGTGAAGGGCGTGCCATCCTTGAACGAGGCAGTCGTCGCGCCCAGCGTGCCGCTGACGATCTGACGGCGCCCGCCTTCGAGCTCGAAGCGTGTCCAGCCGTCATATTCGTCGGCGCCGCCGAACTCGAGGCCGAGCGTCACCGTGCCCGTCACCGCCAGCTCGTCGCTGTCGCGATCGAGCACGGTGAGGTCGAGCGCGTCGCCGCCACCCGTTTCCTGATAGCCGTCTTCCTGAAGCTTGTAATAATCGACGGCGACCATCGGACGCAGCGTCAGCCCGCCGACGCGCGTATCATAGGCGACCGAGCCCGACGCCGACCACAAGGTTGCGTCCCACTTGCCCTTCATCGTTTCCTCAATATCCTCGGCGCCTGCTTCGGCGCGGAAGATACGCGTGCCCTTGAGCTTCACCGGGGCGCCCGACACGCGGGCGTGCGCCATGAAGCCGTCGGAGCGCAGGCGCCAGTGCAGCGCGCCTTCAAACTGGCTCGTGCTCACCTCATTGGCGTTGCTGCCATTGCTGTCCTTGCCACTGAGAAAGGCGATCGAGCCGCCGAAATTGCCGACATCGCTCTCGATTTCGGCGCCGAGCGAAATGCCCCAGCCGCTGACGTCATAGCTGGCGGTGTTGCCGATGCCCTTCGACGTGCCCCACACCGCCTGATTGACCCAATAGCCCCATTTGCCCTCGTCCTGATACGGTGCATTGGGGTCGAGAAGGTGGCGGGCGAGCGCGCGCGAACCCGAGGTGACGGTTTCAAAGACGCCGCCTTCATGTTCGGGCAGCATCTGCTGAAGCTGGGCGCGGAACTGATCGCCGTCCGTAATGCCGAGGAAGACGTCTTCGATCTTCTGTTCGGCGACGACCGCGTCGAGCACAGCGTCGAAAGCACGCCCTTCCGAGCGGTTGAGGCCAAGCTCGTTCACGCTCTTGCGCTCGACATCGACGATCAGCTGGGTGGCCGTTGATGTGAGCGTGCCCTTGTAAAGGAAGGGAAGGAGTGTCTGCGACGCGGTCAGATTATTGGCGCCGGTGATGGACCCGGCGGTGAGCACGATATGCTCGCCCTCGGCTTCCTCGATGCTCGACAATTGAAGCGCGAGCTTCGATTCGGCGCCGAAGCTGGCGTTTCCGGTCACTTGCAGTGCGGTGCCCGTGCTGCCTGTGTCGAGCATGACGCCGAGCACGCCCTTGTCGGTCACGGCGAGCGATGCGATCGTCGCGGCGCCGCGCACATCGAACGCGCCGCCGCTGACCGACACGGCCAGTCCCGACGAATTGGCAAGCGTGCCGGAAAATACCGAGGTGCCGCCGATCGTCAGCGTATCGGCGCCGCCGCCGAAGTCCGCCAGCCCGTTGAACTTCGCCGTCCCAGCCAGCGCCATCGTGTCGGCGCCTGCGCCGAAACGCGCGTCGCCGGCATAGGTAGCGTCGCCCGACAGCGCGAAACGGTTGTTGCCGGAGCCGAAAAAGCTGTCGCCCTTCACCGACCCGTCGGCGATGTCGAAAACATCGTTTCCGCTGCCAAAGCGCACGTCGCCAACGATGCTGGGGGCGGTTTTGTCGGCTGCAACCGCGGTCTGCCTGACCGTCGCGCCCGCGCCGTTCGCCGACAGGTCGATCGCGATATTGCGGTCGGAGGTGGCGGCCGCGCCGCTCGCGCTGATCGCGCCGCTGTTCTCGACCATATCGACATTGCCCGACAGGTCGACGATGGCGCGCGCGGTGCCATTGTCGCCGCCGGTCTTGGCCGCGATTGTGCCGCTGTTGCGGATCAGCGCGACATCGGCGCCCGCTCCGACGATCACCGCGGTCGCTACGGCGCCCGACGCATTGCCGCCGGTGGTCGCCTCGATCTTGCCTGCATTGCGCAGTTCGGGGGTCGAAGCGCCGCCGCCGAAGCGGATTGCCGTCGCCGCGGCGTCCTTCGATTGCGCCGCGACGCTGCCGGTCGCGCCGATGCCGACGCCGCCGGCGATGGTCACCGCGCCGCCAAGCCCGCCGATCTGGATCGCGTTGCCGTCCTTGCCCGCGTAGAGCCCGTTGCCGAGCACCGAACCGTCGATGATGATGCCCAGCCCGGTGCCCGTTCCCGCAACGGGGCCAATCGCGACATCCCGGTCGGCAGAGCCGATCCGAACGGCTGCTGCCGATCCAAAGGCGCGGACCGCTGCCGATCCTTCCTTGTCGTCGTCGATGCCGTCCTTGTCCTCATCCTTGTCGGTCGGGCTCGAATCCTTGGGCGGAACCGCGAGAATGATGCCGCCCGTCACATCGCCTTCGACCGCCAGCGCGGAGCCGCCGGTCAGCAGGTCGTCGGCATCAAGCTTCGAGGGATCGGCGGGCGGCGTGGTGAAGCGATAGCCGGTCGCCGTAAGATTGCCCTGCACGACGAGCGCGCCGCTAATGTCGCCGCTGAGCCGCGCGGCGATCGCATCGACGCCGGTGGCGGCGATCGTGCCGGCGAGACGAACGTTGCCGGTGACGTTCTGAAGCCCGACGCCCAGCGCGCGGTCGCCCAGCACGCTGATCGTACCGTCATTGGTGAAGCCGCCCGTCAGCGGGCCGCCGAGCCTTATGCCCGCCGAATCCTTGCCCTCGATCGCGATCGCGCCCGAATTGACGATGTTGCCGGTAAAGGCGCCCGCGGTCGCGATGCCGACGCGATTGCTGCCAATCGCGAACGGCCCGTCGAGGTCGCCGTCATTGTCGATGTCGGTCGCGGCATAGGTTTCACCGATCGTGATCTTGCCCGACGCGCTGTTGGTGATGCCGCCGGTCATGCCCGCATTCGCCAGGATGCCGGTCGCGCCATCGATATTGCTGAACTCGATCGTGCCTTCGTTGACGACCTTGTGATTGCTGTCGATCGTGACGGCAGGGCCGGCGACCGTGGGCTTGATCGACCCGGCCGAGGTGACCTTGATGTCGTCGGGCGCCCCCGACTTGATCGTCGACGTCCGCACCGGCGCCGTCGTCGCGGTGCTGATCGTCGTTTCGGCGGAGGCGGCGGTCGAGATAAGGGTGGCCAGACAGGTGGAGGCCAGCAAGGTCTTGCGCATCGGGTTCCTCTTGAAATCGGGCCGGGAGGCATCCCGGCGACAATCACAAGACGGAGCGCGATGGCGTGAACCTTGGAAAAAATATGCGGGCGGGAGGGGACGCCCGCTGCCGCGCATAGCTATGCCCTGTTGCATCGCTTCGGGCCATCGCACATGCCATCGCGGTACAGGTCAGGCAGGCCGACGGGGAGAGCCATGAGCAAGCAGATCGTCACGGTCGACATCGGCGGCACGCACGCCCGCTTTGCGATTGCCGAGGTCGAGGGCGGTCGCGTCCGTTCGCTCGGCGAGGCGACAACGCTGCATACCAGGGATCATGCGAGCTTTCAGACGGCGTGGCAGGATTTCGAGCGCCAGCAGGGCGGCACGCTGCCGCGCGCGGTCGCGATCGCTATTGCCGGGCCGACGCGCGGCGACATCATTCGCTTCACCAACAATCCGTGGATTATCCGCCCCGCGCTGATCGGGGAGAAGCTGAACGTCGACGCCCATGTCCTCGTCAATGATTTCGAGGCGGTGGGCCATGCGGTCGCGCAGGCGGACGAGAGCTATTTCGAGCGGCTGACCGGTCCCGACGAACCTTTACCGGCCACGGGCACGATCAGTGTCATCGGCCCCGGCACCGGCCTGGGTGTTGCGCATATCTGGCGCGACGAAAAGGGTTATCGCGTACAGGCGACCGAAGGCGGGCACATCGATTTTGCACCGCTCGACAGCATCGAGGATGCGATCCTGGCCCGACTGCGCAAGCGGCACCGGCGCGTGTCGGTCGAACGCATCGTGTCGGGGCCAGGGATCGTCGACATCTATGAAACGCTGGCGATGCTCGAAGGACGCGCGGTGACGCCGCTCGACGACAAGGCGATCTGGACGGCCGCGCTCAGCGGCGACGACAGCCTTGCCGCGGCGGCGGTCGATCGCTTCTGCCTCTCGCTCGGCAGCGTCGCGGGCGACCTTGCACTGGCGCAGGGGGCGAGCGGGGTGGTCATCGCAGGCGGCCTGGGGCTGCGCATCCGCGACAGCCTGGTGCGCTCCGGCTTTCCCGAACGCTTCATCGAAAAGGGGCGGTTCGAGGGGTTCATGGCGGCGCTGCCCGTGAAGCTCATCACGCACCCGCAGCCGGGGCTGTTCGGTGCCGCCGCGGCGTTTGCCCGGCAGTTTGCGGGATAGGTTTGAGGGCGGCTAACGACCGGAAGCGGACATAACCCAAAAAGAAGGCCCCTCCCCTGAAGGGGAGGGGCCTAAACGGCCGCTATGACAGCTCCCCACCCCAAAGCGGCCACACAGAAAACGCTGTCCGACATGGCCCGGCTGTGCCAGCCTTCATCCCGGCTCTTTCAAATGTGGACAAAGCGCTCGCCGCCCGGCGTGGAAGCACGGGCGTCAATCGCGCGCGACCTGCGCGCCGGGCGCGACCAATCGGCGGTCGCACAAGGCTGACCTTTCCTGAACTTTGGACCGATCGCGCCGGGGTTGTGCCGTCCGCTCCCCACCCCAGATCGGCCACAACACACACCGCATATTTCGCTGGCATAGCGCTACAAAAATCGGCAGCTTGCGCGCATGTCCGCGCGCCCCGTTCTTGGCATCATCGCCTGCAACCGCACCATCGGCGTCGAAACCGCGCAGGCAGTGATGAACCGCTATGCGACCGCGGCGATGCGTCATGCCGATTGCGCCGCGCTCATCATCCCGTCGCTCCCCGATCTGATGCGCGCCGACGAAGTGGTCGGGCGGCTCGACGGCGTGCTGCTGACGGGGACGCCATCGAATGTCGAACCGGCGCGCTACGGCGATGCCGCGGCAGGTGAAGGGCCCTTCGATCCCGATCGCGACCGGATGATGATCGGGCTCGTCGAGTCGGTCATCGCGGCGCAGCGACCCCTGTTCGGAATCTGCCGCGGCTTTCAGGAGATCAACGTCGCGTTGGGCGGGACGCTACGCCGCGATACGTCGGCAAGCGCCGAGCTGCTGCATCATCATGCGCCGGACGGTGTGCCGTTCCACGCGATGTTCGACCATCGGCACAAAGTCGATCTGGTCCCGGGCGGTCTGCTCGCCTCGGCCTATCGGGCGCCGTCGCTGGAGGTCAATTCGGTTCATTTCCAAGGGATCGGCGATCTCGCGGACGGTCTGGCGGTCGAGGCGCGCGCGCCCGACGGGCTGGTCGAGGCCTATAGCGCCCGCCCGAATGGCGCGCCGCTGCTCGCGGTGCAGTGGCACCCCGAATGGCGGACCGACGGCGATGCGCAGAGTCAGACCTATTTTCACCTGCTCGGCCGCGCGTTAAGAGGCGAATTATGAACCGCCGCGTCACCCGTTACGATCGCTATCTCGCGCGCATCAGCTTTTCGCCCTGAATTCAAAGCCCGGTCTCGCTCTGCTCGTGTCGAGCCCTTCGACACGCTCAGGATTCGCGACATCCATCGTCGCAGCGCAAGGCCGAGGGACATCTCGGCTACGCTCGATGCCAACGGACAATGGAAATCAGGAGTTTCACATGCCCCGCAATCACGACATCGCCGAACTCAAGCGTCTCGACGTCGCGCACCATCTTCCCGCCCAGGCCGACTGGGCCGAGATCGAGGCTTTGGGTGGCAGCCGCATCATCACCCATGCCGAGGGTTGCACGATCACCGACGGCGACGGCCACCGTATCCTCGACGGCATGGCCGGCCTGTGGTGCGTCAATGTCGGCTATGGCCGCGAGGAGCTGGTCGAGGCGGCGGCGGCGCAGATGCGCGAGCTGCCCTTCTACAACACCTTTTTCAAGACCGCGACGCCGCCGACGGTGACGCTCGCGGCGAAGATCGCCAGCCTGACCCAGAACCGCCTGCCGCATGTCTTTTTCAACGCCTCGGGCAGCGAGGCGAACGACACGGTGTTCCGCATGGTGCGCCATTACTGGAAGCTGAAAGGCGAGCCCAAGCGCACCGTCTTTATCAGCCGCTGGAACGCCTATCATGGCTCGACCGTCGCGGGCGTGTCCCTTGGCGGGATGAAGGCGATGCACGCACAGGGCGACCTGCCGATTCCGGGCGTCGAGCATGTTCGGCAGCCTTATTTCTTCGGCGAAGGCCAGGGGATGAGCGAGGAGGAGTTTTGCGACGCCTGTGTCCAGGCGATCGAGGACAAGATCCTGGAGGTCGGCCCCGAAAATTGCGCGGCGTTCATCGGCGAACCAGTGCAGGGCGCGGGCGGCGTCATCATCCCGCCCAAGGGCTATTGGCCGAAGGTCGAAGCGGTAGTGCGCAAATATGGCCTGTTGCTCGTCGCCGACGAGGTGATCTGCGGTTTCGGTCGCACAGGCAAGATGTGGGGCCACGAAACGATGGGCTTCACCCCCGACCTGATGCCCATGGCGAAGGGGCTGTCGTCGGGCTACCTGCCGATTTCGGCCACTGCGGTCGCGCGCCATGTCGTCGAGACACTCAAGACCGGTGGCGATTTCGTCCACGGCTTCACCTATTCGGGGCATCCCGTCGCCGCCGCGGTCGCGCTCAAGAATATCGAGATCATCGAACGCGAAGCGCTGGTCGAGCGCACCGGAAGCGTCACCGGCCCGCACCTTGCGAAAGCGCTGGCGACACTGGACGATCATCCGCTCGTCGGCGAGACGCGCTCGATCGGCCTGCTCGGCGCGGTCGAGATTGTTGCCGACAAGGAAACGCGCGCACGTTTCGGCGGCGCCGAGGGGACAGCGGGACCGATGGCGCGCGATGCCTGCATCGCGAACGGGCTGATGGTGCGCGGTATCCGCGACAGCCTCGTCATGTGTCCGCCGCTTATCATCACCACGCAGCAGATCGACGAGATGGTTGCGATTATTCGCAAATCGCTCGATGAAGTGGCGCCCAAGTTGCGGGCGTTGAGCTGAAAACTTACGCCTTCCCGCCAATCCGTTCGTGTCGAGCGAAGTCGAGACGCCCATCGGGATGGAGCAAGGTTGAGGGGCATCTCGACTTCGCTCGATGCAAGCGGGTAGATGGGTCGATCTGAAGTTATCATCACCCCGTAGAAGAAAGACCAACCGCAATGCCATCCGGCCTTTTTGCCCTGCTCGACGACGTCGCCACGATCGCCAAGGTTGCCGCCGCGAGCATCGACGACATCGGCGCCGCGGCGTCGAAGGCGGGGGTCAAGGCCGCGGGGGTGGTGGTC
Organism: Sphingopyxis sp. FD7; assembly: GCF_003609835.1. NCBI lineage: Bacteria > Pseudomonadati > Pseudomonadota > Alphaproteobacteria > Sphingomonadales > Sphingopyxidaceae > Sphingopyxis > Sphingopyxis sp. FD7. The sequence goes on from NZ_AP017898.1 coordinate 1,086,102, forward strand.
GACGATGCCGCGGTGACGCCGCGTTATGTCACCGGCTTTCGGCCCAACCGCGAACTGCCGATCATCTGGCGCATCGCCAAGGGGTCGATGTTCAACAAGCTGGTGCTGATCCTGCCCGCGCTGTTGCTGCTGTCGGCGGTGGCGCAATGGGCGATCACGCCGCTGCTCATGGTCGGCGGCGCCTATCTGTGTTTCGAGGGCGCCGAAAAGCTGTGGCACAGCTTGGCGGCGAAGAAGCACAGCCTGGCCGAAGACGCCGCCGAAGTGGTCGATCCGAACCATGAGGAGGCTATGGTCAAGGGCGCGATCCGCACCGATTTCATCCTGTCGGCCGAAATCATGGTGATCGCGCTCAACGAGGTGCTGGGCGAGGCGATGCCGATGCGCGCCGCGACGCTGGTTGTCGTGGCCATCGCGATTACCATCGCGGTTTACGGCGTCGTCGGGCTGATCGTGAAGATGGACGACATCGGGCTGCATATGGCGAAGGAAGGGCGCCACGCCCGGCGTGTGATCGGGCGTGGGCTGGTCGCCTTCATGCCCAGGCTGCTGGCCGCGCTGGCGACGATCGGCACCGCGGCGATGCTGTGGGTCGGCGGGCAGATTTTCCTCCACGGCCTCGACGAATATCATATCGGCAATCTGGGGCATGGCCTGCACGATTTCGCGCACTCGGTCGCGGGCGGATTGCCGGGCGCCGGGGTGTGGGAATGGCTGATCAACGCGGGCGGCGCGGGCGTGTTCGGGTTGATTCTCGGCGGCGTGATCGTGGCGGCGCTGCATCTGGTGCCGCGTAAAGAGAAGGCGGCTCACTAAAGCCACAAAGGCCCCGCATGGGCGCACCGAAACTGTGTCCTTTGTGGCTTTAAGGAGACAAAAGATACAGACGTGCGCGTCGAAAATGTCTCCTTTATCGCTTTAAGCAAACGAGCCGTGGGGACCGGATAAGACGAAGAGAAAGAGCCTGGCCGAAGGCTCTCACACCGGAACAAAGTAGGAAAGCACTTTGTTCTGCCGTCAGCCCAGCAACACCACCGGGCTGTCGGCACGCCAGTGCATCGACACCTTGTCGTCCCAGGTGAAATCCTCCTGGTCGTGGCGCGACAGATTCGGGCGTGACACTCGGATGCGCGCGCCTGCCTCGAGCTCGATTTCGAACAGCGTGATGTCGCCGAGATAGCTCATGCCCTTGATCGTCCCGCGCGCGAAATTATGCCCGTCGGGGGCATCCTCGGCCGCTGCGCGCACCGCCTTGCCCGCGCCGGGGACGTGGAGGTAGATTTTTTCGGGCCGCAGCGCGACCCAGACGTCGGCGCCGTGCGGGCCGGTGACACCGTGGTTGAGATAGACCTTGCCGAGACCGGGGCAATCGATCGCAGCCTTGTCGGGTTCGTCGAGGGTCAGCTTGCCTTCGAAGATGTTCACCGACCCGACAAAATCGGCGACGAAGCGGTTGGCGGGATATTCGTAAAGGTCCGACGGCGTTGCCAGCTGCGACACGTCGCCTTTGTGGATGACCGCGATCCGGCATGCCATCGACAGCGCCTCGTCCTGATCGTGCGTCACGGTGACGAAGGTGATGCCGACCTTTTCCTGCAATTCGCTGAGCTCGAACTGCATCTGCGCGCGCAGCTTCGCATCGAGCGCCGACAGGGGTTCGTCGAGCAGCAGCACCTTGGGCCGCATGACCAGGCTGCGCGCGAGCGCAACGCGCTGGCGCTGCCCGCCCGACATCTGGTCGGGCATCCGGCCCTCGAACCCGCCGAGCTTGACCAGTTCGAGCGCCTCCGCGACGCGGTCCCTGACCTCGCCGCCCTTCACGCCCGCGATCCTGAGGCCATAGGCGACATTGTCGGCGACGCTCATGTGCGGAAACACGGCATAGCTTTGGAACACCATGTTCACAGGCCGCTTGTTCGGCGGGATGCCCGCCATGTCCTGCCCGTCGATCAAGATCCGCCCCTCGCTCGGCAGCTCGAACCCCGCGATCATGCGGAGCAGCGTCGTCTTGCCGCAGCCCGACGGGCCGAGCAGCACGAAGAACTCGCCCGCATTGATGTCGAGGCTGACATTGTCGACCGCGGTCACCTTGCCAAAGCGTTTGGAGACATTCTGGATCTGGATGATCGGTTTGGCGGGTTCGGTCATGGTCAGTGGGTTTCCGCAATGGCTTTCACGCCCTGCGCTTTCAGCGCAACGAAGGTCAGGACGACGGTGAGGAGGATGAGCAGGGTCGATGCCGCATTGACCTCGGGCGTCACCGAGAAACGGACCATCGAATAGACCTTTACCGGGAAGGTGATCGTGTCGGGGCCGCTGGTGAAATAGGTGATGACGAAATCGTCGAGGCTGAGGGTAAAGGACAGGAGCGCGCCCGCCACGAGCGCGGGTTTCATGTGCGGGATCAGCACGTCGCGAAAGACCTGCCATTCGCTTGCGCCCAGATCCTTCGCCGCTTCCTCCTGCTCGCGGTTGAAGCTCGCGAGGCGCGATCGCACGACCATCGTGACAAAGGGGAAGCAGAAGGTGATGTGCGCGATGGTGATCGCGCCGAGGTTGAACGGCCAGGCGAGGTCGTTCGGCCAGCCTACGCCCGCGAAAAACATCAGGAAAGCGACGCCCAGGCAGATTTCGGGAACGATGATCGGCAGCGAAATCGTCCCGTCGACCACGCCCTTGAGCGGAAAGCGAAAGCGCCAGAGCAGCACCGCCGCGGTGGCGCCAAGGACAAGGCTGACGATCGTTGCCAGCGCGGCGATGGTCAGCGAGTTGACGAGCGCCTCGACCAGCTGATTATTCTCCAGCGCTTTCTCATAATATTTCGTCGTGAAGCCGCGCCACACGACGTTGCGCTTGCTGTCGTTGAAGCTGAAGATCATCAGCACGACGAGCGGCGCGTAGAGAAAGACCATCACCGCGCCGACCCACAGCCGCATCCACAGCGTCCGGCTATATTCGAGCGGCGCGCGCGCCGTGCGGGCAAAGAGCGCCATCAACGCGCCTCCGGCACTTTGCGGCGCAGCGATTGCAGCGCGATGAGGATGAACATCGCATAGATGAGCAGGAAGGATAGCGCCGCGCCGAAGGGCCAGTCATTCGCTTTCTTGAACTGGCGTTCGATCACATTGGCGATCATCTGGCTGTCGGTGCCGCCCATCAGATCGGGGGTAAGATAGGCGCCGAGCGCGGGGATGAGCGTGATCATCACGCCCGCAATGATGCCGGGTGCCGCGAGCGGCACGACGATCCGCATGATCGTGCGGAAATGCCCGGCGCCGAGATCGAGGCTCGCTTCGATCAGGCTGCGGTCGAGCCGGTCGAGCGCGGCATAGAGCGGCAGCACCATGAAGGGCAGGTGGACATAGACCAGCCCGAAGACGACCGCGAAATTGTTGAAGAGCAGCTCGACCGGCTCCCACGTCGCGAGCGGCTGGAGCCCGACGAGCGTGCGCATCCAGCTTGCGCCTTCCCACAGCACGCCAAGCCCCTTGTTGGCGAAACCCTGCGTCCCGAGCAGCATCATCAGCGCATAGGTGCGGATAAGCAGGTTGGTCCAGAAGGGCAGCATGATGCCGAGCAGCAGCCACGGTCGCCATTTCTCGCTGGCAAAGGTGATCGCCATCGCCACCGGAAAGCCGACGATCAGGCAGATGAGCGTGACGAGCGCCGCGACCGCGAAACTCTTGCCGAAAATGCTGAGGTAGAGCCACTCGGTCGCGCGCTTGTAGTTATCGAGCGTTCCCGAAATCGCGATCTCGGTCAGCCCCCGGTTCTCGCCAAAGCTGTAGAGCCAGACGATCGCCATGGGGATGAGGAAGAAGAGCAGAACCCACAGGAGCGTCGGCAGCGATACCGCCGCGAAAACGCCCCTGTTGGTTTTCCACTCCTGTTCGGCCACCCCCGGCGCCCTTTGGTCGCGTCAGGCCGCCCGCACGCGCGTGAAGGCCTCTTCAAACAGCGGCTGAAGCTCGGCGTTGAAGCGTGCATATTCGCATTTGGCGAGCACGTCGGCGGGCGGGAAGATCACCGGGTTGTTCTTGTAGCTTTCGGGCATCAGCGCCTTTGCCGCGCTGTTGGGCGTCGGATAGAGGATCGTTTCGGTGATGTGCTTGTCGACATTGGCGTCGAGGATATAGTTGATGAAGGCATGGGCATTCTTCGGATGCGGCGCGCCCTTGGGGATGCACAGATTGTCTGAATTGAGCTGGCTGCCCTCCTTCGGAATGACGAAGTCAATGTCGTCATCCTCGACCATCGCCTGCGCGATGTCGCCATTATATTCGAGCACGACGTCGACGTCGCCCTTGAGCAGCAGATCCTGCCCGTCATCCTCGTGGAACTTCTTTACATTGGGCTTTTGCCTGATCATCATCCGCTCGATCGTCGCGACGTCGGCGGGGGTGAGGTCGTTGACCGATTTGCCCAGATATTTGCCGAACAGGCGGAACATGTCGCCCGCCTCTGACAGCCAGGCGATGCGGCCGGCATATTCGGGGCTGTCGAACAGCACTTTCCAGCTGTCGGGCGTCGCCGACACTTTCGACTTGCGATAACCGATGCCGAGCGCGAGCCAGGTGTAGGGCATCGAGTATTTGCGCTGCAGGTCATATTCGACGTTGATATAGGCGGCGTCGATATTCTTCTTGTTCGGGATCAGGCTGTGATCGAGCGGCATCAGCATGTCGGCCTTGCTCATCCGCTCGACAAAGTCGTTCGACGGCACGATCACGTCATAGCCCGGATTGCCGGCCTTGAACTTGGCGAACAGCACATCGTTGCTGTCGAACAGGTCCATCGTCACCGCGACGCCCGTCGCTTCCTCGAAATCGGCGAGCGTCGTTTCGCCGATATAGGTGTCCCAGTTATAGAAGTTGAGCTTGGCCTCCTCGCCGTTCGCGAGCGTCTTGCCGCCTTCCTTGCTGCACGCGGCGAGCCCGCCGAAACTGATCCCGACGGCGGCAACGCCGAGCGCCTGGAGGAGCGAGCGGCGCCCGCGGGTATGCTTGATCAGTTCGTTGAAATCCATGGTCAGCCTCCCTGTGTGAAACGCCAAGCTGACTCATTAAACGCGGCTTGGAAAGAGGCTTTTTTGCGCCGCACCAAGATTCATTGAAACTTTCATGCGTTGCGCAGATACCAGTCATAATCGAGGTTCGGCACGATGCTGAAATAATTATCCTGTTCGACGCGTTTGACGATGCTGAACATGTCGACGAACCGCTCGCCCAGATAGTCGCGCATCAGTTTCGAGGCGTGGAAGCGGTCGACCGCGGCGAACCAGTTGGAGGGCGGCCAAAGATTCTTTAAATCATCGTCGCCGGAACTGTCGCGGTCATAGCCGTTGCCGACGACCGCGGCGCCGGGGTCGGCTTTGGTCGCCATGCCATGGTGCATCCCGGCGAGCACCGCCGCGACCGCGAGATAGGGGTTGGCGTCGGCGCCGCAGGCGCGATGCTCGACATGGCGGCTCGGCGGCGGGCCGGCAGGAATGCGGAACGACACGGTGCGGTTGTTGACGCCCCAGGTCGGCGCGACGGGGGCGTAGCTGTTCGCCTTGAACCGGCGATAGCTGTTGGCGTGGGGGGCAAAGAGCGCGAAGGCGTCGCCGACACTGCCGATCATGCCGCCGATCGCGTGGCGCAGCGCATCGGTGCCCTCGGGGTCTTCACTGGCGAAGATATTATTGCCGTCGGCGTCGTTGACCGAGACATGGATGTGCATCCCGCTGCCCGCCTGATCGGCGAAGGGCTTGGCCATGAAGGTCGCTTCGAGGCCGTGTTGCTGGGCAATCGCCTTGACCAGCCGTTTGTACATGATGGCGTCGTCGGCTGCGCGCAGCGCGTCGGGCTTGTGGCGCAAGGTCAGCTCGAACTGGCCGGGCGCAAATTCGCTGATCGCGCTTTCGAGCGGCAGACCCTGGACATCGGTCGCGGCGTAAAGCGCATCGAAAAAAGGCCGGAAATCATCGAGTTCGCGCAGGCCGTAAACCTCGACATTACGCGGCGCGCTGCGGCTGTAACCGGGGCGTGCGGGGCGGATGCCGCCGTCGCGCGCGCGGCGCGGATCGACGAGGTAGAACTCCAGCTCGACCGCGAGCACCGGGGTCAGCCCATCGGCGGCAAAGCGGTCGATGACGCGGCCGAGCACATGGCGCGGGTCGAGGTCGTGCGGCGTGCCGTCGAGTTCGTAGAAATCGACGAGGAATTGCGCGGCCCGGTCGCCGCCCCACGGCGTGCGGACGAGCGTGCCGGGGATCGGTTTCATCGAGCGGTCGGCGTCGCCATCTTCCCAGACGAGGCCCGTTTCGACCGTATCCTGCCCGGTAATGTCGACGACGGTGATCGAACCCGGAAACATGCGGCCGCTTTCATAGACCGCCATCACTTCATGCTGGCGGAGCCGCTTGCCGCGGGGAACGCCGCCCATGTCGGTATAGATCATCTCGATCGCATCGACCTCGGGGTTCGCCTTGAAAAAGGCTTCGGCCTCCGACCGGTCCGCAATCACCCCCGATGATTTCGACATCGCCCGCTTACTCCTTCAACGCGCTCACGCAGTCGGCGAACGCGCCGACCAGCCGGTCGATCTGATCGTCGCCCGTCACCGGGCTCACCAACATCATATTGTGAAAGGGCGCCAGCAAAATCCCGCGATTGGCGAGGAAGAGGTGGATTGCGGCTTCCAGCTCGGGCTGCATCGCCGCCTTTGCCTCGCTGCCGTTGCGCGGCGGGGTGGGGCAGGTGAGAAACTCGACGCGCGCGCCGACCTGGGTAACGTGCCAGTCGAGCGCGGCGCTGGCGATTTCCTGCTCCAGCCCGGCGACAAGCCGCGCGGCGCCGCGCAGCATATGGTCATAGGCGGCGGGGGTGATGACCTCCGCCAGCATCGTGTCCATCGCGGTGATCGCGAGCGCGTTGGCCGAGAGCGTCGTGCCGATGCCGCTGTGCCCCGGCGGGCGGGCGGCATTCAGTGCCGCCATGCGTTCGGCGACCTCGGCCGAAAAACCATGGACCGCGCAGGGCACACCGCCGCCGATCGACTTGCCGACCACCATCATGTCGGGCTTTGGCCCATGGGCGGCGCCATGGCCGCCATAGCCCGACGAGATTGTGTGCGTCTCGTCGAACACCAACAGCGTGCCGGTTGCGTCGCAAAGCCCGCGCAGCGCCGCGAGGAAGCCCGGAGCATCGCGCACCATGCCGATATTGGTCATCACCGGCTCGGCGAGGACGCAGGCGATGTCGCCGGCCGCGAGCGCGGCGGCAAGCGCATCCTCGTCGTTGAACTCGATCACGCTTGTCGTGGCGGTCAGGTCGTGGACCTGTCCGATCAGGCTCGCGCGCATCGTCGGCGCGCCGCCTTTGAGGTCGACGAAGGCGTCGTCGACCGCGCCATGATAGGCGCCGTTGAAGGTGAGGATCTTCGGCCGGCCCGTGATACCGCGGCACCAGCGGATGACGGCGCGATTGGCCTCGCTCGCGGTGGTCGTCACCTGCCATAGCGGCAATCCGAAGGTCGCTGCGAGCCGCTCCGACAGCGCCGCGCCGCGCTCGGTCGGCAGCATATAGCTCAGCCCCTCGCTCGCTTGCCGCGTCAACGCGGCGGCGAGCGGCGGCGGCGAATGGCCGAACAGGCTGGCGGTGTCGCCGAGGCAGAAATCGTCATAGGTCTGGCCGTCGATGCTGGTCAGCGTTGCGTCCCGCGCCGACGCGGCGACGATCGGCACCGGGCTGGGCCAGTCGCGCATCCAGTGGAACGGCACCGACTGGAACCAGCCGGCCGCCGCCGCATGATGCGCGAAAGCGCGGGGATTGACAGCGCGGAAACGCTCGGCCTCGCGCGCGGCGACGCGCGCAATGGCGCTCTCGGCGATCATCCTATACGGTCTTTCAGCGCATAATAGATGAGCCCCAGCGTCGCGAGCGGGCGGCGCAGCCATTTGCCACCGGGGAAGGGCTGCGCAGGCAGCTCTGCAAGCACGTCGAAGCGTTCGGCGGTGCCCGCCATCGCCTCGGCGATCAGCTCGCCCGCCAGCGTCGTCACCAGCGCGCCGTGGCCCGAAAATCCGTGCGCGAAAAACATGCTCCCGCGCCGTCCGATATGCGGCAACCGGTTCATCGTCACCGCCACCGCGCCGCCCCAGCCATAGTCGATCTTCGCATCGGCGATTTGCGGGAACACCTCTGCCATGAACGGGCGCACGAACGCGGCGATGTCGCGCGGCGGCGTCTGCGAATAACGCTCGCCGCCGCCGAAGATAAGGCGCTTGTCGGCCGACAGGCGGAAATAGTTGAGGACGAAGCGGCTGTCGGCGACCGCCGCATCGCTGGGGAGCAGCGCGTCGGCGTTCGCGAGCGGCGCGGTCGCGATATTATAGTTCATGATCGGCACTGTGTAGCGGCCGAGGTCGGGTTCGACGTCGCCGATCCAGCTGTCGGTGGCGTTGATGACGTAGCGGGCATCGATCTTGGACTTGCCGACGGACAGCTTGCTGTCATTGCCCTCGTGATTCCAGCTTGCGCGCTGGCCTTCGAGAATCCGGACACCGGCTTTATCGGCCGCTTTCGCCAGACCGATGGCATAGTTCAGCGGGTGGAAATGCCCGGCGTGGGCGTCATACACGCCCCCATGATAGAGCGGGCTGGCGATGTGCGATCCCATCGCCGCCTTGGCGATGATGTCGGTTTCATAGTCGAAGCGCGTTGCCAGATAATCAGCCTCGCGCCGCATCGCATCGAAGTCCTTCGGCGTCCATGCCGCCTCCAGATGCCCGGTCTTCAGATCGCAGTCGATACCGTGCTTTGCAATCCGCGCCTGCACGCGATTGTTGCGCCAGCAAAGGTCGAACAGCGCGTCGGCGCGCTCGCGGCCGAACTGGGCTTCAATTTCGGAAGCGGTCCAGCGCAGGCCAGGAATAAGCTGCCCTCCGTTGCGCCCGGACGCGCCGAAACCGATACGCTCGCGTTCGATCAGGATCGTGGAAAAACCCCGCTCGGCGCAGGCAAGGGCGGCGCTCAGCCCGGTGAAGCCGCCGCCGATGACGGCGACATCGCATTCGAGATCGCCCTCAATGTCGGCGTGCGGCTGCCATTCGTGGGCGGTCGCGGCGTAATAGCTGTGGTTCAGCGGGTCGCTCATTCCGACACCAACCCCTCGCCCCCTTCGCGTCGAGCGAAGTCGAGACGCCGTGCAGGCGTGAGGGGCGTCGCGGCTTCGCTCGACGCGAACGGAAAGAGTGCGCAAAATGTCATGGCGGTTCAGACCCGCATCAGCAGATGTTCGCGCTCCCAGCTCGACACGACCGACTGGTAATTGAACAGCTCATAATCCTTCACCGCGTAGAAAATCTCGAAGAAATCGTCGCCGAGCAGGTTACGCACTTTCTTGCATGAGGCAAAACGGTCGAGCGCGGCTTCCAGCGTGCGCGGCAGCGTGCGCGCACGGTTATAGGCGCTGCCGGTGATCGGCTTGGGTGGCACCATGCGGTCGACCATGCCGATATAGCCGCATACGAGCGAGGCGGCGATCGCGAGATAGGGGTTGCTGTCCGCCCCCGGCAGGCGGTTTTCGACGCGCCGGTTGTGCTTGTCCGACACGGGGATGCGAAAGCCGCACGATCGGTTGTCGGCGCCCCATTGGACGTTGATCGGCGCCGCGCTGTCCGGGCGCATCCGGCGAAAGCTGTTCACATTGGGCGCCCACATCGGCGAGATTTGCGGCATGAAACGGATGAGCCCCGCGACGAAGGAACGAAAGGCGGCGCTGTCGCGGCCATTGGCGGTCGCAAACAGGTTGCGCCCCGTATCCGCGTCGACGACCGACTGATGGATGTGCATCGCGCTGCCCGGCTGACCCGCCATCGGATTGGCCATGAACGTCGCGTAGACGTCATGCTGCCTCGCGACGTTGCGCACGACGCGCTTGAACAGGAACACCTCGTCGGCAAGGCGCAGCGGATCGCCATGATTGAAATTCACTTCCAGCTGCGCCGCACCCATTTCGTGGATCATCGTATCGATGTTGAGGCCCATCAGCTCGCAATCGTCATAGATATGGTCGATGATGTCCTCATATTCGTTCATCGCCTCCAGCCCATAGGGCTGGCTCGCCGTCTCGGCGCGGCCCGATTGGCCGGTGGGCGGGGTGAGCGGGAAATCGGGGTCGGTATTCTGCGACACGAGGTAGAACTCGACCTCGGGCGCGATGATCGGTTTCCAGCCCTTTTCTTCATAAAGGCCCAGCACTTTTTTGAGGATCGTGCGCGGTGCGATGTCGACCTCGGTGCCATCGCCGTTAAAGGCGTCGGCGATCACGAAAGCGGTCGGCGACGTAAAGCCTGGCGCGACACAGATGGTATCGGGATCGGCGATGAGTATCTTGTCGGGATCCTTGTCCCATATGTCGTCGATGTCCTCGGGGTAATGGCCGTCGATCGTGCAGATGAAGACGCTGCCCGGAATGCGGAGCGTCTTGTCCTTCACCGAGGTCAGGAACTTGCGCGCGGGCAACACCTTGCCGCGCTGGACCCCGTTGATGTCAGGGACGATACATTCGACTTCGTCGATATTATGCTCGCTGATCCATTGTTCCAGATTGACTGACATGCGCCCCCGATTGGGCCGAGGAGCCGGCCCCTTTGTGGAGCGGCCAGCCTATCGTGAAGTCGGGTCAAGCGCCAGAGGGCCGGATTTGTCCATTGCCAGCGCGTCGGTGGCCCGTCAGATTGACGCAGAGCAAGACCACAGGGAGGCGCGCGGCGATGAGGGGTGACAACGACCGGCTGGCAAGTTTCTGGATGCCCTTCACTGCGAACCGTGCTTTCAAGGCGCATCCGCGCCAGCTCGTTTCCGCAAACGGCATGTATTACCGCTCGAGCGACGGGCGCGACGTGCTCGACGGCACATCGGGTCTCTGGTGCAGCAATGCGGGTCATTGCCGACCCGAGATTGCCGAGGCGATCGCCAGGACCGCGGCGACGCTGGATTTCGCGCCGACCTTTCAACTCGGTCATCCGCTGCCCTTTGAACTGGCGCAACGGCTGGGCGAATTGATGCCGCGGGGTCTCGACCGGATATTTTTTACCAACAGTGGCTCAGAATCGGTTGATACAGCGCTGAAAATCGCACTCGCCATCCAGCGCGCGAGGGGGCAGGGGACGCGCACCCGGCTGATCGGACGCGAGCGCGGCTACCATGGCACGGGCTTTGGCGGGATCAGCGTCGGGGGCCTCGTCAACAATCGCCGCGCCTTTGGTGGCGGACTGGCTGGCGTCGATCATCTCCGCCATACGCACGATCCGGAGCGCAATGCCTTCAGTCGCGGGTTCCCTCGGCATGGGGCCGAACTCGCCGACGACCTGCAGCGCCTCGTCGATCTGCACGGCGCCGAGACGATCGCCGCGGTGATCGTCGAACCGATGGCGGGCTCGACCGGCGTGCTTGTGCCGCCGGTCGGCTATCTTCGGCGTCTGCGCGAGATTTGCGACCGGCACGGGATCATCCTGATCTTTGACGAGGTCATCACCGCCTTTGGCCGCGTCGGCGGCGCAACGGCCGCCGGGACGTGGGGCGTGACCCCCGACATCATCACGATGGCCAAGGGCCTCACCAACGCCGCCGTGCCGATGGGAGCAGTCGCGGTGAAACGCGAGCTTCACGATGCGGTGATCGACAGCGCGCCGGGCGGGATCGAACTGTTCCACGGCTACACCTATTCCGGGCACCCGCTGGCGAGCGCGGCCGGTCTCGCAACGCTCGACATTTACGCGCGCGACGGTTTGTTCGATCGCGCGAATGAGCTCGGCGCCTATTGGGAGGATGCGGCGCACAGCCTGAAGGGGCGGCGTCACATCATCGACATCCGCACGATCGGCCTCGTCGCGGGGATCGAACTGACCCCGCGCCCCGGCGCACCGACCGCGCGCGCGATGGAATTGTTCCATGCCTGTTTCGACAATGGCCTGCTGGTGCGCGCGACCGGCGACATCATCGCGCTGTCGCCGCCGCTGATCGTCGAAAAGGCGCAGATCGACGCGATGTTCGGAAAGATTGCCGAGCTGCTCGACCGGATCGATTAGGGCAGGATCAATTTATGACTGAATCGTCATCCCGGCGAAGGCCGGATGACGAGATAGGAGGCGGTGCTCAAGTCGAACCCGATCACGCGCCCGGACCAATCGCCATTCAGCTCTGGTGGTCTGCAAATGGCGGCCTTGTGCGCTTCCGGTGCTCACGTGCAAAAAAGCACGCTGCGCTCCGGATCACGGAAAACCACCATTTTCGACTCGCCAGCTTCTGAATGTCGATCGGTCCTAGGCGTCGACGGCGAGGGGAAAGGTCACCGATACCCTCGTGCCCTTGCCGACTTCGCTTTCGATGTCGAGCTGGCCCTGGTGCCGCTCGCTGATATGCTTGACGATCGCGAGGCCGAGCCCGGTGCCGCCGACCGAGCGGCTACGCGCCTCGTCGACGCGGTAAAAGCGCTCGGTCAGCCGAGGGATATGGTCGGGGGCGATGCCGTCGCCCTCGTCGCTGACCGACAGGCGTACGCGCGCGCCTTCGCGCAGCAGCTCGACCGTCACCGGGGTGCCGGGGTGTCCATATTTCATCGCGTTGGAAATGATATTGTGGACAAGCTGGCCAAGCTGCGCTTCGTCGCCGCGCATCGGCAGTTTTTCGGTCCCGAGCGCCACGACAATATCCCTCGGCCGGGCGGTTTCGCTGTCCTGTAACTGCGTGATCGTGTGGCGGACGATCGCGGCAAGGTCGACCTCGGTGGTCGGGCGGCGAAAGCGGTCGGCTTCGACGCGCGAAATCGACAGCAGGTCGATCACCAGCTGCTGCATCCGCCGCGCCTCGCGCTCGATGATCGACAGGAAGCGGTGCCGCGTCGCACCGTCGTCTTCGCCGTTCATGTCCTGCAGTGTTTCCACATAGCCCAGGATCGCGGCGAGCGGCGTACGCAGCTCGTGGCTGGCATTGGCGACGAAATCGGAGCGCATCCGGTCGGCAGCGTCGATTGCCGAGCGGTCGGACAGGAAGACAATGCGCTCGCCGTTCGAGAGCGCCGCGATGCGCATCGTCCAGCGCTGGCCGGGGCGTGGATAATCGACCAGGTTGATCGTTTCCAGCGCGGCGTCGCCGTCGATCCGCGACAGCCATTCGGCGGCAACCGGGTGGCGGATCGCGGTGCGGATGTCGGCGCCGACGATATGGCGCCCCAAAAGCCGGATCGCGGCGTCGTTGGCGATGGCGACGATATTGTCGGCGACGCCAAGCAACGGATCCTTTTCCTGATCGACCCAGCGCGCGAAATCGGGGTGGCGCAGAAAGGAAAGAGGGCGCATCTCGGCAGGCGCCACTCCCGCGGAGCGCGTATCGGAATGGGCATGGGGAAGCGCGCTATATACGGTGAGGGCGGCGGCGAATCCGGCGATCGCCATCATCGCGATCGCCAGCGGATCGCCGTCGGCGAGGGCGGCAAAGATCGCCGCAATGGCAACCAGCGTCAACGCGGTGACAAGGCTGGACAAGCGATCGAACATGCGCCGCCCGCGTGGCACGAAGCGGGGGATGCGCGCAAGCCGCTTTGTCGCCGTTAGGGATTTCGGATGGCTTGTGCCAAAGCGGGAAGGGCGCGGCAGACGGCGGTGTTTTGCTTTTCCTTGCCGCGTCATTGCGTTATGCGCCAACCATGGAAAAGAGCGACGATCCGACGATCCCGGCCGACAATTGCGAAGGCCCGCCGTCGCGGCGCCGGATGCTCGCGCTTGGTGCAGCGGGCGTGTCCGCGGCGCTGACGATCCGGCCCGCCTTCGCCCAGACCGCCGTGTCGGTGATGAACTGCCAGATTCCGGTGCCGGGACCAACCGCGGCCGGTCAATATATCGACGCGGCGGGCAAGCTGGTTCCGCCGGGGACCAAAGGAGCCTTTCCCGGCGCGGCGCGGCCCTTCACGGGCGAGGAAGTGAAGCGCGCGTTCCGTGGTCGCACGTTGCCGGGCACCACCTATGACCAGTCGCAGGCCTATCTTCAGTACATCCGGCGCTTGCAGGCGGGGCAGAGCGGCTTTACCTGTTTCGCATCGATCACGACGTCGCGCTGACCTTGGCTCTCCGATGGGCGATCGCGCGTTCGGCCGATCGCCAGAAAAAGGGAGTTTTCGTGAAACTAGCTTCGCTCAAACAGGGCCGCGACGGCCGCCTGGTCGTCGTTTCGGACGATCTTGCCTGGTATGCCGACGCCGCGGCGATCGCAGCCACGATGCAGGCGGCGCTCGACAATTGGGCCGATGCCGCGCCGCGTCTGGCGGCGCTGGCCGAGGATCTGAACCATGATGCGATTCCGAAAGAGCGGTTCCACGAACGCGACGCGGCCTCGCCACTGCCGCGCGCTTATCAATGGGCCGACGGCAGCGCCTATGTGAACCATGTCGCGCTGGTGCGGCAGGCGCGCGGCGCCGAGATGCCCGAAAGCTTCTGGCACGATCCGCTGATGTATCAGGGCGGCAGCGACGCCTTTCTCGCGCCGCGCGATCCGATCCCGCTCGGCGATCCGGCGTGGGGATGCGACATGGAAGCCGAGGTCGTCGTGGTCACCGATGACGTTCCCGCCGGGATCGACCCGATCGCGGCCCGCGAGAAGATATTGCTTGTCGGCTTGACGAATGACGTCTCGCTCCGCGGTTTGATTCCCGCCGAACTGGCCAAAGGGTTCGGCTTTTTCCAGTCGAAGCCCTCAAGCGCGATGTCGCCGGTTTTTGTGACGCCCGATGCGCTCGGCGACCGCTGGAAAGGGGGCAAGCTGCACGGCACGCTGTGCGTCGACCTCAACGGCCAGCCGCTCGGGCGCGCCGATGCGGGCGTCGACATGACCTTCGATTTCGGCCAGCTCATCGCCCATGCGGCGAAGACGCGAAATCTGGGCGCAGGCACGATCATCGGGTCGGGCACCGTGTCGAACCGCGATGCCGACGGCGGACCCGGCAAGCCGGTCAGCGAAGGCGGGCTGGGATATAGCTGTCTGGCCGAAGTGCGGACGGTGGAAACGATCCGGCACGGGGAAGCCAGGACGCCCTTTATGCAGAAGGGCGATACCGTGCGCATCTGGATGGACGACGAACGCCACCACAGCATCTTTGGGGCGATCGAACAGACCGTCGCCTGACACAAAAGGGGGGAGGGCGGAATCGTTTCGGCCCTCCTCCTCCTCTTATCGAAGTCGGCTTGGCAGGCTATTTGCCGCCGAAGCTGCCGCCCGACATCGCGTCGCTCAGCGAGCAGGCCGCAGGGCCCAGAATGACGATGAACAGCACCGGCAGGATGAAGAGGATCAGCGGCACCGTCATGATCGCGGGCAGGCGTGCGGCCTTCTCTTCGGCGCGCATCATGCGCTCGTTGCGGAACTCGGCCGAAAGAACACGCAGCGCGCTGGCGAGCGGGGTGCCATATTTTTCGGTCTGGATCATCGTCGTGACGACGCCTTTCACCGATTCCAGATTGACGCGATAGGCCAGGTTTTCAAACGCTTGCCGCCGCTCGGTCAGGAAGCCGAGCTCGATCGACGTCAGGGCGAATTCCTCGCCCAGTTCGGGATAGGCGCGGCCGAGCTCTTTCGAGACGCGCGCAAAGGCCGAGTCGACGGTCAGGCCTGCTTCGGCGCAGATCACAAGGAGATCGAGCGCGTCGGGAAGCCCTTTGCGAATGGCGTCGGTGCGTTTCTGGCGCTTGTTGTCGACGAACAGGTCGGGCGCCTTGTAGCCGAGAATCAGCGCCGCCATCGTGAAGCCCGACCGCTTGAACGGGGTCAGCGTCGGCCACATGTCGACGATATAGATGAGGAAGACGGCAAGCCCCCCGAACAGGATGGGCAGCACCATTCGCCCGAAAATGACCGCGACGGCCAGATCCTTTGACCGGATGCCCGCCTGCGCCAGCTTTTGCTGGACCTCCTTGATCTGCCCTTCCTGTAAGACCTGCAAGCGACCCAGAAAGCTTCGCATCTTGTCGGCGGTCTGATTTTTGCGCACGAGGCGCGCGCGCCGCTTGGCCGTCGAGGCGGTAATGCCCGCCTTCAACTGTTCGCGGCGCTCGTTCAGCGCCTTGACGCGCTTCGTCATCGGATTGCGCACGGTCAGCGCATTGTAGATGGCGACAAGCACCGCAAAGACGCCGATCGCGGCGAGCAGGGTGCCGGCCCAGACGACGTCGATGCCAAGGATCGAGGGGCCGTTCTGGGCGCCCGTAAATGCGGCGGTGACGGGCAGGGTGCTGATCATGGTCTCCGCGCCTTCAAATCTCGAAATTGACCATCTTGGCCATGATTCCGGCGCCGATGCTCATCCAGATCAGCCCGCCGATCCCCGCGACGATCAAACGTTGTTCGACGAAGAAGCCGGCCAGATAGCTGGGATTCACCGTCCACACGACGCCGAAGACGAAGAAGGGAAGTGCGCCGACGATGTAGGCCGACGCCTTGGCTTCCGACGACATTGCACGGATTTTCAGCTTCATCTGCGCGCGTTTGCGCAGCACGTCCGACAGGTTGGCCAGCGTCTCGGCAAGGTTGCCGCCCGTCTCGCGCTGGATCTGGATGGTGATGCAGAAGAACTGGAACTCGGGCGTGCCGAGCATTTCGGCCGATTCCTGGAGCGCCGCCTCCATGGTGTTGCCGATCCGGATCCGTTCGACGACGCCCTTGAACTCCTCGCCTACCGGGCCGGGAAGTTCCTGGCTGACGACCTGGAATGTCTCGGTCACCGGCAGACCCGACCGAAGCCCGCGCACGAGCAGGTCGATCGCATCGGGAAAGCGGGCATTGAACTGCGTCACGCGCTTCCTGATCGCCATGCCGACGACCATATAGGGCAGGCCGAGGCCGATGAGCAGCCCGACCAGCGCCGCCATCGGAAACGGCGCGCGGACGATCAGCATCGCACCGGTGGCGATGACGAACAGCCCCATCGACGCGAACATATATTGGGTGAGCGTCCAGCTTTTGCCCGTCCGCCGGATGCGCTTTTCCAGCTCGTCACGGCGGGGAAGCAGGCTGGTCAGCGACGAATCTCCCCGGCGGCCCGCCGACTGGATGGTCTTGCGCATCTGCGCCGCGACGACCGCCTCGGTCGAAGCGGCATGGCGATCCTTGACCATCGCCAACCGCCGCGACTTCGCCTTGCCCGCCGACGGACCGCCAAGAAGGATCGCAAGAACCGCAAAAGCCATGACGGCCCCGACGACGATAAGGATGACTGGCAGGTTCATGACAAGCAGATGTCCGCTTCTTTCAATGGGAGGCGCGTCATCACGCCGCCTCTTTCTTGCCCTTTTTGGTGAAACCGAGCTTGCCAAGCAGCGACCCGCCCGCCTTGCTCCTGGCCGACGCAGCCGCGTCTTCGGCTTCGACATCGGCGCCGTCGAGGATCAGCCGCATCAGATTGTTCCAGACCTGCGCCGCCTTGGTGCCCTTGCAGGTTTCGGCGTAGGATTTGCCCAGCTTTGCCGCTTGCGCGACCAGCTTGGGATCGAATGGAATGACGATGTCGATCGCTCGTTCGATCGAGGATTCAAACTCCTTGCGCGACAGTTCGCCGATCGCGCTCTGGAACTTGTTGGCGACCAGCAGCACGCGTGCGCCGGGCACATTCTGCTTGAACCAGGACAGAAGGCGGATCGTATCGCGCGCGGCCGCCAGCGTGACATCGCTCACCAACAGGATCGTGCCCGCTTCCGACACGAGGTGCGGGAAGGGGATCAGAACCTGGCGCGGGATATCCACGATCGTCATCTCGAAGGCATTGCGCAATTCCTCTTCGAGCTGAAAAAAGGCCGAACCGTCCGTCATCACCGGCTGGTGGATCGGGGCTTCGGCCGACAGCAGGCTGAGCTTGTCCGACGCCCTGACCATGGCGCGCTCGATGAACAGGCCGTCGATGCGACTGGGATTGTCGATCGCGTCAATGAGCCCGCGACCGGGTTCCAGGTCGAGCGTCAGCGCGCCCGTGCCGAAATGAACGTCGAGATCGAGCAGTGCGGTCTGGCGGTCGGCCTGTTCGCTGATCGCCCAGGCGAGCGAGGTTGCGACCATCGACGCGCCGACACCGCCGCGCACCCCGACCACCGCCATCATGTGATGAGGCTTGTCGTCGTGCATCTCGGCATGTTTGGGCGCCGACAGCATCGCCTGCGCCATCGTCAGCGATTCGCGGACCTGATCGAGCGACAGCGGCTTCAGGAGATAGTCCTGAATCCCGCTCGACAGCAAATCGCGATACAGGCGGACATCGTTGACCTGACCCGCCGCGATCACCACCGTGCCCGGCTCGCAGACCTCTGCCAGCGCATTGATGTCATTGATCGGGTCGCCCGATTCCGACATGTCGACGAACAGGATGTTGGGGCTTGCCGATACCGACAGCGACTGGACGGCGTTCCGCAGGCCACCCTTGTTGCACTTTTCCATCGGCCAGCCCATGTCGCTGGCCGCGACGCGGATCAATTCCAGCGTGTCGTCGTCACAGACGAAAGCGTTGAAAGGGTCGCGTAGCGTTCCGGGTTTGAAATGAGCGTTCACTGGCCGCCTCCGCTCGTCGATGTTTTGGTCAGTTCGCCGGCTCCGGTCTGGGGCTTCGTGCGATAGGTCTGAATTGCGCGCGTGGCCGCAACCGGGTCATGGCCCGTGTCGCGCGTGCCCTTGATGAGGTCGTTGGGGTCGGCGACCATCGCGGCAAGATTGCTGTTGGTCGCGCAGCCATAGTTGGACGACGTCGCGTTGAGCGGGTTCAGCGACGATTTGGTGCCCCAGTCGGGACACCCCGGCACCGACGCTGATGCGCGCGTCACGACAACGCGGATATGTCCTTCGGGAACCGCGCCGGTAGTCACCGGAACATCCTTGCTGAGCAGAAGGCCGCGTCGCTCGACCATCGCACGGACGGTCGATTGCGCCGAGGATGCTCCATAAAGCGACGGATCTTCAATTGCGACGCGGTCGCCATAGCGGATGCCCATCGCGTCGAACCACCCTTGCAGGCGGCCCTGTTCGCTTGGCGGCAGTTCGCCGTCCGTCGCGGCGACGTCGAACTGATAGATGCTGTTGCGCACGACCGGCTGGTGCACCGATTCCAGGCTGCGGTTGCTATAGGCGCTGCCCGCGCAGCCGGCGAGGGTCGTCGCCAGGGCCAGGACCGTCCAAGTTGCGATATTTTTCATCACTTTGCTCCTGAAATCGGCGGCGTCACTTGATGCTGAAACCGGGCGAGGCGTCGCCGCCGCCGCGCGGGCGGTCGGCGTCGCCGACATTGGTGTCGAGCCGCGGCTTCGGCCGATCGCCGCCGGTCACGCCGTCGCTCGTCTGATTGAGGAGCAGGCGCTGCAGGTCGTCCGCGTCGCGGAAGGCATCGGTCGGCAGCTTGATGTCGTTCGCCGAAACGGGTTCGACCAGATAGGGCGTCACGACGATCACAAGCTCGGTCTCGCCGCGGCGGAAGCTGTCCGATTTGAACAGCGTGCCCAGCAGCGGAACATCGCCAAGACCCGGCATCTTGTCGATAGCGCCGATCGAACGGTTGTTGAGCAGGCCCGCGATCATGAAGCTTTCGCCCGAACCCAGCTCGACGGTCGTTTCGGCGCGGCGGATGGTGAGGGCCGGAACCTGAAAGCCCTGCATCTCGATCGCACCCTCGGTCGACAGCTCCGACACTTCGGGGCGGACGCGCAGGCTGATGCGGCCGTTCGAGAGGACCGTCGGCGTATAGGCCAGGCTGACGCCATATTTGCGATATTCGATCGTCGTCCCGGCGAAGTTGCCGGGGATCGGCACGGGAAATTCGCCGCCCGCGAGGAAGTCGGCGGTTTCGCCCGAAATCGCCGTCAGATTGGGCTGCGCGAGCGTCGCCACCAGGCCCGACCGCTCGCCGATGTCTAGCGACGCGATGAGGTCGAGTCCGAACAGGCGGCCCGCCCCGGCGAGGCTGCGCGTGCCAGGCGGGGTTGTGATGGTGTAGATGGTGTTGCCGTTGGCATCGGTCGTGATCGTCCCGGCCTGACGCCCGCCAAAGACGCCGCCCAGAAATCCGTTGCCGAGGGGGCCGTCGGTGTCGCGCGTCAACAGATTGCCGCTCAGTTCCTTCACCAGCGAGCGGTTCACCTCGGCAATGCGGACCTGCAGATTGACCTGCAGCGGGGTCGCCGTGCGCAGGCGCGAGAGCACCTTGGTCTGTTCGCCCACGAAGGCCTGGACGAGCCGTTCGGCTTCGGCAGCGTCGTCGGGCGACTGAACCGTGCCGGTGAGCAGCACAAAGCCGTTCATCGTGTTCGCCGCAATGCTTGCTTCGGGCATCGCCAGCGACAGCATCTGGTCGATCGTCTCGATATTGTTGCCCACTCGCGCAACGGTCGAAAAGACGACCCGGCCGTTCGCGTCGGTGGCATAGATGCTCGTTTCGCCGGGCGCCTTCGCAAAGACGTAGAGCTGACGGCTCGAACGAACCTGGACGTCGGCGACCTTGTCGTCGGCGACGAACACGTCGCTCATCGCGGCGGGCAGGCTGACGAGGCGGCCGCGGCCGACCGACAGGTCGATGCTGCTGCTTGCATTCTGCACCGCCTGCGCGGCGACGGGCTGCGAAGGCGCCGCCGCCAGCGTGGCCGCCACGAGGCCGATGGCCAGGGTGCGAGCCAGAGCCGCCGCCTTGAAATGGGCTTTGCTGTTCATCTTACTTACCCCCAACCGGAACTTCGGTCATCTTGTCGCCGCGGGTCACGCGCACGACCGGGCCGGTCGGAACGGACGCCTCGCGACCATTGTTGGACGTCGCATAATTGCCCCTGTTTTCCATTTGCTGGGGACGCGGCGACGTTACGCGGCCGCGCACCGGTATCCAGAAGCGCGACACGTCGCCGCCGGTCGTCGCCGACGAGCGGTTGGCCACCGGGCGTGCGGCCGCCTGCGCCAGCATCTTTCTTTCCGCCGCCGTGCCGCCGGAAGCCGGCACGTCGATTTCGCCCGAAGCGATCGCAGCGTCGAGCTCCCCCGCACTCTCGGCCAGCGGGCGGAGCGCGAGCGACAATTTGCCCATGCCCTGCGCGACCGCGATTTTTTCGGCGATCTCCGGCGTCGCTTCCAGCGTCACCGAACCAAAGGTGCGAACGGGCGTCTTGCCCGTTTCATCCTCGGCATCGTAGCGCTGGTCGGTGGCCAGCACGCGGATATTGCGAACGATGGTTTCGGCAGTGAAAATCTGCTCATCGGGATAGGTGCTGCCTTCCTTCACTTCGATCGTCTGCGTGAGCATCACGTCGACACGGTCGCCGGGAAAGACGAAACCGGCGACGCCCTGTTCCTGTGACACTTTGACGGTGATCGCGCGCATCCCGGGGCCAAGCGCGGCGGCGAGGAACCCGCGGTCGTCGGGATGCACGAGCGCCCCCTGCGTAAGCGGCTGTCCGGCCGTGATCGGATGGCGCACGACGGTGCCGACCAACGTGTTCACATCGGTTTTTTCTTTCACGAAATACGCATTTTCGACGAGCTCTTTCGGCCAGGGCTGGAACCGGAAGCTGTCCGGTCCGATGATCGTGCCGACGGGCAACTGCCGTGTCGCCACCAGGATCATCGGACCCGTAATCTCTGGCGCCGCGGCCGCCCGCGCGGCAGGAGCCCCCGCTCCGCGCATCATATAGTTGACCCCGAATGCCGCGCCGATGGCAATCACCAGCGCGCCGACGATCAGCATAATCTTTCGCGTATCCATGACGATTTTTCGCCTCCTGCACCGTCCGGAAACGGCGGTGCTTGCCCTCAGGACAAACCGATAGCCTGAAACTGGTTAAGATAGTGTTGGTGAAGCGCCCAAAGGCCGGCGGCAGCGATGGCGACTCCATAAGGCACCTCCACCGCTTTGCCCGAAGGACGCAATTTCATGTGGATAAGCATGATAGCCGAAAGGATTCCGCCGCCGATCGCCATGACCATCAACATGGGCAGAAACAGCGGCAGCGGCATCCACAGCATCACCGCGCCGATCATTTTGACATCGCCGCCGCCCATCGCGCCGATTGCGAAGAGTCCCGCGAAAACCAGAAAGACAAGCAGCGCCGCGCCGAACTGGATCGGCACGTCCGGCCAGAACGCCAGCCCGGACGCCACCCAGAAGGGGATCGCCAATATCGCCATCGCGGCGTTGAGTTCGTTGGAGATAGTCCGCGACCGGATGTCGCTGATCGCCGCGGCGATCATCATCAGCCCCAGAACGGCCATCAGGCCCAGCGCAATCGTGCCATTCTCCATCGCCATGCGTCTACGCCTTATGGCTTACCAAAGAGTAACCATGTTCGTCGCAGCGCGGCCGCGCTTGCATTCCGCGGGGCAGCCGATATGCGGCCAGCATGACCGCCGCCGCCCCTTCCGCTACCGACGTCCTGATCGTTGGCGCGGGGATTGCGGGCGCCAGTCTTGCCGCTGCGCTCGCGCCGTGGCGCCGGGTCATGCTTGTCGAGGCCGAGGATACACCGGGCTATCACGCGACGGGTCGATCGGCGGCTTTCTGGCACGAAAGCTATGGCGGCGCGGGAGTGCAGCCGTTGACCAGCGCGTCGTTCGAGGCGCTTGACCAGCCCCACGCCGATTTTGCCGAGCGGGGTTTTCTGACGCCGCGCAGCGCGTTGACGCTGGGGCGCGCCGCCGACGCCGCGGCGGTCGACGCCTTCGCCGCCGAGTTCAGGTTCAAGGGCGTGGCCGTCGAGCGGATTTCGGGCGACGCCGTTGCGGCACTGGTCCCTGGACTGCGGCCGCAATGGTGTGAAGCCGCCTATGAAAGCGCGTGCCGCGACATCGACGTGGCGCGGCTTCACGCCGCCTATCTGCGCGCCGCGAAGCGGGCCGGGGCGCAGCTCGTCACGCGCGCCTCGATGCGCCGTGCGCGCCGCGTGGCCGCGGGGTGGGTCATCGAAGTCGGTGGCGCGACGATCCACGCCGACCTGTTGGTCAACGCGGCGGGAGCATGGGCCGACCGGGTCGCGGCGGCTTCGGGAATCGCGCCGGTGGGCATTCAGCCATGTCGGCGGACGATGGTGCAGTTGCGGCTCGGTGTTCCTACCCCCGCCGCCCTGCCGCTGGTGATCGACATCGGCGGCGATTTCTACTTCAAGGGCGAAAGTGAGGGACGCATCTGGCTTACCCCGCACGATGAAACGCCCGTCGACCCCCACGACGTCGTGCCCGAGGATATCGACGTTGCAACCGCGATCGACCGGTTGCAGTCGGTCGTCGACTGGCCGGTTGCCGCGGTCGAGCGCAAATGGGCCGGACTACGGAGCTTCGCGCCTGACCGGCTTCCGGTGTTTGGAAGCGATCCGCACGAAGCGCGCTTCATCTGGTGTGCCGGGCAGGGCGGTTTCGGTATCCAGACCGCCCCGGCGATCGCCGGGTTGCTCGCCGCGCAGCTTGGCGCGCCGGAGCCGCGGGGCGCGATCGGACGGATCGACCCGTCGCCCTTTGCGGTGTCGCGCTTCGCGTAAGTCATCGCCCCTTGCGCGCTGAAATTGCTGGATTAGCATGGGCTTGGCCCGCCACCCCCGGCGCGGCGCGACCTGTGGAGGATGGCATGGCCCATTATTTC
The DNA here is from genome assembly GCF_003609835.1 of Sphingopyxis sp. FD7. NCBI lineage: Bacteria > Pseudomonadati > Pseudomonadota > Alphaproteobacteria > Sphingomonadales > Sphingopyxidaceae > Sphingopyxis > Sphingopyxis sp. FD7. The sequence continues at coordinate 1,109,718 of NZ_AP017898.1, forward strand.
GAGATCAAGAAGAACAAAGCCGGCGAATTTGTCGCCTATTTCAAATATAATAGCGAAGCGATCTTCTGGACCGAAGGCTATAGCAGCAAGGCGTCGGCCAAAAATGCCATCGAGTCGATCCAGAAAAACGGTCCCGGCGCCGAGGTCCGCGAAACCGAATAGCTATCGTGCGCGGGCGTTCAGCGCGCCCGCGCCGCTTTCAGCGCCGCGTCGCTGGCGAGCTTGTCGGCGAGTTCATTGTCGCCGTGCCCGGCGTGGCCCTTGACCCACAGCCATTCGATCTTGTGGCGGGCGGCTTCCTTTATCAGCCGTTTCCACAGGTCGGCGTTCGCGACGGGTTTCTTTGCGGCGGTTTTCCATCCGTTTTTCTGCCAGCCGAAGATCCATCTGGTGATGCCGTCGCGGACATAAACGCTGTCGGTCGACAGTTTGACGTTGCACGGACGCTTGAGCGCCGCCAGCGCCTCGATCGCGGCCATCAGTTCCATGCGGTTGTTCGTCGTGTCGGCTTCGCCCCCAGACATCGTCTTGACGACGTCGCCCCAGCGCAGGACGACGCCCCAGCCGCCGGGGCCGGGATTGCCCTTGCACGCGCCGTCGGTGGCGACGATGACCGTTTGCCCTTCGCTCATGCTGCGGAGAACAGCGTGGCTGCGTCGGACGCCTGATAACGCCGCAGGCGTGCAAGAAACGGTGCGGGATCCTTGCGAGTGACGAGCGCGCCCGGTGGCGTGTGAATCCAGTCGTGCGCGCGTGTGAGCAAAAAACGCAGGGCAGCACCGCGCGCCAGCAGCGGGAGCGCCGCAAACTCTTCGTCGGTGAGAGCGATTTCGCGGGCATAGCCGCGCATCAGCGCCGTGGCGCGACCGATATCGCAGTCGCTGCCATCGGTGGAAAAGGCCCACGACGCGTGCGTGACCGCGACATCATAGGCGCGGTAATCGGTCGCCGCGAAATAGAAATCGATCAGGCCGGTGACGCGCTCGCCGAGCATCAGCACATTGTCGGGGAACAGGTCGGCGTGAACGACGTGCGCGGGCAGGTCGTGCGGCCAGTGCGCGTCGAGATGATCGAGTTCCTGATCGACGATTGCCTGCAATCCCGGAATCACTGCGTCGAGATCGCCCGCATCATGGGCGATTGCCCGCCAGTGGCGATGGCCCATGCTGTTTTCGCGCGCACCCGCAAAATCGGCGACGGCGCGGTGCATCGCGCCCAGCGCCGCGCCGGCCGCCTCGCACTGACCGGGCGTGGGATGGGTCAGGGAAATGCCGGGCAGGAACTGGATGACGCACGACGCGCGCCCCGCAACCTGCTGGACGGCCACGCCCTCGCGGTCGCGGATCATGGCGGGGACCGGGCAATCGCGCTTTGCCAGATGATCGAGCAGGTCGACGAAAAAGGGCAGGTCGCCTTCGCTGACACGCTTTTCATAAAGCGTCAGGATGAAGCGGCCGTGCGTTGTCTCGAGCAGGAAATTGCTGTTCTCGACCCCCTCGGCGATTCCCTTGCATGATACCACCGTGCCGATGTCATAGCGGGCGATCAGCGCGGCGAGGTCGTCGGGCTCGACGTGGGTATAGACGGCCATCAGGCGGCTTCGAGGCCGCGCGGCAGCTTGAACACCATATTTTCCTCAGCGGTCACGACCACATTCTCGTTGACCGGACGCACGGTGGCCACTGCGTCGATGACTTCGCGCACCAGCGTCTCCGGAGCGCTCGCCCCCGCCGTTATGCCGAGCGTTCCGATGCCGTCGAGCCATGCGGGATCGACGTCGCTGCCGCGCTGGACCAGATGCGCTGGCGTGCCGAGCCGCTCGGCCACCTCAACGAGCCGCAGGCTGTTCGAGCTGTTCGGTGCCCCGATCACGATCATTCGGTCGCAGCGCGTCGCGATGGCTTTCACCGCTTCCTGCCGGTTCGAGGTCGCATAGCAGATATCCTCGCCCCGCGGTCCGGCAATGGCGGGGAAGCGATGCTGCAGCGCCGCGACGATGTCGCGCGTGTCGTCGACCGAGAGCGTGGTCTGGGTCAGGAAAGAAAGCCGGTCGGGGTCGGCAGGCGCCAGCGCGGCGACATCGTCGACCGATTCGACCAACGTCATTGCGCCGTCGGGCAATTGCCCCAGCGTGCCGACGACCTCCGGGTGCCCGGCATGGCCGATGAAAATGATGTGACGGCCCGCCTCATGCGCGCGTTCGGCCTGGCGATGCACCTTTGAGACAAGCGGACAGGTTGCGTCGATATAGTCGAGCCCGCGCAGTTCGGCCTTCGCGGGCACCGCCTTGGGCACGCCATGAGCGCTGAAAACCACGGGAACGCCGTCGGGAACCTGGTCGAGCGATTCGACGAAGATCGCACCCTTGGCTTTCAGCGATTCGACGACATAGCGGTTGTGGACGATTTCGTGCCGGACATAGACGGGTGCGCCGAATCGTTCGAGCGCCAGCTCGACGATCCGGATCGCGCGGTCGACGCCGGCGCAAAAGCCCCGCGGTGCGGCGATCAATACCGTGAGCAGGGCGCCGTCGCCGGTCGTCGCCGACATCGTCGGAAGAGGTGCGTTCATGATGCCCGCGCTCTAGCGCAGCAAGTCCTTCGCGGTAAAGCCGCTTCGTCGGTTGCGTCGCGGTTGCGCCTCGTTCATCGCGCCGATAAGAAGCGGCGCGCATGAAACGGGATCGATCGTTCCGGCCCTGTCTGCGCGCCTGTTTGGAAAGTCTTGTCATGATGGCCATTTCGTTACCGTTCCGCAAAAGTCTGATCCTGGTGTGCGGCGCGGCAGCCATGGCGATGGTTGCGGGCTGCGCGCGCGACAACGAGATCGAGGTGGCGGGCGGTGTCGGCATCACCGCGACGCGAACCGCCTGTCCGGCGGTCGCTGTTCCGCTCCATACGGGCGACATCACGCTGTTCGATCCGGCGACAAGTCGCGACGCGCGCGCGATCGACATTGTTGCGACGATCACCAATGTGACGCCGCAATGCAACGATAGCGGCGACAAGGTCTACCAGCTTGCGACTTTCGACGTGATCGCCACGCGCCGCGACGCGGGGCCGGCACGCACGGTGACCCTGCCCTATTATGCAACGGTGCTGCAAGGCGGCACCGCGGTCGTCGCCAAGCGCCTGGGCAATGTCGCGGTGACCTTTGCCGAGGGGCAGACGCGCGGCACGGGACGCGGGCAGGCGTCGGCCTATGTCGACCGCGCGGCGGCGACCCTGCCCGCCGACATTCAGGAGCGCATCACGCGCAAGCGCAAGGCGGGTGACGAGGATGCGGCGATCGACCCGCTCAGCCTTCCCGAAGTGCGCGCGGCGGTGCAACGCGCCAGCTTTGAGCTGCTCGTGGGCTTCCAGCTGACGCAAGAGCAGCTCGAATATAATGTCCGACGATAGATGATGCGGCGGCGCCCTGCGCCGGTCGCACGCTCGCGCCCCGCTCCGCCGACCGGCGACGCGGGGCTTTTCGCGCCCGCTGAGCTGTTATAGGGCGCCCCAGTATTTTGAACGAAGCCAGGCCCCGTCCATGACCCTGTTCCGCCGCTTTTCCGACCATATTGATGCCGCGCTCGATGCGCTTGCCGCCCGCGACGCCATCCCCGCCGGACTCGACCGTTCGGCGGTCAGCGTCGAGCCGCCGCGCGACGCAGCGCATGGCGACATTGCCACCAATGCGGCGATGGTGCTCGCCAAACCGGCGGGCATGAACCCGCGCGCGCTCGCCGAACTGCTGGTGGCCGAACTCGCCGCGCTGGACGAGGTCGTCGAGGCGAGCGTGGCCGGGCCGGGTTTCATCAACCTGCGCCTCGCCGACGACAGCTGGCGCGACGAACTGGCGCTGATTCACGAGCTGCGCGCCGATTATGGCCGCTCGCAGATGGGGCGGGGACGGCGCGTCAATGTCGAATATGTCTCGGCGAATCCCACGGGGCCGATGCATGTCGGCCATTGCCGCGGGGCGGTGGTCGGCGATGCGCTCGCGGCGCTGCTCGAATATGCGGGGCACGAGGTGATCCGCGAATATTATGTCAACGACGCGGGGGCGCAGGTGGATGTCCTGGCGCGTTCAGTCCATATGCGCTACCGCGAGGCGCTGGGCGAAGATATTGGCGCCATTCCCGAGGGCCTTTATCCGGGCGACTATCTGATTCCCGTTGGCCAGAAGCTGGCCGCCGAGCATGGCGACCGTTTCGTTGCGGCGCCCGAAAGCGCGTGGCTCGGCCTGTTCCGCGCCGAGGCGGTCGGTGCGATGATGGACATGATCCGCGCCGATCTTGCGAAGCTCGGCATCCATCACGATCTCTTCTCGTCCGAAGCCGAGCTTCAGGCGGCCGGGAAGCCCGCGGCGGCCGAAAAATGGCTGCGCGAACAGGGGCTGGTCTACGACGGCATTCTGGAAGCGCCGAAGGGCGAAACGCCCGAAGACTGGGAGCCGGTCGAGCTGCCGCTGTTCCGCTCGACGCAGTTTGGCGACGATCAGGATCGCCCGATCCGGAAATCGGACGGCAGCTGGACCTATTTCGGCGCCGACCTCGCCTATCATTTCCAGAAAAGCGAAACGGCCGACGAACTCATCGACATATGGGGCGCCGATCATGCCGGGACGGTCAAGCGGATCAAGGCCGCGGTCGCGGCGTTGACCGGCGGCAAGACGCGTTTCGACGTCAAGCTGGTGCAGATGGTTCGCCTGCTCAAAAATGGCGAGCCGTTCAAGATGTCGAAACGCGCCGGCAATTTCGTCACGCTGGCCGATGTCGTCGACGAGGTCGGCAAGGATGCGGTGCGTTTCACCATGTTGACGCGCAAGGCCGACGCGCAGATGGATTTCGACTTTGCCAAGGTCGTCGAGGCGTCGCGCGACAATCCCGTCTGGTATCTGCAATATGCCAATGCGCGGATTGCGCGGTTGCGCAAGAAGGCGACGGATGCGGGGATCCTGCTTCCCGCCCCGGCGGCCGGGCGGCTGGGTGCAAATGAATTGGCGCTCGTCAAACTGCTGGCGCAATTCCCGCGGATCGTCGAGGCGGCGGCCTATGCGCGCGAACCGCACCGGATCGCCTTCTATCTGGCCGATGTCGCAGCGGCCTTTCACGCCTGGTACAATCTGGGCAACGACGATCCCGCGGCGCGCATCGTGCTCGATAATGACCCCGAATTGACCGCGACGCGCCTTTATTTGGCCGATGGAATCGGGCAGATCATCCGCAACGGGCTGCAACTCATGGGGGTTGAGGCGCTCGAGGAGATGAACTGATGGCCGGTAACGATGATGCGCAACGCCGCGACGACGGGCTGGGGCTCGACGATGAGGGCCGACTGCCCTGGCTCGAGGCCGCCGATGGCTTCGACGAGGATGGCGAGGTGTCGCCCGCGCGCCTGCTGATCATGGTGCTCGGCGGCCTGTTGCTGATCGGCGCGGTGCTCGGCGGGCTGTGGTGGATCCAGAATGGCGGCGCGCGCGGCAAGGGCGAGCTGATCGTCGCCGAAAAGGGCGACTATAAGATCGCTCCCAAGAGCGACGGCGCGAAGACGTTCGAAGGCGAGGGCGACGCCAGCTTCTCCGCCAGCGAAGGGGCGGCGCCGGCGGGCAAGGTCGATCCGTCGCGAATGCCCGAAGAGCCGGCCGTGACGATGGCGGAGCGCGATGCCGCCGCGAAGCAGGCGAAGGTGCCGGCTGCAGCGGCGAAGGCGGCGCCCAAGGCGCCTGCAAAGACGACGGCAGCGCCCGAACCGGCGTCGCCGAGCGGCGCCATGATCCAGCTGGGAGCGTTCAGCAGCGAAGGCGCCGCGACGAAGGCCTGGACGAACCTGTCGAAGCGTTTTGCCTATCTCGCCGAACTCGATCGGGTGATTTCGCCCGTCAAGGTCGGATCGGGCACTATCTATCGTTTGCGCGTTCCCGCAGGAACGACCGCCAACGCCTCGAATCTATGCGGAAAACTGCGCGTCGCTGGTGAAAATTGCGTCATCGTCCGCTGAATCGCCCCGCTTGGCCGCAGACTCCGTTGGTGCAATCGCGCGGCTGTGGCATGATCGCCGCTGTGGCCGTCGTGGGCGGGGCGGCGGCCGATGGAGGTTGACGCACGATGATTCCGGCGATTTTCGGCCTGTCCGGGCTGACCCTGACCGACGATGAGCGCGCTTTCTTTCGCGATTGCGCGCCCTCGGGCTATATATTGTTCGGGCGGAATATCGAGAACCGCGACCAGCTCCGTCGTCTGACAGACGAACTGCGCAGCCTCGACGGGCGGAGCAACCTGCCGATCCTGATCGACCAGGAAGGCGGCCGCGTTGCGCGCATGAAGGAACCGGAATGGCCCGCCTTTCCGAGCGGCGCCGCCTTTGACGCGCTTTATGAGCGCGCGCCCGCCAGCGCGATCGAGGCGGCGCGCCTCAATGCGATGGCGCTCGCGGCGATGCTGGCCGAAGTCGGCATCACGGTCGACTGCCTGCCGCTCCTCGATGTGCGCCAGCCGGGCGCAAGCGACGTGATCGGCGACCGCGCGCTCGGCAGCGAGCCGATGCGCGTCGCCGCGCTCGGACGCGCCATTCTGGGCGGCTTGCAGGCGGGCGGCGTTGTCGGCATCGTCAAACATATTCCCGGCCATGGCCGCGCGCTGCTCGACACGCACGAAGCCCTGCCGACGGTTACCGCCTCCGATCGCGAGCTTCAGTCCGACCTTGCTCCCTTTGCCGCGCTGCGCGATGCGGCGATGGCGATGACTTGCCACGTCATTTTCGCGGCATGGGATCCCGACCGGCCCGCAACGCTTTCACCGACCGTCATCGACAGTGTGATCCGCCAACGCATCGGTTTTCACGGCCTGTTGTTGACCGACGATCTCGACATGAAGGCGCTGTCGGGCGACGTGCCTTCGCGCGCGGTTGAGGCAATCGCGGCAGGGTGCGACATCGCGCTCAACTGCTGGGCGCGGATGGACGACATGATCGGTATCGCCAATCGGCTCGACCCGATCAGCACCGTATCGCGCGCAAGGCTTGAAGGCGCGATGGACCGAATCGGGGGCGTGCGCGACGAAGGCGAGTTCGCCGCGCTCGTCGATCAGCGTGACGCGCTTCTGGCGATGGCCTGACGCGCCGATGGAGGGGCTGTCGCTCCCGTTCGACATGGCGCCGCCGCCGGCGACCCGCGACGACGCGCTGCAATTGTCGCTTGAAAGCTGGGAAGGTCCGCTCGACCTGCTGCTCGCGCTCGCGCGTAGCCAGAAGGTCGATCTCAAGCAAATATCGATCCTGGCACTGGTCGAACAATATCTGCGCTTCATCGCCGAAGCGCGCGAGCTCAAGCTGGAGGTGGCGGCCGATTATCTGGTGATGGCCGCATGGCTCGCCTATCTCAAATCGGCCCTGTTGCTGCCCAAGGATCCGCTCGAAGAGCCGTCGCCCGACGAACTCGCACTGCGGCTGCAACTCAGGCTCCAGCGGCTTGCGGCGATGCGCGAGGCGGCGGCGCGCCTGCTCGCGCGCGACCGCATCGGCCGCGACGTCTTCTTGCGTCCGCGACCCGAGGGGCTGCGCGACGTGAAGCGGCGGCGCTGGGATGCCAGCCTTTATGACCTCCTCGCCGCTTACGGGCAGGTGAAGCTGCGCTCCGAGCCGGTGGTCCATATGGTGTCGCGGCGCCCCGTCGTCACGCTCGACGCCGCGCTTCATCATCTCGAACGGATGCTGGGCGTCAAGCTCGACTGGGGCGAGCTGGCCGATTTCCTGCCCGCCGACTATCAAGGGCCACTCCGCCGCTCGGCGATCGCGTCGAGCTTCGTTGCGGCGCTCGAACTGGCGCGGCAGGGCCGGGTCGATTTGCGGCAGGAGGGAGCATTCGAGCCGCTCTATCTAAGGACGGCGACAGGGGGGCAGGGGGCATGATCGACGATCTGGAGCGCGCGATCGAGGCGATGCTTTTTGCCAGCGACGAGCCGCTCGACGCGCGCCAGCTTGCCGGTCGGCTCGGCGACGAAATGACGCCGGGACAGGTGAGGGCGATCATCGAAACCATCGCCGCGCGCCATGCGGGGAGCGGCATCGAACTCGTCGAACGCGGCGGGCACTGGCATTTCCAGACGCCCGCGGATCTGGCGCATCTGCTCCGCCGCGAACGCGACGACCCACGCAAATTGTCCCGCGCCGCCGCCGAGGTGCTCGCGATCGTCGCCTATCACGAACCCGTCAGCCGTGCGGAGATCGAGGCGATCCGCGGCGTCCAGACGTCGAAGGGCACGCTCGACGTGCTGATGGAGGCCGAATGGATCGCTCCGGCCGGGCGGCGCGAAGTGCCGGGACGCCCGCTCATCTACAAGACGACCGACGCCTTTCTGCAACATTTCGGGCTTGGAAGCCGCAAGGATCTGCCCGGCATCGACGATCTGCGCGCCGCGGGACTGCTCGATCCCGTCGATCTCGCTTTTGAAACGGCGATGGGCGAGCTGGACCTAGTAAAAGACAGTGAAGAGGCTTAGATGAGCCCTTCAAGGAGATTTTGAGATGGGTAGCTTCAGCATCTGGCACTGGCTCGTGGTCGGGATCCTCGTCCTGCTGCTGTTCGGCAAGGGCCGCTTCTCGGACATGATGGGCGACGTCGCCAAAGGCATCAAGAGCTTCAAGAAGGGCATGGCCGACGACGACACGCCGACGCCCGCGCCGAAGCAGATCGAAGGACAGCGCATTCCCGACGCGCCCGCGCCGACGCCGACCGCGGAAACCGAAAACCGCTGACCGCTTTCCGTTCGCGGGGAACAGGCTGACTCATGTTCGATGTTGCGCCCACCGAGTTGCTGCTCGTCGTGGTGGTGGCCCTGGTCGTGATCGGCCCCAAGGATCTGCCCAAGGCGATGCGCTTTGTGGGCAAATGGCTGGGCAAGGCGCGCGGCATGGCGCGCCATTTCCGCGCCGGGCTCGACACGATGATGCGCGAGGCCGAGCTCGAAGAGCTGGAGAAGCAGTGGCGCGAGCAGAATGAGGCGATCATGCGCGAGTTCCCGCGCGTCGACGACATTGATGCGGCCGCCGCGGCGACGCCGACCGGCAGCACATCGCACCCGGCCCAAAGCGCGGAGGCGGACAAGGGCAAAGCGATCGGAACGGGCGAGGCCGAAACGCATGTCGTCCCACCGCGCGGCGAGGCGCTGCCATGAGCGATCCGGCGCCCGGCGATCCGGCGGAGGAGGATGGCGCGGGCGGCAAGATGCCGCTGCTCGACCATCTGATCGAGCTTCGCTCGCGCCTGCTCAAGTCGTTGCTTGCCGTCGCGCTTGCGTTCGGGGTGTGTTTCTATTTCGCGCGACCGATCTTCGCGATCCTCGTTCAGCCGCTGATCGCGGCGGGGCAGGGCAAGCTCATCTATACGCAGCTGTTCGAGGCCTTTTTCGTCGAGGTGAAGGTCGCCTTTTTCGCGTCGATGATGATCGCCTTTCCGGTGATCGCGAATCAGCTCTGGAAGTTTGTTGCGCCCGGCCTCTATCGCCAGGAAAAGCGCGCGTTGCTGCCTTTCCTCTTTGCGACGCCGGTGCTGTTCGCGGTGGGGGCGTCCTTCGCCTATTTCATCACCATCCCGCTCGCGCTGCGCTTTCTGCTCGGTTTTCAGGGCGATGTCGGCGGCGTGACGCAGGAAGCCCTGCCGTCGGTGGGCAATTATCTGAGCTTCACGATGCAGTTCATCATGGCGTTCGGCATCGCCTTCCTGCTCCCGATCCTGCTGATGCTCATCGAACGCGCGGGGCTGGTCAGCCGCGACCAGCTCATTTCGGCGCGCCGCTACATGATTGTCGCCGCCTTTGCCATTTCGGCGGTGGCAACGCCGCCTGACATCTTGAGCCAGTTCCTGCTCGCGGTGCCGCTGATCCTGCTTTATGAATTTTCGATCTTCGCGATCTGGTTCACCCAGCGCCGACGCAAAACAGGCGCCGAAGCGGCGCCTGTCGAGCCTCTCGAAGAGGCTTAGGGTAAGCGAAATATCGGGTCAGATGGCCCGGTCGCCCGCCTCGCCGACCGATTCGATGTCGCGGCCGACGCCCTTTACCGTGTTGCAGCCAGCGACCAGAAAGCTGGCGAGCAGGGCCAAGAGGATTGCACGAAAACCAGTCATCTTCTCACCTCTTCCCAAATCTTGGTGCAAAATGGCCCGGCACGCTTCGAGGGGGGGGAGGGAATGCGGGCCGGGCCAATGTTGCTGAGCAGCGCTGCGGGGGGGCGATGACCGCTGCTCGAACGGGAAACGACCGATGGGGGCGATTGGTTCCCGAAAAAAAACGACATGGGCTGCATTTTTTTGGTCGTTGTCATCCGGACGAACAATTCCAGATATTTAGAGGCCGATCGGCTTTGACTGAATAAGCCATGTGCTCCCGCGAAGGCGGGAGCTCCTCGCCGGTTCGCGCTGTTTTCAACCGGCGGAAGATGGGGCCCCGCCTTCGCGGGGACGCCCGGATTGATCAAAATGCTTCGCTCAAAGACGGCCATGATCCGAGCTATAGCGTCGTCAGACCGCTCAGCACGGCGAGGCCGAGGAAGGCCAGGAAGCCCATCGAATCGGTCGTCATCGTCACGAAGATCGAACTGGCGACCGCGGGATCCTGATCGAGCCGGTCGAGCAGCAGGGGGATGGCGACTCCGGCAACGCCCGCGACGAAGATGTTGACGATCATCGCCGCGGCGATCACGCCGCCCAGCGCCGGGTTGGCAAACCACAGCGCGGTGGCAGCCCCGGCGATCAGCGCGATGGTGCCGCCGTTGAGCAGCGCGATCTTCATCTCGCGCCAGATCGCGCGCCAGCTGTTCGAATCGGTGAGCTGGTTCATCGCGAGCGCACGCACCGTCACGGCAAGCGTTTGCGTGCCCGCGTTGCCGCCGACCCCCGCGACGATCGGCATCAGCGCGGCGAGCGCGACCATCTGCTCGATCGCGCCGCCGAACAGGCCAACAATCGTCGATGCGACGAGCGCGGTGCCGAGGTTGGCGATCAGCCAGCGCACCCGCGCGCTGTATGTTTCGCGAATCGGCTCGTTGATGTCGCCGTCGCCCGCGCCCGACAGCCGCAATATGTCCTCGCCTGCCTCTTCCTGGATGATGTGGACGATGTCGTCGACGGTGATCATGCCGACGAGGCGCCCCGCCTTGTCGACCACGGCGGCGGAGATCAGCGCATATTTCTGGAAGCGCAGCGCGACCTCTTCCTGGTCCATGTCGACAGGGATCAGCGTCTGCTCGCGCTTCATCACGTCGCTGATCGCGATGTCGCGCGGGGTGCGGAGAATCCAGCTCAATTGACAGGTGCCGACGGGGCGGTGCATCGGATCGACGACGAAGATTTCCCAGAAATCGCTGGCAAGGTCGGCGTCCTCGCGCAGCCGGTCGATGACGTCGCCGACCGTGACATGTTCGGGCACCGCGACGAGGTCGCGCTGCATCAGGCGGCCCGCCGATTCCTCGGGGAAAGAGAGCGCATCCTCGATCGCGGCGCGATCCTCGGGCTCCATCGCGTCGAGCACCGCCTGCTGCTCGTCGGCTTCCATATCCTCGATGATCGCAACGGCGTCGTCGGTATCGAGTTCGGACGCGAGTTCGGCCACCTGCTCGGGCGCGAGCAGGTCGATCAGCTCCTCGCGCACATAATCGTTCATTTCCGCCAGAACGTCGGCGGAGAGCATGTCGCCGAGCACCGCGGCGAGCATGGGCCGCTCATCGGAGCGCGCAAGCTCGAACAGGTCGGCGATGTCGGCGGGGTGGAGGCGGCCGATGCGTTCGCGCGCCGCCTCGCTTTCGCCCGCTTCGGCGAGGTCGATCACGTCGCGCACGAAATCGGGTTTCAGCCGGTCGTCCTCGTCGAGCTCGGTTTCCGGGATGAAAGCTTCGCGATCGTCGGTGATCGCTACGCCGTCCGCTGGCCGGGATTCTTCGCGTTCGTCCATCGCGCGGTCCTCCCTCGTCTTTGGCGGCGTCCGGCTTTTCCCCTAGAGCGGCCGTTCGCCGATGGCAACGCCGCGAACAGGCTTTAGCGATTTAGGGCGTGGCCTTGGCCGCCGCGTGCCGCTATGGCGCTGCCAACCCCGCTGACAGGAGCCAAGATCATGTCCGATACCCTTACGCTTTCGCTGTCGACCGGCGATGTTGTCATCCGCCTGCGTCCCGACCTCGCCCCGCTGCATGTCGAGCGCATCTCGACGCTTGCGAAAGAAGGCTTTTACGACGGCGTCGTCTTTCACCGCGTGATTCCCGGCTTCATGGCGCAGGGCGGCGACCCGACCGGCACCGGCATGGGCGGCAGCCAGCTTCCCGACCTGCCGCAGGAGTTCAACAGCGAACCGCACGTCCGGGGCGTCTGTTCGATGGCGCGCGCGCAGAATCCGAACAGCGCGAACAGCCAGTTCTTCATCTGCTTCGACGACGCGCGCTTCCTCGACAATCAATACACCGTCTGGGGCGAGGTGATCGAAGGCATGGAAAATGTCGACGCGCTGCCCAAGGGCGAACCGCCGCGCGAGCCGGGGATGATCGTGAAAGCGACTGTGGGCTGATTATATCCATCTCCCATCGGGAGAGGGTTGCGAAGACTTGGCGCGCAGCGCCTAGGCGTAGCTGGGTGAGGGGATGTGACGGCGCGGACAATGCGTCGGTCGATCCCCTCATCCAAGTCCGGCTAACCAGCAAGCTGGCGAGCCTCCCTATCCTTCTCCCGACGGGAGAAGATTTGGCGATCACTCTCCCACAAACCCGTTCAGCCGCTCGCACGCGGCGATCCAGTCTTCCTTGAACGCCTGCACGACCTGCCCGGCGCCCATCGCCTCGTTCATCAAGCCGACGCCCTGGCCAACCCAATAGGTCGCGAGCGCTTTGGCGCCTTCGTGGCCGCCTTCGGCGAGCTTGTCGACCTTGCGCAGCGCGGGTTCGCTGACCAGCGACTGGAGTGGCATCGGTAGCGGCTTCGGCGCGCCCTCGGCTTCCCACGCATCGGTCCAGGGCGAGCGGAGCTGGCGCGACGGCTTGCCGGTGCGGCTTTTCGACCGCACCGTGTCGCGCGAGGAGGCGGCGAGCATCTTTTGCTTCACCACCGGGTTGGTTTCGGCCTCGGCGGTCGTCAGCCAGACCGATCCGGTCCACGCGCCATGCGCGCCCATCGCCATCGCCGCCGCCATCTGCCGCCCGGTGACGATGCCGCCCGCGGCGAGGATCGGCGTCGTGTCGCCGATCGCATCCAGCGCCGCCGCGACTTCGGGGACGAGCACCATCGTTGCGACCTCGCCGCAATGGCCGCCCGCCTCGCCGCCCGCGACGACGAGGATGTCGACCCCCGCGCGCACCTGCGCTAGCGCGTGATCGCGCGTGCCGACGAGCGCGGCGACGGGGACATTGTGCCGCTTGCCGAGGTCAAGCATCAGCGGCGGCGGGACGCCGAGCGCGTTCGCGATCAGCTTGATCGGGTGGCGAAAGGCGACGTCGAGCAGTCGCGCGGCGCCTTCCTCGCGCATATTGTCGCCAAAGCTCTGCCGCGCTTCCATCGCGCTGTCGAGGCCGCTCGCATCGACATCGAACTTGCCGAGCAGCTCGGCCGCGAAATTGAGATGCGTTTCAGGAATCTGCGTAGCACCAGCGGACGGCGCACCCCCCTTGCCAGCAAAGCTGTTCGGAACGATCAGGTCGACGCCATAGGGACGCCCGCCAACATGCGCGTCGATCCACGCCAGCTCTTCCTCCAGCCGCTCGGGCGGCAGTGCGGCGGCGCCGAACACACCCATTCCGCCCGCTTTCGACACCGCGACGACGACGTCGCGGCAGTGCGAGAAGGCGAGCAGAGGGAACTCGATGCCGAGCATCGTGCAAATGGGGGACTGCATGTGAACCTCTCTCCTGTTTTCATGGTCGTCATTGCGAGCGCAGCGAAGCAATCCCGCGCGGTTCACGCCTACCCCAGATTGCCGTGTCGCCTCCCGCTCCTCGCAATGACGATGCTCTATTGGTCCGCATGTCAGCCTTAGTTGACGTAAACGTCAAGTTGATTTGACGCCGCCTCCCATTATCGCGGACACGATGACCCATTTTTCGCTGCCCGGTTTCGACCTCGACGCCTTTGTCCGCGCCACACTGGCCGAGGATCTGGGCACGGGGGGCGATATTACGTCGATGGCGACGATTCCTGCCGATGCGCGATTCGCCGGGGTGATGGACAGCCGCGATACGATCACCGTCGCCGGCCTTCCGATCGCCGAGCGATTCTTCCGCGCGCTCGATCCGTCGATGGAGATCGAGATCCTTGTCGACGAAGGCGCCGAAGTTGCGGCGGGGAGCGATTTGATGCGCCTTTCGGGCAATGCGCGCGCGATGTTGACCGCCGAACGCTCGGCGCTGAACACGGTGCAGCATCTGTCGGGGATAGCGACGATGACGCGCCAGTATGTCGAGGTGATCGCGGGGACCGGCGCGACGCTGCTCGATACGCGCAAGACGATTCCGGGCCTGCGCGTGCTCGAAAAATATGCGACGCGCGTGGGCGGGGCGACGAATCACCGCATGGGCCTTTGGGATGCGGCGATGATCAAGGACAATCATGTCGCGGTGGCCGGGTCGGTCGAGGAAGCGGTGCGCCGTGCCGTGGCGGCGGGAATCGCGGATATCATCGTCGAGGTCGATCGTGTCGCGCAGGTCGAACCCGCGCTGAAGGCCGGGGCGACCCACCTGCTGCTCGACAATATGGGGCTCGACGATTTGCGCGCTTGCGTTGCGATCGTCGGCGGCAAGGTGCCGACCGAGGCATCGGGCGGGGTGCGGCTCGACACGATCCGCGCGATCGCCGAAACGGGGGTCAGCTATGTGTCGGTGGGGCGGCTCACCCAATCGGCGCCCGCGGCCGACATCGGGCTCGATTTTGCGCTGGCTTAGCGCCGCTGCGCTGGCGCTGATGCCCGTAGCGGCGCAGGCGCAGACGCTCGCCTGTTCGGTGCCCGACCGCATAACGGTGCCGCGGCTCGAACAACCGCGCCGGGGGGAGCCCGTGCGGCGGCCGCCGGTCACCGGCTATCTGCTGGCGATGAGCTGGTCGCCGCAGCATTGCGCGGGCGTGCGCAATCCCAAGGGCGCGCGCGACGGGTTTCAATGTTCGGGCGAAAATGGTCGCTTCGGATGGGTGCTGCACGGGCTGTGGCCCGAAACCGACGATGCAGGCTATCCGCAATGGTGCCGCCCGGCCAAGATCGTGCCGCAGCCGGTGCTGAAAAAGCATCTGTGCATGACGCCGTCGGCGCAGCTGCTCCAGCACGAATGGGCAAAGCACGGGACGTGCATGAGCCCGCATCCCGCGGCCTATTTCCGCGCTTCCGAATTATTGTTCCGCGCGGTGCGCTTTCCCGACATGAAGGCACTGGCGTCCCGGCGGTTGACGGCGGGCGACGTCCGCCGGGCCTTCGCCGCGGTCAATCCGGGGGTGAGCCCGGCTATGATCGCGGTGACCGCCGACCGGCGGGGATGGCTGAAGGAGGTGCGCTTCTGCCTGGGACCACGCATGAAGCCGGCGCGCTGCAAATCTTTTCAAATGGGGTTGAAGGACGGACGGCCGCTGCGCGTCCGGCCGATGGCGGCGCCCCGGCGCTGATCCGTCGGAACCGTCCCGCTTCGGGACGGTGGCGCGTTAACACTCTTTTAAGCTTACCGACTCGTTAACATGGTCCTAGCCTTGGCGCATGGACTCGAACGATCATGTCGACATTCGCGGGCGTATACGGGCGCACGGCGCCCGCCAGCTGACGATCGCGCGAATGAACGCTCCGGCGGACTGGCAGGACGAACTGCGCCGCGCGCTGGCCGGGCATCGCGAATCCGCGACGATCTTTTCAAACAATGATCTGCGGCTGTTCCTTCAGAGCTTCGCGATCTTCTTCACCGCGACGATGCTGTTCGTGATGTAAGAACAGGCTTCTAATCGCAAGCCCGGTGCAGCTTGACCGCAAGCCAGGCGGAAACGAGGCACATGGCGGCGCTCATCAGCAGCTGATCGACGACGCCGATGCCCGCGAAGCCCAGACCCATTGCGAGCAGCGAGCCGATCACCATCGCGCCTGAATTGACGATATTGTTCGCCGCCACGGTGCGTGCGGTCTGATCCTTGGGAACCGTCGTCGTCAGAAAGGCATAGAGGGGGACGACGAACATGCCGCCGCTGATCGCGATGCCGAGCAATGCTGCGAGGAGCGGAACGACGTCGGCGTGACCCAGGAATCCGGCAATGCCGTACATCACCCCCGACGGATCATGTTCCCAATTGCGGCACACCCAATAGAAGGCGACGACGAACAGGCCCATGACGATGACGCTGGCGGGGCTGTAGCGCGCCGACACCTGCCCCTTGAGCAGCCGGTTGACGGCGACCGAGCCGATTGCGATGCCGATCGAGAAGATGGCGAGGAAGAGACTGGCGACGCTCTTGTCGGCGTGGAGGATATTCTTCACCAGCGGCGGGAACTGGATGAAGAGCACCGCGCCGATGGTCCAGAAAAAGCTGATCGAGAGGATGGCGAGGTAGAGCCGCGGGATGTGCATCGTGCCGCGCACAAGCGCCACCGACGAGCGGATGATGTGCCAGTCGATCCCCGTCTCCAGATGCTCGGGCGGCGCGGGAGGCACCTTGCGCCCCGTCCAATAGCCCACCGCGGCGACGAGCACGACGCCGAGCGCCGCCCATTCGACGTCGATGATGCCGGCCAGGATCGTTCCGGCAAGGATCGCGATATAGGTGCCCGCTTCGACCAGCCCGGTGCCCGCGAGCACCTCATCGCTTCTGAGATGCTGCGGCAGGATCGCATATTTGATGGGGCCGAAGAAGGTCGAATGGACGCCCATCGCAAAGAGCGCGAGCATCATCAGCGGGATGGCGAGCAGGTGAACGGCAAAACCGAGCCAGGCGAGGATCAACCCGAGCCCGCCGACGAGCATGATGACGATTTCGCACAATTTGACGATGCGGATGATCCGCGCCTTGTCGCGCGTGTCGGCAAGCTGGCCGGCGAGCGCCGACAGCAGGAAAAAGGGCAGGATGAATACGCCCGTCGCGACCGCGCTGAACAGGGTTTCGGAGGCCTCGTCGTTGAACACGCCATAGACGACGAACAACACCATCGCATTCTTGAACAGATTGTCGTTGAATGCGCCGAGGAGCTGGGTAACGAAAAGGGGCAGGAACCGGCGTTGCTTCAACAGCGCAAAGGAGCCGGTCATGCGTGGTCCAATCTTTTCAACATTGTCGGTTCGCGCGCATTTCGCGGGCAACAGCTTGTCGCCGGGGGGGCTTATCGGCTAGGGCGGCGCTGGTCAAAGGTGATTTTGACCGGCCAAGTCGATGGGGATCATGCTGAGCCTTCCCAACATTTTGACCTTGTCGCGAATCCTGGCGGTTCCCATCCTGCTGTTCCTCCTGTGGCCGGGCGTGACCGAGGGATCGCATCAGCCGAAACCGATCGACTATGTTTTGGCGTTCGGCCTTTACTGCCTGATGGGCATTACCGATTATTTTGACGGCTATGTGGCGCGCGCGCGCGGCACCGTGTCGCGGCTGGGCATTTTCCTCGATCCGATCGCCGACAAGATCATGATCGCGGCGGTGATCCTGCTGCTCGTCTTCACGCGCGACATCGACGGGTGGCACGTCATTGCGGCGCTCGTCATCCTGCTGCGCGAGATCATCGTGTCGGGGCTGCGCGAGTTTCTCGCGACCTTGCAGGTGTCGATGCCGGTGACGCAGCTTGCCAAGTGGAAAACGACCTTTCAGCTCGTCGCCTTCGGCGCGCTGATCCTGGCGGGCGCCTTGCCTGCAATGGCGTGGATCAAGACGGTCGGGCTTGCATCCTTGTGGGGGGCGGCAGTGCTGACGCTGGTGACCGGCTGGGATTATCTGCGCGTCGGCCTGAAGCATATGGACTGATGCGGCTCGAGCTGGCCTATTTTGCCTGGGTGCGCGAGCGCATGGGCACGCCCGGCGAGACGGTCGAGCTGCCGCCCGCAATCGCCGATGTCGCGGCGCTGCTCGGCTGGCTCGCCGCGCGGGACGAACGCGGGGCCGCGGCCTTTGCCGAGCCGCACCGCATCCGCGCCGCGATCGACGGCGCGATGACGGGGCCGGATGCGGCGCTCGCGGGCGGGCGCGAAGTGGCGCTGTTCCCGCCGGTGACGGGCGGATGATCCGCGTGTTCGTCCAGACCGCGCCGATCGAGGTCAGCGCCGAGATCGACCTGCATGACGCGGGCGGCCACGGCGCGAGCGCCAGCTTCATCGGCCGCGTGCGCGGCGACGCGGGGCTGACCGAATTGTTCCTCGAACATCATCCGGCGATGACCGAGGCGGGGATGGCGGCGCTCGCCCATGTCGCCGCCGACCGCTGGAAACTGGGCGCACTAACCTTGATTCACCGCGTCGGCTCGATGACGCCGGGCGAAACGATCGTGCTCGTGCTCGCGAGCAGCCGCCACCGCGCCGAGGCGCTGGCGGCGTGCGAATATCTGATCGACCGGCTGAAGACCGACGTGATGCTGTGGAAGCGCGAGAGCTTTGCCGACGGACGCGTTGCGTGGGTCGAGGAACGCGAGGGCGACCGGGATCGCGCGGCGCGGTGGGAGTGAGCCCCGCTCGGCATCCCGGCGAAGGCCGGTATCTCGACCTGTCGTTATGACAGGCTGCGGAGATCCCGGCCCCTTCGACTGTCTTGCAGGCGCTCAGCACAGGCCTCGCGGGGATGACGAGCCAAAGGCGCCGCTTCCCGCCCCTGATGCTTCCTGAAAATATCGGCGAGCATCCGGAACTCCTCGGCGCGCGGGCTGCCCTTGCGCCAGACAAGCGCGATCGTGCGCCAGTCATGGTCCGAATCGAGCGGCCGCGTGTCGATGTCGGTGTGGTCGAGGATGCCCGCCTCGATCGCCATCTGGGGCAGCATGGTGATGCCGAGGCCGTTGTCGACCATCTGCACGAGCGTGTGCAACGAAGTGCCCATCATTCGCGCGCCTGCGCGCAGCTCCGGCCGGTTGCACGCGGCGAGCGCATGGTCCTTCAGGCAATGGCCGTCTTCGAGCATCAGCATCTGCGCGGGGTCGATCTGGTCGGCGCTGACCATCGCGGGAAGGTCTTCGGACTGGTCGCCGGGAAAGGCGACGAACAGTGCGTCGTCGAACAAGGTTTCGCTCTCGACGTCACCGCACGGATAGGGGAGCGCGAGCAGCACGCAATCGACGGCGCCGTGATGGAGCGACTCGCACGCCTGCGCGCTTGGTTCCTCGCGAAGGAAGAGCTTGAGCGACGGGCGCTCCTTGCGCAGCCGCGGGAGGAGGCCGGGCAGCAGGAAAGGCGCGATCGTGGGAATGACGCTCATGCGCAGCTCGCCGACGAGCGGCGCCGATGCCGCGGCCGCCATGTCGGCAAGCTCCTCGGCCTCGCGCAATACGCGGTGCGCCTTTTCGACGATCTTGTCGCCGAGCGCGGTAAAGCGCACGACGCGGCGCGTGCGCTCGACGAGCGTTTGCCCGAGCAGCGTCTCCAGCTCGCGAATGCCCGCCGATAAAGTCGACTGGGTGACGTTGCACGCATCGGCAGCGCGGCCGAAATGGCCATGCTCATGGAGCGCGACGAGATATTGCATCTGTTTGAGCGAGGGGAGATAGTTCTGCATTGATCGAGTATAGTGATTTGTCGGGCGGTTTTGAACAATCCAGGCGATTAAAATTCGCCGCCGATATGGTTGCATCGCTTGGCGGCGCGGCGCCGACCGTGATAGCTGATCCGATCACTCGGAACGGAGGGGCGTATGGCGGTTTCGCGTTTCCTGATCGGCGGCGTGGCGAGCGCCCTGCTGCTGACCGGCGGGCTGTTCCTTTGGAAAGGACATAGCCAGCTGGCCGAGGAGGCGGTGCTGCCCGATCCGCCGCCGGCCTTGCCCGCGATCCCGGTGGCCGGCGCCGATGCGCCGACGCGCGGACCGGCGCCGCCCGCGCTGCCCGCCGCGAAGGAAGCGTCGCGCGAGGAGCGGCGCTTCAACCGCTTCGACCGCGACCGCAACGAGCGGATCAGTCGCGTCGAGCTGATGTCGTCGCGCACCGCGGCGTTCCGCAAGCTCGACACGGATGGCAATAATCTGCTGACCTTCGAGGAATGGGCGGTGACGACGGGGGAGCGGTTCGCCAGGGCCGATGCCGACAAGTCGGGCGACCTGACGCGGGCGGAGTTTGCGACGACCGCGCCGAAGCGCGCTGCGAAGCCGAAATGTCGGTGTTAATGTTCGCCGTCATTGCGAGCGAAGCGAAGCAATCTCCAGCGAGCGTCCCACCATTGCGATAGCGGGAGATTGCCGCGTCGCCTTTGGCTCCTCGCAATGACGACGATTGGTTCAGGCCGCCACCCCCTCCGCCGCCTTCATCCACTCCGCGAGTTTCGCCCCCGCGCGCTGCGTATAGCCGAGCTTGCGGTCCTTCTTGCGCACATCCTCGGCGAGCGGAGGGAAGAGGCCGAAATTGACGTTCATCGGCTGGTAGCTCGCCGCATCGGCGCCGCCGGTGATATGGCCGAGCAGCGCGCCAAGCGCGGTTTCGGGCGGCGGCGGGGGCAGGGCGCGGCCGCCAAGCTCGGCAGCCGCGAAGCGTGCGGCGACGAGGCCGATCGCGGCGCTTTCGACATAGCCTTCACAGCCGGTGATCTGCCCCGCAAAGCGGATATGCGGCGCCGATTTGAGGCGGAGCTGGCCGTCGAGCAGTTCGGGCGAGCGGATGAAGCTGTTGCGGTGGAGCCCGCCCAGCCGCGCGAACTCGGCCTTTTCGAGCCCCGGAATGGTGCGGAACAGCCGGACCTGTTCGGCATGTTTGAGCTTGGTCTGAAAGCCGACCATGTTCCACAGCGTGCCGAGAGCATTGTCCTGCCGCAGCTGGACGACCGCGTAGGGCCAGCGCCCGGTGCGCGGATTGTCGAGGCCGACGCCCTTCATCGGACCGAAACGCAGCGTTTCGACCCCGCGCTCGGCCATCACCTCGATCGGCATACAGCCTTCAAAATAGGGGGTGTCCTTTTCCCAGTCCTTGAACTCGGTCTTCTCGCCGTCGAGCAGCCCCTGGACGAAGGCATGATATTGATCCTTGTCCATCGGGCAGTTGATATAATCCTTGCCGTCGCCGACGGGGCCGACCTTGTCCCAGCGGCTCGCCATCCACGCGATGTCCATGTCGATGCTGTCGCGATAGACGATCGGCGCGATGGCGTCGAAAAAGGCGAGCGCGTCCTTGCCGGTCGCGGCGCCGATACTCTCCGCGAGCGCGGCGGCGGTGAGCGGTCCGGTGGCAACGATTGTCAGGCCTTCGCTCGGCAGCGTATCGATGCGTTCGCGGACGATCGTGACGTTGGGGTGCGCGGACAGCGCGCGCGTCACGCCGCCTGAAAAGAGGTCGCGGTCGACCGCGAGCGCCGATCCGGCAGGCACCTTGGCCGCGTCGGCCTCGCGCATGATGATCGAACCCAGGGCGCGCATTTCGCGATGCAGAAGGCCGACCGCGTTGCTATCGCCATCGTCGCTGCGAAAACTGTTCGAGCATACCATCTCGGCGAGCGCGTCGCCCTGATGCGCCGGGGTCATGTCGCCGCCGCCGCGCATTTCGGAGAGGCGCACGCGATAGCCCGCCTCGGCGAGTTGCCACGCCGCTTCGGAGCCGGCGAGGCCGCCGCCGATGATATGCACGTCGTATTCCGCCATTTACCCTGTCCGTTGACTTGCGACCAATCCGCCGCGCACTAGGCCGGTTGTGAGCGAGATGCAAAGGGGGGATGATGAGCGGGGAGCGAAGCTGGGATCGGGTGCGCTGGCTGTGGCTGGCGGCGCTCGCGGGCGGGATCAGCTATTTCGTCGCGGTATATCTGCGCCTCGACGGACCCGCAATCTGGGCGTGGAAAGCGTCGGGGGTCGGCCTGCTCGCCGCTTGGGCAGCGATGAACGCTCGCGGCACGGGCGGCTGGATGATCGCCGCCGCGCTCGGCTTCGGCGCGCTGGGAGACTGGATGCTCGACGCCATCGGGCTGATGCAGGGTGCGGTGGCGTTCGCGGCCGGACATGTCATGGCGATTGCCCTCTATGTCGGCAACCGGCGCACGGCGATGGCCGGGTCGCAGAAATTGCTCGTCTTTGCGGTGGTGCCGCTCGCGTTGCTCGCGGCATGGGGGCTGACGAAACAGGCCGCGCCGGGCCAGTTGGCGGCGGCGATCGGATATACGGCGATCGTCGCGCTGATGGCGGCGACGGCGTGGGCGAGCCGCTTCCCGCGCTATCGCACCGGCATCGGCGCGATGCTGTTCCTCGCGAGCGACCTGTTCATCTTTGCCGGCGAGGGCGGAGCGCTGTCCGGCGATGTGACGATGTGGTTCGTCTGGCCGCTCTATTTCGGCGGGCAGGCGCTGATCGCGTGGGGGGTGGTCGGGACGCTGGCGCGCGAACGTGGCGATTGAGTGGCGGGAAGCGGCCGGAAGCTGCCATTCTCTCCCCTCCCGCTTGCGGGAGGGGTCGGGGGTGGGCAGCAGCGTGGCAATGGCCCACCCCGCTGCGACTAACGAACAAAGTTCGTAAGTCTCGCTGCCCCTCCCGCTTGCGGGAGGGGAGACCAGCGCAACCCCTCAATGTCCGCTCCCCACCCCAAAGTGGCCGGTGAACGACCGCTCATACTCATCCCACGCCGCGATCATGTTGCGCCATGCCGCTGGCGCGGTCAATCGCGCTGGACGCGGCGGCCTTTTTTCCGCATTCTTCGCTTCGGTCGCATGGAGGTTTGCCCGATGACATTGCTGAAAAGGATCGTGATGCCGCTGGGGCTCGCCCTTGGCCTCGGCATATCGCTCGCGTTGCTCCCCGCGCCGGGCCTCGCCGCGCTTCAGCAGGGCGCGAAGGCGCCCGACTTCACACTGAACGCTGCGCAGGGCGGCAAGCCGTTCAGCCTGTCCCTGAAACAGGCGCTGAAAAAGGGGCCGGTCGTGCTCTATTTTTTCCCCGCCGCCTTTACGCCGGGCTGCACGCTGGAGGCGCATCTGTTCGCCGAGGCGAGCGATGATTTCAACCGGCTCGGCGCACGCGTCGTCGGCGTGACGGCGGGCAATATCGAGCGCGTCGCCGAGTTTTCGCGCTCCGAATGCCGCGACAAATTCGCGGTCGCCGCCGATCCCGGCGCGAAGGTCGCTGCGAGATATGACGCGACGATGCGGCGTCCCGACGGGACCATGCTGTCGAACCGGACATCGTTCGTCATCGCGCCGAACGGAACCATTCTGATGAGCTACACCGACCCCAAGCCGCAGGCGCATGTCGAAAAGACGATGGCGGCGGTAAGGGCGTGGAAGGCAGGGCGGCGATAGGGGCGCAGGATTGTCCCGCTGTCGCGGCGCGATCAGCCGCGTCGTTGCAGGCTGATCACAGCCTCGATCGGCAGTTCGGCATAGAGGTGCGGAAAAAGCTGGCCGCCGCGCGCGGGTTCCCAGCGGACGGCGTCGCCGAACCGGATCAGGTCCACCTCGGCGATCATCAGTTCCGACTGGTCGGCGAAATATCTGGCGATCGTCGCGTCGAGCTGCGCGGCGGTCGACAGATGGATATAGCCATCTTCGACGTCGACCGGCGCGCCGCGGAAGACCCGCTCGCGCTCGAACGCCGCCCATTGCTGCGCGGTCAGCACCTTGAAGGCCGTCGTCGGCCTGGTCATTCGGTGGACGTTTCGCTCGCCGGGGTTGCGGTTTCCGCTCCCTCCGTCTCGTCGTCTTCGCCTTCCTCGATCAGCGCCGCCGACACGACATGTTCGCCCTCGGCGACGTCGAACAGGCGCACGCCCGCGGTTCCCCGCCCGATGACGCGAAGGCTGTCCAGCCCCATGCGGATCAGCTTCGCCTGGTCGGTGACGAGCATGAGCTGATGCGCCTGCGTCGCGGGGAAGCTCGCGACGACCGGGCCGTTGCGGGCGATATTGTCGATGTTGGTGATCCCCTGGCCGCCGCGGCCGGTGCGGCGATATTCATAGGCCGACGACAGCTTGCCATAACCGTTCGCACAGACGGTGAGGATGAACTGTTCGCGCGCGGCAAGCTCGGCCATGCGCTCGGCGGGGAGCGCCGGTTCATTCTCATTGTCCTTCCACGGCGCGGCGCGCAGATAGGCTTCGCGTTCGTCGCTCGTGGTGCCGACGCGGTGGAGAATCGAGAGCGAAATCACCTCGTCGCCGTCGGCGAGCTTCATGCCGCGCACACCCGTCGAGTTGCGGCTCTGGAACTCGCGCACATCGTCGCCGGCGAAGCGGATCGCCTTGCCCTGCCGCGTCGCGAGCAACACATCGTCGCTTTCGTCGAGCAGCGCGACGCCGATCAGCCGGTCGTCTTCATCCTCGCCCTCGAACTTCATCGCGATCTTGCCGTTCGAGGGCACGTTGGTGAAGGCGTCCATGCTGTTGCGGCGCACGCTTCCCTTGGCGGTCGCGAACATGACGTGCAGCTTGCCCCATTCGGACTCGTCCTCGGGTAGCGGCAGCACGGTGGAGATGGTCTCGCCCTGTGCGAGCGGAAGCAGGTTGACCATCGGACGGCCGCGCGTCGCGGGCCCGCCCTCGGGCAGGCGCCACACTTTCATGCGATAGACCTTGCCCGCGGTCGAGAAGAAGAGCACCGGCGTGTGCGTCGAGGTGACGAACAATTCGGTGACGACATCCTCGTCCTTGGTCGCCATGCCGGCGCGGCCCTTGCCGCCGCGGCGCTGCGCGCGGAAGGTGCCGAGCGGCGTGCGTTTGATATAACCGTCCATCGTGACGGTGACGACCATCTCCTCGCGCTCGATCAGATCCTCGTCGTCGATCCCGTCGGCGGCGGGCGCCACCAGCGTCTTGCGCGGCGTTGCAAACTCGTCGCGCACCGCGACCAGTTCCTCGCGCATCACCGCGTAGAGTTTCGCGCGGTCGGCCAGGATCGAAAGCAGTTCCTCAATCTCGGCCGCCAACTCCCCGAGTTCCTTGCCGATTTCATCGCGGCCGAGTGCCGTGAGGCGGTGGAGGCGGAGGTCGAGAATCGCCTTCACCTGCACTTCGGACAGGCGATAGGTCGCGGCCTCCTCCATCTCGCCCTCGATCGCCTCGACAAGGCGGATATAGGGCGCGATCTCGCCGATCGGCCATTCGCGCGCGAGCAGGGCTTCGCGCGCGGCGGCGGGCGAGGGCGAGCCGCGGATGATGCGGACGACTTCGTCGAGATTGCTGACCGCGACGACGAGGCCGAGCAAGATGTGCGCGCGGTCGCGCGCCCTGGCGAGCTCGAACTTGCAGCGGCGGGTGATGACCTCTTCGCGGAAGGCGATGAAGGCCGAAAGAATGTCCTTCAGGCCGAGCATTTCGGGGCGTCCGCCGCGGATCGCGAGCATGTTCGCGGGGAAGCTCGACTGCGCGGGGGTGTGGCGCCACAGCTGGTTGAGCACGACCTCGGCGGTCGCGTCGCGCTTCAGCTCGATGACGACGCGCACGCCCTCGCGGTTCGATTCGTCGCGGATGTCGGCGACGCCCTCGATCCGCTTGTCGCGCGCGGCTTCGGCGATCTTCTCGACCAGACCGGATTTGCCGACCTGAAACGGAATCGACGTCAAAACAATTGATTGCCGGTCATTCCTGCCTTCTTCGATCACATGCGTCGAACGCATCATGATCGAACCGCGGCCGGTGGCATAGGCGCTGCGCGCGCCGCCCTGGCCGAGCATCATCGCGCCGGTCGGGAAGTCGGGGCCGGGGACGATCGCCATCAACTCCTCGAGCGTGATCGGTTCGCCGCCCTCGAGCTGGCGGTCGATCATCGCGAGCGTCGCGTCGATCACTTCGCCGAGGTTATGCGGCGGGATGTTGGTCGCCATGCCGACCGCGATGCCCCCCGCGCCGTTGACGAGCAGGTTGGGGAAGCGCGCGGGGAGCACGGTGGGCTCCTCGCGGCTCGCGTCATAGTTCGGCTGGAAGTCGACCGTATCCTTGTCGAGATCGTTCAGCAGCACCATCGCGGTCCTGGCAAGGCGCGCCTCGGTATACCGCATCGAGGCCGGTGGATCGGGATCCATCGAGCCGAAATTGCCCTGACCGTCGATCAGCGGCACGCGCAGCGACCAGTCCTGCGTCATGCGCGCGAGCGCATCATAAATCGCGCTGTCGCCGTGCGGGTGATAATTACCCATGACGTCACCGACGATCTTCGCCGATTTCTTGTACGGACGGCCGGGGACGAAGCCGCCTTCCTGCGCGGCATAGAGGATGCGGCGGTGGACGGGCTTCAGGCCGTCGCGCACGTCGGGCAGCGCGCGGCTGACGATCACGCTCATCGCGTAATCGAGGTAGGACGTCTTCATTTCGTCGACGATATTGATCGGCGAAACGCCGTCCTCGGACGGCTGCACAGGCGTATTTTCTTCGGTCAAGACCCGGCCTTTTTTCTGCTTTTCGGGAGGTGGTTTTTGCCTAGCCCAAGGCGCAACGGATTGCCAGTGATTCGGGCGATTTTCAGGGAATGATTTCGCTGCCGTCCCACGCGAAAACCCGGCCCGTCTGGGCCGGTGTCAGCGCGGCGATCGTCCGCAGCAGATTGCTCGCCGCCAGGGATGGTGAAGCGAGCGACGCGGGCGGAACCGCGCGCCGAAACGGCTGCGACATCGGCGTATCGACCGTGCCGGGGTGCAAGGCGACGATCAGGGCGTCGGGATTGCGCCGCGTCTCGGCGATCGCAAAGCTGCGAACGAGCTGATTGAGCGCGGCTTTGGAGGCGCGATAGCTGAACCAGCCGCCGGTCCGGTTGTCGCCGATGCTGCCCACCCGTGCCGAGAGCGCGGCGAAAACGGTGCGCCCACGACGCGGCATCAGCGGCAGGAAATGCCTTGCAACCAGCGCGGGCCCGATCGTGTTGACCGCAAAGTTTCGCGCCATCCAGTCCGCATCGATGTCGGACAGGCCGCGTTCGGGGCGATGGCCATCTGCGTGGAGCAGGCCCGTCGCGACGATGACCAGACGGGGCGGCGGGCCGCTGGCGGCGACCATCGCCGCGGCCGCGGCCACCGAATCCGCGTCGGTGACGTCGATGGCGAGCGGAGGTGACGCCGAACGGGCAAGACGGTGGATGACGTCATGCCGCCCATCGGCGGCAAGCGCGTCAGCCAAAGCAGCGCCGATGCCGCCCGCTGCGCCGATTACAACCGCCGATCCCGCTTCCGTCATGGAAGCGACGCCTATCATTCGGGGGCACGAAGGAACAAGCGATGCTTGCCAAAGCCGCTTGCCGCCATAATAGGTTGATCCGTGCATCCTTTGCTGTTCCTCGCTTGCCTATGCCCTTGATCGCGCTCGTCGGCGCCAGTGAGACGCTGCCCGATGGCGGATTGCGCGCGCTTGTCACCGTGGCGGGCGAGACGCTGATCGAGCGACAGGCGGCGCGCCTCGTCGATGTCGGGGTGACGCACATCGCCGTCGCCGTCGCCGCGCTGCCCGCCGAACTGCTGGCGGTGTGCGACCGCATTCGCCGTCGGGGGGTGAAGGTGACGCCGGTGCGCGCGGCGGGCGATCTTGTCCCGCTGGTCGAGGCCGAGGACCGGCTGATCCTCGTCGCCGACGGCCTGCGCGCCGGGGGAACGCATTATGCCGCGATCGCAAAGCCGGGATCGCCGGCGATTCTCGTCACCGGCGACACCATCTTGACCCAGGGATTCGAGCGGATCGACGCAACGCGGCGCTGGGGCGGGCTGGCCTCCGTCGCGCCGCCGATGGTGGCCGAACTCGCGGCGATGCCCGGTGAATGGGACATGATGCTGACGTTGCTGCGCCTCGCCGTGCAATCGGGCGCGCGCCGTCTTTACTGCGAACCCGCGCTGTTCGAGCAGGGCGAGATTGCGATCGTGTCCGACCGCCCGACCGCGGCGCTGATCGAGCAATCGAGCCTGCAACGGACCGAATATGGCGGCATGGGGCTGGGACGTTCGGCGATCATGATGCCGCTCGTGCGGCTCGCCGGGCCGCTGCTCGTCAAGTCACCGAAAACCGCGCGTTATCTGCCCGTTGTCACCGCATTTCTGTGGATCGGGGTCGCTGCGCTGGCGGCGAGCGGGCTGGCCGCGGCGGGAGCGCTTGTCGCGGTGCTGGGCGGGCTGGGGCTTGCCGCGATGCGCTTTCTGTCGGCCTTTCGCGCCGAAAGTGCGGCGCAGGATCGGACGCGCTTGCTCATTCGCAGCTTCGCGCTCGCCTTGCTCGCGCTCTTTCCATGGCTGCTCGCCTTCGGTGCAGCCAGCCGGTCGATGCCGCCCTTTGCCGAAGCGGCGCTGGCGCCGTGCCTCGCGGCGGCGATCGTGCTGGCGCGCGCGCTTTACGAGGATGCGGGCGAGCGGCGGCGCTTCCACTGGTTGCTCCCCGACGCCGACCAGGCGTGGATCATGCTCGCGCCTGCACTGCTGTTCGGGCTGGCGTCGCCGATGTTCGCGATCCTGCCGCTGCTCGCGCTGTTCCAGATCCTGCTCTGGCTGCGCCTCGCACGGCGCCCGGAGCCCCGCTAAAACAACGTCCTTCAAGGTTTAAGGCCTATTAACGCCAAACTGCTATTGGCGGGTGCGCATGAGTGAATCGCTCTCCTTTGCCGGCATCGAACCGCCGTCGCCGACGCTGTCGGCGCGCCTTGACGAGCTGGCCGACTTTTTCGCGGCGCCCTCCGCCGGTCGGCTGACCGACGAGCAACGCGCGCTGTCGCTGGGGATCGCGCGGCGCCTGGTCACCGATGTCGCGGCGCGGATCGACCCCGCGATCGACAGCGCCGCTCTATGGGCCGACTGGCTGCACCGCGGGGTGCCCGGCGCGACGCGGCTGGTCGGCGTCTGCTTTGCGCGGGCCGAGGAGCATCGCTGGCGCGCACTTTCGGCCGAGCGCGTGGTGCCGGCGCCACCGACGGGCGCCGTGGACGAGGCGAGCGGCGCGGCGTCCGACGCTCCGATGACGGCGCGCGAGCGTGCCTATCTGGATCTGCGCATTGCCGACCGGCGGCGGTTCGACGCCCATGGACAGCCGACGCTGGCGATCGCCGACGTCGATGAGGAAATCTTCCGCGCCTTGCTCCACGAGGTCGCAGCGTGGCGGCTGGCCGAGGTGAACATCGACACCGGCCGGGCGGCGAGCCTGGGCGATGCCGTGCGGCATGCGGTAGAAGGGCAGGCCGACGAGGGCGGCATGACCGCCGCCGCCATCGCCTATCACGAGGCGGTCGGCGCCGCGTTGCCCGAGACGGCGCGCGCGGCGATCGCGGCGCACGACTGGCCCGCGCTGATCGCGCTCGCGGCGGCGGCGCAGCAGCGTCGATATGCCGATATGGCGCTGGCGCTTCTGACCGCCGAGACGGCGGCGCTGCCGTCGCTGCTCGCGCCCTTGCGGCTCGACCGCGACGCCCTGGCGCCGCTCGAAGCATCGCTCGCCATGCTGCCGGCGCGTGCCGTGAACGACGCCGATGGCGCGGCGCCGGAGGCGGAGCGATGAGCGAACGCATTGTCCGCGGCCGCGTCGACCGGTCGGGCGTGCTGGTTAGCGCCGATGTGCCGCTGCTCCGGCTTCAGCAGCGCGCCGGGGCGGGGCTTGGCAAGCCGCTCGCGCTGCCGCACCTCGCGCGGCTCGCCGCGCTGGCGCAGCGGTTGCATCGCGAGATCAACCGGCCGCTCCATGCCGCCGACGATCATAGCGACATCCAGGCGCTCGTGCGCATCACACCCGACGCCGAGGGGGCGAGCATCGAGATCAGCGACTGGCGCGCGCGCGCCGTGGCGCAACCGGGAATGCCGCCCGTCGCGGAGGAAACGGCGCTCGCCGACGGATGGGCGTGGGAGTGCGACCAGCAGTTGCGGCTCGTCGCGCTTCGCGCCGCGGGGCGTGCGCCCGCGGTGCCGCCGGGATGGGAAGGACGCTCGCTGTCCGAGTTGTTCGAGTTGCAACCCGACGCCGACGGTCGCTTTCCTGTCCTGCGCGCGCTCGCGCGCCAGTCGCGCTTTGGAGGGCAGAGCGTGCGGGCTGCGGGCTCGGCGATGACGCTTGGCGGCGACGCGCTGTTCGATGCGGCGGGCCGCTTCACCGGCTTCCGCGGCTTCGCCGCGGTGACCGGCGCCCCGCCCGCCGCGACGCCGAAGGACGGCGGCGCGCTTGTCGATCCCGCCTTTGGTTCGCTGCCGCTGTCCGACCCGAAGTTCGGCCGCCGGATCGACGGCGCGCTGCGCGGTCCCTTGAGCCGCATCATCGCGACCGCCGAGACGATTTCGGGCCAGTTCGACGGCCCGATCCGCGCCGATTATGCGCGCTATGCCGGCGACATCGCTCATGCAGGACGGCATCTGCTGGGGCTGGTCGACGACCTCGCCGACCTTCAGAATATCGAACGGCCGGGGTTCAAGGCGGCGCGCGACGACATCGATCTTGGCGATCTGGCGCGCCGCGCGGTCGGTCTGCTCGGCATGAAGGCTGAGGAGAAGGGCATCCGCATTTCGGCGCCCAGCACCGATGACCGGATGCCCGCAACCGGCGAGTTTCGCCGTGTTTTGCAGGTGCTGCTCAACCTGCTCGGCAATGCGATCCGCTATTCGCCCGAAGATTCGCAGATATGGCTCCGCGTCGATCGCGAGGACGACCGCGCGATGGTCACCGTCGCCGATCAGGGGCAGGGGATCGACGCCGAGCAGCAGGCGGTGGTGTTTGAAAAGTTCGAGCGGCTGGGTCGCACCGACAGCGGCGGATCGGGCCTGGGCCTTTATATCGCCCGCCGCCTGGCGCGCGCGATGGACGGCGACCTGACCGTCGACAGCGCGCCGGGGCAGGGCGCACGCTTCACGCTGAGCCTGCCGGCGCGGGATGAGGAGTAGGGATCGTAACGGCCTTGGGTATTTTTCCTAAGTCGTCATCCCTCGCTTTCGCTGATCTCTTCCAGCGTCGCCGGATCGAGCACGCGCACGCGGCCCTGTTCGAGCGCGATGATTCCCGATTCCTCCCAGCTTTTGAGTTGGCGGTTGATATGCTCGCGGCTCATTCCCGCGAAATTGCCGAGTTCGGTCTGGCTGAGCTCGACGCGCTGCGCGATCCCGGTATCCTTGCGGATCAGGCGTTTCAGATAGCGCGCGAGACGCGGGCCGGAGGCATAGGCGCGGTCGCTTTCGATCGTCTGGTCGGCAGTGCGCAGCCGCCGTGCGAGTTGCTGCATCAGCGACCAGGCGAAGTCGGGGTGGCTGGCGACGAAATCCTTGAGCGCATTGCGGCCGAGCTGGAGCGCACTGCCCGCGCTGGTCGCGGTCACCGACGCAGTGCGCTCGCCACCGTCGAGCAAGGCGATCTCGCCCAGCACCGCGCCCGGTTCGGCATAGGCGAGGACGATCTCGCGCCCGCCCGACGTCAGCATCGACACGCGCGCGGTGCCTTCGGTCAGGATCAGCATCATGTCGCCGGGGTCGCCTTGGACCAGCAATTCCTTGCCCTTGGCGAACTGGACCTGGACCGCGCGGCGCGCGATCTCGGCCCAATCTTCCGCCGAAAGACCGGAAAAAATGCTGTCGGGGCCCTGCAGTTCGGCAAGTCTTGCATGATCCATGGCCCCAATCCCCTTTTTGGTCAGACCAGCCGGCTCTGCTTCACCGCCGCTTCGATGAAACCCGCGAACAAGGGATGCGGGTCGAAGGGTTTGGATTTGAGTTCCGGGTGGAATTGCACCCCGATAAACCACGGATGGTCCGGCCGCTCAACGATTTCCGGCAACATGCCGTCGGGCGACATGCCCGAAAACACCAGCCCGCCCTTTTCCAGCCGCTCGCGATAGGCGCCGTTGACCTCGTAACGATGGCGGTGGCGTTCGCTGATCTCGGTCGCGCCATAGACGCTTGCGACATGACTGTTCGGGGAGAGCTTGGCTTCATAGGCGCCGAGGCGCATCGTGCCGCCAAGGTCGGTGTTGGCGCCGCGCTTCTGCAACCCCTCCGCGCTCATCCATTCGGTGATGAGGCCGACGACGGGTTCGTCGGTCGGGCCGAATTCGGTGCTCGACGCCTTCGCAATACCGCTCGTATTGCGCGCCGCCTCGATGCACGCCATCTGCATGCCAAGGCAGATGCCGAAAAAGGGCACATTTCTCTCGCGCGCGAAACGGACGCTCGAAATCTTGCCCTCCGACCCGCGTTCGCCGAAGCCGCCGGGGACGAGGATGCCGTGCAACGGTTCGAGATTGGCGACGAGATCCTCGTCGCGCTCGAACATTTCGGCGTCGAGCCAGCGGATATTGACCTTCACCCGGTGCGCCATGCCGCCATGGACCAGCGCCTCGTTGAGCGACTTATAGGCGTCGGGCAGCGACACATATTTGCCGACGACGCCGATCGTGACTTCGCCCTCGGGGTGCTGCTTGCGGTCCATGATGTCGTACCAGGCCGTGAGGTCGGGCGCGGGGGCGTCGTGGATGCCAAAGGCGTGGAGCACCTCGGCATCAAGTCCTTCGCCATGATATTGGACCGGCACCGAATAAATGCTGTCGGCGTCGAGCGCCGGGATTACCGCTTCCTTGCGCACGTTGCAGAACTGCGCGATCTTGGCGCGCTCGGTCTCGGGCAGCGGCTTTTCGCAGCGGCAGAGCAATATGTCGGGCTGGACGCCGAGCGAGGCGAGTTCGCGTACGCTGTGCTGCGTCGGCTTGGTCTTCAGCTCGCCCGCGGCGGCAATATAGGGCACCAGAGTGACGTGGACCGAGATGGCGTTGTCGCGCCCGACCTCGTTCTTCAGCTGGCGGATCGCCTCGATGAACGGCAGCGATTCAATGTCGCCGACGGTGCCGCCGATCTCGCACAGCACGAAATCGAGGTCGTCGGTTTCGGCGCGGGCAAAATCCTTGATCGCGTCGGTGACGTGCGGGACGACCTGCACCGTTGCGCCCAGATAGTCGCCGCGGCGTTCCTTGGCGATGATCCCCTGATAGATGCGGCCCGAGGTCACATTGTCGCTCTGCCGCGCCGCGACGCCGGTGAAGCGCTCGTAGTGACCAAGGTCGAGGTCGGTTTCCGCCCCGTCGTCGGTCACATAGACCTCGCCATGCTGATAGGGCGACATCGTGCCCGGATCGACGTTCAGATAGGGATCGAACTTGCGAATGCGGACACGATAGCCACGCGCTTGCAGCAGGGCGGCGAGGCTGGCCGCCATCAAACCCTTGCCAAGCGAGGAGACCACGCCGCCGGTGATAAAAATGAACCGCGCCATGGGAGGAAAGACTTACTCAAAGGGTGGGGGACGGCGCAAGCCGTCGAATCGCAAGCCACGGAAAAAGTTTCCGCTGGCGTGCGGGGTGGATGCGGAGGCCGAAGCCGCCGTTTATTTGGTGGCGGGCGGCGCCTTGCTGCTTCCGGCCGGGGCCGGGGCGCTTTCCTGGCTCGCCGCGGCGGCCGCGGCGGCGGCCAGCGGATCGTCGGTCAGCGGCGCGGGCGCGGTGCCCGCGGCGGCGCCGTCGGCGGGCTGCGCCGGGGCGGTGATCGACGAAGCCGGAGCGGCGCCGCTCGTCTGCGCCGATTTCGACAGCGTGGTGTCGATCGTCGAGCCGCTGCGGCCGACCGAGGCCATCGCCGCGAGCAGGATCGACAGGCCCACGAACAGGCAGGCGAGCACCGTCGTCGCGCGGGTCATGAAATCCGCCGCGCCGCGCGCCGAGAGCAGGCCCGCGGGGCTGCCGCCGACGCCCAGGCCGCCGCCTTCCGACTTCTGCATCAAAATGACGCCGATCATCGCGGCGGCAACGAGCGCCTGGACGACGAGCAGGAAGGTGAAAAGGCTGGACATCATATTTTCCCGAACTTGCGCGGCCTCAAACGGATCGCGCCCGCGGCGCACATAGAGACGAAGCGGCAGGGGTTCAAGCCACAGCTTCCTCGAACGACATTCCGGGTGCCGTTCATGTCGGGCCCTTCGACTGCCTTGCAGGCGTTCAGGATAGATTTCGACCTTTGGTCGAAGTCGAGACACCCATCGAGATCACTCCATGCCCGAGGGGCATCTCGACTTCGCTCGATGCAAGCGGAAATTATTGGTGGATTAAAGTCCCGCCGCCGCCTCGATGATCGGCACGAACTTGGCCGCGGTCAGGCTGGCCCCGCCGACGAGCGCGCCATCGACGTCGCCCGCGCCGAGCAGTTCGGCGGCATTGTCGCCATTGACCGAGCCGCCATAGAGGATTCGGATATCTTCCGCCGCATCGCCGAACCGTTCCGCGAGCGCGCCGCGGATCGCGCCGTGCATCGCCGCGACGTCTGCAACGGTCGGAACCAGTCCGGTGCCGATCGCCCAGATGGGTTCATAGGCGATCGCGAACCGCTGCGGATCGAAGCTGTCGGGCACCGACCCAGCGACCTGCGCCAGCACATATGCGATTGCGCCGCCCGATTCGCGCACGCCCTGCGGCTCGCCGACGCACAGGATGACCGACAGGCCCGCGGCGAGCGCTGCTTCGGCCTTGGCGCGCACGTCGGCGTCGCTTTCGCCGCAGCCTTCGCGCCGTTCGCTATGTCCGACGATCACGAGCGAAGCCCCCGCATCGGCGAGCATCGGCGCCGCGACCGAGCCGGTGAAGGCCCCCGACGCGGCGCTATGGCAGTCCTGTCCGCCGACCGCCTTGCCGGGCGCTGCCGCGGCCATCGCACCGATCAGCGTGAAGGGCGGGCACAGGGCGACATTGACGCCGGGATGCGCGTCGGCGGCCGCGAAAATGGCCTGTGCTTCGCCGAGCGCATTCTTGAGCCCGTTCATCTTCCAGTTGCCGACCACATATTTGCGCCGCGTCATCGCCCCGCTTCTCCCGCTTCTGCGAACAATGATCCGCCCCTAGCGGCGAAGGTCGCCACGAGGCAAGCGGCGCGGCGATCCGCCGGGGTCGCCTTTCGCGCCTTGATGCCGCGGCATCGCGCCTCTAAAGCAGCGCGCAACCGCGCCTCGTTGCGCCCTGCCCGAAAGACCGCCTGCTCCATGATTACCGCCATCCGCGCCATGTTTTCTTCGACGATCGGCAAGTTTCTCGCGCTGGCCTTTGTCGTTCTGGTCGGCGTCGCCTTTGCGCTCAGCGACGTCACCGGAAACTCGACCTTCGGCGGGATCGGCGGCGCCAATGTCGCGAAGGTCGGTGGCGAAGAGATCGGTGTCGGCGAACTGCGCGACCGCGTGCGGCAGGCCTATGACCAGGCGCGCCGTGATCAGCCGGGACTGACGATGGCGGCGTTCGTCGAAGGCGGCGGACTCGATCAGGTGCTCGGTCAGCTCATCGACGGGCTCGCCTTTGATCAATATGCGACCGAGTTGGGTTTCGGCGTCAGCAAACGGCTGATCGACGGGCGAATCGCCGATCTGCCAGCCTTTGCAGGCGTTTCGGGCAAGTTCGACCAGACGGTGTTCCAGAACTTCCTCCGCCAGAACGGGATCAGCGAAGCACAGCTGCGCCGCGACCTTCGCCAACAGATACTGCTCGAACAGCTGGCGGCGCCGATCGCGCAGATGCCGCGGATCGCGTCCGGCATGGCCGAGCCCTATGCCGCGCTGCTGCTCGAACGGCGGCGCGGGCAGGCGACCTTCATCCCGTCAAGCGCGTTCGCGCCCAGAAACGATCCGGGCGACGCCACGTTGCGCCAGTTCCTCGCCCAGAATGCCGCGAAGTTCACCGTGCCCGAACGCCGCGTGATCCAATATGCGATTTTCGACCGCGCCTCGGTGCCGGTGCCCGCCGTGACCGACGCCGAAATCGCGAAGGCGTATAAGGACAATGCGGCGCAATATGCCGCGAGCGAAACGCGGCGTTTTGCGCAGGTGATCCTGCCCGACCGGGCGGCCGCAAACAGCCTCGCCGCGAAGGTGCGCGGCGGCGCGTCACTCGCGAGCGCGGCTGCCGAGGCGGGTTTGTCCGCCTCTACGACCGGCGACCTCAGCCAGAGCGCCTATGCCGCGACCACAAATGCGACGGTTGCGAAGGCCGCCTTTGCCGCAAAACGCGGCGAGGTGATCGGGCCGCTCCAGACCGGACTCGGCTGGACAGTGCTGCGCGTCGAGGATGTGACTGCGCGCCCGGCCCGCAGCCTGGCCGAAGCAAGCGCGGAAATTCGCGCCGAACTGGCAAAGAACAAGGCGAACGAGGCGATCGTCGATTATTATAATGCGATCCAGGATGCGGTGAACAGCGGGGCGTCGATCGAGGAGGTTGCGTCCGACCGCAAGCTCCCGATCATCGAGACCCCGGCGATCCTGCCGAGCGGCCGCGCGCCGGGACAGCCAGGCTTCGCACCCGCGCCGGAACTCGCACCGGTCATTGCGCAGGCGTTCCAGGTCGGCGGCGAGGGCGAAGGTCAGATCGCCACGATCGTCGAGAATGAGAAATTCGCCGTCTTTGCGGTGAAGTCGATCGTCGCCGCCGCGCCGCCGCCCTTCGCGCAGATCCGCGGCGACCTGCTTTCCGAATGGCGCTTTGCCGAGGGGCAGAAGGTCGCGCGCGACAAGGCGCGCGCGATCGTCAAGGCGGTCGAAGGTGGCAAGAGCCTCAACGAAGCCGTCGCTGCCGCGGGACCGAACATCGGCGATGTGCAGGCGATCGGCGGCAGCCGCGCCGAGCTGGGCGCCAATGGCGAGCGCGTGCCGCCCGAACTCGCGCTGCTCTTCTCGATGGCCGAGGGCAGCGTGAAAACGCTGGAAATCCCTGGCAATCGCGGCTGGATGGTGATCGCGCTGGATGAGGTGCAGCGCCCTGATCCCAAGGCGATCGAACCCCAGCGCGTTGCCGCGATCGCGCGGCCGCTGGCGCCCGCCTTTGGCAATGAGCTGATCGAGCAGTTGGCGGCGGAGGCGAAGCGGCGCGCCGGGGTGACGATCAACAAGGAACTGGTCGACCAGTTGCGCCGCGAACTGACCGGCACCGCGCCGGTCGCCGAATAAGCGTGAGTCTGGAGGGCAGGGCCGCCGCGCTCGAAGCGCTGGCCGCGGGACGCGGCGCGGTCGTCTGGCAGCGGCTGATTGCGGACATCGAAACGCCCGTATCGGCGGCGCTCAAGCTGATCGAGCCGGGCCGCGGCGACTGGGTGCTCGAATCGGTGGAAAGCGGCGAGACGCGCGGGCGTTACAGCCTGATCGGCCTCGACCCCGACCTGATGTTCGAGGTGCGCGGCGAGGCCGCACGCGTCAACCGCGACTGGCGCCGCGACCGCGACGCCTTTTCCCCGGTCGAGGCGGGCGCGTTGCGGGCGCTGCGCGACCTCGTTGCCGAATGCCGTTTCGACGTGCCCGACGGATTGCCCAAGGCGCTGGCGACACTCGTGGGCTTTTTTGCCTATGAAACCATCGGCCTCGTCGAACGCATCCCGCGCGCGCCGGGCGCGGGGCTTGGCCTGCCCGACATGATTTTCGTGCGCCCGACGACGATCCTCGTCTTCGACCGGCTCGCCGACGAACTGTTCCTGATCGCGCCGATCTGGCCCGACGCGCATGGCGCGATCGACCGGATGATCGACACAGCCGAAGAGCGGCTCGAAAGCATCGCAGCGCGCCTGTCGAGCGCGAGCGTCCACGCGGATCGCGCGTCGACTGCATCGCTGCCCGACGACATAGCCGCGACGCCCGCGACGTCGCCCGAACGCTTTGCCGAGATGGTGGCGGCGGCGAAGGACTATATCGCCGCGGGCGACATTTTTCAGGTGGTGCTATCGCAGCGCTTCTCGACGCCGTTCGACCTGCCGCCCTTCGATCTGTACCGCGCGCTTCGGCGCGTCAATCCGTCGCCCTTTCTCTATTTTCTCGATCTGCCGGGTTTTGCGCTCATCGGCTCGTCGCCCGAGATACTGGTGCGTGTGCGCGACGGCGAGATCACGATCCGGCCGATCGCGGGCACGCGCCCGCGCGGACGCACCAGCGCCGAGGACGCCGAAAACCGCGAAAGCCTGCTCGCCGACCCCAAGGAGCGCGCCGAGCATCTGATGCTGCTCGATCTCGGCCGCAACGATGTCGGCCGCGCGGCGATCGGCGGCAGCGTCACCGTGACCGACAGCTATACGGTCGAGTTCTACAGCCATGTCATGCACATCGTATCGAACGTCATCGGCCGCATCGCGCCGGGTAAAGACGCGATCGACGCGCTGTTCGCAGGCTTTCCCGCCGGGACGGTGAGCGGCGCGCCCAAGGTTCGCGCGTGCCAGATCATCGCCGAGCTGGAGGCCGACGCGCGCGGGCCTTATGCGGGCGGCGTCGGCTATTTCGCGCCCGACGGCAATATGGACAGCTGCATCGTCCTGCGCACCGCGATCGTCAAGGACGGCATGATGCACGTTCAGGCGGGGGCGGGGATCGTCGCCGACAGCGATCCGGCCTATGAACAGCGTGAGTGCGAGGCGAAGGCGGGCGCGCTCTTCGCTGCCGCGCGCGAGGCAGTGCGGGTCGCGGGGGCCGCGGGGTACGGGCAGTAAGGTTGGGGTGTCCTTTGCTTGGCCGCTTGCGGCGGTGATGCGGATATCGGTGATTGACCGAAAGCGGGGCTTTATTCCATCGTCATCCCGGCGGATAAGGGAAGGTCAGCTTACTTACCCCATCAGCCACCGCACCCGCCGGAATCACAACGCCCGGGCCTTGTTCCCAAGACCCGGGCGCCTGTGACGAACACTCGCCATCCCCCTTGTTGCAGGCCTGGCGAAAGGCCTGCACTCCCTGGAGCCGGGCCTTCGGGCCGCGTTGTTCCAGAAGCCAGAGGGGTAGGTGGGTGGTGGCCTTTTGTCACCCTTCCGCGCGCTGCCGAGCGCGCTTTTTCAAAGCCCTGTGGCCAATGGGCAACATATGTTGCGAATCGCTCGCATTGCACCGCCCATTGCCAGCGCCCCGCGACCTGCCTAAAGCGGCGCCATGCGTGATGCTTTTTCTGCGCCGCAAGGACCGCGATCTACATGATTCTCCGCCCTTATGAGCGCGCCATCTTCAAACGCTATCTGCTGCCGCAGCGCGGCGAGGGCTTCATCTTCGTGGCGGCGGCGTTCAGTTTCGTCGCCGTGACGCTGGGCGTCGCGGCGCTGGTCGTCGTGATGAGCGTGATGAACG
Organism: Sphingopyxis sp. FD7; assembly: GCF_003609835.1. Classification (NCBI taxonomy): domain Bacteria; kingdom Pseudomonadati; phylum Pseudomonadota; class Alphaproteobacteria; order Sphingomonadales; family Sphingopyxidaceae; genus Sphingopyxis; species Sphingopyxis sp. FD7. The sequence continues at coordinate 1,148,815 of NZ_AP017898.1, forward strand.
GCGTGCGCAGCGACCTGTTCGACAAGATCGTCGGCCTGAACGGCCATGCGGTCGTGCAGGGTTTCGGCGGACGGCTCGACGACTGGCGCGACGTGCTGGAGCAGGCGAAGGCGACGCCGGGGGTCACCTCGGCCACGCCGCTGATCGAGCAGCCGCTGCTTGCAACCTTCGGCGGGCGCGTCGAAGGGGTGCTGGTGCGCGGCATGACCGTGCCCGACATTCGCAGCAACGCCGTGCTGGGCGGCAAGGTGTTGCAGGGCAGCCTGAACAGCCTGACGCCGGGGTCCGGCAATGTCGCGATCGGCAGCGAACTCGCCCGCAACCTCGGTGCGACGGTCGGCTCGAACGTGACGATCATCAATCCGCAGGGCCGCTCGACGCCATTCGGAACGGTGCCGCGCGAGATCGGCTACCGGGTATCGGCGGTGTTCGAGATCGGCGTCTATGACTTCGACAAGGCCTATATCGTCATGCCGATGGAGGATGCGCAGCTCTTGCTGCTCAGCGGCGACCAGATCGGGATGATCGAGGTCAAGACCGAAGATCCCGACCGCGTGGGCGAGATTTTGCAGCCGCTCGCCGAAAAGCTGGCGGCGCAGGCGGTCGTGTCCGACTGGCGGTCGATGAACGCCAGCCTGTTCGAGGCGCTGTCGATCGAGCGCGTCGCGATGTTCGTGATCCTGTCGCTGATCATCCTGGTCGCGTCGTTCAACATCATTTCCTCGCTCATCATGCTGGTGCGCGCCAAGACGCGCGACATGGCGATTTTGCGCACGATGGGCGCGCCGCGCGATTCGGTGATGCGCATCTTCATGGCGATCGGCCTGTCGATCGGCGTCGCGGGAACGATCGTCGGCATGATCGCCGGCTTCGGGCTGCTCTATTTCCGGCAGGGGGTGCTGCGCGGGGTCGAGTTTCTGACCGGCCAGCCCTTGTGGGATCCTTCGATCCGCTTTCTGACCGAACTGCCGTCAAAGCCCGATCCGGTCGAAATCGTCGGCATCGCGGTGATGGTGATCGTCTTCAGTTTCCTCGCGACGCTCTATCCCGCCTACAAGGCGGCGAACACCGATCCGGTGCAGGTGCTGCGCTATGAATGACGCCGCGCTGGAACTCGTCGACCTTCAGCGCAGCTTCGTGCAGGGGGACGTCACCATCGACGTACTGCGCGGCGTCAATGCGTCGCTGCGCCGCGGCGAGATCGTTGCGCTGCTGGGGCCGTCGGGATCGGGCAAGTCGACGATGCTCCAGGCGGTCGGCCTTCTCGAAGGCGGCTTCGGCGGCACGATCCGCATCGACGGCGAGGATGTGACGCGATTCCAGCAAGGCGAACGCACCAGGACGCGGCGCGAAAAGATCGGCTTCGTCTATCAGTTTCACCACCTGCTCCCCGATTTCAACGCGATCGAGAATGTCGTGCTGCCGCAGCTCATTCGCGGCGCGGGGCAGGCGGAGGCCGAGGAGCGCGCCGCCGACCTGCTGGGGAGGCTTGGGCTCGCCGAACGGCTGCACCACAAGCCGAGCAAGCTGTCGGGCGGCGAGCAGCAGCGCGTCGCGGTGGCGCGCGCGCTGGCGAACCGGCCCTTGCTCGTGCTCGCCGATGAGCCGACGGGCAATCTCGACGAAGCGACCGCCGACCGGGTGTTCGACCAATTCGTGAAGCTGGTCCGCGATCATGGGTCGGCGGCGCTCGTCGCGACGCATAACGAACGGCTCGCGGCGCGGATGGACCGCGTGTTGCGCTTGCACGAGGGGCGGATCGAGGCGTAGGCTCCTCCCGCCGGAGGTAGGGGGATTGCCGATGACCATCCGTTTCATGGTGGCGCTGTTCGCCCTGGTGCTGGGCGGTGCGAGCGCTGGACAGGCCCAGTCGCCGCCGCCGCCGCCGCCGCCGTCGGCCCCACCGCCGCCGCCACCCATATTGCCCCCGCCGATCTTGCCCGCGCCGCCGACCTGCATCGGCCCCGAATATCGCGCCTTCGATTTCTGGGTCGGCGAATGGGACGTTTTTGCCAACGGTGCGACCACACAGGTCGCGACGAGCAGCATCGAGGCGATGTTCGGCGGCTGTGCGATCCGCGAAACCTGGAAGCCCTTCAAGGGCGCGGGTGGCGGCTCCTTTAGCCATTATGACAAGGAACGCCGCCGCTGGCGGCAAGCGTGGGTCGATGGCAGTGGGACGCGGGTCGATTTCGACGGCGGCGTCGCCGAAGGGCGGATGGTGCTGACGGGGCATTGGGCGAATGTTGCCGGAAAGGGCAAGGACGGGCTGATCCGCATGACCTTCAGCAAACTGCCGGGCGGCGCGGTGCGCCAGCATGGCGAACAGTCGCTTGATCACGGACTGACATGGGCGACGAGTTTCGATTTCGTATACAGGCCGCGCAAGGCGGGGGAGGATTGATATGGGGCTTTACGATCTCTCGGCGAAACTGCCGGGCGGCGGCGCGCAGTCGCTCGCGGACTATCGGGGCAAGGTGCTGCTGATCGTCAACACCGCATCGAAATGCGGCTTCACCCCGCAATATGAAGGGCTGGAGGAACTGTATCGCGATTACAAGGATCGCGGGTTCGAGATATTGGCTTTCCCGTGCAACCAGTTCGGCGCGCAGGAACCGGGCGACGCCGAGGAGATCCGCAATTTCTGTTCGCTGACCTATGATGTGTCGTTCCCGTTGATGGCAAAGATCGACGTCAATGGCGACGACGCCGACCCGATCTTCAAGCATCTGAAGAAGGAAAAGACCGGGCTTCTGGGCAGCGCGATCAAGTGGAACTTCACCAAGTTCCTCGTCGATCGCGACGGCAAGGTCGTCTCGCGCCACGCGCCGACGACGAAGCCCGAGCAGCTGCGCAAAGAGATTGAGGAACTGCTGGGTTAGCGGACAAGAAATCGTCATTGCGAGCGAAGCGAAGCAATCCCCAGCTATCAACCGCAAGTTGAGATCAATAGCTGGAGATTGCCGCGTCGCCTTCGGCTCCTCGCAATGACGTTTTTGTGAAACGAGGCCATGGTCGAATCATCCCGGTCACGTTAGCGTCACCCGATGGCCTACAGCCCCTTCGTTCCCCTGCGCGTCTTTTCCAGTTACACGATGCTCGAAGGGGCGATCGAGCCCAAGGCGATTGCCAAGGCGGCGCGCGAGCGCGGATTTCCGGCGATTGCAATTGCCGATCGCAACGGGCTCTATGGCGTCATGGCCTTTGGCGAAGCGTGCAAGGCCGCCGGGGTGCAGCCGATCGTCGGCGCGCTGCTCAGCGTTGCGCGGCCTGGGCAGCGGATGGCGAACGGCGCGCCGCTGATCGACTGGCTCGCGCTTTATGCGCAGGACGAGACGGGTTACAATAATCTCTGCGGGCTGGTGTCGGCGGCCCATCTCGCGCGACCCGTCGAGTTGGAACCGCACATTGTCTTGGCCGATTTGGCGGGCAAGACCGACGGCCTCCTCTGCCTGACGGGCGGTGGCGAAGGCGCTTTGGCGCGCCTGCTCGCGGGCGAGCAGCAAAGCGCCGCCGAAGATTATGTCGAGCAACTGGAGGCGCTGTTCGGCGGACGGCTTTACATCGAGCTGTCGAGGCGCGGCGACGCCACCGAGCAGGCGGCCGAAAATGCACTGATCGAGATGGCCTATGCACGCGCGCTGCCGATCGTTGCCACCAATCCCGCCAATTTCGTCGAACCGCAATTCCACGCCGCGCACGATGCGATGCTGTGCATCGCGCAGTCGGCCTATGTCGAGAGCGAGGATCGCCGGTCGAGCAATCCCGAGGCGTGGCTGAAGCCCGCGGAGGCGATGGAGGATGCCTTTTCCGACCTGCCCGAAGCGATCCGCAACACGCTGGTGATCGCACAACGCTGTGCGTTCATGGCGCCGAAGCGCAAGCCGATCCTGCCGAGCCTTGCGGGCGACCGTGAAGGCGAGGCCGCGCAATTGAAGGCCGACGCCCATGCGGGGCTGGAGGCGCGGCTCGCGCTCTATCCCGACCTGACCGCCGACGAGCGGCAGGCCTATGTCGAACGGCTCGATTATGAGATCGACGTCATCACGCAAATGGGCTTTCCCGGCTATTTCCTGATCGTTGCCGACTTCATCAAATGGGCGAAGGCGCAGGATATTCCGGTTGGACCGGGGCGCGGGTCGGGCGCGGGCAGCGTCGTTGCATGGGCGCTGACGATCACCGACCTCGACCCCTTGAAATTGGGCCTGCTGTTCGAGCGATTCCTCAATCCCGAGCGCGTGTCGATGCCCGACTTCGACATCGACTTCTGCGAAACGCGGCGCGGCGAGGTGATCCGCTATGTGCAGGAGAAATACGGTCGCGACACCGTCGCGCAGATCATCACCTTCGGGAAGCTGAAGGCGCGCGCGGTGCTCAAGGACACCGGGCGCGTGCTCCAGATGAGCTATGGCCAGGTCGACCGGCTCGCGAAGCTGGTGCCGAACCATCCGACCGACCCCTGGACGCTCGAACGCGCGCTGAATGGCGTTTCGGAGCTGATGACCGAATATAAGCAGGACGACGGGGTGCGGCGCCTGTTCGACATGGCGCGCCAGCTGGAAGGGCTTCCGCGGCACAGTTCGACCCACGCCGCCGGCGTGGTGATCGGCGATCGGCCGCTCGATCAACTCGTCCCGCTTTATCGCGACCCGCGCTCGGACATGCCCGTGACGCAGTTCGACATGAAATATGTCGAGACCGCGGGGCTGGTGAAGTTCGACTTCCTCGGCCTCAAGACGCTGTCGGTGCTGAAGGAGGCGCGGCGGCTGCTCGCGCTGCGCGGGATCGACGTCGACCTCGACACCCTCGCGTGGGACGATCCGGCGGTTTATGAACTGCTCCAGCGCGGCGACACCGTCGGGGTGTTCCAGCTCGAATCCGAAGGGATGCGGCGCACGCTGTCGGCGGTGAAGCCGACCAATTTCGGCGACATCATCGCGCTCGTCGCGCTCTATCGACCGGGGCCGATGGACAATATCCCGCTGTTCGGCGCGCGCAAGAACGGGCGCGAGCCGATCGCCTATCCGCACCCGCTGCTCGAGGGCATCCTCGCGGAAACATACGGGATCTTCGTCTATCAGGAACAGGTGATGCAGGCCGCGCAGATTCTGGCCGGCTACAGCCTCGGCGGCGCCGACCTGCTCCGCCGTGCGATGGGCAAGAAGATTCAGGCGGAGATGGACGCGCAGCGCGAAACCTTCGTCAAGGGCTGCGGCGAGCATAACCAGATCGACGCGAAGACCGCGAACGAGCTGTTCGACTTGATCGACAAGTTTGCGGGCTATGGCTTCAACAAGAGCCATGCCGCCGCCTATGCGCTGCTCTCCTATCAGACGGCATGGCTGAAGGCGCATTATCCGCATGAGTTCTTTGCCGCGTCCATGTCGTTCGACAGCCACCAGACCGATAAATTGTCGGTGTTCATCGACGACATGCGGCGGCTGAATATCGACATTGCGCCGCCGTCGATCAACGACAGCGAAGCCGATTTTTCGGTCGGCCGCACCGACGGGGGACTGGCGGTGCGCTATGCGCTGGGGGCGCTCAAAGGCGTCGGTGAAAAGGCGATGGAGGCGCTGGTCGCCGAGCGGCAGGCGAAGGGCGATTTCGCCAGCCTCGACGATTTCGCGAGCCGCATCGACCCCAAGCTGCTCAATCGGCGGCAGATTGAGGCGCTTGCCGGGGCGGGGGCCTTTGATTGCGTCGAGCCCGACCGCCCGCGCGCCTTTGCGGGCGCCGAGGCTCTGCTGGCTTGCGCCAATGCATCGGCGCACGAACGCTCGACGGGGCAGGGCGGCCTGTTCGGCGGCGACATCACGATCGCGCCGGCATTGCAGCTCCCCGCCGCCGAGCCCTGGACGCTCGCCGAGCGGATGACGCGCGAAAAGGAGGCTTTCGGCTTCTACTTTTCGGCGCATCCGGTCGAGCAATATGAAGCGATCCTGTCCGCGCGCGGCGCGCGCACCTATGGCGACATCTGCGAAAATGTCGAAATGACGCCGGGCACGCGCATTCCGATGGTGATGGCGGCGATGGTCGAAAGCGCGCGCGCGCGCGTATCGCAGCGCGGCAACCGCTTTCTCAATCTCACGCTCTCCGATCGTAGCGGACAATTCCAATCGAGCTGTTTTGACGAAGCGGCGGGAAAGGTGCTGGAGGGACTGGCGGGCGAGGGAGGCTGCGCGTTGCTATCGGTCGAGCTCGATCTGCTCGAGGGCGAGGAAACGCCGCGCGTGACGGTGCGCGGGGCGCAGCCGCTCGCCGACATCGCCGCGACCGCCTCGCTCCAGCTGCTGTGCCGCGTCGAAGCGCCCGAGGCGATCGCCGAAATGGCGCGCCTGCTCGAAAAGCGCGGCGATGCGCGCGGTCGGGTGATAGTGGCGACGCCCGATCCAATGACCGACGAGGATGTGCGGATCGAACTGGGGCGTGGATTTGCGCTCGGCCCCGATATCGTCACGCGGCTCGACCTTGTGCCGGGGATATCCGAAGCCGCGCTGTCGCTGGTGGCTCCGCGCGAGTTCCGGGTGCGCTGACGCGCTTTGCCCCTTGCACAGCGGCGCGCTCGCGCCCTATTCCTGAGCGGCAACGACAAGAATAGAGGATGCCGCACCATGGGAATGCAGGGCCAGCCGCTGCTCGTCACCAGCCTCATTGACCACGCCGCACGCGAACATGCGGGACGCGAGATTGTCTCGCGATGGGCCGATGGAAGTGTGACGCGATCGAACTGGGGCGAAATCGGAACCGACGCACGGCGCTTTGCCGCCGCGATGGTGAAGCTGGGGATGAAGAAGGGCGATCGCATCGCCACGCTGGCGATGAACCACGGCCACCATCTTGTGAGCTGGTACGGGACCGCCGGGATGGGCGGGGTGCTGCACACGGTAAATCCGCGGCTGTTCGACGAACAGCTCGTCTATATCATCAATCACGCCGACGATCGGGTGCTGTTCTTCGACGCGGCTTTCCTGCCGATCGTCGAGCGGTTGCGCGGCCAGCTTTCATGCGTCGAGCATTTCGTGCTGTTCGACGCGCCGCCGCAGGGCGACTATCAATCCTATCGCGACCTGATCGCGGCCGAGGACGGCAGTTTTGAATGGGTCGAACTGGACGAGCGCGACCCGGTCGGGCTTTGCTATACCAGCGGCACGACGGGCAATCCCAAGGGCGTATTATATGAGCACCGCTCGAACGTCATTCACGCGATCACCGAAATCCAGCCCGACGCCTTCGACCTGTCGAGCCGCAGCGTGATCCTGCCGATTGTCCCGATGTTCCATGCGAACAGCTGGGGCATCCCCTTCGCGGCGGCGACAGTCGGCGCGAAGCTGGTCTTTTCGGCGACCAATGATGCGCAGACCTTGTGCGACCTGATGCACGCCGAGGGTGTCACGCACAGCGCCGGGGTGCCGACGGTGTGGCTTGCGATGTTCGCGCATATGGATGCGACCGGCATGGATTATGGCGCGCTCAAACATGTCACCATCGGCGGGTCGGCGGCGCCGCGCGCGATGATCGAACGCTTCATGAAGGCGGGCGTCCATGTCGGGCACGCCTGGGGGATGACCGAGACCAGCCCGATCGGGACGATGGGCAAGCGGCCGTGGAACTGGGACGCGCTGAGTTTCGACGAGCAGGTGGACATCATCTGTCGCCAGGGCTGCCCGCCCTTCGGGGTCGAACTGCGCATCGTCGACGACGAGGGCAGGGAACTGCCGCGCGATGGCCAGACCAGCGGGCGGCTGCAGATCCGCGGACCGTGGATCATCCAGCGCTATTTCAAGGCCGATGCCGACGCAGCCGACGCCGACGGCTGGTTCGACACCGGCGACGTATCGGTGCTCCACCCCGATGGCGTGATGCAGATCACTGACCGCGCGAAGGATGTCATCAAGTCGGGCGGCGAATGGATCAGCTCGATCGAGCTGGAAAATGCCGCGGTCGGCGCGCCCGGCGTGCAGGAGGCGGCTGCGGTCGGCGTCTATCATCCGAAATGGGATGAACGGCCGATCCTGCTGATCGTACGGAAACCCGGCGCGGAGGTCAGCGAGGCGGAGATCATCGACTATCTGAAGGACAAGGTTGCCAAATGGTGGCTGCCCGACGAGGTGGTGTTCGTCGACGAACTGCCGCACACCGCCACGGGCAAGATTTTGAAGCGCCAGATCCGCGATGACTATAAGGATTATAAGCTGCGGTCGCTCACCGCGGCCTAGAACAGCTCCATTTGACCATTACGCTCCGGCGGCCTGAACAGGTCGCTGCGCAGTGGCGGAAAGCTGCGGTCCATGCCATGCGCGCGGGCGGCGCGTTTGATGCGCTGGCGGATCAGCTGCGGCCAGATGCCTTGCCCCTTCATGCGGCTGAAGAAGTCGGGGTCGTTATCGCGCCCGCCGCGAATGTCCTGCATCATGTGCATCACCTTGGCCGCGCGGTCGGGGTAATGCGCGTCCAGCCAGGCGCGGAAAAGCGGAGCCACCTCATAGGGCAGCCGCATCAATATATAGGACGCGCGGATCGCACCCGCGTCCGCCGCCGCGGCCATGATCGCCTCTATCTCATGGTCGGTGATCGCGGGGATGATCGGCGAGATATTGACCTGCGTCGGCACGCCCGCGTCGATGAGCTTGCGGATCGCGGCGAGGCGGCGGCGCGGATGCGGCGCGCGCGGTTCGAGGGTGCGCGCAAGCGCGGCATCGAGCGTCGTGACCGAGATCGCGACGCCGACCAGATTGTCGCGCGCCATCGCCGCGAGCAGGTCGATGTCGCGCAGCAGCCGGTCGGACTTGGTGGTGATGAGCAGCGGATGGCGCGTTTCGGCGAGCACCTCGATCACCGAGCGGGTGATGCCCCATTCGCGCTCGATCGGCTGGTAACCGTCGGTGTTGGTGCCGATAGCGAGCGGGGCGGCGGCGTAGCCCTTTTTTGCAAGCTCGGCGCGCAGCAGGGTGGCCGCGTCGGACTTGGCGAACAAGCGGCTTTCGAAGTCGAGACCGGGCGACAGGTCATGGAAGGCGTGGGTCGGGCGCGCGAAGCAATAGATGCAGCCATGTTCACAGCCGCGATAGGGATTGATCGAACGGTCGAAGCTGATGTCGGGCGATTTGTTGCGCGAAATGATCGTTTTGGGATGCTCGACCGTCACCGTCGTGCGGAGCGGCGGCGGGGCACCGTCCACATCCTCCGCCGCGTCGAGCCAGTCGCCATCGGCCTCGCGATCGAGCGAGCCGGTGCGCGTCGGGCGCGGGTTGGCGGGAGCGCCGCGACCGGAGGTCGGGGGCAGGGGTTTGGCGGGTTCCACCGAGCGAGTTTATCGCCGTTGATGGAACAAATAAAGAACATTTGTCGTCGCCAGCGCAAGTTCACCCTGTCCTTCTTCGCGCCTTTGCGTGAGATTATCGGGGACTCACGCAAAGGCGCAAAGGCACGAAGAAGAGGGCAAAAAATGGATATCCGCGGCCGCCCGAAGGAAACAACCGCGGGATCATTCCATCAATCGCGGCATCAGGTCGACGAAATTGCAGGGCTTGTGCCGACTGTCGAGCTGACTCGACAAAATGCCTTCCCACGCGTCGGTGACGGCGCCGGTCGAGCCGGGAAGCGCGAAGATATAGGTGCCGCGCGCGACGACGGCGCATGCGCGCGACTGTATGGTCGACGTGCCGATCTTCTGATAGCTCAGCCAGCGAAACAGCTCGCCAAAGCCCGGAATATCCTTGCCGTCGAGCCGATGCAGCGCCTCGGGCGTCACATCGCGGCCGGTGAGACCCGTTCCGCCGGTGGTGATGACGACATCGACATCGGGATCGTCGATCCAGTTGTGGAGGCGCGAGACGATGAGGTCGGTCTCGTCCTTGATGATCGCGCGCGCGGCGAGAATATGCCCCGCGCCGGTGAGCAGTTCCTCCAGCTTGTCGCCCGACCGGTCGTCGCCGGCGCTGCGGCTGTCCGAAATCGTCAGCAGCGCGATGCGGACAGGCTTGAAGGCCAGGCTTTCGTCAATCGGCATCGGCGAGCCCGCCAGCCCAGGTCAGGCGCGTGCGATCTTTGCCATCGGGAAAGCGCGGCCATTTGCCCTGCGCGAGCGCGGCACGGCTGTCTGACGGCTTGCCTTGCTGGGCTTCGTACATCCAGTAATTGCGCAGCACGATGCCGACATAACCGCGCGTTTCCCAATAGGGGATCGATTCGATGTAGAGCAGCGGGTCGCCATTGTCGCGTATCTCGCTCTGCCAGCGCGCGACGGGCGCGGGCCCGGCGTTATAGGCGGCGATGACCTTGGGCAGCAGGCCGCCGGTAGCGGGTTCGCGGCTCAGATACTGGAGATAGCGCTGTCCGAGGTCCATGTTTACCGCCGGTGTCTTGAGGTCACCCAGCGCGGCAACCGCACCTTCCCAGCGCACGACATCGCGCGCAGTGCCGGGGCGCACCTGCATCAGCCCCGTCGCGCCCGCGCTGCTCACCGCGGCGCGCTGGAAACGCGACTCCTGAAGGGTGTGGGCAAAGACGAGCGCGGGATCGACGCGCCAGCCGCCGCTCGGTTCCCATCTGGGTTGCGGGTAACGCGCGGTTGCTGCGGGCTTGCGGCCATGCGGCGTGTTGTGCGCGAGATAGAGCTGCGTTTCGGGCAGGCTGAGTGCGCCCGCCATCGCGATGAGCGCGTCGTGCTGGTCGGGATGGCCGATGCGGGCCTGGTGGCGCAGCGCTTCGCCGGCGTAATTTTCCTCGCCGAGTTCGGCGAGCGCCATGGCGAGCCGTACATTGGGAAGCCCCTGGAGCGCGCGCCATGCGCTGCGATCGGCGCGGAGCGTTTCGCGCTGGCTGACTGGCGCAACGCCGAGCGTCTCGGTCGCGAGCAGGCCGTAAAGCGTCTCCTCATTCGCTGCGGCGGCGCGCAGTCGCGACTGGACCGCCGCCGGTTCGCCCGCCGCGACCGCCGCGCGCGCCGCCCAATAATAGGCCGCGGCGCGCAGCTCGCTGTCGGGCGCTTCTTTTGAAACGCGATCGAAGGCGGCGAGCGCGGTGCGATAGTCATGGAGCCGCCATGCGGCGAGGCCCTGAACCCATGCGCCTTGCGTCGCCCAGGGCCCGCCGTCGGCGGTGCAGGCAAGCGCGAGACGGAGCGCATTGGCGTCGTCGTTTTCGATATAATAGGACCAGGCGACCTTCTGCCGCCATTCGGCGCGCGCCGCGGGGCTCAGCTGGTCGATGACGGCGTTGAGCAGCGCTTCGGCGCCCGCGGGGTCGTCATTCTTGATCCGGTCGGGGATCGTGCGCGCGAGGCCCGCGGCGACCGGGTCGCTGCTCACCGCGTCGGCGCCGAGGCGGCGCGGCGCGCTGCCGGCCCAGGTGAGCCGCGTTTCGGGGGGCAGCGCGGGAATGTCGATCGCGCCGCGCCTTGTCGCAAGGCGGGCAAGTTGAGGCGCCTGCGGAAGAAATGGAGCACGCGCAAGGATGGGCATGATGTCGGCGACTTCGGCGCGAGGGCTGTTCGCGGCGACGAGCAGTTCGGCGCGCAGAAAATCGGTGAGCGGATCGGCGTCGGCACTGTCGAGAAGCGCCTTGGCCTCGGTCCACCGCTCGCCACGGATCGCGGCCAGGATCTGCCCGTAATGCTGCTTCTGCTTGGCCGACAAGATGCCGGGGACGGTTTGAGGCGCAGCGGTGAGGCCGGGCATGCCCGCATCGGCGGCAATCGCCGGAACGGAGATGATCGTGAGCGCCATGGTCGCGCAGGATAAAAGGATTCGGGTCACAATCGGCATTCTGTCAACGTCCCCAGTTGAACAGTTTCAGGCTATCCCACGCTGCTGCCTTCTGCGCGGGGCGGGCCAGCAGCATCGCGGGATGCGCGACGGCTACCGTGTCCACCTTGCCGCCATCCTGGTTAAGATCGAGTGACTTTCCGCGCGCGTTGGGGAGCGACAGCCCCGTCGTCATACGGAGAATATCGCCGCCGACCAGCAGCAGCCGCCGCGGTGCGGCGAGGCGCAGATGGTGCCACAGCAATCGCTCCAGTTCGGTGCTGTCCTGCGCGGCGATGCGGCCGCCCGGTGGGCGGGTTATGGCAAGGCTGGCGAGATAGCATTGGCCGCGCGTCAGGCCGATCGCCCGCAGCATCGCGTCGAGCAGCGTGCCCGCCGGGCCCGCGAACAATTGCCCCTCGCGCTGATCGTCGATTTCGGGCCAGGCGGTGAGCAGCATCAGCGGCGCGGCGGCATCGCCGACGGGGAGGACGCGGCGCGCGTCCCACTGGCTGCCCGGAACCTCGTCGCTGCTGGCCAGCCATTGCTGAAAATCGTTCCACTCGTCAGGAAGCGCGATGGGCCCTCTGGGTTCGGCGGGCGCTTCGGCGGGCTGACGCTGAAGCACGGCGGGCAATGGCTGCGCTTCGGGCGCCGGGTCGGCGACGCGCTTCGGCCGCGATGCCGCAGCGTCATTGGCCGGCGGCACGGCGAGCCACCCCGCCGGCCGGTCTCCGACCAGCGCTTCGACCCCTGCCAGCGACCACCAGTCGCAATAGCTTTCCGCCAGCAATGCAGTGTTTGGCCCGCCCATGAAAATGTTTGAAACAGGAGGTTGACGGGCGCGTCAATTGGCGGGCATCGCATTTCGTGACAGAATGAGCGCCGGACACGATGAATGATCGGCGCGGGGACGGCAGAAAGGTGATTGCGGTGAGCGAACGGGAATCGATGCCCTATGACGTGGTCATCGTCGGCGCGGGTCCGGCGGGACTTTCGGCGGCGATCCGCCTCAAGCAACTGGCGAATGCGGCGGGGAGCGAACTGTCGGTGTGCATCCTCGAAAAAGGGTCGGAGGTCGGCGCGCACATCCTGTCGGGCGCGGTGATCGACCCCAGGTCGCTCGACGAGCTTTTGCCCGAATGGCGGACCATGGGATGTCCGCTCGCCGAAGTTCCGGTCAATGACAACCAGCATTGGGTGCTGACCAGGAAAAAGAAGTTCAACCTGCCCGAGTTCATCTCGCCGCCCTTCATGCACAACAAGGGCACTTATACGGGCAGCCTCGGCAATCTTTGCCGCTGGCTCGCCGAACAGGCCGAAGGGATGGGGGTCGAAATCTTCCCCGGCTTTCCTGCCGCCGAAATCCTCTATCACGAAGATGGCTCGGTGAAGGGCGTCGCCACCGGCGACATGGGCGTCGCGCGCGACGGCAGTCACAAGCCCGACTATGCTCCCGGCCTCGAACTCCACGCGAAATATACTTTCTTTGCCGAAGGTGCGCGCGGGCATCTGACCAAGATGCTCAAGCCGCAATTCGCGCTTGACGCCGATTGCGAGCCGCAGGTCTATGGCCTTGGGGTCAAGGAATTGTGGGACATCGATCCCGAAAACCACGCGCCGGGGCGCGTCATCCACACGCAGGGCTGGCCGCTCGACGAACATGCCAATGGCGGCGGCTTCCTCTATCATCAGGCGAACGGACAGGTGGCGCTGGGGTTCGTGACCTGGCTCAACTATCGCAATCCGCACATCTCCCCCTTTCAGGAGATGCAGAAGTGGAAAACGCACCCCGAAATCGCGAAGATCCTGAAGGGCGGCAAGCGCGTTTCCTATGGCGCGCGCGCGATCAGCGACGGCGGCTATCAGTCGGTGCCGAAGCTCGCTTTCCCCGGCGGCGCCTTGATCGGGGACAGCGCCGGTTTCCTCAATGTGCCGCGCATCAAGGGGACGCACACCGCGATGAAGTCGGGCATGATGGCGGCCGAGGCGGCCTTTGCGGCGGTGACCGCCGGCCGGTCGGGCGACACGCTCGACGCCTATCAGGCCGCCTATGACGACAGCTGGGTCAAGAAGGAGCTCAGCGTCGTGCGCAACGTCCTGCCGCTTGTCGAAAAATGGGGCGACCTTGGCGGTACGATCCTCGCGGGCATCACCATGTGGGCCGAGACGCTCAAGATCAGGATGCCGTTCACGATGAAGCATCATCCCGACAATGAGACGCTCTATCGCGCCGACATGATGCCGAAGCCCGATTATCCGAAACCCGACGGTGTGTTGACCTTTGACCGCCTCTCTTCGGTGTTCCTGTCGAATACCAACCATGAGGAGGATCAGCCGGTTCACCTCCAGCTCAAGGATCCGTCGATCCCGGTCGAATATAATCTGCCGCTCTATGACGAACCTGCGCAGCGTTATTGCCCCGCGGGGGTCTATGAAATCGTCGGCGCGGAAGAGGGCGATCCCAGGTTCGTGATCAACGCGCAAAACTGCGTCCATTGCAAGACGTGCGACATCAAGGATCCGACCCAGAATATCAACTGGGTCACCCCCGAAGGCGGCGGAGGCCCCAATTATCCGAATATGTAAGCCCGTTGGTCTGTCGATCGCGGCCGCGCTGCTTGGTGCGGCAACCCCCGTCGGGGCGACCGACGGCGACGGCGCCGCGCTGAACGCGCTGGTTCGCGCGCGGCTGGCCGAAGAGCACGGCGCACCTGCGGCGGCGCTGTCGGCGCTGAACGAGGTCGCGAGTCTGGCGCCCGGACTGCCGGGCGTACGCGGGCGGATGCTGGAACAGGCGATCGCGGCGGGCGACCTCGACGCGGCGCGGCGCGCGGCGCAGCCGTTGTGGGCGGCGGGCGACCATCGTTTCGACGCGCAACTCATCCTGCTGGTCGATGCGATGCGGCGATCCGACTGGAAGGCGGCGCGCGGTTTTCTGGCGGGACGCGCCGACAAGGCAGGCACGAGTTCGGTCGCGCGGCTCATCGTGCCGACCTTTCAGGCCTGGATCGACGTTGGCGCGCGCACGCGGCGGCCCGAGCGTCATCTGATCGCCGCCGCGGGCACGCGGGCGGAACCCGCGTTGATGCTCCAGGCCGTGCTGGTGCAGGCGGCAACGCGCCGCGCGGGCGAGGCGGCGCGACTGGCGGACGAGATCGGCCTGAGCGACCGGCTCAGCCAGCTCGTCGCGTTGCGCGCCGCGGCGACGCTCGATCGCGCGGGCGAAGGCGCGGCCGCCGAACGCCTCCGTGCGCGCATCGCGCTCGCGGCGGGTGAGCGCGAGGACTCGATGCTGCTGCTGCCCGACCAGCCGGTGAGCAGCCCGCGCGCGGGGAGTGCGCAGTGGCTCGGCCTGCTCGCCGACGGGCTGGCGCGCACGCCGAACGGCGACACCAGATTGCCCTTGCTGTTCGCGCGCGCCGCGCATTGGCTGAACGACGAGGATTGGGCGGTGCGCGCAACGCTGGTCGAGGCGCTTGCCCGCGACGGACAGGAGGGTGCGGCCATCGCGCTGCTCGACGGCCTGCGCGGAAAATTGCCCGCGGTCTTGGCGATGCGCCAGGCCGAGCTGATCGCCGACAGCGGCAATCCGGCGGCTGGCCTCGAACGCGCCGAGGCGGCCGCGCGCGACGACGCGCCGCGCACCTTGCTGGTGCGCCTTGCCGATCTGGCGCGGCGGTCGGGCGACGCCAGCGCCGCCGCGGCCGCCTATGAGCGACTGGACGCGGCGCTGGGCGAGGAGGACCGCGCGCTGCGCAGTTCGCTGTTGCTTGCCCGCGCCGAGCTGAAGTTGCAGGCCGATGAATGGGACGCGGCGTCACCGCTGATCGAGCGTGCGGTGGCCCTGCAGCCCGACGATCCCGTCGTGCTCAATTTCGCGGGCTATTCGGCGCTCGAACGACGCAGGGATGTCGAGCAATCGCTCGCGCGGATCGAAACAGCGTGGGCCAAGGCGCCGCAAAATCCAAGCATCACCGATTCGCTTGGCTGGGCCTATTTCCTGACCGGGCGCACCGACGAAGCGGTCGAGTTGCTCGAAAAGGCGCAGCGCGGCGAACCCGACAATGCGGTGATCGTCGAGCATCTGGGCGACGCCTATTGGCAGGCGGGCCGCAAGTTTCAGGCGCGCTATAGCTGGCGCGCGGCGGCGCTGCTCGCCGACGCCGAGATGGCGACGCGGATCGAGGCGAAGCTGCGCGACGGGCTGACTCCGGCGACGGTGGCGCCATGAACCTGTCGATGCGCGAGACGGGATGGGCGAAGATCAACCTCGCGCTCCACGTCCGTGCGCGGCGCACCGACGGCTATCACGAGATCGAGACGCTGTTCGCTTTCGTCGATGGCGGCGATGGGATCGAAGCGGTTGTCGCCGACGCCGACACGCTGTTCATCGACGGCGAGTTTGCGGAGAGCCTGAGCGCGGATGCGGACAATCTGGTGCTGCGCGTGCTGGCGTTGCTGCGCGACCGCTATGGCGCCGACCGCGTGCCGCCGCTCGCGGTAACGCTCACCAAGCGGCTTCCGGTCGCGGCGGGGATCGGCGGCGGGTCGGCCGATGCCGCGGCAATGGCGCGGCTGGTCCGCGCGCATTTCCTGCCCGAGCTGGGCGATGCGACGCTCGCGCGGGTCGTCGGTCCGCTGGGCGCGGACATCGCTGCCTGCGTGGCGAGCAAGGCCTGCATGGGATCGGGGGTCGGCGAGGAATTGCACGCCGTCGCCGGGCTGCGGATCGAGGGAATGCCGGTGCTGCTGGTCAATCCGCGCCAGCCCGTCGCGACCGGGCCGGTCTTTGCCGCGTGGGACGGGATCGACCGCGGCCCGCTCTACATTGGCGCCGACCACCGCGCGCAGCTGATCGGCGCTCGCAACGATTTGCAGCGTCCCGCAACCGCGGCCTGTCCGGCGATTGCCGACATATTGCTCGAACTCGGCGCGCTGCGGCCGTGGCTGGCGCGCATGTCGGGATCGGGAGCGACCTGTTTCGCGCTGTTCGACGCGGCGTGCGAACGCGACGCGGCGGCGGCGACGCTCGCGGCGCGGCATCCGGGCTGGTGGCTGATGGCGGGGGCATTGCGGTGAGCGAGGCCTGGCGCCAGCTGGGAGAGCCGCGCGCAGGCGGCATCTTGCTGATCGGCGATCATGCGTCGGCGCATGTGCCGGACGATGTCGATCTGGGCATCGATCCCGCGCTGCTCACCAACCATATCGCGATCGACATCGGCGTCGCGGAGGTCGCGGCGCTGCTCGTCGACGGCGGCGCGGTCGATGCGGCGATCCTCGGCGGTGTGTCGCGGCTCGTCGTCGATCTCAACCGCGAAGAGGATGCACCGGGCGTGCTGCCGATCGCAAGCGACGGCCATGCCGTGCCGGGCAATGCCCTGAACGATGCGGCGCGCGAGGCGCGGCTGGCGCGGTTTTTCCGGCCCTATCACGACCATATCGCGGCGACGATTGCGAGGCACCGCCCCGCGATGATCCTGTCGTTGCACAGCTTTACCCCCGCGCTGTGGGCGCATCCCGATCAGGCGCGGCCCTGGCACGTCGGGGTGCTTTATAATGAGGACGACCGGCTGGTCGCCGGGGCGATTGCTGCGCTGGAGGCCGAAGGGCTGCTCGTCGGCGATCAGCAACCCTATTCGGGCAAGGTGCTCAACGCGACGATGAACCGCCACGCCGAGGCGAACAACATCCCCTATATCGGCATCGAGATGCGGCAGGACCTGGTCGGCGATGCGGCAGGGCAGGCGCTGTTCGCCGAGCGACTGGCGCGCATGTGCAGGAAAGTGGCGTTGAACATCGGCGCATAGGCGTGTAGAGGCGCATCTCGCCGCCGATTTGCGAAACAAAATTATCAGGATTGAGTAAAATGCCTTCTTATCGTTCGCGCACCACGACTCACGGCCGCAACATGGCCGGTGCCCGCGGCCTGTGGCGCGCGACAGGGATGAAGGACAGCGACTTCGGCAAGCCGATCATCGCGGTGGTCAACAGCTTCACCCAGTTCGTGCCGGGTCACGTCCACCTCAAGGATCTGGGCCAGATGGTCGCGCGCGAGATCGAGGCGGCGGGCGGAGTCGCCAAGGAGTTCAACACCATTGCGGTCGATGACGGCATCGCGATGGGGCATGACGGGATGCTCTATTCGCTCCCCAGCCGCGACCTGATCGCCGACTCGGTCGAATATATGGTCAATGCGCATTGCGCTGACGCGATGGTGTGCATTTCCAATTGCGACAAGATCACGCCGGGGATGCTCATGGCGGCGCTGCGCATCAACATTCCGGTGGTGTTTGTGTCGGGCGGGCCGATGGAGGCCGGCAAGGTCGTGCTGAAAGGCAAGCAGGTCGCGCTCGATCTGGTCGACGCGATGGTTGCCGCGGCGGACGAGAAATATAGCGACGAAGAGGTGCTGGCGATCGAGCAGGCGGCGTGCCCGACCTGTGGCAGCTGTTCGGGGATGTTTACCGCCAATTCGATGAACTGTCTGACCGAGGCGCTGGGGCTGTCGCTGCCGGGCAATGGCTCGACGCTTGCGACCCACGCCGACCGCAAGCAATTGTTCCTGCGCGCCGGGCGGATTGTCGTCGAAATGTGTCGCCGTCATTATGAGGAAGGCGACGACAGCGTGCTGCCCCGCAATATCGCGACCTTCGAGGCGTTTGAAAATGCGATGAGCCTCGACATCGCGATGGGCGGGTCGACCAACACCGTGCTCCACCTGCTCGCCGCCGCGCACGAGGCGGGGGTCGATTTCACCATGGCCGACATCGACCGGTTGTCGCGCCGCGTTCCATGCCTGTCGAAAGTCGCGCCGGCGAAGAGCGACGTCCATATGGAGGATGTCCACCGCGCGGGCGGAATCATGGCGATCCTCGGCGAACTCGACCGCGCCGGACTGCTCCACGCGCATCTGCCGACGGTGCACAGCGCGACGCTCGGCGATGCCCTCAATAAATGGGACATTGCCCGGACGAACGATCCCGAGGTGCAGCAATTCTTCATGGCCGCCCCCGGCGGCGTGCCGACGCAGACTGCCTTCAGCCAGGACCGGCGCTGGGATTCGCTCGACCTCGACCGGGAAGGCGGCGTGATTCGCTCGGCCGATCATGCGTTCAGCAAGGATGGCGGATTGGCGGTGCTCAGCGGCAATATCGCGCTCGACGGCTGTATCGTGAAGACCGCGGGGGTCGATGAAAGCATCCTGAAGTTCAGCGGCCCCGCCAAAGTGTTCGAGAGCCAGGATGCTGCGGTCACCGGCATATTGACCGGACAGGTCGCGGCGGGCGACGTCGTCGTCATCCGTTACGAAGGGCCAAAGGGCGGGCCGGGGATGCAGGAAATGCTCTATCCGACGAGCTATCTGAAGTCGAAGGGGCTGGGCGCCGCCTGTGCGCTGGTCACCGACGGGCGTTTTTCGGGCGGCACGTCGGGCCTGTCGATCGGTCATGTCTCGCCCGAGGCGGCCGAGGGCGGCACGATCGGGCTGGTCGAAAATGGCGACCTCATCACCATCGACATCCCGGCGCGCACGATCACGCTCGCCGTGGCCGATAGCGTGCTGGCCGAACGCCGCGCCGCGATGGAGGCAAAGGGGGAGGCCGCCTGGCAACCCGAAAAACCGCGGCCGCGCAAGGTTTCGGTCGCGCTGCAAGCCTATGCCGCGATGACGACGAGCGCCGCGCGCGGCGCGGTGCGCGACCTGTCGCAGCTGAAGGGCAAGGGATGATTCGCACACGCGGCGCGGCGCTGGTTGTGGCGATGTTGCTGGCCGCGTGCGGCGGCGCGTCAGGCGATGAGGCGGCGGATGCGGGCAAGGAGCGGATCGAATGCGCGCTGGAGGGCGCGGACGCCTTCGCGCGCGACTGCACGGTCGAGGAAATGAGCGGTGCGGATGGCGCGGTTCTGGTCGTCGGCCGCGGCGACGTCGGATACCGGCGTTTGCAGATCACGACCGACGGGCGCGGAGTCGTATCGGCCGATGGCGCCGAGCCCGCGAAGGTGACGATCATTGGCGACAAGCTGATCGAAGTCGCGATCGGCAGCGATCGATATCGCTTGCCTGCCAACACCGGCGGCGGCGAATAGAAACCGTGTCATTTCTTTGCTTTGCTCGCATTGACGACTAACCACGCTTCCGCAGCGACATTTCTGTCGGTCATGCTAATCTCGGTGCCATGTCCGTTCCCGCCGACGCTCCCGTCCTGACCGCCGATGCGATGCGCGTGGCCGAGGCCGAATGCGTCGCTGCGGGCACGCCGCTCAGCGAGCTCATGGAGCGCGCGGGCGCGGCAGTCGCGGACATCGCCTGGCGCATGTCGGCAGGCGCGCCGGTCCTGATCCTGTGCGGTCCCGGTAACAACGGCGGTGACGGCTATGTCGCGGCGCGCCGCCTGGCGGAGCGCGGCGCGACGGTGCGCGTAGCGGCATCGGCCGATCCGGCGACCGATCTCGCGCGCGCGGCGCGCGCGGCGTGGACCGGGCCGGTCGAGTCGATCGACGCCGCGCTGGCGGCCGCGCCGCTGATCGTCGATGCGCTGTTCGGCGTCGGCCTGTCACGGCCGATCGCGGACAATCTGGCGGCGGCGCTGCGGCGCCTGTCGGGCCGGGTGCTCGCCGTCGATGTGCCGAGCGGAGTCGACAGCGATGGCGGCGCGGACTGGATGCCGCCACTGGTCGCCGACGTCACGCTGGCGCTCGGTGCGCTCAAGCCCGCGCATGTGCTGTTGCCGACGGCGGCGGCATGCGGGCGGGTGCAGCTGGCGCCGATCGGGATTGCTGCGGAGGGGGCGATGCGGACACTGCCCCGGTTCCGGCGGCAGCCGCCCGACGCCGCGGCGCACAAGTTCAGTCGCGGCATGCTGCTCGTCTTTGCCGGGCCGATGCGCGGCGCCGCCGGGCTGGCCGCCGCCGCCGCGCTGCGTGCGGGGGCTGGCTATGTCGTGCTCGGTGGCGGCGACGGCGCGCCGCTTTCGGCGATCATCGCCGAGGGGAGCGAGACGTTGCGCGAACGTCTGAATGACCCGCGCGTCGATGCGGTCGTCATCGGGCCCGGATTTCCGGCGGGGGAGCCATTGCTGTTCGATGTCGAGGCGGCGCTCGATTCGGGCAAGCCGCTGGTGCTCGACGCCGCCGCGATCGACGCCGCACTGCCGCGCCTGTGCGGAACGCCGCGCAAGGTGATCCTGACGCCGCACGAAGGCGAGTTCGCGCGGGCCTTTCCGCAAGCGCACGGCAGCAAGATCGACCGCGCGCGGGCCGCCGCCACGCTTACGCAAGCGGTCGTTGTCTACAAGGGCGCGGATACGATCATCGCCGCACCCGACGGCCGCGTTGCGGCGGCCTGGCCCGGAAATCCCTGGCTGGCGACCGCGGGAACGGGCGATGTGCTCGCAGGAGCGTGCGGCGCGATGCTGGCACGCGGCAGCGATGCCTTCGACGCTGCTGTCGCTGCGGTGGGCTGGCATATTGCGCGCGCGGCGCATATAGGCCCCGGCCTTGTGGCCGACGATCTGATAAGGGACTGACATGGGCGAAGCAGCGCTGATCGAGCGCATTGCCGCGCGCGGGGACGGCGTCACGGGCGACGGCCGCCACGTGGCGGGCGGCGTTCCGGGCGACCGCGTGCGCGACGACGGCATCCTCATTCCGGGACCGAACCGCGCCGAGCCCCCGTGCCGCCATTTCGGCAAATGCGGCGGGTGCCAGTTGCAGCATGTTGCGGAGCCTGCGCTGGCCGACTTCGTGCGCGACCGCGTCGTTGGCGGTCTGGCGGGGCAGGGGGTGCCCTTTGGCGACGTTCTGCCCGCGCTGCTGTCGCCGCCGCAGAGCCGCCGCCGCGCGGCGCTGACCGCGCTTCGGAGCGGAAAGCAGGTCGCGATCGGGTTCAACGCCGCGCAGAGTAACCAGATCGTCGATATGCGGATGTGCCCGCTACTTGCCCCTGAGTTGTTCGCGCTGGTCGCGCCGGTCCGCGACCTGCTGGTGATGATCGCGCAGCCGCGGCGACCTGTGAAGGTCAAGCTGCAACTGCTCGATCAGGGCGTCGAATTGATATTGGAGGGCGTGAAGGCCGAAGGACTCGATGCCGCCATGGCGCTGCAGGATTTCGCCGGTGCGCACCATCTCGCGCGCTTTGCGATCGATCAGGGCGACGGGCTCGAAATCCTGTGGCAGCCCGATCCGCCGACGGTTCGTTTTGGCGACATCGCGGTCGAAGTCCCGCCCTTCGCCTTTCTGCAACCGACGGCGGCGGGGCAGGCGGCGCTCGTCGATGCGGTCGCCGGGGCCATCGGCGACGCGCCCGCGGTGGCCGACCTTTTCGCCGGGGTCGGCACCTTTGCGCTGTCGGTGCAGGCGGGGCGCAAAGTCTATGCGGCCGAAGGCGCGCGTGATGCGATCGCGGCGCTGGCGGGGGCCGCCAATCGGGCCCGTGCGCTCGTCGCAACCGAGCATCGCGACCTGTTCCGTCGCCCGCTGGTTCCCGCCGAGCTCAATCGGTTCGGCGCGGTCATCCTCGACCCGCCGCGCGCGGGCGCGGAGGAGCAGGTGAAACAGCTTGCGGCGTCAGTGACGCCGGTGATCGCCTATGTCAGCTGCAATCCCGCAAGCTTTGCGCGCGATGCGAAAATCCTCGTCGAGAGCGGGTACAGGCTCGATTGGGTGCAGCCCGTCGGCCAGTTCCGCTGGTCGACCCATGTTGAACTGGCCGCGCGGTTCTCGAAATAGCGTCGCCCCCACGACGGCGGGGGCCGCTGGCAAGCTTGTGCTACGCCTATGGCGGCCCCCGCCTTCGCGGGGGCGACGCCTGTATTTCAATGCAGCACAAAGCCCATGAAGGCGTGGATGCAGAGCGCGAGCAGGGCAAGGCTTGCCAGCGCGAACACCAGGAAACGCCACATCACGCGGTTGACGGTGACCTGGATCAGGCTGTGAATGATCTGCAGCACGACATAGGCCCAGGCGATCTGCGCGTTCAACCCGCCGCCCATGCCGCCGACCGCCAGGGCAATTGCAATGGCGTAAAAGACGGTCGGCTGCTCCATCAGATGATTGTAATTATGGGCCTTCCACTGAACCTCAGGCGGCAGCACATCGTCGAGCCCCTTGCCGGTGCCGCCGACCATCTTGGCGGCGTCGATCTTGGCGCGCTGCATCGCCGGGATGCGCGTCGCATACATCCACACCCACATGACCATCGACCACAGCGCGAGCGTCGCGACCGGGCCCAGAATTGCGTTCGTATCCATGATGGCTCCTTCAGCCCAGAGTGGCGATGACCGCGAGAATCGACAGCGCGAACAGGCAGAATGTCGCGAGCGCGAAGATCGTAAAGCGTACCGGGATGCGGTTGACGGTCGCTTGCCACAGGCTGTGGACGATGCGCAGCACGACATAGGCCCAGGCAAGGCTGCGCGTCAGCTCGGTGTCGCCGCCCGACAGGTGCAGGAAGATAAGGACGGCGTAAAAGATCGTCGGCTGTTCGCACAAATGCGTATAGTTATGCGACTTCCAGTTGGTTTCGGGCGGCAGCACATTTTCCAGATCGGCGCCGCGCCCGCCCGGCGGCGCGGCCTTGATGTCGACCCCGATCTTGGCCATCGCCGAAAAACGGGTCACCGCGACCCAGCCGAGCATGATGATCGTCCACAGCGCCAGCACGGCGCCGGGTGCAAGTAAACTGTCTGACATGGCTTCCCCCTCCGTTATCAGGCCGCGATGCTAGGCAAGATGCGGCAATATGCAATTCAATCCTTCCTCTGCGACAGTTCGGCACGGATCGCTTCGCCATCGCCATCGACCCGCGGGGCAAAGCCCAGGTCGCGCGGCGGCATCGCGCCGTAGCGGACCGGCGGCTGCATTTCGTGAAAACCGCCGACGTCGGGATGGGTGCGGCGGCGGAAAAAGCCGGTCGCGATGAAATGTGGATCCTCCCTGATGTCATCGAGGTCGCGCACCGCCATCGCGGGGATGTCGTTCGCGGCGAAGAGCGCCAGCCATTCGGCGGTGGTCTTCTCCGGCGTTTTGCGGGCGATTTCGCTGTAGACGATCGGCATATGCCGCCCTGCGGCCTTCGCTGCCTCGAACTCTGGCGTGTCGGTCAGACCCTCGCTGCCCAGCAGCGTCATCAGTCGTGCGGTCGATTCGGGCGTATAGGGGACGATCGCGACATGGCCGTCGCGCGTTGGAAAGGGCTGGCGCGTCGGATCGAGCTGGCGCGGATAGCCCGCGGGGCCGATCGGCGGGTCGAGCGCGGCGTCGCGCAGATGCTCGGTGAGCATGAAGGCGGTGAAACATTCGAACATCGGCACTTCGACCGCCTGCCCCTCGCCCGTGCGCAGCTTGTGGACGAGCGCGGCGAGGATCGCCTGCGCGCCGAACTGCCCCGCGATCTTGTCGGCGATCAGCGACGGGAAATAGCGCGGGCGCGGGTCGCCATCGACGCGCGGAAGCAGGCTGGTGGTGCCGCTCGCCGCCTGGATCACATCGTCATAGGCCTGAAGATCGGCATAGGGGCCGTCCTGCCCGAAGCCGGTGCCATGGACATAGATGATGTCGGGCTTGAGCGCGCGGCACGCCGCATAATCGAATCCCAGCCTGGCGATCGCCTTGCCCCGGATATTGTGGAAAAAGACATCGGCGGTGGCGACCAGATCGCGCAGCACCGCGGCGTCCTCGGCCTTTTTCAGGTCGAGCGCGATCGACCTCTTGCCGCGGTTCACGGTCAGGTGGATCGACCCCATCGTCGGATCGGGGATGCCGCTGCCGAGGTAACGCGAGACGTCGCCCGTGCCCGGCGTCTCGACCTTGATGACCTCGGCGCCGAGGTCGGCGAGCATTTGCGTCGCATAGGGACCGAAGATCACCGTCGTCAGGTCGATGATGCGGATGCCGGACAGCATGGACATGGCGCCTCCCTCTTGTCGCCGCGCACGATAGACGCATTGCAAAGTGAAACGGAAGAGGCTTTTGCGGCGGCGGTTCAGATGGCTGCGGGCGTCGCCGTGCCGCCGTCGACTCCATTGGCATAGGCTGCCGAAATGCGGCGATAGGATCTGGAGCGGAAGGCGGCGAGCGTCGCGAGCACGCCCAGCAGCCCTGCGATCGAGAAGACGATCGCGATGCCGCGTTCGGGTCCGCGCCCATACCAGTCGCCGATCGCCGCCGCCCCGGCACCGTCGGTCATCAGCGGCACAAAGACGAACTGGGTGATCGGCGCGATCAGGAAGGCGGTGAGCGGCGAGGCGGCCTGTTCGACCGACTGCGCAAAACCGAACACGCGCCCCTGCCGTTCAATGGGAACGACCTTTTGCAGCGTCGTCTGCTCGGCGGCCTCGGCATAGGGGCCGAGGAACATCCAGAGGAAGCAGCCGGCGGCAAGCAGCAGGATCGACGACTGGATGGTGAAAAAGACCGCAACCGTCCAGGCAATCAGGTTCACCACAAGCAAGGTGTGCACCGGATTGGCGCCGAGTCCCGTGCGCGCGATCATCATCCCGCTGAGGATGAAAGCGCAGGATATGACCGCCCAGAGCAGCCCCCATTCCTCGACCTTCATCAGCGACAGGCCATAGGCGTCCATCAGCGCCATGAAGACGCCGCCGAGCAGATTGTTGAACGCGGCGAACAGGATCAGCGCCATCAGGCCCGGAATGGCGAGGACGACGCGCAATGTGCCGACAAGATCGACGCGGCGCGGCGTGTCATGTTCCTCGGCCTCGCGCGGCTCGTCGACGCTGACGAAAAGCAGATCGACCGCAGCCGCGAGTGACAGGATGATCGCAAAGACGAGGGTGGCGACCATCCCGCCCCATGCGACGAGGAAACCGCTGATCGCAGACGTGGTGAGGAAGCCGATGCCGCTGACCATGCCGACGAGCCCGTTCGCCTTGTCACGACGGTCCTCGGGCACCAGCAAGGTCACGAGCGTGGGCAGCGCGATCATCCTTATATTGCCGACGATCACCCCGAGCATCGTCAGCAGAATGAAGAGCCAGAAGGAGATGCTCGTGATCTCCGCGGCACGGATGTCCGGATCGAGCGCATAGCCGCCAAGCACGGCCGCATAGAGCGCGAGCGAGGCAAGGCTCGAAACAAGCATCATGTTTCGCTTGCCATGATGGTCGACGAGGCTGCCGAACCAGATACCCAGCATCGCGGTGAGGACAAGATAGATGCCCGCGATCATCCCCGTCGCAAACACCGACTGGGTTTCGAGGAAGGTCCAGAAGGTCAGCGCGAACCACACCGTGAAATTGGTGATGTTGGCGACCAGATTGTTGGCGAGGAGGTGATGGAAGGGGGGCATAGGCGGCGCAATCTAGCGCCGACGATTGCCGATACCAGTCTGAAGATGAACGTCATCCCGGCCTTCGCCGGGATGACGATGGTTTAAACCGGACCGGCGCTTTGCCGATCCTGATCCGTCAGAACAGCTTGGTCACCGTCGCGCTGCGGCGTTCCTGTTCGACTTCGCCCGTGTAGAGGCTCGTCATCGGTTCGTCGCTGACGACATGGGTTTCGTCGGCGCCGAAACCGTTGAACTTCGTCCGCATCGCGCAGCCATAGGCGCCGAGCATCCCGATCTCGATGAAATCGCCGGCCTTGATGTCGGCGGGCAGAAAGAACGGCCCCGCCATATGGTCGAGGTCGTCGCACGTCGGGCCATAGAAGCTGAACGGCACCAGATCGGCGTCGCTTTCGGCATCGCGTTGCAGCGACACCGGGAAGCGCCAGCCGACATGCGCGGCGTCGAACAGCGCGCCATAGGCGCCGTCGTTGATGTACAGCTCCTCGCCACGGCGCTTTTCGACGCGGACGATCAGCGAGCTGTACTCGGCCGACAGCGCACGGCCCGGTTCGCACCAAAGCTCGGCCGAATAGCTGATCGGCAGGCTTTCGAAGCTGCGGTGGATCGTGTCGAAATAGGCATCGAGCGGTGGCGGCTCCATTCCCGGATAGGAAGACGGAAAGCCGCCCCCGACGTCGATGATGTCGACGGTGACCGACGCCGCGACGATGGCGGCGCGGACACGCTCCATCGCCTGCGCATAGGCGTGCGGCGTCATCGCCTGGCTACCGACATGGAAGCAGATGCCGAGCGCGTCGGCGGCCTGCCGCGTCGCCATCAGCAGTTCGGCGACGTCTTCAGGCTCGGCGCCGAACTTGGCGGCGAGGCTGAGCTTTGAATGATCGGACGAGACGCGCAGCCGCACGAGCAGGTTCAGATCCTGCGCGCCTTCGGTCGCGCGAACGATCTTTTCGAGCTCGTCGAGCGTGTCGAGCGAGAAGGTGCGCACGCCATGCTTCCAATAGGCTTCGGAAATCGCTTCTTCGGCCTTGACGGGGTGCATGAAGCAAAGCGTCGCCCCCGGCAGTGTGCGCGCGACGAGCCGCACCTCGGCGATCGAGGCGACGTCATAGTGGGTGACACCCGAATCCCACAGCACGCGCAGCAGGTCGGGCGACGGATTCGCCTTGACCGCATACATGGTCGTGCCGGGAAATCGCTCGATGAAGAAACGCGCTGCGCGCCGCGCGGCGTGCGGGCGGACGAGCGTGACAGGTTCGACCGGCGAAAGTGCCTGAATCAGCCCGTGGGCGCTATGATGCTGGTGCAATGCAAGGGACCCCCAAAGGTAAAGTGAAACATCCAAGGCTGCCTTGCGGTTATTGGAAGTCCCCCTGGGGCAGCGGGGAGCGCATATATGGCGGGGGGTCTCCCCTGTAAAGACCCCTCTGCGCAATTTTGTAACGCGGCGGTAACAGTCGGGGCGAAGCGGGGCGGCGGTGCGCCGAGCGGGGCAGGAGCGCGAGTTCGTCAGCGATGAGCGTCCAATGGCTCAGCCAAGCCGCGTCTTGAAATCCTCATACCCGAATTCGCGGATCAGCTCGAGGTCGTCCGTGTCGCTGTCCCACAGCCAGATCGACGGCAGCGGCACGCCGTTGAACATATTGGTCTTGACCATGGAATAATGCGCCTGGTCAAGAAAGGCGAAGCGCTGGCCGATGCGCGCCCCCCCGGGCAGGCGATAATCGCCGATGACGTCGCCCGCGAGGCACGACGGCCCGCCGAGCCGCGTCGCCCCGCCTTCGCTCGCTTCGCCAAGCATTGCGGGGCGATAGGGCGCCTCGATCACGTCGGGCATGTGGCAGGTCGCCGAAATGTCGGTGATGCCGATGCTCATGCCGTTGCTGAACAGGTCGAGAATCTCACCCACGAGGATGCCCGCGTCGAGCGCGATTGCCTCGCCGGGTTCGATCATCACGTCGCAATCGGTGGCGGCGCGCACCTGTTTCAGAAAGGCGATCAGGTCGTCGACCTGATAATCGGCGCGCGTGACATGGTGGCCGCCGCCGAAGTTGATCCATTTGAGCTGGCCGAAAAACGGCCGCAGCATCGGATGGACCGCATTCCATGTACGTTCGAGCGGCGGGAAATCCTGTTCGCACAGGCTGTGCATATGCACGCCGTCGACGCCGTCCATATGTTCGGGCAGCAATTGCGTGATCGGAAAGCCCAGGCGGCTGCACGGCGCGGCGGGGTCATATTTGGTGACCTCGCCCTCGCTGTGCATCGGGTTGATGCGCAGGCCGATGTCGAAGCTTTCGCCCTTGGCGCGCAATTCGTCCAGCAGCGGGCGGAAGCGCGCGATCTGGCCGGGCGAGTTGAAGATGAGATGGTCGGACAGCGACGCGATTTCGGGCAGGTCGGCTTCCTTGTACCCCGCGCAATAGGTCGCGACCTCTCCGCCATATTCGGTGCGTCCGAGTTTGGCTTCATAGAGTCCGGACGCGCAGACGCCATCCAGATATTCGGCAACCGTCGGGCCGAGCGACCACATCGAAAAGGCTTTGAGCGCCGCGAGCACGCGCGCGCCCGATGCGTCGCCGACATGGCGCAGCAGCGCGAGGTTGGCGCGAATCTTTGCCGCGTCGACGACGAAGGCGGGCGAGGGGACGCGGCTGAGGTCGAAGCGGGCAAAGGCTCCGGGGTCGCCGGCACGGGTTTCCATGTCGCTATAGGCTTTCTGTCAGACCGCAATCGGGCCCTTGAAGATGAAAAACGCCCCCGCCGCAATCAGTCCGAAACCGACGAGATGGTTCACGGTCAGCCTCTCACCGAGCCAGAAGACCGCGAACCCGGCAAATATGATGAGCGTGATGACTTCCTGCAAGGTCTTGAGTTCGGCGGCGGTGTAGACGCTATAGCCGATGCGGTTTGCCGGGACGACCAGGCAATACTCGAAAAAGGCGATGCCCCACGCGATCAGAATGGCCAGCCATAACGGCCGCGATACCGCGCCGAGTTGCCCGTACCAGGCGAAGGTCATGAAGATGTTGGACAGGAACAAGAGGCCGATCGGGGCGAGGTAGGCGGTCATGGCTGCTCCCAATCCTGTATTTCGTGCGCCCGCGAAGGCAGGGCCCACCACCCGGGCGATCGCTCGTCAACGCACCATGCCGAATGACGACATATTCGGTGGCGAATCCCTGTTTCGCAGCGGCGCAGTTGGCTTAGAAATCCAGCGGCGCGTCCAGTTCCTTCACCTGCCACGGCAGACCATGCTTCATCAGCATGTCCATGAAGGGATCGGGGTCCATCTGTTCCATGTTGAACACGCCGTCGCCGCTCCACGTGCCGGTGACCATCATCGCGGTGCCGATCATCGCGGGGACGCCCGTGGTGTAGCTCACCGCCTGATTGCCCGTTTCGGCATAGGCGTCCTCATGGTCGCATATATTGTAGAGGTAGAGCGTCTTTTCCTTGCCGTCCTTGCCAAGTCCGGTCGCGATGACGCCGATGTTGGTCTTGCCCTTGGTCGTCTCGCCGAGGCTCGACGGTTCGGGGAGCACGGCTTTCAGGAATTGCAGCGGGATGATTTCCTTGCCCTCGTACATCACCGGGTCGATGCGCGTCATGCCGACATTCTGGAGCACGGTGAGGTGCTGGATATAGGCGTCGCCGAAGGTCATCCAGAACCGGATGCGCTTGATTTCGGGCAGGTGTGTTTTCAGGCTTTCGATCTCCTCATGATACATGAGGTACATATTCTTCGGCCCCACACCCTCGAAATCGAACGACTGCTTCACCGACATCGGCGGCGTTTCGACCCATTCGCCATTTTCCCAGTGCCGCGCGACGGCGGTGACTTCGCGGATGTTGATTTCGGGATTGAAGTTGGTCGCGAAATGCTGGCCATGATCGCCGCCGTTGCAGTCGAGGATGTCGAGCGTGTCGATACGCTCGAAATGATGCTTCTTGAGCCATGTCGTGAACACGCTCGTCACGCCGGGGTCGAAACCCGAGCCGAGCAGCGCCATCAGCCCGGCATCCTTGAAGCGGTCGTGATAGGCCCATTGCCAGTGATATTCGAACTTCGCCTCGTCGCGCGGCTCGTAATTGGCGGTGTCAAGATAATGCGCGCCGGTCGACAGGCACGCCTCCATGATCGTCAGATCCTGATAGGGAAGCGCCAGGTTCACGACATGGGTTGCGCCGATCGAACGGATCAGCGCCGCGGTCGCGTCGATATGGTCGGCGTCGACCTCGGCGGTCCTGATCGTCACGCCGGTGCGCGCCTTCACCGACTCGGCGATCGCGTCGCATTTGAACTTGCGGCGGCTGGCCAGCGTGATGTCGGGAAAGATGTCGGGGTTCATCGCCATCTTGTGCACTGCGACCGAACCGACGCCGCCCGCACCGATCACCAGAACCTTGCTCATCGAAAAATCTCCTGTCGCGGCGCGTTGCCGCCTTGTCTTGTATGCCCGGCCCTATAGGACGAAGCCATGACACAGCAAAGCCCCGAAGCCCTCATCGATCCGAACCGTGCGCCCACGCTGGCAGGCGTCGAGCGCGCGGCGGCGAAAGTCGCGACCTTGCTCCCTCAAACGCCGCTGCTGCCGCTCGAGGTCGATGGCCGCACCATCTGGTGCAAGGCCGAATCGCTCCAGCCGGTCGGCGCGTTCAAGATTCGCGGGGCGTGGCACCGATTGACCGACCTGACGGCGGAACAGGCCGCGGCGGGCGTGGTCGGCGTGTCGAGCGGCAACCATGCGCAGGGGGTAGCCTGGGCGGCAAGGCGCCTCGGGATCAAGGCAACGATCGTCATGCCGAGCAACGCCCCGGCGATGAAGCTTGCGGCGACGCGGCGGCTCGGCGCCGAGGTCGTGCTGTATGACCGTGTCACCGAATCGCGCGACGCGGTTGCGGCGAAGCTGCTCGAAGAACGCGGCGGCACGCTCGTCCATGCCTATGGCGATCCGTGGATCATCGAAGGGCAGGGAAGCGCGGGGATCGAGGCGGCGGCGCAGATGCGCGCGCGCGGGATCGAGGGGCCCGACCGGATCGTCGCCTGTTGTGGCGGCGGCGGGCTGTCGGCGGGCCTCGCGCTCGCCTGTCCCGACGCCGAGCTGATCGCGGTCGAGCCCGAAGGCTGGGACGATGTGACGCGCAGTCTGGCCGCGGGCGAAATCCTGAGCGTCGACGATCTGGCCTTTCCCACCGAATGCGACGCGCTCCAGACGCCGGAGACGCGGCCGATCAATTTTGCGGTGCTCCGGGCGCGCGGCGTGCGCGGCGTCGTCGTCACGCGCAGCGAAGTGCGCGACGCGATGCGGCTTGCCTTCGAGAAACTGCACCTGGTCATCGAACCCGGCGGCGCGGCGGCGCTCGCCGCGGTGCTGGCGGGCAAGGTGACGCCGACCGATGCAACGCTCGTCACCCTGTCGGGCGGCAATGTCGATCCGCTGAAATTCGCCGAAATCATCGGCGAATAGGAAACTTCGCGCGCATCGGGCGTTTGCGTGGCAAAGGAGAAAGACGATGCACAAGAGTCTGACGATGGCTGCCGCTGCTGCCGCGATCCTGCTCACCGGCTGCGAAAAGGCCGAGGCACCGGCGCCCGCTGACGCTACGACTGAAACGGTGCCGGTCGAGACGGTCCCGGCGGAGGAAGCGGACGCCGCCGCGTCGCACCGCTTTGCGAGCTGGGCGGGCAAGTGGACTGGCGTTGAAGGCATGTATGCGACGATCACGCCTGCGGAACCGGGCCGATACAGGCTGGAGATGCAGTCGGACCTCGACACCAGGGGCAGCTATGACGGCACCGACAGCGAGCATGGGATCCGGTTTATCCGCGGCGGTGAAGACCTGACCCTGCGCCGGGCCAGCGGCGACGAGACGGGGCTCAAATATCTTGCGGGCAAGACCGATTGCCTGATGGTCAAACCGGGCGAGGGCTATTGCCGGGATTAAAGGCCCACCGATAATCCTCCCCATCGCTTCGCAACAGGGAGGATCATCATTTGTCGCGTCTGTCGCCGATTTGTCATCGAACCGTCGCGCGAATCGCAACAAAGCGTGCCATGCGCAGCCTCGGAAACATCCGTTCCGGGAGTCGCGCAGCATGGCCAGCCAGCCCAACAGGAAAATCGCCGCCGCGGTCGTCCGCACCGACGCCGAACAGAATCAGCGCCTGCTCGACCGCGCCTTTGCGCTCGCGTTCAGGGGGCTTGTCTATGCGCAGATCTGGGAAGATCCGGTGGTGGACATGGAGGCGCTGGCGATCGAGCGGGGCCACCGCATCGCGACGATCGCGAGCGGCGGCTGCAACGTCTTTTCCTACTTGACCGCCGACCCCGCGGAGATCGTCGCGGTCGACCTCAACACCGCGCATGTCGCGCTCAATCATCTCAAGCGCGTCGCGATCGAGCGGCTTCCCGATTATCTGAGCTTCCGCCGCTTCTTCGCCGATGCCGACAGCGCGGCGAACATCGCCGATTACCGCGCCTTCGTGCGCCCGCACCTCGACGAAACGAGCCGCCGCTATTGGGAGGGGCGCGATCTGGTCGGGCGCCGCCGCATCAACGGCTTCGCGCACGGGCTCTACAAGCGCGGCCTGCTCGGCAATTTCATCGGTCTTGCGCATCTGGTCGCGCGGATGCACCGCGTCGATCCGCGCCAGTTTCTCGAAGCCCAGAGCATCGAGGAGCAGCGCGCGATTTTCGACGCGAAGTTCGCACCTTTCTTTGACCGCAAGTTCATCCGCTGGGTCACCGACCAGCGCTCGTCGCTCTTCGGCCTCGGCATCCCGCCCGCGCAATATGATGCGCTGGCGGGCGGCAGACCGATGGCCGATGTGCTGCGCGCGCGGCTCGAAAAGCTGGCGTGCGACTTTCCGCTCAAGGACAATTATTTTGCCTGGCAGGCGTTCGGGCGCGGCTATGGCAAGGGCGTGACCGTGCCGCTGCCGCCCTATCTGCAGGCGGCCAATTATGCCGCGGTCAAGGCGCGTGCCGGGCGGGTGACGATGCTCCACGCGAACATGACCGATATGCTCGCCGCCGCCGATGCGGCCAGCTTCAACCGCTATATCTTCCTCGATGCGCAGGACTGGATGAGCGATGCGCAGCTCATCGCGCTATGGGCCGAGGTCACGCGCACCGCGCGGCCTGGCGCGCGCGTGCTGTTCCGCACCGCCGCCGAACCGACATTGCTGCCGGGGCGGCTCCCCGCCGACCTGCTCGACCGCTGGGAATATCGCGAAGACGCCTCGCGCGATTATACGCGCCGCGATCGTTCGGCGATCTATGGCGGCGTCCATCTCTATGTGCTGAAGGGCGCGGGTGCATGACGGCGGCGCATGGCGAACTGATGGACCGCGTCTATCGCACGCAGCGGCACATCTATGACCTCACGCGCAAATATTATCTGCTCGGCCGCGACGGGCTGATCGCCGAGCTGGCGCCGCCGCGCGGCGGCTCGGTGCTCGAGATCGGTTGCGGCACGGGGCGCAATCTGGTTGCGGTCGGCAAGGCGTGGCCGGAGGCTCAATTGTTCGGCGTCGATATTTCGGACGCGATGCTGGCGACAGCGCGGACGTCGCTCGGCAGGGCGGGCATCGACGCGAAGCTGGCGCGCGGCGATGCCTGCGATTTCGACCCCCAGGCGCTGTTCGGCCGCGCGACCTTCGACCGCGTATTCATCAGCTATACGCTGTCGATGATCCCCGACTGGAAAGCGGCGCTCGTCCATGCGGCGCGCTGCGTCGCGCCGGGCAGGCGGCTGGAGATCGTCGATTTCGGGCAGCAGGATCGCCTGCCGCGCGTCTGGCGCCGCACGCTGTTCGGCTGGCTCGCGCAATTCCACGTCGCGCCGCGCGCCGAGCTGGCGCCGATGATCGCGGGGCTGGCCAGGGAAATGGGCAGCGCGGGCCATTGCCGCAGCCTCTATCGCGGTTACGCGATCCGCGGCGGCATCGCGCGCGGCTGATACCCGGCTGCGCTCAGCGCGCGGGGCGCGTTGCCGTGAAGGCAAAGGCGACATCGACCTCCGCCGCAATCGCGTCGGTCGCGGCCCATTCGCCCTGACCGACACCGAACGCCGTGCGGTCGATCCGCGCGGTGCCGCCCACGCGCGCGCGGTCGCCTTCGATCCGGAGCGTGAAGCGCAGCGTCGCGGGTTTGCTGGCGCCGCGCAGGTCGAGCGTGCCGCGCGCTTCATAGCGGTCGCCGTCGAGGTGCCGGATGTCGCGCGCGGTGAAGGTCGCGCTCGGATATGCGGCGGTATTGAAGAAGTCGCTACTCTTGAGCGAATCGTCGCGCTGGCCGTCGCCGGTATCGGCGGACGTGAGGTCGACCTTCACGCTGATGCGCGACGCAGCAAGCTGGTCGGGGCTGAACCGGATGTCGGCGCGCCAGCGATCGAAACGTCCCTCGACCGCCTCACCATTCCAGCGCGCGGTAAAGCCAAGGCGGCCGCCCGGCGCCACCGTCCAGTCTGCGAGCGGCTCTGCCTCTTCCTCGGGCTCGGCGGCGGGATCGCTGTCAGGGGCTTCGGCCGCTTCCGCCTTTTCGGCCTCGACCGGCGCGGGAGGCGCGACGGGCTCGGCCTGTGCTGTATCGGAGATGACCGGTTCGGCGGGTGCGGCGCGCTCGCGGTCGGGATAGACGCTTGAGCCCACAGCGAAGGCGCCGCCGATGAGAGCCAATGCGATCACGGCCGCTCCCACGGCCTTGCCGCGCGCCGACGGGATCATGCGCTGAAGCTCGGGCTTGCCGAGCAGCCACTGGTGGCGGAGCGCGCCCGCGACGTGCAGCAGGAACAGCCCGATCGCCAGCCACGCCATCGCCTCGTGGACCACTTCGGCGGGTTCGTGCCAGCCGCGACCGACGGGAAGGTGCGGCCAGGGCACAATACCGAACAGCAAGGTCGGCACCTGAACCTTCGCGGTCGACACGAGCAGCCAGCCCGTAATCGGGCCAAGGATCATCACCACATAGAACAGGCTATGGACCAAGCCCGCGAGCGCGCGCGTCCACGCCGGGCCGTCGGACGCGGGCGGACGCTGCATGACGACGCGCGCGGCGAGGCGGGCGAGGCTGAGCAGCAGGATCGCGATGCCGACCGATTTGTGGAGCTGGAACCGCTGAAACAGCTCGGGACTGTTATTGCCTTCGAGCGCCCAGCCGAGCGCAATCTGAAAGGCGAGGAGCAGCGCGATCAGCCAGTGGAGCGTGATCGCGGTATAGCTATAGCGTTGAACGGCCATGCAAAACCTTTGTGCAGGGAGCGCGGGAACCGCCGGAAAGACTAGCGCCCGCCGGGATTCGCACAAGCGTCAACCGCTGCTGCCGGTCAATCGTCGAACCCGACGAACCGCACCGCTTCTTCGACGCTCTTGCGGTTCGACACCACCGCGTTCGCGGGAAAATCGGCGTCGGGCCAACCCATCGCGACGCAGATCATGATGACCTGATCGTCGGGAATGCGCGCATGTTCGCGCACGACCGGGCTTTGCATGATCCCCTGGCTGTTGATCACGCAGCCAAGCCCGCGCGACCAGGCGGCGTTGACGAGCGCGTTGGTCACCGCGCCGCAGTCGAACGGCGCGATGTCGCTGCCCAGCAGCACCCGATCATAGGTGACGACGATGCTGACCGGCGCATCGAACTGGCGAAAGCCGCGCAGCACCCAGTCCTGCCGCGCATCCTTGTCGTCGCGTTCGATGCCCATCGCGCCGAACAATTGCTTGGCGATCTCCACCTGACGGCCGCGATGTTCGTCGGGAACCTTGTCGAAGCGGCGAAACTCGCGGCTGTCGGGCTTGCCTGCCAATATGCCCGTGGTATTGCCGCGGCGGATCGCGTCGAGCGGCGCGCCGGTCACGACCGAGAAGTTCCAGCACTGATTGTTGAACGACGACGGCGCGCGCATCGCCACGGCGATGATTTCGGCGATCAGCGCCTTGGGAACGGGCTTGTCGAGGAAGCCGCGGATCGAGCGTCGTCCGACGACGACCTCGTCAAAACCGGGCGTGGTCGTCACGCCGCCTTCTGGAGCTGCAATTCCAGCCGGTCCCAGATTTCGACGAGCGCTGACGTCAATTCGCGCATCATCGCCTCGTCATGCGCGGGGCCGGGGGTGAAGCGCAGGCGTTCGGTGCCGCGCGGCACGGTCGGGAAATTGATCGGCTGCACATAGACGCCATATTCGGCGAGCAATATGTCGCTGATCTTCTTGGCGCGCACCGGGTCACCGACCATCAGCGGGACGATATGCGTCGTCGAATCCATCACCGGCAGGCCGGCGTCGCGGAAACATTGCTTCAGATAAGCGGCGGCGGCCTGCTGCGCCTCGCGCTCGACGCTCGATTGCTTGAGGTGCCGCACGCTGGCGAGCACGCCCGCGACAAGCACCGGTGACAGGCTGGTCGTGAAGATGAAGCCCGGCGCGTAGCTGCGGATCACGTCGATGATATTCCTGTCGGCGGCGATATAGCCGCCCATCACGCCGAACGCCTTGCCCAGCGTGCCTTCGATGATCGTCACGCGATGCGCGGCTTCGTCGCGATCGGTGATGCCGCCGCCGCGCGGCCCGTACATGCCGACGGCATGGACTTCGTCGCAATAGGTGAGCGCGTTATATTTTTCGGCGAGGTCGCAGATCGCGTGGATCGGCGCGACGTCGCCGTCCATCGAATAGACGCTTTCAAAGGCGATCAGCTTCGCCGCTTCGGGATCGTCGGCGGCGAGCATCTCTTCCAGATGCGCAAGGTCGTTGTGGCGCCACACGCGCTTTTCGCAGCCCGAATTGCGGATGCCCGCGATCATCGAGGCGTGATTCAGTTCGTCCGAATAGATGATGCAGTTGGGGAGCAGCTTGCCGAGCGTGCCGAGCGTCGCCTCGTTCGAGATATAGCCCGAGGTGAAGAGCAGCGCGCCCTCCTTGCCGTGCAGGTCGGCGAGTTCGGCCTCCAGGTCGACGTGATAATGGGTGTTGCCGCCGATGTTGCGCGTGCCGCCCGATCCCGCGCCGACGTCGTGCAGCGCCGCCTCCATCGCCTCGACCACCTTGGGGTGCTGGCCCATCGCGAGATAGTCGTTGGAACACCAGACGGTGATCGGCTTCGGCCCATTGTGGCCCGCAAAGCAGCGCGCGTTGGGAAATGCGCCCTTGTTGCGCAGAATGTCGATGAAGACGCGGTAGCGTCCCTCTTCGTGCAGCCGGTCGATCGCGCGAGCGAAAATGTCGTTGTAATTCACGTTTCAGCCCCGCAGTCAGGTGCCAGTCAAGCTCTGGGCGCCGCTCCCCCGGCGGCTGTTAACATGCGGGCCAATAACGCCGAAAAGCGTCAAAGGCCAGTGCGAACGATTCGCAGATCCGGGACAAATTGTCCGATCAGATCGTCTCGATCGATCCGATGCCATAGGGCGCGAGCGCGGCAAGCGGCGGCGGTTGCCGGTCGTCGCTGCGCGTGAAGACCGCGATGCCCGGCGCCGCCGTTGCGGGCCAGCGCTGCCCTTCGGTCAGATGCGCAATACGCCGCGCGATCCCTTCCGCGCCGTCGATCAGCGCGACGCCGGGGCCGAAACCCGCCTGCAATTCGGGCTTCAGCAGCGGGAAATGGGTGCAGGCGAGCACGACGACATCGAGCGCGTCGCCTCCCGGCTGATCGCGGAGCCCCGCGACCGCGCGCGCAATCACCTCCGGATCGACCGCCTCGCCGCGCAGCTTCGCCTCGGCGCCGGTGACGAGGCCGGGGCTGCCGTGGCGCAGCACCGTCTTGCCGCCGGCAAAGCGCGCGCTCAGATCGTCGACATAGGGCTGGCGCACCGTCGCTTCGGTGCCGAGCACGCCGATGACGCCGCTGCGGGTCATTGCGGCGGCGGGCTTGATCGCGGGGACGGTGCCGACGATCGGCAGGTCGAGCGCGGCGCGGACATGGCCCAGCGCGATCGTCGAGGCGGTGTTGCATGCGATGACCGCGAGCCGCGGCTGGTAACGCTCGACAAGCCGCCCGAGCAAGGCGGGGACGCGCGCCGCAAGCTCCTCGTCGCTTTTCTTGCCATAGGGCAGGCCGGCATAGTCGGCGGCATAGACGATCGGCGCAGTCGGCAACAGCGCGCGCGTCGGGCCGAGCACGGTCAGCCCGCCAAGGCCGCTGTCAAAGAAAAGGATCGGCGCGTCGGGGACGGGTGGGTGCATGTGTGTCGCCTAGCAGGCGATGCAAAGGCTCTCAATCTTCTCCGTCGTCCCGGCGAAAGCCGGCACCTCGCCGGTGCGGAAGGAAGCGAGGGTGAGATCCCGGCCTTCGCCGGGATGACGGGTTTATCCATTTCGGATCGCGATGTGCCCGAATCCGTTGATTGCTCCCGCCAACCCCGCCAAAAGGGAAGGCGAACGAAGCGGGGAGTGTGATGACCATCTATCTGTTGATCGCCGGCGGTTATCTGCTCGGCTCCATCCCCTTCGGCGTGTTGCTGACGCGCGCGTTCGGCGCGGGCGATCTGCGGCAGATCGGGTCGGGCAATATCGGCGCGACCAATGTGCTGCGCACGGGGCGCAAGGGGCTGGCGGCGGCGACGCTGCTGCTCGACGGCGCCAAGGGCGCGGCGGCGGTGCTGCTCGCGCGCCACTTCGCGCCCGAACTCGGCGACCATGCCGCGATGATCGCGGGCGCCGCGGCGATGATCGGCCATTGCTATCCCGTGTGGCTCGGCTTTCGCGGCGGCAAGGGCGTGGCAACGCTGCTCGGCCTCGCGCTCGCGCTCGCCTGGCCCATCGGCCTGGTCTTTGCGGCGGTGTGGCTCGGTGCGGTGCTGCTGCTGCGGATATCCTCACTCGGCGGGATGCTGGGCGCGGTATCGGCGCCGGTCGCGGCGTTCCTGTTCGGCTACCCGGTCTATGCCGTGGGGCTCGCCGGACTTGCGGTGATCGTGCTGTGGCGGCACCGCGAGAATATCGCCCGGCTGCGCGCCGGGACCGAACCGCGCATCGGCGCCGCGAAAGAGCGCGCGTGAGCGACGCCGAGCGGCTGGCGCGGCTGCGGCTGATCCGCACCCCGCATGTCGGCCCGGTCAGCTGGCACCAGTTGATGCAGCGTTTCGGATCGGGCGTGGCCGCGCTCGAAGCGCTGCCCGACCTCGTGCTGCGCGGCGGGGCAGGGAAAGCGCGGATCGCGCCTGCCGAGATTGCGGAACGCGAGATCGAATGCGTCGCGGCGCTCGGCGCGCGCCATATATTCAGCGACGAGGATGATTATTCGCCGCTGCTGCGCGCGGTCGAAGGCGCGCCGCCCGTCATCGTCGTGCGCGGCGATACCGCGATGCTGCACCGCCCGTGCGTCGCCATCGTCGGCGCGCGCAACGCGTCGGCCATCGCCTGCCGTTTCGCCCGCCAGCTCGCCGCCGACCTGGCGGGACAGGGTGTGACCGTCGTGAGCGGCCTGGCGCGCGGGGTTGATACCGCGGCGCATGTCGGTGCGATGGGCGGATCGACGGTGGGCGTCATCGCCAGCGGCATCGACATCGCCTTTCCCCCCGAAAATGCCGCGCTTCAGGAAAAGATCGCAAGCGATCAGCTGCTGATCGCCGAACAGCCGCCGGGCACCGAGCCGCTCGCGCGCCATTTCCCCTCGCGCAACCGGATCATCGCGGGGCTGGCGCATGGCACGGTGGTGATCGAGGCGGCGCCGAAATCGGGTTCGCTCATCACCGCGCGGCGCGCGGGCGACTATGGCCGCGAAGTGATGGCGGTGCCCGGCTCGCCGCTCGATCCGCGCGCGCAGGGCTGCAACCAGCTGATCCGCGAAGGGGCGACGCTGATCCAGACGATCGACGATGTGCTCGAGGCGATCGGCCCGATCGACCGCCGCATGGTCCGCGAGCCGGGCCGGGCTTTCGTCGCGGCGCCGGTGGCCGAGCCCGCGGATGGCGAGCGGCGCGCGCTGGTCGAACTGCTCGGCCCGACGCCGGTGGCGGTCGACGAACTGGTGCGCCAGTCGGGGCAGGATGCCGCGGCGGTTCAGCTCGTGCTGCTCGAGCTGGAGCTCGCGGGGCGGGTCGAGCGCCATGCCGGAGCCAAAATCTCGCTTCTGTGATGCGCCGCACAGCGTCGGATTATCGCTGCATTATCGGTTCATCGCGGTTCAGCCACGGTTCAGCGGTGACGCGACAAGCTGATGATATTGTATCACATGCGGGGAGGTGGTTGATGCGAAGCCGGTTTCTGACGAGTGTCACTCTGGTTGCCGTGCTGGCCAGCGCGCCCGCTCCCATTCCCCCCGCCATCGCCCAGCCAACGACCGAGCGCGGACAGGCCTATTGCCGCAATGCCGCTCCGCTGCCGCAGCTGGACCCTGAAGTGACACCGAACCGGCAATCGGAGACGGGCCACAAGACCGAGGGACGCAGCGGACGCGACGGCGACCCGATGGCGATCGCCGAGCCCGTTCCACCGCCGCCCCCGCCACCACCACCGCCGCCCGCGCCGACGGCTCCGTCGCCATCCTATGAGAGCGCGGGGTCGGCGCCGGACGTCGTCGTGACCGGATCGCGGGTATCGGCCGATGCCGCGCCGCCTGTCGCATCGTCGCCGGCCGATGCCCGCATTCGCCCTCCGGTCCCGCCGCGCCCATGGCCGCAGCCGCAACCGCAATCGGGCATTCTGACGGCCGGCGAGCATGACGACCTGCTCAATCCCGAACTCTACGCCGCCTATGTGAATCGCAGCGCCAATCTGGGGCAGGAGGTGCGCGATCTGCCGCGCGTCGATACGACGCGCGTGGTGACGGTGAAGGTGGCAGACCGCAACGGCCAGCCGATCCCCTTCGCCGACGTGACCGTGACGTGCAGCGACGGCAACAGCATCACCATGGCGACGCACGCCGACGGCAGCGCGGTCTTCTTTCCCGGCCTCGACCGGCTGAGCGAGCGGATCGACGTGTCGGCACGCAAGGCTGGGCACATGATCGCCGACGCGCGGCCCGTGCTCGTCAGCCATGCCGCTGGCGGGCAAGTCGTTGGGCTCACGGCAAACCGCGCCGCGACGAAAGCCACCAAACTCGACCTGATGCTCGTCATCGACACCACGGGCAGCATGGGTGACGAAATCCGCTATTTGCAGGCCGAAACGCGCTCGATCATCGGCGCGATCGCGGCGAAGCACCGCGACCTCGACATCCGCGTCGGCTTCGTCTTCTATCGCGACCTCGGCGACGATTATGTGACGCGCACGGTCGCTTTCGACCGCGACATCGGCCGCGTCCAGGGTGCGCTGGCGCGT
Source organism: Sphingopyxis sp. FD7 (assembly GCF_003609835.1). Lineage (NCBI taxonomy): Bacteria > Pseudomonadati > Pseudomonadota > Alphaproteobacteria > Sphingomonadales > Sphingopyxidaceae > Sphingopyxis > Sphingopyxis sp. FD7. The sequence goes on from NZ_AP017898.1 coordinate 1,190,131, forward strand.
CAGCAGGCGAATGGCGGCGGCGACTATCCCGAGGCGATGGACCGGGCGCTGATCCGCGCGGTGGCGCAGGACTGGCGCCCCGACGCGGTGAAGTCGCTGCTGCTCGTCGCCGACGCGCCGCCGCACGACGACAGGTTCGCTCGCACCTGGGTCGCGGCGGAGGCGGCGCGCGCGAAACGCATCCACATCACGCCGGTCGCCGCCTCGGGCGTCGCCGACAAGGCCGAATATGCGATGCGTGCGATGGCGGCGGCGACGCAGTCGCGCTACCTGTTCCTGACCGACGACAGTGGCGTCGGCAATCCGCATGCGCCGCCCGCGATCGACTGCTATCTCGTCACCCGCCTCGACGCGCTCGTCCGCCGCGTAATCGACGCCCAGATCAGCGGCCGCCGGATCGAGCCCGACGATAGCGAGATCATCCGGCGCGTCGGCGAATATGACCGGGGCAAATGTATCCTGCCCGCCGATTTCAGATGGCAGGATGGGTGACGCAAAAAGCCGCTTGACGGAATCAAACGATCCCCGCCACCCTCGCGCGTACATGTGAGCGCCGGTGACGGGGATGGTTTTGAATGCAGTTGGTAATTGTTGAATCGCCGGCCAAGGCAAAGACGATCGAGAAATATCTCGGTCGCGATTTCAAGGTTTTGGCGAGCTATGGCCATGTCCGCGACCTGCCGCCGAAGGACGGGTCGGTCGATCCCGACGACGGCTTTGCGATGCAGTGGCAGCTTTATCCCGACAAGGCAAAGCGACTGAAGGAAATATCGGACGCGGCGAAGGGCGCCGACCGCCTGATCCTCGCGACCGACCCCGACCGCGAGGGCGAGGCGATCAGCTGGCATGTGCAGGAATTGCTGCGCAGCAGGAAGGCGCTGCCAGCCGCGGTCGATCGCGTGACCTTCAACGCGATCACCAAACAGGCGGTGACCGAGGCGATGGCGCACCCGCGCGCGCTCGACACCGACCTGATCGACGCCTATCGCGCGCGGCGCGCGCTCGACTATCTCGTCGGTTTCACCCTGTCGCCGGTGCTGTGGCGCAAGCTGCCCGGCGCCAAATCGGCGGGGCGCGTCCAGTCGGTCGCGCTGCGACTGGTGGTCGAGCGCGAGCGCGAGATCGAAGCCTTTGTTGCGCAGCAATACTGGTCGGTCACCGGCCTGTTCGAAATGGGCGGCACGCCGTTCAAGGCGCGCCTGTCGCGCTGGAAAGGCGACAAGATCGAGCGGCTGTCGATCACCAGCGAAGCCGATGCGCGCGCCGCCGAGGCCGATGTGAAGGCGGGGCATTTCACCGTCGATGCGGTCGAGACCAGGCCGCTGACGCGCAATCCGCCGCCGCCCTTCACCACCTCGACCTTGCAGCAGGAGGCCGCGCGCAAGCTCGGTTTTTCGGCCAGCCACACGATGCGCATCGCGCAGGCGCTCTACGAAGATGGCGCGATCACCTATATGCGGACCGACGGCGTCCAGATGGACGGCAGCGCGATCAGCGCGGCGCGCAAGGCGATCGCGACGCGCTACGACGGCGGCTATGTCCCCGACAAGCCGCGCCAATATCAGACCAAGGCGAAAAATGCGCAGGAAGCGCATGAAGCGATCCGTCCGACCGATTTCAGCAAGGACAAGGCGGGCAGCGGCGACCATGCGCGGCTCTATGAGCTGATCTGGAAGCGCGCGCTCGCGAGCCAGATGGCGTCGGCGCGGCTCGAACGCACCAGCGTCGATCTGTCCGACGGCACCGGCAAGACGGTGCTGCGCGCGACAGGGCAGGTGGTGAAGTTCCCCGGCTTCCTCGCCCTTTATGACGAGGGCCGCGACGACAGTTCCGACGACGACGACGCGCGCCTGCTGCCCGCGATGGCAAAGGGCGACGCGCCGGCCAAAACCGGCGTCGAGGTCGAACGCCACGAAACGCAGCCGCCGCCGCGCTATTCGGAGGCGAGCCTCGTCAAGAAGATGGAAGAGCTCGGCATCGGGCGCCCGTCGACCTATGCCTCGATCCTCCAGGTGCTCAAGGACCGCGCCTATGTGACGGTCGAAAAGAACCGCTTCATTCCCGAAGAGAGCGGGCGATTGCTGACGGCGTTCCTCGAACGCTTCTTCACCCGTTATGTCGGTTACGACTTCACCGCGGGGCTCGAGGAAGAGCTCGACGATGTGTCGGGCGGCCGCGCGCAGTGGCAGGCGGTGCTCGAACGCTTCTGGCGCGATTTCAAGCCGCGCACGGGCGAGGTGATGGAGCAGAAGCCGTCGGAGATCACGGCGGCGCTCGACGAGTTCCTCGGCCCCTATCTCTTTCCCGACAAGGGCGACGGCAGCGACCCCCGGCTCTGCCCCAATTGCGGCACCGGCAAGCTGGCGCTGCGCGGCGGCAAGTTCGGGCCGTTCATCGCATGCAGCAACTATCCCGACTGCAAGTTCACGCGGAAGTTCGCGCAGCCGGGCGGCCATGGCGAGGCGGATAACGGCCCCGAGACGCTGGGCACCGATCCCGACAGCGGACTGGAAGTCACCCGGCGCAGCGGGCGCTTCGGCCCCTATATCCAGCTCGGCGAGGGCAAGGAGGCAAAACGCTCGTCAATCCCCAAGGACATTCCGGTCGAGGATTTCGACCTTGATTATGCGCTGCGGCTCTTGAGCCTGCCGCGCGAAGTCGGGGTGCATCCCGAAACGGGCAAGCCGATCGTCGCGGGGCTGGGACGCTATGGCCCCTATCTGCTCCACGACGGCAAATATGCGAAGCTTTCCAGCACCGCCGAAATCTTCGACATCGGCATGAACGCCGCCGTCGTGCGCATCGCCGAGGCGGCGAACGGCGGCGGGCGCGGGCGGACCAAGGCGGAACCGCTCAACAGTTTCGGCCCGCACCCGGTGAGCGGGGGCGAGATGAAGCTGATGGAAGGACGCTTCGGTCCCTATGTGACCGACGGCACGACCAATGCGACCTTGCCCAAGACCGCCGACCCCGCGACACTGACGATGGAGGAAGCGATCGCGCTGATCGACGCGCGCGCGGCGAAGGGACCGGCGAAGGGCAAGAAAAAGGCGGCAGCGAAGAAGAAGACCCCGGCAAAAAAGCCCGCCGCGAAAAAGGCGCCGGCAAAGAAGAAGGCCGGAGGGTAGCAGCGGTCTCGCCCCCGCGGACCGGAGCGGCCGGATGCGACCGGAAGCTGCCCTCAACTCTATCGTCATCCCGGCGAAGGCCGGGATGACGGATAAGGGAAAGGCCGGAATCCACCCCACACCGGCCACCAAAAACGCTGTCCTACATCGCCCGGCTGTGGCAGCCTTCATCCCGGCGCTTTCAAATGTGGACAAATGCCATGCCCGGCAGGCCTGTGGACGCGCGCAGGAACCGACTGCGGCCATCCGACGGGAGCCGCAGAACGGCGGCCGCATCGGGCTGACTTTTCCTGACATTTGAAAGGGCGGCGCGCCTCAGCAGGTAGAGTGCGGCGCCAACCTTAATCCACCCAGTCGAGCCCCATGTCGCGATAGACGCTGCGGTCCTCGTCCCAATTTTCCTTGACCTTGACGTGCAGGAACAGATGGACCTTGCGGCCCATCAACTCGCTCAGCTCGGCGCGCGCGCGGGCGCCGATTTCCTTGATGCGCGCACCGCCCTTGCCCAGCACGATCGCGCGCTGATTGTCGCGCGCGACATAGATTTGCTGATGGATTTCGGCGCTGCCGTCGGGGCGCGTCTTGAACAGCTCGGTCTCGACGGTCGATTGATAGGGCAATTCCTCGTGGAGCTGGCGATAGAGCTGCTCGCGCGTGATTTCGGCGGCAAGCATCCGCTCGGGGGCGTCGCTGACCTCATCCTCGGGGAAATGCCATGGGCCTTCGGGCATCAGCTTCGCCAGATGCGTCTTGAGTTCGTGAACGCCGTCGCCGCTGCTCGCCGAAATGAAGAAGGTTTCGTCAAAGGCGACCCTGGCGTTCAATTCGGTCGCGATGGCGAGCAGCTTGTCCTTCCTGGTCAGGTCGATCTTGTTCAGGATCAGATATTTCTTCTCGGACCGCCCCGCGACGCCTTCGAGCACGCGCTCGACGCGGCCGGTCAGTCTCGCCGCGGCATCGACCATGACAAGGATCGCTTCGGCTTCCTCGAGGCTGCCCCAGGCGGCGGCGACCATCGCGCGGTCGAGGCGGCGGGTGGGAGCGAATATGCCCGGTGTGTCGATCAGGATGATCTGCGTCTCGCCCTCCATCGCGACGCCCATCAGCCGCGTGCGCGTGGTCTGCGCCTTGGGGCTGACGATCGCCACCTTCTGGCCGACAAGCGCGTTGACGAGGGTTGATTTGCCCGCGTTGGGCGCGCCGACGACCGCGACGAAACCGCAGCGCTGGGTCATTTTTCCTGTCCTTCGAGTTCGGCGAGCAGCGCCGCCGCCGCTGCCTTTTCGGCGGCCTGTTTGCTCGCGCCCTCGGCTTCGGCGCGCGCCAGCTTGCCGACGCGAACGGCGACGCGGAAGCGCGGGGCGTGGTCGGGGCCTTCGCGCGACACGATCTCATATTCGGGCGGGCGGCGACCGCGCGCGAGCGCCCATTCCTGGAGCGCGGCTTTCGGATGCTTCGGTGCGGCCTGCTGCCCGTCGATCATTGCGCCCCACTCGGCGAGGATGAAGGCGCGCGCCGCGTCGATGCCCCGGTCGAGATACAGCGCGCCGATCAGCGCCTCGATCGCGTCGGCGGCGATATTGTCGCTGTAGCGGCCGCCATCGCTCCGCGCCTGCGCGCCGAAGCGGATGAGCGACGGCAGATCGAGCCGCTGCGCGATCGCGGCGCAGGTCGCGCCCGATGCCAGCACATGCAGCCGCGACGACATCTCACCCTCGCTCGCGGCCGGAAAGCGCGTGTAGAGTTCGGATGCCAGCACCAGCCCCAGCACGCGGTCGCCCAGAAACTCCAGCCGCTGATAATCGGCGCGCCCGGTGCTGCCGTGCGTCAGCGCAAGGTCGTAAAGCGTAGGGTCGTCCGGGGTGCAGCCGATGATCTCGGCGAGCGCCCTGGTGTCGAGAGGGTCGCTCAAAAACCGTCCCCGATGCGATTCCAGCGCGCCGCGGTGAACCAGCTGATCGGATTGATCCAGCTCGCCGAGCCGTCGGTCGAGAACATGCTGACGAGCGCGTGTCCCACCAGATTTTCTTCAGGAACCAGGCCGATGCCCTGATTTTCCATCGCCGGAAAGCGGCTGTCGGCGCTGCGGTCCCGATTATCGCCCATCAGGAACAAATGTCCTTCGGGCACGATGATGAGCGGCACATTGTCCTCGGCGATGGGCACGATGTCGAGGATCGCATAGCTCTTGCCGTTCGGCAGCGTTTCGCGGAACTGCCTGTAGCGGCACTGGCGCTGGCCGTCCGGCCCGACCTCCTCGAACTCCATCGCATAGCAGGGCAGCGTGCCGGATGCGCGCGCGGCTTCGATCATGTTCGGCGTCACCGGGATCACGAAATCGGGCATGGGCTCGCGTGGCAACGGCTTGCCGTTGAGCCAGACGATGCCGTCACGCAGCTCGACACTGTCGCCGGGAAGGCCGATCACGCGCTTGATATAGTCATTGTCGGCCGCCGGCGGCGCTTTGAACACCACGACATCGCCGCGTTCGGGTGTGCGCGGGAAAATGCGGCCAGGGATCAGCGGCAGGCTGAACGGCAGGCTATGTTTGGTGTAGCCATAGGCCATCTTGTTCACGAGCAGATAGTCGCCGATCAGCAGCCGCGGCTGCATCGATTCCGATGGAATGTTGAAGGGTGACAGGAAAAAGCTGCGGAACAGCAGCACGGCGATGGCGAGCAGCGCGAGGAAACGCACCGTGTCGACGGCCTCTTCCTTCGCCGACGCGGGCGCGGGCGTCGGCGCGGACGGCGAGGGGGAATTATCGGCGGCAAGGCTGGCTTCGGTCATGCCGCGGCATTGGCGATGAATAGGATGCCACGTCAAGCGAATATCGGCGGATGACGCTGGCGCCGTGCGAGTGGCGAGCCTAGAGAGGAGCCGACATCTCACCCCGTTCGCATCGAGCGAAGGCGAGATGCCCATCGTCGTGGCGCCGTGCTTCGGGTGTCCCGGCGTTGTTCGACGCGAACGGATAATCAAGGACGATTCCATGACGACCGCCTCCGACGCCTGGCAGGCCCTTGCCGACTGGCATCCGCAGAAACTGACAGATCTGGTCGCCGCCGACCCCGAAGCGCGCTTGCAGGTGCTCGTGCGCAACGTCGCCGACATCCGCTTCGACTTCGCCAAGACGCATCTCGACGGCGCGGCTCTCGCAATCCTGTCGGGCCTCGCCGAGGCGCAGGATTTCGGCGGGCGGCGCAAGACGCTCTTTTCGGGGGGTATCGCCAATCCGACCGAGAACCGCGCCGCCGAACATAGCGCCGAGCGTGGCGATGGCGCGCCCGAAACGGTCCATGCCGCGCAGGCGCTGCATCAAAGAATGCGAATGATGATCGACGCGATCGAGGCAGGGGCGTTCGGCGAGATCCGCCACCTGCTCCACATCGGCATCGGCGGCTCCGCGCTCGGTCCCGACCTGCTCGTCGATGCGCTCGGCCGCCACAGCGACCGCTATGACGTCGCGGTCGTCTCGAACGTCGATGGCGCCGCGCTCGACGAAGCGTTTGCGAGGTTCAGTCCTGAACATACGCTCGTTGCCGTTGCGTCCAAGACCTTCACCACCACCGAAACCCTGCTCAACGCCAATTCGGCGCTGCAATGGCTCGACGAGGCGGGGGTCGCCGATCCGGTCGGCCGTTTCATCGCGCTCACCGCCAATCCGGGCCGCGCGATGGAATGGGGGATCGACGAAACGCGCATCCTGCCGTTCAGCGAGACCGTCGGCGGGCGTTATTCGCTCTGGTCGTCGATTGGCTTTCCCGCGGCGCTTGCGCTCGGCTGGGACGCCTTCGCCGACCTGCTCGAAGGCGCGGCGGAAATGGATCGCCACTTTCGCCTCGCCGATGGCGCCGACAATATCTGCCTGCTCGCCGCCTTCGCCGACCAGATCTACGCCAACCGCCTCGGCTGCCAGACGCGCGCGGTCTTTGCCTATGACGAACGGCTGCGGCTGCTTCCCGACTATCTGCAACAGCTCGAGATGGAATCGAACGGCAAGTCGGTCACGCTGGACGGCAAGCCGCTCGCGCGGCAAAGCGCGCCGATCACCTGGGGCGGCGTGGGCACCGATGCCCAGCATGCGGTGTTTCAGCTGCTCCATCAGGGCACGCAGCTGGTGCCGGTCGAATTCGTCGTCGCGCGCGAGCCCGATCACCTGCTCGACGAAGCGCATCACGAAACGCTTGTCGCCAATTGCATCGCGCAGGGTGCCGCGCTGATGACCGGGCGCGCGAGCGACGACGGCGCGCGCAACTATCCGGGCGACCGTCCTTCAACCACGATCCTGCTCGATCAGGTCACCCCGCGAAGCCTGGGCGCGCTGATCGCCTTTTACGAGCATCGCGTCTTCGCCAATGCCGTGCTGCTCGGCATCAACCCGTTCGATCAGTTCGGCGTCGAGCTGGGCAAGGAGATGGCGAAGGGGCTTGCCGAAGGGACGGCCGACTTCGATCCGGCGACGCTAGCGCTGATGAAAGCCGCGCTCGGCGATTAGCCTGACCGCAGAAATCGATTGGCATCGCGCCCGCGCGTAACCACATAGGCGCGGGCCGCGAATGGCTGTGCGATCTATCAGGGGTTTCCTTCATGTCCGATTTCGACTTCGATCTCTTTGTCATCGGCGCGGGTTCGGGCGGCGTGCGCGCGTCGCGCATCGCGGCCTCGCACGGCGCGCGCGTCGCCGTGGCGGAGGAGCATCGGGTCGGCGGCACCTGCGTCATCCGCGGCTGCGTGCCCAAAAAGCTGCTCGTCTATGGCGCGCATTTCGCCGAAGACCTGAAGGACGCGCGCAAGTTCGGCTGGGACGTTCCCGATTGCCGTTTCGACTGGGACGTGCTGCGCGATAATGTGCTCGCCGAGGTCGACCGGCTCGAGGGTCTTTATGGCCAGACGCTCGACAACCACAAGGTCAGGGTCTTCAAGACCCGTGCGACCGTTGTCGGACCGCAGAAGGTCCGCCTCGCCGACGGGCAGGAACTCACCTCCGAACGGATCCTGATCGCGACCGGCGGCTGGCCGCACGTTCCGGATTTTCCGGGCAGCGAATATGCGATCACGTCGAACGAGGTGTTCCATCTCGAAACGCTGCCAAAGCGCGTCGTGATCGCGGGCGGCGGCTATATCGCCAACGAGTTTGCCGGCATCTTCAACGAGTTCGGCAGCAAGGTGACGATCGTCAACCGCGGCGACACGATCCTGCGCGGCTATGACGAGCAGATCCGCGACCGCTTGCTCCAGATTTCGATGACCAAGGGCATTGATTTCAAGTTCAACGCGCCGTTCCGCTCAATCGAAAAAAATGACGACGGGTCGCTCACCGTGCTGCTGGAGAATTGCGAGCCGATCGTCGCCGATGCGGTGCTGATGGCGACCGGACGTGTCCCCAACACCAAGGGACTCGGTCTGGAAGACGTCGGCGTTGCGCTCGATGCGGCGGGCGCCATCAAGGTGGATGAGCAAAACCAGTCGTCGGTACCGAGCATCTATGGCGTCGGCGACGTCACCAACCGCATTCAGCTGACTCCGGTGGCGATCCGCGAGGGGCAGGCCTTTGCCGACAGCGTCTATGGCGGCAAGCCCACCGTCGTCGATTACGCCAACGTCCCGAGCGCGGTGTTCAGCCACCCGCCGATCGGCGCGGTCGGCATGACCGAGGCCCAGGCGCGCAACAAGCTGGGCTCGATTCGCGTCTACACCAGCGATTTTCGTGCGATGAAAAATGTCCTTGCGGGTCGTAACGAGCGCGCACTCTACAAGATGATCGTCAACGCCGCGACCGATCAGGTCGTCGGCCTGCACATGATTGGCCCCGACGCGCCGGAGATATTGCAGGCCGCGGCAGTCGCGGTGAAAGCTGGGCTGACCAAGGCGGATTTCGACGCGACGGTGGCGCTGCACCCGAGCATGGCCGAAGAGCTGGTGTTGCTGAAATAGGACGGGACAAGATCCAATCCCGTTCGTGTCTCGACGTCGCTCGACACGAACGGGCTTTGGGGCAGTTTTAGCTTCCTTCACCCAATCCGGTACGGCACCACATCGCGCCGGTCCGGATCGACCAGGATCGGCCGGTCGCTTGGCGGAAACGCACGCTGGTCGCAGTCATCGCGCGGGCAGATACGGCACGAGGAGCCGATGCGCGTTGCGGCCTGCGGCGCGCCCACATCCACCCCGTCGGCATAGACGAAATCACCGGCATATTGCGCCTCGCACCCCAAAGCCACGGCGTAGCGCCGCGGGGACCGCGCATAGCTGCCCGACGGTTTCACCAGCCCCTTCGCCATCGACACATAGCGGAGGCCATCGGGCGTTTCGGCGAGCTGGAACAGGATGCGGTCGGGGATCGCGACCGCTTCATGGACAATCCACAAGGGACAGGCGCCGCCGAAGCGGGCGAATTGCAGCCGCGTCGCGCTGTGCCGCTTGGTGATATTGCCCGCCATGTCGACGCGGCAGAAGAACATCGGGATGCCGCGCGCGCCGGGACGCTGGAGCGTCGAGAGGCGGTGGCACGTCTGCTCGAAGCTCACGCCATATTCGAGCCGCAGCCGGTCGATGTCATGGCGCACCGTGCGCGCACTGGCGCGGAAGGGGGCGTAGGGCATGAGCAACGCGCCCGCGGCATAGTTGGCGAGGCCGACGTGGAGCAATTGCCGCGCCGCCGCGGTGCGCAGCGGCGAGGCCTCGACGACTGCCGCAATGTCCTCGGCGAGCGCAAGCGCGGCGAGCTGGTGTGCCAGCT